>CBDAUG010000001.1:0-1995000 GCA_965200495.1 Alphaproteobacteria bacterium
CGGGGTCCGGCGGCGAGCGCATGATCCGGCGGATGCCAAGCAGGCGCAGGAAGATGGAGAGACAGGTGATCATCTCCGGGTCGATGACGTCCCTGGCCGGGGTTGAGGGTTCGGTGGTGCCATGAAGTTCAGGTCGTGGGACGTAGCAGGCGGTGATGACGTCGAAGGCGAGGCACTTTCTCAGTCGTCGGCGCTGTCGCGTTGCCGGTCGGTCAGCCGTGTGCCGTTCTTGAGGACACAGAACCATGTCTCGATGGACCAGCGGGCCTCGTACCAGGCGACGGTCTGCTCTGCCTGGTGCGGGCCTGGTGCGCCCTCGGTGGTGAGCAGCAGCCAGTGCAGGGGTGCGCCATCGCCAGGAGGCGTGGTCTCCGTGGCGCTGACGGCGACAAGGTCGACCGGCGTTGGATCTGTGGCGTCCTTCGGCGGCGCGAGCCGCACCCTGCAGGCCCTCAGTGCGAGATCGGTCTCGCGTTGCTTGCGGCGGCGCGGTCCGCCGCAGGCCTCGATGACGCGATGCCGCGTGGCGCATGCGGGCTGCCGGGCGACATGGGCCCACAGGTCCTCACAGGCGCCATCGTCGGTGATCACCTTGCATTGACGGGCCCGGCTGGCGCGGATCACAAGGGCGTCTCCCTCACGCGACGCTCTCTGGAACATCTCCCACATGTCGGCACGCGGGTGGTCACGGTCTGTGACCGCGAGGCCGACATGTGGGAGATGTTCCAGAGAGCGTCGCGTGAGGGAGACGCCCTTGTGATCCGCGCCAGCCGGGCCCGTCAACGCAAGGTGATCACCGACGATGGCGCGGATCACAAGGGCGTCTCCCTCACGCGACGCTCTCTGGAACATCTCCCACATGTCGGCCTCGCGGTCACAGACCGTGACCACCCGCGTGCCGGCACACGCTTCCTTGAGTTGCCGGGCCTTCTCCAGACCATCAAGCCAGCGTCGGCTTTCCTTGCCGCTCTCGTCATCGCCCCTGTCACCGTCGCCATCGGCGACGACGTGGCGGAAGTCGGCGTCAAGCGTGTAGACCCCCAGCGCCCGGCCCTGCGGCGTCACCGCCAGACCGACATGCGCCAGCAGACCCTGGGCGCCGACGCCACGGCCACCGATGGCAACCCGGCCTTCGGTGGTCTGCAACCCGTCATCGTTCACCGTCGTGGTGTCCTGAATGGCGAGCACCACCCGTTCCCGGGCACAGCGTTCGACGGTCGCCGCCTGGTGGCTTTCCAGAATGTGATCCATCGTCACCCGCTCATTCGACAGCACGCGGCAGGCCGCCTTGCGCTCGGCCCGGTCCGGAAAGATCGCCGGCAACGACGCTCCCCTATGTACATGCCATGCCCGTCCCATCCGCTTGATGCGCTCGCGCAGACGACCGTCGGGATGGCTCAGGCGCCCGTATTCGTGATCGGCCCAGTCCGCGTTCTCGTCAAGAGACACGGCAACCGGCTTCGTGATCGAGCGTTCCGGTACAGCGCACAGCCGCGGCTTCCAGTCCGCCGCCAGCGGCTTCATCCACACCGCACGCAAAGGCCCGCGCTGCGTCTGTCCGGGCGGCATGCCGCTGGTCGGCTCATCGCAACGCTGCCATCCTGCACCCGCATAGCAACTGCCGGCATGCTCGGGCGCGACGTAGGTATAGACAAGAAGCGGGCGGCGTCCGCCGGCCGCTTGCCAGTCATCGGCGAGGCGCGCCGTGGCGGCGGCCAGGACATGGGACGCCAGGTGCGCGACATGGACCCATGGACCCAGAAGGAAGCGATGGTTGCAGACGATGGCGTCGAGATGCGCCGTCCGCGCGTCGTCGCACCAGCCGATCCAGCGATCACGCGCCTTCTGATGCCAGGAGGCCGAGGCGAAGTTGATGCCGCCGAGAAGCCCGCGGTCCGACTCGATCCAGTAGCGCACCTGCCGGCCCGGCGCACGCGACCAGCCCAGCGGGTGCCATGCGTCGATCATCGCCTCCCAGGAACGCCGCGACGCCGTGTCCTCGACAGGCACCAGACGCAGGGCCCCAAGGTCCTCCAGGGTGCAGCGGATCTCCCGGTCCGGAACCGGTGGCGGCACACCGGCCTTGCCGGGAGGGATCGTGCGTCCGGGCGCCGGCAGGGTGATCCCCAGACGCCCGGCAAGGCGTGGCAGAAGCTTGCGGGCCGACGCCTCACAAGGAGCGCCGGAAGCGTTGCGCCAGTCCGCACGATCGCACAGGTCCCGAGCCAGACCGCTGCGCGTGGCACCTGGCTGCGTCGCCGCATCACGCAGCCAGTCCAGCGTTGCAGCATCAAACTGGCGCAGTCCAACTTGCATGCCGGACTTGTACGGCGTTCAATCCCCCGAGTGAACAGTGGAATGATGAAAGGATAGAATCACCCGCCCGAACCTCCCTGTTTCCCCATTGCGCCCCGCCGAATGCCCCGAGGAAGGTCGCCAACAAATGAAGCACTCCAGCGCCGACAGCGCCACCCCTGACCACTCCACCAGCCTTTTTGTAGAGAACACCTCGTGGGCCCGTTCGCTGGTTCTCGAAGCGAAGGCTATCGGGACATGCAACTTCGATCTCGATGAGTTCGCACGATATCGTGAGATTCGGATTCTCACCTACTCGTCGAGTGTGCCGATGCTGAGCACCGTCCTCGACCAGTTCGAGGGCGCAAGTGTCGAATGTGTGCTCGGCTACTCACGGGTTGTGAACGACTTGGCGGCTATCGTCGCTCTGCAGACCACCACCATCGGAGAGGTCCACCGCGCAATCCGCGGACTGTCGCCATCCCGTCACGCCGCGGTTCTCAAGCGTATCCGGGAAGGACGCCTGCAGGTTCGCGTGGTGGAGGGACATGTCTCACACGCGAAGATCTATCTTCTTTCGGACGGCCCGAATGGCGAACGCTGTGTGCTGACCGGTTCCGCCAACTTTTCGGCCGCTGCATTGCTCGGCGACCAGCACGAGGTGCTCATCCGATTCCGTGACGATCGCGCATGGGAACACTTCGAGGGTCAGTACCGGGAGGTTCGGAACCACACCTCGGCCGAAGTCGATATCGCAACCCTCCTGGAAAATCGACTGGACCCGACCGAGGAGGTATCGCCAGACGCGACACCGGTGCTCGCGCCAGGGCGAGGCGCGCAGGTGATTCAGCTCGCGCATCCGGCGGAGTCCGCCGGATGCGCGGATCGCGGCCGTCGGGTGGAGAAGCTCTACGACATGGTGCTCCCAGCGATGCCGAAGGAAACACAGGGGGCTGGCCAGGCCACAGTCAAACTCGACGGAACGCTGCGAAGGCAGTTTTCCGGCCGGATCAGCCGTCTGACCCGGCAGACGGAGTTGGCCAATCCGACCTTCTCCCTGGACACGACGTCTCGCCACGCAACCGTTTGTGGCTCCCCTTGGTCCCTCGACAGCGAGGAAGAGAAGGTACGCGATGACGCCACCGCCCTGGTTGCCTTCTGGGACGCCTATCGCGAGGCATTTCGTGGCCGCGTCGACAAGCTCCAGCACGACTACTTCATTTTCCTGTGCTGGATGTTCTTCTCACCGCTGATGTGCACCCTCCGCCGACGTGCCGCCCTTGACGGCCGGGACGTCATCCGGTTCCCCAGGGTAGGGATCGTCTACGGCAAGTCGAACTCAGGGAAGACACAGCTCGTGGACGTCGTCGGGAAATTCATGCTTGGGGACGACTTCCAGGGTGCCATCGGCGGGCGCCTGACCAACCAGACCCTGCGCGCGATCGACGCCTCGTATCGACGCATGCCGGCGTTCTTTGATGACGTCGGCTGGCGGCGGTTCCGGGAGCACGCCGCAGAGTACATCAAGGACGAGACCCTCTCGCCGCATGACGAGACACCCTGCACGATCGTGTCGATGAACGCCCGCGCCGGCGGGTTTCCCGACGAGATCGCGAAGCGGACCCTGCTGGTCTACAGCTCGGCCTCACTTCCGAGCGAGGACGAGGGCGGCCGAATCGCCATGTCCGACCGGCTGTCCTTGCTAGACCCCTCCACCCACCTCTACCGGCGCTATTTGAGGGAGATTCTCGAACACCTCGACGCGGGCGCGACCGACTGGCTTCTGCTTTCGTCGAAAGTCATCTGCGGCATTCTCGCCAGCTGTGGCCACGACCCGGCGTGGGCACAGCCGATAGCCTGGGAGGCATACGCCTCCACCCGGTACGACGTCCTCCGCGAACAGCTCCGCAGCCTCCTTCATCCCTCCCGCCGCCGGGCCGCTCACCCCACACCGGAAACCACTGGCTGGTATGCCGAAGGAGACAGGATCTGGGTCCGCGTCGGTGCCAACAGTTTCGGACACCCCGACTTCGAGTGGCGCGATCTTCCGACCTACATGCTGCACGAGCACGAGAGTCGTTCGGCCGAATTTGTCCTGGATCTGCCCGCCACCGAGCGTTTCCTGGACCGGAAGCTCATCCGACCCCGCTGGCGCTTTCCGATCTGGCCACCGGCGGCGCGATAGTGGCGGGACATTGGCGATCGGGGAGGACACTTGACGGGTTCTTGCCTGGATCACCTCGCTTCGGCATCAGCTTTGCAACAGAGCCAAGTCCGATCTGAGCGGCCGTTGACTGGCGCCATGCCCTACGGGCAATCGGGGAGCGGCACAGGATAGGACGGTGGAGGGTGAGATCGGGTGAACAAGGCGGAGATGGACGATCGGCTGACAGCCCGAACCGGCCTGAGCAAGGCGGTGACGAAGGAAGTGGTGGACGGCGTGTTCACGGCCATCAGCGGGGCTCTCGCGGATGGCGATGAGGTTCGGATAGCGGGATTCGGGAGCTTTGGCATCAGAAACAGGCCGGTCCGTAGCAGACGCAATCCGAGGACTGGAGAGGCGGTATCGATATCGGCTTCAACGTCGCCCACCTTCAAGGCCGGGAAGGCACCGAAGAGTGCCGTCAATGCAGGTCCTGGATCATGACGCCGCAACGCCGGCCGACGACTCAGACCGCCTGGTTGTGGAATTCAGCCAATTGCTATGCGATGACGGCCACTCTGCGAGCTACCGAGACAGCGCCGGGAAGAACCAAGAGAGTTGTAGGGTTGGTGGATGGACTGCTGTCGGGCTGGATGTAGCATCGCGAATGAGGCAAGCAGGTCCTGCACAAGGACGCAACTTAACATTTGTGTCTCATAACTAATTCTCGAAGCGGCAAGAATCGGGAGGAAACGATCTTGATTCCCAAACGTCTTTTCATCAGCCATTCTTGGTCATACGATCGTAACTAGTGTCCGGCAGAAAACCTCCTCTCTGGCACCAAAGGGGACACGACTGACGAGGATTGAGACGCGGAATCGCTGACGAATGGGCTCTGATTGACGGTGACGGAGGTGATTGTGGCGGCCGCATTCGGAAAATCTGACACGTATCGCGTGTGCCGCCAATATCAGGACGTGTGTCTTCCTGCCCGTTCATTGAGCGGGTTGGAGAACCGGTGTGCCGGGAGAGAAGGTCAGGCGGCGTATCGTCGTCGCGACAGACGGCGCAGTGTCAGACCAATGCGATGGATGTTGAAGGCGACCACGGCCAGTGCCGTGGTGCGTTCGAAGCCCTCGGATCCATAGGAGACAATGCGGTCGAGACCGCGATGTTCGAGATTGTTGATGGCTGATTCGACTGCCGGGTGCTGGCGGCGCATGGCGACGAACGCGCCGTCTTCCTGACGCCTTCGTTCGACCTCGGTCAGGCGCCCCTTTTTGGGCAAGGCGTTGCAGTCGAGCAGATCATCAAGACGGGCCCTGTTTGAAGGGCTGTGAAAGCCGCGGTCGAAACTCACCGCACGGAGATCGGCAAAGCGCTTCTGACTCTCTGTCACCATCGCCACCGCATGATCGACATCGCTCCCGTCCCACATCACCGCGTGGTGAAGAATGAACCCATGGTGATCTTCCATCACGCACACCGGAACGCCGAGTTCCACCGGACGGCCCGCCTTGCCCTTGGAGATCCACCGGGTGTGTTCCTCGAAAATCGAGAACACCTTCTCTTCCTGAGGGATGGTCTCACCCTTGAGAAGCCGCCGTTCAACCTGATCCAGCTGCCGCCAGGCGTGCTCGAGCCACCTGTCGATCTGCCAGATGATCGCGTCGTCCACCCATGGCATCTTCCTGAGAAACGTCAGACTTTCCTCAGCCCGCTCGACGAGCCCCTGGCACACCGTCAGATACTCCTCCACATCCTCTCGGGTGGCCCGCCTGGTCGTGCGCACCTTATTGAACAGGCTCTTCACCTTCTTCGACAGGTGTCTCCACTGTCGCCACTCCGTCAGCCCGACTTCGATCGTTGCGCGTCCGGTATCCCGGATCAAACAGCGCATCGCATCCCACAAAAGATTGACGTCTGTGGGATCGTGTACGTCAGTCTCGACAACAAACGAGTCACAACGCCCGCGCAAGGGCCCGCCAGGCTTTTTTCTGGCGACCGCATGGCCACTCTCCACGATCAGCTGGTTGACCGCCACGAGAAGTGCGGGCGACAGATGGCTCACGTTGTCCATCAGCGTCTGATGCTGGTACTTGCGTTTGTCCCAGATATCCGCATGACCGAGAAACTCACGGATCGTCGCATGATGGTTCACCAGTTCCTGCAAGCGATCAAAATCACACCCAAGACCCTGCTTGATAACCCCCATCACAAGGATCTTCCACATGTCCATGCCCGGACGGCCGACATGCATGTCGACGTCGGGGAGCAGGTGTTCCTCAAGGAGACCGAACAGCCGCTCCCGCAGGTCCGTCTCCCTGTAAAGATGCTGGAGCCCCAACAGCAGGGCCGGTATGTCGTCTCGCGACTTCAGGTCCAGCTGGATATCCTCGATGCGGACCCCACCCAATTCCATCTCCAGATCGTGTACCAGTCGCATACTCACCTCCCGAAGATTCCCTGAAAATCCCTGATTCAGTACCAAAACCGGGGAAAACAACCCGAATCGGACCATTCTTCAAATCAAGAATGGACGAATTGACGAATGTTGTCAATAATTTATGGGTTTTCTGCCGGACACTAACTACACATCAATGGTTAACAAGCTTAACAATAGACGGTACTTTTCGTGGCGGAACTACTCTGTACCCACGACGAAAGGATTCGGGCAGTTGGCAGCTGCCAGAATGAAAGAAGAGCTACGACAGCAGATTCGACCAGTTCACTGCGTCATTATAATTGCGGGAATGTGGACTTCATATAGCGACTGGATCCAATTCGAAATGGACTTTTCTCAAAGCATTGGAAAGCCGATTCTAGGCGTCCGACCTTGGGGCACTCAACGAATGCCGTTAGCGGTCTCACAAGCATCACATTTGGTGGTGAACTGGAATATAGACTCGATCGTAGCAGGGATTCGACAAATATCATGAGTGGCACTAAATTGGAATTTCCAGCACTTTATCAGAGTGCAGACAAAGGATCGAATCTAGCTCAGGGGCATTTTCTGTGGATCATCAAGTGGGAATACTTCCTGCTGTTCTGTGTTAGCGGAACAGCTGCTACTCGTACATTGACTGGAATTTCACCTCTATGGATTTCCATATTCTTGGTGGTATTGGCAGGATTATTTGTATACAATGTTTTCAAGAAGAAGGATCAGGATTGGTACCAATGTCGAGCATTGGCTGAATCTATAAAGACAGCAACGTGGCGATTTACCATGCGAGCGCATCCGTTTGGAGATGCTAAGAATATTGACATGCCTAAAGCGGAATTTCGCAATCTTTTTCATGACATACTGAGGGCAAATCAGCGTATCGCCGAAAACCTGCATGATGCACATACGCATCAGGCTACCGATTCGATGATTATGGTACGCGGGAAAGCTCTAGAAGAACGGATTTCATATTATGTCACGCATCGTATTGATGATCAGCGTAGCTGGTATGTGAAAAAGTCAGCACAAAATAGGAAAGCACTGAGGTTGTGGGGGTGCGATTCTCATATGGGGTAATTTTCTTCAATAATTGTCGATTGCTTTTTTCTGCCAATATGGTTCCAGGATGTTCCATGCGGTGTCGAAGCGGTCTGACTTGTCGAGGGCGCGCAGCGACAGGATGGCCTGGCCGCCGCTTTGCCCCCAGATCATGCCTGATCCCTTCAGCCGTTGCGTGACGAGGCTCTTGTTGGTGGCTTCAACAAGCCCGGAGCCGATAGTCAGGTTGCGACGTCTGTAGTCGGCATAGTTCATCCTCTTGCGGTTGTTGGTGAAGTAGCCGATCGCCCTGGAGACCAGAGGCGAGTAGGATCGCTTGAGATATGCGAGGGAGGCGATGACCTTGTCGACGCCGGAGATCTCGACAAGCAGGGTCTCGCGCAGGATGTGCCAGCGACGGTTGCCCTGAATGCTGTCCTGGCCATAGGCGTGATCAAGCGCCTCCTTGAGATAGTCTGCTGCATGGAAGAAGTCGAGCACCTGCTCGGCCTCGGGGAAGGCTTCCTCGAAGAACCGCCAGTGATCCCTGGCTCCGTTGGCCACCACAACAAGTTCGAGGTCCGGCCGTCTGGCCAGCAGAGAGTGAACCTCGTCGCGGATCAGCTGCTTGAGCCTGAGCTTGTTCGCTTCGGGCATTCTGGCATGGCGCAGGGTGCGAAGACGCTCGCCGGCGGCATTGCCAAGAGTGATCGTCGCGCAAGCGGCTTCCTTCCACGTGATCCCCTCAAGGTCCTGTTTCCGCTTGCGTCTGTCTTGGCCCACAGGCACCATGACGCCATCCATCTGGATCGTCACGGACGTGGCGTCAGAGGGAATCTCCTCCCCATGACGGATCTCTGCGAGCGCGTCATCGGCGATCTCTTCCCAGTGTCTGCCGGCCACCTCGTAGAGCCGGATCAGGCTCGATACACCGGGACACATCCCGCCCTGTCGGCGGAACATCTTCACGCAATCACGCGGTGGCATCGACGATACCGCCTGCAAGGCAAGGTATGCCGCTCGTGGCGTCCAGAAGTCCTCGATCAAGCCGGCAAGGCGATCCGCCGGAAACACCGACGCACGGGACCGGCGACGGTATCGTGAACGCTCATAGTTGATGGCACCGAAGGATGTCATGACCCGCTTGTTCGTGGCGCCTTCCCGACGATATCTCTCGCCGCGGTATTCGATCACGGGGTCTTGCGTGTCGAGTGAGACAAGGGCCTGCCTGACGATCTGCGCCGAAAGCCGGTTGGCCGCCTCGGCGACGCCGCTCTCGAACGCCCTCGTGGCGTGCCGCCCCTCAAACGCCTCGAGCTTCTCGCGCACACTCACCATGAAGGCGGCGAACGCAGCCGGCAACTCTCCGGGAAACAGCCGTACAAGCTCCTCATGGATCGCCCCTTGACGGTCTTCGGCAGTCATTCTGAACCAGAACTCGCGATCAAGCGCAGCGTCTGCCACGATCACAATCAGGGGTCAATCAGATCCGATGATGGGTCTGATGTCTGTGTTTTTGGCGCTCAACACAGAAAACTGTGACGAGTGGCGAAAAAATGTGCATACATCATACGAACACCTATCAAACATAACACGAACTCTTTACCCCATACCAGAACCACACCCGGTTGTGGGTCGCAATAACTGTCGGGGTCTACGTGGCCGCCGCCGTGAGCCTTAATGCGGAGGAACTGGGGGTCAGTCATATTCTATTGGCATTTGATCCCTTGATTGTTTTGGCAACGTCAGCATTGGGTTGGCTGCAAATGAAGAGGCATGGAGAGTTGATTGCGAGCTATAATTTGACAGCTCATGAGATTGGGATTATTCGGACTCGATCAGATGCAGTAAGGTCAGAAGAAGAATTTTCGGATTTTGTCAACGAAGCAGAGCTGGCGTTTTCTCGAGAGCATACACAGTGGGTGGCACGCCGAGACGCAAACTAGAGGAAGTGTAGAGTATTGGCACGTAGGCTATAGGTGTGGTTCCCCGGACAATCGCAGTTTGCCTGCTTGGTCACGATCGTATGGAAGACATCAGACCGCAAGAAGGTCACGGATAATGCTATAGTATTCGTCTGCAGGAATTTGGTCCGGCGTTAGACTATGGAGTGATGAGGGTCAGCAAGCGCACGGGTGACCTTTTCAAGGAGAGGAGTGTTCGGACGACCTGCCGATGCGCAGATGGTCGTTGCTCTCGGTAGACAGGCCTACGAGCCTAGCTGGCCGGAGATGCGCATCGGTCGGTGGTCGAGCGAGTCAGGATATCGACAAGCGGTCTGCGGATCCTAACCGGTGCAATAGGCCTGGTGGTTGGCGAGGAGGTCTACGGGAGCAATCGGCGAAAGCCCGGCACTGTCGGAAGACAGCAAGCGCCAGTTTCATCTCGACGGTTGAGCAATGCATATTGTATCTTGTCTCCTCGCGGATCCCTAGATATGCTGCCTTGAGCTAGCTTGAGCCGCATTGAGGAACAGACAGTTAGGCCTGCGGAATCTACGGCCGAAGCCATCATGGAGATCCGTCGTCGTTCCAGACTGACCTGGCAAGAGCTCGGCGAACTGTTCGACGTCTCACGGCGCAGTATCCATCACTGGGCGAACGGCAAGCAAGTCAGCGCCGGGAACGATCAAACAATCCGGCGGATGCTGGCCGCGGTCCGCAATCTCGATCAGGGCGGGCGGCGCGACACCCGCGCATTCTTGCTCTCGGTCGACCAAGCTACGGGAAATTCTCCGTTGGACCTCCTGCACGCTGGCCGATTCGACGAGGCCACGGCCCGCGGCCAGGGCGACCGGACGCTCGAGACTCACCGCATCCCACTCTCCCGTGGCGCTCAGGATGCGCGGCGCCCACCCGCGCCGGCGCTTTTGCTGGAAGCCGTGCAGGACCGGCCCAAAGTGCCGGCCGAGTCCCGCACCGTCCGGGTCAGACGGCCTCCCAAGACGTTGGACTAACGCTCCATGCCCCTGTCGGACGAGGACGAACAAGCGATCGACCGGGCCCTCCGGGCCTGGCGTCAGGGGGATGTCTCCCTCGACGCCGGCCTGGAGTTCCTTCATCTCGCCGACCTGTCCCATCCGCTCCGCCCCGCATCCATGCAGGTGGCCGAGGCGTTCGCGGAGGAAGGAGAGGCCATCGAAGCCGACGCCACGCCCGTGCTGGACAAGGTCCAAGGCATGGTAATGCTGAGCCAGACCTGTGATATCGTCCGAAACTGTCGCGCCCAGCCATTCGTCGAAATCGCGCCACTGGTCGCGGTGTCCGAGTCTTGGCTTGAAGAGATCCGTCGCCTCAAACGGCCCGCCTTCGCCCAGGTTCCGGCGACCGCCGGGGACCGTCTGGTCGCGGACCTCGACCGTACCATGACCGTCGAAAAGGCCATTGTCGCCAGGTGGACCCGGCTTCCCGGCTGGGAAACCGACGAGGAAATCCGCGCCTTCGCCCAGGCCCTTGCTCGCAAGCGTTCGCGCTTCGCCTTTCCCGACGATTTCGTCGCCGCGGCCAGCAGTCTCCAGGCGCATATGGTCGCGCGGTACAACAGGCGGACCGACGAAGGGGCCCATCTCCGGGCACTGAGAGAAATCCGGGTGCGCGCCGCGCCATCTTGGGATGATGACGAGGTTCAGCTGACTTGGTGGTTCATCAAGGACGGCGACCCGGCAGAAGAGCCGCCGACTGGTCGGGCTTCCTCGAACGGTGGCTTGCCCTGTTCGACCGGTCCGGCCGGTTCCACCTCGATCTACCCAACGCCTGCCGGCTGGAGGACATGGCGGCGCGCGACTACGTCGAGAGCGACCGGCTCGACCTCGACCGCCTGTCTGTCGCCTGAAACGCGGCCAAAGCGGACTGGTCCTCGGCTGTTCAAGACCGCCCACGCATGCGCGAGCATTGACGGCGGCGACCAGGTCGTCTCGAATTCGGCGCAAACAGGTATCGCCTTGTCGTGCGCTTCGACTATGCGCATGGGACCGGTTCCATCAGGTTCACCGGAACTCATGCCGAGGCGGGAACGGCATGACGGCAAAGGCGGACAGACTGGGCGTACTGAGGGGCGGCATACGGGCCGTTCCACGGGCGCGGCGCGCTGCTCACCCAAAGCGTCGGGACAGCAGTCGAACGGAGTTGCAGCTGCGCTCCGGTCCGCAGGACATCGCCAGTCGACGTTGCGGCGGCTTTGCTCACTCCTTCTCCGGTCCGGCCATGCGGAATCCGACCCCGCGTTCGCTGAAGATCCACCTGGGGCGGGCAGCAGCGTCGTTGAGTTTACGCTGCAGCATGCCGACGTAGATGCGGAGCGAGTCTGGAAGGGCCATCACCCGGCTATGTGCTCGGTCGAACATATGAAATTGACCGCAATCACGTGACAGGTTCCTGTTGGGTATGCGATGAAACATCCTTCATCTGAGCGGCGCGCGGCACATGCATAACTCCTCAGGTGTCTTGGCAGCGCTTGTAATGACATGCCACTGTCCATTGCTGCCTACGTCTGCAATCTGACCTGCTCGCCTCGGTTCGCGAAAGACGGCTGGCCCGTGGAAGGCGCTGCCGAATGCTTGACAGATCGGCCGGGGTAGGTTCGGGCAGAGGGTTGCGTGTGATTATCGGCATTCCGCATTCTCAAATGCCTGCCTCGTCTACCCATATCACCTCCAACTCTGTCATGTCCTTCCTCCGATTGCACGGCCTGCAGAGCACTCTGCACTTTCTACAAATTCCTGAAACGCATCCTTGAAGTCGATGTTTTCCTGCCCGGACTCGTTGAAGAACGACAGCCCATAAACGGCGTAGTCGCGTCCTTGGAAGACTGTTTCAAGCCTGGCGTTCTGCCGGACACAACAGGCAACACGGCATCGTTGCCTGACGCCGCCGACCTCGCCCGGGACCGGGGATGACGAGGAGGCGCTCGGTCTGCTGGAGAATGTCGATCGCAAGGGAGTCGGGCCATGCGTCGCGCCAGACCGGCAGGTTCGACAACGCCTTCACCTGGTACGGGGCCTTCACCTGGTACGGGATGGCTCCCGACATCGATCCACGGCATCGGCACGCCCATGAGTCCCTCGGAGAACTCCTGCCTGAAACCGGCGATGTCGCAAAGGCAAGGGAGCGCCTTGCAGCCATCGAGACGGCCTGCCCGGACGGCTGTGAGGAACGCGACGAGTTCGCCCGGGGCCATGGCCACACAGCCAGGACCCGGGAGGTCGGTTTCGGTGCGTTCCGGGCCCCTGGCGACAGACGCCGTCACGCCGTCTCGATGGCTTGCTTGCGACGTCCGCGCCGCCGTGACGCCGCTCGCAACACCCTCAACGCCGGCCGACCGGCCGGACGTGTGTTGCGTGCGACTTGCGCACTGCGGAGTCGTGTCGCATAGAATGGGCGTGGAACATCCGGCACGGGTGTTTGCGACCATGAAACCAGGGAGACACACATCATGGATCTGACGAGGAAGTTGCTGTCGGCCGTCGCCGCCGGCGCGATGCTTGCCGGTGTTGCAACGACAGCGCACGCCCAGTCAATTCCCGAAACCGATGAGCCGATCAAGCTTGCCATGAACGAGTGGACAGGCCAGCACATCAGCACGACGGTGGCCGGCGAGGCGCTCAAGCGCATGGGCTACAACGTCGAATACGTGACGGCGGGCTACTATCCGCAGGTCACGGCCGTCGCCGACGGCGACATTCACGCGACACTCGAAATCTGGAGCTCCAACATCGGCGATGCCTGGGATGAGCACTTTGACTCCGGCGAGGCTGTCAAGGTCGCGGTCGCCGGTCTCAAGCCCCAGGAAGCCTGGTATGTGCCGTCCTATGTCGTTGACATGTGCGAGGGCCTGCCGAGCTGGGAGGCGCTGAACGACTGCACGGAACTCTTCGAGACCGCCGACACCGCACCATCGGGGCGCTTCCTCGACTATCCCGCCGAATGGGGTGACTCGAACGCCAAGCGCATCGAGGCGCTCGGTCTCGACTACATTTCCATTCCCTCAGGTGGCGAGGGTTCGCTCATCACGGAAATCCGTTCGGCCGTCGAGCGCAAGGCGCCGCTGATCCTGATGTTCTGGGAGCCGCACTGGGTCCATGCCCAGATCGACCTGCAGCGCGTGTTTCTGCCCGAGTACTACGATGGCTGCCACGAGGATGCGTCGATGGGTCTCAACCCTGACATGACCTATGACTGCGACTGGGCCGGCGGTGAGATCTGGAAGGTTGCCAATCCGTCACTCCAGGACTCCCACCCGGGCGCCTGGCGGCTGATCGAGGTCTATTCGATCACCAATGCCGAACAGGCCCAGATGATGTCGGAGATCGATGATCACGGCCGCGACCTGACGGAAGTGGTCAACGAATGGCTCGACGCCAACCCGGAGATGGTCCAGGGCTGGATGGATCACGCAGCGATGTAGGCGTTCTTCGCGACCAACGAACCGGAAGGCCGGGCGGCGACGTCCGGCCTTTCTTCTGTCTGGAGCCGCAGATCCTGAGGGCCGTGCAAACCCTGTCGCCGCCTTGCACCTGAAGGGAATGTTCACGGGCGAAGCGATGGCGGCGGGACCGTCGCCGATTGCTGTCGAGAAAGACAACGCCGGCATCCGGCAGCCGTCCTGCGGATGCCGGCCGGCGCATCGCGGCGATGATCCTCGAGGACAGATCGGCGACGATGCTCTGCGCGACGCCGGGGAGCACTCCATGTGCAACGCCTTCGCGCGCCGGCTCAGGACGCGCTTGCCGGTGCTCCCCCACCCGGCGTCGAAGCCGTGCTCCGGTTCGTCTGCGCCGTTCTGCCGGCGGGTTGCATCAACGTCGAAGGCCCGCTCGGGCGCGGCGCGGCCGGGACCCATGGACGGATTGCCGGAGCGGCCACGTCCGCCGTCCGGCGGCGGCTACCGGCTCTCCCGCCCGCCGTGACATGAGCCTGCCGCGGTTCCTGCGCCCTGCCGCCCGCGCGACCCACAGGCACCGGAGCGACCCCAGGTGTCGCCGAGCCTGTAGCCTGCGGGCCAGGGATCGTCGGGGTCGAGAAGGTGCTGGTGCGTTCCGGTGATCCAGGCCCGCCCGGTGACTTCAGTGATGATGGCGGGAACCGACCCCACATGCGTGGCGCCGACGATCCTGCCCGCGAACCGCGAACCGATGATCGAGCGGGCATGGAAGATGTCGCCGGTCGTCATGGCGCCCCGGGCATGCAGCAGGGCCATGCGCGCCGACACGGCAGTGCCGGTGGGCGATCTGTCGATCCTGCCGGGTCTGATGACGGCAGCCTGGCGCGATTCGATGATCGCGCCGGCCCTCTCGAGAGGCCCGGCGACGAGGCAGAACGAGAGCCGGTTCCTGTCTGTCATCTGTGGATGGCAGAAGCTGATCTGCTCGTTGGCGGCCTCGAGTATGCGCATGCCGCAGGTGGCCAGGCGTCCTGCCTGGGATGCGGTGACCGAGACGCCAAGTTCCGCGGCATCGACAACCGCGAAGCTGTCGCCGCCGAAGGCGGTATCCACGGTCAGGCAACCGATGCCCGGAACCTCCAGGCGGATGTCTCTTGCGACCGCGAACGACGGCAGGTTCTCGAGGGTAATGGACTGTGCCCTGCCATCGCAGCAGGCGGCGCGGATGCGCACAAGTCCGCCCGGCGCCTCGAGAGTGAAGATGGTTTCCGGCTCCTGCATCGCGATGATGCCCGTCTCCAGCAGGACCGTCGCCACGCAGATCGTGTTCGATCCCGACATCGGCGGCAGATCCTCAGGCTCCATGATGACGAAACCCATGCGCGCATCGGGATGTTTCGCCGGCACCAGAAGGTTGACGTGACGGAACACGCCGCCACGCGGCTCGTTGAGAAGGAATGCCCACAGTCTGCGGTCGCGGGCGAGGAAGGCGGCCTGCTCGCTCAGCGTGTCGCCGGGCGGCGGCTCGACGCCGCCAACGACGACGTCCCCGACCTCACCTTCCGCATGCGCGGAAACGACATGGATGGTGCGTATGCTCCGCAACGTCTCTCCCGCGAGACGATCACCGGTCGCAGGGTGACCCTCGTCCCCTTGCGACGTCAAGCCGGGAGAGGGCGGGATACTCTCAGATACCACGGGACTGCATTGCCGCCTGCCGGGCAAGGAACGCGCGGGCCAGGCTCTCGAGCCGGAAGACATGCGGATCATCGATCTCCAGGGCCCGCAACGCCGCCGCAAGATTGTCGAGATACTCGATGTTTGTGCCGCTTGGGCCGGCCGCGCGGCAGATCTGCCGCACCATCTCGTCATCGCCGGCCGGACCGAGCCAGGCCTGGTTGCCGACACCGCCGATAGAGACGATGCCATCGACGATGCCTGCGTGACGCAGCGCCAGCCTCACCGCATGGCGCTCATAGCCATCCTTCTCGCGATGATCGAGGTCGCGGAAAACGGTGTCCGCCACATCCCTGTCGACGCGATAGGCCATGCCGTCACAGCAGGTCCCGGGCGCGGCAACAAGGGTGACGACGCGGCCCGGCGCACCGGGGACGCCGCGGTGGTCGTGGGAACCCTGCCAGAAACGCCGCTTCCAGCCAGAAAGCCGGGCCACGCAGCGGGCGCGAAAGGGCATGGCGGGTCGCCAGATGAGCAAGCCGTATCCGAAAATCCAGACACCGGACACCACGGGAAATCCGGCGCTGAAGGGTGTCGAGCGCCGTCAGGCATGGTTCTCGGCGGCCGGGCCGATTCTCGTGTCGGTTGCAAAGTCGCGCCGCGTCCGCTTCAATGGACGGGGCGGAAACGGGATACAGGCATGCTGAGTTTGGTGGTACGACGGCTCGCCATCGGCATTGGAACCCTGCTTGGCGTTTCCATCATCATCTTCGTCGCCACGGAAATTCTTCCCGGTGATGTCGCCAACGCCATTCTCGGCCAGTCAGCCACCGAGGAAAACACCGCGGCGATCCGCGCCCAACTCGGCCTCGATCGACCCGCCTACGAACGCTACCTGGACTGGCTGGTCGGATTTGTTCAGGGCGACCTTGGCACATCGCTGGGAAACCGGCGGCCCATCGCACCGCAGGTAGGCTTCCGTCTCGAGAACACGCTGTTCCTGGCGGCAATCGCCGCGATCATCGCCATTCCTCTTTCGGTATCTCTCGGCCTGCTTTCCGCCATTCGTCAGGATACGCCTCTCGACAGGGGCATTTCCGTCGGCAGCCTGATGGCGATCTCCGTGCCGGAGTTCTTCATTGGCTATGTCCTCATCATCCTCTTCGCGGTCACCTTCCAGCTGTTTCCCAGCCTCTCCAACGTGACCGACCAGATGACCCTGTGGGAGCGCCTCCATGCGGTGGGACTGCCTGTGGTGACGCTTACCCTTGTCACCCTGGCTCACATGATGCGCATGACCCGCGCCGCAGTCATCGCGGTCATGTCGAGTTCCTATATCGAGATGGCGCACCTCAAGGGTGTGCGCTACTGGCGCATCGTCGTCCAGCATGCCCTTCCCAACGTGTGGTCGCCGATTATCACGGTGATCATGCTCAACATGGCCTATCTCATCGTCGGCGTGGTCGTCGTGGAGGTCGTCTTCACCTATCCGGGCATGGGTCAGTACATGGTGGATTCCGTCTCCAAGCGGGACGTTCCGGTGGTCCAGGCCTGCGTCATGATCTTTGCCGGTGTCTGGATCCTTCTCACACTCATTGCGGATATCTCGTCGATCCTCGCCAATCCGCGTCTCAGGCATCCCAAGTAGGAGGCGGGTCATGGTCACCACATCGGAAACGGCACAATGGGTCCGCCCGACCAAGATGATGGTCGTCAGGCAGTTCCTCAAGGGCATGCCGCTGACGGCGCGTGTCGGCCTTGCCATCATCGTCATCAACCTCGTCGTCGTCGTCTTTGCGCCCTGGCTCGCACCCTACGGCGAAACCGAGCTGGTGACCGGTGTCTGGGCGCCGCCATCGGCCGAACACTGGCTGGGCAGCGATCACATCGGCCGGGACATGCTGTCGCGCATCGTCTATGGCGCGCGCACGACCATTGCCATCGCCTTCGCGGCCACCGTTCTTGCCTTCTTCATGGGTATCGTCACCGGCTTTGCGGCGGCCGTGCTCGGTGGCATCTTCGACAGCATCCTGTCTCGCTTCGTGGAAACGCTGATGGCCATTCCCACGCTCCTCATGGCGCTCGTGGTGATTTCGGTTCTCGGTTCCGATCTTTTCGTTCTCGTGGCCGTCATCGCCGTGCTGGACTCCACCCGTGTGTTCCGTCTGTCACGCGCCATCGCGATGGATGTGGCGGTCATGGAGTATGTCGAGGCGGCCCGGCTGCGCGGCGAGGGTCTGTGGTGGATCATGGTCCGCGAGATCCTGCCCAACACCACCTTGCCGCTCATCGCCGAGTTCGGTCTGCGCTTTGTCTTCGCCTTCCTCTTCATCGCCGCCCTGAGTTTCCTGGGCCTGGGCATCCAGCCACCCCTGGCGGACTGGGGCGGCATGGTACGCGAAAGCTCGTCAGCCATCATCTACGGCATTGTCGCGCCGCTCTATCCGGCCGGCGCCATTGCCATCCTTGCCGTGGGCACCAACCTCCTGGTCGACTACGTGCTGGCCTGGTCAAACCGATCCGCGGCCACCGAATTCGAGGTATAGTCACGTGAACCAGCAAACGACCGACAACGACTCTGGCGAAACCCTGCTGGAAATGCAGGCATTGCGAATCGAGGCGCTCGGCGCGGACGGCAACCCGTTCCGCATTGTCAACGATGTCGACGTCAACCTGAAGCGCGGCGAGGTCCTGGGGCTGATCGGCGAATCAGGCGCCGGCAAGTCGACCATCGGCCTCGCCTCGATGTGCTTTGCCCGCCCGGGCTGCATGATCACCGGAGGCAGGATTTTGTTCGCCGGCACCGACCTGCGCCAGCAGGACGAGGACGACGTGCGTCAGATCAGGGGGGTGCGGGCGGCCTATATCGCGCAGAGCGCCGCAGCCGCCTTCAATCCGGCCAAGCGGTTGAATGATCAGGTGACGGAAGCGGCGGTGCGCCACAGCGTCATGTCGCACGCCAATGCGACGAAACGCGCCGAGGATCTCTACGCCAAACTCGATCTTCCCGAGCCGGCGCATATCGGAAAACGCTATCCCCACCAGGTGTCCGGGGGCCAGCTGCAGCGCGTCATGTCGGCCATGGCCATGACATGCGGACCGGATCTCCTGGTTCTCGACGAACCGACCACGGCCCTCGACGTGACCACGCAGATCGAGGTGCTGGCGACCGTACGCGACCTCATCCGCAACAACAACACGGCGGCGCTCTACATCACCCATGACCTTGCCGTGGTGGCGCAGATCGCCGACCGCGTCATGGTGTTGCGATACGGCGACCTGATCGAACAGGGATCGACCGGCAAGATCCTTCACGACCCTGACGAATCCTACACCAGGGAACTGATTTCGGCGCGTACCGAGGACATCAACACCAAGGTCTTTACCGGCATGCCCGAGAGCCCGGTGCTCGCCATCAGCAACGTCACGGCCTCCTATGATGGCGAGACCGACGTCCTCAAGGATGTCGATGTCGCCATCGGACGGGGCGAGACCGTCGCCATTGTCGGTGAATCGGGGAGTGGAAAGTCCACCCTCGCCCGGGTCGTCACGGGACTCCTGCCGCCGCGCGACGGCCACGTCGCGTTCGACGGCCAGAAGCTGTCGCTCGCCCTCAAGGAGCGCAACAAGGAAGAATTGCGCAAGATCCAGATGATCTACCAGATGCCCGATGTCGCCATCAATCCGCGGCAGCGTGTCTCGGAGATCATCGGCCGTCCCCTCACGTTCTACTTCGGTCTCACCGGCAAGGAGCGCGAGGAACGGATCTTCGCCCTGCTCGAGGAAATCGATCTCGACCGGGAATTCGCGGACCGCTTCCCGGGCCAGCTGTCGGGTGGCCAGAAGCAGCGGATCTGCATCGCCCGGGCCCTTGCCGCCGATCCCGAACTCATCATCTGCGACGAGGTGACCTCGGCCCTCGACCAGGTGGTGGCCGCAGGCATCCTGAAACTGCTTGATCGTCTGCAGCAGGACAAGGGTCTTGCCTACATGTTCATCACCCACGACCTCGGTATCGTGCGCAACATCGCCGACAGGACTGTTGTCATGTATCAGGGCGCGGTGGTGGAACAGGGAACCACGGAACAGATCTTCACGCCGCCGCAGAAGGAGGCCTACACGCGCAAGCTGATCGCCTCGACCCCGGAAATGCGCACCGACTGGCTCGACGACGTGCTGCGCGAGCGCGGCGACCTCTTTGATATCGACGCCGCAGCCCATACCTGACATCGCCTGGCGTGCCGCAACGATGGCACGGCCCGGTGTTCACCGCTTCAGCGCTCGCCAGCATCACCTGCGTGCTCCCGGATATGACTCCGGCTGATCAGGCCGCGCAGGGGTTCGGGCGGCATCCATCCGGGTGCGGGGATCCGGCGCTGATCGTGCAGCAGGTCCGAGTCCCGGCCGACCACGAGATCGGCAAGGAGTGTACCGGCCATGGTGCCGCGCGCTATCCCCGCACCGTTGCAGCCGATCGATGCCCACAGTCGATCACCGATGGCACCGAAGACGTGGCCCTCGTTGCGCGTGATGCCGACGCACCCTCCCCAAGTGTGCTCGATGTCGATGCCCGCAATCGCCGGCCAGCGTCTGCGGATCGATTCGCCATGACGCAATCGCGCCGCCTCCAGCCTCCGGGGCTGTGACGCGGCAGCAGGACCGTATGCCACCGTGTTGCGGACAAGCAGTCGCCCGTCGGGCGTGCGCTGGATCGTCGAACCGCCCCGTGCCGCGGGAAGCAGGCCAAATCCGGCACGGTCTCCGCCTGCGGCCGCGGCCTCGTCAGGCGTCATGGGCCGGGTCAGGCTGGCGTAGAGAACGAGCGGCGCCATCGCGTGGCGGGCGACGCCAAGGAGCGGAGAATGGACATTCGTGCAGAGAATGACCCCGTCGGCGACAACCGCGCCCTGTGGCGTCGCCAGCCTGTGCGGCCCCCCCTGTTTGTGTTCCAGCACGGGAGACTCCTCGCAGAGCACGACATTGCCCGGCAGGGTATCGGCAAGGCCCCGGCACAACGCCGCCGGGTTGACCAGCGCCGTGCCTTCGACCTTGAGGCCCGCGTTGTAGAAGCGTGTCCCGGTGAGCGCCTCGACCGCGTCACGATCGAGAGCCTCGCAGCGGATTGAGAGGGCATCATTGCCCTGGCGCTGACGCAGAAGGCCTTCTTCCCCGGCACGCGAGACGGCAACCCAGAGCTTGCCCCAATCGCGCCAGTCACAGGCAATCCGGTGTTGCCTCACCAGGTTCTTCAGAATGTCCCGCCCGCCGGTGCCGAGCCGGGTCGCCGACCTTGCACGCTCCAGATCGGCAAACGGAAGCCGATGCGGCATGAAGTGTGACTCCAGGACAAAGCCCGAGTTTCTCCCCGACGTACCGAAACCCACCCGTTCCGCCTCGATCAGGGCAATCGTCTCATCGGGCAGGTGGCAGGCGAGCGTACGCGCCGCCGCAAGTCCGGTGAAGCCGGCGCCGACCACGGCCCAGGGGACACGCAACGTGCCCTCCACCCGCCGCGCAGCGGCGGGTGGAGGAAGGATGCTGTACCAGCCATTGTCGGCTGCATGTGCAGGCGGCTTCAAAGGCTCATGCTCCCTCTCCCGCAGGCACCATGGCCCAAATCCGGCTCATCGTCACGTGCCGAAGCCTTTCCGGCGCGGGTCGGGCAGGATCGCCTCGTGGCCACGTGTTTCCTGTCGGGGCAGAGCCGCGCGTTGAACAAGGCAGGATGGCGCTGGCCTGAGGCGGCGGCAAGGCCCTACAATGGCTTCCGGAAAACCGCGGGACTCGGACCGACGATGATCTTTCGCCAGTTCTACCACCAGGATTCGGGGACCTATACCTACCTGCTCGGCGGGTGCGCCGGAGGTGAGGCCCTCATCATCGACCCGGTCGAGGAGCGGGTGGAGCGTTACCTCGCGCTGCTCGACGAACTCGACCTCACGCTCGCCAAGGTCCTCGACACCCACGTCCATGCCGACCACATCAGCGGCATGGCGGCACTGCGTGACCGCACCCGCTGCATCACCGTGATGGGTCGGGAGGCGCCGGTGGACGTGGTGTCGATGCGCGTCGGCGACGGCGATCCGATCGGGATCGAGGGCGTCAGTCTGCGCGCGGTCTACACGCCGGGACACACCGCTGAGTCCTACAGCTTCGTGATGCAGGATCGCGTCTTCACCGGCGACACGCTGCTGATCCGGGGCACGGGCCGCACCGACTTCCAGAACGGTGATGCGCTGCAGCAGTACGACTCACTCTTCGGAAAGTTGCTGACCCTGCCCGATGAGACACTGGTCTACCCCGGTCATGACTACAAGGGAGACACGGTCAGCACGATCGGCGAGGAACGGCGTTTCAATCATCGTCTCCAGGTCGCCTCGCCTGAAGAATACGCAGCACTGATGGGCGGATTGAATCTCGCCAACCCGAAGATGATGGACGTGGCCGTGCCCGCAAACCTGAGCGTTGGACGCGGACAGCAGGACGAGGCGCATCCCGAGTGCGCGATGAGCGCACACGACGTGATGCACGGCCACCGGCCCGACGACATCCTCGTCGACCTGCGTGAGACCGGCGAGCGGGCCCGCGAGGGCGCCATCCCCGGTGCGGTCCATGCACCCTACGATCGGCTGGCGGAGATGATCGCGCCTGGCGGGGCGCTGCGCGCACTCGCCGGACGCCCCGGACACCGGCTGGTCTACTACTGCGCCTTCGGCGAGCGCTCGGCGATGGCGGTGGAGAGTTCGCGCCAGAGCGGCGTCGGCAATGTCTGCCACATGATCGGCGGCCTTGCCGCCTGGCGCGACGCCGGTGGCACGGTCGAGACAGACTGAACCGGGTCCCGTGCTTCGCAGACGCAGAGCGCCCTGGTTGCGTTTCTGACAGACACGCGCGGACTCCTCCGGCCTGCCAGCCTGGCATCCACCCGCGACACCCCGGGATGCGTGGTGGCAGCGAAGTCGCAGCCGAAAGCGCGGGGGCCGACGGGTGCAAGGGCGCGCCGCGTGGTCACGATGGCGGGAACGGGAAGGGCGCCGTGTCCCGGTGCCCACGGCCTCACCCGATGTCCATGAGGCAGATGATATCGGCTGTCATTACCACCGGCACGATGGTCGACCAGGTGCTCGTTCCGGAAGTCGACCCCGCAGGTTCCCGCTCCCTCCGGCACGGCCCTTGAGGAATCCTTCGCCGATGCGCCGTCGTTTCCCTTGCCGGTGAAGACCAGGCGCCCGCCCTCGCTGTCGATCACGGCCGCCACGGGATCGGCCGATCCGGATCGCCCGGCTCACCGAACCGTGGATGGCACATGCCTTCACCGCGCGGCGCCTTGGCTGTCGGCGCAGTCGAGCGCCGTGTGACAGCACGCGACAGGCGTTCCATCCCGTGCCAGCTCGCCGCACGGGCCACGATGACCGGGTTGTCACGCACGTCGCCCCGGCGCCAGGGGAAACATGGCAAGGTCGTGGATGGCGAAGCTCGTCCATCGGGGCTTGTCGGGAAGGCGCGGCCCATGGCGTCGGCATCGACCACCGGCAGGTTCATGATGGCGCCGACCAGAAAGGGTCCGATCCCGCTGTTGCGCCGTCAATCCCGACGGCCATGGCCGCCTGGAACCGGCGTCCCAGCCACTCATCAAGCATCGGCGCCGACGCCGCCTGAGGATGCGGGATCAGCCAGACGCTCCTGGCCGGCAAGCGGCGCTCCCATGGTCGAGACCACGGCGACGAGATCTGCGGGACCGACGACATCGATGGTGACACCATCACGCCAGAGAGCCGTGAGATTGAGCCAGCCGTCATGGGGACTGCCGCCGTCGGAACCCGGGATCCAGGCGCCGGTGGCCAGCGGCGCGATGTCGTCTTCGTGAAGCGTGCACATGCCTGCCGTCAGGACCCTTGATGACGAGATCGATAGCCCGCCCCTGGCCACCTGACATCCATGCCCCGTGAAACCGGCTGACGGAGTCCGGGGATGGTATTTTGCGTGTCAAAACAAGGACCCGCAGGGTTGACATCCGGCAGCGATGGTCCGTGATGCGACGTCGCGAGATCGCCCACAGGGTCGTATCCACACACACGTGCCGCTTGAGGCGGACCGGGAAGACGCATCAGTTTCTCTTCGAACGACCTTCCGGAGGAGGCCGTGCCGCATCACCGTGGCCCTGCAGCTCATTGCCTGGCCGGTCCCTCCCGGGCGCGCCGCACTGCGGCCGTCATGTCACGGGTTCGTCATACCTGCCTCATCCACCTCACCAACCGGTGCGGACAACTCCCGGCGATCCGCGATGGCTGCGCCGTGGAGACACGTTCCAGGCCGGTCAGGCATCACATCTGCGGTGCGGATCCCGGCCACCCGCACGCGACAACGTACGGCGGCGCGGCCCAGGGGAAGACGGCCGACCGTCCCGGCGGGAGCCGTGCGGGCGCCTGCAGCAGCGGTCGGCGGCCCCTCACCCTCGGCGCCGCGTCGCATGGCGGTTTCTCGGGCTGTCGCGCCCGTCTTCCGGCGATGGTTCCCGGTCGGTTTCGCACCGTCGGGTCGCCACGCCCGGCAACGGGTCTCACGCCTGGTGAAGGTGCGTCCCTGTCACGGTTGCCTTATGCTCCCTGCACGGAACCATGAACGACACAACCCTCATCCACGACATTGCCTGGCTGGTGGCCTGGAACGGTACGAGGCATGTCTATCTGCGGCATGCCGACCTCGCCTTCGCGGGCGGCAGCATCACCCGCGTGGGCCGCGCGGGCAAGGACATCGACGTTCCCGCAGGGCGACGCATCGACGGTTCGGGACTCCTCGTCATGCCCGGCCTCGTCAACATCCACACCCACGCCCAGAGCGAGGCCATGCGCAAGGGGATCACCGACGAAACACGGTCCCCCGGCTTCTGGCACAGCTCGCTCTACGAACACCTGCCGGTTTTCAATCCCGTGGACGACGAGGGGCGTGACGCCTGTCTCAAGGTGGCGCTTGCCGAATTGCTGCTGTCGGGCGTCACCACGGCGGTCGATCTCTCCATGGCTTACGACGGCTGGCTCGACGCCCTTGCGGCAAGCGGCATCCGCGGGGTCGCGGCGCCGATGTTCCGCGATGCGCGGTGGTCGACGGCGGACGGCCACAGCCTCGACTACGACTGGACACCCGGCGCCGGCGCCCGGGGCCTTGAGCGGGCGCTCGCCGTCATCGAGCTGGCCCGCCAGCATCCCTCGGGTCGACTTTCGGGCATGGTTGCGCCCTCCCAGGTCGATACCTGCAGCGAGGACACCCTGCGTGACAGCCACGCAGCGGCCAGGGAACGCAACCTTCCGTGGACAATCCACGCCGCGCAGTCCATCACCGAGTTCCACGAGATGCAACGGCGCCACGGCGCATCGCCGATCCAGTGGATGCACGACATCGGTGTGCTCGATGAGCGAAGCACGATCGCCCATTGCATCTTCCTCGACCATCACCCGTGGCTGCACTGGACCGCGCGCCGGGACCTCGATGTGATGCGCGACAGCGGTGCGACCGTCGCCCATTGCCCAACCGTGTTCTCACGCCGGGGCATCGCTCTCAACACTGTCGGCGGCTACCTGCGGCACGGGGTTTCCCTTGGCCTGGGCACGGATACCTATCCTCACAACATGCTGGACGAGATGCGCACTGCCGCCGTGGCGGCGCGCCTCGTCGCCGGCAGTGTCACCGATCTCGACTACAGCGACATCTTTCACGCCGCCACGGTCGGCGGCGCCACGGCGCTGGGGCGTGACGATGTGGGGAGGATCAGCGTCGGCGCCAGAGCGGACCTCGTGGCGATCGACCTTGCCCACCCGGCGATGCGTCCGCTGCGCGAACCCCTGCGCAGCCTCCTTGTCGTCGCCGCCGAACGCGCCGTCAGGGATGTCTGGGTGGATGGCAAGCGGGTGGTGGCCGACGGCGCGATCACAACCATTGATCTTGCGGTCGAACTGGATCGCCTGGAAGCCGGACAGAAGGCGATGATGGCTGCGGCGCCGCAGATTGACTGGGCCGGGCGCACGGTCGATGTTCTGGCTCCGATGATGCTGGATACCGTTGACGATCTTGACCAACCCTGAGGAGGCGCTCCGTGGTACGCATCACTGACCTTGACCCGGAAATGGCCGAATTTCTCACTGAATTCACCATTCCCGATGTTCCGGGTTCACCGTGGACGGAGCCGGTGGCAGCGTCCATGCGACGGGTGTCACTCGTCTCCTCGGCGGGACTGCGGCTGCGCGCAGACCGGGCGTTCAGCGAAGGCTCCGCGGATTACCGGCGCATTCCTGTCGAGGGCGTGGCCGATGTCGTTCAGGACCATGTTTCGGTCTCCCACGACCGCACCGGTTTCCAGGAAGACGTCAACGTCGTCTTCCCGCTGCAAAGGCTCATCGAGATCGCCGATGACGGCGCCATCGGATCGGTGGCGCCGACCCATTACTCCTTCATGGGCGCCACCGATCCCCGCGCCATGGAACGGGCGGCACGCCACCTTGCCGGAAGCATGAAGGCGGAGGCAGTCAACACGGTCATCCTCGCCCCCGTCTGACCGCTTTGCACGTGCGCCGTGAGCGGACTGGCAAAGTTCCTGGAGGACGAAGGACTGGCGACGGCACTCATCGCACTGGTGCGGCGCCAGGCCGAAGAGGTGGGGCCGCCGCGCGCCCTTTGGGTGCCGTTTGCGCTTGGCAGGCCCTTCGGCGCAGCGGGCCATGCGCCATTCCAGCGGCGTGTTCTCATGGCTCTCCTCGATCTCTTCGCCAGACCTGTCGGACCCGTGCTCGAGGATTTCACCGGTGAGGCGCCACCCGGGAGAGAGGATCGCAACATCCTGGACCGCATTGTCGTCAACCGCGATGGCCCGCTCGTCGAGGAAGTCGACGGCCTGCGCCCCTGGTACGAAGCGAGCGTCGCCAGGCGTGGCCGTACCACTCTGGGCGCCTCGGGCCTCGACGCACCCGGCGCTGCCCGGCTGCTCACCGCCTGGCTCGACGGCGAAACAGGGGCCGAGGACGTCGGACTCGACCTGCTGCGCCTCGCTTCGGAAGACCTGAAAGCCTACTACATGGAGTCGGCTGCGGCGCACACAGGCGCCATCGACACGGCAGCGGTGATTTCCTGGTTCTGGACTCAGACCGCGGCCGGCAGGGTGATTCGGGATGTGCGCTCGACGTGCCTGTCGAGTGACAACAAGGCGTTCCGCGACGGCGGGGCCTACATGTTCGTGCCTGAAGACGCGAACGACTGAGCATCCGGCCCGGGGAAGAGAGCGGCGGTCCCCGAACCGGTCACCCTTCCGATCAGCGCGGCGCCGGTTTCGCCCGCCTCGTGCAGGAGAGCAATCGTCTCCTCTGCCCTGTCCTCGGGAAGACCGGCAACGAGCCCTCCGGCGGTCTGCGGATCGAAGAGGATCGGGGCGGCGGCGGCCGTGTCGAGAACACCGTCGAGTGCCGCAACATTGTCGGGATGAAGCGTGCTGGCCCGACCCTGCGCGAGGAGTTCCGTTGCGCCGTCATGGGCAGGGACGCTGCCAATCTCGATGGCGACGCCGGAGGCCCGCGCCATGTTCCACAAGTGTCCGGCAAGTCCGAAGCCGGTGACGTCCGTCATCGACCGTACACCGCAGCTGGCGAGAAGGCGTGCAGCCGGTCCATTGCTGCGCTGCATGGCGTCGAGAATGCTCGTGATCCACGCACCCCTGGCCTCACCGCGCATGTTGGCGGCCAGCAGGACCCCGGTGCCGAGCGGCCGGGTCAGGACAAGGACATCGCCCGGTTCGAGGCCCGACAGACGCATGAGCGCCGATTCATCGGCATGGCCGGTGACGCAAAGGCCCAGGGCGGCGCGATCCGACTCGCTGGTATGGCCTCCCACCAGGGCACAGCCTTCCTCGCGAAGGATCGAGAGAACCCCCTGGAGCATGTGCGCCAGGTCGTCTTCCATGGCGTCGCTGTCACCGGGCACCAGACCAACGAGCGCCATGGCGGCATGAGGCTCGGCTCCCATGGCGTGGATATCGGAAAGTGCGTGAACCGCCGCAATGCGGCCAAACAGCCAGGGATCATCGACGAACGCCGGGAACTGATCGACCGTCTGCACCGTCACCCTGCCCGGGAGCGGCGCGAGGACGGCGGCATCGTCGGCAGCATCGAGACCAACCAGGACACCAGGCATGGCAGGAACATCAAGACGTGCCAGGGCCCTCTCGAGAACGCGCGATGACACCTTGGCGCCACACCCGCCGCAGCGCATGGGATGAGGCTCATCCATCCCCGGCAAGACCTGATAACGCTGCATCCACCGCCGGTCGATGCGGTCCTTCCATCGCCACGCCCAGCGCCCGCTCACCGCGACCGCTCCCCACGAGGCCACCGCTCGGGCGCCGCCGGTCGAGACGATGGCCAGCGTGCGCTGCTGGGGTTTGTAGGGAACCGGTTTGCGGCCCTGTGCAAGGTTCCTCAGAATTCTGTCCAGAACCGGCCCCTGGCGCACCGCGTGGACGCCGTTCTTGGGCAACTGCCCCGGCGTAAAGCTGACGATGTCGCCAGCGGCGAAGACACAGGCATGGGACGTCGAGCGCAGACAGGCGTCAACCGCGACGAATCCACGGCTGTCGACGGCAAGTCCGGTCCCGCGAACCCATGCCGGCGCCGCAGCTCCGGTGGCCAGCACGGTGACATCACTTTCCAGCACCGATCCGTCTGCCAGGCGGACACCCCTGGCCTCGAGCGCGATGACAGGCGCATTCAGACATATGCCCATTCCCTGGTCGGTCAGGATCCGGGCGAGCCGCCTGCCGGCGGCGCTTGCGTGATTTGTCAGCAAGGCGGCATCAGCGGTCACCACCCGGAAGGCGAGCGATTCCGGATCGCGACCAGCCTCGATCATGCATCTGGTGAGACGCTGATGGAGAGCCATGGTGACTTCGACGCCGGCAGCACCACCACCGATCACCGTCACCCGGTATGGCCCTTGGGCCCAACATGCCGCCGCCTCCACGTGCGCCCAGCGTTCAAGGAAGCGGTCGACCGGCTTGACCGGCAGACCATGCACCCCGGCGCCGGCGATTCCATCGCTCGCCGGGCGGGAACCGATATCGAGCGAGACGACATCGAAACGCAGCGGCGGGCGATCGTCGAAGTGCACCTGCCGCGCTTCGGGATCAAGACCTGCTGCCGCAGCATGGATCACCCTGGCTCCGGCCCGTGCGGCAAGGGGCACAAGATCGATGTGCGCCTCGGCCCGGGTATAGTGACCCGCAAGATATCCGGGAATCATCCCCGAATAGGGTGTCGCAATATCCCGCGTGACAAGGGTGAGACGCGCTCCGCAGAAGGGCGCCATGACGGCACTGCGCAGAACCTCGACATGGGCATGTCCGCCGCCGATCAGGACGATGTCCATGAGCCCCCGCGATGGCGGAAGGGGGCGGGAGTCGAACCCACCAGGCACGCCTTGCGCCCCTCACCGGTTTTGAAGACCGGGCGGTCCACCGGAACCGATCCCCCTCCATATGTTCGCCCGGCGATTCGCGGCGCCTCGCCGCTGTCAGACGAGATCCAGTTCTTCACCGTGCGAACGCTTCCGTTTTCTTTTCGGTCTCGACTCGATGCGTTCGAGTTCCCACGTGACGACGTTCCTGACCCCGTTCAGCCCCCCGGACACGACCACCTGCTGGGACGTGCGCATGGCCTGCGCACCCAGGTAAACGGTCCCCACCAGTTCCAGAACACCACCCCTGACGCTCAACCGCCAGCCCTTTCCCGACTTGTGACTGAGAAGAACACTCTGACTGTCGTGCACGACCGCGGCCCGGACATCGGGATGAAGGTGGAAGCGCAACGAGAATCGTTCACCGCCAGGGCCGTCGAGAACATCCTCGCCGCTCAGCACATGGCCATCTGCGGAGAGGGTGAGCGTGCGGTGGTGAATCAGGCGGAGCGTCGCATGATAGCCATCATGACTCATGACGAGGGTTGCATTGCCCTGCTGTTCACGCCGCTCCACCCTCACATCGCGCGGCCCCCGGCCGAGGCATCCATCCTTTCTGAACTCCGCCAGGCTTCGATCATCCACAGTGATGGTCGAGTGGGCTGCGGTCTCGCGGGCAGCCTGCTGCCAGTCGCTGTCCGGACCATGCCAGGAGCCCATCGAGACAATCAGCCGTTCCCTGCCGTAGCTCATCTCGAAGGCAAGGGGGGCGGCATGGGCCCGCACGGTCCAATCGGCCGCCGGTGGCCAGGCTGCATCGACGAGAACGACGGTGTTGCCCGCCTCGAGACGTTCGAAGCCCGTGTACGGCGTGCGCCGCAACGGCCGTCCGGTGGCCTGACCGATGGCCAGCACATTGTCCACAAGATGCGGTGATTCCTCGCGTGACCCGTTGAACAGCGCCAGCCCGCCATCACCATGTCGATAGAAGCGAAGCATCGGTGCGGCGCGGTCAATGGTTTGCTGGAGCCAGCCGGGAACGGGATGGCGGCCCTGGATCAGGGCCAGGCGAATGTCCACAAGATCGCGCAGCATGAGATACTGGATGCTGGGATTGCGTTCGCGCTGGCCGCCGTCCGGCAGCATCTGGTGATCCAGTTCATGCTTGAGAAGGCGCATGACCTGAGGCATGCGCCGCGCCGATCCGGGCAGGGTGATCCCGGCAAAGATGAGGGCCCGCAGGACCGCGATCCTGCCCAGTCCCGACGGACCGCGAGTCGCCACGCGGGCAAGGTGCCGGGTCTGTTCCGCGAGACTCCTGAAAAACTGCTGGCGGAACCGGGGATCGGCATCGCCGATAAGAAATCCATGGTGCGTCAGCCATGCGGCAAGGCGCCGGCCCAGAATATCTGGCCGCCAGGCAAAGCGGTTCCACGATCCGCAATCGGACATCCAGCCGGCGAGAGCGGCCTGGGCGATCTGGCGGGCATGCCCTCCCGCTTCCTGGAGATCACGCAACCATGTGAATCCGTGCAATTCCTCGAGCCATCCGTCCCAGGCTCCCGGAGGATACCAGTCGGGCGGCCCCAGCCGGTGATCGAAGACGAATGTCTGGTTCGCCAGCTGCCAGCGCCCCTCGCTGATGGCATGACCCCTTCCGGCATCGCCTGGCCACGGATCATTGAGACTCTGCAGCAGGTTGTCGGGAACCTCCCGCGCCAGGAAAAAGCGATAGAGCCGGCTGGTAAACAGGGCCGACCGGAGACTTTCCAGCGGATCAGACACGAATCCCGGTTCGCTCGCCTGTTGCACCACGGCTAGACCCGCTCCTCCGTCCGGACCACCGCCAGAAGGGCGCCATCGCGGCGGCAGGGCGCCTCGGGGAGCGTCCGGCAGACACGGAACACAGGCCCGGGTCGCGGCGGGGATCCCCCCGGTGTCGCTCGTGAATCTCTCGTCTCATCGAGACAGCAATCATGGGCGACGCACGCTCTCGAGGGCGCGATGATGGCCGAATGTCCGACCATGTCGCAGCCCTGCACATGACGCATGCAACCGACACAACCCGGCCATTGACTCTCTCCACTGCAGCTGCGGTACGAATCCACGCCCGCAACTCCAGGCAAGGGGAGAATTCGGTAGTGTCTCACTTTGACTTTCGGGACTACGATAGTGACTGGGACGGTGCATCGAATGTCATAATGCGAGCGCGGCACGTTATGCCGTCATAATCTACGGTGCCCCACAAGTTTACCTTTACGAAAATGATCCGTGCCAGCTTCTCTGCCAACTCCTCGTCTCGGTCTCTGCGTTGAAAGCCGTCGTGAGAGAACCATGTCCTTATCTTATCATGCGTCCACTCACGCGTTAGGTCTTGTCCTTCTGTTGAGTGCACCACGCTTCCAGTGTGCGCCAACTCACCGATGAACGCACGGCGTATGGCATTGCAGAGAGAATATGTAAGCGGAGGTTGTTCGACTCCTATAGCGGGTCTGACATCCAGGATTATTTCGATCTCATTGTTGTCCCAGTGATACCATGCCCACGCTGAAGGCAATCCAAGATGCGAGGCCGCTCTTGGGGCAGCATTATATGCCTCTTCTTTCACCTTCATCATCCCCCAATCCCACAACGTCAGGGGCTCGCTCATCAGCCATTGCCCTATCGGCCCTGGCTCTGCATGTGCTACACTTGCGAACAAGGCCAATAACGCTGCCGCCACGCGCCTCATGATCCACTCTCCCTCTTCCTCGTTGACGGGAGTATAGCACGTATCACACACTGGCTCGCCCGCAGCGGGCTGGATTCGTAACAATCGGAGGAGAGCATGAACGGATACAACAGGGGGGCCCTCTAAGCGTGGCCAAGGGGCCACGGGGTGAGAGACGCCCAGCCGACGTGGTAGGCTGCGCCGTCCATGTCGCCAAGATCTCCACAGGCGAGATCGAGGACACAACCCACGAGATGCCAGGGCGGGCCGAAGCAGGGCGCGCTGGTGGTCGTGCGCGGGCCACGTCTCTGTCCTCTGAACGGCGGAGCAAAATCGCTCGCGAAGCTGCCGAGGTCAGATGGGCGGCAAGACGGAGCAATGTATGACAGTTTGTATCGCGGCACTCTATGGTGGCGGCGCGGGTGTGATCTTGGTCTCAGACAGAATGGTCACGGCCCACATTCCCATCGGGTACGAGTTCGAGCATCAGGAAGGCACCAAGATCATCCCACTAGATGGTGCGGACTCTGTTCGAGTGTTGATTGCTGGCGACGTGCTGCGCGGCAACGAGATACTAAACGAGGCTAAAGTTCAGTTGGCCCACCGAGACGGAAGCGTTACAGCCCCAGAGGCTGCTGATGTTGTGCGGCAAGCATACCAGAAGATCCGCCTTGCCTACATTGTTCATCGAGAGTTGGAGCCTAGAGGGCTGGACCTGAACAGCTACTACGGCAGACATCAGCAGTTGTCACCACAGGTTGTTCAAATGGTCGATCAAGCCATGTACAATGGCGACTTGGGAGTTGAAATGCTAGTCACAGGTCCGAGTGGCAAGTGCCACACGGTCCACACGATAATGAACCCAGGGACTATTCACGACAATAGTCCGATCGGATATGGGGCTATTGGGTCGGGTGCCCCACACGCATTGTACTCTCTGATTGAAGGCTCATATGTGCCATCATTGAGCAAAGAAGATGTGCTCAAACTGATCAAGGGAGCCAAACAACGAAGCGAAGTTGCACCGGGTGTCGGTAAAGAAACAACCATCGTCGAGATACCTAGCAAGGACACCGAAAATGCTTAGCCAACGCAAGGCGAAATCTCACAGAATGAAGTGGGTGGAGGCAGAGCGAGAGTTGGCCATCCGTGGTGTTTTCCCTCTACCTTATCAAGTCAAACCAGAGTACTTCTTGACATCCAAGGAAGTCTTCTTGCCGCAAGTTAAGGACGACCTTGAAATAAATGAAAATGAAAATCTTGCTTGACAAAACCTGTTTATGCCTCCACATCCAGGGGCATGAACAGGCTTCCTACATCCAAGCGAGTCCAGATACTCAATATGCTGGTCGAGGGCATGTCTATGCGGTCGATCAGCCGTGTGGCCGATGTCTCGATCAACGCCGTCGCCAAGCTTGTGGTGGACGCTGGTGAGGCTTGCGCTGCCTATCACGATGAGACAGTGCGGGACGTTGAGTGCCGCCGGATCCAGTGTGATGAAATCTGGTCCTTCTGCCACGCCAAAGAGAAGAACGTAGCGCGCGCAAAGGCCGCGCCCCAGGGTGCGGACGACGTATGGACGTGGACGGCGATTGACGCCGACAGCAAGATGATCTTGGCCTATGAGGTTGGCGACCGCTCGGGGGCAACCGCGCTTGAGTTCATGGATGATCTTTGCAAGCGGTTGGCCAGCCGTGTCCAGCTCACCACGGATGGGCTCAAGGCTTATCTCGAAGCCGTTGAAGGGGCATTCGGAGGCGGCGTGGACTATGCCCAGTTGGTGAAGCTCCATGGTGAATCGGGCACCAACAAGTCATCCGAGCAACGTTACAGACCCGCCGAATGCACGGGCATCAGGAAGCGGCGCGTCGAGGGTCGCCCGGACCCGGATCACATCAGCACGTCCTACGTGGAACGCCAGAACCTCACCATGCGGATGGGAATGCGCCGTTTCACCCAGATCACAAGTGCTTTCTCCAAGAAGCTGACCAACCATCTGCACATGCTGTCGCTCTACTTCGTGCACTACAACTTCGTGCGAGTGCACAAGAGTCTGCGGATGACCCCGGCGATGGCAGCTGGCGTCACGCGCAACCTTAACGACATGGAATGGATCGTCGGTCTGATCGACGCACGGACACCCGAGCCGGCGAAGCCTGGTCCACGGCCCGGGACGGGCGGACGGCCCAGAAAGTCAAAGTGAGACACTACCGAGAATTCCGAAGACCCTGCCGCTCCTGGCGCACCAGTTCCCGGCACCGCCCGTCATCGTCGCCAGCTGGACGCCGCGTGCGGCGCGGATTGCGTTGCACATGGTGTCTGCCCTGTCTCCACGGGAGTGCGTGAAGGCGTTCCGCCAACGCGGCGCCATGGTGCCCAGCGTGTCGAGCCTGGTACGCCTCTACGAGGCGGTGGGCCGGCACGGGGAAGAGAGTGCCGACGAGGCCCTTGGGCGTGTGCGCGAGAGCGAGGAGGTGGCGCGCGAGGCTGCGGTCATCACCGTCGAGATGGATGGTGTCATGATGGCCATGGGGCAGGACAGGAGGGCGCAACACCAGCCTCTTGGCGCCGTGGAATGGAAAGAGGCCTCGTGTGCGACGGTCACCCTGGGGACGGCCGCCGGCGATCCTCTTCGCACCGTGCGGCATGCCCGCATGCCCGAGAGGAACAAGCTCAGGCTCAAGCAGCTCATCAGGGACGAGGTCACCTCCCTGCTCGCCAGACGGTCGGATCTCGCACTCGTGACCGTCGCCCATGGCGCCAAGGATCACGGGCGCTTCTTCGACGAGGCCTTTCCCCAGGCCGATCAGGTTCTGGACGTCTCCCACGCGGCCGAACATCTCAAAGCCGCCCTCGACGAGGCCTACGGAACGAACAGCGAGAAAGCGACACGCCGCTGGCACGCGTTGCGCAACACCCTGTTGAACGATCCCCGCGGCGTCGATCGTGTGATGGCCTCCCTCGACGACCTGCGCCGCCGCCATCGGATACTTAAGGAACAACCGTCACCGCATGGCCTACGCCGCCTGCCGGACGCGCAACCTTGTCATCGGATCCGGTCTTGTCGAGGCGACGAACAAAGGTCTCGTCACCCGGCGCATGAAGGGATCCGGCATGATCTGGGGCCAATCGGGAGGGCAGGCCATCCTCTCCCTGCGGGCCCTCGACATGTCCGGACGATTCAACACCGCATGGCCATTGTTGCGGGAACATGGGCAGAAAAATGGCACGGAACAATGATGAAGCAATGACCCCGTACGAGAATCACACCCGTTGGTCAACCGGCAACCGGCATCGGGTTCCTTCACCCATGCCGTCCCGGTCTACACCCGGAGGGCCTGGATGTTGCCGGCATAGTGTTCCGGGCCGCCTGAAAACACGGCCGTGCCCGCGACGAGGACGTCGGCGCCGGCCGTCGCCGCGAGGCGCGCGGCGGCCGGCGTGATGCCCCCGTCAACCACGAGATCGATGTCATGCCCCCCGGCGTCGATCATCGTCCTCAGTTCCGCGATCTTCGGCAGCACGCCCTTGATGAATGTCTGTCCCGCGAATCCCGGATTGACGGTCATGACAAGAACGAGGTCGACCTGATCGAGGAGTGCGGCGACGGCAACGGCGGGGGTCTGGGGATTGAGGCAAACGCCGGCCCTTGCGCCTTTGTCGCGGATGACCTGCAGGGTGCGGTGGATGTGCGGCGATGCCTCGACATGCACGGTCACCATGTCGCTGCCGGCACTGATGACATCCGCAACGAGATGTTCGGGAGCGTTCACCATCAGGTGCACGTCAAAGGGTTTTGTGCTGCATCCCCGCACCGCCGCAATGACCGGGGCGCCCAGGGTCAGGTTGGGCACGAAGTGACCGTCCATCACGTCGATGTGGATACGATCACAGCCGGCATCATCAATGGCGCGGATGTCCTCGCCAAGCCTGGAAAAATCGGCCGACAGGATGGAAGGGGCGATACGGAGAGTGTGCGTCACGCACGTCACGTACCAGCTTCGCCCGACTGTCGCAAGCGCATGGCAAAAAAGCCGTCAAGCCCGCCTTCCCGGGCAAGGTGCGTGGGCAGGATCCTCAGGCATCCCTCCCCTGTCACGGCCTCCGCCAGGCCGGGGACCTCGTCAGGATCGATGGCATCGATGGCGCAGTCATGCCCCAGGTGGCCGAGATGCGCTTCGCCCTCTTCCGGCTCGAGGGAACACGCCGCATAGACGAGGACTCCTTGCCGGGAAAGGTTGGCCAGAGCATTGACGATCATCCGCCGCTGCAGGCCGGCAAGGCGGCAGACATCCGCCCGGTTCCTGATCCATGGTATGTCGGGATGGCGTCGTATGGTGCCGGTGCCGCTGCACGGCGCATCAAGCAGCACGGCATCGAACGGTGTTGATGCACGCCAGGTGGCGGCGTCTGCGATACGGGTCTCGATGGTGCAGCCGAGGCGCTTCATGTTGGCCTGCAGTCTCGCCATGCGTTTTCCGGAGACGTCGATGGCCGTGACGCGGGCCCCGGCCAGCGCAAGCTGCGCCGTCTTGCCGCCCGGCGCCGCACACAGATCAAGAACCCGCCGCCCGGCAACGTCACCGAGCAGGCGTGCCGGAAACGAGGCGGCCGTATCCTGGATCCACCAGCGCCCGCAGTCATATCCGGGAAGATCCGTGACAGCGCCGGTCGATGCGACCCTGATACTGCCGGTCGACAGGACGCGTCCGCCCAGCCGCGCCGCCCATGCTTCGGCATCCTCCGCCACGGTGACGTCGAGTTCCGGGCGTGCGAGGTTTGCCCTTGCGATGGCGGATGCAGCCCTGTCGCCCCAGGCATCGCGCCATGAACGCTGCAGCCAGGAGGGTGTGTTGAGCACCGGTGGATCCTGATCGGCGAGCAGGGTCTGCCCTTCTCTCTGCAACCTGCGGAGAACCGCGTTGACCAGCGGCGCCATGCCCCTCGCACGGGCGTGGGCAAGACGTACCGAACTGTCGATGGCGGCATGGGGCGCGAATCCGAGAAACAGCAGCTGAGCCGTACCCAGCCGCAGGATGGCGCGCACGATGCGCGCCCGCGCCGGCAGCGGGCGCTCAAGGGCGACAGCAATCAGCGCATCGATCTGACCCAGGCAGCGGCAGGCCTGCGCGGTCACCGTGCGCACCAGCGCCCGGTCCCGGGAATCGAGGAGGCCGAACCGTCTGTCCCGCTCCAGCGCGCCATCGAGCGGGACCCGGTCCTCAAGGCACGCCACAAGGGCATCGAGAGCCACCAGCCGCTCCAGGCCGGCGCGCCGCCGGTCAGCCGGCGGACCCGCCATCACACGGCAACCGCCGGGGCCAGTTCCTCCAGGCGGGCATCAACGGCCTCGGAACCCGGCAGGGCCGGCATGGCGCCCGGTTCCAGGCAGGCAAGGGCGCCTGCGACACAGGCACGGCGCAACGCTCCCGGGAGCGGCGCGTCCATGTCGAGAGCCGCAGCGAGGGTGCCGCAAAAGGCGTCTCCGGCTCCCACGGTGTCAACGGGCCGGATCGCGAGGCTGCCAATTCTCCAGGTCTCTCGCGGACCGACGGCGACTGCACCGTGCTCGCCCAGTGTCACCACGGTCGTCACGCGATGGCGACGCGCCAGGTGGTGTGCAAGATCGACGGGCGCCATGCCGTCCAGGCCCGCGTCTTTCGCGACAGCTGCCGCTTCGACCTCGTTGACGATGAGGAGATCAAGAATGTCGCAATCGACCGGACCCGCAGGCGCCGCATTGAGGATAACACGCACACCGGCATCCCGGGCCCGGCGAGCCAGGGCGGCGCACTCGTCAACAGGCACTTCACGCTGCAGCAGCAGGGTTGTTGCGGCATCCAGCACGCTGTCGGCGACACATGACTGGCGCGCCTCGCGGTTGGCGCCGCTCGAGACGACAATCTGGTTGGCGCCTTCGTCATCCACCGTGACGATTGCCAACGCCGTCGGCTGGGTCGCCGTGGCGACAAGATCCATGTCGATGCCCTCGCCGGCCATGACGGCAACCAGTTCGCGGCCAGAGTCGTCCGGCCCGACACAGCCCGCCATGGCCACCTCGCCACCGGCCCGGGCAGCCGCCACGGCCTGATTCGCTCCCTTGCCGCCAGGGGCGGTGACGTGTTCCGGCGTCAGCACGGTTTCCCCCGGTTCCGGCAGGTGCTCCACCTGAAAGATGAAGTCCATGTTGAGGGAGCCGAAGACGACAATCACCGTTTCACACTCCCTCGCCGGGGGAACGGGCGGGAGGTGCGTTCAGCAATCGAGGGTGTGGTCGCGCTCCCACTGGGTCAGGTGACGCGCGTAGTCGAGCCACTCCCGCTTCTTCATGGACAGGAAGGCAGTGACGGTCTCGTCACCGAGGTAGTCACGCAGCATCGTGTTGGATTCGGCCACCCGAACGGCGTCAAGGAGATTGAGCGGCAGGCGCTCGACATCCAGCGAGTCGGCATCCGTCTCGTACATGTTGACGTCGAGACGCTTGCCGGGATCCGCCTTGCCGGCAATGCCGTCGAGTCCGGCGGCAAGCAGCGCAGCCTGGGCGAGGTAGGGATTGGTCGCCCCGTCCATAAGACGGAACTCGAACCGTCCCTCGTCGGGAATGCGCACCATGTGCGTGCGGTTGTTGCCCGTGTAGGAGACCGTGTTGGGCGACCATGTCGCCCCCGATGCCGTGACCTGGGCGTTGATCCTCTTGTAGCTGTTGACCACCGGATTGAAGATGGCGGTCAGCGCCCGGGCATGCGTGAGGACGCCGCCGAGGAAGTGGTAGCCCATCCGGGAGATGCCGAGTTCCCCGTCGGGATCGTGGAACAGGTTGGCGTCACCCCCTGAATCCCACATGCTGGCATGGGTATGGCAGCCGTTTCCGGTGATGTTCGAGAACGGCTTGGGCATGAACGTGGCCCGCAGCCCGTGGTTCTCGGCAATCGACTTGACCATGAACTTGAAGAAGGTGTGGCGGTCGGCGGTCACAAGAACGTCGTCGTAGTTCCAGTTCATCTCGAACTGACCGTTGGCGTCCTCGTGGTCGTTCTGATAGGGGCCCCAGCCCAGAGCCAGCATGGCATCGCAGATTTCGGCGATGACGTCATAGCGGCGCATGAGCGCCTGCTGGTCATAACAGGGCTTCTCCATGGTGTCGCGGGAATCGTGGATGTCGCTGCCGTCGGCGTTGATCAGGTGGAACTCGCACTCCACACCGGTCCGGAACCGCATGCCCTGATCGGCAGCACGCGCAATCATGCGCCGCAACACATTGCGCGGACCATGGTCGACCTCGCTGCCGTCCATCATGAGGTTGCCGGCCATCCAGCCGACCTCGGGTTTCCAGGGGAGCTGGATCAGAGATTCAGGATCGGGGACGGCAAACATGTCCGGATGTGCCGGTGTCATGTCGAGGTGGGTGGCGAACCCGGCGAATCCGGCGCCGTCGGCCACCATGCCATCGATCGCGGCGGCCGGCACCAGCTTGGAGCGCGCCACCCCGGCAAGGTCGGAAAAGCTGATCAGGAAATACCGGATATCCTTCTCGCGGGCGATCTTCGATACGGCGACCATGACACTCAGTCCTCCGGGGATGCGTTGCGGAGCGGCACTCTATCGCCGGGCCCGGCGTAAGTCCAAGCAGTTGCCGCCGGGAGCCGGGGCTTCTACAAGTCCACAACCATCACGGCGGAGGCATTCCGGATGACGACGTTTGCCGACATGGCCAGTGTGCACGCCCACGAGACGACGGATGCACGCTTCCGGGTGCTGCAGGGTGGCAGCGGGCCGGACATCGTCTGGGTCCCCGGCGGGGACAGCCCGGCGCACTACTGGGCCGAGCAGTTCGCGTTCTTCCGCCATGACCTCAGATCGACAGCCTACGACCCGCGTGGTGCGGGAGAGACCACGAGCACGCCGCCACCCTGGTCGATGAAACAGTTCGGCAACGACTGTGCCGGCATCATCGAAGCCTTCTGTTCGCCGCCCGTCATTCTCGCCGGGCTGTCCATGGGCTCGCTCATCGCCCAGCAGGTCGCCATCGATCACCCCCATCTCGTGCGCCTTGCCATCGTCATGGGAACGTCGGCGAGAATCACCGGGTTCACGCGCGACTGGATGGCAGCGGAAATCCAGGCCCGGGCCGACGGCACGCTCGCCATGCCGGCGGACTTTGCCGCCTGTCACTACGCCGCCTTCGCCTATCCCGCCAATGCCCTGGAGGACGACGCCCTGTGGGAACGGATCAAGGCTGCCTATACGCCGCGTTTCGCCGAACGTGACCCGCAGATGCTGATCGCCCAGTGGCAGGCGTGCCTCGATTACGACGTGACGGCCGCCCTCGCCGACTGTCCCGTGCCCATCCACGCGGTTGCCTTCTCCGAGGATATCCAGACACCGCCGCGTCTCGTCCGGCGGGTGGCGCAAGCGGCACGAAACGGCCACTACCATGAACTTCCCGGTCTCGGACACGTGTCGCTCAACCGCCATGCTCCGCGCACCGTCAACGCGTTTCTGGCGTCACTCATCGCCGAACACGGCTGCGCTCACCGTTGACAGCGCCATGATCCGGCAGCGAGAGGCTTGGCACCCTGTCAGCGGCCGGTAAATCTGGGAGATCTCTTCTCGCGGGCCGCGGCCATGCCTTCGCGGGCATCATCGGTCGAGAAACACGCCACGGTCTCGCGCTTGAGTGCGGCCGAATCGAGCGTGCCGCGCGCGATGTCCGTGATCGCCTTCGAGGTGATGGCAAGGGAGAGCGGGGAAAGCGACGCGAGGTGTCCGGCGAATGCCGTCACCGTGTCGGCAAAATCGCCCACGGCGCACAGCTCGTCGAGATACCCGGTTTCGAGGAGGCCGTCGCCAGCCATGTCACGGGACGCAAGGAAAAGCCGGCGAGCAGTGCCAGGCCCCAGCTTTTCGATGAAGCGGCGCAGGCCCGATTCATGGAAGACGAGCCCGTAGCGCGCCGGCGGCATGACCAGTGTCATGCCCTCGACGCCGATGCGGAAATCGCAGGCGAGGGCAAGATCGCCGGCCGCACCGTAAACGTTGCCGTTGAGCGCCGCGACGGTCACCGGGCGCATCGCCTCGATGCGGTCGGCGAGGCGCTCCACGGGATTGTCGGTCCAGTCCCGGGTCAGGATGTCGCCGAGATCGACTCCGGCCGAGAAGGTTCTGCCGCCGGCGCCGGTGATCACGATCACCCTGAGCGCGGTGTCGGCATCAAGGGTGTCGAGGTCGCCGATCAGATCGTCGACCTCGGACATCCTGAGAAGATTGTGCCTGTCCGGGCGATCGAGCGTCAGTGTCGCGATGGCGCCATCGCCGGTCACGCGCCAGCCCCTGTCGCCGGTCAATCGTGAAACTCCAGGGTGGTGACCACCGGAACATGGTCGCTCGGCTGCGCGTGTTCGCGCAGGTGGCGCAGTGTCTCGCAGCCGCGCAGCGACGACACCAGGGCCGGGCTCACCCAGATGTGATCGAGGCGCCGGCCGTGGTCCTTTGCGGACCAGCCCCGGCCGCTTCTGTAGGGCCACCAGGAATAGAGCTTCTCGGAAGGCGGCACGAAGTGCCGGGCACTGTCGGTCCAGTCATGGGATGCGCAGAGACGCTCCAGTGCAGCCACCTCAACCGGGGTGTGGGAGACGGTGCGAATCAGTTTCCTGTGCGACCATACGTCGTGTTCCAGGGGCGCGATATTGAGGTCTCCCGCGAGAACGCGCCGCGCGCTCGGGTGGTGTTCGCCGGTGATCCAGTCCGTCAACTCTTCCAGGAACGCGAGTTTGTGGGCGAACTTCTCATTGACCTCCGGATCCGGCACCGCGCCGCCCGCCGGCACATAGATGTTGTCGAGTTCGAGACCGTCGGGGAAGGTCACCCGGACGTGGCGGCCGTCGTCCATGCCGCATCGCGACAGCACGGCGCTGCCGGCGAAGGGGTGACGGCTGAGGATTGCCACGCCGTTGCGACCCTTGAACCCGGCGATCCTGGCATGCGGCCATCCGGCCTCCCGGAATGCGCGCAACGGAAACGTGGAGTCGGCGGTCCTGGTTTCCTGCAGACAGAGCACATCAGGCCGATGATGACGCAGAAAATCCAGCACCTGCGAGATCCGCAGACGGACCGAGTTGATGTTCCAGGTGGCGATGGTGAAGCGCGTCACGATGGCCCGCACACTAGCCGTGGCGAGGGACATCGTCCACGCCGCTGCCGGCAATTTCGGCGTTGCATCGATCGCCTTTCCACTCTAATTGTCCGCCCGCCCCGAGATCGGAGACCCGCCATGGACATGCGACCGGCGCTCCTCGCCAGCTTTGTCATCCTCGCCGTCGGGGCGCTGCCCGCCGCGGCACAGGAGGTGACACTCACCCTGCATCATTTCCTGTCGCCCCAGTCCAACACCCACCAGGCCTTTCTCGCACCCTGGGCACGCAGGGTCGAGGAGCAGTCGGGGGGCCGCATCGCCATCGAGATCTATCCGTCAATGACGCTGGGCGGCAAGCCGCCACAGCTCTTTGATCAGGCGCGCACCGGCATTGCCGACATCGTCTGGACCCTGCCAGGCTACACCCCTGGCCGCTTTCCCGTTGTCGAGGTTTTCGAACTGCCTTTCGTGACCGGTTCCGCGCAAGCAACAAGTCAGGCAGTCATGGATTTCCACGATGATCACCTCGTCGAGGAGTTCGCCGGGGTGAAGGCCCTCATCCTTCATGCCCACGCTCCCGGTGTCATTCACACGCGTGCGACTCCGGTCACCTCGATCGAGGATCTTGCCGGACTGAAACTGCGGGCGCCGACCCGCCAGATCAACGCGGCTCTGGAAGCCCTGGGAGCCATCCCGGTGGGCATGCCCGTACCGGAGGTGCCGGAGGCCGTCTCAAGGGGCGTTGTCGAGGGTGCTCTCGTCCCCTATGAGGTCACGCCCACCCTGCGCCTGCAGGAACTCACGCACCATCACACCGAAAGCGGTCTCTATACCGCGGTGTTTCTGCTGGCCATGAACCGGGATGTCTACGAAGGCCTGGCGGATGATCTCAGACAGGTGATCGATGCCAATGCGGGGGTGGAGGCGGCCCGCTGGGCTGGCGCCATCTGGGATGCGAAAGAGATCGAAGCGCGTGGAATCGTGGCCGATGGCGGCGGCAACATCATCGTTCTTGATACCGCCGAACTGGAGCGCTGGCGCCGGGCGACACAGCCGGTGACCGATGCCTGGATCGCGGCCACGGATGCCGCCGGCCTTGACGGTCAGGCGCTGCTTGACGAGGCCGCCGCTCTCGTCGATCACTACGGGGAATGACCCCGGCCTCTCCGTGACACGCCTTCTCCACCGCCTGGCTGCGGCCTGGGCGCTTGTCGGCGCCGCCGCCCTGGTGGCCGTCGCCGTCGTGTCGGTTCTCTCGATTGTCGCCAGGAATCTGGGATGGCGACCGGTTCCCGGCGATACGGAACTGGTGGCGCTGGGAAGCGCGCTCGCCTTCTTTGCCGGTCTGCCGTGGTGCCAGGCACGGCGCGCTCATGTCTGCGTCGCCCTGATGAGGCGCTGGCTGGCGCCACGCGCCGTCGCCTGGCTCGATGCCGGAGCATCGGGTCTCCTGGCGGCGGTGGCGCTGCTTCTCGCCTGGCGCATGTACCTGGGAGGCGAGGAACTGAGAGCATGGCAGGAATCGACCATGATTCTCGGAATTGCCCTGTGGTGGCTGTTTCCGGCGATCGTCTTTTCCCTGGTGCTCCTCGCCGCCGTCAGTGTCGTCGGCGCCTGCGACTCCGAACCGTGAAGGGTCACGCACCAGGCGCTGTCACAGCCATGCCTGGCGTTCAGCGAGACCATCCTTGAGCGGTGTCGAAGCCGGCCTTGCCATGCTGGCTGGCCTGCTCGGGCTGATCGTTCTCAGGGTCCCGGTGGGACTTGCCATGCTGATCGCCGGCGGTGTCGCCTATGCTGTCGTGCGTGGTGTCGATCCGTTGCTCTTTCACCTGCAGACGACGCCTTTCTTCCTCGCCTCAACCCACAGCCTTGCCGTCGTTCCGCTCTTTCTCCTGATGGGCCAGTTCGCCACACAGTCGGGCATGAACCGGGCCCTCTTCTCTGCGGCGCGCGTCTGGATGGGCCACCGACGCGGCGGTCTCGCCCTCGCCTCCATTACCGGTGCCGCAGGGTTCGGCGCCATCTGCGGTTCGTCACTCGCCACGGCCGCGACCATGGGCCAGGCCGCCTGGCCCGAAATGCGTCGTGCGGGCTATGCCGGATCCTTTGCCACCGCGACACTGGCTGCCGGCGGCACCCTCGGCATTCTCATTCCGCCGAGTTTCGTGCTGGTGATCTACGCCATCCTGAGCGAACAGCTGATCGGCGACATGTTCCTTGCCGCGCTCCTTCCCGGCCTCCTCGCGGTGCTGGGGTTTGCCGTCGCCATCCGGGTATCGGTCTGGCTGCGGCCTTCGATCGCGCCCCTTGAGGTCCGTGCCGACCGCCGTGACAGACGGCGGGCCCTGGCCAGCGTGTGGGTGGTCGCCGGCGTCTTCCTGCTGGTCATCGGCGGCATCTACCTCGGCTGGTTCACGCCCGTCGAAGGGGCATCGGTGGGGGCTGCCTCGACGTTCTGCCTGGCCCTGGCGCGCGGCATGCGATGGCGGGGACTGGCAACCGCACTGCTCGGCACGGCGCAGACCTCGGCGATGGTCTTTCTCATTCTCCTGGGCGCCGACATCTTCAGTGCGGGCCTCGCCTTCACCCGGCTGCCCCAGGAGCTGGGCGCCTGGCTGACGCATGCCGGTGCCGGGCCCTGGCTCGTGGTCTTGCTGATGCTGCTCTTCTATCTCGCCGCCGGCTGCTTCATGGACTCGCTCTCCGTCATTCTGCTGACCATGCCGGTGTTCCTTCCCATCCTGCTGGCGCTGGATCTCGGAATGACGGCCAACGAAACCGCCATCTGGTTCGGAATCATCGCTCTTGTGGTCATTGAGCTCGGCCTGATCACGCCTCCTGTCGGCATGAACGTCTACGTCATCCACAACATCGCAAGAAGCGTGCCGCTCGGCGACACCTTTCGCGGCCTCATCCCCTTCATCGCCATCGAACTGGTGCGCATAGGCCTCCTCTTCGCCATTCCCGATCTGGTGCTCTGGCTTCCCCGCCTCGGCTCCTGACACATCGGCGAGCAGCAATCCGCTCGCAGCGGAGTGCGGCGCCACGAGACAGTGAGCGGCTGCGGTGATTGTGGGCACTCTCGATGATCAGCCGCTTGACCGCAAAGTCCGGTCACCGCACTTCTTCCCGGATGCCATGGCGCAGTTTCTGGGGCACAACAAGCTGGTCCCTTGATTGAGGCCCGCATTCCACTGCGAATGCATCGGCGTCAGAACGGTATCCCGGTTTCCAGGAGTTGTGCCCGCACGACGCGCTTGCCATCTATCGGCACACGCCGGCCTGGTGCAGCTCTTGCGCGTGGTTGCGGTCACGAGCGCCCTCATCAACGCCCTCGAAGACGGCGATGTGCGGCGCCGCGCGTTTCTCAAGGTCAATGAAGTTCCCGACGATGACTTCAGAGAGTGCGGGCGCTGATGTATGGCCTGTTTTCCTGGCGTTGCGCGACATCATGTTCCGAAAAAGCCACACGAGCGCAGGACCACACGGCGCACGTTCGCCTGTGGGCGCCTTGACCGTGATGGGTGCGTGCATCACTCTGCCTTATGGTTCAGATCAGGAGACATGCACGCCAGAGGATCCTGTTTCTGCTCAAGACACAGGGACCGATGTCAGCATCGCGTCTTGCTCGCCATCTCGACATCAGCACCGTTGCCGTTCGCCAGCATCTCAGACGTCTGCATGCGGATCGCCTCACCGACTACCGGGAATCCTGTTCGGGCATCGGTCGCCCGGCGCGCATCTGGACCCTGACCTCGAGAGGGAACCGCGAGTTTCCGGACAACCATCTCGATCTTTCCGAAGCACTCCTTCGTGGCGTGCGCAAGATTTTCGGCGCATCGGGGGTGCGAAAGCTGATCACGGCCTATCGCCGCGAGACGACAGAACGGTATCGTTCCTTCATTGAGCCCGACAGTTCCACGGAGGAACGTCTCGCCATCCTCGCCGATCAGCGCACGGCCGACGGTTTCATGGCCGAGTGGCATCGCGAAGCCGACGGCAGCCACGTCTTCATCGAGAATCACTGCTCCATCTCCGCTGCAGCGCGTGCGTGCAGCGAACTGTGCGCGGCGGAACTTTTCATGTTCCAGAACATTCTCGGGCGCAAGGTGAAGGTCGAACGCATCGACCACCTGCTGTCGGGGGGCGATCGCTGCTGCTACCGGATCACCCCGGTTGCGGACCAGAGGTCCTGACGGGATCGCAACGCGCGGCAGCGACCCGGGACTGAAGGTGATGGCGCGCGTGCGCGATGCGGTTCTCGAGGTCGGCGACGTCCGTCGATCCGGTGAGCCTGACAAGACGTTGCGTGAAGGCGGCGGACGGGTCGAGGGACACATCTCCCAGGGCGCACTCCGTGAAGGCGCGCACGCCGCGCAACAGAGACCTTGCAGCGGCGAGGTCAGGGGAAGGCGCCATCCTGGCGAAGAGCCAGTCGGGCAGATCGATCGGTTCGCCGTCCAGTGGGAGAGACGCGCCTGCGGCTGTGGAGCGAACACGGGCAATGGCGTGGTCGACCTCGTCACCGAAAGCCCCCGTTGCCGCCACCACCCTGGCGCCGGCCAGCACGAACCCGTCCGCACCAGCGAGTTGCCGCAGCCTGGCGAGACTCGACGTCCGCGTGTCGACACGCTCGGAGGAAACCAGATCAAGTCTGGCCTTGAAGAGGGGGCCGGCATTGGTGGTGACAGTCAACGCCGTCATCAGGCGTTGCACCAGCCTGTCCGTCCATGTCCGCGCACCAAGCGGTCTTGCTCCATTCGAGCGCCCCTGCGGATCGTCGTGGCGATGAACAAGGGCAAGATCAATGGCGGCGCCGAAGGCCGGTGCGCGCCCGCCGTAGCGTCGCGTCGCCAGAATGGCCAGCGCGCCGCCTGGCAGACACCCGTGTCGTGCGCCGAAGCGGTCGATCACGCGACGGAAGAGATGGCGGATGACCACATCACGCAGGTCGGCCAGGGAGGTGAGAACTCCTGCGGCATCGCAATCGCCTTCAAGAAGGCCCACCGCCAGACGAAACTCGCGATCATGGAACCAGCGACGGGCTCGATCGAGCACCTCCTCCTCGTGTTCCGCCATGGCGAGGTGGTGTGCGAATTCCCCGTCGAGAAGGGGCTTCGCGGGCAACGGCTCGCTGAATTCAGCGGCAAGGGCGTAGTCAAGGAGAACCGGGGACGCGCCGAGCATGCGGGCCAGGCGTGGCGCCGCTGCCATGACGCCCGCCACAAGATCGATGAGGTGCGGCTGCCGCTTGAGGAGGGAAAAGATCCGCACCCCCGCGGGCAGATGACAGAGAAAGTCGTGAAATGCCCGAAAGGCCCTGTCGGGGTCCCCTGTCGCCGCCAGTCCGGCCAGCAGACGCGGGAGAAGCGATTCGACAAGTTCGCGTGAGCGTTCGTGACGCAGGGCACGAACCTCGCCGGCACGCCAGGCATCGAGCCGGGCGGCCATCCCGGCGCCGTCTGCAAACCCCATGCCCTGCAGCGTGGCAACCACGTCTGTGGCCCTTGTTGGAGGCGCGGGCCGGGCCTCGTCGTCCGATTCGAAGAAGCGGCTGTAATGACACCCGACCGACCGCAGAACGTCCTTGAGATGATCGGCAAATGTCGTGCGGTTGCCATATCCGAGGAATGTTGCGATGTGATCGAGCCTTTCCGGGGTGGCGGGGACCTCGTGTGTCTGCGCATTGTCGATCATCTGCAGGCGATGCTCGACGCGGCGCAGTTCGCCGTAGGCCCCGGTGAGGTCGCGCCGCGCCTGCTGATCGATGAGCGCCGCCTCGCACAGGGCGTCAAGGGCATCGCAGGTGGCCCGCCGCCGCAGTGCGGGAACACGGCCACCAAAGATCAGCTGGTGCGCCTGGGCAAGAAACTCGATCTCCCGTATGCCACCGCGGCCGAGCTTGAGATTGTGACCAGGGACACGGATAACCTGTCCGCCGCGCGCGGCGTGGATTTTCTTGCGGATCGTGTGAATGTCCCTGATTGCTTCAAAATCCAGGTGGCGGCGCCACACGAAGGGTCCAAGACGCGCCAGGAAGGCCTCCCCCGCCTCGAGATCGCCGGCAACCGGTCGCGCCTTGATCATCGCCGAGCGTTCCCAGTTCTGGCCGAGACTCTCGTAGTAGAGTTCTGCAGAATCGACCGACATGGCGAGCGGCGTGGCGCCAGGGTCGGGACGCAGCCTGAAGTCCGTCCGCAAGGCGAAACCGTCGGCCGTGGGTTCCTGCAGCAGCCTGATGAAACCACGCACGAGGCGCACCGAGACCGCGAGCGAATCGCGACCGAAGCGGCCAAACCGTTCATCGTCCCACAAGGCAATGAGGTCGATGTCGCTTGAATAGTTCAGCTCGCGACCCCCGAGCTTGCCCAGAGCAAGAATGATGAAGCCGCTCTCGCGTGCAGGATCATCGCTGCGGGCAGCCTCTCCGGGGATACCGGCGAGGAGGTGGGCGATGGCGACACGGCAGGCGGCTTCGGCGTAATCGGAGAGGGCGCCTGTCACCTCCCGCCAATGCCATAGCCGGGTTATGTCGCCAAGCGCTGCCGTCACCGCGATCATGGCCCGCGCCTGGCGCAACCGGCGTGCGAGGTCGCATGCCGCTCCATCCCGGGCAAGGCGTCCGAGAGCGGCCTGAATGCTCGCCTCGGGGCCTTCGCTGGCCCAGAGCGAGACGACTCCGGGATGCCGCACGAGGCAGCGGGACAGATAGGGACTGTTGGCGAACACGGCGTCGAGAAGGGCGCTTCCGGTGGCATCGCGGCTCAACTCATGCGACACTTCCCTGACTTCGGGCAGAAGATCGCAGGCACTCAGCCAGCGTTCCCGCCAAACGATTGCCTGTTCCCTGTCGTATGGCTCCGGCAGGGTGGTAATCTCTTCAAGGGTCCGGAAGGTCATGTCGGCACCAGCAAGCATTCCCTCAACCGTGGTCAGGCTGGCCGTGACGGTCAAGTGGCTCCCGTGCAGTTTGCCGTAACTGCAGGCCGGCGCCTGCTGCGGACCCTCATCCACGCCCTGGGGATTCTCGCAGGACTGATCATTCTGGTGCTTGCGGGTCTTGCCTGGAGGCTCCAGGAAGGACCGATCGTCCTCGGTGCGGCAACGCCGTGGGTGATGGGCATGATCGAAAGAAGTGTTCCGGACCTCTCCCTTCAGGCTTCCGATGCCGCTCTCTCGGGCGGTGACTGGCGGACAACCTACGGACTCAGTCTTTCGGACGTTCGTGTCCTCGACAAGGAGGGCTCGGTTGTCTTCGAGACACGGCACATCGAACTCGGTATGTCCCTGCCGTCACTGATCAAGGGGGAGTTGCGGCCTGTTGGCATATCAATTGACGGGGCCAGGATCCGTTTCATTCGGGAGCGCGACGGCAACATCAGCTATGCGCTGACCGATTCGCTGACGGACGTATCGCAGGAGGCCTCGTTTCTCGACTGGTTCCTCCACGCCGGTTCCAGGCCGCCCCTGGACCGGTTGCACCATGTCCGCTTCGATCAGGCTGACATCTCTCTCGAGGATCTGGGCAGCGGTGAGTCCTGGCATGCACCCGATTCCTTCCTCGTTGTCGCACGCAACGATGACTCCATGCGCATCGATCTCGAGGCCGTTCTTGTTTCCGAAGAGAGGCCGCTTCCTCTCGAACTCGCCGCCGTTCACAGGCGGGGCACATCGCGCATCGACGTCTCCGGCGCATTGATGAATCTCGATCCGGTATCGCTTGGGGAGTTCATACCTCCACTCGGTGACCTCTCCGGCTCGATGCTTGCCTTTGACACCACCTTCCAGCTTGCCCTCGACGATGAACTGGAACTGAAGGAAGGGTCCTTCGTTCTCGACACCGCCGGCGGACGCCTCGCCATGCCGGGCATCCTGGACAATCCGGTCGAACTCGGTTCCACAGTGCTGGCAGGACGCCTCCTGCCCGCCTTCGCCGGCCTGCAAATCGGTCACCTTGCAGCAGACATCGGGGAAGGAAGCCTCGAGGCGGAGCTGACATTGCACGGCTGGACGGACGACTCCGCCATCGAGTGGACTCTCGCCATCGCCGACCTCCCTGTCGACCATCTCGCCCGCTACTGGCCCGTCGTCGTCGCACCGCAGGCACGGCACTGGATCGCCGGCAATCTCTCCAACGGCGTGATCAGCCGGGGAACCATGACGATGCGCTCCACGCTGGGCGATCTCGCTTCGGATGATCCGTCGACGTCAGGGCTCACGATCGCTGTCGATGTCGATGGCGTCACAGTCGACTATCAGCGTGGCATGTCGCCCCTTGCAGATGTCGACGGCGAGGTCGCGATTGTCGCCGATACGGTCACCATCGAGACGTCGGGAGGCACCATGGGTGCGATCACGGCCGATCGGGGTCGCGTCACCCTGGACGGATTGGATGGTGCGATGGAGATGGCTGTCGATCTGGCCGGCCCGGTGCGGGAGGTGCTGGCCCTTGCCGCCCAACAGCAACTGTTCGCTTCACCCGATGAACGATTTGCCCCCGAGACGATCACCGGGTCGCTTTCCGGCACCCTGGAGATCTCCCTGACCGACTTCGGGACAGACGACGTTGACTACCGGTTTGCCGGCAGCCTCGACGATGTCGGACTTCCTGTAGCCGGCTATCAGGTCACCGCAGGCAACGGGACGTTCTCGTTTGAAGGACCCGGTCTGCTCGACGTCAGCGCAAACCTGCGCATCAATGGCGTGCCCGCGGCCGGCGCCTGGCAGTTGGCATTCGCCGACGATGCGCAGATACGCGAGAGACTGGAGGTCACGGCCCGCGTCAACGAGAGCCAGCGTGCCGCACTCGGTCTCGCCGATCCCTTCATGTCCACCGGGGACGTTGACGTCACCGCGTCGCGGACCGTTGCAGGAACCGGTGCGGTCACCTGGCGCGTGGATGCCGACCTCCGGCATCTCGCTTTCGGTCCCCACGGCCCTGTGGGCGCCAAGGCGCCGGGAGAACCCGGCTCCGTCCACCTTCTCGCCACCGAGAACGATGGTGCCGTCGTCATCCGTGCACTCGATGTCGAGGCAGGCAGCATCGTGGCCCGTGCCGCCGGCACAATCGCGCCACATGCCGTCCGTCTCGATGTGGAACGGCTGGCGTTCGGGCGCACGGACGTGACCGGCGCTCTCGACATCTCGCCTGACGGCCTCTACTCCATCACGGTCGATTCAGGGTCGATCGACATGGTTGCGTTGGGCGACGACAACGCAACGACCGCGGCTCTGCCCCGCCTGAAGATTGCAGGGACGGTCAACCGCCTGTGGACAACTGACGACCGGCTGGTGCGCAACCTTGTCATCGACGCTGTATTCGAGGGCAACAGGTTCGAAAGCCTCAATGCCGCAGGGGAAATCGAGGGTGGATCGCTGGTGGCCCTGCAGATCTGGCGGGTGTCACCCGAGGAGCGCCGGTTCGACTACCGTGCCGAGGACATGGGCGATACCGTGCGGGTGTTTGCGGAGATGGACAACATCGACGGGGGCGAACTGGCAGTCAGGGGCTGGTTCGATGAATCACGCAATCCGCCGGTCACCATCGGCACCGTCACGACCGACCGCTTCGCCGTGTATGATGCACCCGTCCTGGCGCATCTCTTTGCCGCCGCTTCGCTGCCCGGCCTGGCCAACATCCTGAACAATGATGGACTCGTCTTTGACGCCGCCCTGCTTCCCTTCCGCCAGGAAGGCGAACGCCTCACGGTCACCGATGGCCGTCTCTACGGTCAGGGGATCAGGATCCTGCTTGATGGCGACATCCTCACCGATCAGGAAAAGGTCAGTCTCGCCGGCACCATGGTGCCGGCGAACCCGCTCAACACCGCGTTCCAGGACATCCCCCTGCTGGGCGACATCATCACCGGAACCGAAGACGGCGGCGGAATCTTCGCCTTCACCTTCAACGTCGACGGGCCAGCCGACGACCCGGATGTCCGTGTCAACCCTCTCTCCATCCTGGCTCCCGGAATCTTGCGCAAGCTCTTCACCGATTCGTTCGGTGACGAATAGAACGGGCGTCATGCAACCGGCCTGATCAGGAGCCAGGAACGATGAGTGCGTGACGCTTGCGGCCGGCGGAAAGCTTGACCGCGCCGTCATTGAGGTCGGCACGGGTAATCGTCAGGAACTCATCGGCAATCACCGCATCGTTGAGGCGGGCGCCGCCCCCCCGGATGAGACGGCGGGCATCCGAGCGGGACGCGGCGAGGCCGACGCGCTGGAACGCTTCGAAGGCCACCAGCCCGTCATCGAAACAGGCACCCGGGAGCGTCGTCACCGGCAGCCCTCGCGACACGGCTCCTTCCTCGAAGGTGCTGCGCGCGGTCGCCTCACAGCGGCGCGACGCGGCCTCCCCGTGACACAGGCGGGTCGCCTCGCTGGCGAGAACCTTCTTGGCCTCGTTGATCTCCGCACCCTCGAGCATCTCGAGACGAGCGATCTCGTCGGTGGCAAGATCGGTGAAAAGGCGAAGAAAGCGACCGACCTCACGGTCCCCGGTGTTCCGCCAGAACTGCCAGAAATCCCATGGCGAACACATACCCGCATCGAGCCATACGGCGCCGCTGGCCGTCTTGCCCATCTTGGCGCCCGCAGATGTCGTGATGAGCGGCGTCGTCAGTCCGAAGAGCGGTGCATCCACGAGGCGGCGTCCGAGTTCGACGCCGTTGACGATGTTGCCCCACTGGTCGGATCCGCCCATCTGCAGCGTACATCCGAAACGCCGCTGCAGTTCCACGAAATCGTAGGCCTGGAGGATCATGTAGTTGAATTCGAGAAACGACAGCGACTGTTCGCGGTCCAGTCTGGATTTGACCGACTCCATCGACAGCATGCGGTTGACCGAAAAATGGCGCCCGACGTTGCGCAGGAAGGGAACGTACAGAAGTTCCGAAAGCCATTCGTCATTGTCGACCATCACGGCGTCCGTGTCGCCGTCACCGAACGCAAGGTACCTCGAGAACACTTTCCTGATACCTGCCTTGTTGGCGGCGATGGCCTCATCATCGAGCAGCGGCCGCGCCTCGTCGCGAAACGACGGATCACCGATTTTCGTGGTCCCGCCACCCATGAGAACGACAGGTTTGTGACCGCACCGCTGCAGGTGCCGGAGCAGCATGATCGAGACCATGCTGCCGACATGAAGACTGGGCGCCGTGCAATCGAATCCGATATAGCCGACCACCGTGCCTGCCGCGGCCTTATCGTCGAGGGCTTGGGTGTCGGTGCACTGATGCATGAATCCGCGGTCGATGATCGTCCGCAGGAATTCGGAAGCGGGACTGTTCATGATGGCCGATTCTGCCGCCGTTGACCGGATCAGGCAAGCGTCACATTGCAGGCGACAGGAGCGCCGGAATAGACTGCAGCCGTGGCTGTTGCCGGGAGGCTCGGGGCTTGTGAAGAGGGCCATCGGACTGATGAGCGGCACCTCCCTTGACGGAATCGACGCTGCGCTCATCGAGACCGACGGCATCGCGACAATACGCCGCGGTGCTGCCCTGACACGTCCCTTCGACGGCGCCCTTCGCAGCAGTCTCAAGGCCTGTCTCGGCGGAGGCGGCGATATGCCGGCCGCGGCGCACCACCTCACGCTGATGGCAGGAGAGGCTGTCGAACGACTGCTCGGCAAAGCCGGCATGCTGCCGGGCGACATCGATGTGATCGGCTTTCACGGGCAGACCGTCGCCCATCGGCCTGAAGAGGGACTGACCTGGCAGATCGGCAACGGTGCGCTCCTTGCCGAGGCCACCGGCATCGATGTCATCTGTGACTTTCGCAGCCGTGACATGGCCTGCGGCGGCGAAGGCGCGCCGCTGGCGCCGCTCTACCATGCTGCCCTGTCTTGCGACCTTGAACAGTCTCCTGTGTGCGTTCTCAATGTCGGTGGTGTGGCGAACGTGACGTGGATTGGCGCAGGCACGCTGATGGCCTTCGATACCGGCCCCGGGGGAGCCTTGCTGGACGACTGGATCCTGGAACGAACCGGGCGGCCTTTCGACAGGAATGGAAGGCTGGCTGCCCGGGGACACCCCCGTCGTGACCGCGTGACAGCCGTCTTCGACAACAACCCGTGGTTTGATCGCCCACCCCCCCGCTCCCTGGATCGTGATTCGATCGCCATCGATATCGCCGACCTCTCCACGGAGGACGGCGCCGCCACTCTGGTTGATCTCACGGTCGCGGCGGTGGCGCACGCCCGCCGTTTCATGCCGCGTGACCCGGCGCTCTGGATTGTCTGCGGCGGTGGCCGTCACAACCGGCATCTCATCGCCGCGTTGCAGAGCCGTCTGTCCCCGACGGTGATGGTCGCCGAAGATGCCGGCTGGGACGGAGACAGCCTCGAAGCCGAGGCCTTCGCCTACCTGGCCGTACGCTCCCTTGCCGGCCTGCCACTCAGCCAGCCCTCGACCACCGGTTGCCGCGAGCCGGTCACCGGAGGCGCCTTTCATCGTGGCCGCAGCACATGATCCCGAACGAGGTCCCCGCACGGCCTCCGGCACGCTCGTCGACCGCATGCACAACGAGCTGCGGTGGGAGAACCAGCCTGTTGACTCTTCTTCATCGATCCGATGACGGTTTGGCGCTCCGGGACATCCGCGCCGCACCGAGGGCCGAAGAGAACGGACGACGACGGCGCAGGGATCGCGCCACCCTGAAGGCCCGGGGGTTGGTGGAGACCACCGGCGTCGGCCGGGGAGCACGCTGGAAGGCTCCCAGGTCGCGTGACCCCAGAACATGGCAATGGTGCCACGTTCCGTTGGCTGTCGTCGATGACGCCCGGGAAGAAGCCTCCGGACAATGGCGGTGGGTGGCTCTTCAGGGCCTGGCACCGGCACATTCGGGCTCATTGACGCTCAGCGTTGTCATGCGGCGAGTGCTTGTTCATCAACGAGATGCTCCGCTGCCTTGAACTGCACGCTGGCATCTCTGCCTGCGCGAAGGCGTCCACTTGATCGCCTGGCTCAATCGGGAATACTTGACTGATATGGTCGGATATCTATCTGTGAAGCGCGGGCATCACTTCCCGTCACCGACAAGAACGGCTGGAAAGCACCATGTTCAAGACCCTCTGGCAGGATATGCGCGCACCCTTCGGGCGCGACCCGGCGGTGCGCAATGTTCTGGAAGTGATGCTGTGCTATCCAGGCTTTCACGCTCTCGCGTTCTACAGGATCAGCCACTGGCTGTGGATTCGCGGCTTCAAGCTGGCCGGCCGTTTCATCTCTCAGCTCGGACGTTTCCTGAGCGGCATCGAGATTCATCCCGGCGCCACCATCGGACGTGGATTCTTCATCGACCACGGCATGGGTGTGGTGATCGGCGAAACCTCCGAAATCGGTGATGACGTCACCCTCTACCATGGCGTCACGCTCGGCGGCACGACCTGGAATCAGGGCAAGCGACATCCGACGCTTGCCGACAATGTCGTCGTTGGCGCCGGCGCCAAGATTCTCGGACCCGTCGTCATCGGCAAGGATGCTCTGGTCGGCTCCAACGCCGTCGTCGTCAAGAACGTCGCTCCGGGAACCACGGTCGTCGGAATCCCGGCACGCGCCGTCGACGCCGGCGCGCACAAGGGCGACTCGTTCTTCGCCGCCTACGGCGTCTCTTCAGCCGACATGCCCGACCCTGTCAGCAAGGCACTGAAGAGCGTTCTCGATCACATTGACGATCTCGAGTCACGCCTTGCCCGGGTCGAAGACCCGGGGGATGTTGTCAGCACCGGAAATGCGCAAAACGCCAGCGACAGTCCGCATGCAGCCGGCAACGCACGGGCCGACGACCCATGAGGCTTGGATCCCGGGGACGCTATGCCGTGATGGCCATGGTCGACCTCGGTCTCCATGCCGGAGCGCAGCCCGTGCGACTCGCGGACGTCTCGCACAGGCAGCAGATTCCGCTCCCCTACCTCGAACAGCTGTTCGCGCGGCTGCGCCGGCACGGGCTTGTCAACAGTGTGCGTGGACCCGGTGGCGGCTACCTGCTCGCCCATTCTTCCGGCCACATCTCGATCATGGACGTCGTCGCGGCAGTGGATGAACCGACACGCATCACGCGGTGCACCAGCGAGAGTCCTTCAAGGGGCTGCATGGCAAACCGGACCCGCTGCCTCACCCACGATCTGTGGGACCGACTCGGCGATCATATCGAAACCTACCTCGATGGCGTGACCCTGGAGGACGTATGCCGTGAACCCCGGCGTCGCGCGACCCACTATCTCGATCACAACGCCACATCACCCTTGCGTACGGAAGCGCGCAAGGCGGCCTCCCGGGCGATGGCGTGCGTCGGCAATGCCTCATCGGTACATCGCCACGGCCGCCACGCCCGCGCGCTCATCGAGGATGCCCGTGAGACCGTGGCGTCCTATGTCGGATGCAGTCCCCTTGAGGTTGTCTTCACCTCGGGTGGAACGGAAGCCAACAATCTGGCTCTCCTCGGCCCCTGTTCGAGGCGCGTCCTGATCTCGGCCATCGAGCATCCATCGGTGGCGAGAGCCGTCAGCGATACCGTCACCATTCCGGTCGACCATCATGGATGCGTCGACCTGGAGGCCCTCGAGGCCAAACTTGCCGACGATGCCGGTCCGGCCCTGGTCTCCGTCATGGCGGCCAACAACGAAACCGGAGTCGTCCAGCCGCTTGCCGACGTCATGCATATCGCCCGCCGGCGCGGCGCCCTGGTTCACTGTGACGCCGTGCAGGCCGCCGGACGCTACCGCGGCGCCTGGCAGGAGGCGGACCTTGTCAGCCTTTCGGCACACAAGTTTGGCGGCATGGCCGGTGTCGGGGCGCTGATCGTGCGTGATGACGTTCCTCTTGCCGCCCGTTCGCGGGGCGGCGGCCAGGAGTACGGATTGCGCGCCGGCACCGAGTCGCTTGCCGCCATTGCCGCCTTCGGCGCGGCCGTGACCGCCGCCGCCGGCGACGACGGGACGCGCCTGCGACAGCTTCGCGACGACATGGAGGCCCGCATGCTCGATAGCGTACCGCATGCCGTCGTCTTTTCGGGCCATGCCAGACGTCTCGACAACACGCTGGCGATCGCCCACCCTGCTATTGATGCCGAGACCATGGTGATGAGCTTCGATCTGGATTCTGTGGCGATCAGCGCCGGGGCGGCGTGCTCCTCCGGCAGGATGGAGTCCTCGGCGGTCATCGAGGCCATGGGATTTACGTCACTGAGCCGCCACGCGGTGCGCCTCAGCCTCGGGTGGTCCAGCACTCCGGAAGACTGCGATGCCGCGGTGAGAGCCTGGAAGGCCGCCGATGCCCGGCACAACGCACAAAGGCAGGCGGCCCGATGACGCCCCTGTATCTCGACTGCAACGCCACCACGCCGCTGGACCCACGCGTCGCCGATGCCATGATGCCCTGGTTGCGAGAGCAGTTCGGCAATCCCCACTCGGTCAACCATGCTTTTGGAACGGATGCTGCTGCAGCCGTCGAGGACGCGCGCCGTTCCATCGCCCGTCTCGTCGGCGCCGAATCCCGGGAAATCATCTTCACGTCCGGCGCCACCGAATCCAACAACCTGGCGATCAAGGGTGCGGCCCGCTTCGAGAGGACCATGAGGGGACGCCGCAATCGGATCATTACCGTGGCCAGCGAGCACAAGTGCGTGCTCGAAAGCGTGAAGGCGCTTGCGGCAGAAGGATTCACCACGGAGGTGCTGCCGGTCGGGAGCGATGGCACGGTCGATACGGAACGCCTCGAACGCGCTCTCGGTGACGACGTCATCCTGGTGTCAGTGATGGCCGCCAACAACGAAATCGGCACCGTGCAACCCCTCGCTGACATCGGCGCCATGACCCGTGCGCGCGGCGCTCTCTTCCATTGCGATGCTGCCCAGGCCGCCGGGCGGATTCCGCTCGATGTCAACGCGGCGGCCATCGATCTCATGAGTCTCTCCGGCCACAAGGTTTACGGACCGAAGGGTATCGGAGTCCTCTACGTACGCCGCCGGCCCAGGGCGCGGATCGAACCCCTGTTTTCCGGTGGCGGCCAGGAACGCACCCTGCGTTCGGGCACCGTGCCGGCGCCCCTGGCCATCGGTTTCGGCAAGGCAGCGAGCCTCGCGGCAGACAACCGGCAGGAAGACGTGACACGGCTCAACACCCTGGCGCACGCTCTCATCAAAGGTCTCCCGGGCATCGCCCTCAACGGACCGCCGCTTGAGAACCGTCTGCCGGGCAACCTCAATCTCGCCATCGAGGGCGTCGATGCCGGGCACCTGATATCCGAGGTTCCCGAACTCGCCTTCTCCACCGGGTCGGCCTGCACCTCCACCGCTGTCGAGCCCTCGTATGTGCTGCGCGCCATCGGCCTCACGCCCGAACGGGCCGCTTCATCCATCCGCATCGGCATTGGCCGTTTCACCACCGCCAACGATATCGCCTTCGCCCATGAGCGTCTCGCACAGGCCATCAGCCGTTGCCGGCGCGAGGCCTGAGAAAAGACATGCCGGCATCGATCAGTCCCGAGCGATGCGGGTCATGACCCTCGGCGGCGACGCCGCACCAGCATCCTTTTGCCGCCCGCCACGGCGGAAGGCCTGGCTCATTGCGCGAGGGAGGCGAGGGTGCGGGCGGCAACCGAAGCCATGGCGAAACTGCCGGGAGAATCGGTGCTCTTCAGATCATTCATGATCGCCCCTGCCCGGGTAACGCGGGCCTGGTTCTCCCTGATCCAGCGCCCTGTCGCTGACGGAGCGGGTTCGCCTGTGGCCAGCACAGCGAGGCTGATGCGGCGCTGCCTGAGGTAGCTGTCCTCGACAAGAGCCTGCTGGGCAAGGCGATCCCAGCGACTGTCAACCGGCAAGCGCGCCAGCGCATCGCGCATCCAGTCGATGTCCAGGGTCTCCCCGACCTCGAAGAACACCGTGGCCGCATCGATCACGCCAATCCCCATGACATTCGCTGTCTCGATGACATCGCAGGCCGATGCAAGTGTACGCAGGTTCGCCACCGGCAGGGCGATGTCGTCGGGCACTCCTTCCTTGCAGAAGCGCCTGTAGGCCCGCCCGATCGACGCCCGGCGCCGCTTGCTGACGAGATCGGGAAGATTGTCTTTCAGCGCCATGACCTGAGGCCGGAAGGAGCGTGTCGTTTCTCCAATCGCCATCGGGTGCTGGCGATGACGGAGCATCCATGCCGTGACCCGCTCGATGAGGAGAATGGTCTCGTTCAGCATCGCCGACTGGACGCGGGCGGGAACCTGGTTGTCGAGCGTCTCGATGCCGATCCAGATCTCGCGCAACGAGAACGAATCGCGGGCCACCGTGTAGGCACGGGCGATGTCGGCGAAGTCGTGACCCGTTTCCTCCGCCAGCTGCCGCACGAAAGTGATGCCGCCGCGGTTGATGATGGAATTGGTGGTGAACGTGGCAACAATCTCGCGACGCAGCCGGTGCTCGAGGATTCGCTCCCGGTGCCCTCTTCGCAGCAGGACCGGAAAATAGGTCATCAGATCGCCCTGCAGATCGGGATCATCAGGCAGATCCGATGCCAGCAGTTCCGCATAAAGGTCCATTTTGGCCCAGGCCAGCAAAACCGACAGTTCGGGGCGCGTGAAATGGCGGCCTCTGGAGCGCCATTCGCCCAGTTCCTCGTCATCGGGCAGACCCTCGATGCTGCGGTCGAGAAGCCCCTTGTTCTCCAGCGCCCGCATCAGACGGACCAGGTCGTCGGTCAGCGCCGCGCCCTGGGCCTCGGCAACCGACAACGCCTGGGTCTGGAGGTAGTTGCTGCGCAGGACGAGTCCCGCCACCTCTCCGGTCATCCTCTCGAGGAGCCGGTCGCGCTGCTTGACCGTCATGTCGCCCGCCGCGACGATATCGCCAAGCAGGATCTTGATGTTGACCTCGTGGTCGGAGCAGTCGACGCCACCGGAATTGTCGATGGCATCCGTGTTGATACGGCCGCCGGCGAGCGCGTACTCGATACGGCCCGCCTGGGTGGCGCCGAGATTGCCGCCCTCTCCCACCACCCGGGCGCCCACCTCACGGCCATTGACGCGCACGCCGTCGTTGGCCCGATCGCCCACACCGGCATGGTCTTCATGGGCTGCCTTGATGTAGGTGCCGATGCCACCGTTCCACAGGAGATCGACGTCGGCTTTCAGCATGGCCTGGATGAGTTCCGCGGGTGTCAGTGTCTCCTCGTCGATACCAAGGGCCTTGCGACCTTGGGGCGACAGACTGACCGACTTGGCGCTGCGCTCGTAGATGGCGCCCCCTTCGCTGAGGCAGGCAGTCCTGTAGTCGCCCCAGGTTGATCGTGGAAGATCGAACAGCCGCTTGCGCTCCTGCCAGCCTGTTTCGGCATCCGGGTCGGGATCGATGAAGATGTGCATGTGGTTGAAGGCGCCGATGAGGCGGATGTGGCGGGACATCAGCATGCCGTTTCCGAACACGTCTCCCATCATGTCGCCGATGCCGATCACCGTGAAATCCACACTGTCCACATCCCTGCCGATCTCCCGGAAATGGCGTCGCACGGCTTCCCACGCCCCCTTGGCCGTGATCGCCATCGCCTTGTGGTCATAGCCTGCCGATCCGCCTGACGCGAAGGCGTCACCAAGCCAGTGGCCGTAGCCGGCTGCCACATCGTTGGCGATGTCCGAAAACGTTGCCGTGCCCTTGTCGGCGGCAACCACGAGGTACGGGTCGTCGCCGTCATAGCGAACCAGCCGTTCCCTGGTGACAACATCGCCACCGGAGATGTTGTCGGTCACATCGAGCATGGCGGCCATGAAGGCCCGGTAGCAGGCGATGCCCTCAGTCTGCAGGGCGTCACGCCCCGCATTGTCAGGAAGCGGATTCTTGACGACAAATCCTCCCTTGGATCCCACTGGCACGATGACCGCGTTCTTCACCATCTGCGCCTTGACCAGACCCAGGACCTCGGTACGGAAATCCTCGAGCCGGTCCGACCAGCGGATGCCGCCCCGCGCCACCGGGCCACCGCGCAGGTGAACAGCCTCGAACCTGGTCGAGTAGACAAAGATCTCCCGCCATGGCCGCGGTTCCGGCAAAGCGTGAATTGCCTGGCTGTCGAACTTGAAGGAAACGCAGGACCGGGCGGCGCCGTCGGCATCCGTCTGATAGAAGTTGGTGCGCAGCGTGGACTCGACCAGGTTGAGGTAGCGGCGCAGGATTCGGTCCTGGTCCAGCGACTCCACACCCTCGAGCGCTTCGAGAATGCGCTCACGCAGCGTGTTTGCGGGCCCATGCGCCCCTGCCTGTCTGTCGGGGTCGAAGCGCGTCTCGAAGAAATCGACAAGAAGGCGCACGATGGCCGGATTGGCAGCCATGGTCTGCGCGACATAGGCTTGACTGAACGGCGCGTTGATCTGCGTGAGGAACTTGGCGTAGGCGCGAAGGATGACCACCTGCCGCCAGTCGAGGCCGATGAGCACGAGATCGTTGAAGTTGTCATCCTCGATTGCGCCCGACCACACCCGCGCAAAAGTCTCGTGGAACCGCTGGCGCACCTCGGCCACGTCAACCTGCCAGCCGTGTTCGAGCTGGACCCGGAAATCGTGAATCCAGATGACCGTCCCGTCGTCGGGATGGATCTCGTAGGGCGCTTCCTCGATGACCACCATGCCCATGTGTTCGAGCATGGGCATGATCCCCGACAGCGGCACCGCCGTGCCGCGGTGATAGACCTTGAAGTTGAGGTCTCCATCGGCGGCGTCGACGCGGCGATAGAGGTTCATCGCGATGTCACTATCGCCCATGGCCTCCATGCGCTGGATATCGGCAACCGCCAGACGGGTGCTGAACAGCTCCTTGTAGCCACCGGGAATCCCCGGACGGTAGCGGTGGAACAGAACAGCCCCCCGGCCTTCGCCGCATTCCTCGGTCAGTGCGTCCTGGAGATCGTCGTCCCAGGTCCGGGAAGCGGCCGTGAGTCGCCTTTCTATGGATCCGGGCTCGCTGTCGATGCTGTCCTTGTCGGGGGTGTGAACGATGAAATGAGCGCGGGCCATCGGCGCTTCAGATACCTGTGTCTGAACGTCAACCGAGCTGCCATTGAGTTCCTCGAGAAGGATGGCTTCCATCCTGCGGCGCAGTGCGGTGGAGTAACGTTCGCGGGGAATGTAGACGAGACAGGAGACGAACTGGCCATAGGAGTCCCTTCTCAGGAAGAGCCGGATTCGCTGGCGATGCTCGAGATGCAGGATGCCCCGGGCAAAGGACTCCAGGGTTTCCACATCGATCTGGAACAGTTCGTCGCGCGGAAACGTGTCGAGGATGTGCTCAAGCGCCTTGGCATTGTGGCTGCCCGGAGTCGCTCCCGAACGTTCCATCACCATGGCAACCTTGCGGCGCAACAGAGGGATCTGGGATGGCGATGTACTGTAGGCAGTCGATGTCAGCAGGCCAAGGAAACGGAACTCGCCAACAACCTCGCCCGCTTCGTTGAACCGCCGCAGACCAATGTAATCCATGAAGACCGCGCGGTGGACGTCCGAGCGGGTCCATGCCTTGGAAATGATGAAGAGTTCCGTGCTTTCCAGGTATTGCACGAAGTGTTCGGGCAACGCCTGTTCGTGACGCTTGCGGCTTTCCTCGCTGATCTCACGCAGAATTCCCCGGTTTTCCTCCTCGACGATGTGGGCAAACACGCCGCCATCACGCCGTTCAAAGCGATACTCCCGGTAGCCGAGGAAGGTGAAATGGTCGTCAAGAAGCCAATGCAGAAAGGCACGTGCTTCCTCAAGTTCCCCCGCAGACACGGCCGGGGGCGTCGCCTCGAGTGCCGCCATGTGCCGTTCGAGGCAGACCACCATGGGGCGCCAGTCCTCGACCGCGGCACGCACCTGGCCAAGGACATGGTGCAGTCGTTCGACAATCTCCCGGTGGCGGTCCCCGGGTTGCTGGGTGATCTCGACATGCAGGACCGATTCAGCCAGACCGCTGTCCATCGCCGTCTGAACACCATCATCGTCGCGGGTGACATGCACCACGGGATGTATCAGGAGGAGCACCGGGATGCCGAGCGCATTGAGTGCGGCGACAACGGAATCCACGAGGAACGGCATGTCGTCGTTGACGATCTCGATCACCGTGTGGGTCGACTGCCAACCGTCCTCTTCCGGATCCGGATTGAACACGCGGACCTTTGCCCCGCCGGCGCGGCGTTGACGGAAGAACCGCCACAGGCACGCCACCTCCCCGTAAAGGTTCTCGGTCGACATGCCTTCGATGTCTTCGTCGATGACGCCGCCGAGGAATAGCGCGGCGAACCGGGCTGCCTGGTCAGCTTCTTCCGCAAAGCCATGGCGGACCAGGCACACCACCTTGTTGATGCGTTCAGTCAGCTGGTGGTGATCCCGCTGTCGCATGACAGGCCCCTCCATTGCCAGCCTACAAGACCATGTCGTCACAGCAAATCACGAACGGTGGCACGCTGTCGATCACTCTGGTAGACAGCCTGGGGCAACTTCGGCACCCGTAGCTCAGCTGGATAGAGCACAGGATTCCTAATCCTGGGGTCGCAGGTTCGAGTCCTGCCGGGTGCGCCAAGTTCGGAAGTCTCCGGCCCACGACCTCGTCGTGGTAGCACTGGTTGTCTCGGCCCATGCCTTCGGGAAGACGGATCCCCGAGGGGATCCCGCCGCCTGGGAGCGCGAAGCGGCACGCCTCCTCGCCCTCGCCGGCGCGGTCGATCTCGCGAATCCGGCCGTCGAGGCTGCCGTGGCCCTCGCGACTCCCCTTGACGAGGCCCCGGTCACGGCAGCAAGCTGGCTCAGAGCCTTCCAGGAGCGCACGATGCGCCGGCGCGCCATGCTGCACCTGACACGCACCGCCGGCGAGAGGGCCGCAACAACGATGTCCATCCGGAGCAGAACGCCATGAGCACCGGGATCCCGTCATTCCTGCTGTGCCGCGAGCCAGTGAAACCACGGCCGGGAAAGGAGGAGGCGGACGACGCTGACTGGGATATCGGCCCGCCGCCCTTCAAGGGGCCGTACGCCACCAGCGAAGGCGTGGTGACCCTGGTGGAGGCGGTCGACACCAGCTGGCCGGGCGGTGCTGCATTCCTGGGAAGCGTCAGACTGCCGGGCTACCTGAACCATATCGACGTCGGCACCGTCCTGGTCCACCGCCCGATCGATCCCGCCATCCCGCCTCTCGAGAGGCCGTGGCAGGCCGGCCGGGTGTACCGCGACGGCGTCCGCTGGGAGGAAAGGCTCTGGCCGGACGACGATGTCGACGCCTTCCAGGACCACGTCGCCCGCCTCCTGAGAATCACGGTTCCCGGCGACGAGCGCCCACAGCCCCTCAACCTGCCTGAAGCGAGCGACGCATCGTCCGTCATCTTCTGCGACGTCCCCTGAGTCGCCTCCGCCCGAGCGAGGTTCCCGCCACAGGTTCATGCGGCGCATCAGACACCGCCGCACAACACCGCACCCGCACCGCCTCGAAAAGCCCCGTCCCGGTTTTCTCGTCGATGCCGGTCATCGTCGTTTCAGGTCAGCACGCTCAAGCGCTTGCCCTGCTCCCCATTGCGAGGAGCCCGCATTCAGCCCGTGTCCTGCCGGCATCGGGGGATGAGCGCCACGAGGCGCCGGTAGAGACCCTCGTCGAAATCCAGCCGCACCAGGCGGCCGTTGCCGTAGAGCAGGATGGCTGTCGCCGGGCGGCGGTAGAGGCGCTCCACCATGCCGAGATAGAGGGTCACCGACCCCCGGTAGTGACGACCCTTGGCCTCGCCGACGATGAGGCGGCCGTTCCCGCGGTCGCGAAACAGCACATCCGGATTGCCGACGAGGCCATCGGCGCGCAGCGACCAGGTCGCACGATGTCGGCCCAGATCGCTGGCGACGACCCTGACGCGGTCCGGATCGAGGCCCCAGCGGCGGCAGATGCGTGCGCTGACGCGCCGCCGGCGCATCCGGAGCACGAGCCACGTGCCCGGTATGGCAAGGGTCGCCGCGGCAACGACGGCGAGAAGAACGCCATGGTCAGCGAAGAGCGGCATGCTAGACGATGATAGCGAGAGCGGCGGCCGCCGCCAGGAGCAGCACGAGGCCCCACATCCACCGCGCCGCCGCGCCACGGCGACGGCGGTGCGCGAGACTTTCGTGCCAGCGCATGCCGTGCCGGGCAGCGCGGGCGTCGCCCGGCCGCACGGTTTCCGGCGCATCCAGCCGCGCGGCGTAGCGCGCCAGGGTGCTGACAGGAATCAGGCGCGTCATGCGACAGCGCAGCGATCGATCATGCAGGCCGGCCCATGGGCATGGTCGAGTCTACCACGCCTCCCCTTCGCGTGTTTGTCGGTTTCCGGCATCGCCGCCACCGCGGCGAACATCGAAGGTGCAAGGCATCACGCCGGTGTTGACGACGAGACTGGATCGCATCGCCCGGGATTCAGGGGGTGACGTTGACAATTGCCCCTGGAGACTGACTATGTCGCCCAGGATCGCGGCGACGGCGACCCTGTCAGGGTGTGCTGCCGTTTTCCTAAAAGGACCATGGCGACAGGAAGGCACGGTGATGATCAGCCCGGGACACATCCGATCACGCCCCAGTGAAGCCGAAATCTCCGAGCTTCTCCAGGAGGCACAACGGCAAGACGAAGAGTGCATCCGTCTTGCCGACTTGGCTGACCTTTCCGACAGGGGTGAGGCTGCCCACCCCAGATATGCGTGGGACAACCCGATCGGTCTGACCGTTGCGGGAAAATAGAGAATGCCGAGCTGGTCGGATCTTCAAGATCAACTGAACAGAATCGATCCCGCTGATCAGCGCTGAGGCAGGCCCGCCGCCGTGACTGACAGGGCCGGCGTCACTGCCCGAGGCGGCACCGAACGCGCCGGGCCGGTCAGGAGGTGCGGTCGCTGCAGCGCCTGGCCTGCCACGTGGCGCTCCGTGCCGGGGATCCGGTGACGCCCAGCGGATGATGCTGCGCGGTTCGCAGGTCACCGTGAAGGCGGTCGCGGCACGGACGGGGATCTCCCCGCCGCCATCCAGATGCCCTTGTCGAAGGAACGGTTATCCGCGAAACGCCATGGCCAGCACGGCCGCGAGCGTCGCCAGGCTGATGGCAATGTCAACGCCGATGATCCATCGCAGCGTTGCGATGTCAGCCTGCACGACAGCCAGGTCCGCCTTTGTGGCAAGGTCGCTCTGCCCTGCCCGGATCACGCTGGCCACCGCTTCGGCCTGACCACGGTCCATGCCCGCCGTTTCAAGATCACGTGCGGCAGCCAATGTGTCGAAGGCAACGGTCATCGGCGGTTCCCTTTCGCATGACGGATGAACCAGCCTCGAGCGTACCGCAGGCCATCATGGCGATCAACGCCCGTCGCAAGCGCCGTCTCCCGAAAACGGCTGTTAACGGAAGAGCCTGCGCCCTGCGCGGCAAGCACCGCGCAGGGGACGCATCGGGCTTCCGAAAAACGTCTCTTGAAACCGCGTCTCCGAGAACCGAAGCTGTGCTCGGGTTTTCAGGAGGTTACCCATGCTCGTCGGCTACGCGCGGATCTCGACGCACGATCAATCGACCACCCTGCAGCGCGACGCGCTTGAGAAGGCCGGATGCCGGCGCCTCTTCGAGGAAACCGCGTCGGGCACCAGCTGATCGAGACCGTCGGGGACCTGGGAAACCGCCAGATGGGTCTGCGCTCCCTCACCGAGGCCATCGACACGGCAAGCGCCGGCGGCATCCCGGTGTTCCACGTCTTCGGCGCCCCGGCCGAGTTCGAGCGCACCCTGATCGGCGAACGCATCCGCGCCGGCCTTGAGGCGGCCCGGGGCCGTGTCGGCGGCAGGCCGCCTGCCCTCCGGGGCGACGATCTGGCGGCGGCGCGGGCGATGCTGCGCGATCCGGCGATCACCGTGGAGGCGGTGGCCAGGCGGCTCGGCGTCGCGCCCTCGACGCTCTACCGTCATCTGCCCGGCGGGCGCAGTGGCATGGCGGTCAGCGACATCGCGCTTGCCGCAACCACTCGAGGAGAGGCACGCCGCCGGCAGCGGGTTCCTGGCGACCCGCCAGACCCTTCCAGCCAGCGGGATCACCCGCACCGCTGACGTCATGGTGCGCCGGTTTGCCGTCCCGTGATCCGGTTCGCAGCGATTACCGTGCCGCCGACGCCATGTCATGCGAAGAGGGTTGCAGAGCGTCAAATTTCTTCCGGAAGGAGGGCGCCAATTCACGGGCGGCGGCGATCATGCCTTCAAAATTGGCATACTCGTGAGCCTCTTGCAAAACTCCTGAGTTCGAGGTCCGCGAGGCCTGCCTGCGGGCCTTGACCACGGCTGACGGTGTTCCCGGGGGCGAGATTCCGGCGATGTTCGGCATGGCGGCCGCGCTGATGAGAACAAAATGACAACACGCCGGGCGTCAGAACAAGCGTCTCCAAGCCGCTCCTTGCGCAAAGGGCGGCGCGGTCCCGGCAGGCCTGACGGGAGGCCGCCCTACGGGACGGCGAGACGCATCACCTGATCGGCGGTCAGGGCGAGCAGGCCGACCATGAGGTGGCAGGCGACCTTGGCGGCTCCCCGGACACGGACATGGCGGCCGCCGAACTCATCCTTGAGACGACCGTTGGTCCTCTCGACACCGCTGCGGGTGCGAAAGCGCACGCTTGCAGCATCGACATGACAGGCCGCACGTCGGGCCCGCGCCTCGCGTTCAAGGTCGGCCCTGAGTTCCTTGTTCCGACGCGGATTGACATCGATGATCGCTACGTGGCCAAGGCGTTCGCTCATCGCGTGGATCTCCCTGGCGTCATAGGCGGCGTCCATGAGATCGTAGAGGTGCGTCACACGCCCGGCTGTCATCAGCGCGAGTGGGATCGCAACCTGGCTGTCATGGACACCACGCCGAGGTAAGAACGGCACTGACAGGCACGCCACAGTCTGCCGTGTCGATGTGCAGCTTGTAGCCTCGCCACGTCTCAATGAACCCCTTGGCGTTCCTCTTGCTTCCAACATCGCAGGCCTTCGGCAACTCGTCGAGCATGTCTGCGAGGTTCATGCTGTCGGTCTGCCGCTCAAGACGGGTCGATTCCTTCACTCTTTCTTCGCCCTTGCGGGGTCGGCCGCGCTTGCGCCTGGGCCTGTCGTGCACCCGGGGCTTGGGCGCCGGCTTCTCCCGGCCCTCAATGGCCGTTGAATCCCGCGAGATATGACCGACAAGCTCGTCGCCCAGCGTCTCCTCGACCAGGTGGCCGTGCATCCTCTCCGCAAGACGCGACTGCGAGAACTCGCCAAAGGCGCGCGAGAACGTCGCCTCGCTCGGAATCTCCGCACACCGCGACCAGCCGCACAGCCGGCGCAGCGTCGCGTCCGTCTGCACCCTGTCGATCAGATGGCGCGTCGTCGGCAAGTCCCACACGGCCTTGGCGATGAAGGCTCGGGCCAAGGCACATCGGTCTTCCCGGGGACGACCCGGTGAGCCCCACGCCTGACCGGCAAAGCGCTCCACCTGAACCAGGTCGAGAACCGTCACGAAACGCTGATGCCGTTCGAGAAGGGGGCCAACCTCCTCGGCCAGATCAGGGAACAGTTCTCCTTGAAATCGGTTCCACAGACCGGATATCGTCGCTGACAGGGACATCGGGTTGTCTCCACGGGTATGGTGTCGTATGTCACAACACCACCATACCTCGTGGGGCACCCGACTCCCAGGCCTCTTCTCGAAAAACATCACCGGATCACAGAAAAACCCGCCGCCCAGGGGGTTTTGCAAGAGGCTCTCGTCGGAATTGCGATCGTGCCGGCCCTGCAGGCGGCCGAAATTCCGGATGGTGACGGCGGTGTTCGCGATAATCTGCTCGAGTTCCTCCCGCGGCGAGAGCCTGACCTCGACGAGGCTTGCGACATGATCGCGGAAGGCGACGAACTCGCCATCCGCCCAAATCCTCTCCTCCCAGTGGATGCCGTCGGCATGGACCCTGCCTGCCCGCCAGGGCCCGTTGCGGGAACCGGAACGGACCAGCACGCTGCCAACGTTGATGGACCCCAGGCTGTCCCGTTGCGTGAACATGTGATGGATCTTGAAGGCGTTGTGGGTGGCGAGAGTTTTGTCGACTTTGGTGACGCTGCAAATGAGGGCGCCGCGGTCGACGCCGCCTGCATCGCGATTTTCGGGATCCATGGTGAGACCTCCCTGGGCGGGTGGCGCGCCCTACCTTGCCGCCCCGGCCATGTCGGCCGGCAGCGACTTCAGGGCCTGTATCTCCTTCCATATGAAGTCGGCGACCGCGGCGAAGCTGTCGATCGCGAACGCCAGATTGGCATATTCCTGCGACGTGCGTTCAAGGTGCCCCTGACGCCGCTGCGTGTCACGGATGAGAGCCAAGGCGTTCGCATGTTGCCACTCAAGCCGTTCAAGGCGCGAGGGAGCCTCGAGAAGGCGCGCGACATGGTCGCGCAAGGCGATCAACTCGCCCTCCACCCAGGTCTTCTCCTCCCAGCGGACGCCGTCGAGGTAGACCCTGCCTGCCCGCCACCGTCTCGCGCCGGGCAGGCCGTCGGGATCACCTGCGCGGCGGACCAGGACAGTGCCGGCCGGCGCGCGCTCAAGCCTGTCGGGCGTGATGCTGCCGCCCTTGAAGGCCGCGACGCCGGGGCGGGCGGCGTCAACGCTGTCGACGAGGGTGATGCAGTCTCCCCGGTTCATCCGGGCACGCCATCGGATCCGTTCCATGACAGCGGACATCGCCACCTCATTGTTCCGGTCACAGGCAGGACCGCAATTATCCCAGTGGCGGGCGTCGGTCACGAGGTGAAGCGAGGCCATCACACCTGTACCTGCCCGCCGTCGCCTGCGCCTTTCCCGACACGCAAACCGCCGCGATTCGAAAGCGCGATACCAGACTGCAGGTCGATCCGGCACCCCATATGAAGAGCGCATCGAGGCCACGCGCCGCAGCAACGTGACCAGGCCAGCTGCTCACCTTCCCGTGTTCCTTGTCATGCCTGGCGTCGTAGCCATCCGCTTCGCAACCGCTGATCGCCGAGGAGACTTCTATTCGGGCGGCTGACCGTGGCGACCATGATCGATCACGGAAAAGCCCGGGCCGCAATACCTCTCCATGATCTTCTGCAACGCTCCGATGCCGGCGAGTCATCCGCTTGCCGAGTCGGCGCCGAAGCGGCTGTTCCGTCAGGCAGGAACGGATACTTGCGGGTGGAAGATGAAACCATGCGACCGCTGGCGGCCGAAAAGGCCCTGGAGCCACGCCATGATCGAGAGCTTGACGCGGACATGCCACGGGGAACGGCGGCAAAGGAAAGCTGTCCGTTCCTCGGCGGGCATATCGGCAACGGTCTCCAGATAAATCTCAATCGCAGTGGCGATAGAGGTTCTCACCTCATCGAAGGATGCACCCTGAACGGCGATGTCGAGATCGACGCAGATCGCCTGCCACGCCGTCCCTCCACCATAGGCGCAGCATCGAAGCTCTCTCTGCATATCAACGTTCTCCACCGCAATCTCCTGCACAAACGCACAACTTGCCGCTGATATTGAGGGTAAGCAAGACGCCGATACAAGACGATAGACACCTGCCCCCGTCGCCTCCCTCGCGGGAGGCGCGGACTGAAACGCGATCGCCTCGCCAAACCACCACCCGTGCGTAGACACCCACCCGTTGCGTGCAGGCGATGCCAGGCCGTCATGTTCCGATCCGGGGTATGGTCCTTGCGGTGGATCGATGGCGACAGGCACGGTTCTGATGATTACCATGGCGGCGACTGTGGAACGGGAAGAATGGCATGAACGACACGACGGATGGCGGGGTCCCCGAGGCGCGCAAGCTCGCCTGGGGAGCAGTGTTCCGCCACCGCTATGCAGGTGTGGCGACATTCATGCGCCAGGAACTGCGCGAGGATCCCGAAACCTGGGGCGACATCGATATCGGCATCGCCGGCGTTCCCTTCGACGGCGCGGTGACGAACCGTCCCGGCGCCCGCCACGGCCCCCGGGCCTTGCGTGAGCAGTCCACACTCATGGGCCGGATCAACCACCAGACCAGCGTGCGTCCCTTTGACACCGCACGGGTTGCCGACATCGGCGACGTCATGATCGAGGGTGTCTATGCGCTCGAGCGCGCCATGGGTGATATCGAGTCGTTCTACGACCGCGTGGCGGCGGCTGGCGTCATGCCGCTCACTGCGGGCGGAGATCACTCCATCACCCTGCCGATCATGCGGGCACTCAAGCATGCCCTCGGGCAACCGGTCGGTCTCATCCACTTCGATGCCCACTGCGATACCGGCCCGGAGCTGTTCGGCCACAAACACCACCACGGCGGCCCCTTCCGGGTTGCCGTGGAGGACGGCGCCCTCGATCCGAAACGCACGATCCAGATCGGTATCCGCGGACCCGCGGAAGTCCTCTGGGACTTCAGCTACGAAAGCGGCATGACCGTCATTCATATCGAGGACTTCTATGCCATGGGCATCGAGGCCGTCATCGCCCGTGCGCGCGAGGTCGTGGGCGATGGTCCGGTCTATGTGAGTTTCGATGTCGACGGCCTTGATCCCGTCTACGCTCCGGGGACCGGCACGCCGGAGGTCGGCGGCTACACGACACGCGAAGCCCAGCAGGTGCTGCGCGGTCTGATGGGCATCAACATCATCGGCGCGGATGTCGTCGAGGTCTCGCCACCCTTCGACAGTGGCTCCATCACCTCGCTCAACGGCGCACAGATGATGTGGGAACTGCTCTGCCTCATGGCTGACCGCATCGCGCGGCGGGAGACCTCTGCCGGTTGAACCTGCCGCCCGATGCGTCATGTTGTGTTCGGGAAATGTTCCGGAAACTCCCTGTCATGCCGGGTGCCAGACAGCGCTGTATCGAGGCATCAGACGCGGAATGGGACCGGATCACGGATCTGGCGCGCCTTGCCGGTGAAGCGGTCAGCCGGTTTCTCGTCAGGAAGGCGACGGCGCGCGCGATGGTGCCGGTCGCAGTCCTGCGACGGGCGATGCGGGAGATCCTCATCCTCTCCAGTCTCGAGGAATACCGCACGCGGGAACTCGGGGCCGGAGAACGGTTCGATCATGTCGCCCACTCTGTGGACGCCTGGCCGGAAAGGGAAGACGACCTGGCGCATCTCGCCGATCCGGGCGCAGCCAGCAGGTGGCGGGGGCCGCTCACCGCCGCAAACGAGAATCTGCTTGCCCGCCGGCTGTACCCGTAAGAGACTGTGGCGGTCTGATCAGTCAATCCGACAGGGCAACCCTGACCGTGCGTACGCTCCGACTCAGCCTTCCCGCATACGGTGCCTTGCTGCTGGCGGGAGTCCTTGCCGCCTGCGGCGGAGAGGACGTCTCCTACGACGGTGTCGAAGATACCATCACGACACCCCAGGGACGTTTCGAACCGGATATCGACGACCCCGATCGCGAAACCATATTCGGCAGCGGCGGCATCAATTCCCTGTGGTCGGGCGCCGACAGCGATAACCCGGGCGGGGGACTCGGGGTCAACGCCTTCCTCTGGCGCGCCTCGCTCGACACACTTGCCTTTCTGCCGCCACTTTCGGCTGATCCTTTTGGGGGTGTCATCATCTACGACTGGTACAGGCCGCCCGAATCGCCGGAGGAACGTCTCAAGGTGGCGGTCTACATACTCGACACCAGACTGACAGCCTCGGCGCTGCGTGTTGCCGTCAACCGGCAGGTGCAGGGCAGTGATGGCTGGCAGGATGCGGCCGCCTCCCAAGACACGGCCACGGCACTCGAAAACGCCATCCTCACGCAGGCACGGCTGTTGCGCATTTCCTGGCTTGGCGAGTGAACGGATTGCGGACGATCCCTGCGGGGGCGCCAGAGATGGAAACCTACGACTTCCACGAGGCCGAAACCCGCTGGCGGCAGGTCTGGGAGGACAGACAGACATTTGTCGCCGCCGAGGATGACGAACGACCCAAGGCCTACGTCCTTGAGATGTTTCCCTATCCCAGCGGCCGCATTCACATGGGGCATGTGCGCAACTACGCCATGGGAGACCTCGTCGCCCGCTACAAGCGGGCGCGGGGATTCAACGTTCTGCATCCCATGGGCTGGGACGCCTTCGGCCTGCCGGCGGAGAATGCCGCCATGGAGAAGGGTGTTCACCCGCGCGAGTGGACCCTGGCCAACGTCGCCACCATGCGTCGGCAGCTGCAGTCCATGGGACTGTCCCTGGACTGGTCGCGTGAAATCACCACCTGTCTGCCCGAGTACTACCGGCACCAGCAGGAGCTCTTTCTTGGCTTTCTCGAGGCCGGACTCGTCGACCGCCAGGACACCATGGTCAACTGGGACCCGGTCGACCTGACCGTTCTCGCCAACGAGCAGGTCATCGACGGCAGGGGGTGGCGATCCGGCGCCCTCATCGAAAAGCAGCGCCGCAATCAGTGGGTCCTGAAAATCACGGAGTTTGCCGACGAGTTGACCGACGCCCTGGAGGGACTGGAGCGCTGGCCGGAGAAGGTCCGCATCATGCAGTCCAACTGGATCGGCCGTTCCGAAGGCTTGCGCATGCTGTTCTCAGTCAAGGGACGCAGCGACAGCCTCGAGGTCTTCACGACCCGCCATGACACCATCTTTGGCGCCAGTTTCCTGGCCATTTCCCCGGAACATCCGTGGAACGGGGACCTTGTGCATACGGTGCCGGGACTGCAGACCTTCATAGAGGAATGCCGGCGCACGGCCACCGGCGAGGAAGCCATCGAACGCAGCGACAAGAAGGGTATCGACACCGGACTCGTCGCTCTGCACCCCTTCGATGGCCGGGAACTGCCCGTCTTTGTCGCGAATTTCGTGCTGATGGACTACGGTTCAGGGGCCATATTCGGTTGTCCCGCCCATGACCAGCGCGATCTCGAGTTTGCCCATGCCTATGGTCTGGACGTGATTCCGGTGGTTGTACCACCGGAAAGCGATATCTCGCGCTTCCAGGTCACAAGCGAGGCCTTCATCGGCGACGGCGTGCTCGCCAACTCGTCCTTTCTCGACGGTCTTTGCGTCACCGCAGCCAAGGAGGCGGTTGCCTCGAGAATGGAAGCGGATGGCACCGGGCGCCGCGAGATCAACTACAGGCTGCGTGACTGGGGCGTATCGCGCCAGCGTTACTGGGGGTGTCCCATTCCGGTGATCCACTGCCCCGCCTGCGGCATGGTCCCGGTGCCAAAAGAGGATCTGCCGGTACGTCTTCCTGACGATGTCGAACTCGGACGTCCGGGCAATCCGCTCGATCACCACCCCACCTGGAAATACGTGCCCTGCCCGCAGTGTCACGCACCGGCGGTCCGTGATACCGACACCCTTGATACCTTCGTCGATTCGAGCTGGTACTTTCTGCGTTTCTGCTCGCCCCATGCCGCAACACCTGTGTCGCGCGCTGCAATCGACTACTGGATGCCGGTCGACCAGTATATCGGTGGAATCGAACATGCCGTACTGCATCTCCTGTATTCGCGCTTCTTCACGCGTGCTCTCAGGCGCTGCGGCTACCTCGACTTTGACGAACCGTTCAGCGGTCTTTTCACACAAGGCATGGTGGGGCACGAGACCTACCGGCTGGCAGACGGATCGTATCTCGAACCTCGGGAGGTTGTCAGGGATGATGACGGCGGCGTGCGCTCCCGCAAGACCGGCGAGGCCGTCACCGTCGGACGCTCGGAAAAGATGTCCAAGTCGCGCAAGAATGTCGTTGATCCGGAGGGTATCATCCGCGACTACGGTGCCGATACGGCCCGCTGGTTCATGCTGTCGGATTCGCCGCCGGACCGGGGTCTTGAATGGACCGACAGCGGTATCGCCGGCGCCCACCGGTTCGTTCAGCGCATTGCCCGCATGACGAGCGAGACGCTGAACGCACTGCCACCGCCGGGAACGGCCGTGGGCACGGTCGAGGGGCACGCCCTCGAGTTGCGGCGTGTCGTTCACAGGACAATCGTCGGCATCACCAGTGATATCGAGAAATTTCACTTCAACCGGGCGGTCGCGCGCATTCATGAACTTGCCAACGCCATCGCCGACATCGAGGTGGTTGAGCCGGGTGCGCCGGAGGCGTTGCGCGAGGCCTTCGAGATACTGGCGCGCCTGATCGGACCGATGATGCCCCACCTTGCCGAGGAAATGTGGAAGCGCCTTGGTCACGACACCCTGATCGCCGACATGCCCTGGCCCGAAGCCGACCCGGTTCTCGCCACCACGGAAACTGTGACCATCCCCGCCCAGGTCAACGGCAGGCTGAGAGCGCGTCTCGCCATGCCCCGGGATGCGGCCCATGACAATGTCGAGTCGGCAGCGCTCGGCGACGACAACGTCAGGCGCGCCATTGGCGACCGGCCCATCCGCAAGGTGATCGTTGTCCCCAACCGTGTCGTCAATATCGTGGTCTGACAGAATGGATCCATCACGTCGCAGATTTCTCGCGTGTGCGCCGCTGGTGGCGCTCGTCCCCGCCTGCGGTTTCGCACCACTTCTGGCCGAACGCGAGGGCGCGCCGTCTGTTCAGGCGATGCTGGCCGCGATCCAGATCAGTCGCATCGGTGAAGGCCAGGACCGCCGTGTCGGCCAGATCCTGCGCAACGAGCTCATCGACCGGTTCGCCGCGGGCAGCGGCCTGCAATCCCCACGCTTCGTTCTCGATGTCACCCTGACGCAGCGTTTCACGCCCTTGATCATCGAGAGTTCCAACACCGTGACCCGGTCCAATCTCATCATGACGGCGTCGTTCACGCTGCGCGACCTGGAGAGCGGCGAGGCGCTCTATCAATCGACGGCACGGTCCACAGGCAGCCACGATGTCGTCATCTCGGAGTACTCATCCCAGGTGGCGCGGCAGGACACGGCGCGCAAGGCAGTGAGAGACCTCGCCAACACGATTACCTATCTGCTGTCATTCCACTTCGACCGCACACCCGGCACTGCCGGATCGTGATCCTTGGTCGGCCCGTTGCCACCCCGCTGCTCTTCGCCCGACGGTGACACGGGCCCACAGCGGCGGACACCTGAACAATGGTGAAGATTCCGACGCGGGAGATCGACCGTTTCTGCCATGCTCCGGGCGGCGCCATCCGGGCGGTGCTGGTCTACGGCGCCGACCAGGGCCTTGTCAGGGAACGCAGCAATCTGCTGCTCGGCGGTGTGGTTGATGATCCCCGTGACCCATTCCGCGTCTGCGACCTGGCCGGAGAAGAGGCGCTGAGGGATCCAGCGCGCTTCATGGAGGAAGCCGTGTCACTCTCCATGACCGGTGGCCGCAGGGCCGTCAGGGTACGCGGGGTGGCGGACAGTTTTGCTCCGACGATGGCAGAAGTGCTGACCATGCCGACGGGCGATACCCTGATCCTGGTCGAGGCCGGCGAACTCTCAGCCCGTTCGAAGCTGCGCGTGGCCTTCGAGAAGGCGAAGGACGCCGCCGCCCTGGCATGCTATCGCGACGAGGGAGGAGTGCTCGAGGCGGTTGTTGCCGACGAACTCTCCAGGCAGGCCATCACTGCCGACGGCGATGCACGACGCCTTCTCGTCTCCTGCCTTGGCGGCGACCGGATGCAGACCCGCAACGAGATTGCGAAGCTTGCCCTTTACGTCGGACCCGGCCAACGGGCAACCGCACAGGATGTCGAGGACGCTGTGGCGGACAGTTCCTTTCTCTCCCTTGACCGCATCGCCCACAGCGTCTCGTCAGGGAATCTCGATGACCTTGACCGCAGTCTCGAGAGGGCACTGGCCCATCGGGAAACACCTGTCACCATCCTTGCCGCGGTGCGCCGCCACCTGACCCAGCTTGAACTCGTCCTCGGACTGAAGGAGCAGGGCGTCAACGAGGCCCAGGCAATGAAATCCGCGGGAGTACGCCATTTCCGCGCCGGGGGCGCCCTGAAGGCTGCGGGACGACGGTGGAACGCGCACCTCGTCCATCGTGCCCGTGACTACCTCTTCGACGCCGAGGCGCAATGCCGCATGACCGGCATGCCTGACAGCACCATCTGCCGGCGAACGCTGTTCGATATCGCCAGAACGGCAGCCGGTCACGCATCAAGGAGACGCTGATGGCTGATCTCAAGCAGCAACTTCTCGACTGGATCGAGGAAGACCGCCGGATGCTGGAGGGTTTCTTCAGCGATTTCGTTGCCACGCCGTCACCCAATCCTCCCGGCGACACCCGCAAGGCCGTCGCGCATATCCGCCGGTTTCTGGACGAACACGGGCTGGCGCACCGGGTGATCGACCCCGCACCGATGTTCCCGAATGTCGTCGCCAGTTTCGATGGTTCCGGCGAGGGGCGCCATCTTGTGCTCAACGGCCACATCGATGTGTTTCCGGCCACGCCCGAACCATGGACCCACGGGTCACCGTGGTCGGGCGCCATCGAGGACGGCGCCGTGTGGGGCCGCGGCTCCGCAGACATGAAGTGCGGCACATCCGCATCGATCTTCACATACATGTACCTCGCCAGACTCCGCGAACATCTGGGCGGCCGCCTGACCCTGACGTGCGTCTCGGATGAGGAAACATTCGGTCCCTGGGGTGCGCGCTACCTCATGGAGCATCACCCGGAAGTCCACGGCGACTGCTGTCTCAACGGTGAGCCGTCAAGTCCCTACTCCATCCGCTTTGCCGAGAAGGGACCGTGGTGGGTGACGTTCCATGTCGCCACGAAGGGCGCCCACGGCGCCTACACCCATGCCGGCGACAGCGCCAGCCTGGTGGCGATGGGGTTCTGCCGGGATCTTCAGGCAGCGGTCGATGCCATTTGCGTCGATGCTCCCCACAACATCGGTCGCGCCATTGACGATGCACGCGACACGCTGGACCGGGCCATGGGAGACGGAGCCCATGCCATCATCCAGAAGGTCACCTGCAACATCGGCGTCATCCAGTCCGGTCTCAAGGTCAACGTGGTTCCCGGTTCCGCGACAATCGAGGCCGACTTGCGCCTGCCTGTCGGGTGCGACCGGGAGACAGTCCAGCGTGTCGTGGAGGGGGTTCTGGCACGCTGGCCCCAGATCACGATGGAGGAACAGAACTACATGGCCCCCTCGTGGTGCGATCCCCACGGGGACATGGTCGGCATTCTCCAGGACAACGTCGAGGCGCTGGCGGGATACCGTCCCCGGCCCATCGTCAGCCTTGGGGGAACCGATGCGAGACTGTGGCGCTACCGGGGGATCGATGCCTATGTCTACGGCCCCTTCCCCACCGGCATGGGTCAGCGTGACGAACACGTCCCCCTCGACGACTTCTTTCACGTCGTACGCAGCCACGCGCTCTCCGCTTTCGACTACCTCGACGGCGCGCGTTCGTGACCCGCTTCACTCCATGGCGAAAAGATGGCCATGTTCACCGAGAACATCATCGAAAGCGCCGCAGAAGACCTCGAGATCGCTGTCCGTCATGGGCAGGCACAAAAGCAGTGAATTGCGCCAGGTCATGCGCTGACCCCGGGCGAGGAGTTCGTGGAAGAGCAGTTGCGACTTGAGATCGTCCCCCCTGTCGGCGTCGCGCTCGTTTCTCAACGGTCCTTCGCAACAGTGGATCTGCATGATGGAGCCCTGACCGGTCACCACCATGGGCAGGCGATGGCGAGCGATGAGATCGTTGAGGCTCGCCCGGAATGCCTCGCCCCGGGCATTGAACGTTCCGGCAACCTCCGGCGTGTAGACCTGCGTCATCGCCGTCGCCCCGGCAGCGTGGGTGATGACGTTGTTGTTGAAGGTGCCGGCATGGGCCACTGCCTCCGGCGATCTCGGATCGAAGCGCGCCATGATGTCGGCGCGACCGCCAAAGGCCCCGAAGGCGGCACCACCGCCGATGTACTTGCCCAGGGTCGTCATGTCGGGTGTCACACCGAGGATTTCCTGGAGCCCGCCGCCCGAGAGCCGGCTTGTCACGACCTCGTCAAAGATGAGGATCACGCCGTGACGATGGGTGATGGTCCGCAAGGCTTCCAGAAACTCCCTGTCCGCCGGGATCATGCCGCCCGATCCCTGCAACGGCTCGATGACAACACAGGCGAGGTCATCGGCGTGGCGTTCGACGAGGTCGACCGTCGCCGCCGTGTCGTTGAAGGGCGCCATGACATAGTCGAAGGGCGCGTTGATGGGGGACCCGCCATGAGAGAACAGGAAGACGCCGCCGTGGTAGCCGCCCTCGAACACCATAACCTTCGATCGTCCGGAGACCACCCGGGAAATGCTGATCGCCATCATGTTGGCCTCGGTCCCTGAGTTGGTGAACCGGATCCTGTCGATGGACGCGAAGCGCGTGACGAGCTCGGCGGCAAGAATGCGCTCGTAGCGGTTGGGACCGCCGAGCACCCAGCCGTCCGAGATCGCCCGCCCTATGGCAGCGGCGATGTCGCGATTGGAGTGACCGAAGAGTCCGGCGCCGAACTCGCCGACAAAGTTCGTGTATCCGTTGTGGTCGATGTCCTCGACATACTGACCCTCACCCCTGGCGATGGTCAGCGGGAAGGGAGGATGGAAGATCACCGTACGGGTGTTGCCGCCCGGCATGTAGTCGGCGGCCTTCAGATCTTCTTCCCGGCTTCGCGGATTGCGCGCGGCATATCTGGAAAACGAGTCTGCGAGCGCCTTTTCGAGATCGGCCTTCCGGGCTGTATTGCTGCGTGTCACCATGATGTCCTCATCCTCCGGGTCCGGGAAAGCTGACCCGGATCGCTCGCCTTAATCTTTGCCATGAGAATCGAATCTGTGACATACATGAGTAAGTCTCGACACTTACATGTACCGTGAAACCCTTCTCTATGGTGACACACTCTATATCACGGCAACTGGAGTTTGTAGGCCTTGGTCGGCACTGGATTGTGACCTGTTTCGACGGTAGTGCGCCGCTGTTACGGGAGGTCGACGGATTCTTTCATGTCATGCAGCGTGTTGCCGATGCCCTTTCCCACGTCATTTCGCGCGCCCGGAACGCCAGAACTGACCGGACGGCTGTGTTCAGGACGGATTCCGACACTTTCCGCCGTCGACGCTTTCTCGACATCAAGCAAGGTGATGAGGTGCGCGGTCTCGGTGTATCCCCGCGTGAGCGGGGAAACCACTTCACTTTCTCCATGAGGAACTCCTTGTCGGGGTCTATCCCCGCGTGAGCGGGGAAACCATCTATCTGTGCGATAGACCGTCATCATGTCGGGGTCTCCCCGCGTGAGCGGGGAAACCGCTCCCGGCGTCTCGACGGTCGTGGCAGGGGCGGGTCTATCCCCGCGTGAGCGGGGAAACCAAGCTAGGGATTGCTTGCTCGATAATGTCACGGGGTCTATCCCCGCGTGAGCGGGGAAACCTTGTTGACCTCGCGCACCCGGTCCTGCCCGGTGGGTCTATCCCCGCGTGAGCGGGGAAACCACGAAGAAAGACGGTGAGGCGAGGAAGAAAGAAGGTCTATCCCCGCGTGAGCGGGGAAACCCTCGAGTTTTCTGGTCAACACCGTGACCAGGCGGGTCTATCCCCGCGTGAGCGGGGAAACCTTCCCTGCTTGGCGGTGGCCTTGGCTATCTTGGGGTCTATCCCCGCGTGAGCGGGGAAACCGGCCGTCGAAGCGCACCAGATCGTCGTTGCTCGGGTCTATCCCCGCGTGAGCGGGGAAACCACCGTCGGCTTCAACCGCGACGTGGTGGTGAAGGGTCTATCCCCGCGTGAGCGGGGAAACCTCCAGGCTTTCCGTGTGCGTGGTCTTGTCCAGGGGTCTATCCCCGCGTGAGCGGGGAAACCTCCGGATTGCCTGCCACGCGGCTGCCTGGTCAGGGTCTATCCCCGCGTGAGCGGGGAAACCACTGATAGCCTCACTGGGCAGCGGTCCGGAGAGGGTCTATCCCCGCGTGAGCGGGGAAACCTTCGTCATCGTCCAGTATCGACAGAGCGTCAGCGGTCTATCCCCGCGTGAGCGGGGAAACCGCAGGGCGTGGCATGGCGGGCCACGGATCGCGGGGTCTATCCCCGCGTGAGCGGGGAAACCAGGCCGGGGCTTTCGCGCCGGTCCCGTCTTCCGGGTCTATCCCCGCGTGAGCGGGGAAACCGCGGCTCCCGGCATTCCCCGGGGAATTGTATCGGGTCTATCCCCGCGTGAGCGGGGAAACCGCGCGGCCGCAGCGCAGGCGCGCCGTCAGAGGGGGTCTATCCCTGCGTGAGCGGGGAAACCATCCAGAATCCGCAACTGCTTCCCGTCCTGCAGGGTCTATCCCCGCGTGAGCGGGGAAACCATCCTGGTGGGCGCGCGCTTTGCGGCGGGCACGGGTCTATCCCCGCGTGAGCGGGGAAACCGTTCTCGTGAAGTTGACCAGGTGCCCATGCACGGGTCTATCCCCGCGTGAGCGGGGAAACCGAAACCCAGGCAGCGATGGCACGGAGGCGGCCGGGTCTATCCCCGCGTGAGCGGGGAAACCGTACTGGCGCTGATGCCACTCCTCCCAGGGTGGGGTCTATCCCCGCGTGAGCGGGGAAACCAGCGCGTATTCGTCGCGTGTGCCCACCAGGTAGGGTCTATCCCCGCGTGAGCGGGGAAACCGTCGTACCGCCGCTTGTAGGACGTGTACTCCTGGGTCTATCCCCGCGTGAGCGGGGAAACCCTCTGTCTGTGATTGCTCTTCTGATGAGGTTCGGGTCTATCCCCGCGTGAGCGGGGAAACCGCGACCCCTCTGACTTCATCCAGTACGCTCTTGGGTCTATCCCCGCGTGAGCGGGGAAACCACCGAAGGCCTTGGCCGCAATACCGAAGGCGCGGGTCTATCCCCGCGTGAGCGGGGAAACCATGTCGGGGGGGCCGGACAGCACCGCCGCTGCGGGTCTATCCCCGCGTGAGCGGGGAAACCAGACCGATGACCACGCAGATGACCACGCAGGAGGGTCTATCCCCGCGTGAGCGGGGAAACCGACGCCGACGAGCCGGGATGGCTGACAGAAATGGGTCTATCCCCGCGTGAGCGGGGAAACCCATGAGGATGGCTCCCGCACCGTCGTCGAAGCGGGTCTATCCCCGCGTGAGCGGGGAAACCGGCGCCCGTGAGTTCGACAGCTTTTCGGACTGGGGTCTATCCCCGCGTGAGCGGGGAAACCGGCTCGGAGGTCTGGATCGTGTTCAACCCGCGGGGTCTATCCCCGCGTGAGCGGGGAAACCCGCGCCTGGCACCGGCTCCGCGGACACGGGCTGGGTCTATCCCCGCGTGAGCGGGGAAACCTGGACGACGCCGCGTGACGGCTGATGTTCTCAGGGTCTATCCCCGCGTGAGCGGGGAAACCACGATCCAGCGTGGCGGACCTCGGAAATTGCGGGGTCTATCCCCGCGTGAGCGGGGAAACCCAGATTCTCCAGGGCGCCTGGGAGGACTCGTGGGGTCTATCCCCGCGTGAGCGGGGAAACCGAGAGATATCCCAGTGACGAATAACGTAATGGGGGTCTATCCCCGCGTGAGCGGGGAAACCCACCAAGGCCGACAACAACAGCCCGACCGTCAGGGTCTATCCCCGCGTGAGCGGGGAAACCTCACTGGTCTCGTCCAGGGTGAAACTCACTATGGGTCTATCCCCGCGTGAGCGGGGAAACCGAGATCATCTGGAACTTGCAAACCGCATCGGGGGGTCTATCCCCGCGTGAGCGGGGAAACCGGCCGGGGCCTTCGGTGCTGCGCTGCTCGATCGGGTCTATCCCCGCGTGAGCGGGGAAACCCCGGCAAAGCCCTCGACACCGGAGAGCGCGGAGGGTCTATCCCCGCGTGAGCGGGGAAACCGGTATGGGCGGAGTCAGCAAGGTCATCAATCAGGGTCTATCCCCGCGTGAGCGGGGAAACCGTGGCCCCGGCGCTGTCCGTCAGTGTCAGCACGGGTCTATCCCCGCGTGAGCGGGGAAACCGTGTCGAGCGTGAGGACCAGCGTCTCGTCGGTGGGTCTATCCCCGCGTGAGCGGGGAAACCTCCGTCGACGATGCGTCCGCGATCGCGCAATCGGGTCTATCCCCGCGTGAGCGGGGAAACCATCACGCGCCTTCGTCATGCGCGCGAGTGCCAGGGTCTATCCCCGCGTGAGCGGGGAAACCACCGTGATGTCCGGCTCGAAATTGACCGCCTGGGGTCTATCCCCGCGTGAGCGGGGAAACCCGGTCACGGCGAACGAGGGCGACACGATCAACGGGTCTATCCCCGCGTGAGCGGGGAAACCACCAGAACAACACCTACAATCGCGGCGATATCGGGTCTATCCCCGCGTGAGCGGGGAAACCTGATGGCGCATGCTGAATCTCTCATGGATGTATGGTCTATCCCCGCGTGAGCGGGGAAACCGGGAAATCGACGCCGCGGCTCAGGATCGCGCAGGGTCTATCCCCGCGTGAGCGGGGAAACCGATTTTCGCGCGCAATACATCAGCCCCGCGACGGGTCTATCCCCGCGTGAGCGGGGAAACCCCACGACAATGACTATCTGCAACGTATCTACAGGGTCTATCCCCGCGTGAGCGGGGAAACCTGTCCCATTGCCCGCTCCTTGGAATCGCGCTCGGGTCTATCCCCGCGTGAGCGGGGAAACCACTCGCATACCACGCGGTCGCAGAAGCCACGGGGGTCTATCCCCGCGTGAGCGGGGAAACCGCCCACCGCCATGGTCGCGAACGGGTAAATCGGGGTCTATCCCCGCGTGAGCGGGGAAACCCCGGCGCAGGTTCTCGAGGATGCTGTCCTTGAGGGTCTATCCCCGCGTGAGCGGGGAAACCTAGGCGGGGTTGGCAGGGATGCTCTCAATGCCGGGTCTATCCCCGCGTGAGCGGGGAAACCACTACACTTGATGACATGCTCATTGATCTGGAGGGTCTATCCCCGCGTGAGCGGGGAAACCGGAGCCGTCTTCACCGTCCGCGACGATGGTGGGGGTCTATCCCCGCGTGAGCGGGGAAACCGTCGCAAGATGCCTGACTGTACGCTCTAGCCAAGGTCTATCCCCGCGTGAGCGGGGAAACCGAGGCGTCTCAGATTTCCATCGTCGGTCCCCAGGGTCTATCCCCGCGTGAGCGGGGAAACCCAGACTGCCTCAATGATGCAGTCGAGGCACTCGGGTCTATCCCCGCGTGAGCGGGGAAACCACCGACGTGACGCCGGAGCAGTTCTCCGAGATGGGTCTATCCCCGCGTGAGCGGGGAAACCGATGCGCTATCCGTCAATCTGTCACCCGGCTGGGGTCTATCCCCGCGTGAGCGGGGAAACCTCTTTCGACCGACGGAACTTTGGCGATCGTCAGGGTCTATCCCCGCGTGAGCGGGGAAACCCTAACCGCCTGCGTGACGCTGCCGGTAACCAGGGGTCTATCCCCGCGTGAGCGGGGAAACCCCAAACGTCCCTATCAGTTTCACGGTCGACACGGGTCTATCCCCGCGTGAGCGGGGAAACCTCATGAGGATAGTGGCTCTTTCTCCTGGGGCCGGGTCTATCCCCGCGTGAGCGGGGAAACCCGCCTTTCGACTTCTGCGCTGTCCATTCTCATGGGGTCTATCCCCGCGTGAGCGGGGAAACCCCATTGGATGGTGGCTCTGCTCTCGGCACTGGGGGTCTATCCCCGCGTGAGCGGGGAAACCACGTCTATACTGATGATGTCGATCCCGACAGTGGGTCTATCCCCGCGTGAGCGGGGAAACCCCATTCCCGACTATTCGCCTCCTGCTACTTCTGGGTCTATCCCCGCGTGAGCGGGGAAACCCGCAGATGCAGGAGCGGTAGGGTTCTTCACTAGGGTCTATCCCCGCGTGAGCGGGGAAACCGTCAGCCGCTTGTGTGCCTCAATAACCGAATTGGGTCTATCCCCGCGTGAGCGGGGAAACCATGGAGCATTGCATAGGCGGCACAAACTACTCGGGTCTATCCCCGCGTGAGCGGGGAAACCCGCGCGCCGCGCCGACAGTGCGGCCTATCAGCGGGTCTATCCCCGCGTGAGCGGGGAAACCCCTGCAAAATCGCCAACAACACGTGGGCAAGGGGGTCTATCCCCGCGTGAGCGGGGAAACCGGCGTGAAATCTACAACATGATTTACTCAATCGGGTCTATCCCCGCGTGAGCGGGGAAACCCGCACTTGCTCACATGGTGTCCTAGAGGCTTTGGGTCTATCCCCGCGTGAGCGGGGAAACCTGCCCATGGAGCCACCATGAGAGCTCACGTCCGGGTCTATCCCCGCGTGAGCGGGGAAACCGAAATGAATGCGGATCATGAGCGTTCTCCACTGGGTCTATCCCCGCGTGAGCGGGGAAACCCATGGTGGCTCCATGGGCATGACATTGCCGGGGGGTCTATCCCCGCGTGAGCGGGGAAACCAGCACGGCTAACCGGATGGCTACTCTAGCCTCGGGTCTATCCCCGCGTGAGCGGGGAAACCCAATCCAGTACGATATGACATCCGTGCATGAAGGGTCTATCCCCGCGTGAGCGGGGAAACCCGGTTCCCTGGCGCAGGCCGCGCGACATGATGGGGTCTATCCCCGCGTGAGCGGGGAAACCTGAGGCACTGCGTACCGCCATCAGTGACGGGGGGGTCTATCCCCGCGTGAGCGGGGAAACCGGAGCCATCTTCGCCATCCGCGATAATGGCGGGGGTCTATCCCCGCGTGAGCGGGGAAACCGCCTTTCAGGTCTTTCAAACTCGCTGCAAAGCGGGTCTATCCCCGCGTGAGCGGGGAAACCTGGAAATACGTCCCCAGATTGAGGACGAAGCGGGGTCTATCCCCGCGTGAGCGGGGAAACCCATGCCAGTGTGTTCCCCGATATGCAAGGCGCGGGTCTATCCCCGCGTGAGCGGGGAAACCGGTGTCTTGCGCCTCGCAACCTTCAAGATTGCGGGTCTATCCCCGCGTGAGCGGGGAAACCCCTTGGCCATATGTCGGTGATTTTCTTACGATGTCAAAGAAATTCGGTCGGCACGGACACAGTTGAGGGCCGCCTTACGAGAAGAACTCCATCCGCATCAACGATTTCCTTGGGAGGCTCTCCGAGCGTCTCGATACACAGATTGCCAACGGCTTTTGTATCTCTCCACACCAGAACGACTGATCCCGTCTGCAGCGTCGACCACCAAGACGAAACCACATCCCATACCCGTATTCGCACGCCCGCCGACATGTCGGGCGCCACATAGACGCCAGGCGCGACTTCAAGCATGACGGACGCAAGGAAGCCGCGGTAACGGGCTTCGACGTTACGGGTGACGACCATGGCCATCGGCATCGCCCGTTACTCCTGCTCGGGGTGTTCCTCAAACAGCGACTTGATCCGCTCGATCATCGCAGGAATCACCTGTTCGCGGGCCAACGCTTCCCCGGTCATACGACGGCTGACGCGCTCGATGTTTTCATCCGACCGCTCGGCGACACGTCTGGCTGCGCGGAAGGCGCAGGGAATGGTGACGTTGTCTCGATAAAGGTCGGCGATATCCAGAACGAACGATTGTCCTGGGTCTTCGTGAATGAAGCCCAACTGTGGGATCGTTGCCGTTGCGGCGACAGCAATTGCGGCGGCACCCTCTACCGCGCTCGAAGTATGGTTGAGTGCTTGGTTAGGCAAGTCCGCCGCTCCCGGGTTGGCACGGTCATAGCGGCGTCCGCGCCACTCCACCCGGGCTCGTTGTGCGTGCAGCCGATAGCTTTCCTTCATGTGTGCGCCTTCGATGCCGCGTAGCACATCTATCGAGCGATGCGGCAACACCTTGCCGAGGCGCCAAGCATACATGCGGCGTGCAATGCCGACGCGACATCCTTCATCGGCCCACAGTCTTGCCTGCGTCCTTGCAAGGCCGGAACGGTCGGGAATGAGCGGTGGAGCGGTGTAGAGGCGCACGCCGTCTTCTCCGACCGCCGCAAGGGCGGTGCGGGCTTGAGCGAGCAACCGCAGCGCATCGTGGCTGACCGTGGAGCCAGGGCCGAGCAGGATCATCGATACACCCTGAAGCGGTATGGCGTAGTCGCCGGGCGCAAGTGCGTCGGTTGCGGTCGCTGCTTGTTGCAGGAAGGCGAGCGTGCCGTCTCGCGCGGTCAGCGAGCCTCGTGCGAGATAAAGCAGCCCCGCTCTCTCCCTGTACGGGACCCTAGCACTGTCGAGACCGAGGCGGCCCTTGAGCATTCTATTGGACCGGCGCCGGGCGCCCTGGCGGGCGCAGCAGCAACATGCCAAAGCCATAGGCACGATGCCGTCCGACACCTCGCGTCAGTAGTGCAGAGAACGCAGTCGGATCGGCAACGGCAAGAACGCCGTGCACGACTGCGTCAGGTCCCTCAGATTCACGCTTCTCGCGCGCGACGCGCAGGCGACGAAAACTGGCGAGACGACTCGCTGGACGGTCGAGTTCGGCCGCCGGAGCCAGTCGTTCGGCCAACCAGTCGAGATAAACCTCCTGCCGCGTCCTGCCCTCGATGTTCATGCCGTCGAGCGCATCGGGGTGGTGGCGCAGTGCTTCCACCAGAAACGTATCGACCTCGCTGCCAGCCCGAAGTGTCTCCGTCGGGCCATGCAGGTCGCGGCGCAAGCGCCGAACCGGCCGTACGCGCAGGTCGAAACCCAGCCGTTGTCCTTCTTGCCAGTTCGCCGGCACAAGCTTGCTCCGCAGTCCCTCAAGACGCAGAACCTCTAGGTGTTCCGGCAATGCCTGAGCGTGCGCCGCAGGGTGCAGGGAATTTGCGTCCATGGCCGAGTATGCGTAGAGGTTGCCGACCCGACGGCGGGGAGGAACGAGCAGCCTGAAGCAGGGGAAGATGCCCGGGCCCCACACCTCGGCCACCAGATGGTGCAATGCGCGGCCCTCGTCGAAAATGACGCCTTTCGGGCCGGCCCAACCACGCTCCCATGCCCACCGGGCCAACCGGCCGGTGTCGATAGGCACACGGATCAATTGAGTTTCCGTCATGTTGGCGCCGGGAGGAGTCTGCCCTCCACTACCCGACGAGACCCGCCGTGTAGGCCCGTATTCCAGTTCCGAAGGTCGGCGAGGTCCACAATGCGGTCCACGCCGTCACCCGACTCGGGCCCCTGTCCGACGGGCCATTGGGCTTGGACAGGCCCGTCGTCGCCGGGCACGGAACAAAGTGCCTCATAGGCAGTCCCGGCAGTTGTCCAGCGTTGCTGCCCGGGCGCAAGAAGCGGCATGGTGGGTAGGCACGGCTTGCGTCCCAGGAACAACGGTCTCGCGGGCTGATCGAGTGCGTCCGCCAGCGCTTCCAGTGTTGGCGCTTCGTCGGCTGACTCCAGGCGCAGGGCGACGCACACCGACGCATCGGCCAGATAGTCCCGCATTCGTCTGTGTGGCGCCGCTTGGCCGGCGCCCTTGCGTCCTTCCGGCGTGCCATGGGTCGTCCAACCCTTGTCGTCCTTGGCGAGTTGCACATTCTGCATGTCGGTCAGCAGGGTACCACCCCGGTCCCGACGAGCTGCGAAGACAAGGCGATCCTGCATCACCTGATGGGCGCCCCGGTCAGACCAGTGCCAGCCGAGCGCGTTACCGATCAGCCCGGTCAGCATCGATGCGGCCGGAAAATCCCGCGTTGGCCCGACCTGGTCGATCACCACGCCGCCGAAAACCATCAGCGGTGCCTCAAGACGTAGGACCAGCCATCGATGGGTCACGCGGCAGCCTTCTCTGGCAAGGTTTGCGTCCATTCGGCCAGATCGACCAGAGAACCACGCTCCGCGCCGGGAATGTCAATCTGGTTCGACAGCAACATCACCCGCCGCTCCTCGCCGGTGGCGTAGGCTTCGTCCAGCGCAGCGAGGTGACCAGCGAGCGCCTTGATCGCCGGGCCGAAGTGTGGATCGCAGGGTTTGCGATATGCTTCAGCAAGACTGCGAGGCTGACGGTCGCCAGCTTCGAGAAACATCAGGCCGGCTCTGCCGTAAGGGGCAGTGGAACCGAGCTTTGCGCCGGGCGAGATCTCCGCGATCAGGTAGACAAGATTATGCAGCACCCGGCCCGCCAGATCCACATCGTCACCGAGATTCGTCAACAGACTCGAAAGATCGACCACGACGTAGCCGTAGAACAGACCGGAGGTCAGTTCGGTTTCCTGAATTGTGTCCGCTCCCGGTTCATCTTCCGAAAGATCGTCAACCGCCGTGAAGTAGTCGCTCTCCGGCTCTTCCTCGTGGATAGTAAAGGCGTGGGCGACATGTACAGGAGCCGCAATGTTGGCGGCGGGATCGGAAGTGACCATGCGTCCAAACAACGCAGCTACCAAACCGCCAGGCATCACCGTGCTATCGCGCATTGCCTTGATGTTCGCACGGAAGTTCTTTCGCCACTCCTGGGCGACAACAGCGGCCGCTTTCGCATCCCCGGAGGCGCGTCGCGCCATGTCCTTGGCCTCTCCCCCGAGCCACGTCAGCTCCGGCTCTCCCATTAGCAGGGTCTGCCGGCTTTTTCGGTCGCTTCCCTTGTCGCCATAGACTGCCTTCTGAATCTCTGTCTCAAGTGCCGCGACAACGTCTTCGGAAAAGCTCTGGCGCAAGGGGGCGATGACCTTGCGTGTTACCAGTTCGCGCGAGCGGAACGCTGCGGTCGCCCCGTCGATCCTGTCGAGGGCATGCGGATCGTCCGCGATACGCCAATGCCGCTTGAGGCATTGCGAAGAAATCCGTGTGCGCAGCGCACCGCCGTAGGGCAGGCGTTTGGCCAGTCCACTGTCGTCGCGGTTGAGCAGCGCACCGGTGTACGACGTCAGCGTGTGGATTTGCAGAAAACGAGGGCGGATCATCATTCGGTTCCTTGTTCGGATTTTTCGGCGGCTCGCTCGGCCTTGTCCAGGCGGTGGTAGTAAGGTTTGGCCAAACGGTGCTGGTGTTCGGGTGCCAACAACGTATAGGCGACATCGACCACATTCACCCCGCTGCCCGGGTCGCGACTTCGGGCGAGAGCGCGTGCCGCACGCTCAAGCAACACGGCACGCTGTGGGCCCCGGGCGGCCATGAGCTGTGCCAACCGTCGCTCGCTGAACGCGGGTCGCGGAACGCCACTCTCACTGGACGGCCAGTCTCGTTCGCCACCATCGCACAGCACTGCACCAAGGGGACGCTTGGAATCGTGCAAGGGTTGTCGCCCGGCGGGATCGCCTCTGCTCGTCAGGGTAGCGAGGATGCGAACAATGGCAATCCACTCGCGGTATTGTGACGGGTTTCCGATGGTGCCCGGATGCCGGGCGGCCAGTCGCCAGAACTCCGGTGCCGCCGCATCGGTTGGCATGCGGCGCAATTCGGCAAGCGAACCGGTCGCAAGATGTTGCAGCCACTTCGCAACGCTGCGTACAGCGACCGCTGGAGTGTCTTCAGGCAGCTTCATCGTTTTGCTCCTGTTCGAATAGTTCAGGAAACGATCGCCAAATCTTGTTTTGGAATGCTCGCCGCGCACGTGCCGCAGCCCTCGGGCGCAAGACCGCGGGACAGGGTATTGCCGGTAGCGCCATTTCGAACTCTGTTCTGGCTGCATGCATCAGATCGTGGAGGAAGGTGAGCTTCGCCTGGCGCACCTGATCGCCACTTCCAGTAGCGACACCTGCCCGACGCCATAGACTCGAAAAGAACAGCCGGTCGACTGTCCGATCGAACCGCTTGCGCGCCGAAGAAGCGTACCCGGTGTGCTTTCTGTCAACATTCTCTCTCGAGCCACCTGCAGCAATCAGCGCCAAGGCGTATCTCAAGACCGCGTCGAAGATCTTGATCTCCTTCATTTGTGCCTCGGCGAGTTTTCCCACATCCTCGGTCGCAAGAAGCGAAGCGACTTTGCCCGGCACAGGAACCACGCGTGACTTGAAGCCACCTGTCTTGCTGTTGCCGCGTGCGAATGCCTCTGCCACGAGGAGCATGTCCCCGGTTTCGCCGTCTCCTGGATGTGCGAGAAGCGGCATGGTCCAGTTGCCGGAGAACAGCAGTTCGCAGAGGCGACGATAGTTGAATTCGCCTGTCTCGCCGAGTGTCAGGCTCTTGCCGTCGGCGTTGTGAATCGGCGTCCAAGGATCGCCGGTCAGGCCCTTGAATGCTTTGGCGTCGATTCGGGGGGCGCTTGATGTCGCGCGGTGTGCCGTCAGGCGACCGTCGACTTCGACCAGTCGGACCCGGCGGCAGATCTCGATGAACCACGGATCAAGGCGGCGGAGGTCGAGCTGCCTGCCTTCCGGCCAGTCGAGTAACCACAAAAGTGCAGGTCCACCCGGCATACCGACATCTCCGCTTCCACCTTTCTTCCGCACCGTCAACAGTTGCTTCACGTCCCGCGCCCACCACACGGACGGGTTGATCGAAACATCCAGGCTGCGGGCGGGAGTGAAACCCAGCAAGGAGCGGCTGGACCAGCCACCGTTCATGCGTGCAATGCCATAGTTTCCCTTTCCGCCGTAACCCTCGCAGGTTTGCAACGACACCAAGGCGTAGACCCAGTCCTCCATCGAGGCTTGACGCGCGACCGCCTGCTTCAAGTCATGGTTGCGTGCGGTAATGAGCATATCGAGTGCATCGGGCGTCGTAACCTCGGACCACTCCAGTCCCTCTGGCGTCGGGGCTTGCAGAAAGGCAGACTTGCTCTTGTCAGCGACTGCCAACTGCCATGGCGCATCATCGGCATGATCCGGTGTGAGCTCCCGAAGGGTTGACGCCCAAGTCGCATCGTCCTCCGGCGGCTCGTCACGGCCAGCCGTCCAAAGGGCCAATGTAGCGAGCTGGACGAGGAACATGTGCCAAGCTGGCCGCTGATGTGGGCGTAACATCGCGAATCCGTGAACATCCTCGCGTGCCATCGCCGCAAATAGGCCGGGCAGTGAAACCCTCGTGCCGCTTGAGAGGGTCAGGATCGGATCGGCAATAAGGTTCACGAGCCGAGCCGATCCCATCTACGCCCCACAAGAAATGGGGAACCCCTCCGATCCGATGCGGACGTGCCAGTGACATCCGGTCTATCCCGAAACCAGTTTCGGGGATAACGAATGGCATGAATCACGAGTCTCAGTCCGACTACCGTCCAGCGGCGGTCAATCATGTCACTGAACCGCCACCAAATCCCGAACCCCTGACCGACATCAACCTTCATGCCGACAGTCTCCGTGTGAAGGACCCTTGAGCAGACATGACGGACATATCGGTCCTTGAGCATAGCATATCAAGATGCTCGTAACGTACCAGTTACATCATTTTATCTCACCTTGTCCACAACTCTTACAACTCTTCCAGTCCGGCACGTGTATAGAGGAACCGCCACTTGCCGACCGAAAGGATTAGGCCGTCTTCACATGCGCTCACGTTCACCGTGTCGTTCTTGCCTATCCCGCAGGACCATCGCGCCGGCAAGGCGATCCGCTTGATCGGTTGGCCGAACGGGCCGTTGCATGGCGGGCCCAGGGTGAGAACCGCTCCCTCCTCACCCAACCTCGTCACGATCCGCTCGTCCGAATCGGGAAACTGCAGATTGTGAAACGGTTTGCAGCGGTCCAGCGTGTTGAGCCCGGCGATCATGCCTGCCGCGAGTTCGGAACCGCCGATCTTCCTTTCATATTGATCCCAGTCCTCGCCTTTTTCGCGAATTAGCGCACGGATGTGCTCCGGGTGAGTCGTGCCCTCCACCAGCGCACGGTTCATGTCCGGTATCGACCATTCCGGGCCTGGATGCACAACGATGGCGCGCCGGGTCAGTTCCAGTCCGGCGAGATCACGGTAGATGCCATGGAACCCATCCGTCGTCTCCCACGCACCAAGCCCGTTTTCGAAGTCCGGCTTCGCAAGGCGGTCCAGTCCATCTTTGGGCAGTAGTACGATGGCGCGAGCGCTCTCAAAGCCTGCCGGACGCCTTCGTATGTGATGGCGATGGAGGCGGCCAATACGTTGCAACAGCACATCCATCGGACAGAGGTCCGTGATCAGCAGATCGGCGTCGATATCGAGAGATTGTTCCAGCGTCTGTGTACCGATGACAAGGCACCCCATCGGCTCCCGATCATGATTCGGATCCAGTGTGGCTTCCACAGCCTGATCCAGGAGAAAGCGGTCTTCGGCCGCGAACCGCCCGTGATGCAATGCCGGATAGCCCTCGACCAACATGAGTCGGGATTCCGCGCCCTGTTCTTGTGCCGCACGCCAAGTCTCCACGGCCTTGGTCACGGTGTTGCGAATCACGAGGACTCTCACACCGCACTCGACCGCCATAATTGCCCGCCGTGCCGTCTCAGCGGGATCCATTGTCGGCATAGTCTCCATATGCACTGTCTTCGCAAACCCAGCGCCGGCGGCGGCGCGAGGTTCGGCTTCTCCTCTCACCCAGACTGCCGGATAGGGTGCTCTGCAAGCTGCCACAGCCTCTGGCAAGTTTTCACCGGTCCAGCGCACCCTGGCCCGCGCCCCCAACGTCGCAGACATCAACATTGCGTACCCACCGATGGCGAGATGCCCGTCCAGCAAACGCTCCAATATCTCCGTCATGTAGGAATCCGAGGCGTGAACCTCGTCGACCACCAAGAGGCTGCGGGCAAGAGCACCGCCGCGCATACAGGCGTGCTTGACCTTGAGACCCGCAAGCATAGCTTGATCCACGGTGCCCACAGCGATCGTAGCGGCCAGAAAACGTGTGGCGTGTTCAGCCGCCCAGCGTCGGGGAGAAGCATGGCTGTCATCGTCCCACCGCACTTCCCAACCAGGCAAACGATAGCCGACGGAGTCGCCGGCACACAGCATGCCGGGGATGGCCAGCACGGGTTCCGGCGAATCCTCGCCGAAGGTCCGGCGCATCGCATCGACAACGCGATCATGAAGCTGACGGGCGGCTGCCCGCGTGGGCACCGCGAAGTAGAGGCCGGAGACCTTGCCGTCTGCGAAGAGTTGAACGAAACGCCAGAGCGCGGCTTCCGTCTTGCCCGACCCAGTCTCGGCTTCGAGAATGACGAGCCGCGCATCCGGTCCAACAGCACCCACCGCCTTCTGCGCGGGGTTGGGGTCCGGGAAGCCGGTCAGCCTCGCGAAACTTGGTGCGGGCCTGCCGGATAGAGAGCGCGTGTCGAGACCAGTCCTTTCCAGAGCCCGGGCGGCACGGTCATGGGCGATCTTATCGTACTTCGGATTGAGGGGTGCCGCATATTCGAAGAACCGCCGGTCCGATCCAATCCAGTCGGCCAGTGCTGCAAGACCAGAAACCAAGTGGTGAAAACGCGCGTTGTTCGGTAAGGGATCCGCCGCCACTTGGAAGGCGTCGGAGAACCACTCCAGCAGCACCTCCGTCAATGAACGGGTCGCGGTACGCCAATCGTAACCCGAGGTCGATGTGACACCATGGTTCCAAGGCATGGGGGCAGGAGGCGGTCGCACGGGCCGTCCGTGATGCGCGAGCGCCGCGGCAAGGAGCGGCGACACAGCTTCGCCCCATGTGACGATCTTGCGCATCGTGTCGTGAAAGGGATGCTCCGGGTACCGGTGGGCGTGCAACAAAAATGCCCAGCCTTCCTCAAGGTGTCCGTGCAGCGGCCCGGACCATGACCTCGCAGGCCAGCCCTTGGCCTGAAATCCCGGATGCAGCTTCCCGATGTCGTGCAGGAACATCAGGACGGTCAGTCGTTGACGTTGTGCGTCATTCAACGGTGATCCGGCCGCTTCCTCCAGCCGATCGCAGATGACCGGCAATTCCAACATTCGCGCGAAGATCGCCGCTACATCCATGCAGTGATGCGCGAGCGGGTGAGTGCTGTTCTGCTCTTTGTCGAACTTGCCCCAAGCCTCGCGCATCTCAAATTCTCGAAGCACCATCCAGTTCGGCAGGATACCATACTACAAGGTCATCGTAGCCGCGGCCCGCCAGCCGACGGAAGCCGAGATAGTGGTGCGCGTCCATCAGCGCGTCCCGGAGCACATGCTCCTCCGGGGCACCGGGCGGACCTCGAACTCGTCGAGGGAGAAGCCTTCGGGAGGTTTCCCGGCATCGCGTCCGGCGGGTGCGCCGCAAACACGCCGGGTATCAAAGAATCAACCGAAATCAGCATCGGATGGCACTGCTTCTTGCCGGAGCACATCTCGCGCGAACTCCTGATATCTGATATGTATCCGCTGGCTCCTTGGGAGATTCCGATGTCCGCCATGTTCCCGAATCTGTTCTCGCCGCTCTCCATCAGGGATGTGACCTTCAGGAACCGGATTTTCTCCACCGGCCACATGACGACGCTTGTCACCGGCTACAGGCCCAACGAGGAACTGGCAGCCTACCACGAGGCCCGTGCCCGGGGCGGCGCCGGGCTGGTGATCGTCGAGGTGGCGCTGGTCCACGACTCGGCGGTCTACACATCCCACACCATCACGGCCCACACCGATGACTGCATCCCCGGCTACCGCGACATCGCGCGCCGTGTGCACCGCCATGACTGCCGTGTCTTCGGACAGCTCTTTCATCCGGGCCGCGAGGTCTTCTCATCCATCGATGGCACCATCCCGGTTGCCTGGGCGCCGTCTTCGGTACCCAACGAACGCTTCCACATGATGCCGCGCGCCATGCCGCGCACCATGATCCACGACGTCATCGCGGGCTATGGCGATGCGGCCGTCCGACTCCGCGAGGGCGGCCTTGACGGGGTCGAGATCGTCGCCGGCCACGGCTATCTCCCGGCACAGTTTCTCAATCCCCGGGTCAACGTGCGCGAGGACGAGTACGGCGGAAGCCTGGAGAACCGCCTGCGGTTCCTGCGCGAGATCATCGACACCATCCGCTCCAGGGTGGGCAGCGACTTTGTCGTGGGCATGAGAATCACCGGCGATGAGTATTCCCATGACGGCCCTGATGTGGAGACGGTGACCACGGCCATCGGCATGCTCGATTCAGGCGGCGGCGTCGACTACTTCAACGTCATCGCGGGGTCGTCGGCATCGCTTTCCGGTTCCATTCACATCGTACCGCCGATGTTCATCGACAATGCCTACGTGGCGCCCTACGCCGCCACCATCCGCCAGCAGGTGACGGTTCCGGTGTTCGTGGCCGGCAGGATCAACCAGCCCCAGCAGGCCGAGGAGATTGTCGCCAGCGGCCAGGCCGACATGATCGGCATGACGCGCGCGCAGATCTGTGATCCGCAGCTGGCCAACAAGGCCCGGGAGGGCCGCGTCGACGACATTCGCGCCTGCATTGGCTGCAACCAGGCGTGCATCGGTCACATGCATGCCGGCGTCGGCATCTCGTGTATCCAGCACCCCGAAACAGGCCGCGAACGCCTCTACGGCGAACGCAAGCCTGCGGTCAGCGCGAAGCGGGTCCTGGTCGCAGGAGGCGGGCCGGGTGGCATGAAGGCGGCGGCGGTGGCGGCGGAGCGCGGCCATCGGGTGACGCTCCTCGAAGCGACGGATCGCCTGGGCGGGCAAACACTGCTGGCGCAGTCGCTGCCCGGTCGCGCCGAGTTCGGTGGCATCGTCACCAATCTTTCCCGCGAAATGGAGCTGGCGGGCGTCGAGGTTGTCAGGAATCGCAAGGTCACACGCGCGCTGATCGAGAAGGAGGCTCCCGACGTGGTCATCGTCGCCACCGGAGCGGTGCCCGCGCCGGTCGACATCGAGGGCGGCGACGACGCCCATGTCGTCGAGGCCTGGTCGGTCATCAGGGGCGAGGCGAATGTCGGCGGCAACGTGGTGATCGCCGACTGGCGGTGCGACTGGATCGGCCTCGGTCTCGCCGAACACCTCGCACGCAATGGCTGCAACGTCACCCTGGCGGTCGACGGCTACATGCCCGGCCAGACGATCCAGATGTACGTCCGCGATCACTGGGCCGGTACTCTCCAGAAACTGGGCGTGAAGGTCATGCCCTATGCCCGCCTCTTCGGCGCCGATGCCGACAGCGTCTACCTGCAACACGCCGCCAGCGGCGACGCGATGATCGTCGAGGACGTCGATACCCTCGTCACGGCTCTCGGCCATCATTCCGTGAGCGACCTTGCCGAGGAACTCGAGGACTGGACGGGGGAGGTCCACCTTGTCGGCGACTGCCTCGCCCCCAGAACCGCCGAGGAGGCCGTTCTCGAGGGACTCAAGGCAGCCGCGGAGATCTGAGCGATGTCACTTCCCGACGAAGCCGCAGAGGTTCTCGATTTCTGGTTCAGCCAGTTGACGCCGCAGGAATGGTTCGAGCCCAACGATGGCCTTGATGAGACCATTGCCACGAAGTTCGGCGGATTGCATGCCCGCCTGGGCCGCGACGGTGTTCCGCTATCGTGGCGCGCCACACCGCGCGGGCGCCTTGCCGCCATCATCGTCCTCGACCAGTTCCCGCGGAACATCTACCGCGGCAAGGCCGCGGCCTTCTCCACGGACGATGCAGCCCTGGCGCTGGCGATGGAAACGGTCGACGGCGGATACGCCGACGGGCTTGAAGCCGTTGAACGCAAGTTTGTCTACCTGCCGTTCGAGCATTCCGAGGATCCCGCCGTCCAGGATCGCAGCGTCCGTCTCTTCGCCACCCTGGATGATCCCCGTTCGCTTCATTTTGCCGAAGCCCATCGCGACGTGATCGTGCGATACGGTCGTTTCCCTCACCGCAACGGGATGCTGGGACGGGTCTCGACGGCCGACGAAGAGGCCTACCTGACCGAGCCCGGCGCCGGATTCGGCTGGCTCCCGGGGAAACCGAAGGCCTCCTGATGCCGAGCTCGCTTCTTGATGAACTGGTGACCCTTGCCGGGAAAGCGGGCTCCGTCATCATGGACCACCATGGCCGCGCCGAAGCGCGGCTGAAGGCCGACCGCTCCCCGGTTACGGACGCAGACGAGGCGGCCGAAGCCCTCATCGTCGCGGCACTCAACCGGCTGACGCCGGATATTCCGGTGATCGCCGAGGAGATGATGGCCGGCCGGACAACGACCGGGAGCGCGGGTCCGCGCTTCTGGCTCGTCGATCCGCTTGACGGAACACGGGAATTCCTTGGCGGCAACGGCGAATTCACCGTCAATATCGCGCTCATCGAGGACCGCCGGGTGACCTTGGCCGTTGTCGGCGCGCCCGCGAGGGATCTTGTCTATGCCAGCGATGGCACGCGGTCGTGGTGTCAACGGGCCGGCGAAGAAAAAGTCGTCATCCGCACCAGAAGGCCGCCGGCGCGCGGCATGACGGCGGCCTTGAGCCGCTCGCACAGGGACAGGGCCAGCGAGGCCTTTCTGAATTCCCTGCCCGTCGCCGACGAGATCGTCGGCGGCAGTTCGCTCAAGTTCTGCCTTGTGGCCGAAGGCAGGGCCGATGTCTACCCGCGCTTCGGCCGTACCATGGAATGGGACACCGCGGCCGGACACGGCATTCTCGAGGCGGCCGGAGGTGCGGTAACCCAACCGGATGGCGGCGCATTCCTCTATGGCAAGCCGGAATTCGTCAATCCGCCCTTCGTGGCCTGGGGCGGCGCACCGCCATGACTCCGGCCGTGCTGGAAGAACTCAAGGCGATCACCGGGCCGGCGGGCTGGCTTGCTGAAGCGCACGACGTCGCGCCCTATCTCAGCGACTGGCGCAACACATGGTCGGGCGCCGCGCCGATCGTCATGCGCCCGGCCAGCGCGGATGAAGCCTCGGCCATCGTCAGCACCTGCGCCGCGGCCGGAATCGGAATCGTGCCGCAGGCAGGCAACACGGGCCTGGTGGGAGGCGGCGTCCCCGACAACAGCGGCCGGCAGGTCGTTCTCAGCGTCAACCGCATGACGCAGGTACGCCACATCGATCCGCAGAACAACACCATCACGGTCGATGCCGGCTGCATTCTCCGGGATGTCCAGCAGGCGGCGCGCGACGCCGGTCGGCTCTACCCGCTCAGCCTTGCCGCCGAGGGAAGCTGCCGCGTCGGCGGTACGCTTTCCACCAACGCCGGCGGCACCAATGTGCTGCGTTACGGCAATGCCCGGGACCATGTTCTGGGCCTCGAAGTCGTGCTCGCCGACGGACGCATCTGGAATGGTCTCAAGGGACTGCGAAAGGACAACACGGGCTATGACCTCAAGCAGTTGTTCCTCGGTACCGAGGGAACCCTCGGCATCATCACCGGCGCAGTCCTGAAGCTCTGGCCGCTGCCGCGCGTCGAGGTCACTGCATGGCTGGGGCTGAGCGGTCCCCGCGATGCCCTCACCATGCTCCAGCGCCTCCAGGACGGCACCGGTGGCCAGGTGACAGCGTTCGAATACATGTCGGCAAACGCTCTCGACATGACCTTCTCGCAGCTTCCCGCCAACCGCTCACCCTTCCCGAGGAAGTATCCCGCCTGCGTCCTCGTGGAAGCCGCTTCGGGTGCGCGCGACGGCAACCTGCGGCGGGTCATCGAGGACGAGCTCGCCAGCGGCCTCGACGAAGGGCTGCTGGCCGACGCCATCCTCGCCGAATCGACGACACAGGCCAGGGCATTCTGGCGGATACGCGAGGACATGCCGGAAGCCCAGACGATGATGAGCGGCAGCATCAGTCACGATGTCGCCGTTCCCGCAGGTTGCATTGCCGACTATCTCGAACAGGTCGGCGAAGAGATCGCCGCCCGGGTGCCCGAGGCCCGGATCATCCCCTACGGGCATCTCGGTGACGGCAACATGCATGTCAACCTCTGCGCCGCCAACCCCGATGACGGCGCTCTGCTGCTGTCGCGCGCCGCCGACATCCATGACATCGTGGAATCACGCGCCGTCGCCTGCGGCGGCTCGTTCAGCGCCGAACACGGGATCGGCCGTCTGCGCATGCGTCAGCTGGGCGCCTACAAGGATGCCGCCGAACTTTCTCTCATGGCGACGCTCAAGCAGGCTCTCGACCCCGCCAACACGCTCAATCCCGGGAAGGTGATCGCTCCGCACCGTCTTGCGTGATCACCTCTGGCAACCGGGAGTGTCACGATCAGCCCTTGCCGCGCCACGGGACGAGCCACTGCTCGAGGCGGCGCATGATGAGTTCGATGATGTAGCCGATGATGCCGATCAGGATGATGCCGATCACCACGGTGTCGGTTTGCAGGAAGTTCTTGGCGATCATGATCATCGAGCCCAGCCCCTTGTCGGCGGCGACCAGTTCGGCTGCCACGACCGTGCCCCAGCACACCCCCATGGATGTTCTCAGCCCGGTGAAGATCTCCGGCAGGGCGTTGGGGAGAATCACGTGGCGCAGGATCTGCAGCCTGGAGGCACCCAGCGAATAGGCCGCGTGGACCTTGGTGATGCGCACGCTCGACACGCCCGAGCGTGCAGCGATCGTCATGATGAAGAGCGAGGCGAGGAACAGCAGGAAGATCTTCGCAAACTCGTCGATACCGAACCACAGGATGATGAGTGGAATCAGCGCCAGCGGCGGGATCGGGCGCATGAATTCGACGACGGGATCGAAGAGCCCCCTGCCGATGGAGGAAAGTCCCATGGCGAACCCGAGAGGAATGCCGACCAGTGCTCCGTAGAACACCCCGGACAACACCCGGTAGACACTTATTCCCACATGATCGAGAAGCGCCGTATTGCGAAACCCTTCGCCGACAATCTTGACGAGGCGTTCCCATGTCCCGGAAATCGACGGCCAGTAGAAGGGCTCGACGAGGTCGAGGACGGACGCGACCACCCACGCCACGACGAGGACCACCAGGGTCAGGATCGAATAGAACCGTCCCGAGTTGACGGCTGTGGCGTCGCCGAACTTGACGGTCTTCTGGCGGGTAAACGAATTGTCCGACAGGCCGAGCCAGATCGCCAGGCCGGAAGGCTTTTGCCGTGACATGGATCCCTCCGCTTAACGGACCTCTGCGTTGTCGCCCATGATCTCTTCCTCCATGTCCCAGATCATGGAGAGGATCTCCTCGCGCGCCGATACGAAAGCAGCGCCGGCCTTGACGTCACGCGCCGGCTTCTCGAGGGCCTCGTCGGCGAACGGCAGGCGAAACTCCTTCTCGATGCGCCCGGGTCGGGGCGCCATGACGATCAGGCGCTCGCCGAGAAAGAGGGCTTCTTCCACCGAGTGGGTGATAAGAAGGATGGTCTTGCCGGTCTCCTTCCACAATCTGAGTACCAGACCCTGCATTTTTTCCCGGGTCAGGGCATCCAGCGCGCCCAGCGGTTCGTCCATGAGAATGACGTCGGGATCGTTGGCAAGACAGCGGGCCAGCGCCACCCGTTGCTGCATGCCGCCCGAGAGCTGGTAGACCGGCTTGTCGGCAAATTCCGCCAGACCGACGATACCCAGCAGACGCTGCACGGCATCGGCCGTCTCGGCGCGGTCCTTGCCGCACATTCTCGGCCCGAAGGAGATGTTCTGGGCCACGGAGAGCCATTCGAAGAGCGCTCCCTGCTGGAACACCATGCCGCGTTCGGCGCCTGGCCCCTTCACCGGCGCGCCGGCGATGCGCACCTCGCCCCTGGTTGGCGAAAGGAAGCCCGCGATGATGTTGAGAAGGGTGGTCTTGCCACATCCCGACGGCCCGAGAACGCTCAGGATCTCGCCTTTCTTGATGTCGAGCGACACGTCACTGAGTGCGTCGACCTCGCAATCAGGCAGGGTGTAGACCATGGAGATACGGTCAACCGCAATCTCTGCTGTTTGCGCCATCCGACAATCCCCGCAAACGGACAATCCGGTACGAGCAAGAGCGGGAACCGGGCGGCGCCATGCCGCCCGGTTCCCGAAACCCTCAAAGGAAACTGTCGTCGATGAATGATGAATAGTCGTCGAGACTCGTTTCCATGTTGCCGGCCCCGACCATGACGTCGGCGACACCCTTGGTCATGGCCTGCACGCCACCACCAAGCCAGTTTGCGCCCTTCTGGTCGGCAGCGCTCGGGAAGCCGAAGTTGGAGAGCATCGACGCCGTGGCATCTGCGTCCATGCCCGCAGCGCCGGCGATGGTCGCCAGGGCGTCACCGGGATCAGCCTTGTAGGCGTTGTTGGCCTGCTCGGTGACATCCATGAAGGCCTGCACGAGATCGGGATGCTCGCTGGCAAACTCCTCGGTCACCGTGATGATGTCGAAGGTGTTGATGCCGACCGCTTCCTGTTCGGCTCCGGTCATCAGCGGAAAGCCGACTTCCTTCATGCGGTCGATGGCGCCACCGAAGGCGCACCCCATGACAACGTCGCCGCGGATCAGGGCAACGGCGGCATCGGCAGGGTTCATCTGCACCAGATCAACCTTCGATGCGTCCACGCCGAGATGTTCGAGGGTCCGCAACAGCTTGTAATGGGTGACATTGCCGATGGGCGTTGCCACCTTCATGCCTTCGAGCTCGGTGGCATTGTCCTGGGTGATGCCGGCATCCTCGCGCATGATGCACAGATCGTTCTCGGCATAGGTCACGGCAATTCCCACCAGCTTCAGCGGAGCGCCGTTGGAGACACCGACGACAAACGGCACAAAGCCCTGGCTGTAGGCGATCTGCACGTCACCGGAAACCATGGCCTGGGTCATCTCGTTGCCGTTGCCGAATGCACGCCACTCGACATCGACACCCATCGCCTCGTCATAGGTCTTTTCGACCTGGGCGACCTGGTTGGCGGTCGGCCATTCAAGGAAATAGGCCACCGTCACGGTATCACCGTGATCGGCGAACGCCGGGGCAGCGATGGCGAGAGCCATGGCGGCGCCGGCAATTGCGCCAGTCATTCTGGCTTTGATCATGATAATCCTCCTTGTTCTCCCCACGCGGGGCATCCTGACGAATCGGCCCCTTCCTGTACAGACAACCGGAGCCACATGCCCACCCTACGCAAACTGGACTCCTGTTCTCAACAACGGAGTTGCCACCGGACGCTCTCATCGCAGCCATCGCTCAGCGTCCTCAACCGTGTCGACATCCCCCAGGGTCGTGATCAGGGCCGTGGCGCACGACGCCGGGATGTTCTCCAGGGTGTCGGCGAGAGCATGGCGTGTTGACCAGCGGACCGGTGAGAAAATCCGGGCGCCGCGCAGTTGCGGCGCCAGCCCGACAAGCCAGTATCCTCCGTCAGATGCCGGCCCGAAGACCGCCTCGTGACGTGCGAGGGCCCTGAAGGCACGGGTGATGTGCTGGCGCCGCAACCCGGGAATGTCCGTGCCGACCATCACTGCGGCCCCAGGCGGCATGGCGGCAAAGGCGTTGTGCATCCTCTCGCCCAGGTCAGCTCCCGACTGGGCCATCGTCGCCAGCCCGCGAAAACGCGGCCGGAACCGGTTCCCCTGCGAGGGGGCGACCGCAACCACGGTCGACCATGGCCCTCCAGCCACACGCCGCAACGTTCGCTTGAGCATGAGTCGGTAGGCTGCGATGGCGAAGCGCTCGCCACAGGCCTCGGCCACGCGGGTCTTGACCTCGCCGGCGACCGCGGGGCGCGCCATCACCACCACACTGCGGGCGGCTTTCACCCTTGCATCCTCGTCGCAATCAGCCTGGGCCGCGCCACGGAAACAAAGTGGCATGCTTTCACCCGTACATCCTCGCGATCAGCGACGGCGGCACACCGCAGAAATAACACGCCAGGCACAAGGCGTTGCGCATCACGCGGATGCTGTAGCCCGCGCGGCGGTAGCGCACGGCACTGGTGCGGGCATCGCAATCCAGAGTGACGAGACGCCGGCGGCCGATACGCCGCACCATGTCGACGTCTTCCATGATCACCATGGGCCTGAAGCCGCCCAGCAATGTGTAGAAGTCGGCGGAAATCAGCAAACCCTGGTCTCCATAGGGCAGCCCCAGGAGACGGCTTCTGCTCCGGGCGCACCACTCGACGCATCGCGCCCATGGCGCCGCATCGTCGAGGCGAAAGCGGAAGACGCCGGCCCGCCGGACACCATCGGGACGCGCCATCAGATCGCCAACGGCTTTGCGCCAGGCCGGCCCGGGAACCGTATCGGCGTGAAGAAACAGCAACCAGTCGCCCGTGGCCGCCGCGGCGCCGGCCGCCATCTGGATGCCCCGGCCGCGCCGTGCCGCCATCACTGTTGCACCTCGTGAGCAGGCGACGTCGGCTGTGCCGTCGGCTGACCCTCCATCGACGACAATGATCTCGCCCGGAACAGCGCCATCGCGGGTGAGCCGGTCGATGACGTCCCCCAGGTCGGCTGCGGCATCGAGAGCGGGAATGATGACGGAGAGCTTTTTCATCGGCGCCATCATAGCGCAGCCGGACTGTTGACGGCGACCCGTGCGTTCCTGTATTGTTCCTTTCATGACCGCCATCCGCCGGCACAAGGGGCGTGCAGCCGTCACCAACCGGAGCGGCCGCTTTGACGTCCTGCAACGTGAAGCCTTCGACGACGGCTGGAGCACCGTGGACGAGGACCTTCCCCGCCTGAGAACCGAGGTGGCTGTCGATGCGAGCCGCAGCATCATCACCCGCAACACGTCACCGGACATCTCCTTCGAGCGCTCGATCAATCCCTATCGCGGATGCGAACACGGGTGCATCTACTGCTATGCGCGACCGTCGCATGCCTGGCTCGGCCTGTCTCCCGGCCTCGATTTCGAGACGAAGCTCGTGATGAAGCCTGACGCCGCCCTTCTGCTGCGCGAGCATCTTGCACGCCCGTCCTACCGCCCGAAGGTCATTGCCCTTGGCAGCAACACCGATCCTTACCAGCCGATAGAGCGCCGCTACCGCATCACGCGACAGATCCTCGAGGTTCTTCACGAATGCCGGCACCCCTGCGGCATCGTCACCAAGTCGGCCCTCATCGAGCGGGATCTCGACCTGCTGGCTCCCATGGCAGAGAAGAATCTCGTGCGTGTCTTCATGTCGCTCACGACGCTCGACCGGTCCCTGGCACGGCGCATGGAACCCCGTGCGCCCACGCCTTCCCTGCGCCTGCGGACCATCAAGCGCCTGAGCCGGGCGGGAATCCCCACCGGGGTCATGGTGGCACCGGTCATTCCAGGGCTGAACGACCACGAGATCGAGGCCATCATCGGCGACGCTGCCGGCGCCGGTGCCACGAGCGCCGGTCATGTCCTGCTGCGCCTGCCACGCGAGATCGCCGAACTCTTCGAGGAGTGGCTGGCCGTCTGCGAGCCGGGCCGGGCGCAACGGGTCATGGCACTCATCAGGCAATGCAGGGGCGGCAAGGACTACGATTCCGCGTGGGGCAGCAGAATGACAGGAACAGGTCCGCTCGCGGACCTCGTGGCGCGCAGAGTTTCCATGGCCGCCAAACGACATGGTCTCGATCGCCGCTCGCGGCCTCTCGACACCACACAGTTCATGCATCCGTCGAGCGATCCCCGGCAGCCCTCGTTCCTGTGATGCCGGGTGAACCGTGGCCGCCTGTTCCGTGGTAAGGTCCTGCCATGGATCACGGTGACCAGCTGACCGACATCACGATCGTCGTGACCGCCGCACTTGCCTGCGGTCTGCTGCTGGGTCGGTTCCGCCAACCGGCCATCGTCGGCTACATCATCGCCGGTGTCGTTCTCGGCCCGTCGGTGATGGGTTTCGTCGATGACCGGGAACAGATCAACTTCCTTGCCGAACTCGGCGTGCTGCTGCTCCTGTTCAGCATCGGCATGGAACTCGACATCTCGAATTTCCGCTCCGTCATCAGATTCTCCCTTGTCGCCACCGGCCTGCAGATCGCCATCGCGACAGCGGTCATCCTGCTCTGCTCCTGGCCGCTGGGATGGCCGTGGGAACTGAGTGTTCTCGCCGGATTCGGCGTGGCGCTGTCGTCGACGGCCGTCACCATCAAGCTCCTCGAGGATGTCGGCGAAATCGACAGCGAGACCGGCCGCCGGGCTATCGGAATTCTCATTGCCCAGGATCTGGCGTTCATCCCGATGATGCTGTTCGTGTCGGCCATCGGTGCGGAACAGGACATCACGTTCAACGCCGTCATGCCGGTGATCGGCTCCATCCTGATTCTCCTCGTCCTGCTGTGGTTCCTTGGTGGCAGGCGCACCATCAACTTTCCCGTCGAGGCCCTGGCCCGCGGGCAGGCGGACCTCATCGCCGTCGGCGTGATGGCGCTGTGCTTCGGAGCGGCAGCGATCAGCGGTCTCTTCGGCATCTCGACGGCCTACGGCGCCTTCCTTGCCGGCCTGGTGCTCGGCGCGAGTACGGATCGGTCCACCCTTCTGCGCGTCACGCTGCCTCTCCAGGGCGTTCTTCTGATGGTGTTCTTCCTGTCGATCGGCCTGCTGATCGATCTTGCGTTCATCCTCGCGAATCTCGAGGACATCCTCCTCATGCTGCTTGTCGTCACCCTGGGAAAGACGGCGATGAACGTCGGCATCCTGAGGTTGCTGAAGGAGCCGTGGCCACGCGCCTGGCTGGGCGGTGTGGCCCTGGGACAGATCGGCGAGTTCTCCTTCGTCCTGGTTGCCCTCGGCCTGTCGACGGGAGCCATCGATGAGGAGGGATATCGCCTTTTCATCGCCGTCATTGCGCTCAGCATCATCATCTCGCCGGTGTGGCTCAACAGCGCCCGCAGGATCCAGACTCTCGCCGTCAACGCCGAAACGCTACGCGAGCTCGTGGCGAGGCTCTATCCCTTTGCCGCCGTCAGTGCGCACCGGGGCCTCTCATGGGCGCGCACCGCGCATGCCAGGTTCCGTCGCCGCCGGCCTTCTCCGGCACTCCAGGACAAGAGGAACGATGCAACCGATTCCTGATCTCGTCCGGGAGGAACAGCTGCCGCAGCCCGTCGCCGGCGTCGACGAAGCAGGTCGCGGGGCATGGGCCGGTCCCGTGGTCGCAGCGGCGGTGATCCTCGATCCGCGGACGATTCCCGATGGTCTCGACGATTCGAAGAAACTCTCGCCGGCACGCCGGGAGGAGCTCATGGCACACCTGCTCGCCGTGGCCCGGACCGGCGTCGGGCGTGCCAGTGTCGGGGAGATCGACCGGCTCAACATTCTTGAAGCCACCCTGCTCGCCATGGCACGAGCCGTGGAGGCGCTCCCGGCAGCCCCGGCTCACACCCTGATCGACGGCAACCGGATTCCGGTGCTGGCCTGTCCCGCAACAGCCGTCGTCAGGGGCGATGCGACGTGCCTTTCGATCGCGGCAGCCTCCATCGTCGCCAAGGTGACACGGGACCGGATCATGTCCTCTCTGGCGCCCGGCCTTGCGGACTATGGCTGGCAACGCAATGCCGGGTACGGAACGCGCGAGCACGCCCGTGCGCTTGAGCGCCACGGGGTCACGCCCCATCACCGCCGCTCGTTCGCTCCCGTCGCCCGCGTGGCAGCATCGACATGATCGATGATCTTCCAGGTCATGGCGGGGAGTGCCAGCCCGGCAAACGCCTCGCGGGCGTGCCAGCGGTCATCATCCGACACCGCAACGCCCCGCAGGGCGGCGACACGGAAGGTGACGGCACGATGTGTGAACGTGTGCGCCACGCATCCGGCAAGCAGGGTCCAGCTGCCCGGGCAGGGCGCATGCGCCAGCGCCTCCCGGAGAGTCCAGTCATCGTCGCGCCATGGGGTCGACGGGACTTCGAGCATGTCCCTCAGGAGGGATTGTCCTTCCCGCCTGGTCAGCATCACCCGGCCATCGGTGCTTTCCAGCCAGAAAGCCAGGGCCCGGCGCCGGGAAGGCTGTTTGCGGGGACTCCGCCGCGGCAGGCTGTCGACAAGACCGCGCTGGTGCGCCCTGCAGTCCCCGTGAAGAGGACACACGCTGCAGCGCGGTGCGCGGGGTGTGCACACCATGGACCCCAGATCCATGAGAGCCTGGGCAAAATCGCCGGGCCGATGGTGCGGCACCATGCCCGGCACGGCGCGTGCGATGAGTCGCTTGAGGCGGTTGGCAGACTCGTCAACGGCAAGGTAACGGGCCATCACCCGCTCGACATTGCCATCGACCGCGGCTTCCGGCTGGCCGAAGGCGATCGCCGCGATCGCTCCGGCGGTGTAGGCGCCGATGCCCGGCAGCCTCCTGAGTTGCGCCACAGTCGCGGGAAACCGGCCCGCATGATCGCGCACGACGATGCGGGCACACTCATGAAGTCTCGCGGCGCGGGCATAGTAGCCAAGACCTGCCCAGCCGGCGAGTATCTCGTCACGGTCCGCGGCGGCCAGATCGGCGAGTGTGGGCCAGCGTTCGAGGAAGCGGCGATAGTAGGGAATCACGACCGGCACCGTGGTCTGCTGCAGCATGATCTCGGCCAGCCAGACACGGTAGGGATCGCCCTTACCACCGGTGCGCCACGGCAGGTCCCTGGCGTGGCGGTCGTACCACGCCAGGAGGCGCTCACCAGGGTTCATCACGTGCCCGCCACGGGGTCATCACGCCGTGTCTGACAAGACGAACCGGGAGCGCAAGACGCACGGGCAGTTCGTCCATCTGGGAAAAATTCTCCCGCGAGCCGCGGCACGCGCCTTCCGGCGCAAGGGCTTTGCCCGGGCCCGCGTCTTCACCGAGTGGGCCGACATCGTCGATCGCGAGACCGCCGAAAACAGCCGCCCGGCAAAGATCTCCGGCAGCACCCTCACGGTCATCGTCGCGCCATCCCACGCTCTCACGATGCAGAACCAGGAACCGGTCATTCTCGATCGCCTCAACACCTACCTCGGCGCCGCAAGCGATCCCGTCATCAGGCACATCAGGCTCAGGCAGGGCTATATCGATGCCCCGCAACCGGCCAGGCGGCCTGCGCAACGGACCCTGGATGACGCGGAGACGGCCCATCTCGAAGACCTTGTCGCGACCGTCCGGGATCCGGAGCTCAGGAAGGCCCTTCTCGATCTGGGGCGCGCCGTCATGGCATCGCGCCCGGCGCGCACGACGGCAAGGCGCCACGACACCGGGACGTGATCGCACAAGAGCAGCGAGAACGGCGGACCCGGACGCCATGATTCGCTTCGCTTGCCGCCCGGAACAATGGCGCGGCGGCTCTTCGCGGTCTGCACACGCGCTGCGGGCAGGGCAGCCCCATGACAGCGGCGCTGACCAAGAAGACCGCGGGCAGCGTTCCGGCCCGCTCATCCCGCGAACCCGCCTGACCGCACCTTTCCCGTTGACCCCGGCAGGATACTCCAGGCCACCGCAGGACGCCTTGTGCAGGCGGCGCACAGAACACGGTTCGCACAAGCTGGAGGTGGTAGCGGAGGAGGGACTTGAACCCCCGACCCAGGGATTATGATTCCCCTGCTCTACCAACTGAGCTACTCCGCCCCGAAAAGGCCCGGAGCGTATAGAATCCGCACCCGGCAAAGTCAAGGCGCGCTGCGACGTGAACCGCCATGGCAGCCGCCGCATGCCGTTGACGAAGAGACCGCCATGGGCACGGTCTCGAAGAAAATCCTTGAAGAGGTGGCGCATCGCGCGGAAAGGCAGGGGGTCAGCCTCACCCGGCTGAACCTGATGCGGCCCGGCGGCGCATGGCGAAGGGCAAGAAATGGCGTCCCGGTTGACTCTCGACGACCTTGCCTGCGGACTCCGGTCTATCCGGGGTCTGCCGGTGGTGGCAGAACGGTGCGTTGAGGCCACCGGTTATCGTGAGGTCGTGGTCTTGACCTTGCCGGAGACGCGCGGGATGACCTCTTCGCCGATCAGGCGGAAGCTCCGCATGATGTCCTCGTGGGCGACGCCATCGATTCTCATGAGAATCTCGTCGATTCCCATGGCCTCGAGGCGCTCGATGCGGCGGACGAAATCATCCGGCGTACCGATCATGATCGAGGGCGTCTGGTGAAGGAGATAGTCGAAGTCGTCCCGGTGATCGACAAGGAGTTTCAGCTTGTCGTCGAGATATTCGTAAGACTCCTGCTGGCCGAGCGGAACGTAGATGTCGACGAGGAACCGGTAGTAGCCCATGGCGACATCGTGGGCGATGCGGCAGGCTTCCTCGCGCGTCTCGGCGCAAAACGCCGTCGCCACGTAGAGACCCATGTGCTCCGTTCGTCGCGGTACCATGGACGTCCCCCTGGCAAGACCGCCGCGATAGCCGTCGATGCAGTCCTGCAGGTATGCGAATCCAAAATAGCTCTCGAAACACAGTGCGCCGATGCCGCGCTCGCCGGCCGCCACGTGGGACTGGACACTCGACGCCGCCACCGACAGCGGGGGGTGGGGCTTCTGCACCGGCTTGGGCACGATTTCCCGTGGCGGGATCTGCCACACCGGGCCGTCATGTTCGAGCATGTCGTCACAGAACGCCTTGACAATGACCTCGATGGAGTCCGCCCACTGCTCGCGCGTTGTCGCGGGATCGACACCGAAGGCTTCAAGGGTATGAACATTGTTCGACCGCGCCGTCGCCAGTTCGGCCCGCCCCCTTGACACGATATCGAGGGTCGCCAGCCTTTCGGCGACCAGGATCGGGTGGTTCCATGTCAGCAGCACCGCACACATCACACGCAGCCTGATGGTCCGGGTATGCTGGGCGACCGCGGCATAGAGCACCTCGGGCGCGGCCACGGCAAATCGCGGCGGCGCGAAATGCTGTTCGGATGTTCCCCAGCAGGAGAATCCGAGGCTGTCGGCGAGCGCCACCTCCTCGATCATCTCCCAGTAACGCCTGGCGACGTCGACACCTTCCATCAACTCCGCTTCCTGCAGGAGGCCGACCAGCATGAATGTCCTCATTTCAGCAATTTCGTATCGATCAATACCGTAATTCGCACAAATGGCTTGCGTCAACGCCAATTTTCGTCACACAGTGATCATCCCACAGCGACAAGGCGATGACGATGGATCTCTACCGCGGCATGAATGCCAGCGAGCTGGAGTACCAGTACGAGCTGCGCAGCAAGGAGGCCGATTTCGATGCCGTTGTGGCGCGCTGGCTCGAGCGCAGCGCGGCGCTGCGCGACTGCCGCGAGGCCGTGATCGATCTCGCCTACGGACGCGGCGAGCGCGAGACGCTCGATCTGTTTCGCGGCGCCACGGGTGGCCCGCTCCTCGTCTACATCCACGGCGGCTACTGGCAGCGCGGCGACAAGGACATGTACAGCTTCCTTGCCGGGGCCTTCATGGACGCCGGAATCAACGTTGCGATCATCAACTACACACTCACACCCGCATGCCGAATCGGCGACATCGCGGCCCAGGTGCGGCGGTGTCTCGCCTGGCTGTGGCGCCATGGCCGCGACCTCGGATTCGATCGCGAGCGCCTGTCGGTCATGGGACATTCGGCCGGCGGGCACCTCACGGCGATGATGATGGCAACCGACTGGCCCGCTTTCGATTGCGCCCTGCCGCAGGATCTCGTCCGGGCTGCCCTGCCGATCTCGGGGATTTTCGAACTCGAGCCCCTGGTGCACACGTCGATCAATGCCGGACCGCGGATGGATGTCGCCGAGGCACGGCGCGCGAGTCCCCTGTTCATGGAGATCCGCTGCAACGCACCCCACCTCGTCATCGCCGGCGGCAGGGAGACCCCGGAATTCATCCGCCAGTCGGATGCCTACTGCGACCGCTTCCGCACGCCGCAGCGCACCATGGAGCGCTACGACGTTCCCGGTGAAAACCACTTCGGCGAGCTCGAACGCCTGGCGGAATCCACGAGCGAGGTGTTCGCGCGCGCGCTGAAACTTGTCGACCGCTGACGTGGCGGCGTCCTTGCTGCCGGGCGCCTTTCTCAGGCAGGCGCCGGCCCTCGATCCTGCTGACCGCGCCATCATCGAACACCTCCAGGAGGATGGGCGACGATCGTTTGCCCGGATCGCCAGGGCAACGGGCCTGACCGAGAAGACCGTGCGCAGCCGCACCAGGCACCTGCTTGGTTGCGAAATCATCCAGATCGCCGCCGTGACCGACCCGCGCGCCCTGGGATACAACAGCTCCGCTCTCCTCGGCCTTGTTCTTGACCCTGCCGTCGCGGCTTCGCGAACAGCCGGAAAGCTGCTGGCCGTCGCCGCCATCGACTATGTCGTGGTGGCCACGGGCCGCTACGGGCTGTTCGCCGAAGTCATCTGTCACGACCGCCGTGAACTGCAGGACGTGATCGAGAACCGGATCGGCAGGATCATCGGGATCCGCACCATCGAGAGCTTCCCCTACCTGTCGCTTCACTACCAGCTGGCAAACTTCGGCGCGGCGCGGCGCAAGTCCCTGCAGGAAGCAGGGGTGGTCCCGCGCGCCCTCGTTGCAATGGACCGCGACATCGTCAAGGCGCTGTCGCAGGACGGGCGCATGCCACTGCAGACCGTGGCCGACAGGCTCGGTATCTCGGAATCCCAGGTGCGCAACAGGTTCAACGCCATGGCAAGGCAGGGCGTCGTCAGCGTCATCGCCATCGTCAACCCGATGACCCTGGGTTACGGAACCGTCGCCTGGGTCGCCGTGCGTGTCGGCGGCGGCGTGCCGGCGCGTGACGTTGCAGACCGCCTGTCACATCTCTCCCGTGTCACCTATGTGGCCATCTGTGCCGGACGATTCGACATCTTCACGGAGATTGCCTGCCGCGACGAGGATGAACTCCTGGCCGTCATCGACGACGACATCCGGCCCCTCGACGGCGCCATGTCGATCGAGGTCTCGATCTACCAGCATCTCTACTACAAGCGGCTGACTCCCGTCAGCCGCGGGCGAACCTGAGCCCCGGCGTGACGTGCTGTTCAGGATCGTCGGCAATGACAGCCCCGAGGCGACACGGACGCCAGATCCCGAGGATCCCGCCAGGCGCGATAGCGATGGCGCGTTCAGGTGCGGCATCTTCGATCCGCGCAGGGGGCCACGCGAGACATGCAACGCCTTGCACGAGATGCAGGTGTGCAGGATCGATCAGGGCATGCGCTGAATGCACCGACTGCAATGGCAGGTCAAGACTGTCCTGCAGGGACCAGCCGACACTCCTTGGATACATGGACGGGCGCTGCGCGCCTGACCACCGGGCCAGCAATCACACAACAGAAGGGGGTCAACCCGAATGTTCTCGACACATCCTCCGGTTCAGATGGTCCATGTTTCGCTGAAGGGTCTCAGTTCCACCTCGTTGCTCCATGCCGAGGGTGGCTGGCGATGCACCCACCAGTAGCTGTCGGCCACCCCGTCAGGATCCGCCAGGGCGGACGGATCATGATGGAGCTCCCGCATGACGGGCACATCGAGATCACAGTCCAGTCTCATGTGAACAACATGGACCCCGTCGGGTGCGTACGCCCTGGCCAGGCTCTGCGCGAGCGCCCTCAGGGCGAACTTGCCGATGGCGTAGAGCGGGTAGGTGGCGGAACCGCGAAGGGCGGCCGTGGCGCTGGAGAACATGATGGTGCCGCTCCCCTTCTGGCGCATCGCCGGCAAGACCGAGCGGGCCGCCGCAAAGGCGCCCATCACCTCCACCTGGAAGGTCTCCTCAAGCCGGGCGTAAGTCATGTCGAGGGGATCGCAGCGGATGAAATCTCCCCGAACGTTGTAGATGAGAATCTCGATGGCGCCCATCTCCCCGGCCACCCGCCTCATGGCATCCTCCACGGTGACCGGAGCGGTGACATCTGCGGCAAAGAACCGCAGGTCCACGGCGCCGTTGGCTGCCCGCGCATGCTCCAGGGCAGCGGCGCTTCCCGAGCGCGTCCGCGACACAAGGGCCATGTCGCAGCCACCGAGCGCGAACCGTGCCGCCAGCGAACGGCCAAGGCCCACGCCGGCTCCGACAATGACACAGACTGGACGCTCGCTCATGACCTGGATCATGGCACAGGCAGCGGCGCCATGACATGGGTCGCCATGACATGGGTGCAGAGTTCGGCCTCATCCGTCAGGCGCACAATCCCTGCATCGGGCCGCGCGATGCGCAGTTGTCGCCGCGGTGCGATTTGGCAATGATGCCCCGGCAACCTTATCCGTTTCCTGGGCGATGACGGCAATCGACACCCTCCTTGGCGACCTGAAGGCCAACGCTGAACGCCCCTTCGGCGAAGCGCGGGCAGCGCCTCCCGGCATCTATTCCAGCGAGGCGTTCCTGGCGCTCGAAAAGGAGCGGGTCTTCGCCAGGGAATGGATCTGTGCCGGCCGCGCAGATTCCATTCCCGAACGGGGCGACTATCTCACCTTCAGGCTCGTCGACGAGCCGATCTTCATCGTGCGCGATCATGCCGGGGAGATCTCGGCATTCTCGAATGTCTGCCAGCACCGAATGAGCCTGCTCCTTGCCGGACGCGGCAACCGCAAGGTCATCACCTGCCCCTATCATGCGTGGTCCTACGGCCTCGACGGCGGCCTGCGCCACGCACCGTGGATGGACGGGAGTCCGGCCTTTGACAGGCGCGATTACTGTCTGCCCCGCGTTCGCTGCGATGTCTGGGACGGCTGGATCTACGTCACGCTGGATCCTGACATTGCGCCGCCCGGGGAGCTGTTTCGGCCCGTGGGGGAAATCGTCACGGGTCGCTACCGCTTCGCCGACTACACCGAGACCTTTCGCGAAGAACATGTCTGGAAGACGAACTGGAAGATTCTCGCCGAGAACTTCATGGAGAGCTACCACCTCTTTCAGCTCCACCGCGGCACCATCGGCGGCCAGTCGAAGGTCGAGGAAATGGACATGCCGTCCGGGGGTGCGGTGTTCAACTATCACTGGATCACCAAGGAATCCGGTTTTCCGCTCGCCAACGCCCATCCCGACTGCACCTATCTTGAGGGCGAGTGGCGCCGGACGACGGCGCTGATCACCATCTACCCCAGCCACATGATCACCCTGACCCCGGGATACTTCTGGTACCTGTCGCTGCAGCCGGATGGCCCCGGCCGGGTGCGCATTCTCTACGGTGGCGGCATGGCGCCCGATTTCATCAACGACCCCGAAGGGGCCGAACACGTCGCCGAGGCCAAGAGGATTCTCGATGCCGTCAACGAGGAGGACCGGGTGGGAACCCAGGCCGTGTTCGACGGCGCCAGGGCCTCCCTGGCGCGCCCTGGACACCTGAGCTCCCTGGAACGCCCCAACTTCGAGTTCTGCCAGTACCTCGCGCGCCGCCTTGCCGACAGCGACGCCCTGCCGGAAGACTCCGGTTCCCCGGGAGGAGACTGACATGTTTGTGCGCACACTTGACGAGCGCCGCCGCGCCGGCGCCGAAAAGGTCCTGTCCGAAGGCAGGGTCCGCTCGACACGCTTTCTCACCATCCCCGACGGCATGGGCTTCACCCTGACGGATGTCCGGGTCGCAAACGGCATGTCCACTGTGCTGTGGTACAGGCACCACTGGGAAACCAACTACATCGTTGCCGGCACGGGCACGCTGCGTGACCTCGAACGGAACCGCAGCTGGCCACTGGCCCGCGGCACGCTCTATACGGTCGGACCAACCGACCGTCACCTGATCGATCCCGACGATGATCTTCACATCGTCAGCGTCTTCAATCCACCCCTTGTCGGAGACGAAGCCCATGACAGCGACGGCGCCTACCCGCCGACCGGCCCGGTTCCCGCAGGCAGGGATCGCATGTTCGTGAGAACCGTCGACGATCTGGTTGACCAGGGGCGCCGGCTTGTCGTTGCCGGCGGCAGCGCCACAACGGTGCGCATGCTGTTGCGCGAGGATGGCGTCGGATTCTCGCTGAGCGACGTCCGCCTTGCCGCCGGCAGTCGCAATGTCCTGTGGTACAGGCACCACCGGGAGGCGAACTATGTTCTGGACGGTACAGGCGAGGTGACGGACCTCGGCTCCGGCGAGACGTGGCGCATGGAACCGGGAATGATGTACTGCGTCGGCCCCGAAGACCGCCACACCATGCATGCCGTGAGCGACCTTCACCTGCTCTCGGTATTCTGCCCGGCTCTCACGGGTGACGAACAGCACGATTCCGATGGTGCCCTGGCCGCCAGCGGCGATGCGGTGCCACCCGGACCCGGCTGACAGACGGCGAGAGGGTGCAACTGTCTGAGATGCACCGACATGCGACGGATGCCCGTGCCATGCTGCCCCAGTACCATGCTGCCCCAGTGCCATGCTGCCAGGTCCACGCAAAGCAGGTCCACGGTCTTCAGACTGGCGATCAAGCCATGACTTGCGCCGCGACCGCACCGTCGTCAAGGCGCTTCAGATCGATCCTGGAGATTGCCGCGCCGACGTGACCGGTCAGGGGCTGGCTGTTGCCCTTGTTCAGGGGGCAGAGTCGGCGCTGTGGCCCTGTTCTCTCTCGATCCAGCCGCCGCCGAGAAGGCGGCTGCCGTCATACATGACACAGGCCTGGCCCGGGGCGATGGCTTCGGCGGGCCGGGCAAGCTCGACCCGGGCGCGGTTGTCGGCCAGCGGCAGCACCCGCGCCGGCAGTCGTTCCTGGCGCGAGCGCAACTGGACGTGGCAGGTCACGCCCTCCCGGGGCAGATCTCCCCTGGCGATCCAGTTGACCTCCCTCATGGTGAGCGACGACGATCCCAGAGCCTCGCGCGGACCGACAACCACCTGGCGGCGTTCCGGGTCCAGAGAAACGACAAAGAGCGGTTCGCCCGTGGCAATGCCGAGCCGCCGTCTCTGTCCCACGGTGTAGTGGGCGATTCCGTCATGGTATCCCAGAACGCGGCCGGAAAGATCGACGATCGTACCCGCTTCCATGGCGCCGGGACGCAGACGATCAACGATGTCGGTGTAGCGTCCCTGCGGCACGAAGCAGATATCCTGACTGTCCGGCTTGGCAGACACCGGAAGTCCGAACCGTCTGGCGCAGGCGCGGACCTCGTCCTTGGTCATGCCGCCGAGCGGAAACCGCAGGTCCTTCAACTGGCGCCGGGTTGTCCGGAAGAGGAAGTAGCTCTGATCGCGCCCGCTTTCGGCTCCGCTATGGAGTTCCGGGCCGTCACGCCCCTCGATGCGCCGGACATAGTGTCCGGTTGCCAGGCAGTCACCACCGAGTTCCCGCGCCGTCGCCAAAAGGTCGGTGAACTTGACTCCCTGGTTGCAGAGCACGCATGGCACTGGCGTTTCTCCACCAAGGTAGCTGTCGGCGAACGCCTCCATCACCGAGGTCCGGAACCGTTCCTGGTAGTCGAGGACGTAGTGCGGAAGGTCGAGTATCGCAGCCACGCGGCGGGCATCGCGGATATCGGCGCCGGCACAGCAGGCGCCGGGACGCGACGCCGTCCTGCCCTGATCATAGAGTTGCAGCGTGACGCCGATGGTCTCGTGGCCCCCGGCCTTGAGGAGAGCAGCGACAACCGCACTGTCGACTCCTCCGGACATGGCGACAATGACGCGACTGCCGGTCGAAGACATGTCACTCGGAGAGCATGTTGCGGGTTTCAAGGGGCAGCGTCACCGTCAGCCCGTCGAGTTCTTCGGTCAGCAGTATCTGGCAACCCAGTCGGGAGGTGCGGGTGAGGCCGAAGGCAAGATCGAGCATATCCTCCTCGTCCTCGCTGGGCTCCTCGAGGCGCTCGAAGTCCTCAGCATCGACGATGACGTGGCACGTCGAACAGGCCAGTGATCCCTCGCAGGCGCCCTCGATGTCGATGTCGTGCTGGCGCGCGATCTCGAGAAGCGAGAGTCCTTCGGGCGCATCGATCTCGACACGCTCCCCGCTTTGCACAATGAAGGTCACTTTCGGCATCCAACCCATCCGCACATGCCGGTTTCGAGTCTGGCGCCAAGGCTCTGGTGCAAGGAACACGGCGAGGCACCTGACGCCGACGATCCATAGGGCCTGGCGAACCATCCGGCAAGCCTTCCGACAACGTGATTGCCGGATCTGTCGGATCCGGGAGGCCTGCCAGAACAATCCGGCGGCGTATCGTCTCGCCTGCTTTGGTGGTACAAGGCCCTGCCCCGGCAACACGGGGCGGATCCTGTGGCCGCCGTCACGGCAGCCTGGAGACCCAGCAAGAGTGAGGAGACTCAACGACCCATGAAGACAATCACTATCAAGCGTCCAGCCGCGAGCCTTGTCACGGGCCTGGTCATGGGCCTGGTCATGGGCTTCACGGTATCGGCCCATGCGCAAGGTGAACTCAGTGTCCTGACCTGGGAAGGCTACACCGACCCAAGCTTCGTCGAACCGTTCACCGAAGCCACCGGATGCGCGGTGACACCAACCTATGTCGGCTCCAATGACGAATTCCCGGCGAAGCTCGCCGGCGGCGGCGGCGTCTATGATCTTGTCTCGCCATCGGTTGACACCACCACGATCCTGATGAAGGCGGGGCTCGTCGAGGAAATCGACGTCAGCCGCCTTGAACACTGGAGCGACATCTACGAACAGTTCCGCAATCATGTCGGCGTCAACCACGATGGCGGGGTCTATGGCGTCCCGTTCACGTGGGGCTCGATCCCGTTCATGTATCGTGCCGACCGGTTCGATGCGGCGCCCGACAGCATCGCCTCCTTCTGGGAGGACGAGTCCCTGTCGGGGGCCATCAGCCTGTGGGACGACAAGACCAACATCTACATCGTCGCCCGCCTCCTCTTCGGCGCCGATGTCGATGTCTACAACCTCTCCGATGACCAGCTGGCCGCGGTGCGCGACAAACTCATCGCCCTCAAGCCCCATATCCGCAAGTTCTGGTCGACTGCAGGCGAACTCGTGAACCTCTATGCCAACGGCGAGGTCGCGATTTCCAACACCTGGGGAGGATACCAGTCCTCGCTGCTGGCCGAACAGGATATCGAGATGGTCGAGTTCATTCCGGTCGAGAAGGCCGATGGCTGGGCCGATGCGTGGCAGATCGTCAAGGGGACGCCGAACGCTGACTGTGCCTACGCATGGCTCAACTATGCGACGGCATCGGGTGGTCAGTGCGGCGTTGTCGACGTGACCGGCTATTCCGGATCAAATCCTGTCGTGCTCCGGGAGTGCCTCGATGAAGCGACCTTCGAGACCCTCAACCAGGCTGACTTCAAGTACATCGACGGGCTTGTCCTGTGGGAGGAGCCGGCACGGGTCGACGCCTACATCAACACCTGGAACGCCATCAAGGCGGCCCAGTAGCCACCTGCCGATGATCCGGGGCGGCCGGCCTTCCCGATCACGGGGGCCGGCCGCCCGGTGACGTGAAGCATGCGCCATGACAGGCATCCTGGAACTCCACCATATCACCAAGACCTTCCGGGGCGGCGTCGTTGCGGTCGACGGCCTGTCGCTCGACATCCGTGAGGGCGAGTTCCTGACCATGCTCGGCCCCTCGGGCTGCGGCAAGACGACAACGCTGCGCATGATCGGCGGTTTCGAGTATCCTGACGCCGGTTTGGTCTTGCTCGACGGCCGGGACATCACGAACGATCCACCGTACAGCCGCCCGGTGAACATGATGTTCCAGGATTTTGCCCTGTTCCCTCACATGACGGCCGAGGAGAACATCGGCTACGGCCTGAAGATCGCCGGCGTCGGCAAGGCTCCGACCGCCGAGAGGGTTCGTGCCATGCTCGACATGATCGAACTCCCGGGCATGGGCGCGCGCTTTCCATCGCAGCTCTCGGTGGGTCAGCAGCAACGGGTGGCGCTCGCCCGCGCACTCGTCAACAATCCCCGCATCCTGCTGCTTGACGAGCCGATGTCGGCGCTCGACGCGAAGCTGAAGGAATCAATGCAGGTCGAACTGCGTCACATCCACGACCGCATAGGGATCACCTTCGTGATGGTGACCCATGACCAGACCGAGGCGATGATCATGTCGGACCGCATCATGGTGATGCATGCGGGCCGCATCGAACAGATCGGCACCCCCACCGATCTCTACGATCATCCCCGGACCGCCTACGTTGCGGAGTTTCTCGGCGCCTCCAACATGATCCCCGCCACCGTCCGGCGCGATGGTGGCGATGTCGTGGCGTGCGCGGGCAACATGACCTTTCGTCTCGACGGCAAGACCGATGACAGCGGCATGCGATCATTGTTCATGCGTCCCGAGAAGATCCGGCTGGTGACCGCCGGGAGCGAGGTCGCAAAGGGATCCAGCACGTTCTCGGGGACCGTCAAGGAGCTCTTCTTCAGCGGCAGCATGGTCCGTATCGACCTCGACGTGGGCGCCGAACGACCGGTGATGGTCCATCGGCAGCTCGACACCGCACTCGCTGCGGCGGGCCTGCCGGATGTCGGCGACACGGTCACATGTGCGGTCAGAGCGGAAGCACTCAAACTGTTCGATACCGCGGAAGTCGCCGCCATGACGGCCAGCGAGGCGGCATGAAGCCGCGCACCCGGCAGGTCCTCGGCTTCTGGTCCCTCTTCACGGGACCCGCACTCTGGTGGGGCACGGTTCTTCTGGTTCCCTACCTCATCATGCTGGCGATCAGCTTCTACACGCGTCAGTTTCCCTTTCACGTGCCCGACTTCCAGTTCGGCAACTACGTGACGCTGATTGCGGATTCCCAGTACTTCCTGGTCCTCTTGCGCAGTCTGTGGATCGCCCTGGCGGTGTCTGTCACCGCGTTCTGCCTGAGCTACCCCCTCGCCTACTTCCTGGCCTTCAAGGTGCGCTCCAACCGGTTGCGACTCTTTCTCTACACGGCAGCCATCGTGCCGCTGTGGGTGAGCTACCTGCTTCGCGCGTACACCTGGAAAACGATCCTCGGCAGCGAGGGCATCCTCAACTCCTTTCTCATGTGGATCGGAATCATCGACGAGCCATCCACCATCTTCCTTTACAACCAGGGCGCCATGGTGGTGACCATGGCCTATATCTTCACACCCTTCATGGTGATGCCGATCTATGCCTCGCTCGAGAAGATTCCACGCAGTCTCATCGAGGCGTCGAAGGATCTCGGCGCGCCACGTTTCGCGACATTTCGCAAGATCACGCTGCCGCTCTCGATGCCCGGCGTGCTGGCCGGATTCACCTTCACGTTCGGGCTTTCGATCGGTGACTTCATCTCGCCCATCCTCGTCGGCGGTCCCTATTCCAACATGATTGCCAACGTCGTGGCGACGCAGTTCGGCATGGCGATGAACTGGCCCCTGGGATCGGCCCTGGGCGTCGTCCTCCTCGTCATCGTTCTCGGCATCATCACGGCGTCCGACAAACTGGAACGAATCGGCCGGATCAATCTCGGCTAGGAGGCCCCACATGGCGACGGTCACCCTGCCTGACGCCGGGACGCGCAAGAAACCGGTCGATGCCGCCACGACGGGACTGGGCGTCGCCGCCCTGTGCGTCCTGGCATTTCTCTACACCCCGATTGCCACCCTGATCGTGTTCAGTTTCAACTCGAACCCCATCACGCGCCTGCCGCTCGAGAGATTCACCTTCGACTGGTACACCCGGGCGCTCGGCAATCCCGATCTCATGACGGCTGTCTGGAATTCGGTGTTCGTCGGCGTGTCGGCGGTGATGATCTGTCTCGTCATCGGCATCCCCACGGCGCTTGCCCTCGATCGCCATGATTTTCCCGGCAAGACGGTGTTCCGCCGTCTCGTCATCCTTCCCATCACCCTGCCGGGGCTTATCACCGGCGTGTCGATGCTGACGTTCTTTCGCTCGGTGGGGGTGGATCTCAGCATCTGGACCGTCATCGTTGGCCACGGGACGGCGTTGACGGCCATCGTCGTCACCAACGTCTTTGCCCGGCTGCAGCGATTTGACCGGCGCATCGAGGAGGCCTCGGCGGATCTCGGCGCCCGGCCATGGCAGACCTTCCGGCACGTCACCCTGCCCAACATCCGCTCGGCCGTCATCGGCTCCTCGCTGATCTCGTTCACCCTCTCGTTCGACGAGATTCCGGTGACATTCTTCCTGACCGGCCGTGACAATACGCTGCCGATGTACATCTGGTCAGTCATCCGCCGGGGTATCACGCCGGAAATCAACGCGATCGGCACGATCATCGTCGTCATCTCGATCACGCTCATCCTGATCTCGGTCTTTCTGATGAACCGCGAGAACGACAGGGCAGGCCCTGTGCGCCCGACCCGATGATGATCAGCCGCCGGAGCTTCGCGATTCGGCGGAACAGCAAGGACAACCGCACGTTGCCGGAGGCCGGGCGCGCGAAGACGGAGCACGTGTCCCCCCTCGCGTACGACAGTCCGCGTGGCGGTTTCGACGATCCGGTCTCGCCATCATCGCCGAACTCCTTGGCCGGCGATGGCTGACAGCGCCGCCGCCCGAAGCGCCCGCGCCGGCCTTGCCGCGGTCATCGCCAGCATGGCGGCGGTTGCCACGTTCTATGGATATTCGGGCCAGCTGCTGTCGTTCGTCCTCGAGAACAAGGGCGAAAGCGGTTCCCTGATCGGCCTTTCGGGCGCCATGCAGATGGCTGGCATCTTCGTCATCATGCCCATGCTGCCGCGGCTCATGCGGCACCTCGGGCCGGCGCGACTCATGATGGCAGGCGCCGGTCTCGCGCTGGCCTCGATCATCGCCATGGCGCTTTTTGTCGACGTCTGGGCCTGGTTCCCGCTGCGCCTGGCGCTGGGTGCTTCCCAGTCGATGATGTGGACCACGGGGGAGACCTGGCTCAACCACCAGTCGGATGACCGCAACCGCGGCCGAACAATCAGTCTCTTCATGTTCGCCATCGCCATCGGGTTCGCCACAGGGCCCTTCATCCTCGCCGAAACCGGTTCGGCCGGCGCCGTTCCCTTCATCGCGGCCGCAACCATGATCGTGACTGTCATGATTCCGCTCACGTTCTGCCTCAAGGTCAGGATCGCACGCGATGACCAGCCCTCGGCACGCCTGCACCAGTACATCCGCCTGGCGCCCGTTCCCATGCTGGCGAACTTCATGTTCGGCATGGTCGGCAGTGCCTTCATGGCGCTGCTGGCGGTCTACGGCCTGCGTCTCGGCCTCGACGAGGCACTCTCGGCGCGCATGCTCGGATGGCAGGGCTGGGGTGGCGCCATCATGACCCTGCTGCTCGCCTGGCTGGCATCCAGGTTCGATCGCACCCTGCTGCTCGCTGCCTTCACCGCCAGCGGTGTACTGGCCTCCCTTGCCCTGCCCTTCATTGCGTGGATGCGCGACGTCACGACACCCGCCCTGCCATGGATCGACGACATCGGGGGATTGCTCCTGATCGGCTACCTCATGGTCTTCGGTGGACTGCGTGCAGCACACTACGGCATCGCGGTGATGCTGGTGGGCGACCGCTTCCGTGGTGCCGATCTGCCTTCCGCCACCACCGTATTCGGCGTCATGTTCTGTACGGGATCCATCATGGGGCCGGCCATCGGCGGACTGGCGATGGATCTCCGGGACCCGCACGGCCTGGCTGGCGCCGTACTCCTGTTTCATCTCCTGTTGCTGCCCCTGCCGCTCGTGGCATGGATGCGACGGCATGCACGGCCCCGCAGTTGATCGACTGCGGCCCCTCCACTACGGTTCGGGCCATGACGAAGAACGGATCCCGGCAGCTGCCGGGCGGCATGCACCGCGTCACCCTGGGGGGCCGCGACCTGAACGGAATCTTCAGGGGCAAGAGGCTTCCGGTCACCCGCTGGCAGCAGGCAAGGGATCATGGCGTCGCCTTGTCGGCCGCCGTTTTCGCAAGGGACATGACCGGCGACATCTGGGACACGCCCGACTGCAACATGGAGACCGGCGATCACGACTGCCACACGTTTGCGGCCGGCGACATCGTGCCATTGCCCCGGGAAGACGGTGCCGGTTTCCGCTTCGGCCGCTTCGAGGAGAGTCACCGTGTGCCCGTTCCCATCGATCCGCGCGGTGTCCTCATCGATGTTCTCGAGCGGGCCGCGGCCATGGGATTCGAGGTCACCATCGGCAGCGAGCTCGAATTCCATTTCCCTGATCCGCAGACCAGGCGGCCGCGGGACATCGGCATCCAAGTCTACAACCCAGCCCGCGCCGCCGGGCTTGACCACGTCGTTGGTCCGATCCGTCGCCACCTCGATGCCATCGGCATTCCCATCGAACAGTCCAATCCGGAGTACGTCGCCGGACAGGCCGAGGTGAACATCGCCTATGGCGAGATCCTGGTGACAGCCAGCAGGTCCGTCGTGTTCCGAAACATGGTGAAGCAGATTGCCCCCGCGCACGGCTCTCTCGCGACATTCATGGCCAAGCCCCCGAAAGGACAAGCGGGCAACGAATTCCACCTCCACCACTCCCTGTGGCGGGAAGGCCGGTCGGTGTTTCACGGCCAGAATGGCGCACTCCCGAGACCGGGACGCCATGACCTCGCCGGAATCCAGGGCAGGATGGCGGAAATCTCCCGCGTCGGTTCGACGACGCCCAACGCCTACCAGCGGCGGCCCGGCAGCTTCTGTGCGATCAACTGCGCCCGGAATTACGACAACAGGTCCACGGCCCTGCGGGTCATCGGACATGCGCCGCGGACCATGCGGATCGAGGTGCGCGACGCGGCGGCCGACTGCCATCCCCACGACCTTGCCGCCGCCAGTCTCGACGGCAGCGAGCGGCAGCTGGAACCGACTCCGCCCTGCACGGGCAATGCCTGTCAGGCGCCTGGCCACGAGCCGTTGCCCATCACCATCGACGACGCCATCGCACGGGCACGGGCGGCGGCCTTTCTGCGCGACCTCCTTGGCGACAACCGGCTCGTCATCCTGATCAGCCAGGCGGAGCGGGAACGCGATCTGGTGGCCGACGACATCACCGCGGTCAAGATCGACCGCTATCTCGGAAACTTCTGAGCCGGGAACGGTCTGTTGGACATCAACGCCGGCCAGCCCCCGGACACCGTTGTCGTGTGCAGCTTCGATCCGCTGCGCGACGAGAGCCTGACCGGTGCCCGGAGATTCGAGGATGCCGGCGTTGCTGTCGACCTGCCTGAGCTTCACAGGTTTGTCCTGCTGCGCCGACGGGCCCTGGTGGCGGACCTGTCGTGACGGAGAATCTCTCCCCTGACCGCAACTCCGGCGATGTCGATGTCGTCATCGTCGGTGCCGGCCTTTCCGGAATCGGCAGTGCATGGCATCTCATGCGCCACTGTCCGTCGAAAAGTTTCGCCATTCTCGAAAGCCGCGAGGCCATCGGCGGCACCTGGGATCTCTTCCGCTATCCGGGCGTGCGGTCCGACAGCGACATGCACACGCTGGGCTACGCCTTCAAGCCATGGCTGGAAGCCCGGGCCATCGCCGATGGTCCGTCGATCCTCTCCTACATCAACGAGACGGCGGACGAGTTCGATATCCGCCGCCATGTCCGCTTCGGTCATCGCGTGACGGCGGCATCGTGGTCGAGCAGCGACGCTCTCTGGACCATCGAGGCGGAACATGGAAGCATGACCGTTCGCCTGGCCTGCAACATGCTCTTGCTGTGTGGCGGATACTATGACTACGAGAACCCCTGCCGGCCGACCTGGGAAGGCGAAGACCGGTTTTCCGGCTCCGTCGTCCATCCGCAGTTCTGGCCCGAAGACCTGGATTGCCGGGGCAAGCGGTTTGTCGTCATCGGTTCCGGCGCGACGGCCATGACCCTGGTGCCGGCACTGGCGGCGACCGGTGCCGCGCATGTCGTCATGGTCCAGCGGTCTGCGACCTACGTCGTTTCCTGGCCGAGCGAGGACAGGCTCGCCAGCCTCCTCGCCAGGTTCCTGCCGGACCGCCTGGCCCATGCCATCACCAGGTGGCGGAACGTCAGGCGGGATATCGCGTTCTATCGCAGGACCCGGACCGAACCGGACCGCGTGAAGGCCGAACTCATCGGTCTCGTGCGCCGGGCGCTCAAGCCGGACATCGATGTGCGAAAGCACTTCACTCCCCGCTACGGCCCCTGGGACCAGCGCCTGTGCCTCATTCCGGACGACGACCTCTACGACGCCATCAACAGCGCCAGGGCAAGCGTGCGGACCGACACCATCACGAGGTTCACCCACGAAGGCCTGGAACTTGGCAGCGGAGAGACCGTGGAGGCCGACGTCATCGTCGTCGCCACAGGTCTGAGGATGAAGGTTCTCAACGGCATCAGGCTTTCCGTAAACGGCGCGGCCGTCAATCCGCCCGAACACTGGTCCTACAAGGGCATGATGCTCTCGGATGTCCCCAATCTCGTCCAGACATTCGGCTACATCAATGCCAGCTGGACCCTGCGCGCCGATCTCACGGCCGGCTGGGTCTGCCGCCTGATCAATACCATGGAGAGAACCGGCACGCGGCAGGCCACGCCGCGGCTGGGGGACGAGTGCCGGCACATGACGCCGCGGCCATGGATCGACGACTTTCCGGCGGGCTACGTCCTGCGCGCCCTCGGTTCGCTGCCGCGGCAGGGGGACCGCGACCCGTGGCGCAACACCCAGGACTACGCCCTTGACGTCCGCCTGGTGAAACGCTCGCCGATCGAGGACGGAACACTCGAACTGGCCGGCACGCGATGATGGCAGTCGAAGACGTGCCGCAGCTGCGCCCCCCGGACGAGGTCATGTGTCTCGAACGCATGGGAGCTTCCTTTCCCACGCGGCTGAGTTTCATGCGCCAGCTGGTCCGCCGCATGATCCGGGAACGCTGGCGTTTCGAGAGAGTGCGCCTCGATCTTGATCACAATGGAATTGGCCGCACGCTCCACGCCGCTCACGGTCCCCGCCGGACCTACAGCCTGGTGGGATTTTCGGGGTCCATCGACCTCCGGGAGAGAACGGACCGGGTCATCGCCAACGCCTGGGACACGACGTTCTCGCTGTTCGACGGTGTCCCGGGTGCCGCGGACATCGAACGCCTCGAGGCGAACACGCCCCGCCAGGAGGCGGGGCGATTCAGGGCCAGCGAACTGGTTCTGGCGCGGGCCAACAGAAGCGGCAGGATCTTCGATCATGTGGTGGAGAGCCTGGCCGGTGGCCGGCAGCCCTGTCGCGATCTGATATCCGACGTGGGTTACCTGATGCGCACCACAGCGGTCTACGGAAGCGGCAAGTTCGGCTGCGCCGACCGCGGCCGGATCGCTGGCCGCGAGGAGCTGCAGGCACCCTTCCAGGCCGAGCTTCTCGCCGTCTATCTCATCCGCTGGATGAGTGTCGATCTCGTCAATCACATGGCCTGGCAACGGTCGGGACACCAGGCAGCGGAACTCTCGAAAGACCTTGCCAGGGCGCTCGGTATCGGCAATGCCACGGGCCTCGGCATGGCCCCCTTTCTCGTCAAGCACCCCCTGTTGATCAACAACTGGGTCATGGCGCGGGAAAGCGCCCTTGTGAGCGTGCGGAACGTGGAACAGGCCACACCCGACGCCATCGCGGAGTTCCGCGATCTTGTGGACGACGCGCGGCGCCACGTCGCCGCCTGGACGGTCGACGATCCCGTGCAGTCGGCACGCATCGCGAGACTTGGCGATGATCTCGCCCGCCTCGACTCGTGGTGCGACGACGGGCTCGACGGCGAACGGCCCTGGGATGCTCTCTGGCGCCTTGCGTCGCAGAGTTTTTCCCTCGAAGGCCAGGAGATGGTGGTGGCCCTGTTGCTCGAGCCCCAGGGAGCGCTGATCGACGGGCTGTGCCAGTCCATGAGTTCGGGCAGCCTGCCGGCCGTGAAACCGGCCATGCCGGTCGGGGATCTCGTCGACCTCATCGACGACCGCTACGGCTGGGCCCTCGCCATCGATCATGCCGCCCGGGAGTCCCGGCAGCGCTTCTGGTACTACTCGCAGGAAAAGCTGGAACCGCGGGTGGGGGATCGCTACGCCGAGCCCGGAGCCGACATGGAAATGGCCGTGGCCATCGGCCGCGATGTCGCCATGCTGAAAGCACGGCTCCTGGATCACGATCGCCGGGAAAGCGTCGCCGACTTCCTCATCACGGCGCCGGAATGGCGAAGCACGGTGCGGCGCGTCCAGCATCTCGCCAGCCTTCCCTATGCGGAGATTCGCGACAACCTGCTGGCGAACGACCGGCGTCCGATCGATATCCTGCGTTTCAAGCTGGCCTTCTTCGGCGCCAACGGCTTCGATCCCAGGTCCGATCTCTGGACCCGCGTGACCCTTTATCAGGGGGCACCGCTTCCCGGTGACATTGTCGGCGGCACGGAGCCGCAGTGGCTCTTTCCCCGTCCGTGACAACGTCCCGCGCCTTTCTCTCGCTCAACGAGATCCTCTTCCACCTCGCGCGTGCCGCTGCCGGCGCCGGCGCCCCTGTCGGCATCTGCGATGAGTTCGCCACCGCCGCGGCGTGGCTTGCCTTCATCGGCATGGATCCGGTCCGGGCAGCCCTGCCCGCACTCGATGCCCTGTCGCGGGGCCAAAGCGGCGGCAACCTCGTGATCCAGGACAGTCGGATCGCCTGTCGCGACTGCAGGATGGTATCGGCGATCTTTGCCGGCCCCGTCATCACGGACCGACTTTCCATGGCGCCGGCGGAGCCCGAAACACTCCGGGTGCACGAGGTGGATGTACCGCTTCTTCTGGCAGGCGCCGCGGCCGCTTCCGGTGCCGACTGCGTCCGCCTTTCCTGGCATGCAGGCGCCGGGACGGTCATCGGCATCGCCGGGGGGAAGGTGACGGTGACGGGGGACACGGGTCGAGGCAGGGCGGCGGTGACGGTCGAGACCAACATGCCCGGGGGCACCGTTTCTTCCGGCGTCCCCTGCCATGTCATCGAGGATGGGCGAAGGATGACGCTGGAGGAAGGGATTCCCGTCGACGGCACGGCCTGGTCCGGCGTCCTCGCCCACTACGAGAGGACTTTGGTGCCCTCGAGCAAACGGTCACGAAGCGAGGGTGCGGGACCGGCTGACGAAACCTGACAGTATCACCGGGATAGTGTCTCACTTTGACTCATGAGGCTCCGACCGCCCTTCGGCTTCACTGACACCCCGCAGCGCAGTCGTGCGGCGCGAATCAGGCTCGCGCGGTGAGGTTCATCGCCAGAACGAAGGCCGCAGAATTGGGTTTGCGATGCCGATGAGGCCGATACCGAATGTAACCGTACAGGCCCAACTGAAGAATGACCGGAAATCACTCTCAACAAGGACCAACTCGACGATGGCGAGAATACTGATGGTCATCATACAGCAGGTCAAACCCGGAAGCTGACCGGGTGATGCGAGCCGAGTGGCGAGATGGATTAGCCACTCCTTGTCAAACTGCATGTTCTTGGCTTGCCCGCCGCACACAACGCCAGAGACATCCGAAAGCCGCCCCGAGAACCAAAGGACCGAAGGCACTCACCAGAGGAAGTGCCAACAGCAGTCCAAAAATCAGAATTCCCATACCAGCAATGAAGAGGATCGAAAAGGCGTGGAAATAGAAGTGCGTCCAAGTCGAGTACATACCGTCCACCCTGTCAGACGAGGACGCCTCCCGCACAATGGCATCGGCTGGGGTGGCGCGGGAATTGGCCTGTGACCTGTGAAGAGCTAGAGCATGGGTTTGCGACTCACCCACAGGGCGTGTCGTCCAAGAATCCATCGTTGTTTGCTTAGCCGCACCGACGAGCCGATCCTCGTCAGCGATATCTGAGCGCTCCACAAGGCAGTCGACACCCGCAAAGATGGCCACCACGACAAGCGGAACAGCATACCCTACGCTGGATGACGAGTTGGCCAATCTGTCAGCAAAGGTGTCGGTCGAAATGATAGCCATGTCAATGGGTCCGTTTCTTCAAGTGATCGGCCACATTGTTCACAGCCATGACAGTGGTAGACCGGATCACATAAATTGGGTTGCCGTCATTGTCCCATTGTCCGTCAACCCTCACTGCCTCTACAACGACGGGCTTGATCCTGATCCGAGTACCATCCTCAAGATCGATTTCACTGAATCGCTCTTTGGATTCCACGACCTCTACCAGATCACCCGTAACCAAGTTGCCTGACTGATCGGGCAGCGTTTTCTTGCCTTCGGCCATAACATCCCCTTCCTCCTGAAGCTCCTTGACACTCGACCGCACACGTCTCCCATCGGAGGCCAAGCATGATCGCTGCTTGGCACGGAGCATCCTCCGCAGTTTCAGAGCCGACATCCTTCATAGAGCCGGTTCTTCATTTATCCAGAGTGCCAGTTACCTGTCAACGCCACCACCCGTGTCCGCAGGACTCGTTTTTTGTCCGGCAGCGGATGATGCGAGCGCGTTCAACGGGCCATTGCGGGGAGGATTTCGTTGTCTGTGTGCCGGTGCGGGCCGCATGCCGATGCTTTCGACAGCATCACGGGCATCCGTGCAGCGGTCATCGGCACTCACTGCCGACAACAAAATGGTCCTGCCCGTGTCCGGGGAATGTCAAACTGAGATACTACCATCACCACCCTCCCCTTCACATTGTCCTGCGTCTTCGCCAAGATGCGGTGCCCGTCCCCTAGCCATACGGACAGCCGATGAAGTGTGCAGTACTGCGGGAGCGCCATCCCGGCGAGACCAGGGTTGCCGCCTCTGCGGACATGGTCAAGAGGCTGAAGAGCCAGGGTGTTGCCGTCGCCATTGAAGCCGGAGCGGGCGAAGCCGCCGGCTGGACGGACGACGCGTTTCGCGAGGCCGGGGCCATCGTGTCTGCCGATACCGCCGATGTGCTGACCGGCGCCGACATCGTCTTCAAGGTCGGCCGGCCGGTCACCACGGATGACGTCGACGAGCTGGTCCTCATCCCCGAAGGATGTGTCGTCGTCGGTCTCATCAACCCCCTTGTCGAACGTGAACAGTATGCCGGCTACGCCGCCAGGCGGCTGACCGTGCTCGCCATGGAACTGATTCCCAGGATCAGCCGTGCCCAGTCGATGGACGCCCTGACATCCCAGGCCAGCCTGGCCGGCTACAAGGCGGTGCTGGACGCCTGCATGTTCTTCGGCCGCGCCATGCCCATGATGATGACGGCCGCGGGAACGATCGCGCCGGCGCGGGTGCTGGTCCTTGGCGCCGGCGTGGCGGGGCTCCAGGCCATCGCCACGGCACGGCGGCTTGGCGCCGTGGTCGAGGCCTTCGATGTGCGCGCCGCGGTCAAGGAGGAAGTCGAGAGTCTTGGCGCCACCTTCGTGGAAGTCTCCGGTGCCGGCGACGCCGAGACCCGGGAAGGCTATGCCAGGGAGATGGATGATGCCTATCTCGCCCGGCAGGGTGAGGTGATCGCGAGCGCCCTGAAGAAGACCGACATCTGCATCACCACCGCACGCATCCCCGGGCGCCCCGCACCGCGGCTCGTCACCGCCGCCATGGTCCGCGACATGAAGCCGGGCTCGGTCATCGTCGACCTCGCGGTCGAGGACGGTGGCAACTGCGAGAGCAGCCGCTGCGACGAGGTCGTCGATGCCGGCGGTGTCACCATTGTCGGATATTCCAACGTGGCGGGGCGCCTGGCGGCCAATGCCTCGACCTTCTACGCACGCAACCTCTTCAATCTCATCACGCCCTTCATCGACACCTCTGCCGGACGCCTGACGCTTGATCATGAAGACGAGGTGATCAACGGCATGTGCGTGATGCGTGACGGCGTGCTTGTTCACCCGCTGCTCTGCGACGCGAAGGAGTGCTGAGCCCATGGAAGCCGCTGTCGATCCGTTCTTCTTCCGGCTGACAATCTTCGTGCTTGCCATCTTTGTCGGCTACCACGTGGTCTGGGCCGTGACCCCGGCACTGCATACGCCCCTCATGTCGGTCACCAACGCGATTTCCAGCGTCATCATCGTCGGCGCCCTGATCGCTGCCGGCCCGGCGGGAATGGATCTCTCCGGCATCCTTGGCTTTGTCGCCGTCACCCTCGCGGCCATCAACATCTTCGGCGGCTTCGCCGTGACCCAGCGCATGCTGGAAATGTTCCGCAGGAAGGACGGCGCCAGGGGACAGGATCCATGACCGCCGACCTGGCGGCCCTTGCCTACCTGGTCGCGGCGGTCTGCTTCATCCTGGCGCTGAAGGGCCTCTCGGCGCCGGGATCATCGCGCCGGGGCAATCTCGTCGGCATGATCGGGATGGTCATCGCCGTGGCGGTGACGATCGCCGATCCCTCCGTCATGTCCTACTGGTGGATCGCCTGCGGTCTCCTGCTCGGTGGCGCCATCGGCACCGCCATCGCCCTCAACATCCAGATGACAGCCATGCCGCAGCTGGTGGCGGCCTTTCACAGCCTGGTGGGGCTGGCGGCCGTTCTCGTCGCGGCCGCAGCGCTCTATTCTCCGCAAGCCTACGGCATTGTGGGTGCCGACGGCGCCATCCGGCTCGCCAGCAGGATCGAGATGATTCTCGGCATGGCGATCGGCGCCATCACGTTTTCCGGTTCCGTGATCGCCTTCGCCAAGCTCCAGGGGCTGGTGTCCGGCGCTCCGCTGGTCTTCCGGGGACAGCATCTTCTCAACCTGCTGATCGGCGGCGCCATGGCAGCTGCAGGCGTGTGGTTTGCTGCCGACGGCAACGCGGACGCCTTCTGGATTGTCGCCGCGCTGGCCTTCCTGATCGGCATCACCCTCATCGTCCCGATCGGCGGCGCGGACATGCCGGTGGTCGTTTCCATGCTCAACAGCTACTCCGGCTGGGCCGCGGCCGGTATCGGCTTCACCCTGGAAAACGAGCTCCTCATCATCACCGGCGCCCTCGTCGGGTCTTCCGGCGCCATCCTGAGCTACATCATGTGCAAGGGCATGAACCGCTCCTTCGTCAACGTCATCCTGGGCGGATTCGGTGGTTCCGGATCGGTCGACGCCGAGGCCGGCCAGCGCACCGTGAACCAGGGCAGCGCCGACGATGCGGCCTTCGTCATGCAGAATGCCCGCAAGGTGATCATCATTCCCGGATACGGCATGGCGGTCGCCCAGGCGCAGCATGCCCTGCGGGACATGGCCGACAAGCTCAAGGACAACGGTGTCGAGGTGGCCTACGCCATCCATCCTGTCGCCGGGCGCATGCCCGGACATATGAATGTCCTGCTCGCCGAGGCCAACATTCCCTATGACGAAGTGTTCGAACTCGATGAAATCAACTCACAGTTCTCCACGGCAGACGTCGCCTTCGTGATCGGTGCCAACGATGTCTGCAACCCCCTGGCGAAGACCGACCCCGCGTCCCCGATCGCCGGCATGCCGGTCTTCAATGCCGAGAACGCAGCCGCCGTCATGGTGGTCAAGCGATCACTGTCTCCGGGATACGCCGGAATCGACAACCCGCTGTTCTACCGCAACAACACCATGATGCTGTTTGCGGATGCGAGGAAGATGGTCGAGGATATTGTGAAGGGACTGTGACGGAGAATCAGGCATTGCCTTCCCGCAGGGCCCGCTTGCGGGCCATCTTGCGGGCACGACGCACCCCTTCGGCGCGTTCGCGCTTCTTCTTTTCCGAAGGCTTCTCGAAGTGGCGGCGCAGTTTCATTTCACGATAGACGCCCTCGCGCTGCAGCTTTTTCTTGAGCGCCCGCAGGGCCTGATCGACGTTGTTGTCGCGGACAATGATGTGAACGATGGGTCTTCTCCTTCATTAAGGGTTGGGCCGACATCGCATCATGCCGGCACGTGTGCTATTATCATGCTACACAAGCCCTTGTGAAGGGTGCATGACACAGGGTGCACAATGACGGTGATGCCTGGCTCCCAGCCGCGGCGCTTGAGGCCGTCCTCAGGGTGCATGACACGGAGTGTGCAATGACAGTGATGCTTGGAGACATTCGCCTCGACCGCATCGAGGAGTCGGTGGACATCGGCACCGCCCCGCATGCCGAGTTTCCCGGCGCCACGCCCGACGTACTCGCACCTTACATGGAGTGGCTGACGCCCGCTGCCATCGATCCGTACACGGGCGGCACCATTATGCCGATTCATGCCTGGCTGGTGCGCACGCCGCGCCACACCATCCTGCTTGATACCTGTGTCGGCAATCACAAGACGCTGCCCTGGCTGCCGTCCTTCAACCTGCGGACCAACTACCGGTTCCTCGAAGACCTGGCGGCCCTCGGTGTTGGTCCCGACGACGTCGACTTCGTCCTGTGCAGCCATCTCCACTACGATCACGCGGGCTGGAACACGCGCCTGAAGAACGGCGTGTGGGTGCCGACCTTTCCGCGCGCCCGCTACCTCTTCTGCCAGGAAGAACTCGATGCTGCCCAAGCCGCCGCGAAGCGGGGTCATACGGTGTGGCGCCAAAGCGTCTCGCCGGTGCTTGATGCCGGTCAGGGCGAGGTCGTCGCCATGGATCACGAACTTGACGACATGATCCGCCTCGAGCCGACACCCGGGCACACCCCGGGTCACGTCGCCACCCATCTGGTATCCGGCACAGAGCGGGCCCTCATGGTGGGCGACCTCATCCATTCGCCATTGCAGTTGCCCCATCCCGAATGGAGTTCTGTCTGGGACCATGATCCGGTGATGGCGGCGGCAACCCGTCGGCGCATCCTCGAAACCCTGGCCGATACCGACATCCTGATGCTGACACAGCATTTTCCGGCACCCTCGGCAGGCCATGTCTTTTCCGCCTGCACGGGATTCGGTTTTCGCTACCTTGGATGCGACATGGTGATGGGCACAGAGCCTCTCCGGTGAGCTTGCTGAAGATTGCGCGCATGGGGCACCCGGTGCTGGCCGGGTGCGCCGCAGAGGTGGCCGATCCGACGGCGTCCGGGGTGCGCCAGCTTGTTGCCGACATGATCGAGACCATGCACGACGCAGGCGGCGTGGGTCTGGCAGCACCCCAGGTCCATGTGCCCTTGCGCATCGTCGTATTCATGCCTCCCGACGCCCCGGAGGACGAACCGGTCCTGGCCCTCGTCAATCCGCGCCACGCGATCCTCACCGACGAGCGCATCGAGGGCTGGGAGGGGTGCCTCTCGCTTCCCGGGTTGCAGGGTCTGGTACCGCGCGCGCCCCGGGTGAGCTATGCCGGCACCACGCCTGACGGCACACAGGTCTCGAGGACCGTGGAGGGCTATCATGCGGTGGTGGTCCAACACGAATTCGACCATCTCGACGGCATCCTCTACCCGCAACGGATGACGGACATGCGGCACCTGATCTTCACCTCGGAGCGCCACTGGCGCACCGATGAGGAGGAGTGATGGCGTCCACCACCAGGGATGATCTCAGGCGACGGCTTCTTGCCGCCACCCTTGTCCATGTGCCCTTTGACGGCTGGACCCAAGCGTCGATGGATGTCGGCGCCGCCGATGCCGGCATGGCGGCGGGCGAGGCACGGCGGCTGTTTCCGGAAGGGGCCGGCGAGATGGTGTCCTTCTTCCTCGCCGAGGGCGACCGCGCCATGCTTGAGGAACTGAGCACGATCAATCTTGCAGAGATGAGGGTGCGCGAGCGCATCGCCACGGCGGTCAGAATCCGCCTTGAGGTCGATGGCAGGCATCGCGAGGCCGTGGTGAGAGCTGCCGCCATGAAGACCGGTCCCTCCGGCGCCCGCTCCCTCTGGCGCACAGCCGACGCCATCTGGCACGCTGCCGGAGACACGGCAACCGACTTCAACTACTACACCAAGCGCCTGCTGCTGGCGGGCGTCCATACGGCCACGCTGCTCTGCTGGATCAACGACGACAGTCCGGGCCGGCAAACGACCTGGGCCTTTCTCGACCGCCGCATCGCCGATGTCATGACGATCAACACCCTGAAGGCGCGCCTGCGACCGGGACCAATAGCCCGTTTCGCCATCTCACGATCGCCCCTGTCCGGCTGCCGACCCGATCGTTGACGGCGGCGGCGCTGCCATGGCGTCCGCTTGGCCGATGACCCGCGCCGAGCCGATGCGCGAGGAGACCCGTGACAACGCCATGAAGATAGCTGCACACGCCGGTCTTGAGATCGAGTTCATCCGCAAGCTCAAGGCCTTTCGCAAGGAGGATCGCGTCAAGAAGATCCTTGAAGAGCGCGGTGATGCGCCGGGTCTCGTGCACATCTTCTCGGCGATGGAGGGATGCAAGACGTTCAGCGCCACCGGCGGACCCCGAAGACCGGCATCACGACGCTGCGGGCGACGACGGGGAAGTGCCTGCACGACGACTTCTCCTTCATCGATGAGCGGGTTCGGGTTGTGCTCCGTGCGCGTGCCGACCTGGACACCGTTCCGTCTCTAGATTCCTTGAACGGCCCCATTGTCTCCGGTTGAGCCAGGTTTTCATCAGGGATGGGAATACACGAATTGCTCGTCGGTCTGAGGGAAAGCCTCGCCGGGTACCACCAGCATCAACACCATCGATCCTGGCCGGGACACTCGCCGTCGAACGGGCTGGCTGGCCGGTCCTGACGACCACCTCGGCGTTGTTCGGCAGCCTCCGGGGTCGAGAGGCTGGGTTTGGCTCCGCCCGGGATCGTGCGCCAACTGGCATGGTATCCCATAGCAAAATCTATAGTCATGTTGATATTTCCGCATTTAAAGCGGAAAATACAGTATGTTTCACGATCAGCGATCCGCCCTGTCAGGCTATGTAAGCGGTCTGCTTTCCACCGGCCGGGCGGTCTTCACTGCCGACGAGGCCAAGCAAGCGCTCGGCGTCGGGCACGGTGCATTCTTGGATGCTGCCGAACGGTTACAGCGTCGCAAGGCGTTGCTCAGCCCGCGGCAGGGCTTCTATGTCGTCGTCCCGCCGCAATATGCGTCCTGGGGGGCACCGCCGCCGGCCTGGTACATCGACTCGTTCATGCGCCGCGAGGGCCAGGCCTACTATGTAGGGCTGCTCAAGGCGGCCGAACTGCACGGCGCGACACACCAGGCGGTCATGGAGTTTCAGGTCGTCACGGCGAAACGCCTGCCCAGGATCCGCGCCGGCCGCAGCCTGATCGTCTTCTGCTTCCGCAAGGACATGGAAGCGATAAGCGGGGGGATCGAGGAGCGCAAGACCGATACCGGCACGATGAAGGTCTCGTCTGCCGCGCTGACGGCTCTCGACCTGCTGCGCTATCCGCAGGTGTCGGGCGGCATCGACAATATAGCCACGGTTCTCTCGGACCTCAGGCAAAAGATCGATCCGGAACAACTCGCCGCGCTGTCGGCGGGCGTGGAGCGGCCGGTCTTACAGCGTCTCGGTCATCTGCTGGACCATTTCGACCACGACGTGCTGACGGAGCCGATGCTGGAGGTCTTGCGGGCGAGGGGCGCACTGCCGTGGACCGAGCTCGACCGGAAGGGAGCACAGGACCCGGACTTCGCGCCTGAGCCGCGCCTGCGCGATCTGCGGTGGCGGGTCATCGTACGCCGTGTGCCGCGGGTTGACGCGTGATTCCGACGCAGAACATCGTGGCCTGGGGCACCGTCGTTCCCTGGGCCGATCAGCGACAGGTCGAGCAGGACCTCATCATTAGCCGTGCTCTGGTGGAGATCTTCTCCGACGACGTGTTGCGCGACGCAGTGCGGGTTCGTGGCGGGACAGCACTCAACAAGCTGCACTTCCCGAAGCCAATGCGCTACTCCGAGGATATCGACCTGGTCCGGACTTCCGGCGGGCCGATCGGCACCATTCTCGATCGACTGCGCGTCGTCCTGGAACCGTGGCTGGGGCGAGCGCGGTTCGATCAAAGTCCCGTCGCACCGAAGTTTCGCTTCCGGGTCGATGCCGAAGACGACAGTGGTGTGCCGATCCGGCTGAAGGTCGGGATCAACACCCGCGAGATCCAGGCTTTCGACGGTCCGGCGTCATTGCCGTTGAAGATCGACAATCCCTGGTTTTCGGGCGAAGCGGCCATTCCCACATTCTCCGGCGAAGAGATGCTGGCAACCAAGCTGCGTGCCTTGCTGCAGCGTGACCAAGGGCGCGATCTCTACGATCTCGCACACGCGTTGGATGTCTTCGAGGACCTCGATATCGCCCGCCTGGTCGAGATGTTCAGGCGGCACCTCGATCTTTCCGGCCAGACGATTTCCCGGGCTCAGGCCCAGGAGCGGATGTTCGCCAAGCTGGCCAACCCGCGCTTCCTGCTCGACTTGCGCCCCCTGCTGCCGGCTGCTCAGGCGGAAGCTCTGACGGAAGAGGCAACAGCGGATTCCTTTCGCCGCGTATTCACGATGCTCGTCGATCAGCTGCCCGGCGAGCCCTGGGGGAGGACGCAGGCCATGAAGGAGCGCTTCGGAATCCCATGGTGACACAAGCGCGGTTGGCCATAGTCTCCTGTTCGGATTGGTCATGCGCGTCAATTGCATTCCGGGTTTGATATCACCCCTTCCCGCCGCAGGGCCTCACGCTCTCAACTGTCAGCGGCGGACGCCGGGCGAGATACCTGTGGATATGATGGACAAGCCGCTCCGCGCCCTTCCCACATCTCCACAGGCGCAACAACAGCAGCAGGAAGATCGAATCAAGCGGGTCAAAGCCTGCTCTCCGAGTATACCGAGAGCGCGGGTTTCGTGCCGAAGCCCTCGCGCGTTTTCCTGCGGTTGACGACTCCTGCCAGGACTCGTTCGGGCGACCGCAGCCCCGGACCGTGCGGTCGGCCGCGCTCAAGGGAGCGTCAGCGCAGAGTGCTGTCCGCGCGCCGGATGTCCCTGGCCGGGACGTACGCGGCGGAAGGTTTGACACACGTCGACGGCACCGTTCCGACTCACCGCCGAGGGAAAGTATCACTCCAGCGCCAACAGTCGCGTGACGTGGCCCATCTTGCGGCCCGGGCGTGCCTCGGTCTTGCCGTAGAGGTGAAGCTTGGCGTCTCTCTGCCGGAGAATGTCGTGCCAAGAGGATGTGTCGTCGCCCAGAAGATTGGTCATCACGGCATTGCTGTGGCGTGACGGATCGCCAAGCGGCAATCCGGCGACGGCGCGGATGAACTGTTCGAACTGGCTGGTGCGGCAGGCATCGATGGTCCAGTGTCCCGAGTTGTGGGGCCGGGCGGCAAGTTCGTTCACCAGGAGGCGGCCGCCGGGGACAACAAACATCTCGACCGCCAGGAGACCGACGAGACCGAGAGCCTCCGCCAGCCGGCCGGCCGTGGCAACGGCGGCCTCGGCCACGCCCCCGCACAGGGGTGCCGGCGCCCGGGTTTCGGCGAGGATGCCGTCTCGATGGGTGTTGGCGACAACATCGAAAGCCCGGATGGTGCCCCTGATGTCACGGGCAACGATGGCCGAGACCTCCATGGTGAAATCGACGACGCCTTCCAGGACGGCCTCCGCGCACCCCATGGCTGCCCAGGCATCCTCGAGGTCCCGCTGGCGCGTGACGCGAACCTGACCCTTGCCGTCATAGCCCAGGCGTGCCGTCTTGAGGATCGCCGGGCTGCCGGTCGCCGCGAGACTCTCGCCGGGCCCGGGAAGGGAGGCATAGGGTGCGGTGGCGCAGCCCTCACTGTTGAGAAAATCCTTCTCGTTCACCCGGTGCTGGGTCATCTCCAGACAACGCCAGTGGGGGCGCACGGGGGCATGCCGGGCCATGTGCCGGAAAGATGCCACGGGCAGGTTCTCGAACTCGAAGGTGATGACATCGACCGCCGAGGCAAAGGCCGCCATACTATCGGCATCATCGTATGCCCCGATGGTCGCGGTGTGCGCCACGTCCACGGCCGGACTGTCGTGTGCGGGGCACAAGACGTGGCATCGGTAACCAAGGGCCGCGGCGGCGAGGGCCGCCATGCGACCAAGCTGACCGCCACCGACGATGCCGATCACACCGCCGGGTGACACGACACGCCGGTCATCATCCATCGGCGTCGGGACGTTCGGCCACGGATGCGGTCTGCTGGCTTCGCCAGTCCTCCAGGGCCCGGGCTATGTGCGGATTGACGAGACCGACGATGGCGGCAGCGAGAAGGGCGGCATTGATGGCACCCGACGTGCCGATGGCAAGCGTGCCGACCGGCACTCCCGCCGGCATCTGCACGATGGAAAGCAGACTGTCGAGGCCATTGAGTGCCCGGCTCTCGACGGGAACGCCGAGCACCGGAAGAGAGGTCTTGGCTGCCGTCATGCCGGGAAGATGCGCCGCACCCCCGGCTCCTGCGATGATGACCTTCAGGCCACGACCATGGGCCGCTTCGGCATAGGCAAAGAGCCGATCGGGCGTACGGTGCGCCGAAACGATCCGGACCTCATGCGGGACGCCGATCTCGCCGAGTGTCTCGGCGGCATGGCGCATGGTGTTCCAGTCCGACCGGCTCCCCATGATGATGCCGACTGCGACCATGACCCGTCACCTCCCCCTGAAGGCAGTTCCGGGCGATCCTACACCCGGGCGATTCCGCGAAACAGACGCAGTGCGCACGATCGTTGCCCGGCAATCGGTCGCTCTTGAATAGCCAGCGCGCCGCTTCCTTCCTATACTGCGGTCCAGGTCCTGCCCGGACAGTATCGACGCCTTGCGTTGGTGTCCGGTCTGGAACCGGAAACAAGGATCCTGGCGGAGGAATCGATGACCAACCCCGATGATTTGGCTGTCCTGGAAGCACGGCACGCTGCACTCGAGCAGGAAATCCATGATGAATCCCACCGCCCGCTGCCAGACCAGACCCATCTCACGGATCTCAAACGCCGGAAACTTCAGATCAAGGAGCAGATTGAACGCATGTCAGGCGTTGACAGCCCTGCCTGACCGGGTCCCTCGGCATGCGACGCCAGGGGGGGGTCATCTCGCGGTGGCGTCGTGTGTCATCCGGGTCACCGTCGCCGTCGTGCTGAACCCGTCCACCAGATCCGCAAGGTAGATCCTGCCGCCATAGGACGTCACGATATCACCGCCGACAACCTCGTCCGGGCGATAATCTGACCCCTTCACCAGAACATCAGGGCGAAGGTTTGCGATCAGGGTCAACGGCGTCGCCTCGCTGAAGACGACCACCAGGTCCACGTCCGCCATCGAAGCGAGGATCTGGGCCCTGGAAATCTCGGACTGCACGGGACGACCGGGACCCTTGAGATCCTGCACCGAGCTGTCGCTGTTGAGCGCCACCACCAGCCGGTCACACTGCTGACGGGCCTGGCGCAGCAACGAGACATGGCCGGGATGGAGCAGATCGAAGCAGCCGTTGGTGAAGCCGACCCGCTCCGCAGAGTGACGCCACGAGGCGACCATGTCGCGGGCCGTTTCAAGGGACACGATCTTCGCCTCGTTGCTCTCGAAAGCCTGGCCGTGCAGGACATGGCGCAGATCGTCGGTGCCGACCACGGCCGTTCCACTCTTGCCCACGGCCGCGCCACCGGCAAGGTTGGCCAGCCGCGCGGCTGTCTCCAGCGCGAGGCCCTGTCCCAGGGCCGCAGCGAACACGGCGACCACGGTGTCTCCGGCGCCGGACACGTCATAGACCTCGCGCACTTCCGCCGGCAGATGGAGTGTCGCGCCCTCGCGCTCGACAAGGGAGAGGCCGGCGGCGCTCCGGGTGACGAGGATGCACCCGGCATCCGATTCTTCCATGACGATGCGGGCCGCGGCGACAACGTCCGCGTCGCCGTTGACGTCCATGCGGGCCGCCATGGCCAGTTCCTGCCGGTTGGGAGTGAGAACGCTGGCGCCGCGGTAGCGCGAGAACGTGTGACTCTTGGGGTCAACGACCACCGGGATGTCCGCGTGACGCGCCGCGGCGATGACAGCAGCTGCCACCTGCGCTGTCATCACGCCCTTGGCGTAGTCCGACAGGACGAGCACATCGATTCCCGACATGGCGTGGGTGGCGATGTCGACAATCCTCGACGCCGTCTCCGGGAGGATGGCGCGATCCGTCTCATGATCGGCGCGCAACAACTGGTGTCCTCCGTCGACGAATCGATCCTTGCGCGTGGAGAGCCTGCTTCGCTCCACCAGGACATAGGGTTCCACGCCCTCTTCACGGGCAATCATGGAAATCAGGTCGCGACCGACCTGGTCGTCTCCGACGACGGCCACGAAACAGACGCCGGCGCCGATGGCGACCAGGTTGCGCAGGACATTGCCGGCTCCTCCCGGCATGGATTCCTCGGTCTCGACACGCAACACGGGAACGGGCGCCTCGGGCGAGATCCGCTCCACGCCCCCGTAGATAAAACGGTCGAGCATGACATCGCCGATCACCATGACGCGGGCGCCGGCGAGCTGATCGATCGCTGCCGCAAGATCTGGGGGCTGGTTCATCGACATGTCCCTTCCTTGCATTGATGGGCCTCTGGCGTCAATTGAACGACCGGAGAACGCGAGAGCGTGGCTTTCGGCTCGTGCCAAACGACCCTACGATAGTGTCCGGGCGAACCGGGAACCGGAGCGATGTCGCAGGCTTTTCAGAGCATCTACCATCAATCGCTGGCCGATCCGTCCGCCTACTGGGAGGAACTGGCCGACAACATCTGCTGGACCAGACGCTGGGACCGGGTACTCGACGACTCCCGCCTGCCCTTCTGTCGCTGGTTTTCCGGAGGCGAGACCAACACCTGCTGGAATGCCGTTGATCGCCACGTCGAGAGCGGACGCGGCGATCAACTGGCGCTGATCTGGGAAAGCCCGCTCACCGGCGCCAGGCGGACGCTGACCTACAGCGAACTCAAGCACGAAGTGGCGACCTTTGCCGGCGTACTCGCCAACCACGCGGTCACCCGGGGAGACCGTGTCGTCATCTACATGCCCGCCGTGCCCGAGGCCGTCATTGCGATGCTGGCCTGCGCTCGCATCGGCGCCGTCCACTCGGTGGTGTTCGGCGGATTTGCCGCGGCGGAGGTCGCCAAGCGCCTTGATGACGCAGAGCCAAAGGCGGTTCTCACCGCCACCTGCGGTATCGAACCCGGCCGCATCATCCCCTACCTTCCGATACTCGAGCAGGCTTTCACCCTCGCATCACACGTTCCCGCAACGATGATCGTCCTGGCGCGCGAACAGCAGTCCGCCGAACTGAAGGCCGGACGCGACCATGACTGGCACGAGGAAATGGTGCGGGCGACACCTGTCGACTGGGTTCCGGTGGCCGCCACCGACCCGCTCTACATCCTCTATACCTCCGGAACAACGGGCAGGCCGAAGGGTGTCGTGCGCGACAATGGCGGGCACGCCGTGGCGCTCATGTGGACCATGCAGGCGGTCTATGACGTGACGCCGGGCGAATGCTGGTGGGCGGCGAGCGACATTGGCTGGGTCGTCGGTCACAGCTACATTGTCTATGCTCCCCTCCTTCACGGGAATCCGACTGTTCTTTTCGAGGGCAAGCCGGTCGGCACCCCCGATGCCGGGACCTTCTGGCGCGTCATCGAGAGGAACCGCGTGGCAGCCCTCTTCACGGCGCCGACCGCGATCCGCGCCATCCGCCGCGACGATCCGGACGGCCGCTTCCTCGAGGAGGCGGATCTCTCGGCGTTCCGCACCCTCTTCCTTGCCGGTGAACGCGCCGATCCCGACACCATCGCATGGGCGGAAGAAAAACTGTCGCGGCCGGTGGTCGACCACTGGTGGCAAACGGAGACGGGCTGGGCGATGGCTGCCTATTGCCGTGGCATCGACGATCTCCCGGTACGGCACGGCTCGCCGGGGCGACCGACACCCGGATACGCCATCGACATTCTCAATGAACGGGGCCATCGCCTGCCCGCCGGCACCACGGGCGCGGTCTGCGTGCGCCTCCCCCTGCCGCCGAGTTCACTGCCCACCCTGTGGAACAACGACGAGGGTTTTGTCTCGAGCTACCTCGAGGAGTATCCGGGATACTATTCGACCGGCGATGCCGGCATGTACGACAGCGATGGCTATCTCTACATCATGGGGCGCACCGACGATGTCATGAACGTCGCCGGACACCGCCTGTCGACAGGCGCCATGGAAGAAGTCCTGGCCACGCTGCCGGATGTCGCCGAATGCGCCGTGATCGGCGTTGCCGATGCGTTGCGCGGCCAGGTTCCCGTCGGGCTTCTGGTGCTCAATGCGGCATCGACCGCCTGCCATGCCGAGATCGTGAATGATGCCGTGCGCCGGATGCGCAACGATGTCGGCGCGATCGCGAATTTCCGCAAGGCGGTGATCGTTCCGCGCCTTCCCAAGACCCGTTCTGGCAAGATCCTGCGCCGTTCCATGCGACAGATCGCCGACGGTGAAACCGCGCCCATGCCGGCCACCATCGAGGATCCCGCCGCACTGGACGAGATCAGGGAAGCCCTGGCGACAATCGGCTATCCGGCAGACAGCTGACTACTGCAACGCAACCAGCTTCAGCACGCCCTGCTCCAGCGAGAGCGCCAGCGTTCCGTCACGCAGGCGTTCGATGTCCCGTCCAAGCAGATCGTAGCGCCAACCCGATGCCAGCGGACTGTCGCCCTTGGGCGCAGCGGCGAAGCGGCGGATCTCGTCTGAGCTGGCAACCAGCGCCTGGGCCACGCCGAGTTCCTCGCAACGGGCGTTGATGAGGGTGCGGATGAGATCGGCAAGGGCCAGAGGCATCCGCTCAGACTGCCTTTCGTCGGGCTGCGGCAAGGCGTCGGCACCAAGTTCCATGGCACGATTGACCGCCTCGATGATCTGGCGTCCCCGGGACCCTGCTGCCATGCCCCGCGGAACCAGCCGGACACCCTGAAGCGCCTCTGGCGTCCGCGGCCGGGAGGTGGCGATGGCAACGAGGGCATCATCGGTCATGACGCGCCGGCGGGGAAGGTTCCGGTCCTGCGCCAGCCGCTCGCGCCATGCCGCGACCTCGCGCAGCACCGCCAGATCGCGCGGCCGCCGGGGCTTCTTCCTGATACGGACCCAGGCTTCGCAGACATCATTGCGGTAGGTCTGCGGGTCGTTGAGCCATGCCATTCTCTCAGCAACCCACGCCTCGCGCCCCTTGCTCGCCAGCATCGAGGAGAGGTGCTCGTAGACATCGCGAAGACCGGTCACATCCTCGAGCGCATAGGCAATCTGCTTCCTTGAGAGCGGCCGCTTCGACCAGTCCGTAATCTGCGCACCCTTGCCGATGGCTCTTCCCGAGACCGCCTCGACAATCCGCATGTATGCGACCTGCTCACCATAGCCGCAGGCCATGGCGGCCACCTGGGTATCGAAAACCGGTCCCGGCAGGGAGCCTGACAGATGGAGAAGGATCTCCAGGTCCTGGCGGCCCGCATGGAACACCTTCAGCACATTCCTGTCGGCCATGAGACCGAAGACGGGACCCAGATCGACACCCTCCGCCAGGGCATCGACAACCGCTGCCTCACCCGCCCCGGCGATCTGCACGAGGCACAACTGCGGCCAGTACGTGCGCTCGGGAATGAATTCCGTATCGACGGCGATCCAGGCGTCATCCCGCAGGCGACGACAGAACCCGGCAATACTCTGCGTGTCGGCAAGAACCTGCATGGCGATCTCTTTACAAGGTGCGCTTGCCGCAAGTCCACACCAGAGATCCAGCGCTCCGCCGCCGACCTGCCGGACAATGGCATTCGGGTAGGCTTGCGTCTCAGCCGGTGACTTTTTGGCGACCACCAAGATCGTGACATGGAGTGATTTTCCGCGCCCGGCACATTTTCTTCCGCGAGGCGCTTCACAAGCGGTCGCCCGTTCGCATGCTGGCGTCAGGCAGGGTGCGGGAATCGTCCATGGACCAGCGGATCATCGATCTTGCGTCGACCACCTTTTCGGGACGCCGGGTGAACCGCCGACATCCAGGAGACCGTGGCCCTGGGCGCCGTCTTCCGGGAAACCCTCGACCGCCATGGCGCGCTGCTGAAACAGGCCGAAGCCGTCCGCGCACGGACGACGAAGCACGGGCCGCGCGGGAAGAACTCGACGCCCATGTCCGCCGCGAGACGGTCAGGAACGGAACGTCCGGGGAGGAGGAGAGTGAAAATCGCAACCGCTCCAGGGGCCTCGGCACCGGTTTGTAGACCGCACACGGTTCGGCGGATCACCGGATTTTCTCATCCGGCTTCATCTACGATGAAACGACCTGGGATATCGCCTCATTCGCCGTCGCGGAAAGCCGCTCATGCTGCCGATCCATCAAGCATCACGCCCCCACCGCTTCGGCCCTGACGTCGAGCAGATTGCGCGCCTCGCGCCCGCAGGCCACGGCGATGAGATGGACGGGCTGCCCACGGTACCGGTCGGCATAGCCACGCTCGCGCATCTGGGCAAACGCAGCACCCAGGGCCGCCTCTGCATGATGAGCGCTCTCCGCCATCTTGAACTCGATGACGAACACCTCGCCTCCCAGGGGGATCACCATGTCGGCGCGCCCATGGCTCGATGCCTCCTCCGAACGCACCTCAACCCCAACGGCCCGCAGGCACATGTGCAGCAGGCTCGCATACCACGCCTCGTAGCGCGCCAAGTCCCCCGTCGCGTGCCATTGATAAGGAATGCCCGACAGCCACGCCTTGAGACGCTCCGCGAACGCCCCGAACTCATGCGCCTCGAGATGCGCCCGCAGGCTCCTGCCTTCCTCAAGGGGCACCCGGTTCCTCCCATCGAGATGCGCCAGCAGATGGTCGTTCAGGCTGAGCCGCACCTCCATGTTGGGATAGTCCAGACGATAGAAGGTCCGGTGCCCCTCCCTCGTCTCTTGCGTGATGGTCAGATAGCCGGTCTGGAACAGCAGCGCCTCGACGCCGATGTCGTCCACGTCGAACCGGGAGATCAGCGACATCTCGGCCAGCCGGCCTTCCAACTCGATCGGCCCCACCGACTTCTCCTTCAGCATCTCGAACAGGAAGCGCGGCGAGCCGGTCTCGAACCAGTAGGCACGGAACTCCCTGTTGTCGAGAAGCAGCAGGACGTCATAGGGGTTGTAGAGCCGTGTCTGGCCGCGCCAGTTGTAGCCGTTGTACCAGGTGCGGATCGCGTCGCGGTCGAGCCCGTCGAGCTCCGGGGCGAAGACCTCGTCGATGTCGTCGTCCGTATAGCCGCAGAGTGTCGCATAGCGCGGATCGAGGCTGATGTCCTTGAGATTGTTGAGGCCCGAGAACAGGCTGACCTTCGAGAACATGGTGATGCCGGTGACGAAGACGAAGCGAACATGCGCAGCACTGTCCTTAACGATGCCGTAGAAACCCCGCAGGTACTCCCGGTTGGCCGTCGCCAGCGCCGGGTCAGCGAGCACGTCGAGGATCGGCTTGTCGTACTCGTCGACGAGGATCACAACCCGCTGTCCGGTGGCGTGGTGGAGACGGTCCAGGAGGTCGAACAGACGCTCCGGCGCGGTGCGGCAGGTGGCAGCCTCAAGCCCCGCATGGCGTTCGATGATGTCGAGCTGGGTCAGAATGTTCCGCTCGATATCCTCCGGTTTGTTGTACTTCCCGCCAAAACTCAGGCGCACGACGGGATGGGTGAGGGACCAGTCCCAGGGCTGATGGATCGCCAACCCCTCGAACAGGTCCTTCCTGCCCTCGAACAGTGCCTTGATCGTATCCACGAGCAGGCTCTTGCCGAACCGGCGTGGGCGCGACAGGAAGTAGTGGCGACCGTCATCCACCAGCTGCCCGATGAGAGGGGTCTTGTCGACGTAATAGAACTCCTCACTTCGGATGGTCTCAAAGTCCTGAATGCCGATGGGCAGGCGTTGGCGGGTCATGAGTCGCTCCCGTGGCGGCCAGGAGTTGACACGTCGGAAACATGCCGGACGCGGTGCTCCGCCGTCATGAGCTTTCCGTTCTTGCCCCACTGGGCCGCAAACGTCTCAAGCCGACGCTTGATCATGGCGTCGGGATTGACGACGAAAAAGGTCCGGGAAATCCAGCGTCTCCAGTAACGCGTACCGGCCGGGAGGCATTCTATCCATTCCCGGATTTCCCGGAAACGCCCGCCCTTGGCGCGCGTGTTGTGGTGGTAGATGACTGCGGGCCGGGTCGGAATCCGTCTGCTTGTCCCATGCAACCCCAAGCCGCCTTCCACGGGCCAACGTCCAGAGTAGACCGTACTTCACGAAGTCGCCGATATCTCCGACATAGCTGTCCCGCATTCACCGAATCCCGATCCGCTATTCAGACCCGCCGCCGTGACGTTGCATCGCCGCAGCCTACATTTCCTCCAACTGATTTGCCATGCCGTCTTCGGCAGTTCGGCCATCCCCTGCCCGGAACCGAAAAAGTCTGGCAGAGCTTCAGGATCCTCCTCACCTTCGTCGAAAACGACAGAAACATGCGGGAGCTCGACATGCTGAAGTCAACGGAGTGAACCATGTCCGGTTGAAAGGCCGTGGACACGTGTCTCTGTTCAATCTTCATGAACCATGGCGCAAACGCTCAAAGGTCGTGAGGCAGGCATGTCCGGTTGAAAACGCCCGAGGGCCTCATGTCACGAGAGCACCGCCCGGAACCGGCGGGGAACCAGGTCAACATCACCATCGATGGCATTGCCAGCCCGCGACTCGAGACGGCGGGGGAACCGCTTGACAAACATGCGGCGTTGCGTTGTCTAGCGATCGCATCTCCACCCCGGGTGGTCGTTCATGCACCGTTATCGCACACACACCTGCGGTGAGCTTCGCCGCGATCATGTCGGCGCCGCCGTGCGCCTTTCCGGCTGGGTTCACCGCAAGCGGGATCACGGCAATCTCCTCTTCGTCGACCTGCGCGACCAGTACGGCACGACCCAGTGCGTCATCGAGACCGATGATCCCGGTTTTGCCGCCGTGGAGCGGATCCGCCCGGAAAGCGTGGTCACCATCGAAGGCGAACTGGTGTCCCGCGGCGACGACACCGTGAATCCGGAGATCAACACCGGCGAGGTCGAGGTGCGCATAAGGGAATTCTGCGTCCTCTCGGAGGCCGAGCCGTTGCCGATGCCGGTGTTCGGCGAGGTCGACTACCCCGAGGATGTGCGTTTGCGCTACAGGTTTCTCGACCTGCGCAGACCGTCGATGCACGCCAACATCGTGCTGCGCTCGCGGATCATCGACTCCATACGCCGGCGCATGATCGAGGGCGGTTTTCTCGAGTTCCAGACTCCCATACTGACCGCATCGAGTCCGGAAGGTGCACGGGATTTTCTGGTCCCCAGCCGCCTCCACCGCGGCTTGTTCTACGCCCTCCCCCAGGCGCCCCAGCAGTTCAAGCAGCTGGTCATGGCCTCCGGTTTCGACCGCTACTTCCAGATCGCCCCCTGTTTCCGCGACGAGGACGCGCGCGCCGACCGGTCACCCGGGGAATTCTACCAGCTTGATGTGGAAATGGCCTTCGTGACGCAGGAGGACGTGTTCGCCGCCATCGAACCCGTCATCAGCGGGCTGTTCCGGGAGTTCACGTCATGTGCGGTCACGCAGACGCCGTTCCCCCGCATCCGCCATGCCGAAGCCATGCTGAAGTACGGCACCGACAAGCCGGACCTGCGCAATCCCCTCGTCAACGTCGATGCCACGGCACCCTTTGCCGAATCGGATTTCAGGATCTTCCGCCAGCAGATTGGCGACGGCGCGGTGGTCCGCGCCATTCCCGTGCCGGGAGGTGCTGCGGCGCCGCGCAGTTTCTTCGATCGCATGATCGCCTTTGCCCGGGACAACGGAGCGGGGGGCCTCGCCTGGATCGTCTTCCAGGACGGCGCCGGCAAGGGACCCGTCGCACGGCTTCTGAAAGACAGCGAACTCGACGCCATCCGTTCGCGCACCGGGCTTGGTGACGGCGATGCGGTGTTCTTCTCCTGCGATTCGCGGGATGCAGCCGAACGCATCGCCGGGCTTGTGCGCACCCGCGTCTGCGATGAACTCTCTCTCGCCGAGACGGACAGCTTCCGGTTCTGCTGGATCGTCGACTACCCGATGTACGAACTTGATCCCGAGAGGAAGAGAATCGATTTCAGCCACAATCCCTTTTCCATGCCTCAGGGCGGTCTCGAAGCGCTGGAGACCCGGAATCCCCTCGACATTCTGGCCTACCAGTACGACATCGTCTGCAACGGCGTCGAACTCTCCAGCGGCGCCATCCGCAACCACGAGCCTGCCACCATGATCAAGGCCTTCGAGATCGCCGGCTACCCGGCAAGCGAGGTCGAGGCGCGGTTCGGCGCCCTCTACGACGCCTTCCGCTACGGGTGTCCCCCGCACGGCGGCATCGCTCCTGGAATCGATCGCATCGTCATGTTGCTCGCAGATGAAGAGAACATCCGCGAAGTCACGCTCTTCCCGATGAACCAGCAAGCCCAGGACCTCATGATGGGGGCGCCGGGAGAGGTTTCCGGACAGCAACTCAGGGAACTCGGTATCCGGCCCGCCCAACCCTCCTGAACAGCGGTCACGCCGGCGACCACTTTGTCTGCGGCCGATCCACAGGCGTGCCGTCGACGAGGATGCGATCGACCCGCTCGTTGTAGAAGGCGATGTGACCGGCAATGCGGGGGCACTCTGCAATCGGATCGGGATAGACCCAGGCGATGTCCTCGTGGGCGACGCCATCGATGACGAGCGAAAGGTGCGTGGCCGCGCCCTTGTAGGGGCAGCATGTGCTTGTCGGCGATTCGACAAGCAGGTCCCGGCGCACGTCCTCCGGAGGAATGTAGTAGCGGGTCGGATGATCGGTCTCGAAAAGGAACTGCGCGCGGTTGCTCTTCGCCAGCACCTCGCCGGCATGGATCACCTCGACGGGCCGGTAGCTCAGCAGCGTGTCGACCCTGTGCCGCGGATCCCGTGCATGGGCAAACACCTCCTCGTCCTCTTCGTACCAGTGATCGAGGCTCTCCCAGTAGAAGGCGATGCGATCCCGCAGCGCAGATGCCTCTTCCAGAGGCTCCGGATAGGCCCAGGCGGCATTCTCCGCCACCTGACCGTCGGCATGGACGCTCCAGTAGCAGGCGTCCCCCTTCCACGGACAATGCGTCGTGCTGGCCGTGGCGACGAGCCTGTCCATGGCAACATCGCCGCACGGGAAATAATAGACCGGAAGATGGCCCGTCTCGCGCACCAGCAGAACATCCGTGCTGTCCACGAGCGTCTCGTCCCGCCACACCGCCCTCACCCGCCTGGGAGAGGGTTCATAGTCCACGCGATGTGCCATGGTTCCCATCCGCTTCATCCGCCATCGATTCTATGCACCCGTCATGCTCCGATCAACAACACAGACCCTTTCCTCAACTGGCCGTCTTCCCGGGGCGCCTGGCAAAGGTATGTTGGGGTCCAGGGAAACGCCGGTTGCGGACATCGCTGGCATAGGCCATGACCGCCTCTTCCACGATCCCTCCGACCTCGGCATAGCGCTTCACGAATTTCGGCGTGAAGGCGTCGAACATGCCGATCATGTCCTCGGTCACGAGTATCTGCCCGTCGCAGGCGACCGATGCGCCAATGCCGATGATGGGAACGGATGAGACTTCAGTGATATCGCGTGCCACGCTCTCGACGACTCCCTCGACGACAATGGCGAAGGCTCCGGCCCGGGCAATCGCCCGGGCGTCTTTCAGGATACGTCGCCGTGTCGTGTCCGAATGGCCCCTGGAGCGCATCTGCGCGACGCTTCGCGCCCGCTGCGGCATCAGGCCGACATGGCCCATCACGGGGATGCCGTCGGCGACGGCAGCCTCGACCGTCCCGGCAAGACTGTCCCCGCCTTCCATCTTCACGGCATCGCAGCCCGTCTCGGCGAGCATGCGCCGGGCGTTCGAGAGCGCCACGTCCCGGTTGTGCTCATAAGTGCCGAAGGGCATGTCAATGACGACCAGGGTGTGGGCGGCGGCTCCGGCGACGGCCCGGCCATGGCGGATCATCGTATCGATATCGATGGTCCGCGTCGTCTCCATGCCGTAGAGCACCATGGCGACCGAATCGCCGACAAGGATGAAGTCCACATGCCGGTCGATCCTGGCAGCCATGGGCGCCGTGTAGGCCGTCAGACCGACGATGGGTTCACCACCCCGGGGGCCGAGCAGTCCGCCTGGATCGGGTTTGTCGGGCAGACCGGGTGCCATGTCTCACGTCCCTCCCGGCAACGTCACCGCCACGTTGTCGATCAACCGGGTCACCCCGAGGCGCACCGCTGCGAGCAGTCTTGCCGCACGGGTGTGCGTCTCGACCACACCAAGGGTGGCGCAATCGCGCAACGAGAGATAGTCGACGGCATCGAAAGCCACCCCGAGGCGCCTCGATGCGTCAACGATCGCGGCCTCTGCGGGCTCTCCCCTGGCAAGGGCATCACGTGTCTCCATCAGGATGCGGAAGAGTGCGACCGCGCGGCGGCGGTCCGCGGCGTCGAGGTAGGCATTGCGCGAGGACATGGCGAGACCGTCCGCCTCGCGCACCGTGGCGACCGGAACAATGTCGGTGTGCAGGTCGAGGTCGCGGACCATCTGCTTCACGACGACAAGCTGCTGGTAGTCCTTTTCGCCGAACACCGCCACGTCGGCGCCCGTCTGCATGAAGAGCTTGAGCACCACACTGGCAACACCTGAAAAAAATCCCTCCCGGTAATCGGTCTCAAGCCCCTGTGCAGCGCCGCCCGGTGTGACACGCGTGGCAAAGCCCCGGGGGTACATGTCCTGTATCCCCGGGGCATAGACGAGATCGACGCCGGCCTCGAGACACCGCGCCACGTCTCGCGCCTCGTCCCTCGGATAGCAGGCGAAATCCTCGCCCGGGGCAAACTGGGCGGGATTGACGAAGAGGCTTGCCACGACGCGACAGGAACGTGCCCTCGCCGCACGGACCAGGGCCATGTGGCCGTCATGCAGGGCACCCATCGTCGCAACGAGCCCAACGGTGTCGCCGGCCAGGCGCCATTCATCGAGCTGACGACGCAACGCCGCCACGGTGCGTACAGGTGTCATGCCGCCCCTGACCCGTCATTGTGCGGTGCACCATAAACGGTTCGCGTCAGCACTGCCACAGCGAGGAACCATGAAGAGCGCTGTTCCGCACGCCGTCTCGAATGACATCGCCGGCGGCACAGCGGCCCGCAGGGGATCCATGCAGGCCATTTTGGCGCATGGTCTGCCACCACGTTGCGCGGGAGGCATCGCGATGGCGCAAGCAGCCGGGACGAAACACGGAGCGGGTCCATCTGCGTCTTGATGCCGGGAACAGGCTCGAACGCGCGGCTACCACGGCCAGTCGCCTTGTGCTGCGCAACGCCGTCACCGCTGCCGAACGCGTGATCGGGGCGCACGAGCGAAACCTGCCTGCGGCAATGGACCGCGACGCCTTCCATGAACGACAGGGATTCGTGTCCTTCCCGTCTGCGACCACTGCGCCTCTGTCTGCCGCTTGGGACATTCGATCAACTCGGGCTGCAGGGCATGCGCAACCGTTGCCGGCGCGCCTGGCTCTTGCGCCCGTTCACATGGAAGAGAGATGAGACAAAAATGGGGGTGAGCCGGAGCCCACCCCCAAGTCAGGGAGGACACACCATGAAATCAGGCAGTCAACCGGCCGAACGCCTGGCCCGACTGCCCATGCCTGCAACGGGAATCACGAGCATCCACTTGTCGCACCACAGGTGACACACTTGAGACAGGTCCCGTTGCGGACCAGTGTGAGGTTGCCGCATTCTTCGCACGGATCTCCCTCATACCCTTGCATGCGCGCCGCATCGACGGCGGTGACGCCTGCAATCACATCGTGTTGGGCCACAGCCGCCCTGACCGGCTCCGCCTGGCGGCCACCATCGAGAACCTGGAGGTGCCGGCCCCGCATGTAGCCCCTGCTGGCGACCTGTTCGAGAAGGCTCTGCACCTCGGCCATGCCATCATCGTCTTCGGCGAACTCCTCACCGGCATCGCCGCGACCCACCGTGTCCGGCATCAGGTCGCCCGGCTCGACATGGGCGAGATCGTTGCGGGCGAGATAGCTGATCGCCAGCTCACGGAAGATGTAGTCGAGGATGGAGGTCGACATCTTGATGGTGTCGTTACCCTCGACCATGCCGCTGGGCTCGAAGCGGGTGAAGGTGTAGGCGTCAACGAATTCCTCGAGCGGCACGCCGTACTGCAGGCCGATCGACACGGCGATCGCGAAATTGTTCATCAGACTGCGGAAGGCCGCTCCTTCCTTGTGCATGTCGATGAAGATCTCACCCAGGCTGCCGTCGACGTATTCACCGGTCTTCAGGTAAACCTTGTGCCCGCCGACGATAGCCTTCTGCGTATAGCCGCGACGACGGTTGTCAAGGCGCCGGCGCTCGTTGCGCACGATCGTGGTGACGACCTTGCGGACTGCCTCGGGGCGATCCTCCGCTTCCTCGAGATCCTCTGCCAGGTCGCCGAGATACATCGCTGAAAGGGGCTGCGACAGCTTCGATCCATCGCGGTAGAGCGCGTTGGCCTTGAGACCCAGTCGCCAGGACAGCTTGTAGGTATCGCGGCACTCCTCGACCGATGCCGTGGCCGGCATGTTGATCGTCTTGGAGATGGCACCCGAGATGAAAGGCTGGGCCGCCGCCATCATCCTGATATGACTGTCAGTCGACAGGAACCGTTTGCCCAGACGACCGCAGGGATTGGCACAGTCAAACACCGCGAGATGCTCATCACGGATGTGTGGAGCGCCCTCCAGGGTCATGGTGCCGCAGCAGAAGCTGTTGGCGGCCTCGATGGCGGCCCGGCTGAAGCCGATGGCGGCCAGGAGATCGAAGCCAGGGTCGTCAAGGTCCCGGGCATCGAGTTCCAGCACCCCGGTACAGAAGTCGTCGCCAAGGGTCCATCTGTTGAAGACGAAACGCACGTCGAAGGCCGCCTTCAGCGAGCCCTCGACCTTCTCCAGGAGATCGTCCGTGAACCCTTTGGCACGAAGGGTCTCGTGATTGACCGACGGCGCACCGTCAAGCGTACCGCGGCCTGCTGCATGGGTGATCATCTCCGTGATTTCGCGCTCGCTGTAGCCCAGTACGGCGAGAGCCACCGGCACCGTCCGGTTGATGATCTTGAAGTAGCCGCCGCCGGCCAGCTTCTTGAACTTCACCAGCGCGAAATCAGGTTCGATTCCCGTGGTATCGCAATCCATGACAAGACCGATGGTCCCCGTCGGCGCAATCACCGTCGCCTGGGCATTCCGGTAGCCATGCTGTTCACCGAGACGGAGAGCCTCGTCCCATGCCCGGATGGCCGCCGCGCCCAGTTCGGGCAGGGGCAGCGACGCACAATCGATGGCAACGGGCAGAACCGACAGCCCTTCGTAGTTGTCCTGTCCGCCGTGACTGTTCTGTCCGCTGACGGCGGCACGGCGGTGGTTGCGCATGACCCGCAACATGGCGTCCCGGTTTCTGGCGTATCCCGGGAAAGGTCCGAGTTCGCCGGCCATCTCGGCGCTCGTGGCGTAACTCACTCCGGTCATGATGGCGCTGACAGCAGCGCAGAAAGCCCGGCCTTGAGCGGAATCATAGGAATGACCCGATGCCATCAGCAGGCCACCGAGATTGGCATAGCCCAGTCCGAGCGACCGGAAATCATAAGACCGCCTGGCGATTTCCCGGGACGGGAACTGGGCCATCATGACCGATATCTCGAGCACGATGGTCCACAGACGGACCGCATGCTCGAAGGCGCCGATGTCAAAGCGGCCATCGTCAGCCCGGAACCTCAGAAGATTGAGCGAGGCGAGATTGCACGCCGTATCATCAAGGAACATGTACTCCGAGCAGGGATTGGAGGCATTGATCCGTCCCGATTCGGGGCATGTGTGCCACTCGTTGATCGTCGTGTCGTACTGGATGCCGGGGTCCGCCGACGCCCACGCGGCGAAGGCGATCCTGTCCCAAAGATCCCGCGCCCTCACCGATCTGGACACCGTGCCATCGGTGCGCTTCACGAGATCCCAGTTGCGGTCGGCTTCCACGGCTTCGATGAACGCGTTGGTCACCCTGACAGAATTGTTGGCATTCTGTCCCGAAACGGTCCTGTAGGCCTCCGAATCCCAGTCCGTGTCCAGCAACGGAAACTCGACCGTACGATAACCCTGGCGGGCGAGCTGGAGCACGCGCTGGATTGCGGCTTCCGGGACCATGGCCCGGCGACACGCCAGAACAGCCTTGCGCAGCGACGAATTCTCCCCGGGATCGAACCTCGCCTCGTCGTGACGGTCTCCCTCGTGCGATGCCTCCATCACCGCATTGAGGTGCCTGTGGCACTGCTTCGATCCGGCGACGAGCGCCGCCACCTTCTGTTCCTCGACCATTTTCCAGGAGATGAAGTTCTCGACGTCAGGGTGGTCGATGTCGACAACAACCATCTTGGCCGCACGGCGCGTCGTGCCGCCGGACTTGATGGCGCCTGCCGCTCTGTCGCCTACCTTGAGAAAACTCATGAGCCCCGATGAACGCCCCCCGCCCGAGAGCTGTTCGCCTTCTCCTCTCAGGGCCGAGAAATTCGATCCGGTGCCGGACCCGAACTTGAAGAGGCGCGCCTCGCGCACCCACAGATCCATGATACCGTTCTCGTTGACCAGATCGTCGGCCACGCTCTGGATGAAACAGGCGTGCGGCTGGGGCCGCTCGTAGGCATTGGTCGAACGGTTGAGGCGGCCGGTCTCGTGGTTGACGTAGTAGTGACCCTGGGCCGGGCCCGAGATGCCATAGGCCCAGTGAAGGCCGGTGTTGAACCACTGCGGCGAGTTGGGCGCGGCGATCTGCGAGGCAAGCATGAACCGCACTTCGTCGAAGAAGGTGCGTGCATCCTCTTCCTGGTCAAAGTAGCCGCCCTTCCAGCCCCAGTAGGTCCAGGTTCCGGCCAGGCGGTCAAAGACCTGCCGACTGTCCGTTTCACCGGTCGTGCCGGCGCCGGGCGCTGCTTCGCGACGGCTGAGCCAGGCCGGCACCGACCCTTCCTCGACCGCCTGCAGGCTGTCAGGCACACCGGCCTTGCGGAAGTACTTCTGGGCAATGATGTCACAGGCGACCTGGGACCAGGTATCGGGGACCTCGATTCCCTCCTGGCGGAAGACGACCGAACCATCGGGATTGCGGATCTCGCTCGCCGCCTTGCGAAAGCCGATGCCGTGATAGGCGTCCTTGCCTGCGGTCGTGAAGTGGCGCCTGATCCGCATCAATCCTACTCCTTCGAGAAGATGTGTCCTTGGTGGGGTGCCTCGTCGCGGCTCGGGTGGCTGCTGACGAACGATCACTATGACCATGGATCCACCATATGTCCAACATGTTCTTTCAACAACCCACTATATAGTATGTTACACTCAATTTTGGGGGTATGCCTCAAGGTGCGGTATCATGTGGTGCCATGCCGGACCGCCGCTCGCACGGACGATCCCATGACCTCGAAGGACGGTTCGGGGCGACCCGGGCTGGACCACCGCTCGCACGCACGCTCCCCTTACTCCCAAAGCCCCCGCACCCAGCCGGCGAACGGCATCAACGTCTTGCTTGCGGACCGACAGGTGAAGGCGGCACATCCCGAAACCTGGCCGGGTTGCCGGGCATCAACGCGAACTCCGACAAGGCTGCAGGCAAGAGGCTCCGGATCGTGCGCCGCGCCGGCGATCTTGGGAATTGCGGTGTCTGCACGGCTGACGACATCTCCCTGTCATCGACCGGTCGGCCACCGCGCAAGGCCTGCGGCGCCATTCCCGGCCCGGGACGCGACGCATCACGGCCCCCTTCGACTTCGAGGAACGGAACCTGCGGTTCCCCTTGACGACCAACAGGGCCTATCCGAGAAGATAAAGCTGTCCCAGGGCCACGCGATCGACCGGCTCGCACCAGGCCCTCTCGCCATCAACCATCACCTCGAAGGTCTGTGGATCGACGCGGATCTCCGGCAGGGCATCGTTGTGGAGCATGGCGGCCTTGGCAAGTCCGCGGGTCGGTCCGATCGCCGTCAGAGGTTTCGCCAGGTCCAGCCTGCCGGCCAGATCGCGCCCGATTGACGAGGAGTGGACGAACGTTGTCGCGATCGACGATGGCGCGCGACCGGACATGCCCCAGGCGGGTCTTTCGAGAACCGGGTCGGCGTTGCCGATGCTTGCGGCGGCGTCACCGATTGCCGCGAAGGTGGTGAAGCCGCCCTTGATCACGGTCTGCGGCTTGAGTCCGAAGAACGCGGGCTTCCACAGTACGATATCGGCCATTTTCCCGGTTTCCAGACTGCCCACCTCGTGATCGATGCCGAAAACCCGGGCCGCGTTGATCGTGTACTTGGCGAGGTATCTCAGGATGCGTGCATTGTCGGCGCCGTCCACCGGCTCGCCATCGAGGGGTCCGCGCTGATCGCGCATCTTGCTGGCCAGCTGCCAGCAGCGCGCCACAACCTCGTTCACGCGGCCCATGCCCATGCTGTCGGAACCGAACATCGAAATCGCGCCGAGATCATGCAGGATGTCTTCGGCTGCCGTGGTGGTGCGGCGGATCCGACTCTCGGCGAAGGCCACGTCTTCAGGCGAATCCGCGGAGAGATGATGCACCGCCATCACCATGTCGAGATGCTCATCGAAGGTGTTGACAGTGAAGGGATTGGTCGGATTGGTCGAGGATGGCAGGCAATGGGCTTCGCCGTTGCAGCGGATGATGTCGGGAGCATGCCCCCCGCCCGCACCCTCGGTGTGATACATGTGGATGGTGCGCCCGGCGATCGCCGCCATGGTGGATTCGTAGAAACCCGATTCGTTCAGCGTGTCCGTGTGGAGCTGCACCTGGAAATCGACGTCGTCGGCGACTGCAAGCGCCGTATCGATCGCCGCCGGGCTCGCGCCGTAGTCCTCGTGCACCTTGATGCCGATGATGCCGCAGGCGACATGTTCGAGGATGCCCGCAGCCCGGCTCGTGCTGCCGCGCCCGAGAAAGCCGAGGTTCACAGGCAGGGCGTCGGTTGCCTGCAGCATGCGCCCGGTCGTCCAGGCGCCACCGGAATCGATGCTGAAGAGCGGCCCGTGGCCACCGCCCACCAGGGTGGTGAGACCTGTGGCAAGGGCATGGCGCACGAGATCGGGCGACTTGAAGTGAACATGGACATCGATGCCGCCCGGCGTGGCGATCAGGCGTTCGCCATGGGCAACGACCGTCGAGGGTCCGCAGACCAGCCCTGGATGGACGCCATCCATGACCTGGGGATTGCCGGCCTTGCCGATGCCGGCGATTCGCCCCTCCCGCACGCCGATGTCGGCCTTCACGATCCCGATCACCGGATCGATCACCAGCGCGTTGTGAATGACGAGATCGAGGGCTCCCTCATCGTGGCGGGCGCCGGCGGCCATGCCCATGCCGTCGCGATAGCTCTTGCCCGCTCCCGTGGTCAGTTCGTCACCGGCCACCAGGTGATCCCCCGTGACAGCAGCCAGGAGGTTCGTGTCGCCAAGCCTGATGCGGTCGCCCGTGGTCGGTCCGTAGGTTCCGGCATAGCGCGCCCGCGACATGGTCACCATGTCATGCGCCCCTGAAGCCGCGTCGACGCGCCTGTTGCAGGGCCTGATCGCGGATAGCCGCATCATCAACGGATCCGTCGACCAGGCGATTGAAACCTTCCACCATGCCGGCGCCGCCATAGGCCACCAGCGTGACGGTGCGGCTCTCGCCGGGTTCGAAGCGAACAGCCGTTCCGGCGGCGATGTCGAGACGCATTCCGAATGCCTCGTCGCGATTGAAATCGAGTTCGGGATTGGCCTCGAAGAAGTGATGGTGACTCCCCACCTGGACGGGGCGATCGCCCGTGTTGAGGACCACAAGGCTGACGCGACGGCGACCGGCATTGAGCGTGATGTCCGAGTCCGGAGTTATCACCTCTCCCGGCTGGGTGCCGTCGGTATGCGGACGAATCGGCTGGTGCACCGTGATGAGCTTCGCTCCATCCGGAAAGAGTCCCTCGACCTGGACGATCGGCAACAGTGTCGCCACGCCCGGCATCACGTCATCGCTGGAGAGCAGCGTTGCGCCCCAGCCTGCAAGATCGGCGAGACTGCGCCCTTCCCGCGCTCCTTCGAGCAACGTATCGGCGATATAGGCATGAGCTTCCGGGTGATTGAGCCTGAGGCCGCGCGCCTTGCGCCGCCGTGCCATTTCGGCCACGACGAAAATGGTCATGCGTTCAAGCTCTGTCGGGGTCAGCATCATGGCGGGCAGCCTCCCTGGAGGGCCTTTCACCATAACGCACGTCATGCCGCGGCGTTCAATCCGTTGCACTTCGAAGGCCTTGGCGGGCGCCGGATTGTCGCCGGTTTTGACGGCGGCCGCATGACGTCCGACGGCGGCGCGTTGCTGTTGCGGGAGGCCGACATGCTCTTCCAGGTGACGCATCGTCATCGCCGATGCTTTTGTGGATGACCGCGATCCCGGGCGCATTGAACACGATGTAACGGCCCTGGTGGGACAGCGCATCTTCGGCCTGGCGCTGGGCTTGAGAGGATCTCAACGACCATGACCGCATGCGAGACGATCCCGTACTGGCCCGTGACCTTGCGGCATCGACGATGTGGAGGGAGAGATGAGGGCCCGCAAGCGCGATCGTGGTCATGCGCTGGCGGCATCAAGCACACTCAAACCGCCCGGAGCTTGGCCTGCCTGACGAGGCCCTGACGCATCGCGACAAGAAGATCGTGGCCGACCACGGGCTTCTCGACCGTCTTCTCGTGGATCTGTTCCTGGAGAGCCGCAACGTGCCGCCGGCGGAGATTGTCCTTGATCTCGACGCCACGGACGCCCCGATTCATGGGAACCAGGAGGGCACGTTCTTTCATGGCTCCTTGTGATCACCATGGCTTTCTGTCTCTCTTCGTCACCTGTGGCGAGATGATCCTGTGCTGCCGGTTGCGCATGGCCGACAGGAGTGCGGCACAGGGTTCGCTTGAGGAACGCAGCCCCGATCGTGGCGCAGGCCCGCAGCGCATGGCCGACAACCCGCATCATGGTCCGTGGCGACGCCGGCTTCGGCACGGACGAGATCATGGTCTGGTGCGAGGAGCGTGGCATCGACGATGTCTTTGGATATGCGCAGAACCCCCGTCTGAACGCGATGATCGCGAGAACGCTCGAGACATCGCGGCGGCTCATGTCTGGTGTCGGGCAAGGCATCAAGGCGCTATCGGGATCTGCGGTATCGCACCCGCACCTCATGGTCCCGCGAGCGCCGTGTGGTGGTCAAGACCGCATGGCTGTAAGGGACTGCGCGGCAGGAACGCCCGCGACGTGGTCACGAACATCTCAAGCAAGGAGATGGGCGCCCGGGAACTCTGCGAGCAGCTGTCCTGCGCCCGCGGCGACATGGAGAACAGGATCAAGGATCAGCAGTTGTGGCTGTTCTGCGAACCGCACGTCGGCTCACATCATGCGGGCCAACCAGCTGCGGATGGACGTCTCGGCCTTTGCCGGCGTCCTCGTCGACATTGTGCGCCGGATCGGTCTGAAGGGCACCGCCTGTGCCCGCTGGCGCGTCGACACCATCCGCTCCCGGCTGCTCAAGCCTGCCGGCAGAGTGGTCGAAGACGGTGCGCCGGTTCCGCCTCTGTCTGGCGTCGACCTTTGCCTTGCAGGACGTCTTCGCCCGCACCCTCGCCAACCTGCGTGCCGCGGCCCAGATGCCATCAGGCTCACTCGCTCCCGCACCCCCTCGTCACAGGCTGATGGCGCCTCCTCCCGGAGGCGTCGCGGAGCGCATCGCGCCGGGAATCGGCCTTCGAGACCGTCAGCCCGCCCAAAGTGACCCGATCATCAGCCCGCAACACGGCATCACTCCACCAGCAACGCGATCAGGGTGACCCTCTCCCCGCCCGGGGCCGAAAATCAGCCCGTCGCTCCACCTACCTGGTGAGCGATGCGGGATAGGCACGATCAGGACGCCGCGTTGTTGCTGTCATGGCCAACTTCTCTTTTTTTTCTGGAAAATGGTGTTTAGAATTCGCCGTATGAAACCCTTATCGAGCACCGTCAAACAGCCGGGGGGGGGGGGGGGGGATACCCTATCCTTGCTCCTCAGAAGCTGCCCGCATTGCGGGACAGACAATTCTTCAACGCGAGCCTTGGGTTATTCCTGGCGGCATTGGAACCTGCGATGTTGCCAAGGGTGTGGCTTCGTTTATCTGGAGAACCCGCCTGATTATTCCAGTTTGAGCGTGGATTATGCATGGGAAACCGATAGTTATGCAGAACGCATGCGTCAGGAGTATCCCCTCACCCGGCGCATATCGCGTGGCTACAGGCACGTTCGCCGCCGTCTGATCCACCGGCCCGACAAACTGGCCAGGAGAGTCGCTGCACATGTTCCGTCAGGACGCATAATCGACGTGGGCTGCGGTAGTGCCGGACACCTGATGGGCTTGCAGAGGCACTATGAGATTGTGGGGATCGAGATATCCGTGGCATTGGCCGCCGAAGCGAAGGTAAATCTCGCCACGCGCAATGGCACGGTTGTCAACATGCCAGCGATTGATGGCCTCGCAGATATGGCGCCGGCTTCAGCAACTGGTGTGTTGATGCGCTCCTTCCTTGAACACGAGCACAGGCCCGCGATGCTACTTGAACAGGTGGCGCGCGTTCTCGCGGCAAACGGCGCAGTAATTGTGAAGGTACCCAACTTTGCCTGCCTGAACCGGCGCGTCATGGGGTCCCGCTGGTGCGGTTTCCGCTTTCCCGGGCACGTCAACTACTTCACACCAGCAAGCCTCAAGGCGATGGTTGAGGGGGCTGGTCTGATCGTCTCAGGCTTCTCGATATTTGATCGGTTCCCGCTGGCGGACAACATGTGGCTGGTTGCGCACAGACACAGCAAAGTCAAAGTGAGACACTAGCCGACGATCGGGGTGCACGACAGTATTGTGCGGCGACCTTGCCTGGGTCAGGCAGCGCGCCGTTCCCAACATGTCGTCGAGGCGATTGCCGTGAACGGCGCATCGCAGGGTGATGATGTTGTTGGCGCCCGGGGCGGTCCAGCGCATGCCGCCGTTCTTCAGACGGTCAGCGATGACTGGCTTGCGGCTTCCTCGCAGCGGTCTGCATGTTTCTGCAGCGCGACGATGACAAGGTCGAGGCGCCCCTGGTCGAGTGCGTCGCGCCGCTGCTTGCCCCACTGGCAGTGTCACAGCCTTCTTTCGCCAGCCCTTTGCTGCCGGAGTACGCGATCGGGTATCGTCGGGGATGTGGTGCCGCCGCTCAGGATTGAACTGAGGACCTCACCCTTACCAAGGGTGCGCTCTACCACTGAGCTACGGCGGCGTCGCGCCTACCTGCCACAGCGTCCTGGCGGAAACAAGATCGGGAGACACAGTCTTGGGCAGGACCTCCGGACCCTCCGACACGAAGGCAAGGCGCCTCGCAGAAACCCTGCGCGCCAACCTGAAACGGCGCAAGGAACAGTCCCGGGCGCGTTCCCTGCGGAACACCGGCGAGGAGAACACCCGGGACGGCAACGCGCCGCAAGGCCATGATTCAACCACAGGGTCACGGTTGACTTGTCGCGACCCAGAAGGTCTATGAAGACGGCGTCAGGGATTCCGGGAGCAGCGACGTGGACAGGATTCGCCTTGAGGGTGGCAGGCCACTTGAGGGCACGATTGCCATTGCCGGCGCCAAGAACACGGCGCTCAAGCTCATGGTCGCCTCCCTGCTCAGCGATGGCCCCCTCGTTCTTTCAAACCAGCCGGATGTCGTGGACGTCAGCGTTCTCGCTGACCTGCTCGCCGAGCTTGGCGTCCGCGTGGCGGGGAACGGCAATGGGTACATGACACTCGATGGCTCGTCACTGAACTCCGTGAAGGCGCCATATGACCTGGTCCGCAAGATGCGGGCCTCGGTCCTGGTCTTCGGCCCGCTTCTTGCCCGCTGCGGTCACGCCGAGGTCTCGCTGCCGGGCGGTTGCGCCATCGGCACACGGCCCGTCGACCTTCACATCGCCGCACTTGAGGCGCTTGGCGCAAGAATAGAACTGAGAGAGGGGTATCTGGTGGGCGAGGCGCCGGCTGGCCTCGAAGGTGCGGAATTCACCTTTCCGCAGGTCTCCGTGGGCGCCACCGAGCATGTCATGATGACGGCAACACTGGCCCGCGGTACGACGCTGCTCGGCAATGCTGCCAGGGAGCCGGAAATCCGTGATCTTGCCGACTGTCTCAATGCGATGGGCGCCGACATCACCGGCGCCGGAACCGGCGTCATCCGCATCAACGGTGTCGCCCGCCTCGGCGGCGCCACCCACCGCATGCTCCCGGACCGTATCGAGGCCGGCACCTATGCCATGGCTGCGGCAGCCACCGACGGGAACCTCAGACTGCTCGATGCCACGGAGGATCATTTCGGCGATGTCGCCTGCGCCCTGCGTCAGGCAGGGGTTGCAATCGACAGCCGCGACGGCGCTGTCGATGTGCGGCGCACTGGCGGAATGCTCAAGGGAGTCAATGTCACCACCCGCCCCTTCCCCGGCTTTGCCACAGACCTTCAGGCCCAGTTCATGGCGCTCATGACCACGGCTTGCGGGATCTCGCGGATCCACGAGAGCATCTTTGAAAACCGCTTCATGCATGTACCGGAGCTGATGCGCATGGGTGCCGATATCGAGGTGAGCGGCGGAACAGCCATCGTCCGGGGAGTGGACGGGCTCAAGGGCGCTCCGGTCATGGCCACCGATCTGCGCGCCTCCGTTTGCCTGGTCCTTGCCGGACTGGTCGCCGAAGGCGAAACCATGGTCAATCGCGTCTATCACCTCGACCGCGGCTATGAACGACTGGTCGACAAGCTCGCCGGATGCGGGGCCATGATCGAGAGGATTGCGGACTGACATGAGGCCGCTGCGTCTCAAGGCTGTCGACGATGACGATCTGGAGGTTCTCGCCACCGTGCTGCAAAGCGCGCGCATGCCCCTTGCCGAGGTCACCTGGGTAGAGGAAGAGCGCCGGTTTGCCGCCTTGTTCCGGCGTTTTTGCTATGAACTGCCCGGTGGCGAGGGCATGCAGGTCGACTGCGTACTTGTGCTTGACCGCGTCGCAACGGTCGACACCTGGGATCTCGATGACCTGGGAGGCGACGGTGATGCCGAATTGATGACCATCGTCAGCGAAAGCCGTCGGGAGAAGGCCGGTTCCATATCCCTGGTCTTCCGCAACGGTGGCCTCATCCGCCTCGAGGCCGACGCCATCGAGGGCCGCCTCGCCGACATCGGCCGACCGGCCGCAGCCACGGACACGCCCCGTTACGGCGCGGCAGCGAAGTCTTCTGCAACGGGAGACGATCACCATGACGCCTGACGAGGCAGTTGCCAGGGCCGCAGGACTGCCCTGCTGGAGCGGACCGGTGACACCCTGCCCGATCGACGGCGGCATCACCAACCTCAACTTCCGTGTCGATGATGGTGGCGAGAGCTTTCTGGTGCGCGTGGGCGGCAACATTCCTGTCCACGGCATCCGCCGAACCTATGAGACCGCCTGCAGCCGCGCGGCGCACGCATCGGGTATCGCACCACAAGTCCATTACACCGCCAGGGGTGTGCTCGTGGTGCGCTGGATCGATAGCCATACCTTCAGCGATGCTGACGTGCGCGATCCCCGCAATCTCGAACGCATTGCGGATCTGCTGGCCCGCCTCCACCGCGACGGGGCGCATCATCTGCGGGGCCGAGCCCCGTTCTTCTGGGTTTTTCACGTCATCCGCGACTACGCGCACCGCCTCCACGACGACCGTCATCGCCTGATCGCAGAGGCGCCGCAGCTCCTGCGGGCAGCGCAGGACCTGGAAACGGCCGTCGGCCCGATCAGTCCAGTGCTCTGCCACAACGATCTTTTGGCGGCGAACTTCCTTGATGACGGCGAGAGGCTTTGGCTCGTCGACTGGGAGTACGCCGGCTACAACACGGCTCTCTTCGATATCGCCAACCTTGCCTCCAATAATCACCTCGACGCCGAAAGCGGCACGACGTTCGCCGAACGGGTTCTCGATCAGGCGATCAGCGATGACCTGAAACGGCGCCTCGGAGCACTGGCCTGCGCATCGCTGTTGCGCGAAGCGATGTGGAGCATGGTCCAGGAGACCCACTCGTCCCTTGATGTCGACTATGTCGCCTATACGGCCGACTATCTCGACCGCTTCAACCGCGCGCTCGCCACATGGCGCGCCAACGGCTGACGTCAGGCAGTCTCCGACCGAAGCCGGTATTGTGCGCACATCCCTTGCATGGTCGCGCCGCCGGCACCGGCGAGCGCGATCCCGGTTGTTGCCGGGAACTGCTTCGTGTCCTTGATCGGCGGTCGGCCAGCCGTCGGCGATTTTGAACCCCTTACAGCGCAGGCAAGCGGCGCACCGGACCGGTTCCTGCACGTCCCGGACTGTCGCGGGTCGGGCCTCAAGGGAACATGACCCGCATCACCAAATGCGACGTGCGCCACGCACACGTCAGGCCCGATGACGTTCAAGCCGGTCGGCAACGATCACGCTGGATGAAAGACACAGGGACAATATGGTACACGTCGTACACTCTGATTGCCTTGTCCTGACTGTCGGCGATCAGCGCCATTATCCGGCGACCCTTTGCCCGGGAAGAGGGGGCTTGAACATGGTGGAGGATGTCCGGGTTGCCGATGAAGTCCGGCGCGCGGCCGCAGGCCTTCGCCGCAGTCATCGCAAGCACGACGACTTCACGATCAACAGGATCATGCAACAGGCCGCAACCGTCAACGTGGCCGGTCACTGGCCGCTGCGCTCCGGTGTCAGGATTCACGTCGACCTGCATCGCTTCGCCAACAAGCCGCCCAATCCGGGACGGTATCGCACGCTTCTCGAAACACGACGGTCACCGCCGCCTGTTTCGTCCAGGAGATTCCTGCCACCCCCTCAGGGGCACCGGAAAGCATATGCCCAAACAGCCGTGAAATCCCGAAACGTCACGGGCGAACCCCTCGATTGGTACGCCGCCGAGTATCTGCCCCGGGCGCTTGCAGAAACACCGGAGCGGATCCTTGCCTTGCGCGGGCTGGGCAAGGATCTCTGGGCCGGCGAGACTGCCGATGATGACGTGATGCGCCAGCGGTCAGCCTGGTCATGAGCAGAACATTCTGGAACATGAACCTGTTCGAAGACAGGAGTGAACGCACGGAGCGCGTGGCGTCGTTGCGCCGGCGAATGATCGAGCGCAATGACGCATTGCTGACTTCGACACTCACGCTTGGCGAGATCCTCGTCAAACCCCTGCAGGCCGGCAACCGGACTCTTGCGCGACGCTACGAAAGACCATTGCGTCCGCTGCAATCGTCATTCCCCTCGACCAGGCTGCCGCATGTTCATTCGCCAGGATCCGCCAAGACAACCCGGTTCAGCCAGCAGACGCGGTCCAGCTCGCCTGTGCTTCTGTGGCTGGGGTTGAGCTGTTCATGACGAACGACCGCAGGCTTGTTCGCAAGGTCGTGCCAGGAATCCACTTCATCCAGCCGCTTGCGACAGCCGTCATCTGAAGGAACGAAGGCCGCGTCACAGGACAACGTTCATGTACCCGGAACCTGTCATGCCACATGAAGCCGAACGGAGTTGCCCATGATGAAGAGCGTCGCCGCGCCCACCTGGACGATGAGCCCCGGCATGCCTCATCCTCGCGCCGCATGAAGTCCACAACGGTGGTCGAGGTCGGCAATCCTGCGGCACATTCCCCGATCATGTTCCGCCGGTGACATCGAATGAGTGACGTCCGCCCCTGTCTCGCCGAAGACTTCCGGCGCGACGGTTTCGTCAGTGGCGTGAGGGTGCTCGAGGCGGATGCCGCCACCGCCGTCCTCAACGAGATCGATGGATTCGCGCGCACCCATGGCGGGATCCTGCCGGTAGCTGAGATGTTCCGCACGGGAAGCCACCTCGTCATGCGCGCGGTCGACGACATGGTGCGCCATCCACATGTTCTCGACGTGGTGCGTCAGCTGCTTGGCGACAATCTCATCGTCTGGGACAGCGATGTCTTCATCAAGGAGGCCCACTCTCCGGGATATGTCAGCTGGCACCAGGACCTTCGCTACTGGGGGGTCGATTCCCATGATGCCGTCACCGCATGGATCGCCCTCACCGACGCCACGGGTGAGATGGGATGCATGCGCTTTCTTCCCGGATCACATAAGACCGGTCTCGTCGACCACGACGACACCTTTGGCACCGACAACCTGCTGACCCGGGGTCAGAACGTGAGGTGGGAGATCGACGAGAGCGAGACGCGACTCGGCGAGCTCAAGGCCGGAGAAATGTCCGTTCATCACGGCCTCACCATGCATGCATCCGAGCCCAATCGTTCCGCGGCCCGGCGCGTCGGCCTGGTGGTGCGCTTTGCGACCCCGGCGATGCGCCCGGTGGTCACCGAACGCGACTACGCGCAGCTCGTCTGCGGAGAGGACGCCTGCGGTCACTACGTGCCGGTTCCAAGGCCCCACGCGGATGCTTCGCCGGAAGCGGTCGCCCTGTGGCGCAAGGTGACAGAAGAACGCGCCAGCTCCTACTTTTCCGGGGTGGCGCAGGAAGACCGCCGGTGGACCGGAGGCGATACCGCCAACAGCCCATGAGATGCCATCACAGACCGGCCGCGTGCAGAAGCGAGCGGACCGCCTCATCGTGTTGTGCCACCAGGGCAAGCGCACGCCGGAGGTCGCCCTCTTCATCGACAGCATCATGCTCCTGATGGAACTGATGGTCACGGTTCTCCTGGAGAAGATGACGAGGAAGACTGCAACCAACTCCAGCCTGCCGCAGTCCGGCGACACCGGGACCGACGAAACCGCCCGCAAGCGCACCAACTCCAGGGGAACGTCCCAGAAGACCTGCGACAACGCCACCCTGCGCCAGACGAGCACCACCCGCACGTCACCGGTGACCGCGTGCTCGGGCTGTGGGCGCTCCATGATCGCGATCGAGGCCTCGGGCCTGAGAGACGCGGACCCTGGTGGACATCGTCTTCGAGGTCACCGCCACCCGTGTCGAGGCCGCGATCAAGACCTGCCTGAGACTGCCGCGAGGAGACCCGCGACGTCTTCCCCGACACCATGCCCGGTCCGCTCCAGGACGGGCATGGCATCATCGCCTTCGCCATCCACCAGATGGCCGCCCACATGGTGCCCCTCAGGCGTGTCGCGCAGACCCTCAAGGCGCTCACCGGACGCTGCATCGCCGAGGCCACACTGCTGGCCTGGTGCACACGCCACGGCCAGCGCCCTCGAAGAGGTGGGAAAAGGCCGCCATCGCGTCCGTCCTCGCGGCACCGGTCCTGCACACAGACGAGACCTCGATCCGCATCAACGGGAAGAACCACGGGCTGCACGACGACAGCACGGGAGACATCACCCTGATGTTCTGCCACCCCAACAGGGGGCGCGCCGCCATGAACGACATCGGGATCATCCCCCGTTACGGGGGCGTCCTCATCTACGACCGCCGGTCGGGCTCTCCCTCCTTCGTGCACTGCCTCCACGCACTGTGCGGCGCCACCTCGAACGCGACCTCCAGTGCATCATCGATGCGCAACACTCATCGCTGGATGCAACGCATGCTCGCGCTGTTGAACCGGACCGCGCGCAAGGTCGGCAAGAGCCCCGACAGGACGCTCTGCAGGAAGGACGTCAAGGCCCTGCGCAAACGCGACAGAACCATCCTCACCATGGGCCGGCGGGAACTCCCGCCCGTCCCGCCGCGCACCCCGCATCGCCAGGCCGAAAACCTCCTCGAAACCCTCGCCAGACATGAAGACGCCGTCCTCATGTCCGCCCGCAACGCCGACGTCCCCTCCACCACCAACCGCGCCGAGAGGGACTTCAGGATGGCCAGGGTCAAGCAGAAGATCTCCGGCTGCTTGCGCTCCCCGCAGGACGCCGTCATAGGGTGCCGCATCGACAGCGACTTGAAGTCCGCAAGCGCCCAGGGATACAACCCCATCACCGCCATCCAGATCGCTCTCAAGGGAAACGCCGTCGACCTGATCCCCGGGTGATCACTCAAGTGCGTGCACAATGGGGCGAGTCGTTACGATTCAGTCGTGATAGCAATGAGGGAACTGGCAAATTGAACGACCTGACACGCCATGAACTATTGGAGATATACAAGCTCCACGCGGAACTCACCGATAGGGTAAGTCAAAGACGCGAGGGAGCCAACCGCATCTATGTCAGCCTGCTTGTGGGGCTAGCCTTGTTCCTCGGTATATTCGTCAGATTTGGCGTCACAGATTTTCCTATCGCTGTCGTGCTTCTGGCCGCCGGCATAATCGGCGCAGCGCTGTCCATATCCTGGTTCATTGTCATTCGCTCGTACCGTCAGCTCAACACTGGAAAATTTGATGCTTTGCACGAACTTGAAGAAAAACTGGTCTACCCATTCTTCCGACGAGAATGGGAACTCTTGGAGGAGGGAAAGAAACAAAGTCGTTACTGGAGACTCACAATTGTTGAAACCGGACTCCCGGTCATTTTTCTCGTACTCTCTGTGGTTCTCATTGTCATTTCATTATCCTGACACACATGAACGAGCATTGGGTCGGCACTTGACCACCATCACAAAGGCAATCCGACCAACACGACCCTCACCAGAGTGGATAGGTCGACCGCCAGACTCTGCCTGCATATCTTTCGAGTTTCTCGACATTCGCCGGGGTGCGATCAGGGCACGGCGCCGGGTCTTCGGGAGGATAGGTGTCAAGCGGATGCCGAGCCTCTGTTTTGCAATCTTGCTTTCGTGATGTCTTCCCCATGGCACAGGCGTTCGACCTGCAGCGCCAGGCGGGCCGCGCGTGCTCGAGGTGGGGGGCCAAGACGCTCCCGGACGGGATAAAGGGCCTGCAACCACTCGAAGAGGCCACGGTCGAGAGCCCGGGAACGTGTCAGTGGCTGGCAGAAGCGGTGATGGGCATCGGCGAATCCCGGCAGGCATCGAAGACGTGGTCACCTGCCCCGTGCGAGGCATTCGACGATCTTGTCGTGCTTGATGACGACATCGCCGGCGCGGTCGTTGGCAAGAATGGCCAGGGGGGCCTGGTCCACGTTCTCATGGGCACGCCAGTATCTCTGTCAACGTATTCGTCCAGACCGAAACCTGATCCATGTTCCCATGGGCACGACCCTGTGGTGCGGCAGGAAGGCTGTCGACATTGATGACATCGTCGGGCCGCCTATACTTGCCGGCGAGCAACCCGCGGCACCGTCCATGAACGAGCCGGACATCCCTGCCATCGACATGTCCGCCCTGTGGTCGCACGACGCCGCTGCCAGGCGCCGGGTGGCGCACGAGATCGGCCAGTGCTGCACGGCAATCGGGTTCCTCGCGGTCAGCGGTCACGGCATTCCGCGCCACGTCACCGAGACGGCCGTTGACGCCACCCGGCGCTTCTTCGCCCAGGATACGGCAACCAAGCTGACATGCGTGCGACCGTCCGGCATCTACCGTGGCTACAGTCCGGTCATGCCGTTCGGTCAACAGCGCGACCCGCGTGTTCCCCAACCGCTTTACGAAGCCTTCTTTGCCGGTGACGAGAATCTGGCGAACAGCGCCGGAGCGCGAGCCGGCTCCGCGCTCTGCGCTGCCAACATCTGGCCCGACACCCCGACGGGCTTCAAGGGCGCCATTATCGCCTACTTTGAACACGTCATGGCCGTGACGCATCGCCTGCTCGGGGCCTTTGCCATGGCGCTCGATCTGGAAGAAGACGCCTTCACCAGGTCCTTTCACCGGCACCTCAGCAACATTTCCCTGCACCACTATCCGGCACGACCGGAAGCCATGGGACTGCCACCCGACGACGTGCTGCCCCACCGGGATTCGAACATGATCACGGTCCTGTTGCCGGGAGAGGTTGGCGGACTGCAGGTCCGGAGCCCGGACGGCAGCTGGCTCGACATTCCTCACCGGGAGGGTCGCCTTGTCGTCAACATCGGCGATGAGCTGGAAATCCTGTCCGGCGGGCGCTTCGCCTCGACCCTGCACCGCATCCACCCGCCGCGAAACCGCGCGCGCTATTCCATCGGCCTCTTCGCCGTTCCCGATGAGGATGCCGTCGTTGCGCCCTGGCCCGGTCTCGAGATCCACGGAGCGCCGGACAGGATGGCGCCGCGCCGCGCCGGCGAGGACCTCGCGGCCTTCATCGCCGGTTTCGACCGCTTCGTCGACAAACTGCCGGCATCACGCTGACCGGCGACAACCGGCGAGGTCACGATTCCAGGGTGCTTTCCCTGTGCTCGGCCCGCGTCAGCCAGTCCGGGTGAATGTCCACGCCCCAGCCCGGGGCGTCGGGCACTGCCGCCTTGCCATCCACGATCCGGAAGGGATCGCCGACAAAGAGATCCTGCTGCCAGGGATAGTAGTCGGCGCCCTCGATGGAGAATTCCAGGTACTTGCCGGCGTTGGCGAGCGCCGGCAGAAGGTGCATGGTGCAGATGGTCACGAGACTCAGGTTGGCGCAGTGCGGCGTGCAGGGCAGCCCTGCCGAGGCCGCCATGGCCGCCACCTCCAGGGTGCGCGTCAGACCGCCCATGTACATGATGTCGGGCTGCACGACATCGACGGCCCGGGTGTCGATGATGCGGGACCACTGGGCCAGATCGCAGTCCTGCTCCCCGCCCGTGACGTCGATCGCCAGCGCCCTCGTCACCGCGCGCGTCCCGTCGATCTCCCAGTAGGGACAGGGCTCCTCGAAGTGGGAGACACCCTCCCCCTCCAGCATCATTCCGACCTCGATGGCCCGCGCGGCCGAGAATCCGGAGTTGGCATCGACCAGGCGCGCGACGCCATCGCCAAGGGCCCGCGACACGACGGGAACGATTTCTTCCGTGCGCCCGGGCCACTCGTCCACGTCGCGGCCGCACTCGGCGCCAATCCGGAACTTGAAGGCGTCAAAGCCCTTCTCGTCACGCAGGCGGCAGAGCCGGTCAGCCTCTTCCCGCGGGCTGATCTGACGCTTCATCGAGCTTGCATAGGCACGCAAGGGACCCGGCGTTCCGCCAATCAGCGCCGTGACCGGCTTGCCCTCGAGCTTTCCCGCGAGATCCCACAACGCGGTATCAAGACCGGCCATGGCGCGTCTGAGATAGGACCCCGGAAACTTGTGTTCGCGCCGGGGTATCAGGTCGATGAGCGGGGCAAAATCGCGGGCGTCGTGTCCGAGGGCATGGGGCGCCACCTGGCGGTGGAACACCGCGGCGGTGATGTCGGCATTGTAGGTCGACAGCTGGCCCCAGCCCTCGTCGCCGGTATCGGTTGAAAGCTTCACGAAACCGACCCAGTGATTGCAGAACGTCTGCAGGCGGGTGATGATCATGGCGGGATCAGCCGGGCGACGTGAGGTCGGCCATCAACGCGTCATCGATGGCATTGGCGCGACGGCAGGCCTTCCGGTTGCTCAGTCTCTCCCAGTAGTCCTCGAAGGCAGGGCGTCTGTCGACGGTTCCGTAGCGCATGCCCCAGCCGATCTGGCAGCCGACGTAGATGTCCGCCGCCGAGAAGTCCCCGCCGGCCACGTGACCGCCCCCGGCGAGGGTCTCCTCGAGAACGTCCATGACATGCTCCCAGGTTCCGTAGCCGATCATGCCGACACCGTCCTCGGGCACGGTGAACCCGAAGTGCCGGTTCGTGGTGGAAGCCTCGAGCGGTCCGGCGCCGAAGAAAAGCCACCGGTAGTAGGAACCGCGCGCACCCTGAGGAGGCGCCAGACCGGCCTCGGGGAAGGCGTCGGCAAGATATGCGCAGATGGCCGCCGACTCCGTGACGACCGTCTGCCCGTGCCGCAGCGCCGGAACCTTGCCCATGGGATTGATTGCGAGGTAGGCGGAGGTTTTCATCGACGGACCGTAGCAGACGATCTCGGTCGTGTAGTCGACGCCAATCTCCTCCAGCATCCAGCGCACGATCCGCCCCCGTGACGCGGGGTGCGTGTAGAACACGATCTCTGCGGCCATGGTGTCACTCCCTCGTCTGAACTGCTCATCATGTCGCCCGGGCAGACTGGAATCAGCCCATGCGCCGGGCCTGTTCAAGAACGCGTTCCATGGCCCTCAGGACGGGTCTCTCGATGAGTGTGCCGTCGATCACCACCAGTCCCGTCGCGGCCTCGTCGAAAGCCTTCACGATGCGCCGCGCCTCCTCGATATCTGCGGGTGACGGGCTGAACACCTCGTGGATGACAGGGATCTGGCGCGGGTGAATGGCGCCCTTGCCGACGAAACCCGTCGCCCGGCTCGCCCTGGCCTCGGCCTTCAGCCCGGCGATATCGTCAAGATCGAGCCAGGGAACATCGATGGCGTCCAGACCGGCCAGGGCCGCCGCCTGAACGACCCTGGAGCGCGCGAAGAGCATCGCCTCCCACGTGTTGCTCGCCCCGATGTCGGACGAATAGTCGATGGCGCCGAAAAGGAGTGATTGCAGCCGCGGGCCCGAGCGTGCGATGGCGGCCACGTTTTCAAGCCCTTCGGCAGATTCGATGATGGCGTGCAGCGTGGTCCCGAGACCGGCCGCATCGAGGTGGTCTGCGACCAGGGCGACCTCTTCCCGACTGGCCACCTTGGGGAGCATCAGGGAGGGAGGCCCGCACGGCCCGGCATCGATCACCGCGGCGAGATCCCTGAGGCCCTCGCCCGAGGCCAGGGAGTTGATCCGCAGGACGACCTCGGCGGCGGCGCACTCGGGACGCGATGCGAGGAGTTCGAATGTCTGCGCCCGCGCGCTCGCCTTGTCGCGCGGATGGATCGCGTCCTCGAGATCGATGCACACGATATCGGCCCCCGACGCGACCGCCTTGGGGAACATCGCGGGCTTGAGGCCGGGCATGAAGATGAAACTGCGTCTTGACCTGGCGGCCGTCACGTCCGACACCCTCCGGACTCTGCCTGAAGCACATCTTTCTGCCCCACAACCCGGCCCCGCGCAATGTGCTTGCGACCGCGGGCGGCCCTGGTGTAGGGATGCTGTGCGGCCTGTGGCCGCGCGGGCGTAGCTCAGGGGTAGAGCACAACCTTGCCAAGGTTGGGGTCGTGGGTTCGAATCCCATCGCCCGCTCCAGGTTTGCAGGAGGACGGTAACACGCCGCACGTGATCGGCACTTGAGGAGGATGATCATGAAGGACATGGCAATGAACCGGCGCGACCTGGCCAAGGCGATGGCTGCTGTCGGCGTTGGCATCGTCAGTTGGCCCGTCGTGTCGAGCGGCGTCCGTGCCGCCGGGGAAATCGCGGGTCACACATGGGCCGGTTACGACCTGCCCGAACTGATGGGTGGCTACATCGAGAAGTACGGCGGTCCGCCCGAGTTCAGCTACATTGCCTCGGACGACGAGTCCTTCGAGAAGATCCGCGCCGGGTTTGCGCCGGACTTCATTCATCCCGGAAACTACATGATCCAGCGGTACTACGATGCCGGGCTGATCCAGCCGGTCGACACCGGCCGGCTCGCCAACTGGTCGACCATCGCGCCCGGCATCGCCGACATCGACGGCGCGATCATTGACGGCAAGCGCTGGTTCGTGCCGGCGGAGTTCGGCAACTCGTCGCTCGTCTACCGTACCGACCTCGTCGACGAGGAATATCTCGAGGAGAACTCCTGGCAGCTCATCTACGACGAACGCTACAGGAATCGCCTGGCCTGGTACGACACCTCCGCAGCCACCGTCGCCGTCGCCGCTCTCGTTCTGGGCTACGACAACCCGTGGACGCTGTCGGATGACCAGCTCGCCGAGGTTCAGAAAATGATGGCGAAGCAGCGCGACCTGACGCGCTTTTACTGGTCGGACGTCACGCTCATGGAACAGGCGATCGCCGCTGGCGAGATTGTCGCCGCCTATTCCTGGAACCAGTCCTTCGTGAACCTGCAGAACGAGAACGTTCCCGTGGGCTACATGGTGCCCAAGGAGGGTATCTTTGCCTGGGGTTCGGGTTTCATCATCCACAAGGACGCGACGGACCTCGAGGCTGTCTACACCTACATCGATGCCTGGATCTCTCCGGAATCAGGGGCCTGGCTGATCGACAACTACGGCTACGGCAGCGCCAATCTCGCCGCCTATGACCTGGTGCCCGATGACCGCCTCGAAGAGCTCGGCTTTGCCGATCCCGAGTCGCTGATCGCCAACACGATCTTCTTCCCGGCCCTCGAACCCGAGTTCGAGAGCAAGTACGAGAATCTCTATCAGGAGGTCAGGGCCGGAGGCTGAGGTCCTTCTTGATGGGGACATTGCCATGAAAGCGGCCGTGTGCCACGCCTTTGGCGCGCCTCTGGTTGTGGAGGATCTGGATCTTGACCCGCCGCAGGCCGGCGAGCTTCGCGTCAGGATCGCCGCCTGCGCCATCTGCCACAGCGACATCCATTACATGGAAGGAGCCTGGGGCGGCACGTTGCCGTCGGTCTACGGCCACGAGGCGTCGGGCACGGTGGTTGCCACAGGACCGGGCGTCGACTCTCCTGGCATCGGTGATCACGTGATCGTGACACTGATCCGCTCCTGTGGCAGCTGCTTCTATTGCGATCAGAGCATGCCCACCCAGTGCGAAGCCGAGTTCCCGGTGGATCGCACGGGACGTCTCAGGAGGAAGGACGGAACCGCGGTGCTCCAGGGCCTGCGTACCGGGGCCTTTGCCGAAGAGGTGGTCGTGCACCACTCGCAGGTGGTCGCGGTGCCGCAGTGCGTGCCCCTGGAGAGTGCTTCCCTCCTCGCCTGCGGTGTCATCACCGGCTTTGGCGCGGTCGCCTCGACGGCACAGATTCCCGCTGGTTGCACATGCGTCATCATCGGTGCCGGCGGTGTCGGCCTCAACAGCATCCAGGGAGCGGCGATCTGCGGCGCCCGCCAGGTCATCGCCGTGGACATTCTTGCCGAAAAGCTCGAATCGGCCCGCGCCTTCGGCGCCACGGCCACGGTGAACGGCGCCCGGGACGATGCCGGCGACGCAGTGCGACGCCTCACCGACGGCCGCGGAGCTGATTACGTCTTCATCACCGTCGGCAGTGCCCGGGCCATGGAAGAGGCGATGGACATGATCCGCCCCGGCGGCACGGCCGTCATCGTTGGCATGCCGGCGGTCGGTGAGATGTCCGCCTTCGAGACCCAGGCCATTGCCGGAGCCGGCCAACGCATTCTCGGCTCCAAGATGGGTTCGACCCGGCTGCGGGTGGATGTGCCCCGGCTGGTCGATCTCTACCGTGAAGGGCGGCTCAAGCTCGATGAACTCATCACCCGCACCTATCCTCTCGACGGGATCAACGAAGCCATCGCCGACGTCAAGCGCGGCGAGGCCCTGCGCAACGTCATCGTCTTCTGAAAGCCGCGCGCCTGCTGGCGAACCCCTGCTACCTCACCGTCGCGCACAACGGGCAACGCATGCATACCGCAACCTTTTGTCGCACCAGCGCCTGCATCGCAGCAGATTCGCCCGTCGCCCAGACCCGGCGTGATGCCGGCCTCACCATCCGATCGTCAGCATCGCACGACGGCGGATGCCGGATCCGGGGTGAGAAACCATGATCGGCCATGAAGGGAGATTGCGTCCGATCGAGACCGCGCCGGACTGGAGCCACGAGGTCTTCGAGGCCTGTGCGGAACTGACCTGGCTTCTGGAGACGCACACCTACCGCTTCGCGAGGACGATGCCCGAAGCGCCCCATTCCTACACCCTCAAGGACACATGGGAAGACGGGGAGGTGTTCGTCGAGGCTCTGCGAAAGATGAGGATGGTGGAACGCGTCGAGGAGTTCTTCAGAGGCCGCTGGTATCGCCGCTTCGTCGCCAACGGCTACAAGTACTGGACGATGGGGGCAAGCCTCGATCACATCCTCGTCAACCGCGCCATTCATGCGCTCCCCCTCGATCCCTACGCAGGGCTGTGCGACGTCTACGACCTCGCGGTCCACGAGACAGAGGCGGACATCGCGCGGAGCAAGCGGGTGTACGGCGCACTCGAGATCACGCCTGGAACCGACATTCTCGATATCGGCTGCGGCACCGGGTGCCTCGTCGATTTCCGCTTCCGGGACATCCCCCCGGAACACTATGTCGGCATCGATCCCAGCCGGGGAATGCTGGGCTCCTTCCGGGACAAGCACCCCGCATGCCACGATCGTCTGATCCGGACCACCTTCGAGGACTACTGGCCGAAGCCGGGACAACAGTTCGACCTTGTGGTCGGCCTTTTCGGCGTGGCCTCCCATATCGGTGATCCCGGTCTTCTTTCGAGGAAGATTCGCTGGCTTCTGAAGCCCGGCGGAACCGCGGTTCTCATGTACAACGCCAGGCCTTCGCACAACATGGAGTTCTACCGGACACTTGGCATCGACACGCCCGCCGCAGCGATGGTGAGCGACCCGTTCTGGACCGTGCGGCAGGACGCGGACTGGTTCACGGCCACCGCCGGCAAGGAACACGCCGATGGCGCAAGCGTCTGAACAGTGTCGGACGCGGCGCCGCGGTTCCTGCAAACCCGTTGACCGGAGGCGGTGATGACGAAGCTGGCAGCGTGGCGCATGAACAGAAGGGAAGACGCACGGCCGCCGGCGGCGAAAGGAATCGAGGAACATGCCGAAGGCTGGATTGCGGGAAAGGTTGCGCTGATCGCCCGGCACATTCCTGAAGAATGCAGGCGCGCGGACCCATGAAGGACGAATTCTGGCTGGAGCGCTGGCAGGAGGGCCGAACCCCATGGCACGAAGGCGCGATCAACGCGGCGCTGAAGCGTCACGTCGATTGCCTGAAGCTGCAGCCTGGCGAGACCGTGTTCGTGCCGTTGTGCGGCAAGACGGAAGACATGTGGTGGCTCCATGAACAAGGGTTTGACGTTCTCGGCGTCGACCTGAGCCCCATTGCGGGGCGCACGTTCCTGCAGGCTCACGGCCGCGAGGTCACCGAGACGCGACACCACCGCCACACTGTCCTCGACAGTCCCGGTTTCCGCCTGTTCGCAGGCGACTTCTTCGCACTCTATGCTGCCGATCTCGCCGGCATCAGGGCCGTCTATGACCGGGCTGCCCTTGTCGCCCTGCCGCCTGACGTACGACAATGCTATGCGCAGCGCCTCTGCGAACTCTGCGACGCTCCGATACTGCTGGTCTGCCTCGTCTACCCCGCCCACGAGATCGACGGTCCGCCCTTTTCGCTGGACGAGGCGGACGTGCGGGCGCTCTTTGGTGAGCGCCGCCGGGTACGGCACCTGGGCGAAGAAGACATCATCGCCCGCTCGGACTTGCGAAAACGCGGCGTCACAAGTCTCGTGGAGCACGCCTATCTCATCGCCTGACGCCCGGGCAGCGTCCCCGCGTGTCCTTTCCTTGCTCAATGACCTTGCGTCATGTCCTGCACAGGCAAGGACAGGTCAGCACGTTCGTCACCCTTGATGACGGTCTCGGTCGTCACTGCAAAATCCCGGCACATTTGACAGAGAATCCCGGTACCGTGACAACAAGGCAGACACATCAGCCATGCAGGGAACGCCGCTCTCTGTCGTGGCCCGGCTACTTGGTCATAGCCGGACGACCATGACCTTGCGCTACGCTCACACAGGTGATGCCGAGACCGCAGCCGCCGCCGCGCGGATCGGCGGGGTGATGTCAGGACTGCTCGGCCAGTCAATTCCCCCTTGATGATGGCCCGAGTCCACCCGGCCTCGGCAATTCGCTATGGTGCCGGGCGAAAGAGACTGGCTTGGCGACATGCATCCACTCGACGAGATCCTTGACGGCTGGCGACGCAAAGCGGCCGCGCCTCTCTTCGACCGGAGACGGGCGCAAGGGACGGCCTTCGAAAATCTGTGTCGCGCTTTCCTCACCTGGGATCCGGTCCAGTCAAGGCAGTTCCGGAACGTCAGCACGTATGCCGAGTGGGCAAACGAACGGGGCCTCCCGGAAAGCGAAGCAGGTGTCGATCTGGTGGCGGAGCTTCGCGACGATCCAGGCTGTTTCGCGGCGATCCAGTGCAAGTTCCTGAAGACCGGCGGAACGATTCTGAAGAAGGAGGTGGAGTCGTTTCTCTCATGGTCCGGACGGGCGGAGTTCCGCCGCCGTCTCTGGATCGACACGACGGGGCGTCCCTGGTCGCGCAACGTGGAGGAGACCCTGCGCATCCAGGACAAGCCCGTGCAGCGCATCGGTCTTCACGACCTCAAGGCGAGTCCCATCGACTGGGCGGCCTATGTCGCGTCAGGCGACATCGGCGAACGTGTGCCGCCGAAGGCCCGTCCGCATCAGCAGCGTGCGATCGACAGTGCCCTTGCACATTTCACCATGCCTGGCACACGCGGCAAGATCCTGATGGCATGCGGCACGGGCAAGACCCTGGTCGGATTACGCATCGCAGAGCAGGTTGCCGGAAACGGCGGGCGGGCCCTCGTGCTGGTGCCGAGCCTCGCGCTTCTCTCGCAGACCCTGAAGGCCTGGTTCGACGATGCCGTGGTGCCAATCCGCGCCTTCGCGGTCTGTTCCGACAGTCAGACCGGCCGGCCACGGCGCTCCAATGCCGATACGACGGACATGGACATTCTTGATCTCGCCTATCCGGCCACCACCGATGCAGCACGACTTGGCGCACATGCCCTGCCGGACGCGCCGGATGCAATGACCGTCGTGTTCGCGACCTATCAGTCTTCCGGGATCGTCTCGCAAGCCCAGCGGAACCACGATCTGCCCGCATTCGATCTTGCCATTGCCGACGAAGCCCATCGCACGGCCGGTGCCCTGCTCCCGGGGGAGGACCCTTCGCCGTTCGTGCGCATCCATGATGACGACGCGATCCGTGCCGAGCGGCGTCTCTACATGACGGCGACGCCGAAGGTCTATGCCGCAAGTGCGCGCAACCGGGCGGGCGAACTGGCAGGCAGCCTGTGTTCGATGGACGACGAGAAGCGCTACGGACCTGTCCTCCACGAGACGAGGTTCGGCGATGCCGTCGACGGAGACCTGCTCTCCGACTACCGCGTGATCGTGCTCACGGTTCCGGAGTCGCTCGCAGCAAACATCCGCATCCGCGAGTTCTCCGAGGGCGAACCTTTGACCCTGGACGAGCGGGGCAAGATGATCGGCTGTCTTCGCGCCCTGGCAAAAACCGATGGCGAGCAGTTTCCCGAGGACGATCGCGCGCCGATGCGCCGCGCCATCGCCTTCTGCAACCTCGTCAAGTCCTCCCAACGCCTCGAGAGCCGCATTCATGAGATCGCGGACGCCAATGCACGGTTGATCGGGATCGGCGACTCCCTTGCGGTGAGTGCGCGGCATGTGGACGGGACCTTCAACGCCACCAGGCGCGGTGACGCACTGCAATTCCTCAAAGACGCGCCGATGGGCGAGATACGCATCCTCACCAATGCCCGCTGCCTGACCGAGGGCGTGGATGTTCCCGCCCTTGACGGGATCCTCTTCATGCATCCGCGCAAGAGCCAGATCGAGGTCGTGCAGGCCGTCGGGCGCGTCATGCGCAAGGCCGAAGGCAAGAAGCTGGGCTATGTCGTCCTGCCGGTCGTGGTGCCGTCCGCCGCCTCGCCCGAGCAGGCGCTTGCCGATGACAGGCGCTGGCAAAGCGTCTGGCAGATGCTAAACGCCATCCGCAGTCACGACGAGCGCTTCGAGGGCATGCTCAACCGGCTCGAGATGGGAGAGGCCGGCGACCGGATCTCCATCATCACGCTTGCCGACTGGCACCCGTCGTCAGACGGACCGGGCGAGGACGACCGGCCAGCCGCCGATCCGGACACGCCCCCTGCGACGCAACAGTACCACATGGTCTATGAGGGTCTGCCGGAGGCAATCCGCACCCGCATTGTCGAGAAATGCGGCAATCGCCGCTACTGGGAGGACTGGGCGGGCGATGTCGCCCGTATCGCACGCGCTCACATCGAGCGCATCACGGCGATCGTCGATTCCGGCGAGGCCGAACGCGAGATCTTCGAGGACTTCCTGAGGGCGCTTCGCGACGATCTCAACCCCGAGGTGTCGCAAGCTGACGCGATCGAGATGCTGGCCCAGCACATGGTGACGCGGCCGGTCTTCGATGCCCTGTTCGGCGAGGCTGCGGCCGCACGCCGCAATCCCGTGGGCCAGGGAATGCAGATGGTCCTGGACGTGCTCAAGCCTGCAGGGATCGACGTCGAGGCCGAGAGCCTCGATCCCTTCTACGACTCGGTGCGGCGCCGCGTCGAGGGCGCGTCGTCAGCCGAAGCCCGTCAGAGAATTGTCGTCGAGCTCTACGACAAGTTCTTCCGCAAGGCATTTCCCAGGGTCACGGAGCGGCTCGGCATCGTCTACACGCCCATCGAGGTCGTGGACTTCATCCTTCACTCCGTCCAGAACGTGCTTGCCGACGCGTTCGGCAGTTCCCTGGGCGAGCCCGGCGTCCACATTCTCGACCCCTTCACCGGAACGGGAACGTTCATCACACGGATGATGCAGTCGGGCATGCTCTCTCCGGAGCAGATCATGCGCAAGTTCGGCGGCAACGGCCGCACGCCCGAACTGCACGCCAACGAGATCGTCCTGCTTGCCTATTCCATCGCCTCGGTCAACATCGAGATGGCCTTCCAGGGTGCCACCGATAGCGACTATCTGCCGTTCGACGGCATCTGTCTTGCCGATACCTTCGCGCTCAACGAGCAGGACGACAGGTTCCAGGAACTCTTCGCCGACAACGCGCAGCGCCGCACGCGCCAGAAGGACCTCGATATCCGTGTCATTGTCGGCAACCCGCCGTGGTCCGTCGGGCAACGCAGCTCATCCGACAACAACCCCAATGCCAGCTATCCGCGCCTTGAGGCACGCATTGCCGGAACCTATGCGGCACGGTCCCGGGCCACGCTCAAGAACAGTCTCTACGACACCTACAAGATGGCGATCCGCTGGGCTTCCGACCGCATCGGTGAGCGTGGTGTCGTGGGCTTCGTCACGAACGGCTCGTGGATCGACGGCAACGTCGATTCCGGAGTGCGCGCCTGTCTCGCGGAGGAGTTCAACGCGATCCATGTGCTGAACCTGCGAGGCAATCAGCGCACGCAGGGTGAGCATTCGCGCCGCGAGGGCGGCAAGGTGTTCGGTCAGGGCTCCCGTGCGCCGGTGTCCATTGTCATTCTGGTGCGCAACCCCGATGCCGATCACGACGGCTGCCGCATTCTCTATCGCGATATCGGCGACTGCCTGACACGCGAACGCAAGCTCGGGATCCTGAGCGAAGCAGGCTCGATCACCGGTATCGACGACTGGCAGCGGATCGAACCCGACCGGCACCACGACTGGATCGCGCAGCGCGACGAAGCATTCGAGGCGTTCCATGCGATGGGATCGAAGGACGCGAAGGCTGGCCTCACCGACGAAGCGGTCTTCCAGTTGTTCAGCAACGGCTACAAGACCGGCCGCGACGCCTATCTGTACAACTTCTCGCGCGATGCCTGCGCCAGTCATGCACAACGAATGGTCGAAACCTATGGTCTAGCGCTCCGTGCCTGGGGCGAAGAAAGCAGTGTCTCCAGTGATCCCGACGCCTTTGTGGAGCGGTTTTCATCGTGTATCCGGTGGGATAGGGAGCTAAAGAGACGCCTTCGCCAAGGAATCTCCGCCACCTTTTCTGAAGAGTATATGCGTACGGTGGCTTACAGGCCGTTCGTAAAGCAAAAGCTTTATGCCGACCGCACGTTTTCACAAGCGCCCGGACAAACTCGAGATATCTTCCCGGCCGACGATACAGAGAACCGGGCGATCTGCGTGCCAGGCGTCGGCTCGACGAAACCGTTCTCGGTCCTGATGGTCGATTGCATGCCGGATCTTGAACTCATCTCGAAAGGCCAGTGCTTCCCGCGCTATCGCTTCGAGGCGCCTGACGGTCCCAACCCACTTCCCGGCATGGAACCAATGCAGGAACGCGTCGACAACATCACCGATGCGGCACTCGTGAGGTTCCGGACACACTACCGCGATCCTGCGATCGGCAAGGATGACGTCTTCGACTACGTCTATGGCGTGCTCCACGCGCCGGATTACCGGGAACGCTTTGCCGACGATCTTTCAAAGTCCCTGCCACGCATTCCCATGGCCCGGGACTTCCGCGCCTTCGCCGAGGCCGGCCGGGAACTCTCGGGGCTCCATCTCGGCTACGAGGACGGGCCGGAGTATCCGCTCACGGTTGAACTGAATGAGATTTCGGGCCCGCTCTTCGGCAGGAGTGCCATGCGCCTCTCCGGCGACGACAGGTCCGTGCTGATCGTCAACGATGGCCTTCGTCTATGCGGCATCCCTTCCGATGCCCATCGCTACGAGGTCAATGGGCGCACACCGCTTGGCTGGTTCATCGACCGCTACCGTGTCTCGACCGACCAGAAAAGCGGCATCGCCAATGACCCGAACGCCTGGTTCGGCAACGCGGAGAGCTTTGTCTCTGCCGTGCGCCGGGTGGTTCACCTCACCGTGGAAACCGCAAGGATCACCAACAATCTCCCCGCTGCGCTTCATGAATAGTACGGAATCAGTCCGGTGGTCAGAATATTTTGCTCCTCTACGGCAGTTTGCAGTGGTCCTTGAAAATCCCTACGACGATACGCCCCTGCTTCGGCAAGGACGATTCGGCAGACGGCGGATCATAAAGAAAGTAAATGCGATCTATGTTCGGCTTCAGCTTGACGTGCCACCAGAACACTCTGTCGACTCCTCGATAAGGCCGCGTACGGTCCCTTCTTGACGGTTTGTGCTTCTTAGTGTTCCCATTCTCGTCCGACGTTTCGGCACCAACCTTATTTGACAAAATCTTGGAAAGCTCTCGCGGATCCTTGGCGCCATGCTCGTGGAAACACGCCGCACCATGATCGCTGAGTCCGCCCAAATGTAGGACAAGTTGCCCCCGGACATTGACGTACGGACGGCTGAAGTCCCCTAGACCGCTCCAAACCTTGTCCGCCCACTTCAATGCCGGAAAAGCAGAAGAGGCAAGACACGCGAATGTCGCTTCGTCTGCGCTCTCCAGTCCGATGATTGATCGAAAAAAACCCAGATGTTCGGACTCTTCGACAACGAATGTGACCTCCCTGGCAACACCCTCCACCGTAACTGGCACATTGCCGCGGGGCGCACTCCCAAGATGCAGAGGCAAAACGGCTACATGGTGTCGCGACAAACAGCAGGTGTGGGCCCATGCCACGCCCGGCGCAAACTGGACAGTTCCTCCAAACTCTGCCTCGTAGTCAACCAACTCAGAGTCATCAAAATTCATGGCTCTGTCGAGGGCGGAAGTGAGCCGCTCTGCCTGGTCATGATCGAATCGCACCGGACAGTCCTGCTCGAAGAGTGCCGAGAAGAGTTTTACACCGCCGCCCAGGTCTGCCTCGTAATAGTCGCTGTGCATGGCGACTCCTTCATCTCGCTCGCGAGCGGCGTCAAGCCGCTCAAGCAATCGATCGACTGCGTCCGATAACACATCCGCGCCCGCCTTTGTCGCCCTCACCCAGGACGACTCGTCGAGTACGAACCGAGCGTTCACGCCGAACGCCGCCGCCTGGAGGCCAGGACTGCGAGATCGACCTGTGCCTGATCGAAGAATCCGGCAGGCCAGGCAGACAACTGTCCGGTTCGGCTAAGTTTAAGTTCCATGGGTTTATGGGTTTCACCCTGATCATCCCGAGTTTGGAAAAAATGCACCACGGTCTGATCCGGGGAAAGCGCTGCCCTGCCTTCTGCCACCGCTACCCTGATGCCGTTCAGCACATGATCGCTGTGAGTCTCGAGAAAGATCTGCACATCGTCCGCCGCCACCTGAGCAAGGAAACCGCCAATCATTGACTGCCCGGCCGGGTGCAAATGGGCCTCCGGATTCTCCACGAGAAGCAACCCTCCGACTTCCGCACGCAGTGCCGCTACGACAATCGGCAGCGCATACGAGATTCCGAAGCCGGCGTTGGGTGCGCGTGTCCACTCGGTTCGAACGCCTGGTGTCTTAAATCGCAATCGGGTGATCGACGTGTTGGGAAACCATTCGGCGTCGATCTGGGTTGGCCGGACGATCTTGCTCATCCAGCTCTCGGTCTGATGCAGCAGACCGGTCGGTTGCATCTCGTTCGACGAACCCTCGAGTCGACCAGGATTGACCCGCGACCGGCCGAATGAATCGAGCACCTGCGCCACAAACTCGCCGCGCGAGCCAACATCAAGTTGGCTGACAGCCGCAGCGCTCGCGCCGAGGACATCACGCGGACCCAAGCGCTCCGCACAGAGATAGCAGAACTGAGGGGCAGAACCAGCCAATACTCCCTTATAGCGGTTGGGCCTTTCGACCACGACCGCATTGAGCGTACGCGCATCGTTACTGCTCGCCGCACGAAATGACCAGCGGCCGCTGTTGCCTTCGGAATCGCGCACTTCAATCACGGCTACGTCGTCGCTCGCCTCCCGGTTAATGACAGCCTCGGCTCCACCCAATTCCAGAGTATCAACACCATTCAATTCGACGTGGTTTCGGCCGGGTTGCCTGACCATCTGCCGTGCGAGCAGGAGTGAGTGAAGAATCGACGTCTTGCCGGCTCCGTTGGCGCCGGTCAGAACTGTCAGAGCCCCGCTCTTCAGGGTCAGGTCCTGAAAACGCTTGAAGTTCTCAAGGTGAATCTCTGTGATCACCGAACCGCCTCCTTCACGACTTCCTGGACTTTGCCAAAGCGCGTCCGAACACTGCCAACACTACCGGTCGCGCTGCTGATCGAATGGATGAATTCGGTGTCGGAGGTCATCATGTCCCGCGCTCGCCTGACGAGATCCCCGGATGCGTTGCGGACGTCATTCTCTTCGTATCCCGCGAGTACCGTCCCCCAGGTCTCAAACAAGGCGCGATTAATCGGGCTTTTGCGAGTTGCGTCCCGCGGCCACTTGCGGAACGCGTGCTCGCCGAACACAGCATAGCCGTTGACCATCCCCTGAGCGAATTCGCTGCGGAGCTGTTCAAGATCACCGTTCGCCGCGTCGTCCAAATGCTTCGTCACAGATCCGAGGAATTCGTCAAAACTGCCATGCTCCGCATAGTCGTCCGGATCAAACAGGCGAAAGGCGATGAATCGAAGTGCCACTTCCCGGTCCGCCATACGCGGATGATTCCTCAAGGCCCCTCCCGTGACGGTTTCAAAACTCTCGTGATTCACGAGTGCTTTCAGGAACTCCCGCGACCGCTGCTTGCTCATGCAGTGGCGGATTTCCTGGGCGCTCAACGGAGTCCCGCCAGTGTTGATTCTCCGGAATATGTCGAACTTCACTCTGTAAGGAGTCTGTGGATCGATCACATGGGCAACAAACTGGGAACCGTTGAGGCGCCGCCGAAACAGCGTCGCCAACTCATCAAAACCCTGCCCCTCCAGGTCGTGGAGATAGGCCACCCCACCGAGCTTTTCTGCCTGGTCAGTCACATACCGGTAAATCGTTGTCAGTCGCTGAACCCCGTCGACGACCTGGAGTCGCCCCGCATCGTCTTCGTTGAAATAGAACGATGGAAGCGGGATTCCCAGCAGGAGCGACTCGATGAGCCCCGACCGCTGCCGGGTCTTCCACACGTACTGGCGCTGAAAATCGGGCGCAAGGTCAATGTCACCCTCACCGATCATATCCACCACCTGTCGTAGCGAATAGTGTTTCGTGTGAATCCGAATCTTTTCTGGATCCCAGGGATCGGGATCATCAGGTCTCGGCGAATCATCGGATTCAAGCTCGACACCCGTTGCCTGACTTTCGAAATACTCCTCAGGGATTTCGGCCTCGGCTTGCGTTAGGTTGTCAGTCGTGGACATGGACCCTCTCCGTGTAAATCCCTGCCTGCTGCCCCCTGCAGGAACGGTAGTCGAACCACCGCCCAACTATTCAGACACCTTTTCACCAACCAGGCATCCGGACGCGGATCTCGGCCTTCAAACTTCGACAACAAGGCACGATAGCCATGTCCAAGCAAGATGTCGAATCACCAGCATCCCAATATTTTATCTAATAAACGCACACAGTAACTACTCACCCCCCCCCCTGATGTCGATGTGATGCTGCAGTGACGGTCGCTGACCGGCGTGCAGCGCTGGCGTGCAGGACCTCGTGCGTCCGTGTAACTCATGCCCCGCCAGAAAACCCCCTCTTGAGCATCGGCAGGCTCGCCCTCGGCAAGATTCCAGGCACCGAAGCGTCGATGAATCGGCTCTGATTGACGGCGCAGAAGGTCATGTCAGGCGCTGCATGAGGGCATGCGATCACTGTTGCTTGTGCCGCCGGTGTCGTGACATGCGGCTTCCTGCCCGCTCATCAGGCGGGCTGGAAGAACCGGTGTGCCGGGAGAAGACGTCAGACGGCGCAGCTGCAGGCCGATGCGGTGCATGGTGAAGGCGACCTCGGGCGCGTGCCGTGACGCGCTCGAAGCCTTCGGCTCCACCGGATGAGGATACGGTCGAGACCACGATGTTCACGATTGTTGGTGGCTTCATCCACTGCCGGGTGCTGGCGACGAAGTCCCCGTCCTCCTGGCGCCGGCGTTCGGCCTGGTTCAGGCGGCCCTTCTTCGGCAGGGCATTGCCGTCGGGCAGTGCATCAGGCCCTGTTCGCAGGGCTGTGAAAGCCGCGGTCGAAACGCAACCGCCCGCAGATCGGGAAAGCGCTCTTGGGCCCTGTCACCATCGCCACCGCATCATCGACATCGCTGCCATCCCACATCACCGCGTGGTGGAGGATGACGGCGATGGTGATCTTCCATCAGGCAGACCGGAACGCCAAGTTCCACCGGACGGCTCGCCTGGTCGTGCGCACCTTGTTGAACAGACCCTTCACCTTCTTCGACAGGCGACGCCACGCCGTCAGGCCGACTTCCATCGTCGCCGCATCACGCATCAGACAGCGCATCGCATCCCACAGGAGGTTGACGTCCGTGGGATCGTGCACATCGGTCTCAACAACGACGAGTCACAACGCTGAGCGCAAGGGCTCAGCCAGGTTTCTTTCCGGCGACCGCATGGCCGCTCTCCACAATCAGCCAGTTGACCGCCACGAGAAGCGCGGGCGACAGATGGCTGAACGTTGTCCACCAGCGTCTGGTCCTCCTATGTCCGTTTGTCCCGGACGTCCGCGTGACCGACAAACTCGCGGATCGTCATGTGATTGTTCACCAGCTCCTGCAACCGGTCGACATCGCACCCTCTCCCCTGCTTGATGACCCCCATCACGAAGGATCTTCCACATGTCCATGCCCGGCCGGCCGGCACGCATGGCGATGCCGGGGAACAGATACTCCTCAAGAAGACCGAACAGCCGGTCCCGCAGATTCTTTTCCCTGTAGAGATGCTGCAACCCCGGCAGCAGGGCCGGTATGTCGTCCCTCGACGTCAGGTTGAGCTTGATGCCCTCGATGCGGACCGCACCCCATCTCCGGATCGTGTACCCGTCGCATGCCTGCCTCTGTGAAGATTCCGTGAAAACCCCTCGTTCGACACAGAAACGGGCGCAAACAACCCGAATCGCGCCATTCTTCAAACAAAGAATAGCCGAATTAGAAAACATTGTCAACAATTTATGGGTTTTCTGGCGGGCACTCGGCAGATAGCACTCTATATTAATGTAAAATCAGTGCGTGGATTCGGGCATGGCACAGCAGGAGGTTCATCGACTCAAACGACCGCTTGATGGTCACCTGTTTGGACAACTCCAAGTGAACATCATAGAATACTGAGACCAAGCCTAGTGACGTCTAGAAGTTCCATAATTTTCATAGAGACCGAATCATGTTCGATTTCCCTACCATCGTCAGCTCTGCAATTGGATCACTCCTTACCGGGGTCGTTTTTCTGACGACTGCCCCTCTATGGTGGAAATGGATACAACGTGTGATACTTTCCAAACGTGCCATCGAACAGCTAAAGCTCTTTGGTGTTCTGGTTGCATGCATCGTGATCATCATTATATTGCTCCAGATCTCCAGTTGCATGGACCAGAAGAGTATACCTCAATACCACCCTTCACTCACTGAGGAAGGAGCGGAGGCTGTTTTCTTGCAATGCCAGATGAAATCTATTGAGGCGACAGCCGGCATCCTTTCAAAGAGTGATCGCAGAATTTCCAGACAACAATATCGAGCGGCCTGCATGATCGAGAAGGGATATGAATGGTCTCAAAAAGAGGGAGATCAACAGAATTAACTTGATTCTGGCTGAATGGTGCCAATAATCAACTGGCTTCAAAAGCGCAGGAGGAACGCATGAAGACGATGACGGCGGAGAATGAAGGTGCCCTTGATCGTTTGCGGGCGGATCTGGCCAAACGAGATAAGGATAATCAGCGCTGGACAATCACCCTGGTCCTAGGCTGTACCGCGCTCATCATCGGTGCGGTGGCGCTGTTCTCCTGATCCCCTGCCAACCATCGCATCGCCCGCCGTGCGTTGCGGTTGGTCCTCGATCACCAGGCCGCTACAGCTAAAACTGCGGATAGTCCAACCAGCAGACAATCTTTGGCCTTTCAGATAAAACCCCTTCCCGTCTGGAGGCTCTCTCGGCGCGAACCGGGCGATGTCCGCGGCACTCCACATCCGGCAGGCGCTTGAGGAACATCTCAAGGTCATTACATCTTGAGACCATTGAAACGCTGTCATTGTTGGTGTCCTCAGATCTCCGATTCGCTGCGCAATCATTCCGCAGTCGGATTGAGCCAAAATCCTGTCGAGAATGAGCACGATGCCGTAATCGTCGAGGGCGTCCAGAAACTCCGCATGACGGACGGGCTCGCCAGTGCCGAACAGCCTCAGCCTGCCGAACGCCCAAACACGGCCACGCAGGTATCACCGGTGAAGCGCGAGAGGTACACGAATCCGTCCGCCTCCGGCACCTCGACGTGAACGGCCGCCGACAGGGCGCGCACCGACCCGTCGCCGCGCGGGTCAATCAGCGCGAGCGGTCCGGTCGATCGATGCCACCAGACCGATCTCGCTCTGCGGGAGTGTGCGCCGGCGACTGTGACACAGAGTTTCCCAGAACGCCCAGCGCATCGTATCCGACGCGTAGAATACCGCGTAACGTTCCCGCGGATCGCTGAACCGGCTCAGCGGGGCAGAGCGGCGGTCGCGATGGATCACGCGGAAGACGTACCCGAGGCGGACAGCGCAAAGCCGCGAGCGCAGACGGTCCGGATCGTGGCCGCCGGTCACGCAAAGTCGCCCTGGCGCTCTCCCTCCGCCGCCCTCGCCACACGGTCGGTTTCGCCCGCAGCCAGCAGCGTCAGCGGCGTCGCCCCGTCGAGCGAGGACAGTTCCGTCGTGAGCCAAGCCCAGGCGGCGTGGCCGTCGAGCGGCCGGCCCCGTTCTTCGAGCTGCGCCGCCAGAAAGACATGACCGCGCCGCGCCCCCCGCCAGCCCACGATCCGGTCCCTCTTCAGCCAGTCATGCACCGACTGGCGTGTCCTGAGCCCGACCCGCTCCGCCAGTTCGTCCGAGGTCAGCAGCATCTCGGGCGCGCCGACTCGGGAAAGCGCCGCCATGCGCCGAACTGCCTCGCCGGCACCCACGCGGACGGGCTCGGCGCCCCGCCGTCCATCGACAGCACATCGGGCGCGACCGCCAGCGCCGAGCGCACGGCATCGGGACGGGTGACCAGTGCCGCCACATGCATCGGGCTCAGACAGCCTGCCGCCTCGTGCAGAACGCCCTCCAGTTCGCGTCCTTTCTCTCCATCGGTCCGGGCCATGGCACCCCTCCATCGCAAGGAATCCACACCCCAACCGGTCCATGCCGTCTGTTTCGTGAATTCCGGAGTTGTTGCCGACATCGGCCATGTTGGTGCGATGGAGGCTGGCACGGTATCCGATTGGCCGATTGTTCGGGCCGATGCGCGGGAGATCCGTGACAACGCCATGAAGATGGCGCCGGTCCCGAGATCGAGTTCCTCGGCGCCAAGGTGCCGAAGCATGCTGCCCGACCGAAAGAATTCTCAAAACCCCTCAAGGGGAAGAGCCATGGCGCGGTCAGTCCGAATGGCGGGCGACAAGCTGGCGGGCGATGATGATGCGCTGCAGCTCGTTCGTTCCCTCGCCGATGACAAGCAGGGGGGCATCACGGTAAAGGCGCTCGATCTCGAACTCCCTGGAATAGCCGTAGGCGCCGTGGATGCGCATGGATTCCGTCGCATTGAAGAGCGCGGTCTCGCTGGCATGCAGCTTGGCCATGCCTGCCTCCATGTCACATCGTTCCCCGGCGTCGAACGCCGCAGCCGCGGACCAGGTGAGATGCCGCGAGGCCTCGAGCCTGGTCGCCATGTCGGCAAGCTTCATCTGGATCGCCTGGTGATTGGCGATCGCCGTGCCGAACGTCTGGCGCTGCTGCGCATAGCTGACGGCGAGATCGAGGGCCCGCCTGGCCACCCCGACGCCGCGCGCAGCGACATTGATGCGGCCGAGTTCGAGGGCGCCAAGAGCCTGCTTGAGACCGCGACCCTCCCTGCCCCCGATCAGCCGGTCGTCGGGAATTCTGAAGTCCTCAAACACGAGCTCCGCCGTGTCGATTCCGCGATAGCCGAGTTTGCGGAGCTTGCGGCTTGCCGTGAAGCCCTCGCCCTTTTGCGCAAGGAAGAGACTGATCCCGCGGTGGCGCGGTTCGGCCTGCGTGTCGGTCTTGACCAGCAGCGCGACACAGTCGCCGTGGTAGCCGTTGGTGATCCAGGTCTTGGTGCCGTTGACCACGTAGTCCGTCCCGTCCCGCAACGCGCGCGTCTCGATGGCCTGCAGGTCCGTGCCGCATCCAGGTTCGGTCAGCGCCAGGCCACCCCGGATCTCGCCGCTGGCGAACTTCGGCAACCAGAATGCCCGTTGTTCCGCAGTGCCGAATTTCTCGACGATCCATGCCATCAGGAGATGGGTGTTGAAAATGCCGGAGAGCGACATCCATGTCTCGCAGATGCGCTCGACAATCCGCACATAGGTGGTCACCGGAAGGCCCAGACCCCCATGCTCCTCGGAAATGACACAACCGAAGAGTCCCATCTCCTTCATGCCTTCGACGATGTCGCCTGGATACTCGTCGGCATCCTCGAGAGCCATGACATGGGGTTCCACCTCGCGACTGAGGAAACGGTCCAGCGCCGTGAGAATCTGGGCCTCGGTCTCGGGGAGACCGGCGATGGCCGGTTCGCTCATGGATTGCCTCCTCTGCGCGCGATCGGATGTGACTGCTGTTGCAGCACGGCCACCCTACCCCACGACGATCAGTTCGAGCGGCGTCTTCGAGAGTACCCTCGTTGCGTTTGTGCCGCAGACGAGGGTATCGATGAGGTGGGTGTCGAAGAGGCTCTCGAAGTTGGTCACCATGTTGTCCTCGAAAACCCGGTCGAGACAGCGGTCATCACCGAGGTGAAAGTAGAAATCCCCGACCCAGTCTGGCGGCAACGACCAGCCGAGTTCATAGCCCAGCGCCCATCCCTCGTCATCGACCACAGGCCCGTCTCCTCGTAGCAGGAGCGCAGCAGGCGATTGACATCGCGCTTGATCACGCCGAAGACGCCGCCCGAAAGGCGGTAGCGCTCCACGAGGTCGCGCGGCGGATCATCGCCGACATGGTATCCCCGCAAGGCATTGGCATGATAGCGGTGAAACACGCCACAGAGGTCTGCAGCGAGCACGTCCCCGGTGTTGATGACCCTGCGTGACGCCATCGCATGACCGCTCGACATCGGTTTCGACCCGGCAAGCGGCATGGCGTTGAAGATCGGCATGAGCGCCGAAAACTCGCCGCCGGCCGTCATCATCGCGGCCATCACCTTGCCGAAGAGCGCGAGTTCGGTGATGCCGGGCTCGAGATTGTCGACGATCGCCTGATGTCACAGATCTCCATGGCCCGCTCGATACAGGCGATTTCCGCGGCGGACTTGACCCGCCGGGCGCGGCGCACCATGGCGCTCATGTCGACCGGGCGGGCGCCGGCAGCAAGAAAGGCCCCTTCGAACGTGGTGCTGATGGCGCGGTTCGGCAGGGAGCTCCGGAACTCCATGCCGACGGTGCTGCAAAGCCACCCCTCCCGCTTCAGATCCTCGACAATGAAGGCAATGTTGGGACCCGCCTCGCGATCCGGCAGCCAGCGATTGTCCCGTGACCGCGAGGTCAGCGCCAGCACCGGTTCCTCGGTGGGATTGTCAAAATGGATGAATCGCCGGCTGGCGACATGAACGGCGGTGCCGTAGCACTGCGGGTATCGCATCGGCACCTGAGCCTTGTACCACGAGGAGGTCAAGCCGTGGAGCCAGGCAACGCCCTCGGGCGACGTCACCCAGAGCAGATCGATTCCCTCGTCGACGGCCATGGCGGTGAGCTTCCCGAGGCGCGCGCAGTACTCCTCTTGCGTGAACGGCAGATCGACAGCCGCCAGGCCCGCGGCGGCGAAATGCCCGGGACGCAATCCGATACTGGTCATGACAGCCGTGCTTCCCGGTGCGCCACCACCCCGTCAACCGAAACCCTGGGACACATGGCGCACCATGGATAATCGCCCGGCTCCACGCCATGGCTGGCGAACTCCGGCAACCAGTCCGGCGAACAGCCACCGGGACGCGTGGCAACCCGGATATCCTCGCCCAGCCACTGAAACGACAGTGTGCGGCGTGCAAGGCCGTCGGGCAGGTTGCCCGATCCGCCGTGGACCGTCATGCCGTGAAACACCACGATGTCGCCGGGTTCCGTGGGCCAGCCGATGACGTCGTGGACATCGCTGGTCGCAAAGTCGGTGATGGCAACGGTATCGCCGGAGCCGTCATCGCGCACGCCGCCAAGCTGTTCGTGTTCGAAGAACGGCTGTGCGAGCGGACATTTCCAGAGGTGGGATCCGCGCACGAACTGCAGTTCGGTGCCATCCGGAACCGGATCGAGGCACGTCCAGACACTCAGCGCCTGACGGCCTTCGGCACACCAGTAAGTCTGGTCCTGGTGCCACGGCGTGGGTGTCGAGGTACCGGGCGAACGAAGAAACATCGAGACGTAGAAGGCAAGGGCAGTGGGCGATTCCATCATGCGGGCCGCGATCGGGCCCAGTGGCGATGACAGCATGGCCGAGGCAAAGTGGGCATTGTCCGGCACAAGGGCCGCATCGAAAAGGACATGATTGCCGGTCGCCTCGTCGCGGATCCAGTCCGCCCTGTGGCGGCCGGGATTGTCCTTGAGGACTGCGATGCCCTTCTCGAGTTGGCGCCGCCAGCCGGTGTCAAGAACCCCTTTCAGCATGACGGCGCCGTCACGGCGAAAGTCATCGATCGCTTCCCGGGGAACGGGCACCACATCGCCATGCGGCATCCTGCGCAACCTCTCCTTGCCGGTGGCTTCACTCGACAGCCCCTGTCGCACGCACGAAAATCCGGCGTACAGCCCGAGAAGCATACCATGAAGGCAGCGGTGCTGCGCGAGGTCAAGACCCCGCTTGTCATCGAGGATGTGCCGATCTCGAAACCGAAGTCCCGCGAGGTCCCGGTCCGCACGGCGGCGTGTGGCGCATGCCACAGCGACCTCCACGACATCGAAGACAAGCATGCCGCTCCCTTGCCAGCCGTTCTCGGAAGCGAGGCCGCCAGGTCAGGGGTGCGCCATTCCAGATCCGGCGATCACGCGATTGCCTGTCCCGGCGTCTTCTGCGGTCACTGCGAATACTGCACGACGGGCCGACCCTTCAGTTGCCGGAATCCCGAGGTGTCGCGCGACGACGAGGAACCGCGTCCCGGCAACGGCGTCAGCCCGTTCTTCACTCTGTCCGCCTTCGCCGAGATGATGCCCGTCCACGAACACGCACTCGTGAAGATCCGCAACGACATGCCCTTCGACCGCGCGGCACTGACCGGCTGCGGCGTCACCACCGGATCCGGCGCCGTGATCAACACGGCGAAGATCGAGATCGGCTGTGGCGGAGTCGCACTCTCGGCCATCAACGGCACCGGGATCGCTCCGGCATCAGGCCCGGGCGCCATTGCAAGACCGTCCTGATACCGGGCAGGATCATCCCACACTGGTTTTCCTGACTGCCAGCCGCCACATCGGCCCGTCAGTTCGGAAAATGAATCGCCTTTCGGGCCGGAAAGCCGCTGTCAGCACATCGGCTGCAATCAACGATCCCGACACGCGATCCGAGGCGCCAAACGACACGATCACCGTCGCGTGGGAAAGTCCTGGATACCGGGTGTTGCTGCATGGTGCGGCTTCTTCACGGGTGGCGCAACGGATCGCTACCGGGGCTCGTGAACGGGCGGGTGGCCAAGCACGCGCTCGCGGATCGGCTGGCGCCACTCATGGCCGCTGTCGTCCTGCCACCAGACATCTGCGCGGAACCACGGTGCGCACTCGTAGGGGTTGATGTTGGGGTTCTTCTCGGGGTGCCACTGGCGGGCGAGATCTGGATAAAGTGCCCGGAAACTGCGCCGCGCATCGCAGCGCCCGGCGATGTCCCGGGGACTCTCGACCATGACGCCGTCCTCGAGCCAGGCATCCATGCGGTGCCAGTAGAAACCCACGTGATCCTTCAGGCCGGCGACCTCCCGGTGCGGCTCGTCATAGGCCCAGATGACGTTCTCCTCGACCCTGGACCCCACCTGGAGGGTCCAGTAGCGCGCAAATCCCTTGTACTGACAATAGGTGGCGTGCGTGCTGGTCGTGAAGAACGACCATTGCACGTCGACCTTCGGCATGTAGTAGACAGCCCCGTGCCCGAGTTCCATGACCGTGAGGGTACGATCGCTGGCCGCAACGGTGGCATTCGCGCAGCGGACCTCGACCCTGACTGGCACGATGACAAGATCGATCCCGTATTCGGGATTGCGCCGCCAGCCAGGGGATTCATCCGGTGAAATTTCGCGGAATTCCGTGGGCGACTTGCTCTCCACGGGCGCCTTTCCGGCCGCCACGATGGCACGGCCAAGTTCCAGGCTCCGTCTGAACGACTCGAGATCGCGCGTGTCGATACGCCAGCCGTCGTCAACCTCGACGCCCATCATCTGCCCGTAGTCAAGACGGTAGGTGACCTCCTCGACCGTCAGGCCGAGCCGCCGCGCGGCCTCGTGCTGATCAATGATGTCGGCCATGCCCCGTCCTCCGCAAGACAAGGGACCGCCCGCGTCGGCCATTGAGGCGCCGGACATCGCGAGCCTGCAGGTCCATGTGAGATCGCGAGGATGTCACGAGGGGCGATCGACCGAAAGCCCCCGATCACCGGCGTGGATCGTGGCTCAAGACGGCACGTGGCGGAGTCGACGCGTCGCTCTGCGAATCGCCCTTCGTGCATCTCCGGGCGGGGAGGCAGGGCAAGAGGGAGAGGCCGAATACAGATGGCCGTGATGATGCGGCCGGGGGTGGAGCGCGTCACTCGTTGCCACTCAGCGTGACGATCACCTCGTTGCGCCGCAGCGGCGGGAGTGTCCAGGGCGGATTGTATCCTGCCATCCGCCAATCACCCTCATGCGCCAGAGAGCGCGCTTCCAGCCAGGCGGCAAGATCGCGACGCAGCGCTTCGGCCGGCGCGTTGCGGAACAGTCCCGCGAACCGGATGACCGCCACCCGCTGTGCCGGCACGTCGCGCAGTGCAACGCGCTCATCGACGGGTTCGGGCGCCGTTGCGGCAGTCAGGTCTTCGGGCAGCACGAAAGCGATCGTCCAGCCCGCGCCGGCACGGTCCTCGAGGTCGCCATGAGAACCGTTCGTCGGTGAGGGCGACGCCAGGGCAGGCGCCGTCATGGCGACGCTTTCCGGCGCGGCGACAACCGGCGCCGTCATCTCGATCCTCGACGTTCCCCGGTTGGCACCGGAGATATAGTCGAAGAGCCGCCTGAAACCTTCCCGGGTCGCCGCCTCGAACGGCTGCTCCACCACGGTCTCGACAACGCCGTAGGAACCATACTCGCGGATCTGAACCGCTCCATCGTCAAGAACGATTCGATAGGCGGGCTCCTCCGCCGCCTTGCCGCCGAACATCGAGCAGCCCCCCGTCACAAACGACAACACTGCGATCGTCAGCACTATTCGGGCACCGGGTCGCATTTCGCCCAACTTTCCTGCCAGGGACACGACCCATGAAATAGTCGCGCCATCCGCTGCGCGCAAGAGCGGCCGGCCAGGGTCTTCCATCGTGACTCGTCGCGAGCCGTTCCCTGCCTGACGCATGCCATGCGCCGCGTGAATCGCCGAACGCAGCCGTGGCCTGCTCTTTGGTCATCGCGACCACGGTTGTCGCGACACTCCTGGCATGAGGAACACGCGCACGAGCGGCTTCGCCATGGCCGGCGCTGCCGTCAGGACACTGCTTCGTTCAATCCGGCACCGCTGTGGGTGCGCCCGTCGCCAGCCATCCAGCGCAGGACTGCGTACCCCAGGAGACCTGACATCAGAGAGCCTGACAGCACGCCGAGCCGCACCGCCGCCTGCTGAGCCGGGTCATCGAATGCAAGCGTGCCGATAAAGAGGCTCATCGTGAAACCAACACCCGCCAGAGCCGATGCGCCGTAGACATGCAGCCAGCCTACCCCCGGAGGCAGACGGCACAATCCAAGCCGCACCCCGAGCCACGTCAGGCCAAAGATGCCGATCTGGTTGCCGAAGAACAGACCCGCGGCGATGCCGAGGGGGACCGGCGAGAGAACATCGCCGGGTGACAGGCTTCCCAGGTGGACACCGGCATTGGCGAAGGCGAAGACCGGCATGACGAACAGAGCGACGAACCCCTTGAGGCCGTGTTCCGCCCGAACCAGTGGCGGCTCTGCGGAGGCATCATCCACGCGCAGCGGAACAAGGAGCGCAATGACCACGCCGGCAAGGGTTGCGTGGACTCCGGATTTCAGCACCGCGACCCACATGACGAGGCCGACAAGCACATAGGGCAGAAAGCGGGTCACTCCCATCAGGTTCAGCGCCAGCAGCACGGTGACTCCGGCGGCTGCGATGGCGAGCGATGTCAACGACAGATCTGCCGTATAGAAAATTGCAATGATCAGGATCGCACCCAGATCGTCGATCACGGCCACCGCGAGGAGGAACACTTTCAGCCCCACCGGCGCCCTGCTGCCGAGCAAGGCCAGGATTCCAATGGCGAAGGCAATGTCCGTTGCAGCGGGAATTGCCCAGCCGCGCAGTGCGGCAGGATTGCCGGCGTTGAAGGCGGTGTAGATCAGCGCCGGCGCCACCATGCCGCCAACCGCGGCAAGGGCCGGCAGCACGGCCTGCTGCCACGAGGAGAGATTGCCCTCCAGCAGTTCACGCTTGATCTCCAGCCCAACAAGCAGGAAGAACATCGCCATCAGCCCGTCATTGATCCAGAGCAGAAGCGGCTTCTCAAGCCCCAGTGCGCCGACCTGCACGACCACCGGAACCGTCAGCAGGGTGTCGTAAAGATAGGCGAGCGGGGAGTTGTTGAGCGCCAGCGCCGCGAGGGCGGCCAGCATCAAAAGCACACCGCCGGCGGCTTCGTGCTTCAGCAGGTATGAGAGGCGGGTGGGCAAGGTAGACATGAATGCTCTTCGAACATGGCGAACGGGAACGGCGAGCCGGGTGCCCGCAAATAAACATCGGGAGTTACATGCTGTCCAGACGTCCCGCGACAGACATTCACGCACCGACCCGCAATGGGTCACAGACCGACAACGTGAGGCGCACGCCGGTCAACGATGCGTGCGCACCGCGAGATGAGGGTATCGCAGTGCAGTCCCGGCGCACGGGACTTGCGCATCGTCCATACTCCGCCTGCGAACAGGCGCACGGGCGGCAGGGTTGAGGTTGTCTGGCACCCGGTGCTCCTGCGTTCTATATCAGTCGGCGGCGGCGTGGCCGGGCCGCGCCCAAGCGCCTTTCCCGATCCCTGCCTGGCGATGGCTGACCCATGATCCTTGTCTCCCTCGTTGCCGGTTTCGTGCTCCTCATTGTCGGCGGCGAGGCGGTGGTCCGGGGGTCTGTCGCGCTCGCCCGGCGCTTCGCCGTGCCGCCACTGGTGATCGGTCTGACCATCGTCGGCTTTGGCACCTCGCTGCCCGAGCTTCTCGTCAGCATCAACGCCGCGCTGGCCGGCGCTCCCGGTCTCGCGGTCGGCAACGTCATCGGCAGCAACCTGGCGAACATGATGCTGATCCTCGGCCTGGCGGCGCTGGTCTTTCCCCTGGCCGTCAGTCCGCGCGTCGTGCGGCGTGACGGCCTGGTCATGGCGGCCTTCACCGCGGTCTTCATCATCGTGGCCCTTGGCGGTGCGGCGGATGCCGGCGAAGGCGCGCTGATGATGGCCGCCCTCGCGGGCTATCTCGCCCTCTCCCTGTGGCAGGGCGCCGGAGCCGACGGCGTCGCGCAGCGTCACCGCGAGGAAGCGGAGTCGATGGGCGGACTGCCCACCCGCCTGTGGCTGATACTGGGGTGTGTCGCCGGCGGTCTGCTGTCGGTGACGGCCGGGGCGGAACTGCTGGTCGACGCAGCGACCGTGCTGGCGCGTGCGGCCGGGGTGGCCGACGAGGTGATCGGGCTCACCCTCGTGGCGGTCGGCACGTCACTGCCGGAAATCGCCACGGCGACGGTCGCCGCCTGGCGCCGGCAGGCCGCCATCTGCATCGGCAATGTCATCGGCAGCAACATCTTCAACCTCTTCGGCATCCTCGGCGCCACGGCACTCGTGGCGCCCGTGCCCTTCTCCGCGAAGATCGTCGACTTCGACCTCTGGGCGCTCGGCGCAATGACGCTTGCCCTGGTGGCGCTGCTGCTCGTCGGCTGGCCCCTGCGCCGCCGCGAGGGACTGCTGCTGCTGGTCCTCTACTGCACGTACATCGTCTCCCAGTTCCACACATGGAACGACCTCACGGCGCCGGTCCGATAGAGGCAGGGAGCGCTGCGCTGCGGCGGGCGTGGCGCCAGCAGTCGCGGCGCCAGCAGTCAAGGGCGGCATCACACGCCGCGGCAGCCTTTCCGGCTGCTGCGCACGAAAGCCCTGGCCGGCATCTACTTCACCCCCACGGCGTTGTCGCCTGAACCCGCCGGCGCCGGGATTGCGAATTGAACGAGGCTTTCGAGATACAAGACAGCGCGCCCCTTCGAAAAGTGGTCGACGAACAGCGCGGTGACGCCGACCAGGATCATGGTGAGCCCGATCGCCTTCCACATCGGCGACGGCGCCAGAAAGAACGCCGCCAGCCCGGCCGTCATGAGAGCACAACCGCCTGCCATGGTGTAGAGGTACCATGTCATGAACCCTTCAACGCGGGCGATCTCTCCTTCGACGAAGGCGGACGGATCGAGGGCATGGGCCTCGGCGAAGGCGCCGGTCCGCTGCATGTTGAGGATTTCCATCCAGATGCCCATGGCGACAATCAGCACGCCGACGACCAGCAGTGGCGCGATCATGGCGCGCGACGCCGCTGTCACCGCAAACATCCAGAGCAACCCGGCGGAGACCACGAGGACAACGGCCAGCGCTGTCACCGCCGCTCCTTCCATGCGCTCGCCCTGGACCCATGCCATCGCGTGATCGAGTGCTGTCATGCGCCACCCCTTCCCGCAGTTTTACACCTTCACGCGACGGCATCGTCGTCGAAAAACGGGTCCGCACCCTCATAACTCCGGCAAGACCGTCACTCCGGCGGCGAAGCGGCACAGGACGAGGTCGTCATGCCCGTCGCCTGACGCGATAACGCCGGGGTTTCCCAGCGGTCCCGCGCCGCCCGCTGCAAGCGTGTTCGAGGTCCTCTCCGGAACTTCTGGAGTTGTTGTCGCCATGTCGGGAGGCGAGATCATCTCCTGTCGATCAGGCAACCTTATCAACGATTCCCCCATACCGCGCAAGGCACCTGAAAGAAGCGCCCCTCCCCCCCAATTTCCGGGGAGCGGTCGCAGCGGAGAGGATCGTTGGCAATATCATGTCGTGGCACCTTCAACGCGACAAGGATATGGTGACAGGCAGTGTCTGGATGTCCGGAATGGGTCCCGTCATCGAGCGTGCCTGTCGAAACGTGAATCTGGTCCTTTGCGTCATCCTCCGGACCGACGACCTGACTGCCGCAGGTCCTGCAGCACAAGCGCGTGATCGTTGCCGGGCTCTGATGGCGCGACAGATTGTCTTCGCCCTTTTGGAATGCGAGCTTGTGGCGCGGGAACAGCGAACAGGTGAAGAAGAGCGCTCCATGCAGCCTGCGGCAAATGCTGCAGTGGCGATGTCCTGTCCCGATCGCCGGCGTCGGCGAGCATGGCGTGATCCGTGACGGCGTTCCGGAATCAGACGCCGCAGGCACAGCTTTCTCTGCCTGCTTTCCACCTTCAGGAGCGCATTTCCCTCTCAATGGTGCCTCCAGTCATCATTGAGAGGCGTCGCGAGCAGGCGCATGGTCAGTTCGCAGGCCGTGGTGCCCGTTGCCCGGTGCGGCATCAACGCTCCGAGAGTTCCGGAAGTCGCCAAGAGCAGGCGCTCGGCCGGTACCGCAGCCTTCCCACAGGCCGGCAACTGAGCCGGTTCGCACACGGTGGAGAGACCACGAATGGACTTTTCCGGCATCGGCGAAGCCAGCGCGCGTGCCTTTGCGGCGCGGGGCGCCAGTGTTCCCGTCGCTGGCCGAAACGGAGAACGCGGCCTCGCAATGAGGCCTCAATGGCGAGCCGGGCTGCGTCGCCCGTTGCGTTGCGCAAGGGCGCTGTCGTGCAGATGACTCGCTGCCCGGCTCTCGATCCTGCGGTCGAGGGTATCCGCGCGAATCCGGTCTCTCCCGACGAGATCCATACGGACATGCTGGACAGGATGTTGCGCGACCCGAGCTGCAACTTCGACGGGAAACTCCGCGGCTTCGCGGCTGGCATACCCCTGGGCGCGTCGCCGGTCCCCGGGAGACAGCCCACGGCATCCTTATCCTTGCCTGCGATGACGCGAGCGACGTTACAGTGACCACTCTCTGGTCGTCGAGGGTGGTAACGAGCAGGCGGGCGGACTCTACAGGCCCCTGACACTAAGGCCCGTTCCGGCAAACCATCCGACAACAGGGAGAACCATCATGAACCGGCACCACAATCCGACATCAGTATCCAGACGCGGCGCCATGGCCGGCGCCGTTGCCTTGACAGCAGGAATGGCCCTGCCTTCGGTCCGTCCGTTGCGGGCCGCAGACAGGCCGCTCAAGGTCGCGTCCTGGGGCGGATTCTTTCAGGACGTTCTGGATGAGGTTCTGTATCCCGCCTTCACGGAAGAGACCGGGATCGACGTAGAATCGATCGGCAAGCCGATCGGCGACGCCTGGCTTGTACAGCTCGACCAGGCCTCCCGTGCCGGGCGCGTCGTTGCCGATGTCTCGGCACTGGTCGATATTCCCATGTCGCGCGGCTACACCAACAACCTTTGGGCGCCTCTCGACCTTGCCAGGATACCAAATTCCGCGAACCTTCCCGGCCACGCCATCAATCGTTCGGCCGACGGCATGATCGGAGGCTTGGCGTGGACCTTCTACTACATCATTCTCGTCAGCAACGTTGATGTCTATCGGGAGGCTCCGAAGTCCTGGAAGGTTCTCTGGGATGCACAGAACGCCGACCGGCTCGGACTCATGGCGCAGCCTGATATCGGTTATCTCATCGACGTCACCGCGAAGACCTGGTTTGGCAGTCAGGACATCCTCGATACCAAGGATGGCATCCTTGAGGTGCTCGAAAAAATCTCGGAGCTCAAGGACAACGTCAAACTCTGGTACCGCGATGAGGCGCAGTTCCAGCAGGGTCTGCAGACCGGCGAGATACCCATGGGACAGTACTACAATGACGTGGCGACCGTCGCCGTCGCCGAAGGTCTCCCGATCCGACGCACATTTCCTCAGGAAGGAGCGCTTCTCAACTCTGCCTTCTGGGCGGTTTCCGCCAACTCGGAGTTGCAGGACGAGGCAGCGGCCTTCATCAACTACACCCTTCGTCCGGACGTTCAGGCCGCCCTCGTGCGCAGTCTGGGGCTTTCCGCGAGCATCCCCCGAGACATGACCGACCTCACGGACGAGGAATGGGCCATGGTCTCGACGGACGTTCCCTCCATCATTCCGCGCTACGACAACTATGTGAAATGGGGCGACTGGATCAACGATCGTTGGACGGAGACCATCGTCGGCATCTGAGCCCTGGAGCATGCCGCATCGGGGAGGGCGGATGGCCGGAACGCTCCCTGTCACGGTGTCAGTCAGAACATCGCCTGACTGGTGACGGGAGACGCTTGTGCCGGGTATGAGAGACCAACAGTCGATCGGGACTCATCGCCCTCCCCGACGCCCCCGCTGCCCATCGGGGTGCGCGGGATGATTCCAGGAACCTGGTTCCTTGTTTTTCCGACCCTGGCGCTCGGGGTCTTCTTCGTCGTGCCTTTCGCCATCATGGCGGTCGTGAGCGTCTTTCACCGTGTGCAGGGAGGAACCTACGAGCCGGCGTTCGAACTGGCGAACTATGCACACTTCCTCATGCCGTTGTTCCTGAGAAGCCTCGGCGTATCCCTCCTGATCTCCAGCCTTTCCGCCGTCATCTGCGTGAGCATTGGATTTCTGTTCACCTACCTGGTCACACAGCTCAGCCGCTCCGGGCAGGTCCTGATCGTCATTTTCCTGCTCTGCGTGCTGACCCTGTCGGAGGTGATTCTTGGTTTCAGTTGGTCGGTTCTGCTGTCACGCACGGCAGGCTTTCCGAGCTACTTGCAGTACCTTGGGTTGATCGAGCGGCCCGAGGCCTGGTTCCCCGGCCTGGGCGCCGTTCTCATCGGCATGATCTACATTGCGCTTCCCTACGCGATTTTCATGATGTACCCGGCCATGTCGCGCCTGAATCGCGAGATTGTCGAAGCTGCGATGACCTTGGGGGCTTCCCCGGGGAGAGCGTTCCTCACGGTGGTCATCCCTGTCCTGAGCCCCACCATCGTGACCTGCATCATACTCGTCTTCGTTTTCACGCTCGGCGCATACATCCTGCCGCAGATGCTGGGTCGCCCGTCCGAATGGACGCTTTCGGTTCTCATCACCGACCAGGCCGTGTTCAAGGCGAACATTCCCTTCGCGGCGGCGATGGCGAACTTCCTCATCGCGGTGTGCCTGCTTCTGATCTGGCTCACGGTCCGCTGGAGCCGGCGGCAAAATCCGGGTGCGCCATGATCTCACTCGGCAAGGCTCTGTTCATCGGGCTGATCCTCTTGTTCCTTGCTCTGCCGCTCGTCGTGGTCTCGGGCGTGTCCTTCAACGAGAAAAAGGCGCTCTTCTTCCCGCCCCAGGGATTCAGCCTGCGCTGGTATGAGGAGCTGGTGACGCACGGACAGTGGCTCGGACCGATCGCCAACAGTCTCGTCATTGCAACGGTGGCGGGCCTGATTGCCGTGTCCATCGCCCTGCCGATTTCCTACGGCCTGTGGATTCGCAAGACCTACTGGGCCAAGGCGCTCTACACGGTCGGGCTGCTCCCATTCATGTTGCCGCCGGTCGTCTCCGCCCTCGGCATGCTGATCTTCTTCTCGGCAACGGGGTTCTACGGAAACATCGCGAACACGATCATCGGGCACGGAGTATTCCTGACGACGCTTCCCTTGATGATGATCTCGCTGGGACTGGAATCGGTTGACCCGGAACAGATCGAGGCGGCATCGACATTGGGCGCTGATCGCAGTCAAGTCTTCCGCACGATCATTCTGCCCCTGATCTTTCCCTACATCTTTGCAGGCTATGCCTTCTGTTTCGTCCTCAGCCTCAACGAGTACATCATTGCCTTCATGGTGGCCGGATTCACGGTCGAGACCCTGCCGATCAAGATCTTCAACAGCCTGCGCTACGGCTATACACCGGTCATGGGCGCCGTCGCACTGGCCTTCCTTGTCATCGCCGCCGGACTTTTCGCCGTCGTGTCACGGTTGGGTGACCTTCTCAAGCTCCTGGGCGTTCATCACCGGGAAACATGACCTCCCCGGGCTGCCAACAAGCCGGCATCGATGGCCACCACCAGGGCCGGGATTTGCGCGGTTGCGTCAGGACGGCAGGCTACCAGAAGAGGTGAGGCGCCGTGGTAATCTCTTCCACTGCGGTGTCGGTGACGATGAAGTTGGTCTCGAAGGTGGCGGATCCCACTCCGTCCGCTTCGTAGAACGCCTCCACGCTGTGCACCATGCCTTCGAGAAACACGTCCTCCTCCTTGCACAGGCGCGTCTCGATGTAGGGCGCTTCCCACATGCACCCCACGCTGTGTCCGTAGTAGGGCCAGCTCGTTTTCAGGACATCGGACTGGTAGCCGGACTTCTCGGAGAGGTCATCTGCCAATCGGGCGACGTCCATCACGGCAACGCCTGGCTTGATGGCTGCCATGAGTTTCGCCATGACGTCGACAAGGGTTTCGATGAGATGCTTTTGATCTGCGTTCGGTTTGCCGCCGCATACCGCGGTACGGCCGGGATCGAGCCAATAGCCCTTGTAGATCGGCCCGTAAATGAACCCGTGCACGATATCGCCCTTCTGCGGAGCCCTGGTGCTGAAACCGTTGATCGGATCGCTTTCCAGATACTGGCTCACAGCACCATGCGAGATGGCCATGCGATGCCAGTTGCAACCCCTTTCGAGCAGGATTGCACCGGCCCGGGATGCCGCTTCCGATTCGGGTTCTCCGGCGATGAGCGCCTCCATCATGGCGACATGGGCACGGGTCACGTGTTCGCCAGCCTCGCGGTAGAGGTCCAGTTCGCGGGCACTCTTGATCAGACGGACGTCGCGGACGAGATCATCTTCCACCAACCAGTCGATCTGGGGAGTCGCCGCTTGAAGCTGAAGCCAGTACTTCATGGGCAGACAATCGCTGCCGACGAGCGCGACGCGCCCCTTGATGTTGCGCTCACGCAGAATCCGGGCCAGTCCCGCAACCGGATCGTAGAGACCGCTGAAGCGATCGGTCGCTATCTGATCGTACCGAGGCTCTGTCTCGTCGGTCACCAGTTCCGGACTCTGGCCCGGCTGCAGGATGACCGCGCAGTACGAACGCGCGTTCCAGAGGGCGGTGTCGGGCTCCTGGCCGGAGTGGGTGGAGAAGAAGTTCGTCAGGTAAAGCACGTCGCCTGCACGTTCATAGACGCCCGATGTCTTGCCCCAGACCACAGCCACCTCATGACCCTGCGTCTTCATGTGTTGATGAACGCGTTTCCAGCGTTCTTCATACTCCTCCAGAGGGAATGGACGAATGTCCGAGTCGGCCACAAGCCTGCTTCCAAGTGGTTCCGAACTTCCGTGCATGGTGATGCGCCTCCTCGCTCCAGACCGCCGCACAGCAACCGAAACTCTCGGGCGGTGGTCTCTTTGTCCAACAAGGCTAGCGGCGACACCGAAGATGACAATAGTGTCCCCGGTCACAGTGCCGCTTGTCCGCACACGCAAACTGCCCGGTGCCGATCAGCCGTCATGGCTCCCTGATGACAGGGAGTTCAGCCGACAATCAATGCCGGTCGTGCATCCTGCTCGAGCAGGCTCTGCAGGATCATGGCGAAGAGTTCGCGCTCCGTCGTGATGTCGAGCTTCTGATAGAGCCTGTACCTGTGATTCTTCACTGTTCCGTGCGAGATGCAGAGCTTCCTTGCGATCAGCGCGTTCGGGTATCCCAGGATCGACAGTGATGTGATCTCGGTTTCTCTCGGCGTCAATCCATGGCGTTTGCTGAATTGATCGACAAGACAGTCCAGGTCGATCTTCGAGGCCTCGGGAGAACACCGTTCGATGACGCACATCCAACCCGACGGGGCGACACCGAAGGAATCGCTCAACTGCTGCCAATGCAGGAGGTGATCGGCATTGACAGGCGCTATTCCTGACGGACTGCCAAAGGCCTTCGCGCTGAAGTCGAACTCCGGGTTGTTCTTCTGCAGTTTTCTCCAGTCATCGCTGCAATAGACAAGCTGCCTGTTCCGGTCGAGGAGCACCATTGCACGTGGCGTCTCGCGGAACGGCGCATGGCCTCCGGCTACGGTCAGCCGAAGGGCGTGATCGAGATGCGCCCGATGAAGGGCGTCCAGGAGCGGGTAAACACTCCGGATCGCCTGAATCTCGCTTTTCCGGAATCGGCGCTGCGACTCGTCACAGCACACGCCAATGAAAATCTGGCCTGGAGCCGGAAGAAGGACCGCGATCTCGTCGTAGATTCCGGCCGTGCGCAGTATTTCGTCGTAATACCTGTTGGCATTGTCCTTCCTGCGCAGCGCGTTCAGCGTAACGACGATACCCTTGCGGTGCGCTCTGCAATACGCATAGAGCGGATCGAAGCGATAGAGGTCCTCAAGGTAGAATTCGATGGCCGGCCTGGCCATGGCAGTATTGATGATGAACTCCGGCGCCCCGTATCGCGTGTAGCGGACCACGATAAGCCGGTCGCTATCGACAAGTTCCATGAGCAACCTGGAAAGGGCCTCATAGAAGCCGCTCGTACCAATGGCCGCGGCAATCTCGGCGAGCTTGCGATACACGGCGGGACTTCCGACGCTGCGATCTTCCACACTTCGGCCCTCGCTCTCACGCCGGTCTGGTCGGTCGCGAGTTTGCCATCGCGACAGGTCGACCACACGCAGCGACCGAGAGTGGACGATAGCGTCATGACTGCTCCGGATCATCCGGTAGATCTCCAGAGCGGATTGGTTCTCCGGTGAGCCTCTTGCAAAACCCCCTGGGCGGCGGGTTTTTCTGTGATCCGGTGATGTTTTTCCAGGGGGCTGGGAGTCGGGTGCCCCTGCGAGGTATTGTGATGTTGTCCAATACGACACAAGACCCGTGGAGACAACCCGATGTCCCTGTCAGCGACGATATCCGGTTTGTGGAACCGATTTCAAGGAGAACTGTTCCCTGATCTGGCCGAGGAGGTCGGCCCCCTTCTCGAACGGCATCGGCGTTTCGTGACGGTTCTCGACCTGGTTCAGGTGGAGCGCTTTGCCGGTCAGGCGTGGGGCTCACCGGGTCGTCCCCGGGAAGACCGATGTGCCTTGGCCCGAGCCTTCATCGCCAAGGCCGTGTGGGACCTGCCGACGACGCGCCACCTGATCGACAGGGTGCAGACGGACGCGACGCTGCGCCGGCTGTGCGGCTGGTCGCGGTGTGCGGAGATCCCGAGCGAGGCGACGTTCTCGCGCGCCTTTGGCGAGTTCTCGCAGTCGCGTCTTGCGGAGAGGATGCACGGCCATCTGGTCGAGGAGACGCTGGGCGACGAGCTTGTCGGTCATATCTCGCGGGATTCAACGGCCATTGAGGGCCGGGAGAAGCCGGCGCCCAAGCCCCGGGCGGGCGACAGGCCCAGGCGCAAGCGCGGCCGACCCCGCAAGGGCGAAGAAAGAGTGAAGGAATCGACCCGTCTTGAGCGGCAGACCGACAGCATGAACCTCGCAGACATGCTCGACGAGTTGCCGAAGGCCTGCGATGTTGGAAGCAAGAGGAACGCCAAGGGGTTCATTGAGACGTGGCGAGGCTACAAGCTGCACATCGACACGGCAGACTGTGGCGTGCCTGTCAGTGCCGTTCTTACCTCGGCGTCCGTCCATGACAGCCAGGTTGCGATCCCACTCGCGCTGATGACAGCCGGGCGTGTGACGAACCTCTACGATCTCATGGACGCCGCCTATGACGCCAGGGAGATCCACGCGATGAGCGAACGCCTTGGCCACGTAGCGATCATCGATGTCAATCCGCGTCGGAACAAGGAGCTCAGGGCCGACCTTGAACGCGAGGCGCGGGCACGACGTGCGGCCTGTCATGTCGATGCTGCAAGCGTGCGCTTTCGCACCCGCAGCGGTGTCGAGAGGACCAACGGTCGTCTCAAGGATGAGTTCGGCGGCCGCCATGTCCGTGTCCGGGGAGCCGCCAAGGTCGCCTGCCACCTCATGTTCGGCCTGCTCGCCCTGACCGCCGATCAGGTGATGCGTCTCGCCGTCCCGTAGGGCGGCCTCCCGTCAGGCCTGCCGGGACCGCGCCGCCCTTTGCGCAAGGAGCGGCTTGGAGACGCTTGTTCTGACGCCCGGCGTGTTGTCATTTTGTTCTCATCAGCGCGGCCGCCATGCCGAACATCGCCGGAATCTCGCCCCCGGGAACACCGTCAGCCGTGGCCAAGGCCCGCAGGCAGGCCTCGCGGACCTCGAACTCAGGAGTTTTGCAAGAGGCTCCGGTGATTGTCATTGTTGTTCGGCAACTGCCCACCCCCTGTGGAGGCGGGCAGTCAAGCTGATCAAGATCAGGTCTTTGTCAAGACCTGAGCCCCACAATCAACCCGTGACGATCGGCACTCCGACAATAAAATCGTCCTGCTGGTACAGATCTGGAGATGGAATGCGGCGAGGTCTGCATCGAGGACATCATGCTGAACCTGAAGTCGAGGGACGACACCAGCGCCCCGGGCACGTCCAGACGGGGTGCGCCTGCCACAGCGGAGCGCCTTTGCGGTCAAGGGCGTTCCGGACTCTGCGAAACCCATGCAAGGCGATCGGAAAAGCAAGGGAGGTGGCGAGGATTTGCGAGGCGGTCTCGAAGGGACCATGTGTTCTTGCGACATGCCGGTCCGGAGATCCGATGGCGCTGCCGTCCCAGCCTCACGACACACTCTTTCGGGCCATCGTTTCGGCGCCGCCGCTGGCTGCCGCCCTGCTGACCGACTATCTCCCGGGCGAACTTGGCACGCTGCTCGATCCCGCCTCGCCGCCGGAACATGTCGAGGGCACGTTCATCGACGACGAGGGAGCGCGCTCGCAGTGCGACGCGCTCTTCGAGGCGCGCCTTGTGACCGGCGAGCCGCTCCACATCTATGTGCTCGTCGAGCACAAGAGCCGGGTCGACGGGACGACACCTCTCCAGCTTCTGGGATACATGGTGAACATCTGGCGCCGGGACCTTGCGGGCGGGACGGGACGCCTGAAGCCGATCGTTCCCCTGGTCTTCTATCACGGCCACCAGGAGTGGCGTGTGCCGCTGTCGGTGGCGGCGATGATCGATGCACCGGAGGTTCTGGCGCCGTACGTGCGGGACTTCGCCTATACGCTGCACGATCTGGGCAGGATCGCGCCGCAGCGCCTGAGCCGTGATCCCGAGGTGCGCGCGGCGCTGGTGACGCTGGTGGTGGCGGCGACCACGGATATGGAACCGCAAGATCTGGACCTCATCGGCGCCGCCCTGGTTGCCGATGGCGCCATGGAACGTGTTATTCTTCGCTCCCTGGCTGCGGTGCAGGGTCTGACGCGGGCAGAGATGGAGATGTCTCTGAAACGCACGCAACCGGAACGATGGGAGATGCTGATGGGCACGATGGCGGAAGCATGGCTGGTCGAGGGAAAGGCAGAGATGCTCCTGCAGTTGATGGAGCGGCGGTTCGGGAAGGTGCCGGAGACGGTGCGCGCCCGCGTCAGCGGCGCCTCGACGGACGAACTCGATGCCTGGGGCGATGCGTTGCTGGAAGCGGCAACTCTCGACGAGATCATGACCTCGACACCGCGGCATTGACGATTCCCGCCGAGAAGGTATGGCCAATTTCCCGTACAATGACAGAATCGCCAGACTCCTGAAGGTCTGTGGCGTGACGTCAGACAGACGACGGGCGTTGCGCTGGCTTCAGAACAATGGCCACAAGTATCGCGGTTTGTTGGGGGTGGTCGGCGGAGACCGACTGGTGACATGGCAACGTCCCTTGACCACTTGCTTGCAGAAGTCAAAGAGCTGATGGGTCAGCACGACAGTCCTCGCATTCAGACAATCGCGCCGTCCTGAGGTCATGTATACCCGCACCTGGCAGCCAAGAAGCGACTTCCGGACTCTCGCCTTATCTTGAAGAAGGCCCTGCACCGGGGTCTCCACGGAGTTCCATTCACATCAACATCACAGTGCGGAGCGACGGAGCGATTTCGACACGTGCCAGACTGAACCCCGCCACCCCTTGGGTGCTCGTTGACCACGAGCTGAACAGGCGCCCTGGTCTGCAGGCAGACGTGACGAACGTCGTTGAGTTACAGACCGCCGTCAGCCTGAAGAGAGGTTCGCTCGAGAGAGGTCCCATTGTTCCGCAGGCTGAAGAGGGAGAGGTCCCCCTCAAGGTGGAGGCCAGGCTTTTCGTTGACGATGACCGGGAGCCGGAGAATTTCCAGAACTACAGAGGATTTGTCGAGTGTGTTCGGTTTGCTCTGGGTCCATCCGCGGCGGCGTTCCACGTCGGTTCACACTCCTGACTGGTGCTCTTGCCTGTCATTGGCGTCGCGCACGTCACTGGCCGATAACATGGACATGATCGCGGCCAGCCCGGGAACCACGTCTGCCGGGCTGGACGTTTGTTCCAGGGTGCAGGTGCAGTAATGGCGCAGCCCATGTTGAAAAACCGCGAATTCGTGCCGCTGGTGGCCCTGCTCATGGGGCTGTCGGCGCTGTCGACCGATGCCATGCTGCCAGCCCTGCCGGACATCGGCTCCGAGCTCGGGGTCGCCGCGCGCAATGACGTGCAGTACATCGTCACCGCCCTCTTCCTCGGCATGGGCATCGGGCCTCTTCTCTTCGGACCGCTGTCGGACTGCATCGGGCGCAAGGGTTCGATTCTCATCGGCCTGGCGCTCTTCATGGCCGGCTGCGTCATCTCGATTGCCGCCACGGAGTTCTGGGTCATGATCGCAGGACGCGTGCTCCAGGGAGTGGGGGCCGCTGCGCCCCGCGTCGTCTCCATGGCCCTGGTGCGCGACCAGTACGAGGGGCGCCTGATGGCGCGTATCCTGTCCTTCGTGATGGCTGTCTTCATCACTGTGCCCATGGTGGCTCCGGCCATGGGCCAGGGCCTTCTGCTTGTCGCCCACTGGCGGGCCATTTTTGTTGCGCTCTTCGTCGTGGCAGGCGTCGCCGGTCTGTGGCTCATGGTCCGCCAGCCGGAAACCCTGCCCCGTCGCCATCGCCTCGCGTTCTCGGTGACGGCGGTCATGAAGTCAGTCGTCACGGTGCTGCGAACCCGCGCGGCGCTCGCCTACACACTGGCGCAGGGTTTCGTCTTCGCGCCCTTTGTCGCCTATCTCAGCACCGCACAGCAGATCTTTCAGGTGACCTACGGGGCCGGCCTCCTCTTCCCCCTCTACTTTGCGGGCCTCGCCCTTTCCTTCGGCGTCACCGTTCTCATCAACGGGCACCTCGTCATGCGCTATGGCATGCGTCGGCTTTCCGTCATCGCTGCCGTCGTCGTGACGCTTGGCGCCGCCATGACCTGGGGGCTGCTCTTCACGCTGGACGGCGTTCCGCCCCTGTGGCTCTTCCTGGCATCCCTTTTGCTGATCTTCGCAGGGGTGGCGCTGCTGTTCGGCAACCTGAACGCGCTGGCCATGCAGCCTCTGGGCAGCATCGCCGGCGTCGGAGCGGCCATCGTTACGCTGATCTCGACCATCGTCTCCGTGCCCCTGGGTGGACTGATTGGCTACCTCTACGATGGCACGCTCTTCATTCTCATGGGCTCCTTCGCCCTCTCGGGCGCGGCGGCCCTCGCCGCCATCTTCTGGGCGTCACGCCGCACAACACCAACGGTCTGACAAGGAGCCGGCAGACCGGGTCCTTGTCTCATGGCCCCGGCCTGATCGACGACTGTTGGCCTCGCCCTTTTCCACGGGGCACCATGGGCCAACCCATCGTCGGTTTGTGAAACACGGACCTTCCAGCGTGCCGGAAGCGTGCTCATATGTGTCATAAATAGGACACAAAAAATCGTTGTACACTATTTATGGAACATGCTTGATGACGAAGCACGCAAACAGAAACTATTCCCGCCAGGCTCCGCGAAGCCGCAGAGTTTCTGGGGCTCATGATCCACAATGCGCACATCGAGAAGGGCATCACGGTCGCCGAGGTTGCCGAACGCGCCGGAATCTCGCGCGCCGCATCGAAAGGGGCGAAATGGGATCCTCCGTCGGTGCGGCCTTCGAAGTGGCCGCCATTGTCGGGTTGCGCCTGTTCGAAGCCGGGCCGGCAACGCTGACTCGTCACCTCTCCATGGCACGCAACAACTTCGCCCCGCTTCCCCGATCCGTGCGCAGGGGAACGACGAAGGGAAACGATGACTTCTGAACGCCACGACGCGAAAGCGCCGCAGGACGCCTGTGTCTGGATATGGCTGCCCGACAAGTCATACTAAACCGAGCCTCTTGCAAAACCCCCTGGGCGGCGGGTTTTTCTGTGATCCGGTGATGTTTTTCGAGAAGAGGCCTGGGAGTCGGGTGCCCCACGAGGTATGGTGATGTTGTGCAATACGACACCATACCCGTGGAGACAACCCGATGTCCCTGTCAGCGACGATATCCGGTCTGTGGAACCGATTTCAAGGAGAACTGTTCCCCGATCTGGCTGAGGAGGTCGGCCCCCTTCTCGAACGGCACCAGCGTTTCGTGACGGTTCTCGACCTGGTTCGGGTGGAGCGCTTTGCCGGTCAGGCGTGGGGCTCACCGGGTCGCCCCCGGGAAGACCGATGTGCCTTGGCCCGGGCTTTCATCGCCAAGGCCGTGTGGGACCTGCCGACGACGCGCCACCTGATCGACAGGGTGCAGACGGACGCGACGCTGCGCCGGCTGTGCGGCTGGTCGCGGTGTGCGGAGATCCCGAGCGAGGCGACGTTCTCGCGCGCCTTTGGCGAGTTCTCGCAGTCGCGTCTTGCGGAGAGGATGCACGGCCACCTGGTCGAGGAGACGCTGGGCGACGAGCTTGTCGGTCATATCTCGCGGGATTCAACGGCCATTGAGGGTCGGGAGAAGCCGGCGCCCAAGCCCCGGGCGGGCGACAGGCCCAGGCGCAAGCGCGGCCGACCCCGCAAGGGCGAAGAAAGAGTGAAGGAATCGACCCGTCTTGAGCGGCAGACCGACAGCATGAACCTCGCAGACATGCTCGACGAGTTGCCGAAGGCCTGCGATGTTGGAAGCAAGAGGAACGCCAAGGGGTTCATTGAGACGTGGCGAGGCTACAAGCTGCACATCGACACGGCAGACTGTGGCGTGCCTGTCAGTGCCGTTCTTACCTCGGCGTCCGTCCATGACAGCCAGGTTGCGATCCCACTCGCGCTGATGACAGCCGGGCGTGTGACGCACCTCTACGATCTCATGGACGCCGCCTATGACGCCAGGGAGATCCACGCGATGAGCGAACGCCTTGGCCACGTAGCGATCATCGATGTCAATCCGCGTCGGAACAAGGAGCTCAGGGCCGACCTTGAACGCGAGGCGCGGGCACGACGTGCGGCCTGTCATGTCGATGCTGCAAGCGTGCGCTTTCGCACCCGCAGCGGTGTCGAGAGGACCAACGGTCGTCTCAAGGATGAGTTCGGCGGCCGCCATGTCCGTGTCCGGGGAGCCGCCAAGGTCGCCTGCCACCTCATGTTCGGCCTGCTCGCCCTGACCGCCGATCAGGTGATGCGTCTCGCCGTCCCGTAGGGCGGCCTCCCGTCAGGCCTGCCGGGACCGCGCCGCCCTTTGCGCAAGGAGCGGCTTGGAGACGCTTGTTCTGACGCCCGGCGTGTTGTCATTTTGTTCTCATCAGCGCGGCCGCCATGCCGAACATCGCCGGAATCTCGCCCCCGGGAACACCGTCAGCCGTGGCCAAGGCCCGCAGGCAGGCCTCGCGGACCTCGAACTCAGGAGTTTTGCAAGAGGCTCAACCAACTAAGAAAAGACTCTTGCGAATGATTCGCATTCGCAGTCTAGATATGGGGTGTGATCGGTGTGGTGATCCTCTATTCTGTGGTTGCCAATAACACCGAAGGAGGTCCCATGTCGGCGAAGATCGCTGTGACACGCACCGATCACACCCCTGAGAGCCTATGCAAGCTGGCCTCGTCACACAAGTATCGGGATTGTCGGCACCGTCTGCGGGCGCTGGCGTTGATGATGGAGGATACTGTTTCTCGCGCTGAGCGTGCACGGCGTATCGGGGTTGATGTTCAGACCCTGCGTGACTGGGTTGTGCGCTACAATGAGGTGGGTGTTGACGGCTTGCGTGATGCGCCGCGCTCGGGCCGTCCGCCAAAACTCGATGCCTGTCAGGAGGCGCAACTCGTGGCTTGGATGGATGCCGGCCCGGACCCTGACGCTGGCGAGCCGTCGTGCCGGACGGTTGACGATGTCCGGCATTGGATCATGCACCGCATGTGCGTGGACTTCACCCTTGAGGGCGTGCGGCGGATGATCCGCCGTCTTGGCTTCCGGCATGTGTCTCCACGGCCGATCCATCCCCGGGCAAAGCCCGAGGATCAGGCTCTCTTCCGGGAGAATTTCAAGGCGTTGGCGACTGCCGCCCTTCCTGACGACGTGTCCGGCGAGGACGTGTGCGTGTTCTTCCAGGACGAGGCTCGCATCGGCCAGAAGGGGATGGTGTCACGGGTGTGGGCACGCAAGGGCACGCGAGCGCGCATACCGCGCGACCATCGCTATGGCTACGTCTATCTGTTCTCGGCCGCCTGTCCCGAGACCGGCGTTGCGGTCGGCCATGTCTGCGACAAGGCCAACACCGCGGAGATGAACCGTCATCTGCGCGATGTCAGCAGCTCGCTTGACGACGGCAAGCATGCCCTCATCGTCCTCGACGGGGCAGGCTGGCACCGATCAAAGGACCTGGAGATCCCGGCAAACGTCTCCCTGCTCCGCTTGCCGCCCTACAGTCCGGAGCTCAATCCCATCGAAACGCTCTTCTCGGTCCTCAAACACCGGCGCTTCGCCAACCGCGTGTTCGAAAGCACCGAACATGTCAGGAAAACCGTGACGGAAGTCTGGGAGACCTTCAGCCGCAACGCCAAAAACATCAGCCAGATCACCACCCGGGAATGGGCCACACTGTGAAAGACAAACCCCATCGCATCGGTGATTACTTATTTGGTTTAGTATCAGCACTATCCGGGACTCCTGGGACGACATCTGCGCGGAAGCTGCCTTGACCGAGGTCGAACGCAACCTCTTTGGCCGGCACACCCTTCTCCATGACCATGTCTTCGAAGGCATGACGTGGGGGCGCGCCGAACGACATCCTGCAGGGTCCGTGCGCTCGGCAGACCGGGTGGACAGGCGGTCCGCTGACGTTTCATGATGGACGGATGCACAGAACACCGGGAGGCTGCACCATGACCCTCGTTGCGGAACGCTCCAGGACCGCGAAGGACCTCATTGCGGAGGGCGGAGCGATCAAGAACAAGGCGACATTCACCCGCTTCGATGAGTCGACGCTCGAAGACTGGGCGGCGATCGTCAAGTACGGTATCGATGAACCCTCCCGGGTCCTGACACTCTGCCTTGAGCATCTCGACATGCTGCGGGCACCCGATCACGTTTATCCCGTCGACCGCTACGAACACAGCCTGCAGACCGCCAGTCGGGCGTGGCGCAACGGACACGATGGTGACGACGAGTTGATCGCCGCCGCCCTGCTGCACGATATCGGCGACTTCTTCGCCCCTGAGAACCACGGCGAATTCTGCGCCGCCATCCTCAAGCCCTACGTGAGGCCCGAGATCTACTGGATCGTCAAGCATCACGAGATGTTCCAGGGCTATCACTTCTTCCACTATCTCGGTGGAAACCGGAATGCGCGGGACTCGCTCCGGGGTCACCCTCACTTCGAGGCCTGTCGGCAGTTCTGTGACGACTATGACCAGACCGCCTTCGACCCGGCGTACGATACCATGCCGCTCGAGGCCTTCATGCCGACGCTTCACCGGGTCTTCGAGAAGCCCCTGCGCCTGGTGAGGGAAAAGGTCCAGGACGACTGACCGACATCACCTCAATCCTCTGACACATCCGTCGCGTGACTCCCACCCGATATCGGGATGGGCAGGTTGCACGTCATGCGGTGGTTCAGGGACCGGAGTCAGGATGAGGCGCCGGGCGTCCATGTGAATGCCATGGCCTGCATCACCGGGAACGCGCCACACGAATCCTGCGGGCAACGCCACGAGGCGAATCAGGACACGTGATCCGGACCGCGGATGTCGCCAACCGTGCCGGCACCCGGGGCATCTTTCTCACGGTGGTGAGAAACGGGCCGGTTCCAGAGACCCGTGAAACCACAGCATGAAGGTCCTGATCGAGTAGACAGGGACACCGGTCGCCTTGCGCACATCGCCGGCGTAGGGATCCATGTTCGTGCATTCCAGCACCACGGCGCCAAGGCCGGGCACGGTGCGCCTGAGTTCCATCGCTGCCTCCACCACCTCCATCCGGGCGGTCTCGACATCGAGCTGCGCCCGGTTGTCGAGCAGGGCTCCGGCAAAGGCGCCGTCTGCGGGAACTCCGGCAACCGGCGTTCCTGCCGGCACGCCGGCCGCAGCAAGATGCGCGGCGCTCAGCGAGTCCTTCGAGACGGTGATGATGCCGACGGTCCTTTTCGGCGGCAGGGTGGCGGCCACCAGCGGCACCTGCATCAGCGACGAGGTGGCCACGGGAACGTCGAGATGGCGCGTCAGACCCTCCTGGAAAACCGAGAGGAAACCGCAGTTGGTGGTGATGGCGTCCGCCCCGTCGCGCACCAGTTCCTGTCCTGCGGCGAGAAAGGCCTCGAAGAGACCATCGGCGCCGTGCCGCACCACCCGATCCGGCGAAGCCCCGCGCACGACCCGGTAGAGCACCGGAAAGGGCCAGGTCCCGGCATGGCCCATGTCGCCCGGAATGCGGGGAAACCTGGCATCAAGCATGAGAATGCCGAGAGCCGCTCCGTAGACGGCCTTGCCCCCCTCGACGATCATGACCTTCCTCCGGCACTTGACGTTCCCGGAATTTTCGGGACCGTAGCAAGAATGCAGGGAATCGAAGGATCAGGCAACGAACCCAACGGCGCCGAAGCGCTGGTACGCCTGCTCGAACTCCATGGCGTCAGGCACATCTTTGGTCTTGCCGGCGACACCTCGCTGCCCTTCTACGACGCCCTCGCGCGCCTCAGCCACACAATCGAACACGTTCTTGTCCGTGACGAACGCCACGCCGCCTACATGGCCGATGCCTATGCCAAGCTCACCGGCCGCGTCGGTGTCTGCGAAGGGCCTTCAGGCGGCGGCGCCACCTATATCCTTCCCGGGGTTGTCGAAGCACAGGAGAGTGCGATCCCGCTCGTCGCCATCACGAGTGATGTCGCGCGTTCGTCATGCGGTCGGTTCACCCTCACGGAACTTGATCAGGAGTCTCTTTTCCGGCCCGTCACCAAGTGGAACACGGTCCTCGACGAAGGTCCTGCCCTGCCACGCGGCGTCCGCCGGGCCTTTCGCGAAGCGGCAAGCGGGCGGCCGGGGGCGGTTCACCTGGCGTTGCCCTTCGATGTCCAGCAGGCGCCGGTGCCGGCCGACGAGATCCGCGCCGACGTTCGGTTCGCTCACGGTCCCGGAGCACCGCCAACTCCGGAGACGAAGCGTGCCGCCCGGATTCTGTCCGGCGCAAAGCGACCCCTCGCGATTTGTGGTGGCGGGGTCATGCTCTCCGGCGCCATGGATGCCCTCAGGACGCTGGCGGAGCAGACCGGTATGGCGGTGGCGACCACGGTCAGCGGCAAGGGCAGCCTTGCCGAAACACACCCCCTGTCACTCGGTGTTGTGGGATCGAATGGCGGTATACCCGCCACCCGCACCGCGGTTGCCGAGGCCGACTGCATTCTCTTCGTCGGCTGTCGCGCCGGGTCGGTCACCACGGAACGCTGGCGGTTTCCGGGTTCCGCGGCCCGCATCATCCATATCGATGCCGACGCCGGTGTCATCGGCGCCAACTACGCCTGCGATGCAGCCCTCCACGGCGACGCCCGCCTCGCTCTGGAGGCGTTGCTGGAGGCCGTGAACGGACCGGTCCGCAGCCATGGCGCCCACCTCGCCCGCACAGTGCGCGAAGCCCGGAAAGCCAGCCTCGCGCGTCCGGGCGATGGCACGCCTGTCCCACCCGAGCGGATCATGATCGCAATGCGCCGCGCCCTGCCCGACGATGTCATCGTGTGCGCCGATGCCGGAACGCCGTGCCCCTATGTCGCGGCGTATTTCGAGGTGCGCCAGGCCGGTCGCTCCATCATCACCAACCGCGCCCATGGGGCGCTGGGATACGCCCTTGCCGCGGCTGTCGGCGCCGCCATTGCCCAGCCCGGCAGACAGGTTGTCGCCGTGATGGGAGACGGCAGCTTTGCCATGAGTACGGGGGAACTCGAGACAGTCCGGCGCCTTGACTTGCCGATCCTCTTCATCGTTCTTTCCAATGCCTCCTTCGGCTGGATCAAGGCCGGCCAGAAAGCGTCCTTCGACCGCCGCTATTTCGGTGTCGACTTCACGACAACGGATCATGCAGCCGTTGCCTCGGCCTTCGGCGTCAAGGCGCGGCGGGTGACGGCGTCCGGTGATCTCGAAGGCGCCCTCAGGGACCTGTTGCATCACGATGGACCGGCACTCCTCGACATCGTCACGCAGCCACTTGAGGAGAGTGCCGCACCGGTCAGTGAATGGATTGCCTGACGGGGCCACCCGCCATGCAGCCCGACGACATGGACGGTCTGGCCGTCACCGTGACCATGGGCGACCACCTTGTGACGCATGCGGTCGGACCAACGGACCGGGATCGTTCTGCAAGGGAGCGGGATCAGGCCATGAACGCGACGTCGGCGACAGGATCCGCCACCGCAGCCGGCGAACAGCACCGTCCATCAGACCGCCGACGATGTCCGCGATAACGATGGGCATCCACCGAAAGGCGCCGTGATGTCGCCCGGGAAGAGTTCGATCATGGTCCGGCGGTTCTTTCCTTTTGCCGGCCGTGGAGCACCTGCAACAGCAGCAGGCCCGGCAGGCAGGCGAGCGCCGTCAGCCCGAAGAACATGCTCCAGTCTCCGTCCAGGCGGTCCACAACCCAGCCCGACGGCGCCGACAGCACAATCCGGGCGGATGCCATGAGAGAAGAAAGCAGGGCAAACTGCATCATGGTGTAGGTCATGTTGCAAAGGCTCATCAGATAGACGAGCAGGGCCGTGGTGCCGAGCCCGGCCGTGAAACCCTCCAGGGCCGCGACCCCGGCGAGCCAGGCGATATCGTGGCCCGCCTGGTGAAGGGCAATGAAGGCGAGGTTGGAGAGTGCCTGCAACAGACCCGCCACGAAAAGGCCGGGCAGCAGGCCCATGGCATGGACCAGGAGACCTCCTGCGACAATGCCCGCCAGCGACGCGATGAACCCGCCCGTCTCGACCACCGCGGCGATCTCCGATTTCGAGAAGCCAAGCTCGATGTAGAACGGGATCGTCATGGCGGCGAGCGCGGAATCGCCCAGTTTGTAGAACAGGATGAAGGCCAGCATGACGCCCCATCCGGGTCGGGTGAAGAACTCGGCGAGCGGCGCGACAGCTGCACCAGCGAACCGCGCGGCAGCAGCGCCGCCCCACGCCGCCGCCCTGGCGCCGATACGGCGCTGCTGCGCCCTGGCCTCGGGATCGCTGACGCGAACCGGCTCGGGAGCAAACAGGGTGACGGCGATGCCGACGAGCAGCAACGCCGCCATGACGGCGTGCGCGCCCGCCCAGCCGAGGACATCCGCGAGGAAGAGTCCGCCCGCACCTGACACGAACATGCCGATGCGGAAGCCCTTGACGAAGACCGCGGCGCCCGGCCCGAATTCGCCCTCGTCGAGGATCTCGATACGGTAGGCGTCGAGCACGATGTCCTGGCTTGCGGAAAAGAACGCCACCAGGAAGGCGCACATCGCGACCACGGCCAGGTCCCGGGCCGGATCGCTGAACCCGAGGCCCGCGATTGCCGCCATGCAGGCGACATGGGTCGCCAGCATCCACGCCCGCCGCTGGCCAAAGCGGCGCGTCAGCCCGGGCAGGTGCAGCCGGTCGATCGCCGGCGCCCAGAGGAACTTCAGACCGTAGATCGCCGTGACGAGCGTGAAGAGGCCGATACTGGTCCGGTCCACGCCGGTCTCGGCGAGCCGGGCACTCAACACCTTCACGGTCAGCATCAGCGGCAGGCCGCTGGAAAAGCCGAGTGCCAGCATCATGACCACGCGCCGGCTCCCGAAAGCTCCTGCCGCCCGGCGCAGCCGACCGCGCCGGAACCTGCCAAGCGACGCGCTCACTGCTTGCGTCCCGTCAGGCCGGCCGGGAGACGTCGCCGCCATTCACTGCGAACTCTCTGCCTGGAACCACCTTGCCCGGCTTCCCGCCACACGGCGAAAACACAGAACCCGGATCGGCAATATCTTGACAATGAAGCGCGTGCATGACGCGCCCCCCTTGCAACGTCATGCACGAAGTCGAGTTGAGCATCTGGACTGTCGTGGGGTCTGCCGAACGGCCTGGTCCCGGCGCGCTGTTTTTCTTGCGGAACAATCTTCTCGATCGGGAGATCGAGGAGGCAGGGGGCGACCATAAGGGGTCGGCATGGTGAGCATTGAGCGTACACCCCTTGTATCGTCATGCCCTCGGCCTCTGATGCAGGCGCAGGTTGCGCGGACGACCGGGCGGCGCGAGCACGGGAACGGCCTCGAGCGCTCCCTGGTGGCTGGCCTGCCCTGGTCGCAGGCCTCGCAAATGTGAGGCGCCGCCATGGTCGCAACGGTCAGGCTGTTCGTCCATACGCGAATCCCGGGGAGCACTGCCATCGCCACGCCCCGCACCTGGCCGCTTCCGTGGACATTTCATCCATCACGCAACGCATGCAGAACCTCCGGCAGACGAGCAGCCGTTCCTCAGCCACCATCCACTCTGCCCAATCTTGCCTCGTACTCTGGCCTCGCAAGAGCAGCAAGGAAGCTTTGCACATCCGCAGGATCAGCAGTTCGCAATCGGTGTTCATTGAACGGCAGGCTCGGTCAATCATCCAAAAAACGTCACTGCTCGCCCCCTGTGGAGGCGGTTCAGGCGTCGTGCTTGCTGATTATGCTGGCGGCATCTCGCTGCCCAAGCCCAGGAAGAGGTGAGCAGTTACCACCAGACACCGTCTCCCATGCATCCGCCGCCCAGCGATACAGTGCCCCATCAGGAGATGCAAATGATACTCATTATCAATTCCGACACACGACCAGCTTTTGCAACGGGCTCCACCCCGAATCCGTCTTCGCAGATCTGGCCAGACAGGCGGGACTGATGAACGCGGGTTCGGCATGATGACGTCGATGCCAGCCGGTGCCAGCCTGGCGTCATGGCAGACAACGTCTGGACAGACGCAGGGAACGACCTGACTGTCGCCGGCTATTTCGCCATGCTCTCGGAAGAACTGGCTGGACGCGACGTCAACAAGGCCGCCCGCAACCGAGCGCTCCGGCTCGATCGAGGACAAGCGCCAGAACATCAGCACCGTCGTGCAATGGCTGGGACAGCCCTAGACGGCCCAATTGTCCCCGGTTGAGCCACGTTTTCAACCGGGATGGGTTCAGGCGGCCAATGGCTGTCCCTCCCAGAGTCTGCCGACCTCGTCATCAAAGGCACGCACGATGTTCCCGAGCCTGGGCAATGGCATTCGGATAGACTTGCGTCTCAGCCGATGACTTTTTGGCGACCGCCAAGATGCTGACATAGAGTGATTTTCCGCGCCCGGCACGTTTTCTTCCGCGAGGCGCTTCACAAGCGGTCGGCGATTCGCATGCTGGCGTCAGGCAGGTGCGGGAATCGTCCATGGACCAGCGGATCATCAATCTTGCGTCGACCACCTTTTCGGGGCGCCGGGTGAACCGGCGGCAGATTGCCGACATCCAGGAGACTGTGGCGCTGTTTCCCCACGACAGCCGCAACGAACTGGCGAAGACGATCTGCGAGCATCTGGGCTGGAAGACGGCGAAGGGCGCCTACAGGGTCGGTGCCTGTCTTGGCATGCTGGAGACGCTGGAGAGCCACGGCATCCTCACGCTGCTGGCGAAGCGGGAGAAGAGCGTCCGCGCCATGAAGGCCATCGATGCGCCGGCCTGGACGTCGGCCTCGGACCCGCAGCCGGAGATCGCGGCACCGCTTGCGGCGCTGCGCCCGCTGAGGCTGGAGCCGGTGACGGACACACCGGGACGGCAGCTGTGGAACGCGCTCGTCGACCATCATCACTCTCTGGGCTACCGCCGCCCCTTCGGGGCGCACATCCGCTACATCGTGACGGACCGTCAGGGCCGCAGGCTGGGATGCCTGCTCTTCGAGGCGGCGACGAAGGTGCTGCCATGCCGTGACAGGTGGATCGGCTGGAGCGACAGGGCCAGGGACCGCCACCGCCACCTCATGGTGGTGAAGGGCGTCTACGTGATGCCGCTGGACCCGGCCTGCCGCGCGATCCTGCGCGGCGCCAGGCAGGCCGCAAGGCCGACGCCGCCGACCGCCGGTTCTCGAAGCGCTTCGAAGCACTCGTCGCCGCCGCCACGGCCGTCGCGGCGCTCAGAGGACGCACGCTGGCAGCAACGCAAGCGCGTCTTCGACAGCCTGCTCATCATGCTGTTCGTCCTCCGCCTCGTCGCCGCACCGCGCGGACAGGGCTACCGGACCACGCTGTGCGCACTCTGGGAACAATGCACGGCTGCCGGCGTCGCGCTACCGCAGGACGAGCCTCCCGCAGCGTCGACCGCCTGCGTGGCACGCGAGAAGCTCGACGAGGCCGCGTTCAGGTGCCTGCACGCCGCGATCCTCGCCACCGGCCCCGACTGTCCGTCCTGGAAGGGCCGCAGGATCCTCGCTGTCGACGGCTCCAAGATCACCCTGCCCAGGGAACTCGCAGACCACGGCTTCCGCGTGGCCGATGGCGCCCACGATCCCCAGGGCATGGTCAGCGTCCTCTATCGTCTGCGCGACCGCATCCCCGTCGACTTCGACCTCTTCGACCATGAGAACGAGCGCACGGCCGCTCTCGCGCACCTCGATCACGCCGCACCGGGTGACGTCATCGTCTACGACAGGGGCTATGACTCCTTCGCCATGGCGCTGGCCCACCAGGAGCGCGGGCTCGACTTCGTCTTCCGCATCAAGAAGACCGCCAACCCGGCGTTCGACGCCTTCATCGCCTCAGGCGAGAAAGAGCGGACCATCACCCTCGACGCACCCCGCGACGAGACCGCGCTCCAGAGCCGCACACTCCGCGTCCGCCTCGTCGCATACGGCGCCGGAGACACGCACTCCTGCCTGGCCACCTCCCTCCACGACAGCACCCCCTTCAACGTCCGGGTGCTCTCGGACATCGACCATGGACGCTGGGGTGTCGAGGAGATGGACAAGACCGGCAAGGCCGTGACCGAGAGCTTCCACGCCAGGTCCGTGCGCGGCGTGCGGCAGGAACTCGACGCCGCGTTCACCCTCGTCACCCTCGCCCGCCAGTTCTCCAACCGCTGCGACGACGACATCAACGGCGGTGACAGAGAGGAAGACCTGCCCGCCATGCGCAGCAACGTCAGGAACGGTCTGCGCCTCGTCGGCAGGGAGATCGAGGCCCTGTTCCTCGCGCAGACCGTCGCACGGATCATGACCGGCCTGTCGCGCTGTCTCCAGCGCGACAGGCCGGGGCGCAGTGATCCGCGACAGTCCATGCAGCCAAGGAGCACGTGGCAGACCAGGCACGCCGGCTGACATCACCAGGGGACGCCAGAACAAGGCTCCGGCTCGTTGGCAGATGCCCGCGCTGAGGGTTCGCCTTATCCGAACGACAGAAAAACGTATCCGAATGCCATTGGAGGGTGAGGAGGCGGTGCAGTGGTACCTGCTGACCTCGCTTGATGTGCGCACCGCCGCACGGGCTGCCGAGATCGTCGGCTTCTATCTCCAGCGCTGGAAAATCGAGGACTTCTTTCGGGTGCTCAAATCTGGTTGCCGGGTGGAGCACCTGCTGTTCCGCACCGCGGACCGCCTGCAGCGCGCGGTGGCGATCAACGCCGTGATCGCCTGGCGCATCATGCTCATGACCCTGCTCGGACGCCATGTGCCCGACTGTGATCCCGAGATGGTGGACACCGATGCCGAACGCGCCTTCCTGCGCGACTATGCCCGCAAGCATGCCATGGCACCACCGGATCGCCTCGGTCACGCCGTCGACCTCGTCGCCCATCTCGGTGGATACCGCAACCGCACACACGATCGCGACCCCGGAAGTCAGATCATGTGGACCGGTGCCACCCGGCTGACCCGTGCCGCCCTGGGACACGAACTCGGCCATCAAAGCGGTTACGATAGCGGCCTCGCCAACGGCAGACGCCTCGTTCTGAGAGAAACGTCATGACCTGTTGTCATGCACGACTTATGGCCGCTCGGTAGTCCTAGGCCGGCGCATCGCGCGCGAGCATTTCGAGGCGATCCACGCCGCCAACGACAACGCGCCGGAGATGGATGCCAGCGAGAGATAGGAGACCGGAAGCCATGGTCCTGCGCCGCGTTCCATGCCCGCTACAGCCCGAGTTGCTCGAACGTCCGAAGCGGCAGGTACAGGCGCAGCGGTCGCGACGGGAAGGGCAGGAAGCCGTAGCGTTCATAGAACGCGCCGGCGCGCTCGTGCAGCGCATCGACCACGACGGCATAGACGCCGATGGTATCGCCCGCGCGGACAATCCGATGGATCGCGTCGAGCAGCAGGACCTCGCCGAGCCCCCTCCCCTGGCTGCGAAGATCGACGGCCAGCCGCCCGATGACGGCCGCCGGGACGGGATAATGCGGCAGGCGCCTCGCGACTTCCGCCGGCAGGTCGTCCTTCTCGAAGCTCGCCGCAGTCAGCGTGTAGTAGCCGGCGATCCGTTCGGGCGGCTCGCCCGGCGCGACGAAGACCCGCGCGACGCGCCGCCGGGCGTCCTGGGAGGCCTGCCGGCGGATGTAGCGGTCGAGGGACGGCTCCCCGCAAGAGAAGGACGCGCGGTCATGATGCGGACCAAGCGGCTCGACCGTCAGAGGCGGTTCATCCACCGATACGCTCGCGATAACGGCGCTGGGCCCGTTTCAGCGCCGCGTTCGGCGCCGGTGGATTGAGCAGCGCGTCATAGAAGGCATCCCAATCCGTCGCCGGGAGCACGATCCGTTCGCGCGCCTCGATCACCCGCTCGGCCGCGGCCACGGCGTTGTGCAGCACGAAACGGCTAAGCGTGGTTTCCTCATAGGCCGCCGCGCGTTCGAGCTTGCGCTTGCTGCGGGCGTCGAGGCGCAGGTGGACGCGCTCATGTTTCGTCTGGGCTGTTTCGGCCATTACGCTGTCTCCAGTGTGAGATGGTGATAGACATATGCACCAAAACGGCGTACATGGCAAACATGTCGGCGAGAGGTAATAGGAGATCCTTCATCATGACCCTTCGCTGCGCGCGCTATGCCCGCTATTCGTCCGACCAGCACAAAGGGCGGCGTCCATCAAGGACCAGTTCCGGGTCTGCCGCGAGCGCGCAGCGGGGGATATTCGAGATCCTGGTTGCCGAGGCGCTCGACCGGATGAGCCGCGATCAGGCGGACGTGGCGACCCTCTACAAGCACCTCCGGTTCGCGGGCGTGATGATCGTCACGCTTGCGAAGGGCGAGATCAGCGAACTCCATGTGGGGCTCAAGAGGACCCAATGGCATTAACTTAATGTTTCGGGGTTATTCACTTAAGGGACTTCCTGGGCAGGGTTTTTCATGCCGGGGTTGAGGAGGGTTTCGGCGGCTTCCATTTGCCGACCGGTTTCTGGGAGAAGCGATGATAGGAACGGTTGATCCGGTCGTGCTGCATGCAGTCGGCGATGCGTGCCATCGCGGTGCTCATACCAATCCCGATAAGTCTTTTCCGGTAAAATGATGCAATCGCGTGAGGCGTTGGGGCGACATTCCTTGCCCATGTGCGGGTTGTGATGGACGAGATTCTGCCGGCATCCTGACGACGTGCCTTCCAGGCATCGCTGATGGCCGCGCGGACATCGTCCACGGTCGCCAAGACCCGGTTGGCAAGGACGTTGCTCTTGAGGAAGCCGAAGAGGTTTTCGATCGGATTGAGCTTGGGACTGGTGGGCGGCAGGCGCAGCAGCGTCAGGTTGTCCGGGATGGCGAGGTCGGTCGCGCGGTGCCAGCCGGCGCCGTCGAGAACGACGACGCCATGGCGGCCAGGCGTGACCGCCATGGAGACGTCGGCGAGGTGGCGGTTCATCTCGCCGGTGTTGGCGCGGTCACAGACGTGGCCGACCGCACCCGCATCCTGGGGCCGGGCGGCGGCGAAGAGCCAGGCGTAGCCGCAAGCGTTGATCCCGCAGGATGCGTGGCCGCCTGCCCTTGCGTCCCCGCGACAGCATGCCCTTGCATCGCTTTTTGCACTCAATGTTAAAGATGGGCCAGAGTCTTCGAACTCTACCCGCACTCGTTCATCACGTCGCCCTGCTGGCCACGCACGACGAAGCCAGGTTCGCGTGACATGACGATGTCCTCGGCCGGCAGCAGCCGACGGGACCGGTGATCGCTTCAGCGCGGCGTCCGCTCGTCCGGATCGGCGCTGTCCCGGCGCAGACCGACCGATGCCAGGGCCTCGTCCTGGCGTCGGGCGAGATCCTCCTCGCGATAACCGTCGATGAGGCTGTGGAAGACGCGGTGCCAGTTCACCTCGGCCCGCAGATGAAGAAAAATACTCCCCAGTCCGAGAGCCGCACGGTCCATGAACACGAACTCCCGCGGCACGGTCACGCCACCGAGTTCCCGCAGGCGGGCATGGACCTTTGACGCCACCCGGGCTCCATAGCGCGAACCCTCGTCCTGGATGACCCGCGGGCGATTCTCGAGAAGCGGCGCATAGACGAATGCGGCCCACATGTTGAGGGTCTCGATCACCTCGTCGCTGAGGCCCGTGAATCCCCAGGTCTCGTAGGCATGAACGGCAAGGTCGCGGTCATCGGCGCCGAGTGCATGGTAGAGATCGATCACGCCGGTCACGAAGTGCGGTGCAAAGATGCGGATACAGCCGAAGTCGAGCAGATGGATGCCCATGTCGGCTCGTACCTTGTAGTTGCCCGGATGGGGATCGCCATGGATAACGCCGTAGCCGTAGAAGGGCTCGTACCAGGCCAGAAACATCGACATCGCGATCTCGTTTCGTGACCCGGCGTCGGCTTCTGTCATCGACATCAGCGGCGCCCCGTCAACCCAGTCCATGGTGATCAGGCGGTCGCTGGAGAGTTCGTCGATGACTGCCGGAACGTTGACCCTGGGCTGCTGCGCCAGAATATCGCTGTAGAGACGCTGGTGGCGCACCTCCAGACGGTAGTCGAGTTCTTCCCTCAGGCGCTCGGCGATCTCCTCGTAGACCCGGCTCGGATCGATGGCCCTGTCGTACCGGCGGTAGAGCGAGAACAGCACCTTCAGCTGCTTCAGGTCCGCCTCCACCGCCGACTGCATGTCGGGATACTGGAGCTTGCAGGCCCGCACGACTCCGTCCGCCGTTCTCGCCCGGTGAACCTGGCCAAGCGACGCAGCGGCCGATGCCTGGCGATCAAAGGACACGAAACTCTTCTGCCAGTCGGCGCCGAGTTCGCCGGCCATGCGCCGGCGTACGAAAGGCCACCCCATGGAGGGCGCGTTGACCTGCAGCTTGGCAAGTTCGGCGGCATACTCCGGCGGCAGGACATCGGGGATGGTGGCCAGGAGTTGCGCGACCTTCATCAGCGGTCCCTTCAATCCACCCAGCGCGTTCTTGAGATTGACCGCCATCTCGGAGCGGTCCTGGCGGCCCCCCAGGACGCGCCCGGTCACCGCCCGGGCGCCGACGCGTCCGACCGCCGCGCCGACCCTGGCGTAGCGCGCCGCGCGCCCGGTCAGCCGGTTGGCGTCCCTGAGGTCCCTGTCGCTCACGCCGGCAGCGCCTCGAGTTCGTCAATCATGTCACTGATCGACTCGAGCCCGCCTGCCCAGAACTCCCTGCGCGTCGCATCGAGACCGAAGGGTTGAAGAAGATCGCGATGATGTTTGCTTCCTCCTGCCTCGAGCATGGCAAGAAACATCTCCTCGAAGCCGGTCATGCCCCGGCGATGGAGCGCATGAAGGGCATTCACGAGACAGTCCCCGAAGGCATAGGCATAGACATAGAAGGGGGCATGGATGAAGTGCGGAATGTAGCACCAGAAACTGCGGTAGTCGTCGTCCAGGCGGACCGCAGGACCCAGGCTTTCGCGTTGTGTCGCCATCCACAGATCGCCGATGTCATCAGGGGTGAGTTCGCCGTCCGCGCGGGCGTCATGAAGCCGCATCTCGAAGTCGCAGAACGCAATCTGCCGCACCACGGTGTTCAGCATGTCCTCCACCTTGCCTGCGAGAATCGTCCTGCGGGCCCGGGGGTCGTCCTCGTTCTCGAGGAGATGCCGGAAAGCAAGCTGCTCGCCGAACACCGATGCCGTCTCGGCAAGCGTCAGGGGGGTCGGGGCCAGCAGCGGACCCTGCGGCGCGGCCAGAACCTGGTGGACACCGTGGCCGAGTTCGTGGGCCAGTGTCATGACGTCGCGCGTGCGCCCCTGATAGTTGAGAAGAACATAAGGATGGGCCCCGGGGACAGTCGGGTGGGAGAACGCCCCGCCGTCCTTGCCGGGCACAACAGCGGCGTCAATCCATCGCTTCCGGAAGAACTGCGCCGCGACGCCGGCCATGCGGGGCGAGAACCCGCCGAAGGCGTCGAGCACGATGGCGCGCGCCTCGTCCCACCCGTAAGCAGCCTCATCCGTATCGGGAAGGGGCGCGTTGCGGTCCCACCAGGGGAGAGTGTCACAACCGAACCAGCCTGCCTTGAGGGCATAGTAGCGGTGGGAAAGACGCGGACAGGCATCGCGCACGGCGCCGATGAGGGCATCGACCGTCTCGTCCTCGATCAGGTTGGCGAGGTTGCGCGAGGAGACCGGGCGGGCAAAGGACCGCCAGCCGTCCTCGATCGCCTTCATCTTGGCAAGCGTGTTCGTCACATGGGAAAACAGCGTGATGTTCTGGCGAAAGACGCGGGCAAGTTCCCGCGCCGTGCGTTGTCTGATCCCGGCGTCGGACCAGGACAGGCGGTCGAGCGCCTCTGCCTCCGACAGTTCCTCGCCGTCGATCGAGAACGTGAGGGCGGTGATGGTCTGATCGAAGAGGCGCACCCAGGCGTCAGCCTGCACGACGGCGAGTTCGTTGAGCATCGCCTCGGCCTCGTCGGAGAGCTGATGCGCCCTGAAGGTGCGCAGGGCCTCGAACCAGGTCCGGTAGCGAGCGAGACCGGGGTCCTCAAGCAGCCGCGCCACCGCTTCGTCGTCCAGCCTGTTGATTTCCAGCCCCAGAAAGATCAACGCACTGTTGGTCGCCGTCAGCCTCTCGCGGACCATCTGGCGGAATTGCGCGACGTCGGCATCGTTCCTGTTGGCGGCAAACAGCAGGTCGGCATAGCTCTCGATACGGCCCATGCCCTCGACAAGAGCCTCGTATCGCCCGATGAGCACGCGAAAGGCCCCGGTCGAAAGCCCGCAGAGATTCTCCCGGTAATCTGCCGCGAACGCATCCGCTTCTCCGGCAAGTCTCTCCAGGCTCGCCGCGATCGCAGGGTCATGCGGCCCGCAATAGAGGTCCGAGAGGTCCCAGCGAGGGAGAATGGATGCCTCGATCACGCCTGCTTTCCCGTGGTTGCGGCGCGCCATCCTTATCTGCCGGAGCCCTGCCTGACAATGCCGCGGGCAGCCAGCCGATATTCTTGCCGGCTCCCGACCGGCATCAGTATGATCCCTGTCTGTCCCGGCGGACGGAGGTGACAATGCAGTACGACGCCATAACCAGCATCCCTGCCATGTTCTTCGACATGGCCAGGCAATGCGCGGGCCGTCCCTTCCTGTGGGCCAAGGAAGACGGCGCATGGCGCCCGAGAAACTGGGAGGATGTCGCCGGGCACGTACGCCGGCTGGCTGCCGGTCTGGCGGCTCTCGGTCTGCAGCCCGGCGACCGGGTTGTCCTGGCATCGCAGAACCGCCCGGAGTGGGCGATTGCCGATCTTGCCGTCATGGCGGCCGGCGGCATTACCGTTCCCGCCTACACGACCTATACCGGCGAACTGCACGAACATGTCCTGAAAGACAGTGGCGCGACGATGGCCTTCGTTTCCGGCGAAGGACTGGCCCGCACGTTTCTTCCGGCCGCTGCTGCGGCGGATGTCTCCTGTGTCGTCGCCATGGACATGATCGAGGCTTGCGGTGACGTCAGGGTGATTCCGTGGGCGCGGGCGCTGGCCGACGACACGGCCGGTGTGGAGTCGCGAAGCGCCGCCATCGAGCGCAAGGACACCGCGTGCCTGATCTACACGTCGGGAACGGGCGGGCTCCCCAAGGGCGTCATTCTTTCCCACCACGCCCTGCTGTCGAACCTCAAGAGCATCTGGCTGGGTGTGCGGCCCATGCTGTCGGACGTGGACACCTTTCTCTCCTTCCTGCCGCTCTCCCACGCCTATGAGCACACTGCCGGCTTCTTCTTCCCGATCTCCATCGGCGCCGAAATCCGCTACGCCGAAAGCGTCGACACGCTCATCACCAACATGCCCGAGACGCGCCCCACCATCATGGCCTGCGTCCCGCGGCTCTACGAGGTGATGCGCCAGCGTATCCTGGCAGGCGTCGCCCGCCAGGGCGGCACGAAGAAACGTCTCTTCGAAAAGGCCGTCGAACTGGGAAGCAGGCGTCAACAGGGGGAATCACTGGGCCTCTTCGAGCGTCTCCAGGACCGCGTGCTCGACAAGCTCGTGCGCGACAAGGTGCGCGCCCGTTTCGGCGGCCGCCTCACGGCCATGGTTTCGGGAGGCGCCGCTCTCAACCCCGAGATCGGAACGTTCTTCCAGGCTCTCGGCCTCACGCTGCTCCAGGGCTATGGACAGACCGAGGCGGCGCCGGTGATCTCCTGCAATCTTCCCGGGCACACCAGGATGGCAAGCGTCGGCCGGCCTCTCCCGGAGGTCGAGGTCAGGATCGCCGATGACGGCGAGATTCTCGTTGCCGGCGGCCTCCTCATGGACGGGTACTGGAACAACCCGCAGGCCACCCGCGAGGTGCTGCGGGATGGATGGCTTCATACCGGCGATGTCGGTGAGTTCGATGATGACGGCTTCCTCACCATCACCGACCGCAAGAAGGACATCATCGTCAATTCCGGAGGCGACAACATCGCACCCCAGCGCGTGGAAGGCATTCTCAACCTCGAACCGGAGATCGCCCAGTGCATGGTGGACGGGGACCGGCGGCCCCATCTCGTGGCGCTCGTGGTGCCCGATGACACATGGCTTGCCGGATTCGCCCGCGAACGGGGGCTTGAAGGCGATCTCGCCAGCCTTGCCGGCGACGGCGTTCTCGACTCCGCCATCAGGGAGGCCGTGGACCGTGCCAACGCAAACCTCTCGCCCATCGAGAAGGTCAGACGCGTCATGGTGGCGCCGGAACCCTTCACGGTGGAGAACCGGCTGATGACCCCAACCCTCAAGATCCGCCGGCATGTCGTTCGCGAGCGCTTCGGCACCCGTCTCGACGCCCTCTACGGCTGATCGCCGCCCCCTGAAGCAAGGAACACGCCCATGAGTCGTTCATTCGAAGGTATCGCACTGATCGTCGGCGCCGGCGAAGGTCTCGGCGCCGGGCTGGCCCGCCAGTTTTCAGCCGCCGGCATGAAGGTCGCCGTCGCCTCGCGCGATGGCGGTCGTGCGCAAGGCGTTGCTGTCGGGGTTGCCGGAGTTACCGGCGGCGACATCAGGTCCTTTGCCTGCGATGCCACCAGGGAGGCGGATGTCGCCGGCCTGTTCGCCTCCGTCACGGGCGAGCTCGGCGCACCCTCACTCGTGGTCTACAACGCCAGCGGGTTCCTGAGGCGCTCGATTCTCGATATCGACGCCGAGGAGTTCACACGGCAGTGGCAGGTGACCTGCCTTGGCGCCTTCATGGTCGGGCGCGCCGCGGCCGTAGCCATGGCGGAACGGGGCAGCGGCACCCTGATCTTCACCGGGGCAACCGCCTGCTACAAGGGATCGGCTCACTTTGCCGGTTTCGCGGTGGGCAAGTTCGGTCTGCGGGCCCTGGCGCAGTGCATGGCCCGCGAACTCGGACCGGCCGGCGTTCACGTGGCCCTCGTCAACATCGACGGACAGATCAACGGCCCCCACCACGCCCACGAGATCCCTGAACGGGGTCTCGACACACTGCTCGATCCCGATGCCATCGCCAGCACCTATCTCGATCTTCACGGCCAGCACCCGACCGCCTGGAGTCACGAGATCGACCTGCGCCCGGCCGTCGAACGCTGGTAGTCAGGTCACCAGGCCTCGCCGCGTTCTGCCGCTTCGGCAGCGCGGCGTTTCTCTCCGGCTTCGAACGCGGCCATTTTCTCCGGTGACGCCTTTTCCTGGTGGCGGTTCTTGTAGTCGCCGTAAGGCATGCCATAGACGATTTCGCGCGCCTCGTCGTAGGACATCGTGACGCCTCGTTCGCCGGCCTCGGCACGGTACCACTTCGACAGGCAGTTGCGGCAAAAGTCGGCCAGATTCATGAGATCGATGTTCTGGATCCCGGGTTTGCGCTGGAAGTGATCGCGCAACCGGCGGAAAACGGCCGCCTCGACTTCAGTACGTGTCGTGTCGTCCATGGGTCAGGTCTCCGCCCGGGGTGAGCCGTTGATAGAGCGCGTCTTCGGCAAGCAGCGGCCGCAGGACGTCGGCGATGATCCCGGCCCAGGTTCCTGCCCCGGCCTCATCGGCGATGAGGTCCTGCCGGATTTCGAACTGCAGGGAGGGGCGTCCGTCGCGACTCGCATGGCGGGGCATGCTGTAGCCGCGCGGCTCGAGGGCCGAATAGGGTTCATTGTCGCCGACGACAAGGCCGCCCCGCTCCCGCAGAGCATCCAGCGCCGGCAGGGCCATGCGCCCGTCGCGCTCCCACAGGACACCGACGTGCCATGGCCGCATCGCGCCGTTGAGCGAGGGCGTGAAACTGTGCATGAAGATCACGGCCGGCGGCCTCCAGCGCGCCTCGATGCCGCTGATCATGCGCGATGCGGCTTCGTGGTATGGCGCAAAACAGTGCCGGATGCGATCCTCGACGTCCTGCGGCGTCGCATTCCGGTTGCCCGGAATGACGGTGCCGTCACTCGTTTCGGGAATCGACTGCACGTCCCGCAGGCGCCGGTTGCAGTCGATCACCAGGCGTGAGAACCCGGACAGCACAGCCGGTGAATCAAGCAGGCGGGCAAGATGCCGCGTCACCGCCGCAATCCCGATGTCCCAGGCGATATGACGCATCAGTTCGGCGTCCGGCAGCCCCAGCGACGCAAGACCCGCGGGCACGCGGTTGCTCGCATGATCGCACAACAGAACCGCCGACGCCGCGCCCCGGGAGTTCACGATCTCGAAGGCAGGCGGATCGTCGGGCCCCAGAAACCCGTGGCCGTTGATCGCCGATTCCCGATGTTCCGAATGTTCCCGCGACATGCGTGTGACCTATATCAGGCAGCGGCCGCGATCAAGGGTCCGGTCAGGGCAGGACATGCTATGGTGACCGGCATGGCAGGCCGTTTCCACAACCAGGGTCCATCACAACCAGGGTCCATGAGACTCCTGATCATTCTGGCTCTTCCCGGCGTTGCCCTGCTTTCGGCGCTGACGGCATGGGCTGCGTCGCTCATCATCCCCGCCTGCGGTCTGGACTTCGGTCCGTTGGGCCGCCTCGACCGCTGTCCTGCGCCGGCCGCAAGATCGATCGAACTGGATACGGAGATCGAACGCCAGGCCGTGCTCACGGATCGGCTCAACGTCCTTCAGCGTCAACTCGCCATGCTTTCCGACTGCCCTCTTCAACCACCCGCCCGCCAGGCTCCACCACAGGAGCCGCCCCCTGATCCCGATTCGCTCGATGCCGGGAAGTGGCAGCAAAGCGATGTCACTCTCCTCGATGGATGCTGGTCCCTGGCATCCGATCTCAGCTTCGAGGACATCGACACCGGCGCGCTGAATGTTGCCGTGTCATGGGAGATGTGCTTCGACAGCCAGGGACGCGGTGATCAGGAGATCGTGATGTCCGACGGCGCCACATGCGGCGGACAGGTCACGGCGCGTTTTCTCGAAGACGGCCGCCTGCGCATCGAGGATCAGGGGGATGTCCATTGCTCAGACGAATTCTACATCTTCCGGCGCACCATCACCTGCGAACTCGAGCCGGGCGGCGAGGCTGCCTGCCGGAGCGTGCAACCGGAGATCGACGATGACATCAGCGATGTCCGGATTGTCCGGCGCACATCGCCCTGACATCGCACTGGCATGGCCGACTGTCTGTTGCCTCGCCATGCGGCCCCGTGCCACAAGTCCTGACATGATCGACGATCCACGATCGTTTCTGGTGTCGCTCTTCGAAGCGGCCGTGGCAGCAGCACAGGCTGGAAGACGCCTGGACGGCGTCCTGCCTGAGCGGGCCACCGGAAGAACGGTCGTCGTCGGCGCGGGCAAGGCGGCCTCGGCCATGGCCCGCGGCGTGGAATCGCACTGGCCCGGCGACCTTGAGGGAATCGTCGTCACACCCTACGGCCACGGCATGGAAACCCGGCGCATCGAAACGGTGGAGGCGGCCCATCCGGTACCCGACGAGGCCGGCCTCGACGCAGCCCGGCGCATTCTCGACCTCGTCGCGGGGCTTGGAGAAGGAGACCGCGTGCTGGCTCTCATCTCCGGCGGCGGCTCGTCCCTGCTCGTGGCGCCGGCGCCGGGCCTCTCGCTGGACGACAAGCAGGCTGTCAACGAAGCCCTGTTGCGCTCCGGCGCCGCCATCGGCGAGATGAACTGCGTGCGCAAGCATCTCTCCGCCATCAAGGGCGGCAGACTCGCCGCGGTGGCCTGGCCCGCCGAGGTTGTCGCTCTCGCCATCTCGGACGTGCCGGGCGACGATCCCGCCGTGATCGCCTCGGGCCCCACGGTGGGTGATCCCGGGACCAGGCACGATGCCCTTGCCATTCTCGAGCGCTACCGCCTCGATGTGCCCGGTGCGGTGCGCAGCTGGCTCGCGTGCCCTGCAAGCGAGACGCCCAAGCCCGGCGATTCAGCGCTCTCCCGGTCGACCTTCACCATTCTCGCCACAGCCCGGGACTCCCTTGAGGCGGCGGCCGGGCGCGCCATCGGGTGCGGCGCCGGCGTCACCCTCCTTGGCGACAATCTCGAAGGCGAGGCACGCGATCTCGGTCAGCACCACGCCAGCCTGGCGATGGACATGGCCGCCGGCATGCTGCCCCGTCCGCACGTCATCCTCTCGGGCGGCGAGACCACCGTGACCCGTACCGGCGCCGGAACGGGCGGGCGCAACCAGGAATACCTGCTCGCACTTGCCGTCGCTCTCGACGGCAGGGACGGCATCCATGCCCTGGCCTGTGATACCGACGGCATCGACGGCGGCACCCGGGCCGCCGGCGCCGTGATTGACCCCGGGACCATGGACCGCGCCCGCCGCCTGGGTCTGCAGCCGGCAGACGTGCTGGCCAGACAGGACAGCGGCTGTCTCTTCGGACGGCTTGACGACCATATTGTGACCGGACCGACATACACGAATGTCAATGATTTCCGGGCCATTCTCATCACGTGACCTCAAGGAGGCGCCATGCACCGAAACCGCCAGACCAAGATCGTCACAACACTGGGCCCGGCGACCTCGTCGCGTGACACGATCGCGGCCCTCTTCGAGGCCGGGACGGATGTCTTCCGCTTCAACATGAGCCACGGCGACCGCGACCAGTGGCGAACGTGGCGTACAACCTTGCGGGAACTCGAGACATCGTCTGGACGGCCCGTGGGCATGATTGCCGATCTCCAGGGACCGAAACTGCGTATCGGAGAGTTCCGGAACGCAAGCATCGCCCTGGAGCGGGGCCAGACATTCCGTATCGATCTCGATCCGGAGCCCGGCAACGAAGCGCGTGTGGGGACTCCCCATGCCGAGATCTTCGCCGCCACGGGCGAGGGAGACACCATCCTCCTCGATGACGGCAGGGTGATGCTCCGTGTCGTTGCCGGCGGCGATGACCATCTCACGACGGTTGTCGAAGCCGGGGAAGGACTCTCCGATCACAAGGGCCTCAACCTTCCCGGGATCCGGCTCCCCATCGCCGCCCTGACGCCCAAGGACAGGGACGACCTCGCCTTTGCCCGCGAACTCGGCGTCGAGTGGATTGCCCTGTCCTTCGTGCAGCGCCCCGAAGACATCACCGAGGCGAGAGAGCTTGCCGGTGACAGCGTCAACATCATTGCCAAGCTGGAGAAGCCCGCGGCCATTGACAGCCTCGAGGGGATCGTGGACCTCACCGACGGCATCATGGTGGCGCGGGGCGACCTTGGTGTGGAACTCAGGCCCGAAGAGGTTCCCGGTGTCCAGAAGCGGGCCATCCGCATGTGCCGCGAAGCGGGCAAGCCCGTGATCGTTGCCACGCAGATGCTGGATTCCATGGTGTTCGCACCGTCACCCACCCGTGCCGAGGTGACCGATGTGGCGACCGCGGTCTATGACGGCGCAGATGCCCTGATGCTGTCGGGAGAAACCTCGGTGGGAGCCTTCCCGGTGGATGCGGTCGCCATGATGGACCGCATCATGGCGACGGTGGAACAGGATCCGTTCTATGATCCCCAGGCCGGGGCGCCGGAAGCCACCGGGGCCGATGCCCTCTCGGCCGCGGCACGCCAGGTCGCCGGCACCCTGGGCGCCAGCGCCATCGCCACCTATTCGGTGTCGGGAAAGACGACGCTGCGCGCATCGCGCGTCAGACCCGAGGTGCCGATCCTCGGTCTGACACCGAGTATCACTGCCGCCCGGCGCCTGGCCCTCGCCTGGGGCGTCCACTCGGTGCACACGGACGACGCGCGATCGTTCGCAGGCATGGTGGAACAGGCCTGCGTCCTTGCGGCGCGGGAGGGGTTCGCGCAAAGCGGAGAAAGCATTGTCATCACCGCCGGGGTTCCCTTCGGCACCCCGGGTGCGACCAACACGCTCCATGTCGCACAGCTCGACTGATTGAACGGTCACGTCCCGGGCAGGGGACGCCGGCATCGTCCGTGACAACCTGCCCATGCCCCCGGCCTGAACAGGGTCGCGGGAAACCTCCATGGCTGCGTTCACACGCGCGCGGCTGCGGCGCTCCGGCCATCACCAGCCAGGATGGTGTCCCGCAAGGCCGAACAGCGTTGCCGAGACGTCAATGCGGAATGGCCCCCGGCAGAGTCGAAAGATCGGGCGTCGTGACGAGCAGCGGGTCCGGACCCTGCACGACATCGTCATTCTTGTCCGGATAGGGCAGACTGGAGAGGAAATGCTGCATGCAGGCAACACGCGCCCGCTTCTTGTCGTTGGACTTGATGATGACCCAGGGCACGGCAGCCGTGTCGGTATAGAAGAACATCGCCTCCTTGGCGTGGGTATAGGCCTCCCACTTGGCACGTGACTCACGGTCGACCTGCGACAGCTTCCACTGCTTCAAGGGGTCTTTCAGGCGTGCATCGAAGCGGCGCGCCTGTTCGTCCCGGGTCACCGAAAACCAGTACTTGAAGAGCCTGATCTCGCTGTTGACGAGCATGCGCTCGACCTCCGGACACTGGCGCGTGAACTCGAGATACTCCCGGTCGGTGCAAAATCCCATGACCCGCTCGACTCCGGCACGGTTGTACCAGGACCTGTCGAACATGACGATTTCCCCGGCCGTCGGCAGGTGGGCGATGTAGCGCTGGAAGTACCACTGGCCACGTTCGCGTTCCGTCGGCTTGTCGAGGGCGACGACGCGCGCACCCCGGGGGTTGAGGTGCTCCATGAACCTCTTGATGGTGCCTCCCTTGCCGGCGGCGTCGCGCCCCTCGAAGAGAACGACGATCTTCTGTCCCGATTCCTTGACCCACCTCTGCAGCTTGAGAAGCTCGACCTGAAGTTCCGCCTTCAGGTCCTCGTAGGTCTTGCGATCCATCCGCGTGTCATAGGGATAGATGTTCTCGCCGGTCTCCGACTTCCACTGCGCCGTGCCGCCGCCCGTCTCGTCCGCCATCATCTCGTCGCCCCTCGCACGGTTTCCGGGTGGCCGCCGCATCGCCGCGAACGGCACCACAACAGTGTTGTCATGATGCGCCAACATGATGACACTGTCGATTCGCGGACCTTGGCGAGGACGAGATCATGGAGAACCTCAATTTCAGCCACCCGGGACGGTTCTACAAGGGCAACATCCATACCCACAGCACCCTGTCGGACGGCAGCCATCACGCCCGGGACGTCTGCCGGGCGTATCGCGAGAAGGGATACGATTTCCTCGTCCTGACCGACCATTTCATGGAGGTCTACGGGTTCGGCGTCACGGACACGCGGCCCTTCCGGACCGGCAGTTTCACGACCATCATCGGCGCCGAACTGCATGCCCCGCAGACCGAAGCCGGGGAGATCTGGCATATCAAGGCCGTCGGCCTGCCGCTCGACTTCGAGGCGCTGCGCAAGGACGAGACGGGCCCCGAGGTCGCCCGGCGGGCCTTCGAGGCCGGTGCCTTCATCGGCATTGTGCATCCGACGTGGTACGGGCTGACCCAGGGCGACGCTCACAGGCTTCCCTTTGCCCACGCGGTCGAGATCTACAATCACGGCTCCGAGATCGAGGTCGATCGGGGTTACAGCTGGGCCTTTCTCGATGTCCTCCTCAACGAGGGCCGGCGTCTTTCCGGCTATGCCGTCGACGATGCCCACAAGCTGATCGACGACTGGCTCGGCGGCTGGGTCATGGTGCAGGCCGAGAGCAACGACCCCGACGCCCTGCTCGCTTCCCTCAAGGCAGGGCGCTACTACTCGAGCCAGGGGCCGGACTTCCACGATATCGCCGTCGGCAACGGCCACATCGACATCTGCTGCACGCCGGCCCGGCGCATCTCCATCCAGGGCAGGGGGTCACGCGCCGACCATGTCTGCGGCGATCGCCTCACCCGCGCCCGCTTCGACACCCGGCGCTTCCGCAACAGCTGGTTCCGCGTCACCGTCACCGACGAGGCCGGCAAGCAGGGCTGGTCCAACCCCTACTGGATCGACTGACAATCCCGCAACGGCGTCCGTGCTTGCGACCGGAACCAACCTGCACGAACTCCCGTCTCCGTGCAGTGCGTCACGCCTCGTTTCCCGTGTCCGGACGCCATTGGTTCTTCAGCAGTCCACTGTGCCAGATTCCCGGTTCAGGACGGATCGGTTCTCCGGGGAGTCCCTGTCGGTCGGGATGAACACGTTTCCGCGCCTCCGGTCGATGACAATTTCCGCCGGGAGGGCCGCTCGTGGAGCGTCTCCGGGGTCCAGGCCGACATCGTTGCTGCACACGGACGCGGTGCACCGCAGAAAACCTGCGCACACACATCACCCTGCAGACGAAGGCTGACGTGCGATGGCCTCTCTCAATCGTCTTGAATCGTCGCGGAAACCAGCAAGGAAGCGCGATCCCTGTCGAACGAGGGGCACGCTGCACTTCACGGCGCCCATCAGGAACACGAGTGGAAAGATAATGTTCTTGATCACCACCGCACTGAGAAGAAGAGTGATGCTGGTCGCCACATCGGTGAATTTGCCGAATGCCTCATTGAGTTGGGTGATGCCCGTTGTGCCCACGGCCGAAATTCTTTCCCACAGCGATTCGCACGATCCACCGGCCATGCGTGTGTCCAGACACTCAAGGACTTCGTCACTCCCGCGGATTTCGTCATCGAGGCTCTCGATTGTGTTTTCGAGCACCTGTCGGTGCCCTTTCATGGCGCGGAACTCCTCGCCCTCGTCGACACCCCCGAGGCTCTCCGGGAGCAGCCCCAGCAATCCAGCCTCTGACTCTCCAATTTGTGCATCCAGCTGGTCGATCTCGGCATGAGCTGAGGCCTTCGCCTCCCTGAGAGCAGTGTTTCGTGTTTTCTCGCGTTCCCTCTCTGTCGCCAGATCCAGGGTGTTCGCAAGGCTCTGCACCGTCATGTCAGGTGTCTGCGTTTCCAACAGCGACAGCTGTTCCGTATTTTTCGAGATTTCCGATTCCAGGAACAGCTGACTGACCATGAAACTCAGGGCGAGGAATGCCGGGACGACGAACCGTACAACAGCGGCCAGGACGAACAGCCGCACGAGCGCATCCCGACAACGATCAAGCCCGGTATCCGAGACGGCCAGGAAGCGACCGCATCCGCTGCGAAAGCCCTGCCATTCCCCAAGCAGCACGAAGACGGCCATCGCAGCACCGATCGAACACAGGCCCCACTTGAAGGCGGAGCTGAAGACGACCTCAAGCATGATTTTCTGAAGAAAAAGCGAACCGGTCGCCCATGCCAGAACCGATGAAAGCCGTTCTATCGCGTCGTTGACAGGATCGAGCGCCTGACCCAGTTCAACGGAAGCCACCAAAGGCAGCTTGACCTGCGCGGTTTGCAGGACTGAAACCGCGCTGTTGATCGCACGCGCAATCACATAGATGCCAATGTTTTCCTTGATGCTTTCTGCAACGACTTCCTGCGAAAGCCTGTCCAGTTTGCCGTCAAAGGACACCGCAATCAGCAAGCCCGCAAGGGCGCTGACAATGATGGCCCGGTACAGACTCGATCGTGAGTCTCGTTGTTCGATCCCCGATGCCATTCCAACCCTCCAGTGCAATTCCTGTTGTTTCAGACACTTGAGCGTCACTTCATGGGATTGCAGATAACGGCCAGTCGCCAGGCTTTCAACTGGACGCTGTCAACTCAGCATGGCGCGCTCCCGCCTGTTGCTGTCGTTTTCGACGAAGGCGAGGAGGATCCTGCAGCCCTGCCAAACTTTCCAGGTTCCGGGCAGGGGTTGGCGTGTGTGTGCGGGAAATGAAGCCTGCGATCCGGGCGATACCGATGGCGAAGGCATCAATGGCCGGCTCGCTGCTCGCGGGCAGCGCCCGGCGGCAACGTGATCCGCCCCGCTGCCTCAAGCTCCCGCAACATTGTCCGAGTGGCGGCATCGCTGGCCGCCATGGTCGACGATACCACATCCGATCTGTCTGGGGCCGCCTTCCACCCACCGTGGCGTCGCGGTAGCTTCAACGATGACCATCTGCGAGAATCGGGGATCGGTTCACCCTTTGCTATGGAGGATGACTGTTGGCAACCGAAACGTTTGATGAGTTTGTAAAGCAGCGCACCGATCAAGCTCGGCAATCCACCGAAGCCTGGAACAGCGAGAAGACGCTCGCGGATTGGCTTCGCGAGCTCGACACCCTGTACAGCGCCATGGAGGGATACCTTCGGAGCTATACCGAGTCGGGCCAGATCAAGATCGAACGGCGGCCTGTTCAACTCAAGGAGGAATACCTTGGCACGTACGACGCCGAGGCTCTCGCCATGTCCATTGGCAACGACGAGGTCATCGCGCAGCCTGTTGGAACGAAGCTCATCGGTTCCAGCGGGCGTGTTGACCTGACAGGGCCTCGCAAGACCTTGCGGATTGTGCTGCTGGAGAAGGGTGGCCCGGCGATAAAGATCGCGATTTCCGGTGACAGCAGCCCAACCGAGACATCCAGCCAGCCCCTCGTCCGCGGCGAAATCGAGGACAGAGGTTGGTACTTCGTGACACGGCCGCCAGCCGCCACCGCAACGGCCTTTGACAACGACTCTTTCCGGGATGCCATCATGGACGTCTCGGGTGCCTAGACGGGTATCGTTCGACGATCCTCCGGCACTCCACGACATCGCGGCGCACCACGCGGTTCTGGAGGAAGCGATCTTCCTCTACTACTCACAGGAGAATCCGCGGTACACGGAGTTGTTCGTGTTCGATACCGCGAGCGAAGTCCGAGCCAGGCGTGACGCGACCCTGCACGAGGCGCGCGCGGCGTCCGCAATGACGTTGCTTGCTTCGATCGAAGCGTCCTTCCGCGTTGACTACCTTCAGCGGAACTACGCCAAGAAACGAGATCATCTGTCACGAGCGTTTCGCGAACTCTACAAGGAAAAGCAGCAAAGGGTTTCGCTCACGGACGACATCCTGCAGCGCTGGCGCGAACACTCCAGCGTCACGCCGCTGCTCGTCGGCAACATCCGCAGCGCCTTCAAATACCGCGACTGGCTTGCCCATGGCCGCTATTGGGTCGCCAAACTCGGCCGCCCTTACGACTTCGAGACGTTGTATAGCCTGGGCCGAGACGTGGAGACGACGTTCCCGTTCATGCGGTCGTGATTTTGCTCTCTTGTGAAGGGCCTCTCTGTCAAGCGACGGGGTGATGCGGCCTACGGCATCCTCCGTCGGGACGGTTCGGCGTCTGGTCATGCCGGATCGCAACGCGTTGGTACCGATCGCGCCGTGTGGCGCACACCCGACACTCCCGCAAACAGCTGGTTCCGCGTCACCGACAAGGCCGGCAGACAGGGCTGGTCCAACCCCTGCTGGATCGACTGACCGCGCCCGCCCTTCCTCTCATCCGATCAAGCGGGCCACCACGGGAAGGATCATGTTGGCAGGACCGTTCCACACGCTCGACCCTGCGCCCGGACCACGCCGTGCGAGGCCGCTCGCGGCATTGTCATCCGGCGATACCCTCACGCAAGTCCGCGCACAACGCGCACCGGCACTGCAGAGCCCGACCATGAGCTGATCGATCATGGTACGCGGCCCGTGCCCTTGCATGATCCGGCGAACGCCCGTCATCCGCCAGCGCCATGGGTCCCGGGTGTCTCATCGTAGAGAGCGATGCAGCGAACCTCGATGCTCCAGCGGTCGGGGGCGTGTGCCGCCGTGGCCGGATCCCTGAAGGCGCTGTGGAAGCTGAACGTACACGGTCTTCCGGGACATTCAGCGTCCGCTTTGGCGCCTTTCGAGCGCGCCAGTCCGCCATGCGAGTCCCACTGCTTGATCAGCAGCGCCTCGTCGCGCGTGAGTGCCGGATAGACGTACCAGCGATGGCGCGCGGCATGCTTGGCCCAGTAATTCTCGCCAACCCGGTCGCTGTAATGGATCTCGAAGACCGCGAGATCGCCGGGATTGACGCTGGTCGCATCGCAGAGTGCGAGCGGCTCCCTCGCCACGGGCTCCGGGGCGATATTGCGCCAGAGATTGATGATGGCAAAGCGCCCGTCGTCAAGGGCATGCGCCACATCGCTGTCGTCGAGGAGCGAACGGCCGGCGGCGAGGGTGCTGCGATAGGTGTCGTTGGCCGCCGGCGCCTTCGTGAGATCGTGCAGGCGCCGCGGTCCGCTCTCGAGCGTGTAGTCGCCATGCACGATGTGGATCGGCTTCTGCACCTGCTGGCCGCCATCCGGGCGGCCCCTCGTGCGGTGGCCCGGGACCGACCGGATGTTGTGGTCGAATGCCCGGACCAGGCGGGCACCGGTCCACGCGCCAACAACCGCAGCGCAATGCGGGTAGTAACGGTGCACGATCGTGTCGTCGTCGAACCAGTCGAAATCCGCAATCCCGACAGGGCAATCGGCCAGTTCAAAGCCGTTGGCATCAAGCGTGTGAGCATGGCGGCGGGCGTCGTCGACAGCAACCAGCCGCTTCTCCAGCGCGACCCCTTCCCAGGGACCATCATTGCCATCCGTGTCCCGGCGCAGGAACAACCTGCCGTTGCCGTGGAGAGAGCTTTCCACCGATCCCGCAAGATAGGTGAGCTCCGCTCTCGTTGACCCGTCCATATGTCCGTCCCCCGCTCCGGCGCAGGCATACCGGCCAGCCATCATGCGGACAAGCGAAACGTCACGTGCATCACCCTGGACGCATCATGACCGGCCCGTCGCGCTGTACCCAGCGCGACAGGCCAGGGCGCAGTTATCCGCGACAGTCCATGCAGCCAAGGAGCATGTGGCAGACCAGGCACGCCGGCTGACATCACCAAGAAACGCCAGAACAAGGCCCCCGGCTTCCGGCAGATACCCGAAGCAAGGGGGCTTTCTTATCCGAACGCTGGGAATCCTTATCCGAATGCCATTGCAGGGCGGACGGGCGAGGCTCTGGCCCCGAAACTGGTCGAGGCCACGAAGGGCGGGCGAGGCTGCGGCCGAATGCCGGTGAGGTCGCCGCGCTGACCGGGGATGGGGGATAGCGTAGCGATCCACTTGCGGCATTATCGCTATCCGCCTAACCTACTGGCCGCGCCCAAGCCGCCCTAGCGCAGTCTAAGTGATCCTACAGCACCGAACGGGGGGTTGCCGTGTCAGACAAAGATCCACTTGAAGCGAACTGGAAAGAGTTTGAAAGGCTGCAGGAGAGCATTGCGGCCGAACACATTGGCCGGACCGCCCTCCTTCATGAGGGGAAGCTGGTTGCCATCTACAACGACAGCGGCGACGCGTACCAAATCGGCGTTGAAAGGTTTGGCGCGGGCAATTTCTCAATACAGACGTTTGGCGAAGCGCCAAAGTCTCTCGGGTTTCTGGCAACCCACGGCCGCATGTTCGCGGGTGCCGCATAGCGCCCACATTCGGACAGGAAATCACAAACAACCAGATCATCATCTCAGCCGGGGTGTCCAGTCCTGGCCAGAAGTCCGGTAAAACGTATTCCGCGATCGTGGATACGGGCGCACAAATGACAATGGTATCCGCAAAGGCGATTGAAGAAAACGGCTTGAAGTCGGTTGGTCACACGCCTATCATGGGTGTAATACCAATCCCGATAAGTCTTTTTCAGTAAAATTATGCAATCGGGTAAGGTGTTGGGGCGACATTCCTTGCCCATGTGCGGGTTGCGATGGACGAGATTCGGTCGACGTCCTGGCGGCGTGTATTCCAGGCGTCGCTGATGACCCCGCGGACATCGTCCACGGTCGCCAAAACCCGGTTGGCAAGGACGTTGCTCTTGAGGTGGCCGCATGCCTTTGTTGGCCGGCACGGGCCTCGTCTGCGAAACCAGACTTCGATCGTCTCGGCCGTCACCGTGTCGGGCACCGCATCAAGCACCAGGGCACGGAAGTCCCGGCGAAACGCCTCCTGTCTCGCAGGATCCGCCTTGGGATGAAGCGGCCGCGGCGAGACATGAGAGAACCCCATGGCATGGAAGGGTGCTGCGCACCGTCTCCGGACTGACCGACACGCCGCACGTCGCCTCAACCTTGTTCCGCAGGTCAACCACACGCCAGCGGCACACGCCATCGGCGTCAGCATCCGGGCCGGCTTCGACCCACGATGCCAGGGCCGAGCGCTCCTCAGTGCCAAGATGGGGCGGACGACCGGGGCGCGGCAGGTCGGCAAGACCCTCGGGCCCGCTCGCGTTGTCACGGACGATCCAGTTGCGGAGCGTCTGCACCGTCACCCCGCATGTCTCGGCGACCATGTTCCGCGACTTTCCCTTGCGGAGCATCGCCAGCGCCATCAGGCGAAGCGCCATGATCGCCGACTTGCTCTTCCATGCCAGGTTATGTAAGTCTTCTTCTGTGCAATCGGTCCGGGTGATTGAAACGGGCGCGGTCATACCAAACCTCCTGTGCCGACGGTCTTCGAGAAACCTCAACATAGGACAATCATCGCGCCGATTGCACCCCACATTTTGACTGCGCATGAAAATTTCGACCGTTAAAGACTTATCGGGATTGGTATAACTGGCGTCGCGGAACATGTTGCCAAATACAAAGCTCGCGTAGACATTCCAGTCAATATGGGCGACCAAACCGTCATGGCTTCCGGCAGGGAAATGGAAGTTGTGACCATGCCTCAGGAACTGGGCCAATTTGACGTGCTGCTCGGCATGGATTTCCTGTCAGCATTCCATATAATACCAGACCAAAAAAGTAATCACCGATACGATAGGGTCTGTATTTCACAGTATAGAGGATCATCACACCGATCACTCCCCACATACAGAATGCGAATGCGTATCATTCGCAAGAGTCTTTTCTTAATTGGTTTAGTATAACGATGCACGGCAACATTTTCATACTCATACCAATCCCCATAAGTCTTTTTCAGTAAAGTTATGAGATAAAATGAGGTGTTGGGGCGACATTTCTTGCCCATGTGCGGGTTGTGATGGACGAGATTCTGTCGGCATCCTGGCAGAGTGTCTTCCAGGCATCGGTGATGGCCGCGCGAACATCGTCCACGGTCGGAAACACCCGGTTGGCAAGAACATTGCTCTTGAGGAAGCCGAAGAGGTTTTCGATCGGATTGAGCTCCGGGCTGTAGGGCGGCAGGCGCAGCAGCGTCAGGTTGTCCGGGATGGCGAGGTCCGTCGAGCGGTGCCAGCCGGCGCCGTCGAGAACGACGACGCCATGGCGGCCAGGCGTGACCGCCCTGGAGACGTCGGCGAGGTGGCGGTTCATCTCGCCGGTGTTGGCGCGGTCACAGACGTGGCCGACCGCAACCGCATCCTGGGGCCGGGCGGCGGCGAAGAGGTAGGCATAGCCGTAGCGTTGATCCCGCAGGATGCGTGGCCGCTTGCCCTTGCGTGCCCAGCCCCGCGACAGCATGCCCTTCTGCCCGGCACGGGCCTCGTCCTGAAACCAGACTTCGATCGTCTCGGCCGTCACCGTGTCAGGCACCGCATCGAGCACCAGGGCACGGAAGTCCCGGCGACATGCCTCCTGTCTCGCAGGATCCGCCTTGGGATGAAGCGGACGCGGCGAGACATGAGAGAACCCCATGGCATGCAGGGTGCGACGCACCGTCTCCGGACTGACCGACACGCCGCACGTCGCCTCAACCTTGTTCCGCAGGTCAACCACACGCCAGCGGCACACGCCATCGGCTTCAGCATCCGCGCCGGTCTCGACCCACGATGCCAGCGCCGAGCGCTCCTCAGTGCCAAGATGGGGCGGACGACCGGGGCGCGGCAGGTCGGCAAGACCCTCGGGCCCTCCTGTGTTGTCGCGGACGATCCAGTTACGGAGCGTCTGCACCGTCACCCCGCATGTCTCGGCGACCATGTTCCGCGACTCTCCCTTCCGGAGCATCGCCACCGCCATCAGGCGAAGCGCCATGATCGCCGATTTGCTCTTCCATGCCAGATTATGCAACTCTGCCGGTGTGCAATCGGTCCGCGTGATTGAAACAGGCGCGGTCATACCAAACCTCCTGTGCTGATGGTCTATCGGAAACCTCAACATAGGATAGTCACCGCGCCGATTGCACCCCACATTTTGACCGCCCCTGAAAATTTTGACCGTTAAAGACTTATGGGGATTGGTATCAGCATCTAGAGACCTTGAACGACCGGAAAATTATGCAGTTGAGCCAAGTTTTCGTGCGCGACGAGAGAACAACGGACGGCATCGGTTCGGCTTCAACGAGCAACTCGTCGGTCTGAGGCGAAGCCTCGCTGAACTCCTTGAACGGCCCAATTGTCGCCGGTTGAGCCACGTTTTCAACTGTGCTGGATTCAGGCGGCCAACGGCTGTCCCTCCCGGAGTCTGCCGACCTCGTCATCAAAGGCACGCACCACACGCCCGAGCCTGGGTGGCGCTTTTTTGTCGAAGACGGCAGCCCGTGTCGGGGTGAGTGTTCGCCGGTCGATGCGGCAGGAAGCAAGAGCGATCCGCTGCCCGCTCTGCGTCAGGTCATCGCGATGGGATGACGGTATCCGCTCGATCAGTCCCCGCAGGCGCAGACGTCGCAGGTCATAGGTGGCCTGACGAGAGCCGTCGTCGGCGTTGGTCGAGGAGCTGGGCCACCGCTTGCCTCATCTGGCGGTTGTTGAAGCCTGAGGGCAGGAAGCCAAAGAGCACCGATGGCAGCAAGGACACGTGGATCGCCGAAGCGCAGGGCAAAGACCCGGCGCTCCTCGACAACCGCAGGCTGGTGCAGTGCATCAAAGGTCGCCACCTGAGACTGATGCTTTGCTCTGTGTAACATATCAGTGATTCAGACGAGAAGAAGGGTCTCCCGCTCGGGGAGTTCTTTCGACACTCTCTTTTGGCCGCTCCTGATCCCGGGTCATTTCCTGGCCTGCAGGCGCTGCCTGAGGGCCTGCTTGTCGATCTTCCCGATGGGCAGGCGCGGCAGTTCACGATCGATCTCGAAGGTCTTGGGAACCTTGTAGTTGGCAAGGCGTTCACGGCACCAGCGATCGAGGTCGCCGGTTGCGGGCCGCGTGCCGGGAAGGGGTTCGACAAAGGCGTGGCCGACCTCGCCGAACACCTCGTGGGGAACACCCATGACGGCCACCAGACCGACGGCGGGATGTTCCTCGAGAACCACCTCGATTTCGCGCGGATAGATGTTGAATCCTCCGGAGATGTACATCTCCCTGGTGCGGCCGACGATCTCCAGATTGCCGTCCTCGCGCACCTCGACGACATCGCCGGTGCGGAACCAGCCGTCAGCCGTATAGGCCTCGTGCGTCGCCTCGTCATCACCCCAGTATCCGGCAAGAAGCCAGGGCCCCCTGGCCTGGATCTCTCCGCGACCACCCGGTGGCGTGATGTGGCCGCCGGCATCGGCAATGCGGATGTCGAAACCGGCATGCGGCTTGCCGATGGTGCTGCTCAGAACCTCGACATCGTCGCCGGGCCCGGTGAAGGTGACGTAGAGCCCGAGTTCGGTCATGCCAAAACTGGTGCACAGGTGACCGGGCAGCCTGTTCAGTCTCTCCACCAGGGAGGCCGCCATCGGCGCCCCTCCCCAGGTGATGAATTCAAGACTGCCAAGGTCGCGGCTCTCGATATCCGCGTGATGGGCCATCATGTGGAACTGGACCGGCGATCCCAGGACGTGATCGATCCGTTCTTCCTCGATCAGACGCAGCAGATCACCCGCCTCGAACCTCGACTGGAAGACGAGGGTCCCGCCCGTCCACAGGGCGAAGACGGCGGTCATGCCAATGCCGGCGATGTGGTTGACGGGCATCATGTGAAGGAGGCGCGGCCGCATCATGGGCCAGTGCTCGTTCTGGACCATCGCACCGGCAAGAAGCGCACGGTGGCGGACCATGGCTGCCTTCGGCCTGCCCGTGGTGCCGGATGTAAAGATGAGAACCGCGGTGTCGTCAGCCGTCACCGCATCCCGGCGGCGGCCGAGGTCAAGGTCGCTGATGCGATCACCCGCTTCAAGGAATGTCTCGGCGCCGGTCGCATCGCCGAGTGGCTCGTCGAGCATCACCGTGTCGACGAGACCAGGCGTCCCGGCCCGCAACGCGTGAAGTTCCGGGGCATAGTCCCTGCCATGGATGCGGCGAAAGGCGACGAGGATCTTCGGGTCGGTCAACGCCATGACATGACGGAATTCCGGCAGACGGTAGCGTGGATGGAATCCTGTCCAGATGGCGCCGATATCGGTGACCGCGAGCATGACCGCCAGCCATTCCGTCGACGCGGGGGCCAGCATGGCCACCCTGTCACCGTGTCCCAGCCCGGCGGCGAGAAAGGCCCTGGCCCAGCGCCGCACCGACCGGTCGAGATCACGGTAGGACATCCTGACGGCGCCGGCGACAGCCGCCTCGCGGTCTGGCTCAGCATCGGCGTGAAAGGAAACGCAGGCGCCGATGCGCCGGATGTCCCGTGGCAGGGGCGCGCTTGCGGGGTCAGTCAGCGGCATCGCTCTCGCAGCGCCCGAGGCCGCCGCCGCCCGGCAGCTCGAGGATGAGCCGTTCCCCTGCCGGCACGATCTGTTTGCCCTTGCCCTTGAGATCCACGCCGCTGGCAAGGCGGACCGCTCCGGGGGCGCCGCTGCCACCACCGTTGCGGCCGCGCGCGGGATGATCGATCCGGTCGAACAGCGCCAGTACCGCAAAGGGGGCGCCTTCGGCGTGTTCCACTTCGATGATCTGTCCGTCGCCGCCGCGGTACCTGCCCTCTCCACCGGAACCCTCAAGAAGTTCCTTGCGGGTGAAGATCAGGGGGGCGATGGATTCGGTGATCTCGACCGGCGTATTCCTCACACCCGAAGGAAATGCCGTCGCCGCGAGGCCATCCTTTCCGGGCCTGGCGCCGGTGCCGCCGGAATGAAAGACGGTGACGGAGAACGGTGTCGCGCGCCCGTAATCGTGACGTCCTGTCACCCCGTGTCCCCCAACAAACGAAGGGTTCCACAGGCTCGAACTTCCCTCGGCCGGAACCTGACCGGGCAAGGCCTGGCCGAGACAGCCGAGAACCACGTCAGGCAGCATCTGGCCGATGACATGGCGCACGGTCACGGCCGCCGGCCTTGGCGCATTGAGGATGGAGTGCTCCGGCGCCGTCACGCGCACGGTTTCCAGGGAGCCCGTGTTGTTGGGAATGTCGCGGCCGATGACGGAGCGCACGCCGAAGGTGGCGTAGGCCTGGGTATAGGTGATCGGCACGTTGATGCCGAAGGGCGACATGGGCGAGGTTCCGGCAAAGTCGATATCGATGCCGTCCCGCGACACCGTCAGGGACGCCCGCAGGTCCACCGGATCGTCGTAGCCATCGACCGTCATCGCATGGGTCCAGGTGCCATGCGGAAGCGCGCCGATGATCTCCAGCATTGCGTTGCGCGACGTCGTGATGATGTGATCGGCGATCTCGTCTAGTCCGTTCATGGAGAACTCGTCCATCAGTTCCCCCAGGCGCCGGCAGGCCACGTCATTGCTGGTGGCGAGCGAGTAGAGGTCACCGACGACCTGGACCGGCTCGCGCACATTGGCCCGGATGATCTCGAACACGCTTTCATTGGCCTCGCCGCCATCGAAGAGACGCATGATCGGAATGCACAGACCTTCCTCGTACACCTGACCCGAGTCGGGGCCGAAGCCGGGGCCCCCGATATCGACGACATGCACCGTCGAAGCGAAGAGCCCGACCACGGCGCCGCTGCGAAAACACGGCGTGACGACCGTGAAGTCGAAAAGGTGCCCGGTGCCGTGCCAGGGGTCGTTGGTGACAAGGACATCACCCTCTTTCATCGAGGAGACCGGATACTTCTCGAGGAAGAAGGCGACCGCCGCCGGCATCGCGTTGACGTGGCCGGGAGTCCCGGTCACCGCCTGGGCCAGCATGCGTCCCTGAAGGTCGAAGATGCCGGCAGACAGATCACCGGCTTCGCGCACGGTTGTCGAAAAGGCGGTGCGGATAATCGCCTGCGCCTGCTCCTCGACAACCGCAATGAGCCGGTCCCAAAGCACCTGGTTCTGCAATCCCGCCACCGGGTGCGTGGTGGCATCCCTGCCTTGCTCGAACACCAGATGTCCGTCTGTGTCGATGGAGCCCCTCCAGCCAGGCGAAACGATGGTCGTGGTCTGGGTTTCGACAATCGCCGCCGGGCCGACGACCTCCTCTCCCGGCGCCAGCCCATGGCGCGGCAGAACAGCGGTCCTGCTCATGTTGTCGTCGCCGGGAAAGACCATGCCGCGGAAGGTCCTCGCGCCGGCGTCGCCGCTTCTTGTCGACGCGGTCCGGCTGGCGGGAGACCGGGAGACGTCTGCCACAGCCGTGAGTGACCAGGTCAGCACCTCGACCTCAAGACCTGGCACCGTTCTGCCGAACTGCAGGCGATAGGCGTCCTCGAAGGCGCCGGCGATCCACCCTGCATCATCGTCAGTGAGCATGCGGTCCGGAAGATCGATCCGGATCTCGTGACCCTGGCCGATGTAACGGGCATAGGCATGGCGATACTCGCTCACCGTCTGCCCCGGAGCGCCCCGGGTCACCACGTCGTGCGCCTCGGCGCTCATGTCGTCAAGGAGGGTGTTGAGGGTGGAGGCATCGAAGCGGGAAAGGCGCTGGTACTGGCTGCGCACCACCTCATAGGCGACCGGAGCGAGCAGCAGCCCGACGGCCGATCCCACGCCGGCATTGACCGGCACGACGACCTTGCGGATGCCCAGTTTCTCGGCAACGCGCAGGGCATGAAGAGGCGCCGCTCCACCGAAGGCGATCATCGTGCGATCCTCGACTTCCATGCCGCGTTCAATCGCATGAACACGGGCCGCTGCGGCCATGTTCTCGTCGACGATCTCGACGATCCCGCGCGCCGCCTCGACGGCCGTCTGCGACAGCGGCGTGCCGACGCTCTCCAGGATGGCCGTCGCCGCTGCCTGCGGGTCAAGATCAAAGGTGCCTCCGGCGAAGCCTGCCGCATCGAGGCGGCCAAGAGTCAGGTTGGCATCCGTGACCGCCGGTGCGGTGCCGCCCCTGCCATAGCATGCCGGTCCGGGTTCGGCGCCGGCACTCTGCGGGCCTGCCTGGATCCGGCCAAGGTGGTCGACGGAGGCGATGGAACCTCCACCGGCGCCGATCTCGACCATCTCGACAACGGGAATCTTGAGGGGTATGCCGCTTCCCTTCATGAATCGATGGGCCCGGTCGACCTCGAAATGACGACCCAGCAGCGGTTCACCGTGCTCAAGGAGGCAGACCTTGGCCGTGGTGCCTCCCATGTCGAAACTGACGACCCTGTCATCTCCCAGGCATCGCGCAATGTGACCGGCCAGAATCGCCCCTCCCGCAGGGCCCGACTCGATCAGCCGCACCGGGTACGCCCGTGCCGTCGCAATGGTGACAAGGCTGCCGCCCGAGGTCATCAGGAGACACGGACAGGCGAATCCGTCTTGCTTGAGGGCGTCTTCCACATCGGCGAGGTAGGTCGCCATGACCGGCTTGATGTAGGCGTTCGCCACGGTGGTCGTCTGGCGCTCGTACTCCCTGATTTCCGGACAGACATCGCTCGAGACCGAGACGGCCACGCGAGGCAGCCGTTCGGCGATCATGGCGGCAATGCGCTGTTCGTGGTGCGGATTGGCATAGGCGTGAAGCAGCCCGACGGCGACGCTCTCGACGCCGAGTTCGCCGAGGCAATCGATCCGGGCCGCGACAGCCTCTTCATCAAGCGGCGTCAGCACCTCGCCCCTGGCATTGATCCGTTCGCAGACCGGCAGTCTCAGACGACGCGGCACCAGGGGGCGGGAGCGATCGGCCGTGATGTCGTACTGATCGAAACGATTCTCGTAGGCAATCTCCAGGGAATCCCGGTGACCCCGGGTGACGAAGAGCGCTGTCACGGCGCCCTTGCGTTCGATGAGCGCGTTGGTCGCCAGGGTCGTGCCGTGAAGGACGAGACCGACATCGCCGGCAGCAACGCCGGCAGCATCCATGACCTCTCTCAGTCCGGCCATGAACCCCTCGGCGGGTGCCTGGGTCGTCAGGGTCTTGGTGGCGTGGCGGACGCCATCGCGGTCCAGCACCACATCCGTGAATGTGCCCCCGATGTCGATGCCGATGCGTACGGTGCCTGCCGGTCCCTCCGGCCGGTGTCGTGTCATGCCGCTTGCCCACTCCCGGTGACCCATGAAGGTGTGCCGATTCCGCTTCAAGCGTACTACCGGCATACTCCGGGCGCACCTCTCCAGACAATCGCGACGTGCGCAAGGCCGACGACGTGGCCGGCCCTGGCAGCTGTACAATCGATGCCCCGCCATGACCGGCGGCCGGAAGCGGCCCGGCGACGGGCCGCGCAACTCGTGCACATGCCCTTCGTGCGCAGTGACGGGGAGTGCCGAGACCGCCCGGTGGACGGGACACTGCTTTGCCCCCGGCGCCTCCTGTTGTATCGTGCAGAGGTGGAACATGACCCTGACATGCACGATCTGGCCAGGCAGTTCGTTCGACTGGGGAGAATGACGCCATGGAATCAAGAATTGATGCCCGCCTGGCCGGAATGCAGGCCGACATGGCCCGGCACCGTGAAGATATGGCCAAGCGGGATGCCGAAGCCGCCAAGCGCGACACGGCCAACATCCAGTGGATCGTCGGCACCGTCTTCGGGGCCACCGTTGTGATCATTGCGGTCATGAGCGTTCTGTTGCGGTAGGAGTCGTGTGCGGATCAGGACACCGCAATCCGCACCGGCATTGTCTGCCTGGCGCAAGGCACGTCTGATACCAGACCACAATCACCTCGCTGGCTTACCCAACGTCAATCCCGTAGATCCACACAGTTGTCACGGCATGTCATGTGTGTCTTCGCGAGGCACGCGCCGGGGGTGAGAGCCGGCTCGTCAGTTCGGTTGCCGTCTACAACGAGATCGCACGCTCCCGGCCCGATCTCCTGGAGCCGCTCTTCGCCGGATACCCCTACCACTGGTTCGGCGAACAACCGCCCGGACAGGGAGAGGTGACGGACTACCCTGTTCCCGTCTTCGGCGACGAGAAGGGCCGGTTGTCGTGCATCTTCCTGCGCGCATTCATCGACATGGCCGCCGAGGCAACCGGCCTGGCGCTCGATGAACGGCAGAGCGAGGCTCTCGATGTGTCCTTCATCGTGTGTGAAAGTGGTCTGCGGGCAACCGCATGGAATGCCGATGCCCTGCGCGACGACACCGATGTCGCCGTGGCAGGGCTGGTGACGTTCTTCCATGCCGTTGACCACGGCGAGATGGTCAGTTTCTGAAAGCCATCGGGAGGGACGATGAACGGCGCGACGCAGGACCACACGACCATCATTGATGTCGGCGCACTGTTCGGTCCGTCGCCCGGGACGAACGCCTGCACGGACCGCGCCATCGCCCGTGCCCTTGAGACGCATGGCAGCTTTGTCGCCCGGGGCGCCTGGCCGGGGATTGATCGCGAGGCCGCAGCGCTCTGTGCCTTTTTCCGCATGGCGAACGGCGCGAAGGAATCGTGCGCCGTCAACCGTTTCCCTCCGGAGAACCCGAACATCTACCGGGACTACGATCCCGTGACGGCAAGCTGATCGAGCATCTCGCAACAAGCACGGCCATGTCTGCCGCTGACCGCCCTGCAGACGGCGGCTCAGAACCGCGGGATTCTGGGAGTGCTCGTCGTTTTTCCCCTTGTCGGCCCCTCATGGCGGACAACGTCCGTGCGCTGGCTGTTGGCGCCCGCGCCGCTGTCAACGTTGTGAGGGAGGCGGACCGATCGGGCACGCTCCTGAGCATGCGGGCGGACGGCCGCCCCATGAGGCCCCTGTCGCGCCCGCATGCCTCGTGCACGGACATCGGCGAAACCGCCGCACGGGAGACCCGGGCAGCCTCAGCGGTGCCCGTCCCCGGGAATCGAAAACGACTGCGGTCCCTGCGTCCTCAACTCCTTGCCTGTCAGGGCAACCGGGGGGCGTTTGCGCGACGCGGGAACTGAACGGCGGGCCCGCTCAATGAACCGCGGCGAACATAATCGCCTCGTCCGTGACTTCCCTCGGCGAAAACTCTTCCACAATTCTTCCCTGGCGGCACACCAGAATGCGGTCGGACAGCTTGCGCACCTCGGGCAGATAGGAGGAAATGACGACGACCGCGAGTCCACTGTCGGCCAGTTGCTGGATCAGCCGGTGAATCTCGTCGATCGCGGCAACATCGACCCCCCGGGTCGGCTCGTCGAAGATGATCAGCCGCGGCCTCTGGATCAATGCCTTCCCGATGACGATCTTCTGCTGGTTGCCCCCCGAAAGCTCGATGACCCTGGCGTCGTCATTGATCGCCCTGATATCGAGCTTGCTGCACCACGCGCGCGCAAGATCCTTCATTTCGCGCATGCTCACCCGCGCGCGTCTGTGCCTGTTCGACGACAGGAGTCCGGCGTAGAAGTTTTCGGCGATCGACATGGAATCGAAGAAACCCTCCGCCTTCCTGTCCTCCGTGACATAGACCACGCCCTGGGTCACGGCCATGCTCGGAACCCGGTAGCGAACCGGCCTGCCGTCGAGTTCGATCTGTCCGCCGCGGGCGAAGTCGCGTTTGTAGATGCCGGCGATCACCTTCGCCGTTTCGGTTCTGCCGGAACCGACCAGCCCGAATATCGTCGTGATCTGGTTCGAGAAGACAGAAAAGGAGTTGTTCTTGACCGCGGCGCCCATGGACAGGTCCTGAACATTGAGTATCCGCTCTCCTGCGGGCCTGGTTTCCCGGCCTTTCTTCGCATGATAAAGCGTGTCGGAAAAACTCCGTCCGATCATGGCTCGCACGACACGTGTGTGGTCGAGATTCCCGGTGACGTCCGTGACGATTCTCTCGCCGTCGCGCAGGATGGTGATACGGTCGCTGATCGCCAGCGACTCCTCGAGGGCGTGGGAAATGAAGATGATTGACACGCCCTCGCGGCGCAAGCGCTTGATCAGGGAAAAGAAGTAGCGCTTTTCCTCGGGCGTCAGCGATGCCGTCGGCTCGTCAAAGATCAGCACACTTGCGTTCAGGCGAACCGCACGGGCAATCTCGAGCATCTGTCGCTGCGCCGCCCCGAGAGTCGCCACCAGAGCTGTCGGATCAACCGTGAAGTTCAGCGACTGGAGAAACTGTTGCGCGGCGATGTTGAGTCGCCTGAGCCGGTTGAGGAACTTCTCGTTGCCGAGGTAGAGGTTCTGGGCGACCGTCATGGAAGGGACGAGGCTGGTCTCCTGGAAGACCATCGATATGCCCATCGCCAGGGCCTCTGACGGCGTTCTGAAACTGACCTTGTGGCCGCGAAAGTACATCGAGCCCTCGGAGGGTTCGACCACGCCGGCCATGATCTTGGTCAGTGTGGATTTGCCGGCGCCGTTCTCGCCGAGAATCGAATGCAGCTCGCCTTCGCGCAGTTCGAAATCGATATCCTTGACTGCAACCGCGCCCCGGTAGTTCTTCGAGATCCCTTCCATCCTGAGCACGACGGACATATCGGGCCTCACCCGCTGACGGACAGTTCAAGAATGCAGTGTCCACCCTTCGAGGTGGCAAACAGCCGGTTGTGGACCTCGCAGCAACTGGTCATGCCGTGGCGCTTGCCATTGGCGCGGCTGTGAAAGCTCGCCGCCGGCACTCCTTCGCCGTCGAGCAGAACCACAAGTCCGTAGGACAGGGAAGGCGCCCAGGGCTTGTGAATTCCCATGACCTTGACACCGCCTTGCTGCAGTGGCTCGAGGAAGCTTGCGCCGCTGCGCAAGGCCGGTGCGATCCAGTGCTCGGGGTCAACGGTGTCAACCATCTCACGGCGGAACCCGTCCTCCATGAGAACGAACTCGACAAGCCGGTTTCGCGGCGCGAACATCGCCATCAGCACCCTTCCGTCGCTCATTCCTGCGAGCCGTGCGGGGTAGCCATGAAGGTCGTCGAGAACCGTTTCTGGAGAACGGCCACCCGGCCGGACCCGCACAAGCCGGTGGCTCCACGATTCGGAAACGAGCAGTCCTGCGCCCGCTCCGGCTTGAGCCGACACGCCGTAGGGATAGCGCAGACCCGCCGCAAGGCATTCGGCGGTGTTGCTGTCAAGGTCGAGCAACCAGACTGACCCGCTGGCCCCGGCATTCATCAGGTCGCGCGTGCCCTGGGACGGCGGCACGAGGCGCGATCCCTGGCAGACCACAAGAGTCCGGGGTTCAAGGAAGCACATGGCGGTCGGACATGTCAGGGCATCCGGACCAAGCCCTGGCATGTCCCGGGCGCCGTCCGGTCCCGCAAGGACAATCGTCCCGTCATCGAGCCCGACAGCGTAGGCGCCATCAGCACTGCCCGCGAGACATGCGACCTCGCAGGCGAATGTTCTCACCTCTTCCGGTTCCATGACGCCCCCGGAGAGGTCGACCCGGTAGATGCTGGATCCCGAGGAGAACCAGAAATCGCCGGCGACATTGGCCGCGTTGTCGGGTTCAGGCATGTGCAACAGAACCGGCGCCGCATCGAGAGCCGCGTTGGGCCGCATCGTGCCATCCATGGGTGGAATGGCGATCGCCTTCGGCCTCAACAGGTCCAGGAACCGGTCGAATGCTTCATCGATGATCAAGCGGCATCACCCCAGTACGAGGACATTCCGGTCCAGCTGTCGTCGGCATCCTTGAGTTTGTACTTGCCAATACGGTTGTTCAAGATACCGCCGATATAGAGATGGCCCTTGTGCTCCCGCATGGATGTCACCATGGGATGGTGCTTTCCGCCGAGGTCGCCGAGTGTGGCCAGTATGGCGCCGTTGTCGTCGAACTTGACCACTCCACCGGTGTTGATGTTGGGGAAGAGCCAGTCGTCCCTGGGAAGCCGGCGGGTCATCCTGCGGCGCGTGCCGGGACGTCTGAGCATGAGATCGAAGCTCGGCGTGCGCATGCCGAGCCACGCCATCCAGTAGGCGCCGTCGGAGGCGCGGTTGATGTTGTCGGGGTAGCCCGGCATGTCGCGAAGGACACATGCGAGCTGTCCTGCCCTGGGCCCCCGGTACCAGTAGCGGTTGACCCGACATTCCCATGACTCGGCGAAGAAGAACGATTCTCCGTCGTGGGCCATGCAGACCCCGTTGGTATAGCTCAGCCCCCGCAGAATGGTTCGCGTGCGACCGCTTTGCGGGTCGTAGACCAGAACCCGGCCCGTCGGCCGGTTCTCAACGCTGTCGGTGGCCCATTCATGGGCGTCGAAGCGGGTCGTGGAATCAGTGAAGTAGATACGCCCGTCCGTGCCGATATCGAGGTCATTGGGGTCACGCAACCGCGCATCATCCACCACCGAAAGCAGGGAGCGGTTTGTTTCTGCCGACAGGCGCTCCACCCTGCCCTCCGGCGACACCGAATAAAGGCCCATGGCGCCGACGCAGACCTTGAGGGATCCGTCACGGTCGAACGCGAGACCGAGCGGAAATCCGCCGATGTGGGCGAAGACCTCCGACGTCAGGTAGTCGGGCGCCCGATAGCGGACGATATCGCCGTGGCGGGTGCCGCAATAGAGATGGTCATCCTCATCGAGGATGACGTCCTCGGGCCCCTCGATCTCGCCTAGTCCGATGATCTGGGTCTCGGCGAGCCGGTGGTTCAGCTCGTACGGCGTTCCGGACCCCGGCAGCGCCGACACGGCCGGCTTCATCGAGGTGTAGACCGGCGCCACGTAGACGTTGTTCAGCACCTTGTGGCGATTCTTGAGCCAGCGGATGTCGAGGATCACGGCAAATGCGAGCATCAGGCCGAGAATCATCTGGTTGGTTCCGCTGTGATATCCCATGCGGATGAGGCTGTTGTTGATTGTCAGCACGATCAGCCCACCGAGGATGCCCTTGGCGACCGACCCGCGGCCGCCGCCGAGGCTGATGCCACCCACGACACAGGCCGTGAGGGCAAGAATTTCGAGACCGACCCCGGTGTTGGGGCCGGTTCCGTTCAGGCGTGCTCCGAACAGGAAGCCGGCAATGCCGCAACACGCCCCGGAAATCACGTAGGTCATGAACACCGTTGTTCTGACGTTGATGCCCGTGTCGAAGGCCGAGCGGCGCGACCCGCCGATGGCGGCGATGTGCCAGCCCGGGCGCGACCGGCTGAGGAAGATGTGGGCGGCGACGAGAATGACGATGGCGACCGCCATGCTGACCGGGACCAGCCCGATGCTGCCGTCGCCGATAAAGTCCCAGACCGGGGAATCGACATAGGAGAGTTGAATCGGTGTGCCGAACTCAACCAGGGCAAGGTCATAGATGGCCCGCCCGATGACGAGCGTGACGAGCGTGGTCAGGAAGGCGCGGAGCTTGAGAAACCCGATCAGCACACCGTTGAAGGCCCCGAACGCCACCCCGATTGCGACCGCGACGACGAATGCCGCCGGGATCGGCCACTGCAGAAGATTGACCACCCCCACCGCGGCCATCGCGCACAGCGCATAGGTCGAGCCGACGCTGAGGTCGATGCCGCCGGCCATCATGACGATCGTGACGCCGCACACGATAACCAGGAACTCCCCCATCTGCCGACTGGAATTGCTGATGCTGTAGGGGGCCAGGAAATCAGGAATAAGCTGGTCGAGAACGATGACTGTGAGAACCAGGAACGCAAGCGGCACGACATTGTCGGCCCAACGCTTGGTCAGGACTTCACCGACAAGGTGACCGGGAACAAGGTTGTACCGGGCCTTGCTCAGCGCCGCACGGACATTCATCCGTTACATCCTGAAATCCGGCACCCGGCGCACCTCGTCAAGGTGACACCGGGTGCGCCGGGCGGTTTTCACCATCTGTGGAGATCCGCAGCGTTGCGCTCCAGGCTCCAGCAGTATCCGGGATAGATGTCGTCCTTCGTGGTGACTGTCTCGTGGGTGTAATTGAAGATCGACATGGTGCCGGCCGGCAGGCCGCTTTGCAGCAGCAGTTTGATGGTCCCGTTGACCGCGTGCGACTGTTTTGGCACCTCGGTTGACACCAGGGCGTCGATGGTGCCCTCGTTCAGCATCTTGCAGTCAATTTCCTCGCCGCCTCCGGTGGTGATGAGACGAATCTCGCCGGTGCGGCCCGCTGCCCGGATGGCCGCAGCGGTCCCCACCGCCGTTCCATCCCAGAAGTCGATGATGGCGCAGAGGTCGGGATGCTGCTGGATCATGGTTGTGGCAGCCGCCTGGGCCTTGGTCGCGTCCCAGTCCGTGTATGGCTGGGCCGCAATCGACAGATGGTCATGCTGCGACACGATGTTCATGATCCCGTTGTACTGATCGATGCTTGAGGCATTGACTTCTTCGCCCTGCATGAGGCCGATCTTGCCCGAGGTGCCCTCGCCGCAGTACTGAAGTGCGGCCGTCGCCTCGAGCTCTCCGAGCGTCTCCCAGTTGCTGCCCAGGAACGCATCCGTGTTGTAGGCGCTGCGGTTGTCGATCTGGATGACGTAGATTCCAGCCTCCTGGGCCCGCTTGAACAGCTTGACGTAGGACTGGAGATCGGGGTTGTGAACAATGATCACGTCCGGTCTGCTCGCGATCACGTCCGTGAGCGCCTGAGCGCCTGCCTCGACGCTCCAGTTCGGATCGCGGGTCTCGAATATCCCGCCGAACGAGCGGACTTCCTTGCCAATGTAGTAGTTCCAGCCCTGCGCGAGGTCGAAGCCCATGGCCATGGGCATGAGGACCACCCGTTTGCCCTCCAGAGCCTGGCGCGCCAGTTCCGGTCCGGGGTCGACTTGTGCGCTTGCCGACGACGCGACGATGCACGCCATCGCGCAGGCAGCCGTTCTCGTCAAGAATGTGTGAAATGTCATGTGCCGTTCCTTTCTGTGTGAAGTTTACGTCATTAGCGTTATCCCGAAGCGGCAGACTTCCCGGGAGTGTCGCCAATTGTCTGCCGTTGTTCCAGTGCTTTCACCAGGAGCCCCGAGAACAACGCACCGGGCTGCTCGTCTCTCTGCGGTGATGTCTCGTTCAGATATCTCCCTGTTTTTCGGTTTGTTCGTCGCGCTGGTTCAACAGCGTGTCGGTGATGATCGCGGCCAGCAGGATCAGGGCCTTGACCAGGTTCTGGTGGGTGTCATCAAAGTCAAGAATCGTCATCCCGTTCACCAGGATGCCGATGAGCAGCGCACCAAAGACAACATTGCGGACACCGCCCTTGCCGCCGCTCAGACCAATCCCGCCGAGAACGACGATCAGGATGACATCGTAGAGCAGCGTGGAATTGACGATCCGCGTGTTCATGCTCTGAAGACTGAAGGCGACAATCGCCCCGGCGACGCATGCAAACAATGCCGCCACGACATACTGCAGGACCTGCATGGGGCGAACGGCAATGCCGATGTTGCGCGCGGCGGCGAAGTTGTCGCCAATGTAGTAGACGTAGCGACCGAACTTTGTGAACTTCAGGAACAGCGCGGCGAGGAGGCAGACGGCGACGAAGACAAAGACTTCAAGCGGAATGCCCCCCAGCTTCAGGGTTCCGAGTTCAAGCAGCGTGGTGAACTCCGGCGGAATGAAGATGACGTCCTGACCGATGAGCTGCGAACGCCCGAAACCGTAAACGAAGAGGCCCGTTGCGAGGGTCGCAAAGATGGGCGGAATGTCACCGTAGGCCACCAGGATTCCGTTGGCCGCCCCGACAAGAATGACGAGCGCCAGCACAAACACAAATCCCGTCCACATCGGCACGCCCTGGCCAAGCAGCTCGATGAAGAAGGCCGCGGAAATCGCCAGGATCGAGATCATCGACAAATCGATTCCCCGGCCGATGATGACGATGGCCATGCCGACGCCAAGGATTCCGAGCACACAGATATTGCGCACCAGTCCGATCAGGTTCGCGGCGGTGAAGAACCCGTCGAGAAGGATGGCGAAAACGCAGAACAGCAGGACGGCCACGACACCGACAACCTTCTCCTGGGTCAGGTTCCCGATGGCGAGCGATTGCCTCATTCCCGAGCTCCCGCGCCGCCGCCGCAGCGCTGGCCCGGGCGGATGCATCGGCATGCCGGCTGTGCATGGGGTTCGCGCACGACAGCCACTGTCGCTCACGCAACCAGCAAGGCTTGCGCCTTGGCATCGGCACGGGCCGCGTATCGCGTGTTGCCGAGTCCCCGGTGTGCCCGGGCGACCGCACGCCAGTTCTGCACCGACGTGGGCTTCAGCGCGGCCCTCTCGTTGCCGAGCGCGCGCGCGAGTTCGAACTTGCCGGCACGCAACGCCGCTTCCAACAGCGTCCAGCCGATAATGTCACGTTGGGCGAAGCTGCCCCCGAGACGGTGCGTCCGGTAGCGCACCGTGAGCAGACGATCGGTACATGCGGCGTAGTCCTCCTCGGCGAATTCCCGGATCGCGAGGCAGAAGGGCAGGCCGATTTCACGACTCATCGCCACATTCGCATCCGACGCACTCTCGATGTAGCGCTCGTTGGCGGACAGCAACGCATGCTGCGCATCGCTTCGCTGGTCTGACACCAGCGCCATCATGGCGTGAACATCGTTGAAGGCGTAAAGCGTATCCTGGGCCGCATGTTCCCACTTGTCGGCCAGCCCTGCCCAGCGGTTGCCGACATCCGCCCCGATCAGGTTCAGCCTCCAGAGCAATGCTGCGGCGTCAAGTTCCTCGTACCTGTTGCCTGCCGAGGCCGTGGAGTCAAGGTGCTCGTCGAAGACCTCAAGCGCTTTGTCTTCCAGCTCGAGATCAAGATGGAAAAGCGCCGTGTGCCACCACAGGTGATTGGCGAAGTTCGAGGTGCCCCACAGGTCGGCACCATCCATCATGAAGCGGATTCCACCGACCTGCCGACCGCGCATTTCCATCACATGACCAACGGCGTGGACCGCATAGGGGTTGTCCGGGCGTATCGCAAGCGCATGCCTCGCCATCTCCTCGGCAATCGAAAAGTCGCGGTTCTCCTCCAGTCCGAACGCATAGAAGCCGAGGACATATTCGATTCCGGGCACGGATTCGTCCCAGAGGTCAAAGACACTGGCAACGACATCGCGCTGACCGGCCACATCGCCAAGCAGCACACTGGTGTAGTGCGCGAGCGCCAGGGCAAAAAGATCGTAAGGGCAGGCGGTCAGCACTTCCTTCCACTTCTGGACGGACCCGAAGAAGTCTCCCCGAAGCCAGTCTTCCACGGCCGCGAGATGTCCGCGCTCGCGGTCGTTCATCGTCCCTTTGAGGCGCTGCGCATTGCGGACCGACCGCACCATCTCGTCGTAGACACGGGTTTCCATCGCCTGGGTCAGCCAGCCGGCGCGAAACAGCCAACCCATGGCGAAATCCGGCTCTTCGGCAAGCGTCCGGTCGATGACCGCCGTGGCGTCACCGCGATAGGAGAGCGCACACTCCAGCGCCGCCTCGAATCCCTCGACAGCGCCGGCGCCGGCGCCGGTCAGCGGAACTGACCGGGCGTCCTGAATCACTCTGGCACTCACGACAACCGTCCAGCACCTCTGATTCCGGTGCCATCGTACACCATGAGCACGCCTGACGAAAAACGAGATTGAGTTCTATTTTGCATGAGCTTTCTAAAAGACATTGCGCTGTTGCAGGGTTGCCAGGAACGCCGCCAGCTGGGGCGAGACCACTGTTCGCGCCTGGGTGAGCGCCCCGATCTTGCGGCAGAAGACGGGATCGCCAAAGGGGATGCTCTGCAGCCTCGGAGAAAGCGGCCGCGCGCCGAAGCAAACCGGCACGATCGACACCCCCAGCCCGGCGCCGACAAGGGACGAAATGGCGTCAAGTGCGTCGATCTCCATGTTTGCGCAGACCTGTATCCTTCGGCGCGTGAGTTCCCGTTCGATGCTGCGCCCCGCCCAGGTCGTTCTGTTGAACCAGATGAAAGGAAGCGATGTCAGGAGTTCTTCATCGCTGCAGCCCTTCACATGAACCGGAGCGATGACGACAAAGGGCTCTGTCGCAATGTCATGCCACACCAGCCCGGGATGGAGGATTTCCGGGCTGGTGCAGATCACGACATCGAGTTCGCCGCGCAGCAACTGGTCAGCGAGTTCGGCGGAGCGACCGCTTCTGACATCGAGGCGCAGGTTTGGATGCTCCCTGCGCAGCGACTTGATGGACCCGGGAAGAAAGCTCGACAGGCTTGTCAGCACCGCTCCAACAGTCAGCTTGCCGCGAACAAGCTCATCTGTTGTGGTCTGGCGTGCCTCCTCCATCAACGCGACAATCCGTCTGCCCTGTTCCGCCAGAACCCTGCCCCGTGACGACGGCTTGGGCGGCCGGCCGGACCGATCGAAGAGGAGCACGCCGAGCTCGTCCTCAAGCGTCTTGATCTGGAGGCTGACGGCAGATTGCGACAATCCCAGCTTCTCTCCCGCAGCCACAAATGATCCGCTGTCCACAATCGCGATCAAGGTCGAGAGCTGGCGAACATTCATAGAGGTTCGATCCCGCTGTCCCGTATGGTTCCGTTGATGCCGGACCCGGCGCAAACCCGCAGAAGACGGTGGACCCGTCTTCAGTCTTCGTCGCCAAACGCGGCGAGGATTTCTGACGTATGCGCCCCCACCGTTGGCGGCGGCAGCCGGTAGGATACGGGCGTTCGCGAAAACCGCACCGGGTTGCCGATCAGGCGCATGGTCTCGGCGCCGGGCGTGTCGGCCGACATCTCGACCGCCATGTCCCGCGCCCGCACCTGATCTGATTCAAAGACCTGCCGAAGGTCGTTGACCGGACCGACGGGCACTCTGACCGCTTCGAGTCCGGCGATGACGCCGGCAACCGTATGGTTATCAAGTTTCTTCTGGAGCACATCGTTCAGTGTGTCCCGGTTGCCAACCCGGGCGCTGTTGGTGGCAAAACGGGGGTCGCGGGCGAGTTCGGGGAGGCACAGAAAGCTCGCCAGCCGCTTGAACTGGCCGTCATTCCCCACCGCGATGATCACATGCCCGTCCTGCACCTGATAGACCTGGTAGGGCGCGATGTTGGGATGGCCGTTGCCCCGCCGCAGCGGCAGTTGCCCCGTGTTGAGGTAGCTGACGCCTTCGTTGACAAGCCATGCGACCTGACAATCGACGAGTGCGATATCGATGTGCTGCCCGATCCCCCACCGGTCCCTCGCCCGGAGCGCCGCCAGAATCGAGGTGGCGGCGTAGAGCCCGCAGACGACATCCGAGACGCCGACGCCGACCTTCATCGGCTCGCCATCGGGCGCGCCCGTGATGCTCATGATCCCCCCGTACCCCTGAGCCATGAGGTCGTAGCCTGGTTTGTCGCGGTTGGGACCGGTCTGTCCAAATCCCGAAATCGAGCAGTAGACGAGCCTCGGGAAAAGCGGTTGCAACGAATCATAGTCCAGGCCGGACTTGCCGAGCGATCCGGGCCGGAAGTTCTCGACGAGGACGTCGCACCCCCCGGCGATGCGCCGCACCGCCCGCTGTCCCGCGGCGGTCGCGAGATCCAGGGATATCGACCGCTTGTTCCGGTTGGCCGCCATGAAGTACGTGCTGAGACCGGCCTTCTCGTCGTCGGCAAGGTGCGGCGGCCCCCATCCACGTGTGTCGTCACCGTCGGTGTGCGGATTTTCCACCTTGATGACATCGGCCCCCATGTCAGCGAGGAGCTGTGTGCAGGTCGGACCGGCAAGAATGCGAGTCAGGTCAAGAATGCGAATACCGTCGAGCGGGCCGGTCATGTCAGTCCTTCAGTTGGGCGCAGGCGCGGCGCATGCGTTGGCAGGCCGTGTCGAGATCATCTGTCGACGCGGCGATGGAAAGGCGAAAGTGCGGCGACAGTCCAAAGGCCGCACCCGGGACCACCGACACGGCATGGGATTCGAGAAGCCATGAGCAGAACCCGATATCGCTGGCGATGCGCTGTCCCTGTGGAGTCCGCCGACCGATGATTGCCGAACAGTCAGGGTAGACGTAGAAGGCGCCTTGCGGGGCGATGACCGAAAGCCCCTCGCAATCGGAGAGCGCCGCCACGACCCGGTCGCGGCGCCGGCCAAACGCGGCGGCCCGTTCCCTGACAAGGTTCTGGGGACCGGCGAGTGCGGCGGTCGCCGCGGCCTGCGATATCGAGCAGGCATGGGTGGTGCTCTGACTCTGGACAGCGTTGATCGCGGCAATGAGATGCGCCGGTCCGGCGCAGTACCCCAGTCGCCACCCGGTCATGGCAAATGCCTTCGACACCCCGTTGACGAGAACCGTGCGCCCGCGCAACTGCGGCGCGACGTTGAGGATGGACGTGAAGGCGGTACCGTCAAACATCAGGTGCTCGTAGATGTCATCGCTGAGCACGAGGACATCCGGATAACGCTCGAGGACCTCCGCCAGCGCCCGGAGGTCATCCGGGCGATAGACGCTTCCCGTCGGATTTCCCGGGGAATTCAGCATCAACCACCGGCTTTTCGGGCCGAGCGCCGCCTCGAGCGCGGCGGGCTGGAGCAGGAATCTGTCGTCCTGCGGGCAGTCGACGATGATCGCAACGCCGTCGCACACCGTGGCGATATCCGGATAGGAGGACCAGTAGGGGGCCGGAACGATGATCTCGTCGCCCGGCGAGACGGTGGCCATCATGGCATTGAAAATCGCCTGTTTGGCGCCGCCCGATACCGAGATCTCGTCGATGGTGTAGGACAGTCCGTTGTCATTGTCGAGTTTGCGGACAATCGCCCGGCGCAGGGCAAGGTCACCGGGAACGACCGTGTAGCGGGTGACATCGCGGCGAATGGCCTCGATGGCCGCCGCTTTCACATGATCGGGCGTCGGGAAATCGGGTTCACCGATACCGAGATCAATCACCGGAGCGCCCTTGGCGGCCAGTTCCCGCGCCTTGCGCACCAGGCCAAGGATCATCGAGGGCTTCACCGACTGAAGTCTTGCCGCCAGCGCATGGCTCATGGCCTCGTCGCGCCTGATCTGTGGCAGGGGCCCGTCATATGCGCCCGTCGTAGGCTTCAGCCTCCAGAAGAGCCGCGATCACGGTCAGCGCGTTGGAGGCGCGGGCCTCCTCAAGCGCATGCTCGAGTTCGGCCCGGCTGGCGACGGTGAAGCCCTTGCCGCCGAAGACCCGGCCAAGCGCCGCGAAATCGTGGCGGGCGAAGTCGACGCCGGTGCTGGGCAGTTGCCGCTGGCGTTGCTTCATCTCGATCAGCGCCAGGGACGCATCGACAAAGACCACAAAGATGATGTTCTGGCCCAGTTCGGCAACGGTCGCGAGTTCGCCTGCAACCATCAGCATGCCGGCATCGCCACTGAACGAGATCACCGGTCTCTCAGGCGCGGCCAGCCTGGCGCCGACGGCGAGAGGCAGAGCGCAGCCCATGGTGCACAGCCCCGTGGATTGCAACAGGGTTCGCGGTGCGGAACAGGTCCACATCTGTGACAGCAGAATGCGGTGGGCGCCCGAATCGACGGTTGCGATCGTGTTGTCCGGCATGACGGCGCGGCAGGTTTCGATCACGGCCCCCGGTCCCCATGATCCATCCGCGGCGAAGGCCCCACGGAGCTCTGCCCGGGCCCGAGCGATCTCGCCATCGGTCCATGTCGCCTGCGGGCTGGCGCCGGCCTGCAGAATCGTCAGGGTCTCGCCGACGCTGGCCACGAACTCGATCGAGGCGTGATGCATGTCGTGACGGTTGGGACTCGCGGATATCTCGATGACCCTGACCACTGCGGGATCCCACGGGTTGCGCCATCCGACACGCATTTCGACAGGGTCGTATCCCGCGCAGATGATCAGGTCCGCACTGCGGACAAGCGGCAGAAGCGTCGTGTCGGCCAACGGCGAGAGACCGGCGCCGCCAAGGGACAGTGCGTGGGTCTCGGGCAACAGACCCTTGCCCCGGTAGGTGCTGATCAGCGGCACGCCGAATCGTTCGCAAAAGACCCGAATGTCGCCCGCCGCCCGCTCGGCGACGGCATCGAGACCAGCGATCATGAGCGGGCGTCGCGAAGAGCGCAGCCATGACCGCGCCCGTTCCAGTTCCGCGCTCTGTGCGGGCACCCTCGGAACACGCGGCGGTCGATGGCGAACGGGAGCGTCACCGCGCACTGCGGCCGCCACACCGATCGGGACGTCGATATGAACCGGTCCCGCCCGGGCTTCGGTCGCAATCGCCAGGGCCTTGTCGACGATGGTGCCGGCGCCGGCAGCAGACAGTCGGAACGTCGCCTTGGTGATCGGGCGAAACACGGCCTGCTGGTCAAGCGCCTGATGCGTGTAGGTCAGGCAATCGACGGCATCGAGGCAACCGGTGAGAACGATCATCGGCACCCGGTCCTGTTCCGCGTTGGCAACCACATTCACGCAATTGAGCGCGCCTGGACCCAGCGTCGCCACCAGAACCGCCGGGGCGCCGGTCATGCTGGTGACCCCCTCGGCCATGAAACCCGCGCTGTTCTCGTGCTTGGCGAGGATGAATGCGATGCCCGCCTTGCGCAGGGCGTCGATGACGGTCAGCACCTCGCCGCCGGGCATGCCGAAAGCGTAGCGGCATCCCGCTTCGAACAGGCGCTCCGCAACACGGTCGGCAACACGCTTGCTGCAGCCTTCAGCCATGCCGCCCCCTGCCGATCATCCGTCCGGCTCGGCCATGGGCTTCATATAGCCGTCACGAGTCTGTGGCGCCCTGACACCGAGCAGTCGACTGCCGATAAGGGTCTTGAGAATCTGGACCGTTCCGCCGCCGATCGTGAACATGCGGACATCGCGGTACATGCGTTCCAGCGGTTCGTTGTCGCCGTAGCCTCGCGCCCCGAACATCTGCAGCGAATCGCCCACCACCCTGACCGCGATTTCGGACGCGTACATCTTGGCCCTTGCGGCGGCGACGGGATCCGGAAACATGCTGCCGCCGGGGCCTTTCGACACCGCTGCCTCGCGCAGCAGGAGCCGCGCAGCGTGGACCTGCGCATCCATCTCGGCAATCATCCACTGAAGACCCTGGAACTCTGCGAGCGGCCTGCCGAACTGATGTCGTTGCGACAGATACGTGCGCGCCCTCATCAGCGCACCCGCGGCAACCCCCATGGCGATGGTCCCGGCTCCGACCCTCTGGCTGTTGTAGGCGTTCATGAGTTCCGCGAAGCCGCGACGCAAACCGGAGGGCGTTTGCAGCAGGAAGGCCTCGTCAACCTCGAGATCGCGAAAATGGAGTTCGGTTTCGGGCATTCCGCAGAGGCCGAGCGTATGCTCCCTGCGCCCCACGGAAAATCCTGCCGGAGCGACACCGCTGTCGGGGTCGTGGTGGACGATGAAGCCGCCGATACCGAGTTCCTGATCGTTCTCTCCAAGAACCCGCGCCAGGATCAGGTAGAGTTTCGAGATCCCGCCACCGGTGATCCAGTGCTTGGAGCCATTGATGATGTAGCGTCCGCCACGCTTGCGCGCTGTCGTCTGCATGTCGGCTGCCGCGCTCCCGGCCTCCGGTTCGGTAATGCAGATCGCCGGCTTGTCGCCGGCCAGAACCAGCGGCGCGCAGAATTGCTTCTGTTCCCGGGTTCCATAGGCCATGATCGCGCTGATACCGCCCATGTTGGCCTCGACCAGGATTCGGGCGCTCAATGTACAGGCGCCGGCAATCTCCTCCACTGCGGCCACCACATCGCAAAACGACGCCGATTGTCCGCCGAACTCCCGGGGTATCGTCATCCCGGTCAATCCGGCTTCGGCGAGTTCGCGGACATTGTCCCAGCAGTAGTTGCGCGTTCGGTCCCATTGCGCCGCCCTTGTGGCGAACACGCTCGCGAGGTCGCGGGCCGTGGATCTGTACGTCTCGGCACTCGAGGAGTTGTCCATACCGCATGAAACACCCTGTTCTTTTTCAACTCAACACAATAGAAATCGCTTTTAAATTCAGATAAAGTGTCATTATGAATACGCACATGCTCAGAACCCTCTTGAAGCTTTCAGAAGTCGGTTCTTTTGGCAGGGCGGCTGAAGAGCTGAACATGACGGTGTCAGCGGTCAGCATGCAGATGAAAAGTCTGGAAAAATCCCTCGGCGCACAGATCCTTGACCGCCGATACCGCCCCCCGAGGTTGACGCCCGTCGGCCGCGGCATCGTCAAGCATGCCGAGGTCATCGTCAGCGAGGAACAGCTCCTGTTCGGCGCCTGCATGTCGGATGACGTCCTGGCCGGACGATTCAGGCTGGGGCTGATCATGACGGCGAGCGTGCGCCTTCTGCCAAAACTGCTCGGCCATGCGATGCGCACCATGCCGGCGACAACTCTTCAGGTGACCACGGGGCTGACGCGGGAACTCACCGATCTGGTGGCCGACGGCAGGCTCGACGCAGCGCTCGTGACGGCCACCCCGGAACGGCTCGGCCTGCTCAACCACGATACGATCCTTCAGGAGCGGCTCATGTTCGCCGTCCCCGGTGATTCGTGGGCGGCCGCCCGTTCGCTGGCGGCGCTCGACATCCCCTTCATCCGCTTCTCCCCGCAATCCGGCGTTGGCGAGGTGATCACCGACTACCTTGGCGGATCCTTCATCGCCAGCGCCCGGAGCATCGTGCTCGACAGCGTGGAGGCAATCATGGAGTGCGTGAACTGCTCAATCGGATACGCCTTGCTCCCCGAACCCGACATCCTGCGCTACGCCCGCGACTCCGTGGCGGTCATCGGCGCCGACGGTGGACCGGTGCGGGACATCTCCCTGATCACCCGCCGTGACAGCATCTCGACAAAGCACCGAAACGCCCTTCTGACGTTGCTCGACACGAGCGGGGTGTGCACGTGAGCCCTCGGCCGGGCGCAACAGAGCGCGACGCTTTGACTGCACAGCGACATCCATGTTCACGAGGCCGGGACGCTGATCCATTGCAGGTCAGGGAATGAGCGTCAGGGGCACGACGATCAGGCGCCAGGCGGGCCTCAAGGGCGTCGATGCGGGCTTTCACGCGGGCAAGGTCGGCCTTCGTGGCCATATGCTCCTGGCGCCGGTCGACCGCACCCTCGATCGCGTCGGCTTGCGCCATGGCACGGTTGACGCCCGCAGCCGCCGGTCGACGAACAATCGCCAACGTGTCAGCCATGGCGCGCTCCTTTCAGTGGCCAGGACTCCCGTGCGGCCATTTGACGAAAAGGGCCCTCGTCGGCCGCGACGACCCTTCGACGTCGTCCGATCCCTCACCGATGGCGCCTGCTTGCTGAACCGGACGTGTCCGATACTGGAATTCACCCTGCGGTGGACGCATACTGCGACCGGCAGGCAATGAAAGGACGAGGCCAGGGAAGTGCACACGGCCGTCATCGACCATCCATCTGCATGGAAGGGAAGCGATTTCTCCGGCCCTGACGATGTCTCCTTCGATCTCGAGGATCGCCATCGCGATGCGTTGTGGTCGGTCGTCCGCCGAGCGCGGGACTCCGGTCGTTGCCTTCGGGAACTGACCGAAGCAGAGACAGCGATGCCGCAGATCGGGCAAGATCTTCAGGCATTGCGTCATGAACTGATGGAGGGACGGGGTCTCGTCCTGGTGCGCGGCTGGCCGGTGGACGAGATGACCCATGACGAGATCGGCATGGCCTACTGGGCCTTCGGCGCCGGTTTCGGGCGTGGCGTCCCGCAGAGTCCCATGGGCGACCGGCTTGGGTATGTGACCGACGTGTCGAGGCCCGGCAGGCGGGAACGCGGGTACCGCAGCGCCATGGAACTCGCCCTCCATACGGATTCGGATGACATCGTGAGTCTTCTGTGTCTTCGCGAGGCACGCGCCGGGGGTGAGAGCCGGCTCGTCAGTGCGGTTGCCGTCTACAACGAGATCGTACGCTCCCGGCCCGATCTCCTGGAGCCGCTCTTCGCCGGATACCCCTACCACTGGTTCGGCGAACAACCGCCCGGACAGGGAGAGGTGACGGACTACCCTGTTCCCGTCTTCGGCTACGAAAAGGGCCGGTTGTCGTGCATCTTCCTGCGCGCATTCATCGACATGGCCGCCGAGGCAACCGGCCTGGCGCTCGATGAACGGCAGAGCGAGGCTCTCGATGTGTTTTGCGACGTGATCGAACGCGAGGCGATGCAGTTCCGTTTCCACCTGCGCCCCGGGTGCGCATCCTTCATCAACAACTACACGGTGCTCCATTCCCGCACCGCCTTCGAGGACTGGCCGCAGGACGAAAGAAAACGCCTCCTGCTCCGCCTGTGGCTGAAGGCGGATCCGCCGCGGCCCGTCGTCGCCAACCAGAGGCGCTACTATGGCGACGACGGCATGCATGTCGACGGTCGCACGGAAACCTGGTTCGACTCCGCATGCACGGTCGCCCGTTGACGTGAGATCCCCTCTCGGCATCATCGCCCTGTCGGGCGACTACCTGCGCATTCACGTTGCGCTGATGACGGCGGCGGCCGCTGCCTCCATTGACCGCCGTGTCGTCTTTTTTGTCACCATGGATGCCGTCCCGCTCCTCCTGGGCTCCGAGGGGTGGCGGCGGCTCGATGGCGCCGCACGAGACGACGACATGAAGACACGGGGCGTGGCCGATATCGAAACCCTGCTGGAGGCATGCCGGGCTCTCGATGTGTCCTTCATCGTGTGTGAAAGTGGTCTGCGGGCAACCGCATGGAATGCCGATGCCCTGCGCGACGACACCGATGTCGCCGTGGCAGGGCTGGCGACGTTCTTCCATGCCGTTGACCACGGCGAGATGGTCAGTTTCTGAAAGCCATCGGGAGGGACGATGAACGGCGCGACGCAGGACCACACGACCATCATTGATGTCGGCGCACTGTTCGGTCCGTCGCGCGGGACGAACGCCTGCACGGACCGCGCCATCGCCCGTGCCCTTGAGACGCATGGCAGCTTTGTCGCCCGGGGCGCCTGGCCGGGGATTGATCGCGAGGCCGCAGCGCTCTGTGCCTTTTTCCGCATGGCGAACGACGCGAAGGAATCGTGCGCCGTCAACCGTTTCCGTCCGGAGAACCCGAACATCTACCGGGGCTACTATCCCGTGACGGAAAACGAATCGTGGTCACGGCGGGAGTCGTTCGATATCGGTCCCGAGCCGCCGATGACATCGCCGGACGTGCCAGGCGCGGAGTCCTTCCGCGAACCCAACATCTGGCCGGATGACGAACCCTGGCCGGGCTGGCGCAAGGCGACTGTCGCCATGCTCAACAACCTGCGTGCCGTCGGCGTGATCCTGCTTGCGGCGGCTTCGCGGGGGCTGGGTCTCGATGAGGACGTCATGGTCGCTCCGGCACGGGGACGCAACGCAACCTTGCGCTTCCTTCATGGCGACGTCTGCGGGACCCACGACGGTCCCCATGTCATCACGACCCGCCACGTCGATACCGGCGTTCTCTCCATCATCTGGCAGGACAGGACTGGCGGCCTGCAGATGCAGGGACCGGACGAAGCATGGCGCGATGTTCCTGTCGTGACCGACGGCCTGTCGGTTCATTGCGGCGATCTCATGGAAGTGCCGAGCAACCGCCGACTGACGGCAACGCCGCATCAGGTTCTTGGCGGGCAGGACGCCGACCGGTGCTCGATGGGGCTCTTCATCGAGCCCGACTTCGAGACGATCATCGCACCACCGACAGGCACGCCGGTGAGCTACGCCCGTCATCTCGTCAACCAGTTTCCCGCCCGGTTCCACAAACCGGAACGATGAGGTCACACGATGCCTAAAGAAGTGTGTCGATGACGCGATCGGGCGGCTTGTGACCGTCAGCGAAGGTCTTGATGTTGATGAGAACCTTTTCGCCCATGTCGATCCGGCCTTCGATCGTGGCGGAGCCCATGTGAGGCAACAACACCACATTTTCGAGAGCAACGAGCATCGGACTGACCGCCGGCTCGTGCTCGAAGACATCAAGGCCGGCGCCGGCGATCTGGTTGGCCTTGAGCATGCGGATCATCGCCTGCTCGTCGATCACCTCGCCGCGCGAGGTGTTGACGATGACGGATGTCGGCTTCAGCAGCTTGAGGCGCCGCGCCGACAGGAGATGGAATGTGGCCGGCGTGTGGGGACAGTTGACGGAGACGATGTCCATGCGGGACAGCATCTGGTCAAGACTTTCCCACCAGGTTGCCTCGAGTTCCTGTTCGGCATAGTCCGGCAGCCGCCGCCGGTTGTGGTAATGGATCGACAGGCCGAACCCCCTGGCGCGCCGCGCGACCGCCGAACCGATACGTCCCATGCCGATGATGCCGAGACGCTTGCCCCACAGGCGGTGGCCGAGCATGTGGGTGGGACTCCATCCTGACCACATGCCATTGCGGATCAGCCGCTCCCCCTGGCTTACCCGGCGAATCACATCGAGGATCAGCGCCATGGTCATGTCGGCCGTGTCTTCGGTGAGCACACCCGGCGTATTGGTCACCGTAATGCCCCGTTCGCGGGCCGCGGCAAGGTCGATGTGATCGACACCGGTGCCGAAGTTGGCCATCAGTCTCATGTTGTCGCCCGCCTGCGCCAGAACTCCCTTGTCGATGCGGTCGGTGAGCGTCGGCACGAGAATGTCGGCCGTTCTGACCGCCTCGACCAATTCCTCGCGCGACATGGGACGGTCGTCATCATTGAGCCTGGTGTCGAACAACTCCATCATGCGCGTCTCGATGACGTCGGGGAGCTTCCTCGTTACAATGACAACGGGTTTTCTGGGTCGGGCCATGCGCTTTCTGACTGCCTTGACGACCGGGAACAGGCGAGCTCCCATGGTCGCGTTCCCTACCAGATACAGGGCCGGCAGGCAACGCGGAGCGTTGTTCCTGCTGGGGTGCCTGGCTGCCTGCGCCGCCCTGACGCCATCCCTGGCGGCCGACGATCCGGCAGCGCTGCCACGGTTCGTCTCGCTCAAGGCTGACGAGGTCTACATGCGCATCGGACCGGGCAAGGATTACCCGGTCAAGTGGGTCTATGTGCGCAAGGACATGCCGATCCAGATCATTGACGAGAAGGACGTCTGGCGCCTTGTGCGCGACATCGACGGGGAAGAGGGCTGGATTCACCGGGTGATGCTGTCGGGCACCCGCACCGTGATCGTCGCCGGCGCAGCGATGGCGACCGCCCATGACCGACCCGATCTGGCGAGTGCTCCCGTCTTCCGCGCGCAACCCGGTGTCATCGCAAGACTCGGACCCTGCGAGGGACGCTGGTGTCAGGTCACCGTTGACGGAACGAAGGGCTGGATGGCGATGGCGACGCTGTGGGGCATCGATCCCCGGACGATTCCCGAATAGGGCCACGCCAGCCCCCCGACACGTTGCCTCGCCGGCGCTCGCCCGCTCGAACCGGCGTCCGCGCTACTCAAGGCTGTCGCGATGGCGCGCCCTACTCGAACTGGCTCTCGCGCCACCTGATGGCGGCGCCGAGCCCTTTTTCCTTCCTCACCGCCTCGAACTGCCTGTACTGCTCCGTTTCGGACGAATCGAGGATGCCGCCGACTTCGACTCCATAGGAAATGGCGCTTCTCAGACCGGCAATCTCGGCGCTGCGGTTGATGGAGGCCTTGGTGGTCTGCAGGCCCTCGAGCGAGATCGCCGCCGCGCGGCGCGCATAGCGCATGGTCTCCTCCTCGAGGCGGTCATCGGCAAACACCTTGTTGACCATGCCGAAATCCCGCGCCTCCCCGGCGGTGATCATGTCGCCGGTGTAGAGGAGTTCGCGGGTCCGTTTGAGACCGATGATCCAGGGCATGATGAGCGCCGGCGGCGCCGTCGAGAAGCGAATCTCCGGTTCGCCGAACATCGCGGTGTCGCTGGCATAGGTGATGCAGCACATCATGGCGAGCTCGCACGAGCCGGCAAGGCAGTATCCACGCACCATGGCGATGACCGGTTTCGAGCAGTCCCAGGGACCGAACTCGAAGTCGGCGCAGTCCTTCAGCATCCTGCGCGCACCCATCGGGCCCCGGCCATAGGCCTCGCCCCAGGGATACTTGAGATCGTATCCCGCTCCGAAGTGCTGTCCTGCGCCGGTCAGGATGATCACCGATACATCCCGATTGTCGTCGAGTTCGCGAAAGGTGACGGAGAGTTCCTTCATGAACGGCGGATTGATGGAATTCATCTTCGCCGCCCGGTTGATGGTCACCGTGGCCACCTTGCCTGCGATCGCGCACTGCACGTCGCCTGTCATGGCGCTCAGTCCTCCCCCTCGGCCTGCCGCTGCCAGGCGCAATCCGCCATCAGGGCGACCCAGCCATCGCCGAGATAGCTGACATCATAAGCGCAGGAACCTGTCACGCCGGCAAAGGCGCCCGTGCCCCCGACAAGCTCCAGACCACCGCCGCCACCGCTCTCGATATCACCGCTGCCGCGTCGCGAAACCGTGTACCACTCATCGCCTGACTCATCTTCAGCGGTACAGGGGGCGTGCAGGTCGAATTCCTGCCCCGCCACCACCGAGACGATGCAGGTCACGCGGAAATGCGCTCCCGGCACGAAGGGCCCGTCACTGGCATCGACGATGGACACAACGCCATCGAGGGAGCCGCCGGTCACCTGTGTGCCGGCATGGTCAATGGTGGTGTAGTCCTGAACATAGGTTCTCAGGAACCTCAGGGAGCCCTCGTCTGCAGCCGCCGACATCCCCAAGGCACCCGCAACAAGAAACGCCAAGGCACGTATCATCGTCATTCCCCTGGTTCATCTGCCGCCATCTCGTAGTGGACGGCAACGCCTCCTGCAAGCAGCACATCTCCCGAGGCCGCCCGGCTTCACGCTTTCAACGACAGTGCAGCCTGTTCGCCCGGCAAGCATCAGGCCTCGCGTTCCATCCATCAGGCTTCTGACCTGAAGGTCGCAGATTCAAATCCTGCCCCCCGCTACCAAATAACCCCTGAAAAAATTGATGTTTTCAGGGGTTATTGATTCTAGGCAGTGATACCCAAGCTGACAATGGGAATCCTATGGGGATCACCCTGAATACAAAGGGGGTCGAAGGTGTTGAGTGGCGGCAAAGCGGCCGAGTTTAGGGCTGCATCGCGAGTATCTCGGGAATGCGCCTCGATGGTTCAATTGGAGGCGACGAGGCGATCATCGTTGCTCCCAGGATGTGAGCTGGTCGTAGCTGTCCCAGTGGACCTCCTCTTCGAGATCGGGGGTACCGACATCGTCGAACTGGAGGATGGAGACGGAGATGTCGAGCCGCGCGGAAAAAATCGTCAGTTCCTGCGTTACTTCGGGTCCGTGGCTGAAAGTCCAGACGCCGACAGGAAGAACGACGGGATCATCTGATTCGGCGTTTCGAGAGGCAGGAGGCGTGGCCGCCACTGATCCATCAGGAATCACCATGCCGGACGGAACGAAGATACCGGACCTGTATGCCGAGGCGCTGGCACGGCCCCACAAAGCGAAACCGTCGTGCGCCACGACCATCGCGGCCCGAGAGCGAGTGAACTCGATCCATTTTCGAACGGCAGCCAGAAGCGACACACCGTAGCGGTCGGTGATGTGGCTGAGCAGGTCACGGGTCATGCTCTGACCATCGACCTGGTTCCGATAGTCATCGACCGGCATAAGGAGATAGGAAGCAAACGTGTCCGCTTCCTCCTCAAGCTGCTTCTCTGCTTCCTTCCACTGGTCGGCTTGCAACGGTAGGCATTGGAAACTGAGATTCTCGACGACTCCACCATTTCGGTAGTCGTCGGCGGTCAACGGGTGACGGTGCTGCATGTAATGGCCGAACTCGTGCGCAAGGGTGAAGCGCTCACGTCCACGATAGCGTGGCTGAGTGCTGTAGAGGATGTGCCAGCCGGGTTTCTCCTTCTCCTTGCATGCAACATGCCTTCGAATCCGGGAATATCGACGCCCCGGATTGTGGCAATCGGATCTTCATTATTGTTCGACACCTCACGCGCCAAGGCTTCGACATCGACGGGGAAGCGCTCTTTGCCGAAGACGGCGCGCAGGAGAACCGACAGGTCATTGGCCGCTCGTTTAGGCGATTTTCTCCCGCTTGGGTTCATTCGTCCTCGGTGTCCAGGATCTTGAGCATCTCCCGAAGCTGTGCCTTACCTCTGGGCCTCATGCTCTGATACTTGCGGAAGAAGGCGAGATCGGTCGCTTCGGCTTCGGTCACTTTGTCAGCCGAGAGCAGGTACTCCGCGGTCGTGCCGAGGACAGCAGCGATCTGGTGCAGCTTCTCGGCCGATGGTCGGGCGACATCCTTGTTTTCGATCTCCCACATGTAGCTCTTGCTCGAGCCAACCTGTGCGGCCAAGGCCTCCAGAGTCAGGCCACACTTCATCCTGATATCTCGCACGCGCTCTCCCAGGGGCGTTGGCATGGGCACCTCCATTTGAAGCACGATGTTCGCAATAACGAACATTTAATCCTTGACAGACGATATCTGCAACTCATACCAATCCCCATAAGTATTTTTCAGTAAAATTATGAAATCGCGTGAGGTGTTGGGGCAACATTTCTTGCCCATGTGCGGGTTGTGATGGGCGAGATTCTGTCGGCATCCTGGCGGAGTGTCTTCCAGGCGTCGCTGATGGCCCCGCGGACATCGTCCACGGTCGCCAAGACCCGGTTGGCAAGGACGTTGCTCTTGAGGAAGCCGAAGAGGTTTTCGATCGGATTGAGCTCCGGGCTGGTGGGCGGCAGGCGCAGCAGCGTCAGGTTGTCCGGGATGGCGAGGTCCGTCGAGCGGTGCCAGCCGGCGCGGTCGAGAACGACGACGCCATGGCGGCCCGGTGTGACCGCTCTGGAGATGGCGGCGAGGTGGCGGTTCATCGCGCCGGTGTTGGCGCGGTCACAGACGTGGCCGACCGCACCCGCATCCTGGGGCCGGGCGGCGGCGAAGAGCCAGGCGCAGCCGCAAGCGCTGATCCCGCAGGATGCGTGGCCGCGACAGCATGCCCTTGTTGGCCGGCGCGGGCCTCGTCTGCGAAACCAGACTTCGATCGTCTCGGCCGTCACCGTGTCGGGCACCGCATCAAGCACCAGGGCACGGAAGTCCCGGCGGCATGCCTCATGTCTCGCAGGATCCGCCCTGGGATGAAGCGGACGCGGCGAGACATGAGAGAACCCCATGGCATGCAGGGTGCGACGCACCGTCTCTGGACTGACCGACACGCCGCACGTCGCCTCAACCTTGTTCCGCAGGTCAACCACACGCCAGCGGCACACGCCATCGGCGTCAGCATCCGCGCCAGTTTCGACCCACGATGCCAGCGCCGAGCGCTCCCCGGCGCCAAGATGGGGCGGGCGACCGGAGCGCGGCAGGTCGGCAAGACCCTCAGGCCCGTCCGCATTGTCGCGGACGATCCAGTTGCGGAGCGTCTGCACCGTCACCCCGCATGTCTCGGCGACCATGTTCCGCGACTTTCCCTTCCGGAGCATCGCCACCGCCATCAGGCGAAGCGCCATGATCGCCGATTTGCTCTTCCATGCCAGATCATGCAACTCTGCCGGCGTGCCATCGGTCCGCGTGATTGAAACGGGCGCGGTCATACCAAACCTCCTGTGCCGATGGTCTTCGAGAAACCTCAACATAGGACATTCATCGCGCCGATTGCACCACACATTTTGACTACGCCTGAAAATTTTGATCGCTAAAGACTTATCGGGATTGGTATCATATGTTTCCCAAGTTCGTGATTGCGAACTTCGACTAGTGCGAAAACGATGCAGGAGACCGATATGGAACGGGGCAAGAGATCCGGCACACCGCACGGCGTACCCGCTTCCGGCGGGGGCTGGGATGTCCGGCGCGTGGGTGCCAAACGCGCCAGCGTACACTTCGAGAAACGGGAGGCGATCGACCGCGGCCGCGAAATCAGCCGCAACACCGGTACGGAATTCAAAAATAGGCTACCATTTGAAACCACAAATCTCAATGATGAGACAACCTTAAGAAAGAGAACTCGCACCGAATGCTGGATAACAAAGGAATCCTGTACTTCAGCGCGACCGATCTTGCCAACCATTTGAGCTGCAATCATCTGACTCAACTGGATGCCGAGGTGGCGAGAGACGCTCGAGCGAAGCCGAAGGGTTGGGACCCGTTGCTAGAAGTTCTCCGCAAGCGGGGCGACCTGCATGAACAGGCTTATCTTGATCGTCTTGAAGAAGCCGGTTGCAAAATCGTGCGGATCGAGGGCGTCGGCCTGGAACAAAGGCATGCTGAGGAAACTGCCACTGCCATGCGCTCCGGCGCGACAATCATCAGCCAGGGCGTACTGTCGGACGGAAGGTGGGGCGGCCGTGCAGACATCCTGAGGCGAGTGGATACGCCCAGCGACCTCGGAAACTGGTCTTACGAAGTGATCGACACCAAGCTCGCAAGGGAAACGAAGGGCGGCAGCGTTTTGCAACTTTGCCTTTATACGGATCTTCTCGCGAAAGCACAGGGAGGCGTCCCAGAGCTCATGTATGTCGTGGCACCTTGGTCTGACTTCGAGCCGCAGGCCTTTCGGTCAAACGACTACTTGGCCTACTACCGGCTCGTGAAACGAAATCTGGAAGCGGCGGTGGCGGACGGTGCAGATGCGCAAACCTACCCAGATCCTCGACAGCACTGTGATATCTGCCGCTGGCAGCGGGACTGCGATACCCGCCGCCGTGCCGACGATCATCTATGCCTAGTCGCTGGAATATCCCGGCTGCAGATTGAGGAACTGAGACGGCACGATATCACCACGGTAACGGCACTCGCCGCTGAACCGCTGCCTCTAATATGGAAGCCGGAACGCGGAGCAATCCAGACATATGAGCGAATCCGTGAGCAAGCCCGGTTGCAGGTCATCGCGCGCGACAACGGAACGCCCGTTTACGAGCCCCTGGAGCCCATGGCGGGATATGGCCTGGGACGGTTGCCGGAACCGTCTGTCGGGGATGTTTTCTTCGATTTGGAAGGGGATCCCTACGTTGGCGAAGGCGGCCTTGAATATCTCTTCGGCCGTGTCGCGTTCGATGATCGGGGCAATGCGCAGTACACGGCGCTGTGGGCACTCACTCGCGAGGAGGAAAAGCGCGCTTTCGAGGAGTTCATTGATTGGGTTATCGCGCGCTGGCAACGGTATCCGGATATGCACGTCTATCATTTCGCTCCGTATGAGCCGGCGGCGCTCAAGCGACTGATGGGCCGATATGCCACGCGGGAGGAAGAGGTAGACCGGATGCTTCGCGCGGGTTTGCTGGTTGACCTGTACGGTGTCGTGCGAGGTGGTATTCGTGCCAGCGTGGAAAGTTACTCGCTCAAGGAACTCGAACGGTTCCACGAATTTGAGCGATCCATTGCTCTACCGGAGGCCAACCGCGCGCTATCTCAAGTCCAAGCCCGTCTTGAATTTACCGACATAGACGGCTTGACCGACGAAAGCCGCACGACTGTCCAAGACTATAACCGCGATGACTGTCTGTCGACGATTGGCCTGCGCAACTGGCTCGAAGACGTGCGGAACGAGCAGGTCGAGGCCGGCACTCAGATTGAGAGGCCCGAGACTGGGAATGGTGATCCCAGCGAGGCCATCAGCGCTTGGCAAGAGCGCATGAACATGCTGATGGAACAACTGACCGAGAACGTGCCGGCGGACGCCGAGGACCGGACGGTCGAGCAGCAGGCGCAATGGCTTCTGGCGAACATCGCGGATTGGCACCGACGCGAAGACAAGTCCGCCTGGTGGGAGTATTTCCGTTTGAGTGATCTTTCCGCGGACGACTTGACGGATGAGCGCAGCGCCCTAACCGATCTGGAATTCATCGACACCGTCGGTGGCAGCGCAAGAGCACCGGTGCATCGTTATCGCTTTCCCAGTCAGGAAACCGATCTGCGAGGCGGCAAGAATTTGATGAGCGTAGGCGGCGAGAAGTTAGGCAAGCTGGAGGCTATATCGTTCGAATACCGAACCGTCGACATCAGGAAGCGCATGGACAGTTCTGGATGGCATCCTCCGGCCGTCTTTGCCCACGAAGTCGTGAATACGAAGGTTCTCTCGAAATCCCTCGTCGGAATCGGAGCGCATGTTGCAGAGGTTGGTATCGAAGACGACGGCGAGCACCTCGTGGCTCGCGACCTGTTGCTGAGACGCAGGCCGCGTATTGGTGGTACGCTTCTACGGAGTAGCGACGAAACGACGGTCGAAGCAGCCCTACGTGTCGCGCTCCTTCTCGAAGGTGGTGTGCTGCCGATTCAAGGGCCCCCAGGGGCCGGTAAGACCTTCACGGGTGCACGTATGATCTGCACTCTGGTCAAAGCGGGCGCAAAGGTCGGTATTACCGCGAATAGCCACAAGGTCATTCGCAACCTGCTCGACGAAGTGTTGGAGGCAGCTGAAGAAGGCAGGATAGATCTGACCGCGATACAGAAACCGGCCGAAAAGGAACCCAATCTGGATCGGCTGAGATTTACGACCAAGAACGAAGAGGTCTTCAGCGCACTCCGAGGGAATTGTCAGGTTGCGGGAGGTACATCATGGCTGTGGGCGCGCCCCGAGGCCCGGAATGCCGTCGACGTGCTGTTTGTCGATGAGGCGGCGCAGATGTCACTGGCTAACGTCCTCGCGGTCTCCCCAGCCGCGACCAGGCTTGTGCTGATCGGCGATCCTCAGCAGCTGGACCAACCAATGCAGGGCAGTCATCCTGATGGCACGGACGTCTCGGCTCTGGATCATCTGCTGGGCGGCCGGCAAACAGTCGAGGCTGATCGCGGCCTGTTTCTGGAACAGACCTGGAGACTGCATCCGGACATATGCGCATTCACAAGCGAGATGTTCTATGAGGGTCGATTACGTTCGCGACCGCGTCTCGAAAACCAGCGCATTGTTGCCGCGGGCCCTGTCCAGGGTAGTGGCTTACGCTATCTGCCGGTTGACCATGACGGCAACCAGAACGCCTCACCTGAAGAGGCGGAAGTGGTCCTCGGCCTTGTCAAGACACTGATGGAGGAATGCGCGACATGGATCGACATGGACGGCGAAGAACGGCCTCTTCGGCTGGAAGATATTCTCGTCATTGCTCCTTACAACGCCCAGGTCTTTGCTTTGCAGGATCGGCTGCCCGACGCACGCATCGGCACCGTGGACAAATTCCAGGGCCAGGAAGCGCCGCTCGTGATTTATTCGATGGCAACCTCCGCGCTAGCGGATGCTCCGCATGGAATGGAGTTTCTCTACAGCATGAATCGCCTGAATGTGGCTACTTCCCGCGCACGTTGCGCCAGCATTCTCGTGGCCAACCCGGCACTGTTCGAGCCAGAGTGTCGCACACCACAGCAGATGCGGTTGGCCAACGTCTTCTGTCGCTACCGAGAGATGGCAGAGATGATTTTACTCTAACTCGAATCAACGAGGAGAAGTCATACTGCTTCCTGACCGGATTGAGGAGCTCATCGACTTCGTATCCGTATCTCTCAGAACTTGCGCATTCGGACGATGTTCGCTCTTCGCTTCGGGCACCTGCGCAACTGACTGGGGCAACCCGGATCATCGGCGACTTCGGCGCCAGTATCGAGACGCTCAAACCCTGGATCTCCGGACAGCAATGAGAATCGTTTCGAACAGAGGAACCGATCGCGTAGTCGATATCGTTCGGTCCCGACTCGGTGCCGGCCATCGGGTCGACTTCGCTTCGCACACGCTGTCGCTCTTCGCATTCGGTGAGCTTGCCGGGAATCTGGGGCGACTTGCTGGCGCCCGGCTTATCCTGCCGCCTGATGATGCCGAACTTGAACCACTGGGGTCGGACGCGGATCGTGCGTCCCGTAATCGCCTGTTGGGCCGCTGGCTCTCTGGTTGTTGCGCAACCTGGATCGAGAAGGCGGTCGAGGTGCGCAGGGCGAAAGCGCCGGTGCCGCAAGGAGCAATCGTGTTGCGCAACGGCGACGGCCAGGCAGAGCAGGTCTTGCTCGGTTCGTTTTCGTTCAGCACTGACGGGTTGGGCATCGCTCCGGGCAACCCGCTCAATCTGATCCAGGCGTCTGAAACGCCCGAGGAATCCGAACGGCTCGGCGCGTGGTTCGATGCGCAGTGGTCCGGCCTCCCGGCAGACGACGCTGCAAAGTCGGACCTAGTGGGAGCCTTACGCCAGCTCTCCGCGCACCGAGCGCCCTCCGGCATTTACGCGAAGATCCTGCATCACCTGTTCCGTTCGGAGGACGATGCGCTTGATGAGGAACGGATCGTCAGGTCCGCAACCGGAATTCGCGACACCGAAGTCTGGAAGAGATTGTTCAAGTTCCAGCGCGACGGAGTCGTCGGCGCCATCGACAAGCTCGAGCGGTTCGGCGGCTGCATCGTTGCCGACAGCGTCGGGCTCGGCAAGACTTTCGAGGCGCTGGCCATCATCAAATACCATGAATTGCGCAATGATCGCGTGCTCGTGCTCTGTCCGAAGCGGCTGCGCGACAACTGGACCCTCTATCGCGCTAATGATCGCCGCAATATCCTCGCGCGCGATCGGTTCAATTACGACATTCTCAACCACACCGACCTGTCGCGCGACGGCGGCCTGTCGGGCGATATCGACCTGGCCCATGTGAATTGGGGCAACTACGATCTCGTCGTCATCGACGAATCGCACAACTTTCGTAACAAGCGCTCGCCACGGCAAGGCGGCGAGACGCGCTACGACCGATTGATGCGTCGGATCGTTCGGGAGGGTGTGAAGACGCGGGTGCTGATGCTCACTGCCACGCCGGTAAACAATCGTCTGGCGGACCTCCGTAATCAGATCGCCTTCGCCACCGAGGGCGAGGATACGGCGCTCGCGGATTACGGCGTGTCCAGCATAGACGGCACGACACAGCAGGCGCAGAGGCAGTTCAACCGTTGGCTCGAACTGGAGGAGAGCGAGCGCACGCCGTTCCGGCTCGTGGACATGCTCGGGTTCGATTACTTCACCCTGTTGGATCGTCTCACGATAGCCCGTTCGCGCCGTCACCTGGAAAAGTACTATGGAGACCGCGAGACCGGCCGTTTTCCGCAACGTCTGAAGCCAATCAACGTGAAGCCGGATGTCGATCTTGCCGGAGAGTTTCCCTCGATCGGCACGATCAATGCGGAAATCCGCCGCCTGAATCTCGCCGCCTATGCGCCGCTCCGTTATGTCCTGCCGCATAAGCGGGAGGCGTACGACGAGAAATACAGCACCCGGCTTCGCGCCGGAGGCGGAACCTTCCGGCAGCTGGACCGTGAGGAAAGCCTCGTTCAACTCCTTCGCGTGAATGCGCTGAAACGCATGGAGAGCTCCGTCGCATCGTTCGCCCTGACCGTGCAGCGCCAGCTTGCCGATGTGGATCTGCTCCTGGCGCGCATGGAGGACCGGGCGGACGAGCTGGAGGAAATTGATATCGCGGATATCGACATCGAGGCCCCGGCCTTCGAGAACCTTCTGGTCGGCCGAAAGGTCAAGGTGCTGCTCCAGGACGTCGATCCGGTCCGCTGGCGGCAGGATCTGATCGAAGACCGCAATCGGCTGGCCACGCTTCACGCCTCGGCCCGCCAGGTCACCGCAGATCGGGATGCCAAGCTGGCTGGGTTACGCGAGTCGATCAGTCAGAAGTACCGTGATCCGATCAACAGCGATAACAGCAAGGTCATCGTGTTCACGGCCTTCGCCGACACCGCGCAGTACCTCTACGACGAATTGGCGCCCTGGGCGCAGGATTGTCTGGGCGCGCAATCCGCACTCGTCACCGGAGCCGGGCGTAACCGGACGACTCTGCCGGGCCTGAGGCGTGATCTGGCATCCATTCTGGCCGCCTTCGCGCCCAGAGCCAAAGAACGGCCGGACGATCTTGCGGACGAAGGCGAGATTGATCTTCTGATCGCGACAGACTGTATTTCTGAGGGCCAGAACCTCCAGGACTGCGACTGGCTCATCAACTTCGACATTCACTGGAACCCGGTGCGTATCATCCAGCGTTTCGGCCGCATCGACCGCATCGGCTCCCCAAACGAGCGCATTCAGCTGGTCAATTTCTGGCCCAACATGGAACTGGAGGAGTATCTCCGCCTTGAACAGCGCGTCAGCGGCCGCATGGTGTTGCTCGACATTTCGGCGACAGGCGAGGAGAACCTGATCGAGCAGCAGTCCGGCGACCCGATGAACGATCTGGAGTACCGCCGCAAACAACTTCTGAAGCTTCAGGATGCGGTCATCGATCTGGAAGACCTGTCGTCGGGGGTCTCGATCGCCGATCTGACTTTGACGGATTTTCGGATCGATCTCGCCGAACATAGAAGGGCCGATCCCGAAGCGCTGGACTCGGCTCCGTTGGGCATGCACGCAATCACCGTCGCGGCAGACGACGATATTCCTCCCGGCGCCATCTTCTGCTTGCGTGCGGAGGGCGCAGCGGCGAAAACCCGGTTCCAGCCGGGCTACCCGCTGGCGCCGCATTATCTGGTACATGTCGGCGACGATGGATCGGTGCTTCTGCCGTTCTCCCAGGCCAAGGCGGTTCTCGACCGCCTGAAGCGGCTTTGTGTCGGCAAGGATATGCCCGACGTCCTGGGCTGCGCTCGCTTCGACGCTGCTACCGACCGGGGTCAGGATATGCAGGCCATGCAGCGTCTTCTCGCCGCCGCCGTGTCATCCATCGTCGGCGCGGGCGAGGAGCGAGCAACTGCCAGCCTGTTTTCGCCGGGCGGAACGCACGCCATGGCTGGCGAGTTCGCCGGCATGGACGATTTCGAGGTAGTAGCGTTTCTCGTCGTGCTGGCGGAAGATGCGCCATGACTTCATTCGATCCGTTCGAAGCGCTTGCACTTCCCTCGAATGCGCTTATCGACCGCCGCGTTCCCAAGACGCTGCTGATCGAGAACGGCGCGTTTGCGGCCGGCGACCGCCGGCGCATCCGGGAAGGAATCGAGGAACTGAGATGGCTCGCGGCCCTCAAGCCGGCTACTGTCGGGATCGCCGGATACCGGGATGACGAGCGTGAGTATCTTGAAATTGCCGTTCTGAAACTCGATCTGCGGGCACCCGCACGCGGCAAACGTCTCGTCGATCTGGTTCATCGCGCCGTGCCCTACCCGGTGTTGCTGATCGCCCGGCGCGAGGGGGCGCCGGAACTCTCCTTGGCCCACAAACGCCGGTCTCTGGGTGAAGCAGACAGGACCGTGCTCGACGGTGAGATCATTGTCGCCCGGGTCTACCGCGACGGTTCCTCCGACCTTCTGGCGGCCTTCCGCGACTCTCTCGCTCTGGCGCGCCAGCCCAGCAACACGCTCCTGGACCTGTATCAAGGCTGGATCGACACGGTGCAGGCATTTCGCGCAGCCGGGATTACGGGCGAGTTTCGCCTTCCGTGCACAACGGCTGCTGCTGCCAGCAGGGAAGCGGCGCTCCGCAACTACTGGTGGCTCGAGAATCGGATTGCGGATATCCAGTCCACCGCAGGCAAGGAAACGCAGATGTCCCGCCGGGCGGAAATGAATGTGGAGCTTGCGCGTCTGCGCGCCGACCGCGACGCCGCTCGGACGAGACTGTGAAATAGAGGCGAATCATGGAGAAACTCGTCACCGGCGCCCCGGAAACCCGCTCTGCGGATATCGTCGCCGAGAATCTGGAACGCCTGCAAGCGCTGTTCCCCGAGGCGTTTACCGAGGGCAAGATCGATTTTGCTGTGCTCAGCCAGCTCCTTGGCGATGCCGTAGATGAAGGCGATGAAAAGTACGGCCTCAACTGGCACGGCAAGCGTCGCGCGCGACAACTCGCACTCATCCCCTCTACCGGAACGCTGCGCCCGTGCCCCGAGGACAGTGTCGATTGGGACACGACGCAGAACCTCATGATCGAGGGAGACAATTTAGAAGTACTGAAGCTCCTGCAGAAGGGTTACACGGGGAAGGTGAAGCTGATCTACATCGACCCACCCTACAATACAGGAAAGGATTTCATTTATCCGGATAATTATCGAGACAATATTCAAAATTACTTGGAGCTGACTGGGCAGATTGATAGTGGGAATCAGAAGTTATCTTCGAATACGGAATCGTCAGGGCGATTCCACACCAACTGGCTAAATATGATTTACCCTCGTTTGCGGCTGGCTCGTGCTCTATTGAGTGGCGATGGCGCAATTTTCATTAGCGTTGACGAAACCGAATTACCTAACTTGCGGCTCATCTTGGACGATGTTTTCGGCGGAGAGAATTGCGTCTCTACCTTAACGATTCTATGCAATGCAAGGGGCCGGGCACAAGATAGGCACTTCGCTACAACTCATGAGTATATCGTTTGTTATTCCCGGTCATCACTAGAGAAGGGGGCTTTCGAAGTTCCGAAAAATTCTGATCAAATTGCTAAAGAGTATCCAGAATCAGATAGTGTTGGGCATTATCGACTTCTCGAATTAAGAAATACACACAGAGAGTTTGGAAGACACAATAGACCAAATTTATACTATCCACTATACGCCGCAGACGACGGAACTGTGAATGTGGATTCCGGAGTAGGGCGTGAACCAGTCTTTCCGAATTGGGATGACGGGTTTGAGGGCTGCTGGACTTGGGGATTGCCCAAAGCAACGGAGAGTGTTTCTTCGCTTTATGCTCGTAACGTTTCTGGAAGGATGAAGATTTACGTAAAGGATCGCGCGGAAGGCGCAACACGAATGCTCAAGACCATTCTCACGGACAAGGCTTATGCGACAGATAAAGGCCAAAGGGCCTTTAATGACCTGTTCGATACCAAGGAAAAGATTTTCCAATCTCCCAAATCTCCTAGACTATTGGCGGATTTGATCGCTACTCGCACTAATCACAATGACATCATATTGGACTTCTTTGCAGGATCTGGGACCTCTGGACACGCAGTAATGCTACAGAATACGGCTGACGGGGGCCATCGTAGATTCCTGTTGGTGCAACTCCCTGAACCTACAGATCGAGAGGATTATCCGACCATATCTGCAATCGCGAAGAAACGTCTTCGTCGCGCGGGAACAAGAGTGAAGGAGGATAATCCAAATTGGAGCGGTGATACAGGCTTCCGAGTCTTCAAGCTGGACACATCCAACATTCGAGCTTGGGACCCGAAACCCGACGATCTGAACGACGCGCTGCTTGCAGGCCTTGATCACATCGAGCCGGGCCGGACCGAGCAGGATATCCTCTATGAACTGCTTCTGAAGCTTGGCCTTGACCTCTGCGTGCCCATTGAAACGAAGACCATTGCAGGCAAGTTCGTGTATTCGGTGGGCGCCGGCACATTGTTCGCCTGCCTCGATGAAGCGGTCTCCCGCGACGATGTGGAGCCGCTGGCGGCGGGTATCGCCGACTGGCACGAGGCGCTTGCGCCGGCCGGCGAGTGCACGGTCGTCTTCCGGGACAGCGCCTTTGCCGACGATGTCGCCAAGACCAATCTGACCGAGACTCTCAAACAGCGCGGTCTCGGTAACGTGCGCAGCCTTTGACACGGATAGGGCGAAGATGACGGCGCATGGACCGGCATGAACGACTGTTGCACAATATCCTTCGCGGACAGTTGGACGCGAACATCCGTTTTTCCGACCTGCGCGCCCTGATGACATATCTGGGGTTTGAAGAGCGCATACGCGGGAGCCATCACCTGTTCAACGAGGCCGGCATCGTGGAAATCGTGAACCTGCAAAGCCAGGGCGGACACACACCAAACCCTACCAGATGAGGCAGATCCCCGGCAGTTGATCCTGAAATACAAACTGGGAGAAGACGACTGATGCACAAATACGAGATCATTCTCTACTGGAGTGAAGAGGATCAGGTGTTCGTCGCCGAGGCCCCGGAACTGCCCGGCTGCACGGCGCATGGCAACGACTATGAAACGGCGTTGCACAACATCAAGGTCGCCAGGGGCTTCTGGATCGATCGGGCGCAGGAACTGGGACGGCCGGTCCCGCAGCCCAAGGGCGAACGCCTGATGCTGGCTTGACCGCGAAGCGCCGGCGAGAGTCGTCCCGACATGATGAAACTTCGTTTCGAACCCGACCTCGATTTCCAGTTGCAGGCTGTGGATGCCGTCTGCGACCTGTTTCGCGGGCAGGAAATCTGCCGGACGGAGTTCACGGTCACCCGAAGCCCGCTGGATGTGCAGGAAAGGTTGGCCTTCGCCCGGAACGATCTCGGCGTCGGCAACCGGCTGACGTTGCTCGACGACGAGATTCTCACCAACCTCAAGGACATTCAACTTCGCAACGGTCTGCCTCCCTCCCGGTCGCTGGAGTCAGGAAATTTTACCGTGGAGATGGAGACGGGCACCGGCAAAACCTACGTCTATCTGCGCACGGTCTTCGAACTGAACAAGCGCTACGGCTTCACCAAATTCGTCATCGTCGTGCCGTCGGTCGCGATCAAGGAAGGCGTCTACAAGTCGCTCCAGATGACTGACGGCCACTTCCGGGCGCTCTATTCAGGCGCGCCGTTCGAGTACTTCCTCTACGATTCGGCGAAACTCGGCCAGGTCCGCAATTTCGCGACCAGCCCGCAGATCCAGATTATGGTGGTGACGGTCGGGGCGATCAACAAGAAGGACGTCAACAACCTCTACAAGGACAGCGAGAAGACCGGTGGCGAAATGCCGATCGATCTCATCAGGGCCACGCGCCCGATACTGATTGTCGACGAGCCGCAGAGTGTGGATGGCGGCCTTGCAGGGCGAGGCAAGGAAGCCCTGGACGCCATGGACCCGCTGTGCACGTTGCGCTACTCGGCCACCCACGCGGACAAGCATGACATGGTCTATCGCCTGGATGCAGTAGATGCCTATGAGCGCAAGCTGGTCAAGCAGATCGAGGTGGCCTCCGCCACTGTCGAAGATGCCCACAACCGGCCCTATGTCCGGCTGATCTCGACAAGCAACAGACGCGGTGCCATCAGCGCAAAAGTCGAACTCGATGTCGAAGCCGGCGGAGATGTGCGGCGCCGGATAAGGACGCTGCAGGACGGCGACGATCTCGAACAGGAGACCGGCCGTGCTGTTTATCGCGATTGCCGTATCGGCGAGATCCGAGTGGGGAAGGACGCGCGCGTCGAACTCCGCATACCAGGGGACGAGCGCTTTCTCCGGGAAGGCGAAGCCTGGGGCGATGTGGACGCCGCCTCCATTCAGCGGGAGATGATCCGGCGAACCATTCGCGAGCACCTCGACAAGGAAAAACGCCTGCGCCCGCAGGGGATCAAGGTGTTGAGCTTGTTCTTCATTGATGCCGTGGAGCGCTATCGCCGCTACGATGAGGAAGGCAATCCGGTCAAGGGCGACTATGCCCGGATCTTCGAGGAGGAGTATCGGCGCCTCGCGGGCCATCCCGACTATCTGTCGCTGTTCGAAGAAGTGGACCTCGCGGCCACTGCCGGGGAAGTGCATGACGGCTACTTCTCTATCGACAGGAAAGGCGGCTGGACAGACACTGCGGAGAACAACCAAACCAATCGCGACAATGCTGAGCGCGCCTACAACCTCATCATGAGGGAGAAGGAAAAACTGCTGAACCTGGACGAGCCGCTCAAATTCATCTTTTCCCACTCAGCACTGCGCGAGGGCTGGGACAACCCCAATGTTTTTCAGATATGCGCCCTGCGCGACATCCAGACCGAGCGGGAACGGCGGCAGACGATCGGGCGCGGGCTGCGCCTTTGTGTGAACCGGGACGGCGAGCGCCGGCGCGGTTTCGAAGTGAATACGCTGACGGTGATTGCCAGGGAGAGCTACAAGGATTTCGCCGAGAACCTGCAACGCGAGATCGAGGAGGATACAGGAATCCGCTTCGGCGTTATCGAGCCGCATCAGTTCGCCCAGATTCCGGTTGCCGTCGAAGGCCAGGAAACGACAGTCCTCGGCTTCGACAAGTCACAGGTTCTGTTCCACCATCTGCGGGCCGCAGGCTATGTCGGCGCAGGGGGTGGGATACAGGACTCACTCCGAAAGGCGCTCAGGGACAACAGTTTAGTCCTGCCCGACGAATTTGTTGCGCAGCGTGCTGGCATCACTTCCGTGTTAGGAAAGCTTGCGGGACGCTTTGAAATCAAGGATGCCGACGATCGCCGGACCGTACGCCCGCGCCAGGCTGTGCTCGACAGCGAGGAATTCAAGGAGTTGTGGGACCGCATCAAGCACAAGACGACTTACCGCGTGTCCTTCGACAACGAGGCCCTGCTGGAGCAGTCGGCTGCCGCATTGCGGAAAGCGGAGCGGATTCCCCGAACCCGGATGCAATGGCGCAAGGCGGACATAGCCATCGGTCAGGCGGGCGTGGAGGCGACAGAAACCGACGGGACGGCGACCGTCGTTCTCAAAGAGGGCGAGATCGAACTACCCGATCTGCTCACCGAACTTCAGGACAGGACGCAGCTTACCCGGCGCAGCATTCACAGAATCCTGGTCGGTAGCCGGCGTCTCGACGATTTCAGGCGCAATCCGCAGCAATTCATCGAGCTTGCCGCGCAGGCCATCAATCGCTGCAAGCAGAAAGCTCTGGTGAACGGCATCAAGTACCAACGGATAGGGGACGCATCCTATTACGCGCAGGAGTTATTTCGGCAGGAAGAACTGACCGGTTATCTCAAGAACATGCTGGATTCGGAGAAATCGGTCTATGAAAAGGTCGTTTACGAATCCGGAACCGAACAACGGTTCGCAGACGAGTTGGAAAAGAACACGGGTGTCAGGGTATACGCCAAGCTTCCCGGCTGGTTTACCGTGCCGACGCCTCTTGGAACCTACAACCCGGACTGGGCGGTTCTGATTGATTCCGAAGCAGGTGAACGGCTGTACCTCGTCGTCGAAACGAAGGGAAGCACGCTGCTCGACGATCTCCGGCTTACCGAAACAGCAAAGATCGAATGCGGCAGGGCGCATTTCAAGGCGCTGGCGACTGGAGAAAATCCCGCCCGATACGAGTTGGCCGATAGTTTTGATAAACTGCTCGCGACCATTCATGGTGACTGACCGGTGCCTGTTGCAGCAGAGCTGAATATACTTTCCTACCGCAACTGCGGGCGTGCGGGGTGACCGGCGTTCCTACCGCAAAACGATAACGGGGGAGTTGAGCGTTCCGTCCGATATGTGCTTCGATCCACAGACAGCGGAATGGCCTGCGTGGCATGGAGATCATTGTCGATGCTGTTGCCGATCCAAGGGAGGACGCTCGCTCGGTCTTCCGGCCATGCACCCGCCCGGGCTACCGCAACGGCTGGGTAGTAGGCGGACTGTGCCATGTGTGTGGCTGCCATGCAGAAATGCCTCGGGTTCGGATGTGAAGCTCGATGGAACCATCCGGAAAGGCGCGTCAATAGCAAACGCTGGCCTTGCCGGCGGAAGAACGGGAACATTCATGAAGGAACTGATCGACAGCCTTGAGCGGTGCGTCACGCAGTCCGAGTTCGTCTCGGACCGAATGGGAAAGATCGGCTGGAGCGACTACAGGCGTCTCGTGCATCAGAGAAGGTGGAATGACATCTCTTGGCTCCACTGGAGTGCGTCAAGGCTGGAGATAGACGATGGACTCGTTGACGATCTGGCCGGCCGGCTAGAGCCGGTTCTCGCAGACTTCACGGACGCCGGGACAGGGCGGTTTGGAAACGGGTTGTTTCTGTTGCTCGGAGGTCCGGGAACCCGAGCGCATCCGACTGCTGCTGAGTTCGCAAGGACGCTGATTGCGGCAGCCGTAAAGTCGACCGCTCCGCAGGCGGCGGCGACGCTTCTGGAGTGGGCGGGTGGAGAACCGCTTCACTTCCGGGTCAGCGCCTTGCTCGAAGGGGTGGACATTGATGAGGAACTTCATCTGACCGAGGGAATTCACGTCTCAAGGCTGCCGAAATCATCAGCAGATCTTCCGGCATCTCTGCCTCCCCTGGAGATGGCGGCAACGTTGACCGAGGTCATTGGCGGCGTGGTCATGTCGATCGACTGCGAAATGTCTCCGGCTCTCTACCGTCCCGCCAAGGACGGGGCGGGCCGACTCTCGTCCCCGAGGGGTAATTTCAGAACGATCTCAAGACGCGTGCCGAATCTGTCGCTGGAGAGTCTCTGCGAATCTATGTCCCTAGCCGCCAACGGCTGTGTCGACTGGTTTGTGCAGTGGAGGGAATTCGGGCGTCTGGGGGCGTTCACGGACATGCCGTCAGGCGTCAGTCACAAGGCTCGGTCGGGAGCGCGCAGGACAAAGGTCTCGGCGTCGGATCTTGTCGAGGCGCTGGAGATACATCGAGCGCGTCATAATGGCGGAGGGCCAAGGGAGAACCTGGAACTGGCGATACGCCGATGGATCAGGTCCAAGCGTCCGGGGCCGGACCTGGACAGGCTGATCGAGCTGAGGATCGCCTTGGAAGCCCTCTACGAAATTGGTGAGGTGAACGAGAAGGGCTTTCGCATCGCGACCTACGGGGCGTGGCATTTAGGAAAAGACTTCGAGCGGCGCCATCTCTTGCGGGAAACGTTGCGCAAGGCCTACAGCGATTCCTCCAAAGCCGTGCATGGCGGGAAACTCAGATATGCGGCGAAGGATCCGGGCTTGGTCACGTCCGTTCAGGACATCTGCCGCGAAGGGATATTGAAGCGGCTGAGAGAGATGGAGAGGCCGAAATGGGACGAGATGATTCTCGGCGCCGGGGAATGACGCGAACCCAAGCCGGACATAGTGCCGAAAACATTCTCTATGGCCGGGCAATCTTCGGACAAGATGCTGCGACGCGGCTGAAGCCGATACGACTGTCGCGACCCTTCATCCTGCCGGCGGAATTGCCTTCTTGGCATCGAGATCGTTGTCGATGCCATCGCCGATGCGTGCCGCGGACGCCTTCACGGTGTTCGACGTCGCCAGGACACTCTGCGGAAAGGACAGCGATCTCGCCTGCCAGTGGGACAAGCAGCGGCGCGACGCACTCGACCAGGGGCGCCTCGACCTTGTCATCGCCGCGCTGAAGAAACACGCAGACCGCTGCGAGGAAGCCGCACGCAACGTCACCTGCCTTGCAGAACAATCGCGCGCGCATGGACTCCGCGCCCGGGGCATGTGCGTCTCCACCGGCGTCGTCGAGGGAGCATGCACGTCAGGCATCGGCGATCGTCTGGAGAACGGCGGCATGCGCTGGGCCGTATCACCCTGCGATGCGCCGTTCACGGCAATCGTTTCGACGACTTGTTGGCAACGACGCGCCGCCTGACCCAGGCAAGATCGCCGCACAATAGTGTCAAAGCACCCCAGCACTCTGCTGCCGGGGCCTTGCCAAGAACACAGAAGTCATCCGCATCGTTGACGATCTCCGCCCCGAAGCGCCGGGCATGACCCTTGATGTTCCAGCCGAGAATGAAGCGGCGCATGTGGATCGAACTCAACAGGGGCTATGGGAACGTTCCCATCAAGGGTGCTGATCGGGGACCCCTGCGGGATCCCCTTGTGTTCCTCGCAAGCCCGGTTTGCTATGTAACAAACATACCATTAAGGCGCACAGAAGGGGCTCCCGTTCGGGGAGTTTTTTCGGCACCACATCACGGGCGAAGTCTGGCAGTTCGGGCACCCCGCGTTTATGGCCCTGCGCCGGATTTCGTTTGTGATGGACGCTGCCTTGAGCGCCTGTGCGTCAGGCGATGGCAGCCTCGTCGTCGGTCTCAGGATCAAGTATAGAAGGAACGTTCGACAACAAGACCCAGGAGTAGCGCCGTTACATCGTAGCGCGGGGTGTGCCTGCAACCGCAGGATCATGAGCGTTTGGGTCGAGGAAACCGGGCGCGGCGGAAGATGCGTGTCGCGCATGTTGTTCAGCCTTCTGTTTTCGATCCGAGTCGATCCAGAAAAACCGAAGCGTTACGCGCCTGACTGGCATCTTGCCCAGGCGCTGATCCGCAGCATGCGGGCGCCGTCAAGATGCTGCCGCGTTGCGCATGGCCACTCGCGCTCGGCCAGGAGCGGCGGGTTGACGTAGAGGTTCTCCATCACCACAGGCCCTCCGCCGTGCCTTCGAAGACATAGTCGTTCAGAAAGATGCGCTGGCCGAGAAGGTTGCGTTCGACCTCGGTCAATGCGGCCTCCTCGCAGATGTCGTCCAATGCGTCTCGGATGGTGTCGATCTGCCGGGCGATGATGTCCTTCGCCGCTTTCTCGCCGAGCTGGAAATTCGGCGCGGCCTCCAAGCAGGTCGCAAGCGTGCTCGTCCGGTTGTCTCCGACGATCAGCATCGCCTGGCTGGCCACATTGCCCGAACGGCTTTGCGGGCAGATGTCATAGGCAGGCGTCAGGGTCAGGTGTTCGCCGTCCCAGAAGCCCGCATGATTGCGAGCGTGATCGTCGGTGTTGCCGCACAGGACGTTGAACACGAGCCGTCCATACAGCTCGTGCAGCGTCGCCTTCGGCGCGGTGAAGCGGTGCCGGACGATTTCCGCGAGGTCTTCGTAGCTGGCGTACCGCGCCATCATCTCATCGAGACCGAACAGCGTCAGTGCCGAGACCATCGTCTTGCGCGCCCAGTCGTCTTTCGTCTTTGCGCGGTCGAAACGCTCGACCAGAAGCACGTCCTTGCCGGCAACGCGCTCGAGACGCACGGCGGCGACGTCAAGCCCCGCCATGGCAGCAAGGCGCATGGCGACATATTCCGCCTTCACCACGTTGTAGGTGTCGGTCGAAGACGAAAACTTGGCGATCATCTTTGTGTCGCCATCCTGAATCATCGCCTTCGGACGCGCCCCGCCGAGCGACGTACCGTGAAACAGTGCCTGATCGAGCTCGAGCGTCAACGGCACGCCATTCTCGACTTTCTCGGCGGCGCTCAGCAGCTCTTCGAGCGTCGCGGCTTGAACGACGCGCGGCACGTACTCGCAAGGGGAGTGCTGGAAGTCCAGAGCGCCGATGCGGTCGGAGCCGGACTCCAGGAGATAGATCAGCTCGTTGAGTACAGCGGTGTCGACATCATTGCCCTTGCGTCCGAAGATCCGGTTCAGAATGACGCGACGGCCCCACGCATCGGGCGCGGCGTCGCACAGGCATCCGGCCATGCTCAGCCCGACTTCGGGCGCAATCACTCCGTTGCGCAGCGGCAGTTCCGGCTCGTAGATCGGAATGCGGTCATTCCGGTCCAGATAGCTCTGACCGTAGTTGAAGATCAGCCGTTCGCCGTCACGCGCGATTCGACCGGCGACGACCGGTGCCGTCGCGCCGGGCAACCATGTCCAGACATAGGCTTCTTCCGGCGCTTTCGGGTCGGGGCGATCAGAAGTCATCCTTCACCTTCGTCGTTCCCGTGCGGACGGATTGCGGCAGCAGGGTGAGCTTGTCGCGTTCCATCGACAGATGGCGCGTCAGCGTTGTCGGTTCGGCTTCGAACAAGCGCAGCCCGATAATGGCGGCCACCTCGAAGGCCGCACCGATGGAGGAGCCCATTTCGCCTTTTTCGACGCGGTGCACGAGGCCGCGCGAAATCCCGGCGCGTTCGGCGACATCGGCAACTGTGATGCCGCGTTCGATGCGCGCGTTATGGATCATCAACCCGAGAAGCTCTACGGCTTCGCGAGCATAGCGGGAATAGCTTCTGTGTGCGGGTTTCGCCATTGCTCCGTCGGTTCCATGAATGGACAATGAGACAGCATCAAGCCCCATTTATAGATCATTCTAGCAGATTTCAAACGAGTTGGAAAGCTCGTGGTCCATGGCGTCCGTGCTCAGCCTCGATCGTCTTGACCTGCCGCATGACCAGGCCCAGCCGTTCGACGATCCGCTCGATCTCCCGGCGCACCGCAGACCGTGGTCGCGGCCGCGAACGTCGCGGCCCGCGGCTCCAGATCGACGATGCCGTGCAGCTTGAGACGTCCCTTGGTGGCGTTCGTCAGCGTGGTCCACTCCCTGCAGGACGCCGCCATAGGGTGCCGCATCGACAGCGACCTGAAGTCTGCAGCCTACCAGGGATACAACCCCCTCACCGCCATCCAGATCGCTCTCAAGGGAAACGCCGTCGACCTGATCCCCGGGCGATCACTCAAGTGCGTGCACAATGGGGCGAGTCGTCACGAATTGCCTTCTATCAGGTGACGGACAAGACCCGCCATCCGCCCCCGGGTGCTTCGACGAAGATTCGGGCGCACGGTCCCCAGAGTCTTCAGAAGCTGCGAGACGGGTGGCTGAGCACGTAGACAACAGCGCCCCATGGCCGGTTACGCAACCCCGTCGGGTTCTGGATGAAATCTGCGTTTGCGGGGCGTTCGACATGTTGGAGCAGCAAGGCTTTGACCTGCACTCTCTGATAGCATAATTTGATTGACGATAGCCCTTTATGAGGAACTCTGATCGAACAGGGTGAATTGCCATGGGCAGCAGCATCATCGTCCGCAACATCGATTCCGGAGACAAGTCCTGGCTCCGGCGCGAAGCACGGCAGTTCGGCGTGTCGATGGAAGAGTTTGTCCGTCGCCTGATCCACGAGAAGCGCACCAGGACCGAGCATCGCCCGAAGCCGTCCGAAGCCTTCGCGCGGTACTTCGGCGAGGAACACGGCGTCGAGCTTCCGCCCCCGGTCCGTTGCGGCTACACACCGCTCTCGTTTTCCGATGAAGGTGAGGGATGACCGCCCCGCTCGCGTGGCTGATAGATACCAACGTCGTCTCGGAGATGATGCGCCCGCGGCCCGAACCGCGGGTCGCCGCCTTTCTCGACGCGATCGAGGCCGAAGGCATAGGCCTCGCGTCCATCACGGTCTGGGAAGTTCTGGACGGACTCGGCCGCCTGGCTCCGGGCAGACGCCGGCGCGGCCTGGCCGACCGCTTCCACGACCTTCTCGATGAGCTCTTCGAGGACCGTATCGTCGAGTGGACTCTGGCCGATGCGCGGGCGTGCGCACGGATCATGGAGGACAAGCGCAGGCGCGGCGAGGCGCTCGACGATCATGTGCCCGACGCCTTCCTTGCGGCTGCCGCGGCCACGCGCGGGCTCGCCGTCGTGACGCGCACCGCACGCGAGTTCCGCAACACCGGGGTCGAGACCGTCGACCCATGGACAGTAGTGGCACCATGAGCGTCGTTCCCAACTCGGAGCATCGTCGGCTGCCTGACAGAGTTCCATCCGGCAAGTTGATGCTCTTGAGAGTACCCGCCTGACTCCGGCATTCCGTGACGGCGCAGAAGATGTGAGCGCTCGCATGCCACACGCCGTCAACCAGACCCCGGAACAGGTCGCCCGCGACCGGATCGACGAACGCCTCCGGGCAGCGGGCTGGCACGTTCAGGACAAGGACGCGCTGGACTTCAATGCCGGGATGGGTATTGCAGTGCGCGAGCATCAGACCGATATCGGACCCGCCGACTACGTTCTGTTCGTCGACCGATGCGCCGCAGCATCCATGTTTCGCGTCAAGCCCGGATCCGGGCTTTTTCCGGTGGTTTCCGGGTCTCCGGATCCCGGTTTTCGACACCTCGCGGTTCAACAACCTGCGTCATCACCGACGGCGTCACGCCGTCGCTGCATGTGGACGACAAGCACTCGCGCATCAAGCAGGACTTCAAGGAAGGCCGCGCCCTGAGGACGGAAACGGTCATCAACAACGCTTGAGACTTCGGCATCAAGCGCAGGCTGATCAATCTCGATGACCTCAAGGGGGTCGGCTTCCGGGCCAACCGGCGCCTGCTCGGCGTCCAAAGCATCAGTCACGATTGTCCGTGGCGACCTTTGATGCACTGCACCAGCCTGCGGTTGTCGAGGAACGCCGGGTCTTTGCCCTGCGCTTCGGCGATCCACGGATCCAGGCTGTCCTTGCTGCCATCGGTGCTCTTTGGCTTCCTGCCCTCAGGCTTCAACAACCGCCAGATGAGGCAAGCGGTGGCACAGCTCCTCGGCAACACCGACGACGGCTCTCGTCAGGCCACCTATGACCTGCGACGCCTGCGGGGACTGATCGAGCGGATACCGTCATCCCATCGCCATGATCTGACGCAGAGCGGGCAGCGGATCGCTCTTGCATACTGCCGCATCGACCGGCGAACACTCACCCTGACACTGGTTCCGGTTCCTGGCAGAGTCCAGTCGTATCTGGAGATCATCCGCTTCGCAGCTTCAAACCGGTTGTGCGTGGACCTCGAGTATCAGGGTTCCGTCCGGAGGATCGAGCCGTACTCGCTGCGGCGCACCCGGGACGGCAATATCGTGCTGCACGCCACACGAGCCGTCGATGGCGAGCATCGGAGCTACCGCATCGACCGCATCCAGGACATTCGAGCGACCCGACAGAGCTTCATTCCTCGCTTCGCCGTGGCGCTTACCCCGCAGGGCCCGCCCGTCATCGCGCTGACTGCGAGCCGCGTGGAATCCTCCGGTCTGCCGCGGCGGCGGGCGCGTGCGGTACCTCGCCGAACCAGGTCACTCGCTTGGCCGGGCGGTCCGCGATAGATTTATGAGTGCACGTCTTGCGGCAAGCGTTTGACCAGGAAACAGCACCGTCACCATCGAACCCGCCGGCGCCCGGCCGCTCTCAGTCGTGCAACAGAACGAGATCGTTGTCGTTGACGCGGAGTTCGACCATGTCGCCCCTGGCGGGCGTCTGCCGGGGAGGCAGGAGAAGCCGCAGGGCGATATCCGCCAGGCGCACGTCACAGCGCCGGCCTGTTCCCTGAAAGGCGACATCCTCGACAACCGCCTCGCCGAGGCATGTGGCGCCTGCAGCGCCCCCTGCAGCCACCTGGATGTGTTCAGGCCGCAGACAGATCTGAACCCTGCTGCCGACGGCGGCCACGCCTGTGACACGAAGGCAACCGAACGGCGTCTCGACGCGGGTGTGGCACCCGTCACAGGAGACAGCCTCTCCGGTGACGATGTTGCTGTCGCCCATGAAGGTTGCACTGAAGACGCTCGACGGGCGCGAGTACACCCGCTCGGGCGAACCCTGATCCTCGATCCGCCCCTTGTTGAGAACGACGATGGCGTCGGCAATGTTCATCGCCTCGTCCTGGTCGTGGGTGACATGGACGAAGGTCATCGCCACCCGGCGCTGCAGTTCGACGAGTTCCTCCTGCATCTGCCGGCGGATCTTGAGATCGAGTGCTCCGAGCGGCTCATCGAGCAGCAGAACCGCAGGCTCGACGATCATGGCCCGGGCGAGCGCAACGCGCTGGCGCTGGCCGCCGGAGAGATGATGGATCCGCCGGTCGCCAAGACCGGCAAGCCCCACGGTGGCGAGCATGTCGTCGGCCCTCTGCCGGCGTTCGGCGCGCGCCACGCGACGCGTGGAAAGACCGAAGGCGACATTGCTTCTCACGGTCATGTGGGGGAAGAGGGCATAGTCCTGGAAGACCGTTGCCGTGGGACGGTGGGCCGGCAGCATGGTCGTCACATCCCTGCCGGCAATCATCACCCTGCCCGAGGTGGGCCTGGTGAAACCGCCGAGGATGGAGAGCAGCGTCGTCTTGCCGCTTCCCGACGGTCCGAGAAGCACGACGAACTGACCCTGGGCGACCGACAGGGAGACATCGTCGAGCGCCACCACGGAGCCATAGCTCTTGGTCAGGCCGGAGAGTTCGACCAGGCTCATGCCACGTCCTTCCTCCTGGCAAACAGCACCGCTGCGGCGAACAGGATGACGACGAGGGAAATCGCGAAGACGATTGTCCCCGCCGCATTGACCTCGGGCGTCAGACCGGCGCGCAGCATTTCGAAAATGATGACCGGGAGCGTCACCTCGAACCGGCTGAGCAGGAACGCAATGATGAACTCGTCCCACGACAGTGTCGCCGACAGGCAAAAGGACGCAAGAAGCGGCACCTTCATCATCGGCACGGAAATCAGCAGCATGGTCCGGAGATCGCCGGCGCCGAGATCATGGGCCGCGGCATCGATGGTTCTGTGGCTCTCGTTCATCTGCGAATGGATGATGGCGAAGGCCAGGGGCAGGTTGATGACCACGTGACCGATACCCACGGCCAGCAGGGACTTCGAGATTCCGAGCACATTGAAGGTCGTCAGCAGGCCCATGCCGACGATCAGGTAGGACACCGTGATGGGAGCGATAAGGAGAAACCGTGCGGTACCGGGGAACCGGGGTGGGGAGCGGCTGAGACCATAGGCCGCAAGATAACCCAGAACCGTGGTCACGAAGGCGGAGACAACGGCCACAAGGACGGAGTTGCCCAGGGCGGACAGCACCCGTTCGTTGCCCAGGAGCTTGTCGTACCAGCGCAGGCTCGGCCCATCGAATGGCGGAACCGGCAGCAGGCCGTCCTGGAAGGAAAACAGGACGAGCACGACGACGGGCAGGTAGATGAAGACCATCGCCAGGACGAGATACGACCTCTCCAGGATCAACGCCACGATACGTCCCGTCATATCCTGTCCATCCTGAGGTAGCGGGCCGAGGCAAGGTAGACGGCGAGGATGACGAGCATGAGCGAGACGCTCATGACCGACGCCATCGGGAAGTTCGCCGCCCGGGAGATCTGCAGCATGATCGCCTGGGGTATCAGCACCTCCGTGTTGCCTCCAAGGATCTGCGGCGTGATGTAGTCACCGATGGTGATGACGAAGGTCAGGAAGGCGCCGACGGCGACGCCCGGCAGACTGAGCGGAAGCGTGACGACAAGAAAGACCCTGATCGGCGATGCCCCGAGATCGCTTGCCGCCATCCGGTAGTTCGCGGGTATCTGAATGAGACTGGCAAAGATCGTCAGGGTCAGCAGCATGGTGAAAAAGTGGACAAAACCGAGCACCGTGGCGCCGCGCGTATAGGCCAGGTCCAGGGGCGCCTCGATGATCCCCAGCACCATGAGACCGGCGTTGACGATTCCGTTCTCCGAAAGAACGATGAGCCAGGCATAGGCCCGTACAACGTAGGCCGTCCAGAACGGGATGATGGCGCCGATGAGCAGGATCTTCTGCCAGCGTGACGACACGCGGTAGGCCAGCATGTAGGCCAGAGGGTAGGCGATCAGCACACTGACGGCTGTGGTGAGGGCCGTCACCTCCACCGAATTGACGAGCGCCTCGAGCAGGTAGTCCCGCGAGACCAGCTTGTCGTAGTTGGCAAGCGTCCACGTGGCCTCGAGACGGCCACGCACACGCTGCCAGAAACTGACCGCCACCATGACCAGAAACGGCATGGCGAAGAAGATCAGGGAATAGACCAGGGCAGGATACAGCGCCCAGCGGACGAGTGAGCCTCCTCCCGGTCTCATTCAGATCCCGTATCCTCCCCTTGCGGCCCGGCCATCAGGACTGCAGGAACTCCGTCCAGATATCGAGCATCTCGATATCGATCCCGGGGTCGGGCAGCAGCGATGTCTCGGAACGCGCCAGGAGATCACCCTGCTCGTCCCAACGCAGGGTGGCCTTCTCCTCATCGGAGATGATCGCCTTGCTGTTGGCCGGCATGGCCCAGAAACACTCCGACGTCGCCAGCAGGCCCTGGCCTTCGGGGCTGAGAATCCACTGCAGGAAGCGCCCGGCCAGCTCCTTGCGGTTGCTGTCGCTGAGGATGCCGATGCCCTGGTTCCAGATCAGCCCTCCGTCATCCGAGATCGTCCAGTCAAGGTGGGGATTGCTCGCCATCAGATTGGACACCGTGAACTCGGCGCCGCCGACGACGACATCCACCGACTTGGTCACGAGCGCGTTCTGCACGCTGACGATATCGCCGATCATCTTGACGTTGGGTTTCATGGCCAGCAGCCGCTCGCGGATGTCACCGAGATGGTCCACGGTGATGTCGGCCGGTTTCAGCCCCATGGAAAGGCCGATCATCTGCAGCACCGGGAAGTAGTAGTCATAGACGCCGATACGCCCGCTGTAGGCATCGTTCCACGCGATGTCCCCGCGCCTGACATCGGCGGCGTCGACGACGTCCCGGTTGTAGCAGAAACCGTAGTAGCCGAACTTCTCCGGCACGGCGTAGACCTTGCCGTCGACCCTGGTATAGGGCGCATCGCGCAGCGTCGGGAAGATATCGTCCCAGGGCGCCAGATCTTCCGCAAGCTCGTCAAGGATGCCGAGACCGGCAACCTGCGGCACATCCGGCGCGTCAATGACGATCACGTCCCAGTCGCCGGGAGCCGACTGTTCGAGGATCGACAGGGCGGTTCCGGTTCCCTCGTATGTCTTGACGTTGACCGTGACATTGTGGGCGTCCTCGAAGGGTCCGATGAGCTTCTGGTCCGCGTGATCGCACCACACCAGGACGTTCAGCGTGTCGTCTGCAAGAACGCTGCCGGGAACAAGGGTTCCCGCGGCCGCCGCGCTTGCGCCCTTGACGAACGCGCGCCGGTCCAGCGGAAGGGGTGTGTTCAATGAGGTCATGGCATGTCTCCTTGGTCGCTGTTTCGTTAACCTTGCTTCCAGCCCGGCCGCCTGATCGAATCGTCGACCGTGTCGCCCGCAGCGGCGGCCACGCCGGCCATGATCCGCAGAACGACGCAGACCGCCATGCGCGAGGTCGAGCCGCTGACATCGAACATGGGGCAGAGTTCCGTGACATCGATGATGCCGGGGCCTCCGCTGTCGACGATTCGTGCGGCAATCCGCATGATTTCCCGTGATTCGAGACCCCCCGGTTCCGTGGCGGTGACACCGGGTGCAGCCGATGAATCCATGACGTTGAAGTTGAAACTGAGGTACTGGCCATCGGTATCCTGCCAGACGCGGGACACCGCCTCGTCGGTCACCGTATCAACACCGCGATCAAGGATCTCCAGCATCGGGTTGAAACGGATGCCGCGGGCACGGGCGAGGTCCACATGATCCTTCGGATTGAAGGAATTGCGAGCGCCAAGATGGGCCACGTTCTCGGCAGCGAGATTGGGAAGTTCGCTGATGCGCGCCAGGGCGCATGGCGAGACATGGCGTTCGCCCGCCCAGCTGTCGGCCATGTCGAGGTGGGCGCCGAGATGCATGTACCCCATCTTCCTTTCAGCGCCGAGATGATCGGAAAACGCTCTGGCCGCCGGAATCGAGATCGACCGGTCACCGCCACACAGGATCGGCACCAGACCGGCCTCGAGCACCGTGCGGACCGCGTCATAGATGCGTTGATGCGCCACCTCGGGGTTGACCCGCGGCATCTGCACATCGCCGCAATCGACCGAGGAATGCTGCAGGTCGACATTGAACTCGAACCAGTAGGGAAAGTAGTCGAGCGAGGCGACGCGAAACTCGCGTGAACCGTCCTCGCACCCGGGCTTGCCCACGTTGCCCTCGTCATAGGGGACCCCGAGATAGGCATAGGTCGCGCCGGCATCCCTGAGCGCCTGGGGATCAACGGCCACAAAGGGCGCACGCAGGAAGGAAATCTGCCCTGGCGAGCGGTAGTTGTCGGCATCATCGCCGCCAAGCGGGGAAAAGAGGTGCAGGAATGCTCTGGCGGGATTCATCGGTTCTCTCCGGTCATCGGCAACCGCGGCATCAGGGAGCCTCGCCGCGCCGGCGCAGTGTCTGCGCACGACTGCCGAGGTAGTGGTAGATCAGATTGCAGGCCAGCTTGGTGCTGATCCCGCTGGCATCGAACACCGGCGAGAGTTCCGCGAGTTCGAGGACGTCCGCCCCGTATTCTCCGGCAATCCTCGCCAGCGCCAGAGCCTCGCGCGCCTTGATCCCGTAGCACTCGGGACAGCTCGTTCCCGGCATGCAGCTGGCATCAAGCGAGTCCGTGTCCCAGGAGACGTAGACAGCTTCCGCGCCGTTCCAGGCACGCTTGAAAATGTCGTGGGTGCAGGCCTCGATACCGCGCTCGACAACCTCCTCCATGGTGATCACCGGCATGTCGTTGTCGACCCAGAAGTCCAGCCAGTCCTTCGGGTTGAGGCCGTTGCGCGAGCCCATGTGCGCCATGTTTTCGGCGTTGCAGTTCTCCAGGGAAAGGGCCATCGGCGGGCCTGACGCATTGGTGATCTCGATCCCGCCCCAGTCGACGGCGGCATCGAGATGGCAGTCGATGTGCAGGTAACCCATCCTGGCGTCCGGACGGTGGCGGGCAAGGTGCCCGGACAACGCCCGCGCCCCGGGAATGGGAACAGAGTGGTCACCGCCAACGAGGATGACCTTGGCCCCTCCCTCAAGGCATTCCGTGATGTAGTCGCACATGTAGGTCTGCGAAAGAGGGTTGTTGCCGGGCACGATGGGGATATCCCCGCAATCGACCACACGGAAGAAGGTCATGAGATCGACATCGTACTCGAACATGTAGGGAAAGTACTGTGTCGAGGCATCGCGGATGCCCTCGGGCCCGCTCGATGTTCCGGTGCGCACGATGGTGCCCTGATCCCAGGGGGCGCCGAGGAAACAGATCTTCGCCCCCGCCTCGCGGACACGGTGGCGGTCCGGTTCGCAATAGGGGGCGCCCATGAAGGTGTTGAGGCCCGGCGCCTTGACCGGCCCATTGTGCCGGGTGGGCGAGCGGGTGTGGGCGTCGGCGGCGGTTTCGCGGTGCGGTCCCCGGTGCTGGTGCGGCACAAAGTCCCAGAAATCCGAGCGCTCCACCGTCATCATCCCCGACCCATGTCGTCGTCGATCATCATCATTCACGGCTCCGATGGTGTCAATCCGAGTTCGATCGCCACCAGCTGCATTTCGCGACCGGTCACCACCTCGGGCGTCGGCATGCCACAGTCGGGGCAACGGAAGTTGTAGCGCCCGCCGGGTGTCTTGACGGCGTCGCAATGGCTGCACCTGACGCTCAGCGGGACCTCTTCGATCTCGAGAATGGCGCCTTCGCAGCGCGTTCCCCTCGACGCCGGGACAAAGCTGACGTAGAGCGCCCGCGTCACCGCCGACAGCTGGCCGAGGCGAACACGAATGCGTTCCACCTGCCGGGCGCCCGCCCTGGCGGCGTGATCGTCAACCAGGTCTATGAGGCTGCGGGCAAGCGCCAGTTCATGCATGTGCCGCCACGGTCGCGTTCATGGCGCCGGCACGCAACACGGACGTCTCCCGGCGCCGCGCAATCCACGCGATCCAGGACGCCATGCCGCTGCCGTCCCGTGCCGAGAGGGCAAGATACGCCAGATCGGGATTGAGGCGCCGGGCCCGCTCGACCACCTTGTCGACGTCAAAGTCGACGTAGGCAAGCAGGTCCGTCTTGGAGACAATCATCAGATCGGCCGCGGCGAACATGTCAGGGTACTTGAGCGGCTTGTCGTCGCCTTCGGTGACCGAGAGGATGACGACCTTCGCGGTTTCGCCGAGATCGAAGGCAGCGGGACAGACAAGGTTCCCCACATTCTCGATGAAGACGACGGCGCCATGGGGCAGGTCGAGATCATTGAGGGCATGACCCACCATGTGGGCGTCGAGATGGCATCCCGGCCCGGTGTTGATCTGAACGGCGCTCACGCCGCCGGCGCGAATCCGTTCGGCATCGCGCGACGTCGCCTGATCACCCTCGATGACGCCGACCACAGAGCCGTCTCCAAGCCGGCGGATTGTCTCGACGAGGAGCGTCGTCTTGCCCGCACCCGGACTCGACATCAGGTTCAGAGCGACATGACCGCCCGCCGTCAGCCTCTCCCGGTTGTCACGGGCGTGGGAATCGTTGGCCGAAAGAATGCTCTGCTCGATCTCGATCAGCGCCGGATCCCTCTTGTGATCATGCTGGGCATGACCACAGCCACACACGGAACACATCGCTCAAACCTCCTCGCATCACCTGTCGCACAGCCTTCATCGGGAAACCCCCTGTGTCAATGTGTCGACGCGGGGCGCGCCGGGTGCGGCCTTGTATCGTCGCAAGCACAGGGTTCGCCCCTCGATGTGCTGTCCCGCCTTCCTCCCTCATGCCCTGCACAGGGGACGTGGAGGAATATCTGACGGTCTGCCGCGCGCTTGTCGAGGGGAACCTGCTGGTTCTCAAGCAGATGCCATGGGTGGATAAAGCGGTCACCTGGCGGATCGACAACGGCTTCTCCACGCCTGGCGGCAGATGGATCAGGTGGAACGGCGGCTTCTCAAGGGTGAGACGATTCCTCAGGAAGAGGAGATGTTCTCGATCTTCGAGGAACACACCCGCTGGATCCCGAAGAGCAAGGCGGGCCGTCCGGTGGCGCCGACGGCTTCGAGCGCGTGACGGCTGCCTCGAGGTCGCCTTCAACATGCACCGCATCGGCCTGCAGCTGCGCCGCCTGACGGTTTTCTTCCGGCACACCGGCCTTTCCACCCCGCCTGATGAGTGGGCAGGGAGCCGCATGTCCCGACATTGATCGAATGTTCCTCATTCAGCACCTGACATGACCTTCTGAACCGTCAATCAGAGCCGATCCATCAGCGATTCAGCGCATGGAATCTTGCTGATGACAGGCTTGCCGAGCCTGGAGAGGGGGTTTTCTGGCGGACACGACCGACCAGACAGGAAAAATTGGCCCCGGCCTCTCGAAAGCTCCGAAAATTGTCGTGGCACGGGCGAGATCCACACTGGCGTCCAAATCCGAAAGTCGCTATATTCTTTCCACTACGGAGGAAAAATAATGAACACGACCGTCGCATCCGCGACCTTCTCCGTCAACGAGGCGGCCTGCGTGACAGGCATACCCGTAAGGCAGGTGCATCGCATCATCGACGCCGGATTCCTTGATGGCGCGGCGCGGGAGAGTGGGCGTTCCCGGGCCGTACATCGCACGGGCTTGGTGGGCCTCAAGCTTGCCCACGAAACCGCCAATCTTCTGACCCGGGAGGGCCGCCGTCTTCTCGTGCGATATCTGCTCGATTGCCCCGATGCCCGCACAGCCCGCATGGGCGGCCTTGCCGTCGATCTCCGACCGATCAGGCGCGATGTGCGCAACGGACTTGCCAAGCTGGCACGCGCACGGGCGATGGTTCGCTGCGACGACGCGGTTCTTTCCGGAACGCCATGCATCCGGGGGACACGCATTCCGGTCCACCATGTTGCAGACATGCTAGCCAACGGCGACAGTCCCGATCTGATCGGGGAGGCGTTCCCGCAGCTTGGCGAGGACCATATTGCCCTTGCCGCACTTTACGCCAGCGCCTATCCGCGGCGCGGACGCCCAAAGAGCGGATCATTCCGGCGCGATCGGGAGCCGGCGGTTTCTACAAGAACAAGCCTCGACGCGCTGTCTCCTGCGCGATGAAGTTCCTGATCGACGAATGCCTGAGCCCCAGTCTGGCGGCGATGGCGCGGGCGTGCGGCTATCCGGAATCGACGCATGTGGCTTGGCTGGGCCTGAGGTCCCGGCAGGATTGGGCGCTGGTTCGGCGCGGCGTGGAAGACGGCTACACAACCGTGACCAACAACAGCGCCGACTTTACTGCGTTGATGGAACGCGATCCCGCTCATCCCGGTCTGGTCTGCATCGATGTCGCGCACGGCCTCATGAGGCTCGACGTGCGGCAACGCCTGTTCGGCTACGCCCTGGCGCAGATCGCCGACACTGATCTCACGGGCAGGATCGTGCGGGTTGCGCTCACCGCCGACCGGACCGTCCAGTTCGAACTCCACTCTCCAGACGCTGCATAGCGGAACGCATCGATTCTCAAGGAGGCACACAGGCGGCTCGAAGGCCGCCCCGTTGTGTCTCCGGTAAAGTCCATTATCAATTCATGTCACATCTCAATCTCGCCCTCGCTTCTTGGTGCGTATGTCGAGGCTGATTGTTGGCGCCGCTTTGGGATAGATCGCTGCGAGCGCAAAGGCAGTTGCGAAGGTCGAACGGAGTTCCGGGGCTGCCACTGAAGAGGTCGGTATTTGCGGGGGTACAGCTTCCGCCCGTCATGAAGCACATTGTGCTAATAGACTTACCAGGTCCAAGCCCGGCTACGTCCGCGTAGTCAATTGCAACATAAGGCGTTGTCGCATCCAGCGAAACGTTTAGGGATTATACACCCCGCGCCCTGGGGTCAGGTCAGTCCTCATCATCCTGATCATCCCTTGTCGTCGGACTAGAATTTCTTCAATCGAATACGTTGCAATTTGGTCATTTTATCACCAAGGACATTACCGAATTTTTCAGGAAGCACGTTTGTCAATGCATCAAGGTATATGATTCTCTCCTTCTCGTTTGTCAGCAACCGCAGCATGCATGGTCACGTTCTCCCGGTTGCTGCGGGAGAGGAGTTGCATTGTGTCACAGTCGGGCGCCCAGGCAACATCATCCAGCCCTGGATCAGCATGTGTCCCCATTCGTCGTCGAGGAGGCGGCCGATGCGGTGGCGTGCGGCGACGGGCAAGGGTCCCAGCGAGTTGCCATCGAGATAGACAAGGTCCGGGGGGAGATGGAAGAGGGAGCGGGTCTGTGCGAAGTCGGTCATGACGGGTGCGTGGTGGTGGCGACGGTGCCGGGCATGGAGATCTCGAGGAGTTCCAGGGTGTCTGCGGGGTGTGCGTGGGTGTGGCGCATGCCCGGCGGCACGACGAAGGCGTCGCCTGCCTGCAGCGCCAGGCTCTGCCCGGGCAGGCGCAGTGTCATGGTTCCCCTGAGGACGAAGGTGAACAGGATGGCGGCGTCATGGCTGGTCTGCGGCGTCTGGGCACCTTGTGACCGCCGCATGATCCTGGCGTCGGCGAGCCCCCGGGTGGCCTCGCCAACCCCGGTCTCGCAGGACGCGAAGCCGGCAAGGCGCGCCGGGTGCCAGACGGCGTCGGCGCCCCTGTGGCGGCAGAACCGCTGGCCGCCGAAGGCGCGCTGATGGCGGATGCGGCCGGTGGGCAGCTGCAGCGTGTGATCGAGGCAGGTGAGATGGTCTGCCGGCGCCGCGATCTCGATCACCTCGAGCCCGGCGGACGATGCCAGCACCCGGTGGCGGATCTGCGGCGGCTGGATGAGACAGTCCCCGGCCTCGAGGCGGAAGGGCGGCCCCTGGTCTTCGTAGACGAGCTCTGCCCAGCCCCGGTAGCAGAAGATCAGCTGGAACCGCGCGATGTGATAGTGGACGTCGTCGGCGACCGGCCCGCCTTGCGGGATGCGGATGTGCGAGGCGACCACCGCGCCGCCGAGCCGTCCGGGGATGAGATCGCGGTACTGCATGCCGGCGCGTCCTGTCTGCCAGCCGCCGGCAGCGCGGCGGCGCACCACCAGGTCGTGGCGCACCGGGGGACAGGGCAGGCGGGGCTGCAGGCTGTCGAGTTCGATGCGGGTGCCGTTGGGGGCGTACAGCACCGTCTCGCCGAAAGCCTGCGGGTTCTCGCAGAGCAGGCGGATGACGCCGGGCGGTGCGGCGGCGCCGCGGCGCAGGCGGATGCGCACGCCATGACCGCTCAGCACGGCCTCGGCGGGGTTGTCGGCGGGGAAGATGGAGTCGAGGCGCAAGCCGAGGCGTTCGCGAAAGAACGCGAGATCGGCATGGAGGTCGCTGCTTGCCATCAGCATCTCGGCCTGTGCGTTGCCCCCTGTCGGTGCGTTCAGGACACCCTCCCTTGATGCGTGCGGCGGGCAGTGTAGCCCCTGTCGGGCGCGGCCTGCATTTTTTTGCGTGCCGTGGCGGCAGAACGGCTACCATGGGGGGACATCATGGGGGGCCATCATGGATGCTGCCCGGCCGCTTCTCGCCCTTGAAGGCCTGACCCGCCGCTTCGGCGGCCTGACGGCGGTCAACCGCTGTTCCTTCGCCCTTGCCGCCGGCGGCATCACCGGCGTCATCGGTCCCAACGGCGCCGGCAAGACGACGCTCTTCAACATGGTCGCGGGCGCCCTTCTTCCCAGCGCCGGGCGCATTCTCCTTGACGGCGAGGACATCACCGGCGTGCCGACGCACCGGCTTTTTCACCGCGGTCTCGTGAGGACCTTCCAGATCCCGTGCGCCTTCTCCCGCCTGACGGTGCTGGAGAACCTGATGACGGTCCCTGCCGGCCAGCCCGGCGAGCGGCTGTGGCCGGTGTGGCTCGCGCCCGGCGCCGTCGCCCGGCACGAGAGCGCGGTGCGCGCCAGGGCGGAGGACGCCCTGCGCTTCCTCACCCTCTGGGAGTGGCGCGACGCCCTGGCGATGCACCTCTCGGGCGGCCAGAAGAAGCTGCTCGAGATCGGCCGGGCGATGATGACCGCGCCGCGCCTCGTGCTTCTTGACGAACCGGGCGCGGGGGTCAACCCGACACTTCTTGCGCGCCTGCGGGAGATGATCCTGGCGCTCAACCGCGAGCGCGGCCATACCTTCGTCATCATCGAGCACGACATGGACTTCATCGCCTCGCTGTGCGACCGCGTGATCGTTCTGGCGGAGGGCGCCGTGATCATGGACGGGTCGATGGACGCGGTGCGCCGCGACGCGCGGGTTGTCGAGGCCTACCTTGGCGGCGGGGTCTGAGCATGCATGGCGCCCCTCTTCTGGCGCTCGAGCGGGTGAGCGGCGGCTACGGCGGCGCGCAGATCATCCACGAGGTGTCCCTGGCGGTGCATCCAGGCGAGATCGTCGTGCTCATCGGCCCCAACGGGGCCGGCAAGTCCTCGGTGATGAACGCGGTTCTCGGCCGCCTGGCGCTCGCCGCGGGACGCATCAGCCTCGAAGGGCGCGACATCACCGGCACGCGGCCCGATCAGGTGGTGCGCCAGGGGGTGTCCTGCGTCCCGCAGACCGCCAACGTCTTCCCCAGCCTCACCGTGGCCGAGAACCTCGAGATGGGAGCCTACAGCCGCCGCGACGGCATCCGCGACATCCGCGCGCGCATGCAGGAGATGTACGCCCTGTTTCCGCCCCTGGCGGCGCGGCGGCGCACGCCGGCGGGGGACCTCTCGGGCGGCCAGCGCCAGATGGTGGCCATCGCCCGGGCACTCATGGTGGACCCGGTCGTGCTGCTGCTCGACGAGCCGACCGCGGGGCTGTCGCCGCGCCTGCGCGGCGACATCTTCCGCATGATCCGGGACGTCAACGCGTCAGGCGTCGCCATCCTCATGGTGGAGCAGAACGCGCGCCAGGCCCTCGGCATTGCCGATCGCGGCTACGTCCTTGTCGACGGCCGCAACCGGTGTGACGCCAGCGGCGCGGCCCTGCGCGCAGACCCCGCCATGGGGGCGCTGTTTCTGGGCGGCGCGGCGCCATGATCGAGTTCGTCAACTTCTACCTGGTGCCCGGCCTCGTGCTGGGCAGCGTCTATGCCCTCGGTGCGGTCGGCGTGACGCTGACGTTCGGCATTCTGCGCTTCGCCAACTTTGCCCACGGCGAGACGATGACGCTGGGCGCCTTCATCGCCCTCACCCTGGCGGCGTTCAGCGGCTGGCATCCCTTCGCCGTGCTGCCCGTCGCCATGATCCTGACCGCCGCTGCGGCACTGGCCATGGACCGGCTGTGCTTTCGCCCCTTGCGCCAGCGCGCGACGATCGTCCTCGTCATCGCCTCCTTCGGGCTGATGCTGATGGTGCGCTCCCTGGTCCAGCTCATCTGGGGGGCGAAGCTGCACTCCTTCACCCAGGGGATCGAGATCCCCTGGGTGCTGTTCGACGCCGTGCGCCTCTTTCCCAAGCATGTCGCCATCGTCGCCGCCGCCTTCTCCCTGATGCTCGCCGTGCATCTCCTGCTGGTGCGCACCCGCGCCGGCAAGGCGATGCGCGCCATGGCCGATTCACCCGACCTGGCCCGGCTTGCCGGGATCGACACCGAGCGGGTCATCGTCACCACCTGGATCGTGGGCGGCGCGCTGGCGGCGGCCGCCGGCGTCTTCCTGGCCTACGACACCCATGTCGAATCGCAGCTCGGCTTCAAGCTCCTGCTGCCGATCTTCGCCGCCGCCCTGCTCGGCGGCATCGGACGGCCCTACGGCGCCATGGCGGGAGGCCTGGTGATCGGTCTCATCGAGGAACTCTCCACCTACCCGTGGATCGGCAACGAGGCCCTGGTGTCGCCGGGCTACAAGACAGGCATCGCCTTTGCCATCATGATCGCGCTGCTGATCTGGCGGCCCAGCGGGCTCCTGCGCGGCCGGGTGTTCCAGTCATGACCGGCACCGCCCGGCCCGCGACCCCGTCAGCCACAGAACCAGCCATGACGCCGGCCATGGGGCCAGCCATGGGGCCAGGCGGGGGGCGGCGGTAGATGGAACAGCTCTACGGCATCGTCCTCTACGCCGTCTTCCTGCTCACCATGGGCGGCATCTACGCCGTGCTCACCCTCGGTCTCAACATCCAGTGGGGCTTCACCGGCCTCTTCAACGCCGGGGTGGCGGGGTTCTTCGCCATCGGCGCCTACACCACCGCCATCGTGACGACGGCAGCCTCCGCGCGCCATCTCGGCGGCCTCGGCCTGCCGCCGGCGGCGGGCATCGCCGCCGCCATGGCCGCCAGCGCGCTCCTCGCCTGGGGGGTCGGACGGCTGTGCATCCGGCTGCGCGCCGACTATCTCGCCATCGCCACCCTGGGCATCGCCGAGATCCTGCGCCTTGTTCTCAAGAACGAGACGTGGGCAACCAACGGTCCGCGCGGCATCTCCGTCATCCCGAAGCCCTTCGAACACCTCGCCGAGCCGTGGAACCAGATCGCCATGCTGCTGCTCGTCATCGCCGTCATCGCCGTGCTCTACGTCCTCCTCGAGCGCCTGTGGCACTCCCCCTGGGGACGCGTCATGGCGGCGGTCCGCGAGAACGAGGCCGCAGCGCGGGCGGCAGGCAAGGATGTCGAGCGCCTGCGCATCGTCGCCTTCATCCTCGGCGGCGCGCTCATGGGCCTGGGCGGCGCACTCATGGCCCATCACATCAAGTTCATCGAACCCCAGGCCGCCGAACCGGTGACCGCCACCTTCCTCGTCTGGGTCATGCTCGTGGTCGGCGGCGCGGCCAACAACCGCGGCGCCATCGTCGGCGCCGTGCTGATCTGGACACTGTGGTCGGCAGCCGAGATACTGATCAGCGGACTGCCCCCCGAATGGGCGGTCAGGGCGGCCTACGTCAGGATCTTTCTTGTCGGCCTGGCCTTGCAGGTCATCCTGCAGCGCTTTCCCGACGGCATCTTCCGCGAGCGCCGCCTGCGCACCGTGGCATCACCCTCAACCGTCACGTCACCCTCAACCAAGGAGCACCCCCCATGAAGACAATGCTGACAACCACCGTCGCCGTCGCCATGCACGCCGTCGCCATGCACGCCGCCGCCGACGACATCAAGGTGGGCTCGGCCGCCGCCGTCACCGGACCCATCGCCGCACTCGCGGTCGACATCGTCGCCGCCCGCACCCTCGCCGCACACCACGTCAACGAACAGGGCGGCCTGCTCGACGGCAACACCTACCGCCTCGTCACCGGCGATTCGCAGTGCGACCCGAAGGCCGCCGTCGACACCGGCACCAAGCTCGTCAACGTCGAGCAGGTCGTCATGGTCATCGGCGCCAACTGCTCGGGCGCCACCAACGCCATGGCCCAGTCGGTCACCATCCCCGCCGGCGTGGTCATGCTCTCCGACACCGCCACCGCACCCTCGATCTCGAACCTCGACGACAACGATCTCGTGTTCCGCGTCGCCCCGTCGGACGCCTACCAGGGACGATCCCTTGCCGCGTTCGCCTGGCAACACGGCTACCGCAGCCTCGCCGTCACCTACGCCAACGACGACTACAACGCCGGCCTCGCCGACGTCTTCGTCACCGCCTTCCAGGAACGCGGCGGCACCATCACCGGCAACCAGGCCCACGAACCGGGCAAGGCATCCTACCGCGCCGAACTCGCCACCCTGGCCGCCGCCGGCGCCGAAGGCCTCGCCCTCTTCGCCTACTTCGGATCCAGCGGCATCACCATCCTGCGCAACAGCCTCGAAAACGCCCTCTTCACAGCCTTCCTCGGCGCCGACGGCATGATGGACAACTCCGTCATCGAACAGATCGGCGCCGACAACCTGCGCGGCAACATCCTGCTCTCCCAACCCTCCTCCGATACCCAGGGCGCATCCTACAAGGCCTTCGCCGCCACCTTCGACAACCCCGGCGCACCCTTCGTCACCCACGGCTACGACATCGCCTTCCTCGCCGCCCTCGCCATCGAAAAGGCCGGCGCCGCCGACCGCAGCATGATCGCCGCCGCCCTGCGCGACGTCGCCAACGCTCCCGGCATCATCATCCGCCCCGGCGAATGGGCCAAAGCCAAAGACGCCCTCGCCAACGGCATGGACATCAACTACCAGGGCGCCTCCGGCGCCATCGAGTTCGATGACAACGGCGACGTCGCCGGTCTCTACGCCATCAACGGCGTCGGCGACGACGACACCTGGACGCCGATGCACTGAACACGCAAACCCCCGTCAGGCACCACACAACCGGCGACCGCACAACCGGGCGGGGGCCACACAGCCAGGCCCCCGCCACGCAACCATGCGGCACCGGGCGCCACGCAAACGCAAAGCCCCCCTTGCCGGCACCGGCACGCTTCAGATGACGCCTGACAGCGACACCGGCACCAACCAGCCGGTGACAGAACGCCACCCTCAGCACACTCAGGAAGCGTAGCGCGCGAGCGCCTCCTCGCGCAGCTCGTGGCAATCGATAATCGTGTGGAAGCCGCCCAGTTCGACAACGGACTTGGAGTCTGGCTGCAGGGCTGCGATGCACAGCATGCCACCAGCCCGCTTGCAGCGTCTGGCCGCCATGAGAAAAACCCGCAGCCCGGCACTGCTCAGGTAGTTCATGTCGCTGCAGTCGAGCACGATACGAACAGAATCATCGCGAATCCTGGAAGCGAGTTCGTCTTCCAGTTGCGGAGCGGTTACACCATCGACACGACCATTGATCGACACAATGGTGACGCCGTTCTCGATTTCACAAGAAACAATCATACCAATCCCCATAAGTCTTTAACGGTCAAAATTTTCAGGGGCGGTCAAAATGTGGGGTGCAATCGGCGCGGTGACTATCCTATGTTGAGGTTTCCGATAGACCATCAGCACAGGAGGTTTGGTATGACCGCGCCTGTTTCAATCACGCGGACCGATTGCACACCGGCAGAGTTGCATAATCTGGCATGGAAGAGCAAATCGGCGATCATGGCGCTTCGCCTGATGGCGGTGGCGATGCTCCGGAAGGGAGAGTCGCGGAACATGGTCGCCGAGACATGCGGGGTGACGGTGCAGACGCTCCGTAACTGGATCGTCCGCTACAACACAGGAGGGCCCGAGGGTCTTGCCGACCTGCCGCGCCCCGGTCGTCCGCCCCATCTTGGCACTGAGGAGCGCTCGGCGCTGGCATCGTGGGTCGAGACCGGCGCGGATGCTGAAGCCGATGGCGTGTGCCGCTGGCGTGTGGTTGACCTGCGGAACAAGGTTGAGGCGACGTGCGGCGTGTCGGTCAGTCCGGAGACGGTGCGTCGCACCCTGCATGCCATGGGGTTCTCTCATGTCTCGCCGCGTCCGCTTCATCCCAAGGCGGATCCTGCGAGACAGGAGGCATGTCGCCGGGACTTCCGTGCCCTGGTGCTCGATGCGGTGCCTGACACGGTGACGGCCGAGACGATCGAAGTCTGGTTTCAGGACGAGGCCCGTGCCGGGCAGAAGGGCATGCTGTCGCGGGGCTGGGCACGCAAGGGCAAGCGGCCACGCATCCTGCGGGATCAACGCTACGGCTATGCCTACCTCTTCGCCGCCGCCCGGCCCCAGGATGCGGTTGCGGTCGGCCACGTCTGTGACCGCGCCAACACCGGCGAGATGAACCGCCACCTCGCCGACGTCTCCAGGGCGGTCACGCCTGGCCGCCATGGCGTCGTCGTTCTCGACGGCGCCGGCTGGCACCGCTCGACGGACCTCGCCATCCCGGACAACCTGACGCTGCTGCGCCTGCCGCCCTACAGCCCGGAGCTCAATCCGATCGAAAACCTCTTCGGCTTCCTCAAGAGCAATGTTCTTGCCAACCGGGTGTTTCCGACCGTGGACGATGTTCGCGCGGCCATCACCGATGCCTGGAATACACTCTGCCAGGATGCCGACAGAATCTCGTCCATCACAACCCGCACATGGGCAAGAAATGTCGCCCCAACACCTCATTTTATCTCATAACTTTACTGAAAAAGACGAGCCTCTTGCAAAACCCCCTGGGCGGCGGGTTTTTCTGTGATCCGGTGATGTTTTTCGAGAAGAGGCCTGGGAGTCGGGTGCCCCACGAGGTATGGTGATGTTGTGCAATACGACACCATACCCGTGGAGACAACCCGATGTCCCTGTCAGCGACGATATCCGGTCTGTGGAACCGATTTCAAGGAGAACTGTTCCCCGATCTGGCTGAGGAGGTCGGCCCCCTTCTCGAACGGCACCAGCGTTTCGTGACGGTTCTCGACCTGGTTCGGGTGGAGCGCTTTGCCGGTCAGGCGTGGGGCTCACCGGGTCGCCCCCGGGAAGACCGATGTGCCTTGGCCCGGGCTTTCATCGCCAAGGCCGTGTGGGACCTGCCGACGACGCGCCACCTGATCGACAGGGTGCAGACGGACGCGACGCTGCGCCGGCTGTGCGGCTGGTCGCGGTGTGCGGAGATCCCGAGCGAGGCGACGTTCTCGCGCGCCTTTGGCGAGTTCTCGCAGTCGCGTCTTGCGGAGAGGATGCACGGCCACCTGGTCGAGGAGACGCTGGGCGACGAGCTTGTCGGTCATATCTCGCGGGATTCAACGGCCATTGAGGGTCGGGAGAAGCCGGCGCCCAAGCCCCGGGTGCACGACAGGCCCAGGCGCAAGCGCGGCCGACCCCGCAAGGGCGAAGAAAGAGTGAAGGAATCGACCCGTCTTGAGCGGCAGACCGACAGCATGAACCTCGCAGACATGCTCGACGAGTTGCCGAAGGCCTGCGATGTTGGAAGCAAGAGGAACGCCAAGGGGTTCATTGAGACGTGGCGAGGCTACAAGCTGCACATCGACACGGCAGACTGTGGCGTGCCTGTCAGTGCCGTTCTTACCTCGGCGTGGTGTCCATGACAGCCAGGTTGCGATCCCACTCGCGCTGATGACAGCCGGGCGTGTGACGCACCTCTACGATCTCATGGACGCCGCCTATGACGCCAGGGAGATCCACGCGATGAGCGAACGCCTTGGCCACGTAGCGATCATCGATGTCAATCCGCGTCGGAACAAGGAACTCAGGGCCGACCTTGAACGCGAGGCGCGGGCCCGACGTGCGGCCTGTCATGTCGATGCTGCAAGCGTGCGCTTTCGCACCCGCAGCGGTGTCGAGAGGACCAACGGTCGTCTCAAGGATGAGTTCGGCGGCCGCCATGTCCGTGTCCGGGGAGCCGCCAAGGTCGCCTGCCACCTCATGGTCGGCCTGCTCGCCCTGACCGCCGATCAGGTGATGCGTCTCGCCGTCCCGTAGGGCGGCCTCCCGTCAGGCCTGCCGGGACCGCGCCGCCCTTTGCGCAAGGAGCGGCTTGGAGACGCTTGTTCTGACGCCCGGCGTGTTGTCATTTTGTTCTCATCAGCGCGGCCGCCATGCCGAACATCGCCGGAATCTCGCCCCCGGGAACACCGTCAGCCGTGGCCAAGGCCCGCAGGCAGGCCTCGCGGACCTCGAACTCAGGAGTTTTGCAAGAGGCTCAGACTTATGGGGATTGGTATCATGCGCTGCCCTCCCGAATTCCGGCGATGACGGGCGATCTGCGCCGTGGGCCCGCGTCACGCGGCGACAGGACTGTGCCCGGGCGCGTCGTCGCGAAAGATGTCCAACGGGCCAGGCGATGTGTCGCTGACCTGCCGGCACTGTTTCGCGCGTGCCTTCGTTCAGATTGCCTCCACCTCTGCCGGCGGCTCGCAAAAAGGTGACGTCCGTGGCATCAAGATCGCCGAGGTTGACATTCTCCAGCGTGATCGTGCCGCCGTCATGCGACGAAAGATCGATCACGACATTGTTGTTGTCCTGCGTTACGGCGAGACCGCCGAAACCGGTGATGCCGGTGAAGTTGCTGAGATCGATCAGATCCTCGCCATCGGTAAAGTCGGTGACCGTGTCATTGTCGTCGCCAGGGTAGAAAACGATGGTGTCGGAGCCCATACCGCCGATCATGAAATCGGCGTCGCTATCACCGAAGAGAATGTTGTAGTTCCGGCCACCGCTGGCAGCATCATCGCCTCCGGCAAGATCAAAAATGTCGGCACCATCCGTGCCAACCGTACCTTCTGCAACAGCAGTGCCGGGATGAATCAGGACCATGACGCGTTTCCTGTTCGTCCCTTGCAGCCCACATAACCGGATAAGCGGTAACGGTACCATCTGACTGTTTCAACACACAACATGCGGCACAGGGACGATGACAGACCAGGCAACCTCCCATAGAGTCGCGCCCGCCCCCGGGCAGGTGGCCTGGACAACGCGATGTCGCGGGAGTCGCACCCTTGATCCATGATGACCAGCATCGCGAGCGTGCGGGAAACGGGAATGACCGCGCGCCTTCGGCTCAGCCCGGCGTTGCGCGATGACGAACGGACAGCCCGGTCGGACAGAACTGCGGGCGGCATTGTCGGAGAGTCGACGGCTCTTTCTTTCCGTCGGTGTCTTCAGCGTGTTTGTCAATCTGCTGATGTTGACCGGGCCTCTCTTCATGCTGCAGGTCTACGATCGCGTCCTGACGTCGCGCTCCGAAGCCACGCTTGTCACCCTGGCGGCGATCACCGCCTTCCTGTTCCTGATGATGGGCATTCTCGACCACGCGCGGGGGCGGGTCCTCGCGCGGGCCGGAGCGCGGCTGCAGGAGCGGCTTGATTCGCGGGTGTTGACGGCCATCCTGACCCGTGCGGTAGCGCCTGCCGAGCGGGCGCGGCCGGCGACGGGACTGCGGGATCTGGAGGCCGTCCAGCGATTCGCCTCGGGAACCGCGCCTTTCGCCTTCTTCGATGCGCCGTGGACGCCGGTGTTCCTTGGCGTGTTGTTCATGTTCCACTGGATGCTGGGTGTCCTGGCGGTGTTTTCCGGTTGCCTGCTCTTTGTTCTGGCGCTTCTCAACCAGGCGCGAACGGGGCGCTTGCAGCAGGAACTTGCCGAGGCCACGGCGCGCGCCGGACATTTTGTCGAGCAGATGCGCGCCGGCAGCGAGACCGTCAAGGGCCTTGGAATGCGGGACACCGTGGTCGAGCAGTCGGGCGCCCTGCGCCGCGAACTGCTCGGGCGTACGCTGGCGATCTCGGACCGCAGCGGTTTCTTCGGCGTCACGGCCAAGACGCTTCGGCTCTTCCTGCAGTCGATGATGCTCGGGCTCGGCGCATGGCTGGCGATTCAGGGTCTGGTCAGCTTCGGCGTCATCATCGCGGCGTCGATCCTGCTGGGTCGTGCGCTCGCGCCGATTGATCAGGCGGTAGGACAGTGGCCGCTTCTGCAACGGGTGCTCGCCGCCCGCCGTTCTCTGGTGAGACTCCTTGAGGAGACTCCTCCGGAAAGAACCCGGACCATGCTGCCCGCACCCCGGGCCGTCCTTGATGTCCAGAACCTGGCCGTTGTCGCTCCGGGTGCGACGGTGCCCGCTGTACGGGGCGCATCGTTTCTCCTCGAACCCGGAAAGGCAGCAGGGGTCGCCGGACCGTCGGCTTCCGGAAAGTCCACGCTGGCGCGGGCGCTGGCGGGAGTATGGGGGCCGGCGGCAGGGTCGATAAGGCTCGACGGGGCCGAACTCGATCAATACGGCCCGGCTCTCGGACATCATGTGGGGTACCTGCCCCAGGAGGTGGTTCTCTTCGAGGGAAGCGTCGCATTGAACATCGCCCGCATGTCTCCCGATGCCCGGGACGAGGATGTCGTGGAGGCCGCCAGGCGAACCGGCGCACACGAGATGATTCTCAAGTTGCCGGGCGGCTACGACTTCGAGGTGTCTGCCGGCGGCGCCGCACTGTCCGGCGGCCAGCGCCAGCGGATCGGACTGGCCCGGGCCTTCTTTGGTGCGCCCGTGGTGGTGGTGATGGACGAGCCGGATTCGAACCTCGATGCCGAGGGAACCCTTGCCCTCGCACGGGCGGTGGAGGAGCACAAGAAACGCGGCGGCGCGGCAGTGATCGTGGCCCACCGGCACGGTGCGTTCGCCCAGTGTGACACTGTTTACGTGATGCAGGCTGGAAGGCCTGTTCCGGCAACGGCCGGCCGTTCTGGATCGCCGGTGAGGCAGCTGCAATCGGGCGCCAAAAGCGCGCCTGCGCAGGACGCCAGCCGTGGACGGTCGGCTCCCACTGCCCCGGCGTCCCGCCGCAGCAAGGGGGCGGACGTCACGGTGCTCTCCTCCAAGGGATCCCGCCCGGCCCGGGCGTTGCCCTCCCGGGAGCGTCAGATCGTCGACGCGATTTCACGCATCACCAGCACACGGCTGTCGCCACAAGCCGCCGATATCGCCGGGCGCACGGACGGCGCATCGTGACAACACCCGCCGACCACGGGAGTTTTTCGGCCCGTCGCGGGCTTGTCCTGGGCTTTGGTGGCGTTGCCGTGCTGGGCGGCGGGCTCCTTGCGTGGAGTGTCCTTGCCGGGATTTCCGGTGCCGTGATTGCATCAGGAGTGGTTGCCGTCGAAAGCCGAAACCAGGTCATCGAGCACATCGAAGGCGGCACTGTCAGCGAGGTCCTGGTGCGTGATGGTGTCCGCGTGGCCAGAGAAGACGTTCTCGTGCGCCTGGACGATGCGCATCTGCGTCTTGAGGAATCAATTCTTCTGGCGCAGTACGCTGAATTGACCGCCAGGCACAATCGCCTCGAGGCAGAGTTCACCGGCAGTGACGTCATCGCGTGGGATCCGGCGCTCGTCGAACTTGCCGAAACGGACATCGACATCCGGGATGTGATCGCCGGGCAGGAACGTCTGTTTGTGGCGCGCCGGGCGGCGCGCGAAGGCGAAATCGCGCGCATCAGGGAGCAGATCGGACAGGCGCGCAACGAAATCGCCGGACTCGAGTCCCGGGCCGCATCGCTCGGCAAGCAGCGCGTGCTGATTCGCGACGAACTCGACGTGCAGAGAGCGCTTTTCGACCAGGGTCTCTCGCTCCTCTCCCAGGTCCTTGCTCTCGAGCGTGCGGTCGAGAGCCTGGAAGGACAGTCCGGAGCGACGGCGGCGACGATCGCACGTGTTCGGGGCCGCATCGCGGAACTGGAAGTGGTCATGCTGCAAATCGACAGGCGCCGCATCGAGGAGGCGGAGGATGAGGCGCGGTCCGCCAGCGCACAGGCAAACGAGGTCAACGAACGCCTGATGTCGGTGCGGCGACGCCTGAAACACATGGAGGTGCGGGCGCCCGTCTCCGGAGAGGTGTTCGGGATGACCGTCTCCGCGCCCGGTGAAGTGGTTCGGCCGGGAGAGGAGATTCTTCAGATCGTCCCTCTCGATTCGCGACTCATCGTGGCCGCACGCATCAGCCCCGTCGACATCGACCAGGTCTATCCGGGCCAGCAGGCGCGGCTGCGCTTCTCGGCGTTCCCGGCGCGGGACACTCCGGAATTCGATGGTCACGTCCTGCGGATTTCGGCGGATGCCGTCTCTGACGAGGGCACCGGGCTGTCATGGTATGACGTCGATCTGACCATCGATGTTCCCGACAACGCGCACCAAGCAGACACGCGCCGTCTCGGCCATCTTTCGGTGACGCCCGGCATGCCCGTGGAGGTCCACATTCAGACCGTCGAGCGGTCCGTCATCAGCTATCTGGTCAAACCGGCGACGGATTTCTTCCATCGTTCGCTGCGTGAAGAGTGAGCCAGGGACGATGCATGCTCCCGCCGACGCCACAATCGAGATCGCGCTTGCCAACGATGTCCGGGAAATCGCCGGCGCCGCGGCGCAAATCGATGATTTCTGCACCCGGCAGGAACTGTCCCCGGACGTTGCCTATGCGGTCAATCTCGCTGTCGAGGAGATGTTGAGCAACACCGTCCATCACGGCTACGAGGACGACGAGCCGCACAGGATCGAGGTCATCGTGCGTCTCGAGGCGACAACACTCGTGGTCATGATCGTTGATGACGGCAAGGAGTTCGACCCGACGAAGGTGGATGAGACCGACATCCCGGCATCGTCGGATGATCAGGAACTCGGCGGACTTGGACTGCTTCTCGTCAACCGGATGATGGACGCCGTGGAGTACCAGCGCCGTGGCGGCTGCAACGTCGTCATTCTCAGCAGGGAGGTATCGGGGCAAACGCCCGCCACCATCGACAATGACACGTGAGCGATGCGGGAGAGTTCACCACGCTGACAGGCGAACGCCGCCCGCTTCATTGCCGTGCACCGGGGCGCATTGCATGGAGGAGCAAAGGGCGCCTCTGCGCTATCGATGCGAGCGGACGCTTGAGCCGGTCATCATCGCGAGGTGATTGACTTCGGCTCTGCACATGCGACGGGCGAGTCTCCGGCAAGGCGAGGCAGCATGACTCGCCAACACGCCTGGGTCCCCTCCATCCTCTTCTTGTGCCATGGCGAAGACTGTATGTGCCTGTCGGGGCAAGACCCTGGTGGAACGGTGGCGTCCATGGATGCCTCTGCAGCCGGTGATGTTCCGGGTTTCGTCAATGCCGTGACCCTGCCCACCCATGCGGGCGTGCTGGTGTGGTCGCGCGAGGATGATCTTGCCGGTGGCGCCTACAGGCCCGCGTTTGCCCACAGGGTGCGCGTCGGTCTCGATGAGGACGGGGCCCTTGTCGCCTGGGATCACCGGATTGCCGGCAAGCCGGTGTTCAAGGGAACGCCCTTCGAGCAGTGGCTTGTCAGGGACGGCGTCGATCACACGTCGGTGGAAGGCGTGGTGGACACTCCCTACGGCATACCGGGACAGTTTGTCGGTCTGACCGATCTGGCATCGCCGATCACCGTCAACTGGTGGCGTTCGGTGGGTCACAGCCATACGGCCTTCGTCATGGAGTCCATGATGGACATGGCGGCACGGGCCGCCGGCCGCGATCCGGTGTCCTGGCGGCTTGACCATCTCCAGGGCGACGGGGCGGACCAGCGACGTCTCGCCGGCGTCCTGCGGCTGGCCGCGCAGGAGTCCGGCTGGGACCAGCCTGCGGAACCGGGCCGGGCGCGCGGCGTCGCCTTCAATGATTATCCGGCATCTCCCTCAGCATTGCCTTGACCACGGCCGCTGCATTGCCCGCCGCGAGTTCGAGGAAAATCTCCATCTGGTTGACGCCGTCACCGCCGCCTGCGAGGTCGGCGAGGCTTCGCACCGCAACGAACGGCACATGGTTGGCGTAGGCAACATGGGCAACGGCGGCGCTCTCCATGTCAAGGAGCCGCGCACCGAACGTTTCGAAGACCCAGGTCCGGAACACTGCATTGTCGACGAAGGCTCCGCCCGAAACTCCCGAACCTCCAATCACGATGTCCGGCTGCCTGTCCAGACAGCGGGCGTCGGCCGTGCAGCGGTCCAGTGCCACGTTGTTCGCCGCGCGCTGCGCCGCCGCCAGCAGCATCGCGTCAACCGGGAACCAGAAGCGGGTCTCTGGGCCATCGGCTCCTGCACGCTGAACGGTGAGCGAACGCGGGAACATCATGCCGAAGTTTCGATAGGGATACTCGAAGAATGGCATCGTCACCCAGCCCTGCCCGACCTCGCGGGCGAAGAGCATTTCCAGATATTGCCCCCATCGCTCCGCGACCACGACATCGCCGATGCCCAGCGAAGGATCGACACCGCCCGCAATGCCGGAGAACACGATCCTCTCGATGACGAAACGATCCAGCGCAAGCTGCGCCGTCATCGCCGCGTTCACCACGCTGATGCCGCTCAGGAACAGCACAACGTCCTTGCCTTCCAGCCGGCCGGTCACGAAAGCCACGCCGTTTGCCGAATGGTCTGACCTGTCCTGCAGTTCCGTCTTGAGGACCTCCAGCTCCGGGGCAAAGGCAGAAACCACGGCGATACGCGGCGTGCGGTCCTCGAAGTCCTGAGCCCTTGCCGGCCCCGGCATGTTCGCTGCTGCGAGCATCACAAGGACCGCCAGACCGGCGAACAGGCGGCGAGCCTCAAGTGCCAGCCGACCGTATGATGAAGACTGCACCTGGCCCATCTCCTAAGTCTCCCGATGACCGATACGGTTCAAACGTTAACGCGTTGACGGCTTGCAGGCCACACAACTTGTACTCCTCCCGACAGCCCCGATCCGCTGCCGGACTATGGCTGGTTCAGCATCCCCGCAACCTCGGGCGACCTGTGGGCCGGCATCATCGACGGCACGGACACATGGTGGACGAGAGAAGGCGCCACGCTTCCCGGCGGCGTTGCCATCGTCGCCATCCATTCCCGCCCCCGGGTGTGCGGGTTGCCGGTGCGGTCAGTCATGTGCTCCCCTGGCGTCCTCCGCCCGACCAGCGATAGGTACGGCGCCCGCGGGGACGACAGGCTTGACTGCATGGAGGACCGGTCCTGGATCGTACGCCGCGGGTTCTGGCCGCTGGCGCTGCTCTGGCTGCCGGTCTGGATGGTCTGGCGGTGGCTCGCGCTTCACGGCTGAGTTCGGAGGGCGACGGGCCGGCTGCGCAGCTCAGGTCTCCAGCAGCCCGGCGATCTCGGACATGCGCAGCACCAGTATGAGCGGCTCGCGGTCCGAGAACGGACGGAAGCCGAACCTCTCGTAGAAGGCCCGGGCGCGGGCGCCGACCACGCCGGCGGCGGCGAACGACTGTGTGACTGCCACAGACAACGAACGGGATTTCAGGGGGCTTCAGAACATCAACCCTTGCGGCAGGAAGCGGAGGTGAAGAGCAGCGGCGCCGAGCGTCACCACAATGCTCCGCAGGGCACGCTTGCGAGGCGCAGAACGCGCCCGCATGGAGGACAACACCAAAAAACGGCCTCTCTCCAGCGATGTTGTCGCGAAACCACGTCAGGTGTCTGAAATCGCGGCGCTCCACGGTCGCGGATGCCTTGACCTCTACACCGAGCAGGGCCCCGTCCTCACGCTCGATCAGGGAGTCAACTTCCCGTCTCTCCCTGTCCCGGTAGTGGAACAGCCGGTACATGCCGTCGCTGGCGTCGACCTGCGACGAGAGTTCGGCAAAGACAAACGTCTCGAACAGTTTCCCGATACGGTCGGCATCGAGGTGGTCCTTGTCTGCGGTCCAGCCAAGGATCGATGCCATCAGCCCGCTGTCGGTCATGAACAGCTTGCTGCGTCTGCTGACTCGCTCGTAGTCGGTCTTCGTCCACGGCGGCAACCGCTCCACGATAAAGAGCGTTTCGAGAGCGTTGATGTAGGATTCCAGCGTCGGGCGCTGGATCGGGAGGTTTGTGCCTATCGACGATATGTCCATGAATTTTGAGGACCACGCCGCCAGGATTTCGACCAGTTGGCGCATGGCGTCCCGGCGCCGGACTTGCGCGATGTCTTTCAAATCCCGATCGAGCAGCGCACTCATACTAAACCAACTAAGAAAAGACTCTTGCGAATGATACGCATTCGCATTCTGTATGTGGGGAGTGATCGGTATGATGATCCTCTATACTGTGAAATACAGACCCTATCGTATCGGTGATTACTTTTTTGGTCTGGTATCACATAGTCCCGATGCCAGCGCCGGCGCGCGCGGCTGCCGAGGCCGATGACCTCGGGAAATCCGCCCCGGAAGGCACAAGCCATGACCTTGTCGCGATCATGAACCGCCCATTGATGATCGAACCTTCCGGCAAAGGCATTCTGGAGAAATTCTGGTTTGCCTCCACGGATTTCACCTTCGGAAAACGGACGCAGGCGTACATTGGCGACGCGCCCGGCAAGCGATTCCCGCACATTCGGCAGCCCCTGAACATTGGCGGAGCCGGCAAGAAGAAACTGAGCCGGCCGATTGTTCTCATCAACAGTCTTCTTGATGGCCGGCAAAAGGGAGGGAACGCGCTGAACTTCGTCGATGATGAGTATGTCCCTGTCATGCGTCACGAAGCTTTGCGGGTCTGCTTCAGCGGCTTCACACAAGGTTGCATCGTCGAGAGTCCGGTATTCGGCGCTCCCGAGATCGAGATGTTTCGACAGGGTGGTCTTGCCGCATTGGCGCGGCCCGTTCAACAGGAGAACGCGACGCTCATCCACAAGGTTGCGGATCGTGTCGGATTGCCATCTTTGTCGGAATCCGGGCATCAATATTGTCGCGATTTTGATGATAGAATGTCCGCGAAATGATCAAAAATCAATCCGCCAATGTATCATTGGAGCACAGGCGTCATCGTGTTGTCATTCCCTTGTCGGGGACGTATCGCTCGCTCTGCGGGGAGGGATGCGCGCCTTCGCGTCGGCCGCGACAGGCTCAAGGGAGATTTCCGGCCAGTCGGTCAGCACCTCGCGCAGGGATGGCTCGATGGTTCGTTCGCCGGATCTGGGTTTCAGCGGGAGCCTGAACTCACGCCATCGGCTCGCTGGTGGCGTCGGGGAATGCAGGGGCTGCGCCTCCAGGGGAACGTGCGCTTGCGTGGTCGATCGGCCTTTCGGTCAGCCGGCCCGTCAACAGTGCGCCGCAGAGCCATGCCTTCGGTCTCTCGCCTCCGCCCTTGGAAAGGCAGCCGATGCGAGAACAGAGCGGCCGCGCGCAGCGCATGGCGGCGTCACAGCTGCACAGAGCGGTTCTCGCTCAGGATGGCGGCGATGCCGGAATCGAGCACGGACCCCGTCACAGGGCCCGAAAACACACAAGCCTACATGCCGTCCTGCTGCTCTTCCTGATGGAACACGAAGTCCGTCGCGTCCAAATTGTCCAGCGCGGAATCCTGCAGCGTAATCGTGCCGCCGCCGTGTGCGGACAGGTCGATCCGGACGTCGTTCCCGTCCGCCGTGGCGGTCAGGTCACCGAACCCGCTGATGCTGGAAAACGCACTCAGATCGATCATGTCTTCACCATCGGTGAAGTCGGTGACCGTGTCGTTGCCGTGCCCCGGGACGAACACGAAAATATCGGCACCGGTCCCGCCGGTCATCGTGTCATCCGTGTCGCCGCCCTCGATGGTGTCGTCACCGTCGCCGCCGACGAAGTCATCAAGGACGAACATGTCCGCGGTCAGGTCGGTCGATGCAATGCCCTCCAGCGTGATCGTGCCGCCGCCGAAAGCCGACAGGTCGATGATCGTGCCCGACTCGGTTTCCGGCGTGTTCGGATCATCCTCGATGGACGACATTGCCGCCTGCACCTGCTCCCAGGTGATCGAGGTGGTAAAGGCGGTCAGGTCGATCTTGTCCAGAGCCGTATCGAAGTCCTTGACCGTGTCGTTGCCGTGGTCCGCCTCGAACACGAACGTGTCCGCGTACTCCTCGACAGTGCAGTGTTCTCCCCACAGGATATCGTTTCCGAGACCGCCGACGATGACATCCTCGCCAACCCCGCCGTCAAGTGTGTCGTCGCCAACCCCGCCGTCGAGTGTGTCGTCGCCGAATCCGCCGGCAAGGCAGTCCTTGCCTTCCTCGCCATGGAGCACATCATCACCGCCGCCGCCGATCAGCAGGTCGTGGCCGCCGCCGCCATGGAGCACGTCGTCGCCGTAGCCGGCGTCCAGAATGTCACCCGTCTCACCGCCACGCATTTCGTCCATGCCGACGGTGCCGAGGAGCAGGTCGAAGCCAGGGGTGCCCTCAATGACGTTGACCGCCGGCATCCTGAACGAGGCCTCCGTGAGATCGCTCATCGAAGTGACCCCGTCGAGCGTGATGGTTCCACCGCCCCATTCAGTCAGGTCGATGACAACCCCGGTGACCGCAGTCTCGTCGTCGGGGTCGACGACCGTCGTGATCTTCGCGCTCAGATCCTCCCAGGTGATCGCCCGACCGAAACCGGAGAGGTCGATCACATCCGTTCCGGTCTCGAAGTTCGTGATCGTGTCGTTGCCGCTCAGCTGGTTGAAGACGAAGACATCCTCCTCGCCGGCGACCCCGGTCAGATCTTCGTTGCTTGTGGTGCCCGCTATTCTCGCCATGTCACCATCCTCATCGCGCCGGATACCGGTCCGCCGCCTGGGTGCCGCAGACGACCCATGACGTCGAGTCCGTCACCCCGGACGGTTCTCGCCGCTGCGGTCTGCGACATGATCGCAAGACCGGTGTGGCCAGCGAACGCTTGTCCTCCCCAGGAACTACCATGTGCGACAGGGCACAGTAAAGGAAGTTCTTTCGCGATCAGATCATCCTTTTGCCATTGTGATCATCGGGTTCCTTGCCGGGAATTCGATGCCCTTGAAACACACTCGGCCTTCAGCCCGGCACAACGCGCGACGGCAACGACAACCGGACGCCGATCGCAACGACGGATGTGTCGCAAGCGAGCAACCAAACCGCGGAACGCACCGCCTTTGTTCGTTCAGGCGCAGAGCAGTGACACGGCAGACCCGCATGCAGAATCGGGGCGCGCGGGTGAGCATGCCGGCGTAGCCGGAATTGGGTAGCGTCTCACTTTGACTTTCGGCCCTGTGACAGGGACAGCGGCCTGAACGGCGCGTCAAGCGTCATCATGCGAGCGCGGCATGGAGACGGGCGATCTCCTCGCGCAACGGGAAGCGCATGGACTTGGGCGCGCACGAAACGGCTCCGATTTCTGCCTGCGCCGATGCCGGAGAAGCTCTTTACACCGCGGTGAAGTTGCAGAGGACATGGTCGCCTTGATCGTCCTTGACATGGTGCGGTGACAATCGGGCTTCGAGCGTCACTGCCCACTCCCGCTGTGGAGGTGAGCAGTTACCTGAAAATACTTATGGGGATTGGTATCAGACCCGCGCCGCGAACGTCTCGGCAGGCAGTGGCGTCTCGTAGGCGGGCATGCTCTCGATCGTGGGCTCGAACGTGCCCGCCTCCCGGCAGGCCAGGGCATGAGTCGCGATCTCCTCCATGGTTGCGAACCAGACATCGCCGCGTTGCAGCATCTCTTCGATCATGGTGGCGATCCGGTCGCATCGGGCGAGTCGGCCGGACACCGTCGGATGCCAGACGGAAATCCAGAGTCCGCGATGTTTGCGCATGGCTTCGAACTCGGCCATGAAAACGTTCATGGCCTCGTGGGGCGACTTGATCGGCATGAGGACGTCGAGTTCCGGAACGTGGGCATAGTGCGGCCAGTCGTCCATGCCCCAGTGGGAAGGCAGTTCCAGAACCTCGCCGTTTTGCGTCTGCAGCACATAGGGAACGTCGTCGCCCATGAGAGACGCGTCGTAGAGGAAACCCTCTTCGATCAGGAGATCGGTCGAGAACTTGCTGAAGTTGTAGAGGGGCGCACGCCATCCGCGGGGCCGCCGCCCGGTCATGCGCTCGATGATGTCGATGCCACGCCGCAGCCAGTAGTGTTCGGCGTCGCGATCCTGTTCGTTCGGATTCTCGTGAATGTAGCCGTGATGGGCGATTTCGTGGCCGCCCTCGAGAATGCAGTCAACCAGGTCGGGATAGCGTTCCATGCACCAGGCGGGAAAAAAGAACGTCTGTCTGATGCCGAAGGCCTTGAACATGTCGACGATGCGCCGGACCGAGATACGGTCATAGCGCATCGCGGACTGGGCGGCGATCATCTGGTCCGAGCGATCCCGGTGCGCCAGATGAAGGATGCTGTCGGCGTCGATGTCGAAGGTGATCGCAACGGCCACACGCGCGCCATTGGGCCACGGAACGGGATTCTTGATCATCTTGATCATGGTTTGGGTTCCTTGTTTGTCCGATCGATCGCGACACGCCCGACCGTGTTGACTGAAGGATGGGCGAGTCCGGCGCCCTTGGGTGTGCAGCGTTGGAATCCTGAATCAGTTCCCCAGACATGGGGGAGGACTGACCCGAGGAGCTTGCAAAAAATGGCGGTGAACTGGACCGGCTGCAAACATGCCATCGCGTCGGGTTGGCCGGGGCGGAGAAGACCTTAGCGTTGCTCACCGTGAAGACACCGCGTCGCGTGAAGGGAAGGCTCAGACAGATTGCCTGGCGATCACGAGACCGGCCATCAGATACGTCATGACGTAGACGATCAGGCGGTAGACGACTGCCGAGCCCGGCGGGATGCAGATAAAGGACATGGCGGCGAGGCCTCGCCGACCGATGTCGTGCGCAATGCGAAGCACTTCGTAGTCGGTCAGACCAATGGGTTCCGCAAGATCGCCGAGAATGTCGCCCGGCGCCGGCCCGGCCCCTCCGATGACATCCATGTCGAAGTGGACGTAGACGCCTTCGGTGCCGTCGTAGGCATGGCGCAGTTCCTTGCAGAGGCCATCGATGCCGAGTTCGGTCCTGACCTTCCACGCCGGGTAGAACCTGGTTCCCTTCGAAAGGAATTCGCGCACAATCTCCTTGTTCTCCAGCAGGCCGCGCGGGCCGATCTCGATCAGGTTGGCGTGCTCGAAGTTGTCGAGAAACTCGTAGGTCTTGTAGAGCCAGCTGTCGCTGCCGGCGATCCTCGGGTCCATGGTCAGCTTGTCGAGCGGCGCAATGTCCCAGTGGGTGTCGAGACTGATCGTGCCGACCTTGCCGGCGGTGGCCTCCGAGACGCATTTGGCGATGGCATAGGAGCCGCAGGGCGAGTTCTGGCTGATGACGATGGGGATCGCTCCGACGGCCAGGGCGTCGTTGACCTTGACCTCGACCGCGGCCTGCGCACGCAGGACGTTATCGGCGGTCGGCTTCTCGAGGCACTCCGGCGGGATCGCGGCGTCGCCGTAGTCGACCACCTTCAGGTGCTCGAAAATGTCGATATCGAAGTCCTGGATGTAGCCGGATCCGTAGCGGATGGACTGCTGCCTGATTCGTTTCGGCGCCGCGAGCCATTCCTCCTTGTCGACGCCGGCGTAGCCGCTCCAGCCTGCGACGTAGGGCGCGCCGACGATCACGACGTCGGCGCCGGCGAGATCCGAAAGCGTGGTCGCGTGAGGGCGACCCATGAACGTCGGCATATCGGCCTCGATCATCGGCACGTACCAGGGGTTCATGTGCGAAAAGGTGTTGTCGATGGTGTTCTGACGGATCTCCTCCCACGTCGGATACGCCATTGTTCGCTCTCCTTGATCCGTTACCCGGGCCCGAGGCTCCGCTACCGGTTTGCCACGTGCGTTGTCCCGGCCAGTTCCATGAGTGCCGCGGCCAGCACTCGGGCGCCTGCCGCAAGCTGATCGGGCCGCGTGTACTCGGATGGATGATGGCTCAGTCCGTTGGCGCTGGGCACGAAAATCATACCGGTCGGACACACGCGCGCCAGGAAGAGCGCATCGTGAAATGCACCGGACGTCATGCGACAAGACCGATGAGAGAGGATGTGCGCCGCGCTTTCCACGGTCGTGATGATAGCATCGGGAAACTGACAGGGTTCACTGTGGAATGTTTCCTGAATCTTCAATCCACAACGCTCCGGGACGTTGCCGCACACGTCGCGAACGGCCTGTGCCCTGGCGGCGAGCGTTGCGGCGTGCGGGTGGCGCAGATCGAGAGAGAAAACCGCCTTCTGCGGAATCGTGTTGGGTGAATTGGGAACGACGTCAAGACGGCCGACAGTGAAGCGCAGGAGATCGTCCGGGTCGTGCATCGTGGCCTGCAGTGCGTGAAGGATCGAAACCGCTTCCATCAGGGCGTCGCGCCGAAGGGACATCGGGGTCGTGCCGGCATGGGCGCTTGCACCCTCGATCTCAACCTCAAACCATCGCGCACCCTGAATGCCCGTGACGGCCCCGATCATGATGTCACGTTCTTCGAGCACCGGGCCCTGCTCGATGTGAACCTCCAGAAAGCTGCTGAATTCGGGACGGCGTGTCAGGAACGGCACGTCAGGCATTGCCTGCAGCGTGCGGTCGAGCGCATCGCGCAGGCGGATATCGTCGCGATCGGTGATGTCGGCAAAGTCGCTTAGACAGCGATGTCCGGAGAAGACCGTCGAACCCATGGCACCTGGAGAAAACCGGCTGCCTTCCTCATTCGTCCATACCACGACTGTCAAGGGGGCGTCTGTCTCGATGCCCGCCTCATCCAGAGCTTCCAGCACCTCGAGGCCGGCCAGAACCCCGTAGACGCCGTCGAAGCGCCCGCCTTGGGGCTGGCTGTCGATGTGGCTTCCAGTGGCGGCACCGGCGCGGCCGTCGATACGGCCCGGTCGAGTCACGAAGATGTTTGCCATCTCGTCGGTTTCGACACGGTAGCCCCGACCGATGGCCCATTGGACGAGAAATCGGCGCGCCGCGATGTCGTGCTCGCCCAGAGCCTGTCGATTGACGCCTCCGTCTTCAATCGCGCCGATGCGCGCCATATGCATGAGGCGACCCCACAGTCGGTCCTCGCAGACAAAGCTGGCGGCTCTGCGGGCCTTCTCGGCACTCGTAGGATTGGGCAAGTCAATCGGTTCCGCGCCGCCAATTCCCCGGAACCATAGGGTTGACAGTCATAGGCAGTCAAGTCACTTGACCCGTGAGAGAAGGTTTGGATCGCGGTTCGGGACACGACGTGAAACCTCCACATGGTGCAGGCCCGTTTCCCGTTGGGCTTGGCGTTCACAGAAGCCGAAACAGAGGGTTGAACAAGGACGGATGACGAAACGGGTTTGACGCCTGACGACAGTGGACACGACAATCAAGCGACCTGAGGACACCAGATTGCCATGACCGAGGAGTTGCAACCAAAGCCGACCGGCGACCGGATTGACGAAAGTGCGCGACCGGGGATCGTGAAGGCCAGCGCGCCGGCGTCGGCTTTGCGCCTGGCGGGCCGCCTGAGGCATGCCCGTCTTCTGCTCGGTTTCAGCCTGCGGCAGGTGGCCGAAGCCGCCGGCGTGACGGAAAGCTATGTCTCAAAGCTGGAGAACTGCCGTGTCCGTCCATCCCTGGCGACCCTCCACAAGCTTGCCAGTGTCCTCAAGACCAACATCAGCGAACTGGTGTCCGAGGGCGATGTCGAAGGCAGGAACCTTGTCGTCGTGCCGAGCGAGCGTCGTCGTGCGTTCGAGTTCTCCGATGAACACGGCGGCGCAGGCACGAGCCTCGAGAAGCTCATTCCCTCGCGACGCGACAATCTCCTGCAGGCGAACATTCATGTCGTCGCTCCGGGTGGCGGTAGCGAAGAACTGATTTCCCACAAGGGTCAAGAGTTCGGCTTTGTTCTCGAGGGCCGGCTGGACCTTCTGATCGGCGATGACATCCATCGGATCAAGGAGGGGGATGCCTTCTTCTTTGATTCGGAGGTTCCCCATGGCTACCGCAACACGAGCGGGAGGATTGTGCGGGTCGTCTGGGTCAATACGCCGCCGACTTTCTGATCCCGCGAAGACCCGGCCCTTCCCGACTGGGCACGGTCGCGACTGTCTCAGTGATCAAGGTGCTTGACATCCGGTCAAGGCGGTATTCCTAATTCTTCAGGAACCACAGGGCATCCCATCAGGGCCCGCCACCAAGGAGACACATCATGACTGTCGACAGGTTGGGATCTCTTTCACGCGACGATCGCAACGGCCTCGCCATCAATCGGCGTGCGTTCATGGGGCTGTCGGGCGCAGGCATGGCCGCCGCTGCCATGGCAGGAACGACAGGCCGGACCGCTCGGGCGGCAGACAAGCTCAATTACATCTGCTGGGAAGGGTACAACGATGCGGCCATCATCGAGCCGTTCGAGGCGGCCCACGACGTCAAGGTGGAGTTCGATTTCATCTCGGACTCGGCAGGCGCCTTCGCCAAGCTGGCCGCCGGAGCCTGGCGCGACTTCGACGTCATCTCGTCGGATGTTCCCTGGATCCAGCGCATGGGTCAGGCAGGCATCGTCGAGTATCTGCCCATCGATAACATGGGCGACCTGAACGCCGAACTGTTCGAACAGTTCAGGCAACCCTTTGCTCCGCTCCTCCATGAAGGGCAGACCTGCGGCATTCCGACGCGATGGGGCTGGGTCGGACCGAACATCAACCTGGAGTACAGCACCCTCGACGAATGGAGAACTCTGGACCCATGCTTCGATTCGGCCAACCGGGGCAAGATCGGGGCGATGGACTGGGGAGACTGGCCGATCATGCCGGTCGTTCTTCATGCCGGCATCAACCCCTTCGAGCCGATGGACGACAGTGCCCTGGCCGAGTGCCGCAGGGTGTTCGCCGCGCTCTTCGAGAACACCGGCGCCATTGTGGCGGACATGACCCTGGCTCAGAAGGGGTTGCTCGACGGTTCACTGAAGACCTTCCTGGGTTGCGGAAACTACTGCACGTCGGGTCTCCGCAAGGCGGGGCACACGAACATCGTCACGGTGGTTCCCGAACCCCGCGATGGACTGAAACAGGGCGTTATCTGGCTTGAGGCCACGGCCGTGGTCAAGGAGCCCGCCAACAGGGAGCTGGCGATTGACCTGGTCAGGCACATGGTGTCGCGCAACGTGGCGCGCCAGTTGGCCTGGACCGACTGGACATGTTGTCCGACGACCAACAGGCACTTCGCGGAGACGATGTCGGACGAGCAACGCGACGTGATCGACACCGACTACATGTGGCATGCTTGGGACAACAGTCACACATACGAGGTGCTTCCCAATCTCGACGGGCTTTTGTCGATCTGGCATGAAGAACTCGCCAAGATCTGACAACCACCGGTTTGGCGCAACGCATCAGACTGTGCATGACGCACCTGTGCATGACGCAATGGGCGGTGGCCCGGCTGTTCTGACCGTTTCGAACGTGCGCAAGTTCTATGGAACCACGGAGGCACTCAAGGGGGTCTCCCTGGAGGTGTACGAGGGCGAGTTCCTGGCCCTGGTCGGGCCGTCGGGTTGCGGCAAGACCACGCTTCTGAAGATCATCGGCGGCTTCGAGGATCTCGACGAGGGCGAGGTCCGGCTCTTCGATGTCGACATGGCCGGGGTTCCGGCCAGGGACCGGCCCACGAGGATGGTGTTTCAGAGGCTGGCGCTCTTTCCTCACATGACGGTAAGCGACAACATCGGATTTCCGTTGCGCGCGGCCCGAACGGACCGCGCGGAAATCGGTGGCCGTGTCATGGAAATGCTGCGCCTGATGGAGTTGAGCCCGGACTATCTCGGCCGTTATCCCGGAGAACTTTCAGGGGGCGAGCAGCAGCGTGTCGCCCTGGCGCGCTGTCTCGTCTCAAGTCCCAGCCTGGTCCTGCTGGATGAGCCGCTCAGCGCCTTGGACGTCAAGCTGCGCAAGGTGCTGCAGGAAGAACTCAAACGCCTGCACCGCCGTCTCGGCGTGACCTTCGTTCATGTCACCCATGACCTTGAGGAAGCCCTGATCCTGTCGGACCGCATCTGCGTGATGCGCTCAGGTGCGATTCAGCAGACCGGACACCCCCTCGATATCTACTTTCGCCCGTCCAGCTCCTTCGTTGCCTCGTTCATTGGCAACACCAACATCTTCGATGTTTCGGTGATCGAAACCGATGGAGAGACGGTCGAGGTCCAGTGGCCCGCCGAGCGGGGCAGGAGGTATCGCATCACTGCAACCCAGGTCTCGGACGCAATCCGTCCCGGCGGAGCCAGGATGATGGTCCGTCCCGAGCGGATGCGGCCGGCGTCGACAGGACCGGGAGCGTTCGAACTGGTCGTCCGGATCAGCGATTCGTTCAATCACGGTCCCAACGTGAAGTATGTCGCCCACTCTCTCGAGGGGGAATTGCGGGTGGTCTTCGACCTCCAGGGTGCTGCGGGCGCCATCTACGAGATCGGCCACGAACTCTCCCTCTTCTGGGGCGGCGACGATGTCTTTGTCTTCAACGAAGCGAACTGATGGCGCGGCGTCGGGTTCTTGCCGGGCGCAACTGGGAGTTGATCCTGGAAGCCGCACCCCTCGTTCTGGTGCAGGCCTGCTTTCTCGTCGTACCGCTGGCCATGGCTGTCGCCATGACCTTTCAGGTGTCGAAGTTCTATCAGGTGCACTGGACCTGGGACCTGACCACGTGGAGCGAGGTCTTCAGCAAATGGTACTACTGGGGTGTCCTTGTGCGCACGAGCATGATGGCGGCGCTGGCACTGGCGATCTGTCTCGTGATCAGCATTCCGGTGGCCTACGCCGTGGTCACGCGGCTCTCGAGGTTCGACGGCCATTTCAAGGCCATCATCATCTTCGTCTTCGTGACCGACTCCGTCCTGAAGACCTATGGCTGGGCGATGTTCCTCGACGAGAAGGGCGTGCTCAACGCCGCTCTCTCGCTGATCGGCTTCGCGCCGGATGCGACACGTGTGCTCTACACGCCGGCCGCCACAATCGTGGGCATGGTCTACAATCTCCTGCCCTTCATGATCTTCACGGTCTATCTGTCGATGAACGCCATTGACCGGGATCTCATCCGCGCCGCGTACGACGCCGGCGCTTCCCGACTTCGAACGTTCTGGACCGTCACGCTGCCACTCTCCAGGCCGGGTATCTGGGCCGGCGCGATCCTGGTCTATGTTCTCAGCCTGGGTGCCTTTCTGGAACCCAAGGTCCTCGGCGGCGGCAATCATCCGCTTGAGGCCGAGATCATCCGCCAGGCGTTCGAGACCCGGGTCAACTGGCCCCTGGGCTCGGCGATCACGGTCCTGCTGATCGCCGTGTCCGTGATCTTCGTGGTGTTGTTCTCGAGGCTGTACGCGACCTCGTCCGGAGGCCGGCGGTCGTGAGATACCGCCTTGAATCACTGGCCGTGAATGTCCTCCTCCACGGCTCGGTTACAGTCCTTCTGCTGTTTTTTCTGGTGCCGGTTGCCACGCTGATCGTGTTCTCGTTCAGGTTGGGGCGACACATGACGCTGCCCTTCGACGGCTGGTCGCTGCACTGGTACGCGGCGCTGTTCGACCATCCGGACCTTGCGCAGGCAGCTCTCAACTCGGCGCTGATCGCCCTTGCCGTGACGGTGATCGGCACCGTCGTCGGCACGGCTGCGGCGCTGGCCTGGGGGCGTCATGCGTTCCGCCTGAAACCGCTGTTCCAGGGCCTCGCCATTGCGCCCATCCTGATACCCCAGTTCATTCTCGGCATCCTGATGCTTCTGTGGTTCTCGGTCCTGGGCAACGCCTTCGGTTTCAGCCTGAGCCTGGTCACGATCATCATTGGCCAGATCGTCTACATCACACCCTTTGCCGTCATCGCCGTGTGGGTCCAGGTTCAGGCGCTCGATCCGGAACTGGAGGATGCGGCCCGCGACTGCGGCGCGAACGCCGTCACCGTCTACCGCCGCGTGATCCTTCCCCTCGTCGCCCCGGGAATCATTGCGGCGGCCATTTTCTGCTTCCTCCTGTCCTGGGGAAACTTCTACCTGACGTACAGCCTTTCCGGCACCACGCGCACCTTGCCGACTTTCGTGTTCTCCGGCATTGCGATGGGATCGTCGCCGCTCTATGCGGCCCTGGCGACCGTGACCTTCGTGCCGGGCATCGTCATGGTCGGGATTGCCGAGTGGATCCGAAGGCGCAATCGCCAAGCGGGAAACAAGTCCCTTGCCGTCGCGTCCGATGGCCCCTGAAGCAGAGCCCTTGCGCACGCCACTGGCGCGTGTGGCGACCCGGCGAAGAGCTGCGCGCACCGCCCCTCATGAGGTTCCAATCCGGGATGACGGCGATCCCCGCCCTGTCGCGGGAAGCAGTTGACCAGGGCATGCGCGCCGCGCCCGGACCCGGGCGCGATGCCCGTTCCTCCGGCGTCATGCCGGTCAACCGCGCCGCGCGAGCCAGAGCGCGGCGATCCAGACCGGCAGGCTGAGCAGCACCGCCCACCCGGCAATCGCCACGGGCCCGAGCAGTCCGCCGATCACCACGGCCGGAATCGTCAGGGTGCCGAGACCGGTGCCTGCCGCCCAGGCCGCCCGCCGGTAGCCGAGACGGCTGAGGCGGCGGCAGCCCAGCGCCAGCGGCAGGCCGCAGGGGAAGACGAAGACAAGCAAGCCCAGACCCTCCAGCGCCTCGCCGGAATCGGCGAACGCAACCACCGCTGTGCCGAACCGCATCGCCGCAAGCGCCACGACCCCGGCCGGCAGCCAGAGCAGCGCCAGGGGCCAGAACCCGTATCGTACAATCCATGCCCGTCTGTCCATGTCGCTACCGATGCCCCTTTTGGCGCCGCCACGCAAGCCAGCCCCGTTGATGGAACGAACGCAGCCCGTCCTGCTTGCCGCCTTCTCCGGCCGCCGGGACCGGAACGGCCGCTCACCCTCGATGACGATGGATCGTGAGGTGACGGTGGTGGCCGAACTCCCCGACCGTGCCGATGAGACTGCGGTCGGTTTGGTCGACGACTTCGGGGAGTCTATACTGTTGCCCTCACGCAAGGCCCCCGGGAGTTGAGGGATCCCAAGGACATGGACGACGCCTCCAGGCACATCCTGGATCATCCCTCCCTGACAGCACCCCTCGATGCGGCGCGGGAGGTCCTGAGCGAAGCGGCCTCGTGTCTCGGCGCGGCGGCCAACGCGATCGGTCCCGACTTCCTCGCCACGGCCCGCGCGCTTGGCGCACCGGAGAGTCGCACGGTGGTGCTCGGCGTCGGCAAGTCCGGCCATATCGGCACGAAGTTCGTCGCCAGCCTGGTGTCGACCGGTCACCGGGCCGCCTTCATCCATCCCCAGGAAGCGCTTCACGGTGATCTCGGGCAGGCCCGGGACGCGACCCTCGCTGTGCTGCTCAGCCACTCCGGCGCGACGGACGAGCTGCGCATCCTCACCCCCTACCTGAAGAACTTCGGGGCACGCATTGCCACCATGACGGCCTTCAGGGACTGTCTCCTTGCCGAACACAGCGACTGGGTGATCGAGACCAGGGTCAAGGCCGAGGCCGGACTGCACCGACTGGCGCCGACATCGTCTTCAACCACCACGCTCTCGCTGTGCGACGCGTTGATGATCGCCAGCCTCACCATCCGCGGGTTCACTCCCGAACAGTTTCGCGGCCTTCATCCAGGAGGTCTTCTCGGCCGCAGCCTGATGACCGTTGGCGACGTCATGCTGGACGCATCCTTGCTTCCCTGGGTCAAGCCCGGCGCCTCGATCTGGGAAGTGCTCGATGTCATCACGACGGGCGCCCGCGGCTTCGCCGTGGTCTGCGAGACCGACCCTCGCTCGGCGCCGCCTGTCGGTGCGGTCGGCGTCATCTCCGATGGCGACATCCGCCGGGCGCTTGCCGACCGCGCAGGATTTGGCGCCCTGACCGCGGCGTCCATCATGACCGGCTCGCCCATGACGATCGCCACAGATGCGCTGATGTTCGCTGCCTTGAGGCTGATGGAAGAAAACCGCTTCACATTCCTCGTGTGCGAGGACGGGGACCGCCTGCGCGGAGTCGTGCACATGCACGAGATCCTGGCGCGTGATCTCGGCGTTCCGGTGCGTGGCGACCGTCTGCCCTGAAAAAGGGTGATTATTCCTCCCCGGCTTCCTTTTCCTGGCCCTGCCTCGCGAGAGCGTGCTGGCGATAGAGTCCGAGAAAGTCGACCGGTTCCATGAGGAGCGGCGGGAATCCGCCATCGCGCACGACATCGGCGATGATCCGTCTGGCGAATGGAAAGATCATCCGCGGACCCTCGATGAGGAGCAGGGGTGCGCGCGCCTCGTCCTCGACATCGGCAAGCGAGAAGACCCCCCGGTAGTCGAGTTCGACGAGGAACCAGGGATCTTCGTCGCGTGTCGCATTGACCGTGATTCGCAACGCCACCTCGTAGAACGCCTCCTGCAGCTGGCGCGAGTCGATGTTGAGGTTGACCTCGATCTCGGGCTTGTTGTCCGCCGCCGCGGCAACGCCCGCCGCCCCCCGGGGGCTCTCGAAAGACAGGTCCTGCAGGAACTGCGTATGCAACCGAAGCCTGGCCTGAACCCGTTCTGCTGTCGCGGTTTCCTCAGCCATGCATGGACACTCCCGGTTGCGCTGTCGGCCCGTTCATAGCCGATTGTCGCCACAAGGGCGAGGCGCCACAGCGGCGGCCGGTCGTCGACGGGACGCGGCCGATGTCCGGCGATTGTGCCGGGCTGCGGGATCAGGGGCGGTCGAGGCGGCCGTTCGGGGGATCGTCGACAGGTTCCCACTCGCCTTCGATGGTGTGCCCGCCGGCACGCGGCTGCGGGGCGGCAACGTGGATGAAGCGACCGAGAACGAGAGCCAGCAAACCGCGGCAGAAGGGCACGAGGAGCAGGAACCCCGTCGCATCACTGAAAAAACCCGGAACAAGAAGCATCACGCCGGCCACCAGGATGCAGGCGCCGGCGAACATGTCGCCCAGCGGCATCCTGCCCTGACGCAGGGTGGTCCGCACCCTTTCAAGGGTCGAGCGGCCCTGGTGTCGCACGATGGAGGCCCCGGCAACGGCCGTCGCCACACACAGGGCGACGGTCCACCAGGCGCCGACAAGGCCGCCGACCTCGACGAGCAGCCACACCTCGATGAGAGGAAGAGCGATGAAGAGGGCGAGAAGAAGGATGGGCATGGCGATCAAGATCCCTGACCGCCCATCTATAGGGATGTTGGCCGGCAGCGCCAATGGCGACTCGACCCCGGCGCGGCAAGGGACTAGATTGCCGGGCACGCGGCATCATGCATGCCGTCGGACGACGATTCGATGTGGCGGGCGAACTCGTGGACATTCTGATCTTCGCCGTACTCGCGGCCGTGATCTTCTTCAAACTGTTCAATGTCCTCGGGCGGCGAACGGGGAACGAACGGCCGCCGCCGATGCCCGGCCCAGTCGCCGACAACGATGAGCAGGGAACCGTCCTGCCCTTCAGGCGTCAGGAAGAGGATGTCCGCAAGACCGACGAATCCGGGGATCCGCTGACCCAGGGTCTCGACCGGATCGCCCGCACCGATCACGACTTCAAGATCGATGAGTTCCTTGTCGGCGCACGCCAGGCGTTCGGCATGATTCTCGATGCCTTCAACCACGGCAATCTCGAGCCGGTCCGCAAGTTCCTCGACGACGAGGTCCACCGCAGCTTCAGCCAGGCCATCGCCGATCGTGACCGGGACGGCGCCAGGCGGCAGATCGAACTGGTGGCCATTGTCGATTGCGAAGCCGTCGAAGCGGTCATGAGCGGCCGCCAGGCGAGTATCACGGTGCGCTTTCGCTCCAACCAGACCGACGTGGTGAAGGACAGCGAGAACCGGATCATCGCCGGGGATCCCACGCGCATCATCGAGGTGATGGATATCTGGACATTCGCCCGCGACACCCGCGCACGCGATCCCAACTGGCTGCTGGTCGCCACCCGCAGCCCCGTCTGACGTGACAGGGTTTCACCGGCTCGCCGGTCCGCCGCTCCTTGGTCTCATGATCGCCCTCGCCGGTTGTGACCATGCGGCAGACCACCCTGGGGCCTTCGCCCTCAAGGATGCGCGCTTTGCCGAGCTTGCGGGCTGGGACGAGGACGACCACGCGAAAGCCTTCGGCGCCTTCTTGACGTCCTGCGAGGCCATCGAACGGCAGGACCCGAAGGGTTCCCTTGGCCGCAATCCTGCCATGGCAAGCGTGTCGCTGTGGCAGGAACGATGCCGGCTGGCCCGCAACACCGCCCTGAGCGACGCGAAGACCTTCTTCGAGACCTGGTTTCGCCCATGGCGCGTGACCGGGACCGGGGGAAGTCTTTTCACCGGGTACTTCGAACCCCTCCTGTCGGGTTCAAGGACGAAGGGCGGCCCATGGCGCTGGCCGCTTTACCGAATGCCGTCCAGCCTCGCTCCGCTCCCCCAGCGCGCCGACATCGATGCCGGCGCCCTTGACGGCATGGGTCTCGAACTTCTCTGGGTCGATGACCCTGTCGACGCCTTCTTCCTGCATGTCCAGGGAAGCGGCAGGGTGCGCCTCGAAGACGGCAGCGAGATTCTTCTCGGATACGCCGGCGGCAATGGCCATCCCTATACGTCGATCGGCAAGGAACTCATCGCCCGCGGCGAGATAGCGGCCGATGACATCTCCATGGCATCGATCCGCACATGGCTTGCCTCCCACCCGGACGAGGCGGCCGGGCTGATGGCCGTCAACCGCAGCTACGTCTTCTTCCGCGAACTCGAGGGCGAGGGACCTGTCGGGGCCCAGGGCGTGCCCCTGACGCCGGGGCGCAGTCTCGCCGTGGACGATGCCTTCCTCGCCTACGGCGTGCCCGTGTGGCTGGAGACCACCCTGCCCGACGGCGCGCCATGGCAGCGCCTCATGATCGCCCAGGATACGGGCAGCGCCATCGTCGGCGCCGTGCGCGGGGACATCTTCTTCGGCGCCGGCGACTGGGCCGCCGCGATGGCCGGCGCCATGAAGTCGCCGGGGCGCTCCTGGATCCTGCTGCCGGCGACCATCGCGGTCTCGCTCATGGCTTCTTCCGAACCATGAGCGGATCCCGCCCTCGCGTCGCACTCCTTGTCACCTGTCTCGTCGACATCTTCCGGCCATCGGTCGGGTTCGCTGCCGTACGCCTGCTCGAGGATGCCGGGTGCGATGTCGAGGTTCCGCTGCAGTCGTGCTGCGGCCAGCCGGCCTACAATTCCGGCGAGCGGCGCCTTGCCCTGAAGGTCGCCCGGACCATGCTTGATGCACTGGAATCCTATGACTTCGTGGTCGCGCCCTCGGGCTCATGCACCGGCATGGTGACACGGCACTACCCTTCCCTCTTCGAGGGAACCCGTGACGAGGAACGCGCGCGCGCGCTCGCCCGGCGAACCTTCGAACTCACCCGCTTTCTCGTCGAGATTCGCGGGGTGACGACGACAGGAAGCCGCTTCGATGGCACGGTTGCCTGGCACGACTCATGCTCATGCCTGCGCGAGGCCGGCGCCAGGGAGACCCCGAGAACCCTGCTCGGCGCCGTCGAGGGCACAGTGCTGAAGGAGGCCGCAGACAGCGAGGTCTGTTGCGGCTTCGGCGGCACTTTCGCCGTCAAGTATCCCGCCATCTCCACCGCCATGGCGACAGACAAGGCGGCACGGCTCGAGGAAACGGGCGCCGGCACGGTTCTCTCCGCCGATCTCGGTTGCCTGCTCAACATTGCCGGTGTTCTGCGACGCCAGGGTTCGCCCATGAAGGTGCGGCACGTGGCCGAGGTGCTGGCCAATGAAACGACGGGCCCTGCCATCGGCGAGGCGGAACCGTGACCCTCCACCGGCTGCAAAGCGAACGGTTTCGTGAAAGCGCTGACGAAGCGCTCGCCGATGCCGAATTGCAGGCCAATCTCGCCAGGCTCAGGGGCCATTTCCTGGCGAGACGGGCGGCTGCCCGGGAGTCGCTGCCGGAGTTCGATGATCTGGTCGATGAGGCGGTCGGCATCAAGAACCACGTCCTCGATCATCTCGACACCTATCTCATTGCCTTCGAGGAAGCCGTCGAGGCATCGGGAGGAACGGTCCACTGGGCGCGTGACGACGCCGAGGCACGCCGGATCGTGCTGACCATCTGCCGCGACGCCGGAGCATCGACCGTCACCAAGGGAAAGACCATGGTGAGCGAGGAGATCGGCCTCAACGACTGGCTTGATGAGGCCGGCATCGAGGCGGTGGAGACCGATCTTGGCGAATACATCGTGCAGCTCGCCGGCGAGACACCCAGCCATATCATCGCCCCCGCCATCCACAAGAACCGCCGCCAGGTCAGCGCCCTCTTCAATCACCACCACACGGACCTCCCCGACCGTGAGGCCGACGATCTCGACGGGCTTCTCGCCGATGCCCGGCACATGCTGCGCAGCCGCTTTCTGGCGGCAGACGTCGGCATCACCGGCGCCAATTTCCTGATCGCAGAAACCGGTCAGACGGTGATCGTGACCAACGAGGGCAACGGGGACCTGACACAACTCCTCGGTGGTGTCCACGTGGTGCTCGCAGGAATCGAGAAGATCGTGCCGACCCTGGAGGACGCTTCCACCCTGCTGCGCCTTCTTGCCCGTTCGGCGACCGGCCAGGACATGTCGTCCTACACGACGTTTTCGGCGGGACCCCGGCGCGTTGACGACCATGACGGTCCCGAGGCCTTTCATGTTGTCCTGGTTGACAACGGGCGCACGGGTCTTCTGGGCGGGCCGAACCGTGATCTTCTGCGCTGCATCCGTTGCGGGTGCTGCCTCAATGCCTGTCCGGTCTACGCCAAGGTCGGCGGGCATGCCTACGGCTCTCCCTACTCCGGCCCTGTGGGCGCCGCCCTGACACCGTCCCTCGCCGGGCTCGCCCGCACCTCCCACCTGCCCAACGCCTCGTCGCTGTGCGGACGCTGCGAGGAGGTCTGCCCCATGAGGATCCCCTTGCCCGGAATCCTGCGCCGCCTGCGCGATGAAGAGGCGAGACGCGGCGCGTCGCCACCGGTCATGCGCACCGGCCTTGCGATGTGGTCGGTGATCGCTGCCCGGCCATGGCTCTACCGCCGGCTCACGTCGCTGACGACACGCCTCCTCGCCGCCGCGGGACGACGCCGGGGACGCCTGCCGCGCTTGCCGGGAACGCGCGCGTGGACACGGACACGAGACCTCGCGAGTCCTGCCGGTGCAACCTTCCAGAGCCGCTGGAAGGCGGGAGAGCGTTCATGAATGACGCTCGCCACACCATCCTTTCGCGTATCCGCGCGGCCACCCTGTCGGGCGGCAAGCGCGACGCCAAGGCAAGACTCGGGTCTCACCGGCGCAACCTGCAGCCCGGGTGCGCCCTGTCTTCGGATGGCGAACTCATCGACGCCTTCGTCAGAAAGGCCGAGGCTGTCCAGGCGAGCGTGGTGCGCGTGCCAGGCCTTGACGACGTGCCGCCGGAGGTGTCCCGCTACCTGCGCCGGCGCAATCTTCCGGCCCACGTCGCTGTCGCTCCCCATGGCGAGCTTGACACCATGGACTGGGCGGCAACGGCCATCACCGCTGAACGGCGCAAACCCCGCGAGAGCGATCACTGCGGGGTCAACCGGGCCTTCTGTGCGGTCGCCGAAACCGGCACACTCATCATGACCTCGGGTCCTGACAGTCCGTCCACCATGAACTTTCTGCCGGAGACGCATATTGCCGTCCTGAGGGAAAGCGATATAGTCGCCGCCACCGAGGATGTCTGGGACCGGCTGAGAGCCTCCGGCCGCGCCTCGGCAGGGTCCCTGCCCCGTACCGTCAACATGATCACCGGCGTCAGCCGCACCGGTGATATCGAACAGACCATACAGACCGGTGTGCACGGGCCGCGACACCTTCATATTGTTGTCGTGAAGGAGACGTGACAGCCGTCGGAGACCCGCCCTTGATGCCCGGTATCGACGATCTTCCCGCCGCACTGCCGCGCGGCCCTTTGCGGATGCAGCCTTGTGCTGTCTCTCCGCGGGGCTGACATGAACGGCGACGATGACAGCGCCCTGTGGAGCCGGGTGACACGCTCGGTGACACCGCTGAAGGACCGGCTGCCGGCTGACCCGACGCCAGCGGAAACGAAGAAGCCAGCGTCTGCCACCCGCCACCGGCAACCGGCACAGGCCACGCCTCGCGGCAAGGCGGTTGCCAGGCCACTCGTTTCCGGCGCCGTCGATGGACTCGACCGCCGCCAGGCGAATCGGTTCAGGCGTGGCCAACTGGCCATCGACAACCGCCTGGATCTTCATGGCTTCACCCAGCGCGAGGCCCATACGGAACTTCAGGCCTTCCTTGCCCGCTCCCAGGAACAGCGCCACCGGGTCGTCCTGCTGATCACCGGCAAGGGCCAAAGGGGCCCGCTCGAGGAGCGCACCGGCGTTCTGCGCCGCCTGGTGCCGGAGTGGCTCAACGAACCCTCCATGCGCCGACGCATCGTCGCCCTGGCACCGGCCAGGCCACAACACGGGGGCGACGGCGCCTACTACCTTTACCTCAAGAAACTGCGCTGACGGGGCACCGGGCACCTTGATCGCCGAAACCGGTCACTTTGCGCTGATCCTGGCCCTTTGCCTTGCCCTCCTTCAGGGCACGGTGCCTCTTGCCGGTGCGGCCCGCGGCGATCAGGCGTGGATGAAGCTGGCGACCGGCGCCGCGCTTGCCCAGGCGGCCATGGTGATGATGGCCTTCACCGCCCTGGCACTCGCCTACATCCACTCGGATTTCTCGGTGCGCAACGTCTTCGAGAATTCCCATTCCCTCAAGCCGATGCTCTACAAGGTGACCGGCGTGTGGGGCAATCACGAGGGATCTCTCGTTCTCTGGGTGCTGGTCCTTGCCCTCTTTGCCCTCGCGGTGGCGCTTCGCGGCGAGAGCCTGCCGCTGGCAACAAAGGCAAGGGTTCTCGGCGTGCTCGGCCTCATCGGCGCAGGCTTCCTGGCGTTTTGCCTCTTCACATCCAATCCCTTTGAACGCCTCGATCCTGCGCCGGTGGACGGCCGCGATCTCAACCCCATCCTCCAGGACCCCGGCCTCGCCTTCCATCCGCCGTTTCTCTATCTGGGCTATGTCGGCCTTTCGGTGACCTTCGCCTTTGCCGTGGCGGCTCTCATCGAGGGCAAGGTCGACCGGCGCTGGGCCCAGTGGGTGCGGCCCTTCACGCTCGCCTCATGGACCTTTCTCACCGCGGGAATCGCGCTGGGAAGCTGGTGGGCCTACTACGAACTCGGCTGGGGTGGATGGTGGTTCTGGGATCCGGTGGAGAATGCGTCGTTCATGCCGTGGCTGGCAGCCACGGCCCTTCTCCACTCGACGATCGTCACCGGAAAGCGCGAGGCCCTCAAGAGCTGGACCATCCTGCTCGCCATTCTCGCCTTCTCGCTCAGCCTGCTGGGAACCTTTCTCGTGCGCTCCGGCGTTCTCACCTCCGTTCATGCCTTCGCGGTCGACCCGGCGCGCGGCGTCTTCATACTCGGCATCCTGACGGCGGCGATCGGTGGAGCCCTGGCGCTCTTTGCGATGCGGGCCCCGTCACTGCGGCCAGGCGGCCTCTTCGCTCCGGTGAGCCGCGAGGGCGCCCTGGTGCTCAACAACCTCTTCCTTGCAGCAGGCTGCTTCACGGTCCTGACGGGAACCCTCTACCCGCTCTTCCTCGATGTCATCGGTGGCACAACCGTTTCCGTTGGCCCCCCCTACTACGAAATCGTCTTCGTCCCCCTCATGGTTCCGCTCCTGATCCTGGTTGCCCTCGGCATGATGGCGCCCTGGAAACGGGCCGATCTCGCAGGCGTGCTGTCACGCCTGAAGCTGCTGGCCCTGGTCTCGCTCGCGACCTGGGGAATCGCGTGGTGGTGGACCCTGCAGACATCGCCTCTCCCGGCCTTCGGCATCGCGCTGTCGGTCTGGATTGCGGGGGCGGTGATCCTCGAGTACGCGGAGCGAATCAGGATCTTCAGGTGTCCCTTGCGGCAGAGCTGGCGCCGTGCACGGCGCCTTCCGGCAGCGTCGCACGCGATGAACCTCGCCCATTTCGGCCTGGCGGTGTTCGTCGCCGGCGTGACGGCGTCATCGGCGTGGCAGACGGAGACCATCCGCACCATGGCACCCGGCGATCGCCAGGAGATCGCCGGGTACACGGTGACCTTCGAAGGCGCGCAGATGGTAGCCGGGCCCAACTACCATGCCGAACGCGGGACATTCGAGGTCATGGCCGACGGCCGTCACATCACCCGCCTCGCACCGGAACGGCGTTCCTATCTGGTTCAGGCGACGCAGACCACGGAGGCTGCCATCCATACAACGCTTGTGGCCGATCTCTACGTCGTCATGGGCGATGCCGTGGGTGACGGCGCCCATGTCGTGCGCCTCTACCACAACCCCCTGGTCCCGTGGATCTGGGGCGGCGCCCTGCTGATGGCGACAGGAGGCGCCATCGGCCTCCTGCGCCGCAGAGCGGGGCCATCGTGACCGGCGGGCAGCGACGGCGGACTTGCGGAGGTCGCTGGCGCCCCCTTCTCGTGCCCTTCCTGCTGTTCGTCGCCGCACCGGATGCCCTCGACGCCGTGGAGCCTGACGAGATGCTTGCCGACCCTGCCATGGAAGCGCGCGCTCGTGATCTGGAGCGCGAACTGCGCTGCCTGGTGTGCCAGAACCAGTCGATCGAGGATTCCGATGCACCCCTGGCGCGCGATCTGAGGATGATCCTGCGCCAGCGTATCGAGGCGGGAGACAGCGACGAGGCTGCCGTGGCCTGGATTGTCGAGCGCTACGGCGATTACGTGCTGCTCAAGCCGCCGCTGCGCGGCGACACGGTCATGCTCTGGGGAGCGCCCGTGGTGGCGCTCGCGGCAGGCGCCCTGGTGATCGCGTTGGCCCTGCGGCGTCACCGGAGGGCAGGGAACGGGCCATGATCCACCTGGCATTCGCCAACATCATCGCGGCCGCCGTCGTCCTGCTGGCGCTGCCCTTTCTGTCGTCGGGTGGTGGCCTGCAACGTCGCGGCCTCATCGTCGCGGTTTTCTTTGCTGTCGTCGCCGGAGCGCTGGCCATCTACATGGCAATCGGATCGCCGCACCTCGCTGACCAGCCGCTTGCCGATCGCCATGTGGCCGGCAGCGACCCCGAACGCGCCACGCACCTCGAGCGCGCCCGCAGCCGCCTCGTCGAGGAACCGACGGACATCGATGCCTGGATCTGGATTGCCAATGCCCAGGGTCTTTCCAGGCGCTATGGCGAGGCGGCGCTCGCCATGGCCGAGGCGGCGGTCCTGGATCCCGGCAATGCGGAACTGCTCGCCCGGCAGGGCGAATTCATCGTGCTCGCCCACGACGGACTCGTGACTCCTGCAGCCCGGCTCCTGTTCGCACAATCTCTCGGCATTGACGCCGCTCAGCCCGTGGCGCGCTTCTATGGCGGCGTTGCCCTGGCGCAGGCCGGCGACACCTCGGGCGCGCTGGTCGTGTGGCGCGATCTTCTCGACGATTCACCTGACGACGCGCCCTGGATCAGTGAACTGCGCCGTCACATCTCGGATGCCGGGGGAACACCGGGCGACGCACAAGAGGACACCATGACCATGATCACGGGGATGGTCGAGGGCCTTGCCCGGCGACTCGAGGATGAACCGGACGATCTCGAGGGATGGAAGCGTCTCGCTCACTCCTACACCGTTCTGGAGGACTGGCCGAAGGCCCGTCTGGCCTATGAGCGGGCCCTCGAACTTGCGCCGGGCGACATCGATCTCGTGGACGGCTTCGCCGCTGCGGTGGCGGCACCCGTCAACCGCACGACAAGTGTTGACGCCCGCGCGCTTGGTGACATGGAACAGGTTCTCGAAGTCCGGCCCGACAACCCCCATGCCCTCTACGTCACCGGGCTCGCTGCGGCGCTCGCGGGCAATGCCGACGGGGCGCGTGAACGGTGGACGCGCCTCAGGGATCTCTTCGATCCGGCGACGGGCGAGTACCGGCGTGTTGACACGCTTCTGGAGAGCATCGAGTGAGAGGATGCTGCCCTACTTCTCGTGCCGGTTGAACCACACTTCTCCGGCGAGGCGCAACGTCACGCCCAGACGCGTGAGGAAGGCAGGAGGCAGCGCCCGGGGGGTGCCGAGACTCTCCATGCAGGGGATCAGGTCATTGTCGCGTCCGCACGCCATGTCAGCGGCGAGCAGCCCGCCGATGGTGCCCTTGGTGACACCGACCGCGTTCTGGCAGACGGCGGCCCAGACGTTGCCGGCGACCTGACCGAAGCCTGGCGCACCGTTGCGTGACAGGCAGATGAACCCGGTCCAGGTGTGCTCCATCGTCACGTCGCCCAGCATGGGAAACCGGGACCGGAAACAGGCCTCGTGGGCGCGCCGTGCCGCCATCTGTTGCGATCCCGTGACCCGGAACGCGGGCGCGTAGCGGAATCCCTGGCGAATCAGGATGCGGTGATCCCTCGTAAACCGCATGGTCACGCCGGCAATGGCATTGGCCGGCGTGATTCCCCAGTCGTCCTCGCCGCCGAGCGCCTGGCGCTCCGTCTCGCTCAGGGGGCGCGTCAGGCTGGCATGGGCGGCGACCGGCACGAGCTGGCGCCCGAAGAACCCGAATTCGCGGGCAAAGCCGTTGGTGGCAAGAATCATGCGCGCCGCCCGCAGGTTGCCTCCCGGCGTCACCAGTTCCACACCGTTTCGCAGCGTCATCGACGTGACCGGGGTGTTCTCGTAGAGGCGGACTCCCGCAGGAAGGTGGTCCGCCAGACCGCGGGTCAGAGCCGCCGGATTGAAGAGAACGCAGCCCGGCGTATGGACCGCCGCGTGGAAGGCGGGTGTCCCGACCTCGCCGGCAAGAGCATCCCGGTCCAGCCAGCGGAATGGTTCTCCAAGCGCCTCGAGTTCGCGGGCGAAGGGCTCGAGAATCTCCCCCATGCCGCGCGCCGAACGCGCGGCATGGTACTTGCCCCGACGGCTCCAGTCGCAGTCGATGCCATGACGCTTGACGGCGTCGTCAAGGTGATCGATGGCGGCGCGCGCCAGGGCCATGAAGCGATGGCTGCCCTCGAGTTCGGCCAGCGAGTCACCGATATTGTGGGGAAGATCGATGGCAAAGCCGCTGTTGCGTCCAGACGCGTTCTCTCCCGCTTCGCCCGCCTCGATCAGCGCGATGCTGTCATCGGGCCTGTTTTCGGCGAGACGACGCGCCGCCGCCAGCCCGGCCCATCCCGCGCCCACGACGACCCAGTCAGCGACGGTATCCCGGGCAAGAGCGCGGCACGGCGTGCGGGGCGCGAGAATGCGGCTCCAGCCGTTGGTCGTGTCGTTGACCGGCAGAACGCCGATCGTGCGTGTTTGCGGCATCATCCAGTCTCTCTTTCGTCAGTCTTGGCCATAGAGCATGGTGCGTCGCGCTGCGTGCGGAAGACGGCGATGCCCGCCAGCAGGATGGGGATGCCCCCGAACGCACGCCGTCGTGCGTGTGACCACGTCAGGCTTCACCCAATCGCTCGCTTGCGCCATGGTCCTTGAGGTGGGGCCAGCATCAGATGTTCGCCTCCTGGTCTTGTGGCACCGGGCGCCCCGGTTCACGCGCCCGATCAATCCAGAAACCCATGGCCTCCTTGATGTTCCGCAATGCAGATACCTGATCGTCGCCATGCGCCATGCAACCGGGCAATTCCGGGGCCTCGGCGACGAACGCCTGATCCTCGTTGCTCCAGGAGAGCATGATCCTGTATCCGTGCATCGATCGTCTTCGCCCACTCACCTGGCAGGGACTGGCCTGTGAGGCACCAGAAGTCAGCCGGGCGTTCCACCTGGATCGGCGATGCGGGCCAGGAAGATCCCGCCGTCGGTCATCGCGACAAGAAACGTCTGGAGCCGCCTATCCGGCGGGTTCCGGGTCGTTGCGGCGGGTGATGAAGGTCTCGAGGAAGTCGACCTTGCCCTCAAGACGTCCGATGCGTTCCGCAAGCCCTGCCAAATCCTTGCGCACATCGCCGAACCTGGTCTCCATGTCCCGGCGCACATCGCCGAACTTGGTCTCCATGTCCCGGCGCAGGGTCTCCATATCCCGGCGCAAGCCGGAAATCTGCTGCCAGAGAAAGGCACAGGCAGCGATCAGGATCGTCGGCGTGATCCACACTTCGAGGTTATCCATGGCATTCCTCCTGGCTCTCCGGGCGCGCAGGCCACCGTCATGGGCTGCCTTAAGGGGTGTCAAGTCCCGCCCCGGTCGCACACCGTTGCGAAAACCCCGCAGACACTCCCAATCTTCTGGAGACTGTATCATGGTGTTGAACTCCTCGCACGCAACCTATCGTCGCAGACTGACGCGGATGCGTTGCAGAGGGCTCGCCTGGAGCGCATCGGCCTTCGAGGCTGCCAGTCCCAACACGGCACCAGCGCCCTGCCTGAATTCACGGATCAGCCTGTCATTCCACCTGGGTCAGCGATGCGGGCCAGGAAGATCCCGCCGTCGGTCATCGCGACAAGAAACGTCTGGAGCCGTCTATCCGGCGGGTTCCGGGTCGTTGCGGCGGGTGATGAAGGTCTCGAGGAAGTCGGCCTTGCCCCCAAGACGTCCGATGCGTTCCGCAAGCCCTGCCAAATCCTTGCGCACATCGCCGAACTTGGTCTCCATGTCCCGGCGCAGGGTCTCCATATCCCGGCGCAAGCCGGAAATCTGCTGCCAGAGAAAGGCACAGGCAGCGATCAGGATTGTCGGCGTGATCCACACTTCGAGGTTATCCATGGCATTCCTCCTGGCTCTTCGGGCGCGCAGACCACCGTCATGGGCTGCCTTAAAGGGTGTCAAGTCCCGCCCCGGTCGCACACCGTTGCGAAAACCCCGCAGACACTCCCAATCTTCTGGAGACTGTATCATGGTGTTGAATTCCTCGCACGCAACCTAATCGTCGCAGACTGATGCGGATGCGTTGCAGAGGGGGCGCCTGGGGCGCATCGGCCTTCGAGGCTGTCAGTCCCAACACGGTATCATTCCACCGACAGCACCATCAGAGTGCTCCCTCGCCCCCGCCGGGGGTCAGGAATCGGTCTTTCGTTCCACCTGGATCGGCGATGCGGGGACCCATCTGAAATCGCGCAATCCGCCAGCGATTGTGCCGTGCAGAAGGGGCGACGACCTCAGTGCCAAACGCAAGGTCTTCGACGCGATGCGGTTCATGGTGGGGACGAGACGCCCCGTGCTTTCTGTCGCTTGCGATGGCTCAGAAGCACTTCCGCGCAGGGCACCTGCCCTCGCGCGTCTGGTGGAGGCGCCGCGTGATCGGGCAGGGGTCTGTGAGAAAGCGACAGCGGCAACGATCACGAGCCAGCCGGTGACGGCAAAGCCGAGCAGCCCTGATGGGGGCGAGAAGATCAAGGGACGTACGCATCACGTCACGGGTTTGGGATCACCGTCGCGGTCGAGGATCGCGACCGGATGAACATGCGATTCATGGCCAGGCCGTGCGCCTGCTAGATCACGCCCGCCTGGCTTTCGGGAAGGGTCTGGCCGCCGTCGACGACGATGGTCTGACCGGTCACGTAACGCGCCTCGTCGCTGGCGAGATAGAGGACCGCATGGGCGATATCCTCGGGCATGCCGAGTTCCCCCATCGGGATGGCGGGAACCATCGTCTTCTCGTGCTCGCGTGCCTCGCGCGAGCCAGGACGGCGGATCTGGATGTTGCCTGGTTCGACGGCGTTGATCGTGATGCCCTGCCGGGCCACTTCCAGCGCAGCCGCCTTGATGAAGCCGTTCACACCGGCCTTCGAGGCGCAGTAGTGGCTCCACCCAGGCATGGCCACCCGCGGGCCCGAGATCGACGACGTGACGATCATACGCCCGTAACGGCGGCGAACCATGTGCGGGAGAACGGCCTTGGCAATCAGAAAGAGACTCTTGAGATTCGTATTGAGCACGTGGTCCCACTCGGCCTCCTTCATCCTGGCGATCGTCGATGACGGGAAAACGCCTGCGTTGTGGGCGACGATATCGATGACACCGAGGCGCTTGCGAGCCTCGGCGATCATCGTCGCAACCTGATCCGTCTCGGCGACATCGCTCGCCATGGCCGACGCCTCGCCACCTGTCTTCACGATTTCGCGGGCGACCGCCTCGCCGCGGGCAACGGTGCGCGTTGCGATCAGGACCCGCGCACCCTGGGCCGCGAAAACCCTCGCGATGCCGGCTCCGATCCCGCGTCCTCCTCCGGTGACAAGCGCAGTCTTCCCGTCAAGCCGTCCACCCATGATCCAGCCTCTTTCCTGATACTGGCCTGCAAGTCTCGGGGAAGACGCCGGACACGGCAAGCAAGAGACCGCATCACGGCCTGGCGACGATCCGCCACCGTCAGTCATGATCCGGGACCCCTTCGCATAGAGCCTCCATACGCGCGGTTTCTTCATCACGCAGCATTGCGCACTTCCTTGCGCGACGCCTCCTCGGCAATGTACCGTCATTCTGCCGGATCAGCATGATCAGATCCTGCGCCGGCAGGGTCATCCCGGCAGATCAACCGCACCGCGAAGTGTGCTATGCATGATGCGTTGCGTGGACAACGGCCCATGAGTGATGGCCCATGAGTGATCCCCTTCTGCAGCCCTACCGTCTGAAGCACCTCACGTTGAAAAACCGGATCATGTCGACGGCGCATGAGCCGGGCTACACCGAGGACGGTCTCGTGGGGGAGCGCTACGTGCGTTACCACGAGGAGAAGGCAAGAGGTGGCATGGCACTCACCATGATCGCCGGCTCCACCGTGGTCTCGAAGGATTCGGCCCAGGCCTTCATGAACGTCCAGGCGTGGAAGGACGAGGTGGTCTCAGGCCTGCGCCGACTCGCTGATGCCTGCCACGACCACGGCACGGCAGTGATGATCCAGCTCACCCATCTTGGACGGCGAACCAACTGGAACAAGGAGCACTGGCTCCCCGTCCTGGCGCCCTCCATGGTGCGCGAACCCGCACACCGCGCCTTTCCCAAGGAGATGGAGGACTGGGACATCGAGAGGGTCGTCAGGGACTATGGACTGGCGGCCGCGCGCATGGCCGAAGCAGGACTCGACGGTATCGAATTCGAGGCCTACGGTCACCTGATGGACCAGTTCTGGTCTCCCGCCACCAACCGGCGCGACGATCAGTGGGGCGGCAGTCTCGACAACCGGTTGCGCTTTGCCATGGCGGTGCTCGACGAGGTGCGTGGCGCCGTTGGCGGCGACTTCATCGTCGGTATCCGCATGTCTCTCGACGAGGACTGGCGCAAGGGCTACGGGCGCGCAGCCGGCCTTGAGATCGCCCGGCGTTTTATCGCCACGGGCCAGATCGACTTCCTGAACGTCATCAAGGGCCACATCGATCACGACCGGGCTCTCACCGACATCATTCCGGTGGCCGGCATGGCGGCCTCTCCCCACCTCGCCTTTGCTGGCGGCATCCGCGCCGAGACACACTTTCCGGTGTTCCACGCCAACAAGATTGCCGATATCGCAACGGCGCGCCACGCCATCGCCACCGGCCAGCTCGACATGGTGGGCATGACCCGGGCGCACATCGCCGACCCCCATATCGTCAACCGCATCGTCGAGGGTCGCGAGGACGACATACGGCCCTGTGTCGGCGCCACCTACTGCCTTGAAAGTGTCTATGCGGGAACCGGCGCGCTCTGTGTCCACAATCCTTCGACGGGCCGCGAGGCCTCGCTGCCGCAGCTGGTGGCGCCGCGATCGGGCCCCCAGCGGCGCATCGTCGTGGTGGGTGCGGGACCGGCCGGCCTTGAGGCTGCCCGCGTCGCTGGCGAGCGCGGCCACGACGTGGTCGTGCTGGAGGCCGCGAACCGGCCCGGGGGGCAGATTCTTCTGGCGGCGCGCACGGCCAACCGCAAGGACCTCATCGGCATCATCGACTGGCGTCTTGCCCGTCTCGGCCGGCTGGGCATCGATGTGCGCTGCAACATGCTGGCGTGTGCCGACGACGTGCTCGCCCTCGACCCCGATGTCGTTCTTGTCTGCACGGGCGGGATCCCCAACAAGGAGATTCTGGATGAGGGTTCCAGCCTTGCCGTCAGTTCCTGGGATCTGCTTGCCGGCACCGTCTCTCCGGCGGCCGAGGTTCTCGTCTTCGACGACAACGGGCATCAACCGGGCATGCAGGCCGCCTGGCTGGCGGCCGACGCCGGATCAAGTGTCGAGATCGTCTCGCCGGAACGCACATTCGCGCCCGAACTGGGCGCGCTCACCCATGCGCCCTATGCCGAGTTCTTCCACAAGCACGGCGTCACCGTCACCATCAACACCAGGGTCTCGAGACTGGAACGTCAGGGAAACCGCCTGCGGGCGACGCTCTTCAGCGAATTCACCGGGGGTGACATCGGCGAGCGCCTCGTCGACCAGGTGGTGATCGAACACGGCACCCTTCCCGCCGCCGATCTCTACTTCGCACTGCGCGAGATGTCGGTCAATCGCGGCGAGGTCGACTACGAGGCGCTGATCCAGCGCCGGCCCCAGGAGATTTGCAGCAATCCCGGGGGCGCCTTTCAACTCTTTCGTCTCGGCGATGCCGTCGAAAGCCGGAACATCCACGCCGCGGTCCATGACGCCGTGCGCCTCGTCGGCGTCATGTAGGAAACGAAGGGCAGCCAGCCGGAACCGGCTGCCCTTCTCACGGTTACTTCTGCTTTTCTTTCAGCAGACGCGTTGCTTCCGCCTCTGCACGGTTCTCCGAGATGATCGACGCGACAATCGTGCCGACACACAGGAGGACCGAAATCCAGAAGAAGAGATGAACGCCACCGGATCCGGCATAACTGTAGACCGCCGTGGCTCCTTCCCAGGATTCAATCGGGCTTCCACCAAACATGTTTGTTCTCCTTTCGGATAACGTGACTCGACGCAGCCGCGTCAGCCACGCCAGTGAAGGTGTGAGGTGATCTGCTCAGGATAGGCAGGAGAAGGAATCTCCAGATCCATGCCGACCTGCTGGATGGCGTCGTTTGCACGCAGGATACCCATCATCCTGAGTATCAGCGACACCACGTAGCCCGGCACGAAACCGATGAGCACCATGACCACACAGCCGACAAGCTGACCCCAGAAGGTGATGCCCGGTATGGTCTCCGAGACGGCCGGATAGCCGTCAAGGAAAACACCGCAGGCCAGAACACCCAGGACCCCGCAGAAACCATGCACCGACACGGCACCCACCGCATCGTCGATACGCATCTTCTCGAGGAAGCGCTGGCCATAGGGGATCAGCACACCGCCGGCAAAGCCAAGAGCAAAGGCCAGTGGCGGATAGTAGAGATCGAGCCCGGCAGCAGCCGCAAAGATGCCACCCAGCGCCCCCGACATCATCCAGAAGGGATCACGGGTGACCGCATAGGCACCGATGATACCACCGGAGAAGCTCATCAGCAGATTGAAGGACCACGACGACAGTGTCGTCGGACCACCGTAGATGTTCGCCCACTGACCGGTGCCGTTATAGAGCAGGCAGGCGCCGAGGAAGCCGACGAAGCCGATGATGATGATCATCAGGCCGGCAATCGTCATGGGCACACTGTGACCCTGAAGATTGTTGATCTCGCCATTGGGACCGAACTTGCCAACACGCGGGCCGAGATTGATCAGCACACCGAGCGCAAAGAACCCGGAGATGATGTGCACCACGCCGGAAGCACCAACGTCATGGTAGCCGAACTCGGTGACGAGCCAGCCTTCCGGGTGCCATCCCCATGATGCGGCGATCAGCCAGGCAAACGAGCCCAGGACCACGGCAAGAATGATGAAAGCCCCCATGCGGATGCGCTCGATGACGGAGCCGGACATGATCGAGGCGGTGGTGGCGGAGAACAGCACAAACGCTCCCCAGACCACACCGGTGATGTTGTCGGACAGATTGGGGCCCATGAACTCGCTCCACGGTTCACCGGACAATCCATACTCCATGCTGGGAACGATGCCGTGCGGGAAGGCGAGATAGACCCACCAGCCAAACATGAACATCGTCGGAATGATGAAGGCGAAGGCGAGAATGTTCTTGCAGCCGGACGCCAGCGTGTTCTTCACCCGGGAGGCTCCCATCTCGTACATCAGGAACCCTGCGTGAATGGCAATCATGAGACCAATCGCCCACCAGTAGTAGGCTTCGGCCCCGACCATCACCGACCAATCCAGGGCGGATTGAAGTTCTTCAGGTGTCATGTGGTTGACCTTCTTTGCAGTGTTGAATGCCCTCTTCCCGGCTTGTCCCCAGACAAGCCGGCCGCCGGGTCGCGAATGTCAGAAGAAGCGCAGGTACCGATCACGCTCCCACTCACTGACATGGTTGAGATAGGCAAGCCACTCGTCCCTCTTGTGGGCGAGCCAGGCCTCGAACATGGCGTCTCCGAACGTCCGGCGAGCCAGATCGCTCGACGCAAAGGCATCAAGCGCCTCGCCCAGCGTACGCGGCAGGGTGCCGACGCCGATTCTGCGACGCTCCTCCTCGCTTGTGACATAGAGGTTCTCGCGGTGCGGTTCGCCGGGATCGAGTTCTTCGTCGATTCCCTCGAGACCGGCCGCGAGCACCATGGCCGCGCCAAGATAGGGATTTCCCGCCGAGTCGGCGAGACGGAGTTCGACACGTCCGCCCCCGCCGGGGATGCGGATGGTGTTGGTGCGGTTGTTGTTGCCGTAAGAACAGAAGACGGGAGCCCAGGTGAACCCCGAATTGCTGCCCTTGAGGATCAGGCGCTTGTAACTGTTGACCGTTGGCGCCACCACCGCCGATATGGCGGGAAGATGGCGCAGCAGTCCGGCAACGAAGTGATAACCCGACGCCGAAAGACCACAGTCCCTGGGGTCATCGTCGGCATCGAACAGATTGGCGCCCGTGGCCGTGTCGCAGAGCGACATGTTGAAATGAGCACCGCTTCCGGCGTAGTGCCCGAAGGGCTTGGGCATGAACGAGGCAAAGCCACCATGGCGCCGCGCGATCTCGTTGGCCATGCGGCGGAAGAAGACGATGCGGTCGGACATGGTCATGACGTCGGCATAGGAAAAGTCGATCTCGAACTGGCCGATGCCGTCCTCGTGATCGAAGCTGTAAACGTCCCAACCCAGCGCATTCATGGCGTCGACGAGTTCGCCCAGCCAACCGATGTTGTCGAGCAACCGCGAGGTATCGTAGGCGGGCTTGTCGAGATTGTGTCTCAGACTCATCGGCTGGCACGGCGAACCATCATCCCGGAACACGAAGAATTCCGTCTCGACGCCGAGATTCATGCCGAAACCGAGAGATTCAGCCTTGCTGATGACGCGGCCAAGAATGTTCCGGCTGCATGGCTCGAAAGGTTGTCCCTCACAATGGAGATTGCTGGCGAACCAGGCGACATCGGGCATCCACGGCTGGATCGTGCACGAGGCAGGATCCGGATGGGCCGCCACTTCTTCGTCGCTGATGTCCTGGGGCACGCCGTCGAGCGCCGCGCCCGTGCACAGCTCCGAACCTGCCATCGCCCGGTCGAAGTGGCTCATGGGCACCATCTTCGACTTCGACACGCCGTGCATGTCGACATAGGAAGGCAACAGAAAGCGTACGCCAGAATCGATCAAATGCGATTTCAGATCGTCAAGGCTGCAGGCCTGGAACCGGGAGACGGACTTCTTCATGCATCCCCATCAAGGGCGGACTGCGGAACAACACCCGCAATTGTCGGCAAAGTCAAGACAGGCTCAACCGCCCGTCCTCGACGGCACCCGCGTTTGCCATGAATGATCAGCCCGGACTTGCCATTGCCTCGGTGACCGCCGGCGTCTGTTTGCTCACGGTCTGCGACGTCCTCGCCAAGACGGTGACGCAGCATGTCGATCCCTTCAGTTTCATCCTGCTGAGGAGCTGCGTCGCGTTTCTGCCGGTCTTCATCGCGCTCTCCGTCAGCCGCACCTGGCGACACCTGAAGACCCGGCGTCCCTGGGGACAGGCCTGCCGCGGCATGGCCATGGCGCTGGCCTACACCTTCTTCCTGCGGGCCATCATCGAACTTCCCATCGCCGATGCCGCAGCCGTCACCTACTCGGCACCGTTCATCGTGGCGATCTTGAGCCGCATCTTTCTGGGGGAAAGGGTCTCCCTTGTCCGCTGGGCGGCGATCTGCGTTGGCTTCGCCGGCGCCCTCATCATCGTGCAGCCGGGCGGCGACGCCTTCAGGCCGGCGGTGCTGTGGGGCATGGGCGCAGCCATCTCGGTGGCCATCACGGTGCTGTTGGCGCGACGTCTGGGAGCGACGGAGCCGGCACCGGTGACAGCCTTCTACACCACTGTCGCCTTTGTCCTGACAGGTCTCGTGCCGGTTCTCATCGTCCCCGGCACCTGGCAGATGGCCGGAGGATTCAACCTCTGGCTCATCACCCTGGCCGGCCTGCTCGCAGGCTCCGCCCACTTTCTCATCATCTTTGCCTACCGCAAGGGAGAGGCAAGCTTCGTCGTCCCCTTCGAATACTCATCCCTCCTGGTGGCTGTGGTCCTGGGCTACCTCGTCTTCGGCGACGTTCCGACCGTCATGGTGGCCATGGGCATGTCGCTGATCGCCGCCGCCGGAATCATCCTCGCGCGCCGCGGGTCCTGAGGCCGGTGCAGGTGATGTCGGGACGCATCGCCCGGGCCTTCTTGCGCGAGACGACCGTGCGCTTCGTCTTGCGCCCCCGCCCGAGCGCCTCGGTAGGGCAGGGACGATGTCGCCGCCCACAAGAGCACGAAACCGCTCGACCGCAGAGCAATCGTCGGCCAGGCCGGTGCCGAGGACATGAACCAGGAACGTCGCCGCCGTGTTGCGGACATCGCCATGATGCCGTCTACACTCCTTCGTGCCGATGAGGGAAAACGGTCGTCGGACGCCCCGATCATCACAGCCAAACCTCTCCTCTCGATGAAGAAGGGCGCGGCAATGGAGATGGAAGCAGGACGGCGGCGTGGCAACCGGGCGCCGGCGGATGGCGGCGCGGCCGACTGTATCAGCGCGTCGGCGGCGCAGCGGGTCATGGCGGCATGATCGCGCGTATTGGGCCGGCGCAAGGCAATCGAACCAGTTGGCGCGGTCGATCCGGGTCAGGTCGAGAGCATGACCGGCGCGCGCGACGGTCTGCTTCAGATACTGGAACTGGATGCGCCCGTTGCCCTCGCGGAACGGGTCGACATGGTTGACGCCGCCCGGCACCGGGCCGCCACGATGCGGCGATGGATGTCCGTCATGCCGCTCTCGATGAACCGCTGGTCGACGACGAGTATGCCGAAGCGTGGCCGTATGGCCCCGTGTTTGCGTCGCTTTACCACGAGTTCAAGCATCGAGGACGCCGGCCGATCATGGACTTCGCCACAGAGTTGAACCTGGATGATCTGACGGAGACGACCCCCAGGATTCCCAAGTCCGATAAACGGACGACACAGTTGCTGGACCAGATCCGGGAGGTCTGCGGCAGACGCAGCGGGTTGGAGCTTTCACGGATCACCCACCGTCCCGGATCTCCATGGGAAACAACTCGAAAACGGACTGGTGGACGCAAGAACGCCAACATCAGGGACGAAGAGATCAAGAACTACTACAAGAAGCTGGGCCGGGAAAACAGGCAAAGGCAACAAGCATGACCGACTCTTTCGTGATTGGAGACCCGCCGAACGACGCCCCCGGAGGAGATAGCAAGGAAGACTGGTTCCTCGGCACCGAACAAGAGCAGCTCGCCAAGGCACTCGTCGCGATGGAACGACAGAGGTACTGGCTGCGATTTTGGAGTTTTGTCGGAGCGGGTGCTGTCGCCGTCCTTGCGGTATTCATGGAACTGGTGGTGCTTTGCCACATCCTCACCCGGGGATCTGAGTCAAGCGATCACCTTGTGTTCCTGGCGATCGCGCCAATTGTCCCCATTACTCTGATCGTGATCTTTGTCCTGGTCGCGACCTTCCGGGGGTATCGGGACAAGGATATGTCAGGCGTACCTACGGGGTCGCTTGGTCGAGTGCTGGGCGAGAACGGCATTCCGTAGGGTGACCGCCACGGGGCGGGGAGATCACCAACCCGGTCAAGCTTGTCGGGGAGCGCCTCGACTTTATCCCGGTGGCATTGACGATGAGCCGGGGGTACACGCCTCAAACGGCGGTTTGCCCCATTCACCCTACGGCGCCGTCTCCGGCAGCGCCATGGCCGCCTCGAGCATGTCCATGCGGTCGCTGCCAAAATAGAGCTTGTCGCGAAAGATGAAGGCGGGAACGCCGAAGAGGCCAGCCTCGGCGGCATCGCGGGTGTTGGCGGCAATGACGTCCTTGTAGCGAGGATCGACGGCGACATCCGCCATGGACCGTGGACCGAGATCCACCCGGTCCGCCATTCCCTGAAGAACATCCGTATCGGTGATGTCAGCGCCTTCGGCCCAGTAGCCGCGCATGACCTGCGTCACGAAGGGTTCCGCAAGGCCGCAGTCGGCGGCATGGGCCATGCAGCGCAGCGCCCGTGACGGTCTCATCGGCTGTCCGGCATGCGGATGATAGGGCAGGCCTGCCGCGACCATGCGATCCTCGATGTCCTGGAGATACCAGGCACGCCGCCGCGGATTCTGTTCCAGGGGCTTCATGCCATCGACCGCAGTCATGAGATTGGCGAGATGGAGCGGACGCCAGTCGACGCCGACACCCCGGCGCTGCGCCAGCCGGCCAAGGGTGAGCGAGGCGAGATAGGACCAGGGGGAGATGACGTCAAACCAGAAGGAGACCCGTTCACCTGATGCAGGCGTCGGTTGCGCACCCTCGAGAAACCGGTCAAGCGACACGACACTCCGGTGGTGCTCCCCGGTCATCACCTCGCGGCCGTCCTGGCGGGCGGCAACGGCAAAGGTGACCCTGCGGCCTTTGACCGCTGCGACCCTTGCCTCGACGGTGACCGGCCGTGTCGTGCGGGCGGGACCGGTATGATCGACGGCGACCCGGACGCCCACGGACGCCTCGCCGTCCTCGAGCACCGGACGCAGAAGGTCGCCGCACACGCCCTCGATCCAGAGAATCAGTGTCACCGTCGCCACCACATCGACTCCGTCGTTGCCGACGGCTGCGGCGGTATCGCCCGCATCCGGCGAGAAGACACAAACCCGGCTCAGGCCAGTGGTCAGGAGACGCACGATGTCCGGGGCCAGCAGACGGGGAACTCGGGCGCGATCATTGCGTCGCCCGGATCCAGGGCAACGCCCCGCAAGGGCGGAGAGGTCGGACCGGCCCGTATCGCAAAGCGCGCATCGTCGCCGATCCAGCGCATGGAGATGGCCCGCCTCGGCGTCACCGGGGACCGGTTGGCCGGCGCGCCATGGACCGTCAGAAAATGGAAGCAGATGACGTCACCCGGCTCGAGATCGAAGCCCCGGATATCGAACGCCGAACGGTCGGCGTCGATATCCGGCAACGGTTCGTGATCGTCGTCATCTCCATAGAGCGGCTGGCCGTTGAAGCGCTCGGGCGTGAACCTACGCTTCCAGCGGTGCGAGCCGGCAATGAACTCCGGACTGGTATCGCGTGCCACCGGGTCCACCGGCACCCACATGGACACATTCTGCCCGCCGTCGACGCAATAGTAGGGCTGGTCGTGGTGCCACGGCGTCCCCAGACCGGCTCCGGCCTCCTTGACCAGCACATGCTCGTGAAAGAGGCGGACCGTGGCGGAACCCATCAGTTCGGCGGCGATCCTGGCGCCGGGCCCCTGCCGCGCGAAGGTCTCGTACTCCGGGATTCTCTGCCAGTTGCAGTAGTCGCTCATGAACAGCCTGCCGGCCTCGTCGTGGTAGAGTTTCGCGTCCTCTCCCGGTTCGTCGAGGTTCTTCTCGATACCCAGGCGAAGCATGTCGACCCACTCGCAGAAGATCCCGCGCAGACAGACGACCCCGTCCCTGCGGAACGCCGCAAGCGAGTCTGCCCCTCCCGGCGTGACGGGTTCGTGGATGGCCATGGTTATCCTCCGGCGACACGGGGCATGAGATAGACCTCCGCGCCATCGGGCACGGTCTGCAGCATTGCATGGCGATAGATGCGGCCGTCGATGGCAACCGCCACGCCCTGATCGAGCACCTCGGAAAGTTCAGGGTAAGCACCCTGCAGACGCTCGAGCACCTGCCTGACCGTCCCGGCTTCAACCGGGAACGATTGGCGTCCTCCCGCCATGGAGCGCAGCGTTGCACCGAGCCGCACGTCGATCATGACACCTCGTCGATGGCCGCAAGAATGCGCGGAGGCGACATCGGGGTTTCGGTCATGCGCCGGTCAATGGCGCGCGACACGGCGTTGGCCACAGTGGCAAGCGGCGGCACGATGGGTGTTTCTCCGACACCACGCACGCCATAGGGGTGACCGGGGTTGGGCACCTCGACGATGACGGTGTCGATCATCGGCAGATCGGAGGCGACGGGAATGCGGTAGTCGAGAAAACCGGGGTTCTGCAGGACGCCGTCGCTGCCGTAGATGTACTCCTCGTTGAGCGCCCAGCCGATGCCCTGGGTCACGCCGCCCTGGTACTGGCCCTCGACATAGTCCGGGTGGATGGCCTTGCCCGCATCCTGAACCGCGAGGTAACGCAGGATGGTGACCCGACCGGTCTCCGGGTCCACTTCGAGATCGCAGACATGCACGGCAAAGCTCGCGCCGGCGCCCTCGGCATTGATTTCCGCATGGCCGGCAATCGGCCCGCCGGTCGCAGACGCCATGGCGGCGATCGCCTCGAAGGTCAGCGGTTCATGGTTGCCGGCATTCGGACCCGACGGACGCACGCACCCCTCGTCCCAGACCACGGCCTCGACATCGATCTCCCACACGGCGGCGGCGCGCTGCTTCATGATGTCGATGACCTTGCGCGAGGCCTCGATGGTGGCAAGGCCCGCCGAATGGGTGACCCGGCTGCCGCCGGTGGTATCGTTGTGCCCCAGCGCACTGGTATCAGCGATGATCGCCTTCACCCTCTCATAGGGAATCTGGAGTTCCTCGGCGGCCATCAGACACATGCTGGCGCGGCTGCCGCCGATGTCGGGCGTCCCCAGCGATACGAGAACGGTGCCGTCGGTGTTGACGTTGACCGTCACGCTGGTCTGACCGCCGAAGTTCGGCCAGAAACCGGCTGCGATTCCCCTCGCCTGGTTGGGTCCGGGGACGGCTTCGAGCAAAGGATGATCGCGCGCCGCCTCGAGGCACTCGACGAAACCGATGGCGCCGAAGGTCGGACCGTAGACGGAACTTGAGCCTTCCTTCACGGCATTCCTGAGACGCAGTTCGATAGGATCGATGTCGAGCTTGCAGGCGATCTCATCGAGGAGCGATTCGATGGCGAAGGACGCCATCGGCGCGCCTGGCGCGCGGTAGGCGGCAGCCTTGGGACGGTTCACCACCACGTCATGGCAGTGAAGCACCACGTTCGGACAATCGTAGGCGGCCATGCCGCACACGGCCCCGATACCGACGGGCGATCCCGGGAATGCGCCACCCTGATATCTGAAGGTGGCGTCACAGGCGGTAATCCGACCATCGCGGGTGGCGCCGATCCGGGCCGTGATGCTCGTCGACGACGTCGGCCCGGATCCACGGAAAACCTCGTCGCGGCTCATCGTCATCTTGACCGGCCGGCCGGACTTGCGCGACAGCAGGAGAGCGACAGGCTCGAGAAAGACGGTGGTCTTGCCGCCGAAACCGCCGCCGATCTCCGAGGATGTCACGCGCAGGCTTGCCAGATCCATGCCGAGGATGTTGGCGCACATGTCGCGCACAGAGAAGTGGCCCTGGGTGCAGCACCACAGTTCGGCGACGCCGTCAGCAGACGCCGAGGCCACGCAGGCATGGGGTTCGATATAACCCTGGTGGGCGGCCTCGGTCCTGAATGTCCGCTCGACGATGACATCGGCAGCGGCGAATCCGGCTTCGATGTCACCCATTTCGACCTTCCGGTATTCGGCGATGTTGGATGGTCCCTCGGGTGCCGGATCCATGCCGACCGTGATCATGTCGTCGTGCAGCAGGGGCGCATCGGGCCTCATGGCCTCGTCGACATCCGTGACATGGGGCAACACCTGCCAGGTGATGTCGACAAGCTTGAGCGCCTGGAGGGCGACCGCCGTCGATGTCGCCGCCACAGCGGCAACCGCATGGCCTTCGTAGAGCGCCTTGTCCCGGGCCATGACATTGCGGGCCACGTCCCAGACGCTCTCCTCGACCTCTCCCTTGACCGTTCCTTGCGATCCGATGTCGGGAAAATCATCGCGGGTGACGATCGCCTTGACGCCCGGCAAGGCCTCGGCTCTGGCGGTGTCGATGGCAAGGATCCGGGCGTGGGCATGGGGACTGCGCAGCACCTTGCCGACAAGCATGTCGGCTCCGGCGAGGTCGGCGCCATAGAGTGCCCGGCCGGTGACCTTGTCCGCGCCATCGGGCCGCATCGGACGGGTGCCGACCTTGTCGAATGCTGTGCGGGTGGTGAATGCAAGTTCCATGGCTCACTTTTCCCTGAGGTCGGCAGCGGTTTCCAGGACCGCGCGAATGATCTTGTCATAGCCCGTGCAGCGGCACAGGTTGCCGGCGAGCCAGTAACGCACCTCGGTCTCGTCGGGATCGGGGTTCTCGTCCAGCAACGCCTTGGCGGCAACGAGGAACCCGGGTGTGCAGATTCCGCACTGCAGGGCCCCGCGTTCGAGGAACTTCGTCTGCAGCGGGTGGAGTGCCCCGGTCCCGGCCATGCCCTCGATGGTTTCGACCTCGCGGCCGTCCGCTTCCGCCGCCAGCACCAAACAGGAACACACCAGGCGACCGTCAAGCATCACCGAGCACGCACCGCAGTCGCCCGAGGCGCACCCTTCCTTCGACCCGGTCAGGCCGAGGCGATCGCGCAAGGCATCGAGCAGGGTCTCGCTCGCAGCGCAGAGGAACTCCGCCGCGTCACCGTTCACCGTTGTCGTCACATGCTGAAGACTCATGATGTTTCTCCGGCCCGGGTCCCCGCAATGTGGCACGCCCGGCGGGCGAGCACTCCGGCCACCTTCCTGCGATAGGGTGCGGTGCCGCGCTTGTCGTCGATCGGCCGGGCCACTGCCGAGGCCGCCGCCGCGAGCGCCGCCAGGGCATCGTCATCGAGAGTCGTTCCCATGATGGCGGCAGCGCCATCCTCCACCACCAGGGCCCGGGGTCCGACGGCGCCGAGCACCACTCTCGCCGCTGTGCAGAGACCGCGTTCGTCCAGCGTCAGGCTGACGGCGGCGCCAACCACGGCAATGTCCATCTCGGTTCGCGGAATGAGCCTGAGATAGGCGTCCCCCGATCGCACCGGGGCTTCGGGAAGGAAGACCGATGTCACCAGCTCTCCCGGAGCGAGCGAGGTCATTCCGGCGCCGATCGCCACGTCACCGACCGGAACATCACGTTCCGCGCCGTCCGGTCCGGCAATGCGCGCCAGGGCGCCCGCTGCCATCATCGCCGGCACGCTGTCGGCGGCCGGCGATGCATTGCAGAGGTTTCCGACCATGGTGGCGCGGCCCTGAATCTGCGTCGAACCGATCAGCTCCACCGCCTCGACGACACCGGGCCAGGCGCGGCGCACGCCGTCATGGCGCCCCAGGACAGCTCCCGGAACCGCGGCGCCGACGCGCCAGCCGCCGCCCTCGGCAACGATGTCAGCCATGCCCGGGATTCGCTTGATGTCGACAACCAGTTCCGGCTCGACGAGGCCCGAGCGCAGGCCGACGAGAAGATCGGTGCCACCGGCAAGAACCCGTGCGGCGACGCCACACGATGCCAGCATTGCAGTGGCATCGGACAGTGTTCGCGGTGCTTCGTACCGCATGCCGGACCTGCTCCCTCGTCACCTGATCGACGCAGATCATTCCAGAGAATGGGACACTCCGGCAACTGCCAATTGTGGTGGCGCCAACGGAAAGCGCGATCTGATGAGACTTGACCCGACGCCTGTCGCCGGGTGAGAAGGATGGCGCATAGGGCAAGGGCAATCGGACCACCGCCATGACAAGCGTCTACGGCCAGACCATCAAGCTCTTCGGCTCGCATCCGGAGCCTGCCTTCGAGAGCGAGGCGGGGCAGACCGCGGTGTGGGGCAGGAAGTGGGGCTGTGACAACGATGTCGGAACCCTGCGCGTCTGCCTCATGCACCGTCCCGGCAGCGAAATGGAAATCGTCGACCGCAACCGGAGAATCGAGGAGATCGGTTCGTTCGGAGATCTCGAAAGAGGCTGGTACTTCCAGAGCGATACTGTTCCCGACTGGAACGAGTTCCGCGCCCAGCACGACGAGCTCGTCCGCACGTTGCAGAACGAAGGCGTCGAGGTGGTCTTTCTGGACAGCATCGAACCCGATGGCCTGAAGTCCATCTACACCCGCGATTCGTCACTCGCCATCAAGGGAGGCAGCGTGATCTGCCGCCTGGCGCGCTCGATCCGGCGTGGCGAGGAAGCCCACGTCACGAAGACGATCGCCGGCCTTGGCATGCCGGTGCTGCGCACCATCCACGGCACGGGCATGGTGGAAGGCGGCAGCTTCGCCTGGCTCAATCACCGGACAGCCGTCATCGGCCGCTCCATCTGCGTCAACGAGGAGGGTGCACGCCAGCTTGAGGAAGTGCTTGCCTGGCAGGGGGTCGAATTGCTGCGTGTCGACCTCACCGGGTATTCCATCCACATCGACGGCGCCATGACGATGATCGACGTCGACATCGCCATCATCGACCCCGACATGCTGCCCTTTGCCTTCCTCGAAAAGCTGAAGGAACTCGGCATCCGCACCGTCGAGATCACGGCACAGGACAACCACGCCATCATCAACTGCCTGGCGGTCCGGCCCGGCCGCGTCGTCATGCCGCGCGGCATCTCCAACCGGACAGCCGACACTCTCGCCTCGATGAACATCGAGATCATCGAGATCGACTACGACCAGGTCTATCTCAACGGTGGCGGCATCCACTGCTCTACCTGCCCGCTGGTCCGCGATTCCGTGCACTGATGCCACCATCTCCCGGGGTTCACCCGGGGCATGAAGGAGACACCCATGACCCGTGCCGTACGCATCCACAAGACCGGTGGCCCCGACGTCCTGGCCCTCGAGACGGTCGACGTCGGCCGCCCCGGGGCAGGCGAGGTGCTGATCCGCCAGACCGCGGTCGGCCTCAACTTCATCGACACCTATCAGCGTTCGGGTCTCTATCCACTCGCCCTGCCGGCGATCCTGGGCATGGAGGCAGCAGGGATCGTCGAGGCGCTTGGTTCCGGCGTCACCGGTACAGCCATCGGCGACAGGGTCGCCTACCCGATGACGCCCGGCGCCTACGCCAGCCGGCGCATCATGCCGGCAGACCGGCTGGTCGCGATCCCCGACGGCATCGCAGACGAAACCGCCGCCGCCATGATGCTGAAAGGCATGACCGCGGAGTATCTGCTCATGCGGACATTCCCTGTTCAGGAAGGACAGATCATTCTCTTTCACGCGGCGGCAGGCGGCGTCGGTCTCATCGCCTGCCAGTGGGCCCGGGCGCTGGGCGTGACGGTGATCGGCACCGTGTCGACCGCGGAAAAGGCCGCCCTCGCAGCCGACCACGGATGCCACCATCCGATCGTGACGTCGCGCGAGAGCATCGTCGACAGGGTGATGGAGATCACCGCCGGCAAGGGTGTTCCGGTGGTCTACGATTCAATCGGCCGGGACACGTTCGATGCGTCGCTCGAGGTGCTCGCACCACGCGGCACCCTGGTCTCCTTCGGTCAGTCGTCGGGCGCGGTCGAGAGCTTCAATCCGGCGCTTCTCGCTGCCGGCGGCTCGCTCTACTACACGCGGCCCAGTCTCGCCCACTACATTGCCAGCCGCGAGGAACTCGATCTTTCGGCAGAGCGCCTCTTCGCCATGGTCCACGCGGGCAAGGTACGTATCGAGGTCAACCAGACGTATCCTCTCGATGATGTCGAGCGAGCCCATCGCGATCTTGAGGGCCGGCGGACGACGGGTTCCACGGTTCTCCTTCCGTGAGCGCGACCACAAGGGTGGCGCGTCTGACGCGTTGTGGCGGCCCTGACGTCCTGGAATTCGCCGACACGGTCCTCGCGCCTCCCGGCGCCGGCGAGGTGCGGGTGCGCAACACCGCGATCGCCCTCAACTTCTATGACATCGACGAACGCAGGGGATTCTATCCTGTCGGTCTTCCCGTCACGCCCGGCTCGGAGTCCGCCGGCGTCCAGCACCTCGCCGAGGGCGACCGTGTCGTCGTTCTCCCGAGCCCGGGAAACTGTGCCGAGGCGATGAACGCCGACGCATCCCGCGTCGTGCGACTGCGCGCAGACATGGAGGAAACCGTCGCCACCGCCATGATTACCAGGGCGATGGCGGTCGAATACCTCCTGGAACGATGCGTTCCCGTGCGCCGCGGTCAGACCATCGTCTTCCACGCGGCGGCAGGCGGCGTCGGTCTCATGCCTGCCAATGGGCAAGAGCGCTTGGCGCCCGGGTGATCGGCACCGTCTCCAGCGACGCCAAGGCGCGCCCCGCGCTCATGAACGGGTGCCACGTCCCTGTCATATGGGGCACGCACACGCTTGAAGAGGTGGTGATGGTCCTGCGGCGGCGCGGGCGAGGGGCTTGTCAAGGAAGCTGTCCATCAAAGTCACATCTGCTTTTGAGGCTCAGACGGGCGAGGTGGGGGCAACAGGCCGGCGGCACGCAGGGCAGCGATGATCTCCGCTGGTGCGGCGTCTTCCTTGTCACTCTTTTGATAAATGAGGAGCGGTTCGACTATCCCGTTCTTGTAGTGGAAGATGAGACGACATGCTCGGCTACCATGGTGTCCGATCCTGATGCGCAACTTGTAGACCGGCTCTCCATTGATACCGGGAATCCGGAAGGCGCTCTCTGGAACACCGTTTGCGGTCATCTTCCCTATGGTGTCATTGACCCGCCTGGACGTGCCAGGGTGCTTGCGGTTGAGCCTTGCAAGTTGCCGAGAAAAGGCCTGACGGCTCATGTCATGTTCGCTGCCCTCAACTCAGCCTCAATCAGATCCCGAAAGGGCTTGTGCGCCGACAGCGCCAGAGTTTCGCTGAGATCCTCGCAAAGATCAGCTAGCTCCAGAGTCAGATCAACCCACTGACGGAAGAAGAACTGTGCACTGCGCACCCACGGGTCAACCGAGGTGTGCATCTTGGACACCTCGCTTTGGCAATCATCGACGAGCGCGCGGAGATCTACCGCATACTTCTCGAACTTCTTTGCTTCACCAACCAATTGCTCGGCCAGGGCCGGCGTCACCTCGTCATGACTCGTCAGGATGGAGGCCCGCTGGAGTACGAGACTCCGTAACGTCATGCCCATAGCCATGATCTCGGACAAACCACAGGCCACATGGCCCTGGGCGGCATCGAGATTCGTGTCCTCTTGCCGGAACGCGTTCCGGCTGGCGGTGCTGTACATATGCGCCAGCAGGCTGGATTCTTCCCCTTGATGCAGATGCGTCGCGGGCATGTCTCTCTCCAATTTGGTCAGGGGCCGGGCTGCTCTTCAATCGGCGGACATGGACGCGGCGGGCGCCAGAGCGCCATCAGGAATCGTCCTGCGGTTGCAGCGGCTCGGCCAATGGCCGTACCTCGAGAACTCTCCAGATTTAGGCACAGCTTGGCCGTTTCCTCTTGCTGATCCAGTAGACGGTTTCCTCGTCGTTCGTGCCGCGCAGTACAAGGCAATAGACTGCATGGGGATTATTCGCGGTATCTGTGTGTCCGCGAGAAGACTGACACTCTTGATGGCCGAGATTTCGAGCACGGCACCGCTCGGGCGTCAGGGTCGTCGATGATCTCCACCGGCCACCGCACGGCGAACGCAGGCTCGTCGGGTGGCGTCGATCCTGACGATTTTCGCAAGTTCCGCCTTGCTCGACTGGTCGCTGTGCGACTTCACACGCATCTCGCGGGGGATGGGGCGGTCTGAGTTTTCCATGGTCGGTCTCTCCTGCCACCAAACATGCGCCATTACGCCGTGCTACACAATCCGGTAGTGTCTCAATTTGAAATCTTGCGGTAGGTCGCAGTTCGGTCAGGCTTCGTTAGTAGAAAAGAACGACCTCGGCGTTCCACGCGGAGGCACGGTGTGCACCGTGGCACGGAGTTGCGCATGTTGGCCGCCCTCGACCAAGCGTTCACAACAGGCCCGCTCTGCTGCCTCCTTGGCACTATCCGCCATGATCGCCTGGTAACCGTCTAGCGGACGGTCCCCGCCTTTGTAACATCTCACGCGAAACTCCATCTCATGCCCTCCTATCTGCTATCGACAAGCGTCGGCGTTCACCCAAAGGTACTCGTCGACAAAGCGGTCCATGTGCCACCACACGGTAAACAAGATGACATTGGTGCCATCATCATGGGTTCCAACTGATCCGATGTCCCACGTCGTGGCAAAGCCCATCCTGTCAGACACGGGTTCGTGTACTGGTCTTCTGTATTCAATGGTTGCGCTGAACGACGGGGATCTACCCACGGTCACCCTCACGTACAGATACTCCCGGCGTTCAGCGTCATAGAGACGTTCCGCCCAGAGCCTCTTGAGTACCTCTGTTTCGATCTCTTCAACCGTTAGACCGATGTCGGCCGCGTCTTGGTCCAGGCCCTCGACGACTAAGTCCATGGGGCGACACTCATTCCAAAGCTGGAAACGGTCGTTGTCGCTAACTTCCTCGGCTGATGCGGAGACGGCGACCAAGGCCAGCGCCAAGGTGGCAATGGAGCGGCGCATGGTATTCTCCCAACTCGGTCCGACGCGCCGCGGCGCCGCGGCGCACCCTGTTTGACGTAGTGTGACGAGGCTTCCATAATGGTATCGTGGTGTGAACATCATCTTGATCAATGGTCGCACTGATGCCCTGTGTCCTAGGTATCTTGTGCATCTACTCTAGCCGCCTTTTCTCATAGTTCCGCCAGAAGGCGGGTTGAGGGGCTGCATGGTGCGCCCTGGGCGGCGTCTTTGCCGTGTGAACCTGCCGCATGGAGGCCCGGAGGCACGGAGTGACGTGTGACCGGGGTCCCCGGAGACCGGTCGAGGCCCCCTGACGGCGTCGGTGTCGTATTCCAGGCGAGCGCATCCACGCTCCAGGTTTGCGGGAGCATGACGCAGGGAGACGCGTGGCGGGAAGGAAGATCAGCCCGGTGCCAGCATCTTCCATGCGGCGGCAAAGGCGGCCTTGTCGGGACAGGCGTTGGACATGGCGATGTGGATGCGGCGTGCGGAGATCCGCACCCACAGCACCGATCCTGATGAGTTTCTAAGGTGAGCGTGGCAGGGCTGGCACGGCCGAGCGGGGTCCTTGCGAGGCTCCGCCGCAGGCGGTTGGAGAAACCATGGGCGCAGGCCGAGAGACAGAGCCGGACGGTGTTGGCATCAAAGAGGTTCGATGACGAGCGTGCAGCGAAGAGATCGCACGTGACCTCTTTGACACGATTGTCCGCATCACCCCTGGCGCAGGAGACGTCCTCTTCAGAGAGCCTGGCCGGGACGGTCGAGCGAGGTGACGATGGTACGGCTGTTCTCCTTGCAGGGCTGGCCGTCGCCCTGCCCGACAAGCGCCTCGGCCATCACCCGGCGCTCGGCGGACCAGGACTCCTGCGTCCTGTCGCGGAAGGTGCAGAACCGGCGGCATGCCTGGCCGGTCTCCAGGGTCTCGGCCATGGCCTCCTCCATAGCCTGTGCACGCAGCGTCGCCAGCCTGGCGTTGCGGGCCAGACCCAGCACATCGTCGACGTTCTCCTCATGCTCGATGACCGTCATGATGGCGTCGCGGCAGAAGCTCTGAGTCGGTGCGCACGATGATGCGCGTCGTCGGCCACCTGACGCGGATCCACAGCGATCACGCCGGAGAGTTCCTCCCTGATCCCGAAAGCCGCATCCTTCGCCGCGGTGCGCAGGCGCACCAGAACCGGGTGGCGGTCGACGCACATCAGCACCGGCAGGTAACAGGACTCGCGGTAGTCACCATGGTCGAAGCGCTGCTCCTGGGTACCGTGCAGTTCAAAGTCCGTGGCGTCGATGTCGAGGACGATCTCGAAAGGGCTCTTCCTCGTCCTCCTCATGAAGCAGCGCCACCAGAAGGTCGTCCATCTTCTCGAAGTCGGCGACGATCTTCGAGGGCCTTCGTGCCATTCATGCCCACAGGCCGCCAGTTCCAGGCGGTTCAGCGTGCTCTTGCCCGCCAGGGGTTCGCAGTGTCAGCGCTTGCTCTCCAGGCACCCTGGCACCGCAGAAGGCCACGGGATCCTTAGCCGAACGCGTCTGTGGACGTTGAGATCGTCAAGACCGGTCAGGAGGCCCAGGATGCGCTGGCCCACCAGGGTGCGCACCTCGTGGACGACCAGCGCGCGATTGCGCGCATCGTCGAAGCACGCGGCCTGTGCGCGCGAAGAGATCGAGCGATCTCTCGGCAAGGCCGGCCAGCAGGAGCCCGCCATGAGACGTGATGGTCCCGCCCGGGACGTCGGCTTCGATGCGCCCTGGCCTGGCACCATGCGGGGTTGGACAGGAGAACTTGGCCGGAATACACTGTGTCGTCATGAGGAACGCCTCTGTCTCTGGTGTTGTTTAGACAATAACAACAGTTTACAGAGATTTCCTCATGGCGTCAACAGGTTAGTATGCACAATCCGGGCTAACGCCGGCGACTGCTGCCCAAGCGCGGGCCATGTCGAACCCTCTTTCGTACACCTGTGCAGCGATACCCTCGTCTACCTGGTCGACCGTTTTCCCGTTGAGGATGAGGGCAGAGCGCATTGAATGCTGACCCTCTGGCGTCAAAATATCCATCAGTCATATTTGACACTAGAAGATGTGCTCGCCGCCAACCGCCCGAATGTGAGCTACGAATTCAGTGCTTCAGCAGAATGCGGAAACCCGCCTGCTCGAAGTGCGTGTCGCTGGTCAACGCCGTCGACAGATCGTGCGACCGCATGATCACGAAGCTGAGGCAGTCGGTGAAGGACCACGCCTTGTCCTCATGACGCAAACAGAATGCCCGCACCTCCCTGAAACGCTCGGAGGGTCGTCCACTCGATCCGGATTGCCGCGGACGCATCAATCGATTCGAACAGCGGTGTAACGAGGTTTGCGAATCCACGTGACTTGAGAAGCGTCATCGATTCGTCGAGCACGTAATCTGTCGTGATGAAGCGCCTGCGGTTTCGGGCGGCATCCGCCATCGACGCAACGGCACGACCGTGCATCCGGTCCTGTCGCACAAGTATCGAGTAAAAGCCGCTCGTATCGATGAACGTTTCATCACCCATAGACGATGGCGTCCATCTCGTCGTTGCTTAGCGACTCTCCTTCTGCCACCGCAAGCTCACTCAGACGATAGATAGGGTCATCAACTGGCACAGTTGGGGGCGCGTAAGGTTCCAACCGGGCCACGGGCCGGCTGCGATAGGTCAGTATCAGTCGTTGGCCCTGCTCCACGCGCCGCAGGACACCCTCGGCATTCCGCCGAAACTCCGCCATGGAGATCGATGACATGGCAATTTTTCCATGAAAATTAAGCTGATGTTCATGTTACGTCAGTCGCGGGCGAAACCCAAGGCGGCGACCCGGGCCAGGGACTGTAAGGCGAACTCGATCGCGGAACGGTTGCGCTCCGGGACAGATTCCCCGACAGGGACTGCATGCTTGTGAGTGCTACCTGACCTGCGAGCCGTTGTTCTCAGTGACGTCGCGCATCGAAAGACCTGCGGCGGTGGAGGCCATGTTGCTGACAACGTCTGGAGCGTTTGACGGATCGACTGGTGCTATCTCTCCCACCACACGGGACGAGGTCTGGCAGAGCCTTCTTGAGAAGGCTCGCTATCACGACGTCGCACTCCTGGCGCAGCATTACGGCTTCAGGAGCACGGTGCTGCGCGTCATCCTGGCTCCAACGGGGATCGTCGGAACGTGCCCGTTTTTGATTGCAATCCCGCAAGTCATTTCGGCCTTCGCCACATTCGCCGTCATCGCAGGGGGGCGTCACCGATCCATTTTCGACGACGGTCGAAAGACCGTGCGCCTGAGCGCCGTTGTCCATGAACTCAATCGTCTTGTGAAAGCGCATCGTCGGCTGTGGAGTACGATTCAGGGCAGCGATCATGGCACTCTCGATGAGCGCGATGTGCTCGACCTGCTTGGCGGCCTGAAAGGGCGCACTTGCGAATTGACCGAGGTATTCCGGGAGCCGGTCGATACGGGACTCAGCGAACAAGCCCGGGAAGCGGCTTTCCTGGTGGAAGGTCGCCGCTATGGAACGACGGAGCGCCGGCACGAGGCGACCGGCAGAAGGCCGCCTCCTGTCTCGGCATCCATCAAGGAGTGGGCGCCGAGGTGGGGACGGAGTGAAGGACGCATACGTGGTTCATGCCGGAGTTGGCGGACCGCGGGATCAGTAGAGACTGTGCTGCTCGGCGCTCTTCATGAAGGCATCGGCCTCGGTTGGCGTCTCCTCGAGCTTCGCCTGGGCAACGATCGCAGCGCCGAAACTCTGCATGCCGGAGGTGTCCGGCCATGCCTCGGGCTTCCACAGGTTGGAGCGAACCATGCACTTCGTGCAGTGGAAGAAGGCGCGTTCGACACGAACCACCATGACAAGACGGGGAATCTTGCCCCGTTCGGTCATGGAGCGACGGAGCGCCTCGTCGGCCACGATCTCGGCGCGACCGGCCACTCTGAGCGTGTCCTTGCGCCCGGGAACCAGGAAGATGAGAGCCACCTTCGGGTTCTCCAGCACATTGAGGAATGTATCCATGCGGGCATTGCCCGGGCGGTCGGGGATGGCCGGCGTGGTGCCGTCGAGGACCCGGACGAATCCCGCCGGATCGCCTTTCGGCGAGACATCGACATCGCGTGAACCGCCTCCCGAACCGCTGACGAAGAACGGCGCGTGGTGGATGAAATCGATGCAGAAACCGTCAAGATGATCGATCACCTTGGTGACCGCGGCCGGATAGATGTCGCCCACGATCTCCCGCAGCTCATCCGACGTCGCGACAACGTCACTGAAACGTCCGGCTCTTCCCATTGCTGCTCAACTCCACGGCTGTGGCGATCAGGCGGACAGAAGAGGGGGATCCGGCTTGCGGCAATCTCGCAACCGGTTCGTGACCTTTTCACCGGGGCGTCGAGGCAAGAGCCTTCACAAACCGTTTCGACAGGCGTCGATGGCCTCCGGTGCGACGATCATCCGGGTTATGTCAAGCCAATGATGTCGCACGGCATGCGCCCTGCCCGGGACCGGGCCTGTCCGGGCAGGGTTTTCTTGACTGCCAGCCGCCACATCGGCCCGAAAGTTCGGACAACGAATCGCCGCCGCTGACAGCACATCGGCTGTCATCAACGAGCCCGATACGCGATCCGAGGCGCCAAACGACACGTTTACCGTAGCGTGGGAAAGTCCTGCTGTCCGGGCTGGACCCGCTTGGGGCAGAACGCTCAAGTGCGCAGCCAGATCGGGTCCTTGACGTGTTCGCGCAGGAAGTCCTCGTGGCGGGCGATCTCTTCGGCCGTGGCCTCGTGGGGGCGGGGCGGACGGAAGGTGCGGGATGGCTTGTTCGATGCGGCGGTCAGAAGAGAGCCCTCGGGCGTCGTGAAGTCGAGGGCCGACTGGCGGCCGCCGACCAGTTCGAGATAGACCTCGGCCAGCAGTCGCGCGTCGACGAGGGCGCCATGGGCCTCCTCGCGCGTCGAGGCATCGATGCGAAAGCGCCTCATCAGGGCATCGAGACTGTTGGGTTCGCCAGGAAACCTGCGCCGCGCCAGGGTCAGGGTGTCGATGGCGCGGCCCGAATCGATCGGTGCGCGACCGCATCGCTCAAGCTCGCTGTTGAGAAACCCCAGATCGAACTCGGCGTTGTGAATGACGAGGGAACTGTCTTCCAGGAACTGCAGGAATTCCCCGGCCCTGTCGGCGAACGATGGCTGCTCGGCGAGGAAGGCGGCGGTCAGTCCGTGAACGGCGAGAGCCGCTTCCTCGCTGTCACGCCCGGGATTGAGATAGGTGTTCCAGGAACGCCCGGTGGGGACATGGTTGTTGAGCTCGACGCAGCCGATCTCGACAACGCGATGACCGGCGGTGTGATCGAGCCCCGTGGTTTCGGTATCGAGAACGACTTCACGCATGGTCTTCCCGGTGCTTGAGGAGTGCAATGTAGACATGGGCAAGCAGCCTGGCATCCGAGAGTGCGCGATGCGTACGCCCGGGAATGGTCTCGATTCCGAGGCGCTGCGCCAGGGCGCCCAGATCGTTGGCTCTTCCAGGAAAGGTGCAGCGCGCAAGGCTGAGCGTGTCCGTGGCCCGCGAGCCGCGGATCGGCTCCATGCCTTCCAGAACCAGTTCGTTGTTGAGGAAGGCAAGATCGAAGGCCGCATTGTGCATGACCAGACGGCTCGAGGCGAGAAAGGCCATCAGGTCCTTCGCCCTTTCCCTGAAGAGCGGCTGTTTCCTGAGGAAGGCATCGGGCAGTCTGTGGATATCGAAGGCTTCGGCATGGTTGCAGCGCCGGGGATTGAGAAAGGTGTTCCAGGTTCGCCCCGTGACCGCCCGGTCCACAAGCTCGACACAGCCGATTTCGACGAGCCTGTGACCATCCATGATGTCAAGGCCGGTGGTTTCCGTATCGAGAACGATCTCGCGCATGATGATCGCCATCGTATCCACCCGGCGCCCGGAAATCGACACGGCCGGGCATCGCCCATCAACAGGCGCCGGCGGGCTTTGAGCCTACGGCGGCCAGATCCTCCCCTGGCGGACGACAAGCTGGCGCCACAGCCTGGCGACCCGGGCCCGGGTATGGCCCTTCGCGAGCCCGGTCATCACGATATGGTCGGCGCGGCGCAGCTTTTCCCGGTCCGGCATCTGGCGGCGACGGATGTCTTCGAGCATGGCCCGGGTCATGCCGGGGCGGCGCAGCACCCGGGCTGCCTGGATGAACGGCGGCGCATGGACCACGCAGGTGGCGTCGACCCGTGATTCGCCGCCGGTCTCGAAGAGCAAGGGCACATCAAGCACCACGAGACGGCAGCCCTGCCGGGCGGCCTGTCTGAGAAAAAGCGCCTGATCGCGTTGCACCAGGGGGTGGACCAGGGACTCAAGCCGGGCCAGCAACCGGGCATCACCGATGACACGCCCGCCAAGGCGTTGACGGTCAATGCGCGCACCCCGTCCCTCGCCTGTCACCACCCCGGGAAATGCGCTGCCGACGGGCCCGACAGCGGTGCCGCCTGGACCGTAAAGCCGGTGAACACAGCGATCAGAATCGTGGATGCGGGCGCCGCAGCGCGCGAACATGGCGGCAACGGCGGATTTTCCCATGCCGATCGAGCCAGTCAGGCCGAGCACGAACACCGTTGTCTTTCCCCGATCTCCTCAACTCTGCGAGCCTGAAGGATTCGCAGCGTGGCAACAAGCCCCTGCGGCACATCGCGCGGTGGTTCCGGGGTGCGCCAGATGACGCTCGGGATGGGGAAATCCGATCTTGCGCCATGATAAAGAGTTCCACGACATCGATGATGTCCGCTTTCTCGTGCGTTACCTCAACCTCACGGAACTCGACGCGGCGCTCGAGATCATGGGTCGCCATTACCCCGTCGAACGCATGCCGCAAAAGACCATCTGCGTCCTCGAAGAGATGTTCGCCCAACCTGACCGGCGATGAATGTCCCGAAGGCGACCGTGTGTCCGAACGCCGCAGCGTCGTTCGGGCGGGGCCGGTCCGCGCCACGGCAACCATGGCTTGCAAGGGATGCCCTGCCGTATCCCGGCCGGAGAGCCGCCGTATCACAATCCCTGTGACACCACGACGCGAAGGTCTTCCGTCACGGGCGGATCGACACCGAACCACGCGGCGAAACCCGGCCGCGCCTGGTGCAGCAGCATGCCGAGGCCGTCGACCGTGACATTGCCGCGCTGTCTCGCACGTTGCAGGAGGTCCGTGACGAGAGGCGCGTAGACGAGATCGCAGACCACCGCCTCGCCATCAAGGCCATCGAGTGCGAGGTCGAGCGCCGGTTGTCCGGTCATGCCGAGCTGGGTGGTGTTGACCACCAGGCCAGCACCGTCGACCGCTGCCGCCCGTTCCTCCCAGCCGACAGCCGACAGCGAAGGCCCGAACCGCTCGGCAAGCATCGCGGCGCGCTCGCGGGTCCGGTTGACGACACGCACCTCGCGTACGCCTGCATCAAGGAGAGCGACGATGACGGCGCGGCTCGAGCCGCCGGCCCCCATCACCAGGACCGGTCGGTCGGTCCGCCACCCGGGCGCCTGGCTCTTCAGGTTCTCGAGGAATCCGAAGGCGTCCGTGTTGCTCGCCGCGAGAGCGCCGTCATCGCCGATGACGATCGTGTTGGCAGCGCCGATCCGCATGCTGAGATCGTCGACATGATCGGCCAGTTCCAGGGCTTTCTGCTTGTGCGGCAAGGTCACGTTGCAGCCCCTGAAGCCGAGGTCGGGCAAGGCCCGAAAGGCGGCCTCGAAACGGTGCGGTGGTACAGCCAGGGGCACGTAGACGCCATCGATACCGCAGGTCTCGAGCCAATGGCCATGCAGCAGAGGGGATCGCGAATGGGCCACAGGCCAACCCATGACTCCGGCGATGCGCGCTCTTCCGGTCAGTCCCACGGACCGAGCGCTCCCCTGGCATCAAGTTCATTGAGAACGGCGACAAGCGGCAGTCCGATGATGGCATGCCAGTCGCCCTCAATGCGTTCGAACAGTCTGATTCCGCGGCCCTCAACCTGGTAGCAGCCCACACTTTGGAGAATGCGTTCTCCGGCAGCGGCGATATAGGCCGTCACCTCGTCGTCATCAAGGGAGCGCATCGTCAGCCTGGACGTCTCCACGTGATGCCATTGTCTCTCGCCGCTGACCACCAGCACGGCGGCGGTCACGAGTCTGTGCGTACGACCCTGGAGGTCCCCGAGATGCCGACGGGCCTCGCCGATGTCTGTTGCCTTGTCAAGGCGGCGACCGTTGCATGCGAGCATCTGGTCGGCCCCGAGAACGAGACAACCGGGCTCGTCCCGGCTGACGGAAAGGGCCTTTTCCGACGCCAGGACCAGGGCCATGTCGGCGAGTGGCATCCTGCGGGTCTCGAGGCCCCGGCGCAGCGCCGCCTCGTCAACGGCGGAGGGCACCACCCGGAATCGCACGCCCGCGTCGTGCAGCAGTTGCCGTCTTGCCGCACTCGCGGAGGCAAGGACGAGGGGCGCTTCAGACGGCAAGAGACGGCCGGCGGTGGTGGACATCGAACAGGCGTTCCAGGGATTCGCCGACATGCAGCAGGTGAGATTCCCTGAAGAGCCCCGCCCACAGCGAAAGACCGCGGGGTACGGTGAAGGTGCGTTGCGATGGCGTTGCATGGCCGAGCTCGAGCCGCCCTTCGGCCAGCGAGAGTTCCGAACGGGTCGCCAGGTTCTCGAAACCGCACCTCAGGTGCAGGCAGGGGTGACCGGTGAAATTGCTCGCCACCAGCATCGGACCCGTCGAGAACGGACCGACGAGCACGTCGATCTCCATGAACAGACTGTCCAGTGCCTCCATCACCAGGCGGCGCAGGCGGTCGCACTGCACATGATCCACCGCAGACAGAAAACGTGCCTTGCGGAATGCGTTGGGCCAGGCCCCCTCGTCCTGACGGGCCAGCGTGTCGTCGATATCGTCAAGCGTGAGGTCCTCGAAGGCCGCGGCGGCTTCCGCATAGAGCACGGCGATCAGGGTGTCGTAGGGAAGATCGGGCAGACCCACCTCGCGAATCGAAGGGAAGAGCGAGCGCACGGCATCCAGCGTCCGGCGATCGACGTCCGTCACGTCATCGCCCTCATAGGCTTGCGGCAACCAGCCGACACGCAGATCGCCCGGTGGCCGCGTCGCGTCATGGGTGAACGGCATGTCGATGGAGCCCGGATCGGTCGTGTCGCCACCGTTGATGGCCTCCAGAACGAACCCGGTATCCTCGACGGTGCGGCAGAGCGGCCCCACCTTGTCGAGCGACCAGCACAGCGCCATCCCGCCGGTGCGCGACACGCGGCCGAAGGTCGGCCTGAGCCCCGTCGTGCCGCAGCGCTCCGATGGCGATGTGATGGAACCCAGGGTCTCCGTGCCAATGGAAAAGGCGCACAGCCCGGCAGCAGTCGCGGCTGCCGATCCTGCACTCGAACCGCTCGCACCCTCGTTGAGGTTCCAGGGGTTGCGGGTCTTGCCTGCGAACCAGATGTCGCCATAGGCCAGGGCGCCCACGGTCGACTTGCCGAGCAGCACGGCACCGGCCTGGCGCAACCTTGTCACCACCGCGGCATCTGAGGTTGCGATCCGCTCCTGGAACGGCTCGGCGCCCCAGGTCGTGCGGGTCTGGCGCGCATCGAAGAGATCCTTCAGCGCATAGGGAATGCCGTGGAGCGGCCCTTGCCAGTGGCCGGCGCGCGTCATGGCATCCATGGCGTCCGCCTCAGCGAGCGCGCGATCACCCGTGACGGTGACGAAACACTCGAGGCGCCCGGCCAGGCGATCGATACGGTCAAGAAAGATCCCGACAAGCCGTCGGCTGGTAAGGGCGCCCGACCGGATCCAGCCCGAAAGCACGTGAACCGGGGCGAAGGCAACATCCTCGTCCGATTCGGGAAGCGGCCGCACATCGTGGTCATGCCAGACCGGGGGAGGCCCCGGCGGCGGTATGCGAAATCCGGGCAACCGCGGATCGAACCTCGTGGCAGGCCCCAGGTCGTTGGCAAAGACAAGCGCCCTTCGCCTTCTCGCGTTCTCGATCTGTGGCGCAAGGTTGTCGCGCATCAGCGAGCGTTCCTCTTCGCTGTAACGCACGCCGAGTACGGTTTCGGCCGCGGCGATGGTGTCGTTGCTGATGTCGCTCATCACTGCCTCGCTGCCGGTTGTGCCTGCCTGTCCGGCACCTCGGGCGCCGAATCGATCAGCTTGCGGGTGTACGCGGACGCAGGGTTGCCGATGACGGCCGCCGTCGCCCCTCTTTCGATCACCTCTCCAGACTTCATGACAAGGAGATGATCGCACATGAAGCCGACGACCGGGAGATCATGGGTCACGAGAACAAGGGAAAATCCATGACGCCGGCGAAGATCCTTGAAGAGGTTCAGGACCTGCGCCTGGACCGACACGTCGAGGGCGGACGTCGGTTCATCAAGCAGCAGGAGGTCGGGCCTGACGGCCAGCGCGCGGGCAATGGCGGCACGCTGCCTCTGACCTCCGGAGAGTTCGTGCGGCAGCGCCCGTGCGAGATCGGGATCAAGGCCGACATCGCCGAGAAGGCTCCTCACCTCGTCGCCGATCTCCTGACGCCGGTGTTCTCCGATGAGTGCGAGACCAAGGGCGATCGACGAACCGATGGAGAACCGCGGATTGAATGTCGCATAGGGATCCTGGAACACCGGCTGGACTCGGCGGCGCAGATCCGTCAGGGCCATCCCGGACAGCGTGGCGATCTCGGTGCCGTCAAACGCGAGACTTCCCGATTCATAGGGCGCAAGGCGCAGGATGACGCGCAACAGGGTCGATTTGCCGGAGCCCGATTCGCCGACGATACCCAGGGTCCGGTTCTTCGCCAGACTGAAAGAGACGCCGTTCAGGGCCCGGACGTCGCCACCCCGGCGCAGGATGCCGCGGCCACGAAAGGTCGTGGAGAGCTTGTCTGCAACGAGCAGCATCGCGTCAGGCATGCCAGCAGCGAACAGCATGGTCACCGTTCACCGTCTCGAGGCGCGGCGTCTTCCCGCATACACCGCCGGCTTCGGGGCATCGCTCGCGGAAACGGCACCCGTCGATCTCCTCGTGGGGCCGTGGAATCCTTCCCGGTATTGTCGGCAGCCTCTCCGGATTGCCGGCAAGGCGGGGCGCCGCGCCTATGAGCGCCCGCGTGTAGGGATGACGGGTGTGGCTGAAGATGGCGTCCCTTGTCCCGCTCTCGACGATCTCGCCGGCATACATGACGTAGATTCTGTCGCAGAAACTGGAGACCAGCGCCAGGTCGTGGGAGATGAAGAGAAAGCTGGCACCGGTGGTATCCCGCAGCTCACTGATGAGATCAATGATCTCCGCCTGGATGGTGACGTCGAGGGCCGTGGTCGGTTCATCTGCAAGGATGAGAGGCGGCTTCATCGAGAGCGCCATGGCGGTCAGGGCCCTTTGCTGCATGCCTCCGGAGAACTGGTGCGGATAGTCATGGGCACGGCGCCCTGCATCGAGAATGTGCACGCGCTCGAGAAGATCCCCGACAACGCGCGCGATACGCCTCCGCCGCAATCCGTCATGCACCTGCAGCGGCTCGCCGACCTGCCAGCCGATCGTCTTCACCGGATTGAGCGCATGGAGCGCATCCTGGGGAATGAGCGCGATATCCCTGCCACGCACACGCGCCGGGCCCTCGCCATCGAGAAGGTCGCGCCCGCGGAACCGGGCACGGCCGCACGCCACCTCCATGCGGTCGGGAAGCAGACCGATCAGCGACTTGGCGGTCATCGTCTTGCCACTTCCCGATTCGCCGATGAGACCAACGATCTCTCCGGCATTCACATGGAGCGACACGTCGCGGGCAATGGTCGCCGGCGGCCGGCGGCGGTGACGCAGCACGATGGTCAGGCCTTCGATATCGAGAAGGTTCTCGCGCGAGGAACGCGAATCAGTCATGAAGTTTCGGGTCGAGCACGTCGCGCAATCCATCTCCCAGGAGATTGAAACTGAACACCGTGACAAAGAGTGCGGCGCCGGGCGCCAGACTGATCCAAGGCGCCTGATCGATGAAGCCGCGCCCGGTGTTGATCATGTTGCCCCATGACGGTTCCGGAGGCTGGGCGCCCAGACCGAGGAACGACAGCGCCGATTCGAGAAGGACGGCATAGGAGAAGGCAACAGCAGCCTCGACCAGGACCGGGCCGATGACATTGGGCAGGATCTCGCGGACAATGAGGCGTACGGGACCCACCCCGAGGCAGATCGCTGCCTCGAGAAAGGGCTGTCGCTGCACCGTCTGCGCCACGGCCCGGGTGAGGCGAGCGAAACCGGGAATGAAGATGATGCCGATGGCAAGCATGGCGTTGAGGACGGACGTTCCCAGGTTGGCCATGAGAATGACCGCCAGAAGAATCGCAGGAAAGCAGAAGACGATCTCCATGAAGCGCATCAGGACAGAGTCGACAGCGCCTCCGAAATGGGCCGCAAGGACCCCGATGAGAACACCCCCGCTGGCGCCGATGGCGACGGCAACAAGACCGACAACAATCGACACACGCGATGCGTGGATGACCCGCGACAGGATATCACGCCCCAGCTCGTCGGTACCGAGGAGGTGATCCGCTCCGGGGGCCTGCAACATGACCAGAACATCGAGCTCGAAGGGATCATGCGGGGTGATGAAGGGAGCAAGGGCAGCGGCCAGAAACACCATGGCCACCACAGGCAGGGTCACGGCCACGAGACCATAGCGACGCCAGTTCAGTCGCCGGATCATGATCCGTGTCCGCTGCGGACCTGGCGCGGATCGATCACCTGGGCTGCCAGATCGACAATGAGATTGACGACGAGAACGATGACGGTGACCGTCATGGCCGCTGCCAGGAGCACCGGATAATCGCGGTTGATGATACCGACCAGGACGAGTGAACCGATTCCCGGAATGCGGAAGACATCCTCGATGATGACGACGCTGCCAACCAGGAAACCGAACTCGACAGCACTGACCGTAAAGAACGGGATGAGGGCGTTGCGCAGCACGTGGAAACTGACGAGACGCAGATCGCCGACCCCCTTGGAGCGGGCAGTCTCGATGAAGTTCGAGGACATCACCTCAATCACTGCGGTGCGCATGATGCGGATGAGGAGGCCCGACGAGACGACTCCAAGGGCGATGCACGGAAGCAGCATGCGCTCGAGATTGCCTGCCGGATCATCGCCAAACGGAATGTGACCTCCGGTCGGCAGCCAGCCCATCTGCAGCGAGAAAAACCAGATCAGCACCGTTGCCAGCCAGAAATTCGGCGTCGAGCCGAAGAGGGTGGCGAGGGTCGTCACCACTGCGTCGGTGCCGGTCTGGTGGCGAAATCCCGCCAGTACGCCCAGGGGAATCGCGAGCGCGATGGCCACCACGAAAGCCATGCCTGCCAACTGCAGGGTGACGGGAATCCGCTTCCTCACCTCGGGGCCCACAGGCACGGCATTCTGGAACGATGTGCCGAAGTCGCCCTGCAGCGCCTTGCCGGCCCACTCCACGTACTGGACGGCAAGGGGCCGGTCGAGACCGTGCTGGTGCTCGAAACGCTTGAGGGCCTGGGGCGTGGCATGGATGCCGAGCGCCGAAAGCGCCGCCGAACCGGGAACGACGTTGACGGCGACAAACAGAATGGCCGACGCCACGATCAGCGTCGGAATGAAGGAGGCAAGCCTCCACAAGACAAGCGCCAGCATCGTCATGTGCACCCGGCGCCGGCCCACATGAGCCGGCGCCGGAGCGCAGGGGTCTGGTGTTACTCCAGCCAGGCGTCCTTCAGGGTCTTGAGGAACCCGGTCCGCATCGGCTTGAAGTTCTTCAGGCTGTCGCTGTGCGCCGTCAGCACCCAGCCGTTCACCACGGGAATGACGTCCATGGTCTCAAGCGAGAGCTGCTGCTGCTGGCGATAGAGAGCCTTGCGCTCCTCGACAGTGACGGCCGACTTGGCTGCCAGCATGAGATCGTCCATCTCCTGCGAACCGCCCAGCTGCACGTTGACGGCAGATGTCGTGGCGTAGGTGTTGGTCACGAAGTCATCCGGATCCGCCAGGGGCGACAGCCAGTACATTACCGTGAGGTCGAAGTTGGATGGGCCCCAGACCTCGTCCCAGTAGCGTGGCACTTCCATGGTGTCGATCGTCGCGTTGAAACCGATCTGCGCCAGGTTGGCCTGGATGATCGGCGCCATCGACATCATCGGAGGCCATGACGACACCATGGTGAGCGAGAGCGGTGTTCCTTCCGTGACCCCGGCCTCGGCCATCAGCGCCTTCGCTTTTTCGATATCGCCTCCGGGGGCAAACTCGGCAAGGCCTGCATAGCCCCAGTTCCACTCGGGAATCACCCCGCCCAGCATGGCCGTGGCCTGGCCGTAGAACGCACCCTGCACGATCGCCGACCGGTTGAGGGCGTGGGCAATGGCCCGCCGCACGAGAGGATTGTCGAGGGGTTCGCGGGTATGGTTCGGCACCATCCAGAAGTAGCGTGACCCCTCGATCGCCGCATCGACCATGTCGTCCTGCGAGACGATGGCGCTCCAGTCCTTGGGCGGCACCTCGTTGGAGAAGTGAATCTCGCCGGATTTGAGCCCGTTGGAAAGCGCCGTCGGGTCCGAGATGATCCGGTAGACCATGCCATCGAAGTAGGGCCGTCCCTCCTCGTAGTAGTCCTCGTTCTTCTCGAAGACGATCGAATCACGGGGTGTGTACGAAACAAACCTGAAGGGGCCGCTGCCGATCGGGTGGGCATTGAGATCCCAGTCCGTTTCAACGAGGTCCTTCGGCACGATTGATGAACCGGGAAAGGCCATGTAGATCTCGAATGGCCCCGTCACCCGGTTGAGACGGAACTCGACTGTGCGGTCGTCCACCGCCACGACTTCCTCAATGGTCTCGATCTGTGAACTGTAGGCGTAGCCCGAGTCAGGGGCGAGGATGCGCTCGAACGAGAAGACGACATCCTCGGCTGTGAGCGCCTCACCGTTGTGGAACGTCAGGCCCTCGCGCAGGGTGAATGTCCACGACAGCCCATCCTCTGCCTGGGACCAGGACTCTGCAATGCCGGCATAGGGCTTGGCATTCTCGTCAAGGTTGAGCAATGTCGAATAGACCTGCTCGATGACCACATGGGACATGCCGCTGGGGCCACGGGCCGGATCGAATCCTCCCGGGTCAGCCGAGAATGCTGCTACCAGCGTGCCTCCGTAGGTTTCTTGCGCTGCCGCGGGCCATGCGAGGCCCGTTGCGGCGACAACCGCCGCACAGCGCAGCATCCATCCTCTCAAGTACATGGTTCCGGTCTCCTCCTCGATGAATGGAGCGGCTCTCCGTTCGTCCGCTTCCGGCATGCCGTCGATGTTATCGCGCGCCACCTGACCGCACAAACCGCCATCAACGCTGGATGCAGGTTTGCGGCAACTGTGCCAAGGTGGCGACATGTGCGGCCGCTTCACACAGCGTTTCGGCTGGAGCGAACTCCACGAACTGCTCGATCCTGTCGGATCACCGGCGAACCTGGCGCCACGATACAACGTCGCGCCGGGACAGCAGGTCGCGACCGTGCGCGCCGAAGACGGCGGGAAACGCCTTGCCATGATGCGCTGGGGTCTGATTCCCTCGTGGGCGAAGGAGCCCGGCATCGGCTACCGGTTGATCAACGCCCGGTCGGAGACAGCACCGACGACACCGTCCTTTCGCTCGGCCTGGCGTTCGCGCCGCTGCCTGATCCCGGCAGACGGCTTCTACGAGTGGACGGGGGAACGCAAGACACGGCAGCCATGGCTGATCACGATGAAGCGGGGTGGCCTCTTCTGCTTCGCCGGCCTGTGGGAGCGCTGGAAAGTGCCGGCCGGCCTGCAACCCGGCGGATCGCTGGCCGACTTGGGCGAGGGCGACGCGCTGGAAACCTGCACCATCCTGACGACAGCGGCCAACGCGGACATCGCGCGCGTGCACCACCGCATGCCGGTGATCCTGCCGATCGAGGCGTATGCACCCTGGCTTGCCGGAGATGACATCTCTCTCGGTCCCTCCCCACCGGACACGATGATGCTGCATCGGGTGAGTTCACTGGTGAACAAGCATCCATGTTTTGCTGCAAGAGTTTTGTGAGCGTCGAGGATGATGTTTCCTTTGTTTGTGCACATGCGGTCTGGGGTTCCAGCATCCCGGTGTCTGCGCCCTGTGACCAGAAAGACGTGCCACTCGTGATCCGGCAAGCGTAGGTCTGTCTTCCATTGATCACGGTCACGTGACCCCGTGCCATGGAGTTCCAGAGATCATGTGTCCCGTCCGTCGCCGCGTGGTGGCTCGATCTCCTTGAGGGCCTCGATGTCAGCCTCGACGACGATCTGCAGGCGCTCACCGTAGGCCGTGTCGCGCAGGGGATCCGGGAGCCTGTCAAGGCAGTCTCGATCATGGTCCTGCAACGCGCTGAGCTCGGCCACCGCATCGCACCAGCTCATGGCACGGGAGCGCCGGTCACGGGACGTGCGGTCGCGGACGGGCGGCATGCCGGCCTTGAACCGTTCCCGGTAACGGCGCTGCTTCTCAGCGGGTGTGAGGGCCATGAGGGGGTCTCCTTCACGCCGGCGAGCGTGCCGGTGCTTCAGGCGACCAGCAGCGCTGCTCGTGCAGCAGGGCGTTCGCCAGCACGATGAGCTTGCGCATCACGGCGACGATGGCGACCGTGTGGGCCTTGCCGGCAGCCTTGAGGCGTTCGAACACGGCAGCGAGATCCCGGTTGAAGCGTGACGCCGATGTCGCCGCCATGAACAGGAGATCGCGTGGCCTGCGGCGGCCGCCACGGATATGCCTGGCGCCGTGGTGCTGGCCGCTGTCGTTGGCAACCGGTGCCACCCCGATCAGTGCCGCCGCCTGGCGACCCTCGAGACTGCCGCGTTCGGGCATCCAGCACAGAAGACCTGCGGCGGTCACCGGACCGACACCGGGAATGGAGATCAGGATGCGGGACCGCTCGGCCTGTTCGGGTTCACCGGCGATCACCGCTTCGATCGCCGCATCCCGTGCGGCAATCCTCTCGTCGAGATCGGTCATCGTGGCCCGTGAGAGCACCTCGCCCTCGCCGTCCACCTCACCCGCCACATGCCCCAGCATGGTCCGCGCATCGCCATGCCTGGCACGCACCACCAGGAGATCCCCCAGGCGGTTGAGGAAGGCCTCCTGAGGAGCCACAGGCTCACGATCGTCCAGCGCCGTCCCCAGCCTGGCCAGCATCAACGCGTCGACACGTTGGCCAGATGGCCCAGCGCCTCGGCGAAGCGCCGGGCCCGCAACGGGTTGATCAGCACGACCTCGAAGCCCCGGTCATGAAGACACTGGTGAACCCTGCGGTGGTCGCGGCCCGTCGCCTCCATCACCACCCGGCTCACAGTGAGACCGCGAAGCCACGCACCCAGCGCCCGCCAGCTCGTGGCGTCGTTGGCAAAGCGACGCGTCTGGCCCGCCGCACAGATGTCCAGGCTGGCCTTGCTGACATCGATCCCTGCCACGACCTTCACCATCGTCCCTTGCTCCTCTCCTTGTGATGAGACGGTCCAAGCCCAGGCATCCATTCAGGACGCGAGGGACGCCAAGGGAGGTCGGCCGACCATGCTTGATCACGGCTCTCCAAAGCCAGGGCCACAACGGTCCGAGCGACCTCCGCGGGGATCGTGAGATCTCCGCACCCCGCTCCCCTGTGCACCTTCGCGCAGGGGAGCGGGATCTCTCTGGAACCATAGACCGCATGGCTCTCCCACAACCGCGGTTGTCCACACGTTCCCAACCCCAACCGCTGTGGATAACCTTATGTTCACGGCGATAAAACCCGGTCATACAAGGCCACCAACGATGATCCCCGCTGTGTCGAACCTCTCGCCTGACAGCGAGCCCATGTGCACAGCGCAGCCTGGTTCCGGCCCATCACCGGAACGATCCGCCCATGGTGCCGCAGCTGGCGGATGACGGCATGACCATAGCCCAAGGAGGGCAGGGGCTGATTGACGTCTCCCTTGTGCTGGCGATCCTCGTCGCGATCGCGGCAGTCGAGGACCTGCGCCGACACAGGATCCCCGATCCCGTCGTGCTGGCGATCGCCGCCACCTCGCCCCTCGTCGCCGTTCTTGGCGGTGACCGGGATGTCGCCTGGCACCTGGCCTGCGGCGGCGGCATGCTCGTCGTCGGCCTTGCCCTCGCATGGTTCGGATGGCTCGGTGCCGGGGACGCGAAACTGATGGCGGCTGTCTCCTGCTGGACGGGTTTCGGCAGCCTCGTCCCCTTCCTGTGCGCCACGGCACTCTCCGGCGCCCTCATCGCCCTGGCGTTCCTCGTTGCCGGTCGTCAGCACCGCGCCATGCCCTTCGCTCCGGCCATCGCCATCGGCACACTCGTTGCCGTCTTCATCCCCGGTGTCTGATGGTTCCGCCCGTCATTCTCCCTCCCGCCATCGAGCGCCCCGTGGGTGACGACTTCGAAGCCGCCACTCGCCTGATGTCATGTGGGTATCGGCGCCACCGCCCCGGAACCTGTCTCTTACCACCGTCTCGACGAACACCGTGGCGAATTCGGGCGCCGCGTAAAGCACCGCGAATCGGCCGGGCTCGTCGCGAGCGTGTCCTGCCGACGGCGACGCGCCATGATCCGGTGGCTGGAAGGCATCGGCGCCGTTATCAGGACAGGTGCGATCCGGCTTCTGCGACAGGGGCCTCCGCTCATATGAACATGGCGCCGAAGCCGGGTGCCGCGTCCCGCACTTCGTCCATGCGGCCGTCCCTGAGCAAATCGAGCGGCAGCACAACCGTCTTCTCGAAGGCCCGTTCTTGAGTCAGGAAAGCCCAGGCCAGGGGTCTCCGATCGCGTCCACAACATCCTTGAGACCCGGAACGACCCGCCCGGCACCGAGAACCTGCGCTTCCGAAATGCGCAAACCGCGCTTCGTGGTCTTCCACGCGATCAGCCTTGCCGTCCGCGCCCACTCATAGACTGTCGTGCGGGATACCTGCAGCCGCGCCGCCGCCCCCGAAACGCCGAGGATGCCCTCGCCGGCGTTTCGCCGGATCACGCATGCCTGGCCGTTGCGTGGCCGCACTCCTGGTTTCGTTGCGGGACTTGAGGGGGCGGGGCTGATTTCTACAATGGCATCGGACCAGACCGCGGGGAAAGAGATCATGACGGTGACAGACACGTTCAGGGACCTGTCAGGCCAAGTGTACATGGATGGTCGCTTGCGCCGCAGCGAGTCGAGCGACGGGTTCGACGCCATCGATCCGGCGACCGAAGCGGTCAATGGCGCACTCGCCTTCGCCACGGTTCACGAGGTCGACGAAGCCGTCGCGGCCGCCCGGCGCGCTCAGAAACAGTGGAACCGCATGAACGGTCTCAAGCGCTCCGAGGAACTCCACGAAGTGGCGCGCCGGCTGCGCAAGGGCACGTCGCGCCTCGCCGAGGCCCTGACCCGGGAAATGGGCAAGCCGTACAAGGAATCGGCGGATGAAGTGGAGTGGACCGCGACCGCCTTCGACTACTACGCGGAGGTTGCGCGCCACGAGGCCGGCCGCGTCGTCGGCCCGGTGGTCGACGGTGACTTTCACGTCGTCACCAAATCGCCCCTGGGCGTGGTCGGCATCATCCTTCCCTTCAATTTTCCCTATGTGCTCTTCGGCTGGGAAGCCGGCGCGGCACTTGGCGCCGGCAATGCGGTCATCCTCAAGCCATCGGAACTGACAAGCTTTTCCTCGTTGATGATGATGGAGTGCTTCGACCACCTGCCGAGCGGTCTCGTGCAGTGCCTCACCGGCGCCGTCGAGACGGGCAAGGCCCTGGTCGGTCATGAGGGAGTCGACGGGGTGGCCTTTACCGGGTCGATTCCTGCCGGACAGGCGGTCGCCCGGACCTGCGCCTCCTCCTTCAAGCGCTGTCTCGTGGAAGCAAGCGGCAATGACCCTTTCCTGGTGATGCCGTCGGCCGACATGGCCATGGCCACGCAGGGCGCCGTGTTCGGAGCCTATCTCAATTGCGGACAGGTATGCGCCGCCGCCGAACGCTTCTATGTCCACGATTGCGTGCACGATCGCTTCGTCGACGAGGTCACGCGCCTGACGCGCCAGCTGCGCATCGGCAACGGTCTCGACAAGGTGGACATGGGGCCGATGGCGGCCCAGCGCGAGCGTGACCGCTACGAAGGCATGCTCGCACGGGCTGTCGACGAAGGTGCAAGCGTGGTCACCGGCGGCGGCCGACCGGACGGTTTCAACCGCGGCTACTATTGCGATGCGACCATTCTCACCGGGTGCACGCCGGATATGGAGATCATGAACAACGAGAGTTTCGGACCGGTGATGCCCGTCTGCCGGGTGGGCAGTTTCGACGAGGCTCTCGAGCACGCCAACAACTCGCGCTACGGACTCGGCTCCTTCGTCTTTACGAACGATCTCGGCGAAACCATGCGCTCCATCAACGAGATCGAGGCGGGCATGACGTGGATCAACGCCACCGCACTCCTCGACAACGATGCCGGGCCCTTCGGCGGGCGCAAGATGTCAGGCACCGGCCGCCAGCTCGGCAGCGAGGGAATCGACCAGTTCCGCCACACCAAGCTCACCATGATCGATCACGAGAACAAGCCCGCGGACTTCTGGTGGTTCCCCTACAGGGACGAGGAGGCCTATCCCGGCTGATCCCCAACCAGGACAGGGAAGCTTTGGCTTCGTCATCCAGGCCGTCCTGATGACACGTACCCATGGCAACCGGTGGGAAAGCAAGGCGGCTCCATCGCGCCGTGTTCTGTCGGCCCGCTTGCGTCGATGGCTGGCACCTTGCGGTGGCGGGTGGCTCTCATCTGGCCCGCGAGATCGGGAAAGCTTCCGCCGTCGTCGAGGCGCCGACTCGATAGGCCTCTGCTCCCACGAATTCAGGGAGTGCGGCGGCTTGCGCATGCCAGGGCGTTTTCAGCGATCATGCGCTCCTCGTCTGTCGCGATGACGTGGGCTGATGGCGCTCCGGTGGTGATCGTCGATGCATGGCGGAGGTTGGCACCCTCATCGAGTTCAAGGGAAAGCCAGCCGAGCGCCCCGACCACGGCCGCCCTGACGGGTGCCGCGTTCTCGCCGATACCGCCGGTGAAAACGAGGGCATCGAGGCCACCGGTGGCCGTGATGGCGGAACCGATCTCGAGAACGAGACGGTCGACGAACATGGCGACGGCAAGGGCTGCCTTCTCATCATCGCATGCCAGCAATGTGCGCATGTCGGACGAGATTCCGGAAATTCCGAGCAACCCCGAATCACGGTTGAGCAGCCGGTCGACGGCGTCGGCATCGCCGCCGTGGCGGGTGACGAGCCACAGCACGGCGCCGGGATCGAGTCTGCCGGGACGCCGGCCCATCACCAGACCGTCGAGAGGCGTGAACCCCATGGAGGTAAAGACCGACTCGCCGTCGACGAGACCGGCAATGCTGCAACCGTTGCCGAGATGACAGATCACCGTGCGCCTCGGCATGGTCATCCTGGTGGTACGCGCGAAGCGGGCGACCACCGACTGATAGGAAAGGCCGTGAAAGCCGAAGCGCCGCAACCCCGCATCAGCGAATTCTCGTGGCAGAGCCATCAGCTGGCGGATCTCGGGGATCGTGCGATGAAAGGCCGTATCGAATGATGCGACCTGCGGCATTCCGGGCAGCGCCTCTGCGATGGCCCTGATCCCGGCGAGATTGTGCGGCTGGTGCGATGGCGCCAGGACCGACAGCGCCTCGATCCCTTCCCTGACCTCTGCGTCGATGAGTGCCGGTCCGGCAAAGCGCGTACCGCCATGCACCACGCGATGGCCGGCCACGGCAATGTCTGCGCATGCCGGCAGAATGACTGAATCGAGAAGGAAGGCGATGACGGCGCCGTGGCCGGCAAGACCGGCGGGAAGGCGCGTATCCGTTCGGCCTTCGAGCAGAAGCCGGGGTTCGAGGCCTTCGGCAATGTTCTCCACCTGGCCGCGCAACAAAGGGATGAGATCATCCGTGAAAACGCAGAAGCGAACCGACGACGATCCGCAGTTGAGCGCCAGTACCCGCCTCATGGTTGCTCCCGGGCCACACCGCGATCATCTTGCGATTCTCTGCGGCAGCGGTCTACAAGGTGCATCCGTCAGGGAAAGGTTGGCCCATCATGAAGATGACCACGGAAGAAGCGTTCGTAAAGGTGTTGCAACGTCACGGTATCCGGCACTGCTTCGGGATCATCGGATCCGCGTTCATGCCGATCTCCGATCTCTTCCCCAGAGCCGGAATCACCTTCTGGGATGTCGCCCATGAGTCGAATGCAGGCTTCATGTGTGACGGCTACACCCGCGCCTGCGGCGAGATCGCGATGTGCATCGGCCAGAACGGCCCCGGCATCACCAATCTCGTCACGCCGGTCAAGACGGCCTACTGGAATCACACGCCCATGCTCCTCGTCACGCCCCAGGCGGCCAACCGGACGATCGGTCAGGGCGGATTTCAGGAAGTTCCGCAGATGGCTCTCTTCGAGGACATGGTCTGCTACCAGGAAGAGGTCCGCGACGCGACGCGCGTCGCCGAGGTTCTCAACCGGGTGATCGAACAGGCGCTGCGACGCTCGGCGCCGGCGCAGATCAACGTGCCGCGCGACATCTGGACCGCCGAGGTCGATATCGAGCTTCCCGTCACGGTGGAACTCGAACGCCAGGGCGGCGGCGAACGGTCGATCGCCGAGGCGGCGCGCCTCCTGTCGCAGGCCAGGTTCCCGGTGATTCTCTCCGGTGCCGGCGTCGTCGTCGGCGATGCCATCGACGACTGCGTCCGCCTGGCCGAACGCCTCTCGGCGCCAGTCTGTTCCGGCTACCAGCACAACGACAGTTTTCCGGGATCCCATCCCCTTGCCGTTGGCCCCCTCGGCTACAACGGTTCCAGGGCGGCGATGGAACTCATTGCCCGGGCCGATGTCGTTCTGGCTCTTGGAACACGCCTCAATCCCTTTTCCACGCTGCCGGCCTACGGCATCGATTACTGGCCACGGGAGGCGGACGTCATCCAGGTCGACATGAATCCCGATCGCATCGGACTCACCCGGAAGGTCAGCGTGGGCATCTGCGGCGATGCCGGAATCGTGGCGCGCGGGATCCTCGACCGTCTCTCGTCAGGTGCCGGATCGAAGGGCCGCGACGACAGGAAGGCGCTGATTCACCAAACCCGCTCGGCATGGCTGCAGGAACTCGCCAGCATCGACCACGAGGATGACGATACGGGAACCTCGTGGAATGCCGATGCGCGGTCGCGCGAACCACGGAGAATGTCGGCACGCATGGCCTGGCGGGCGATCCAGGCAGGTCTGCCGGCAGACGCCATCATCTCCACCGACATCGGCAACAACTGCGCCGTCGGCAATGCCTATCCGACCTTCGAGGCGGGCAGGAAGTACCTTGCCCCCGGCCTCTTCGGACCCTGCGGCTATGGTTTCCCGGCGATTCTCGGGGCCAAGATCGGCTGTCCTGACGTACCGGTCGTCGGCTTTGCCGGCGATGGCGCCTTCGGCATTTCCATGAACGAAATGACGTCGTGCGGCCGTGAGGGCTGGCCCGCCATCACCATGGCTGTCTTCCGCAACTACCAGTGGGGTGCGGAAAAGCGCAACACGACACTGTGGTACGACAACAACTTCGTCGGCACCGAACTCAACCCGGACCTGTCCTATGCCAGGGTGGCCGAGGGATGCGGTCTCAAGGGTGTCCAGGTGGCGGCCATGGATGAACTCGCGGATGCCATCAGACGGGGCTGCGCTGACCAGGCGGACGGCGTCACCACCTTCATCGAGGTGCTGCTCAACCAGGAACTCGGTGAACCCTTCCGCCGCGACGCCATGAAGAAGCCGGTCATCGTCGCCGGCATCGACGCCAACGACATGCTGGCCCTGGGATGAGCGCCGTCCTCACTCGGACGGTGAGCGGGCCATGAGGCACAGGAAATCCTGGGCCAGGGTGGCCCCGGCCAGCGCCGTGATCTCGCCGACATCGTAGATCGGCGCCACCTCCACGAGATCGGCGCCGATCACCGCCAGCCCCGACAGCCCGCGCAGGATCTCGCGAGCCTGATGGGATGTGAGACCGCCGCAGACCGGTGTCCCCGTTCCCGGCGCATAGGCCGGATCGAGACAATCGATGTCGAAGGTCAGGTAGGCCTTCCTGTCGCCGACAATGCGGCGCACCTCCTCGACGACCGCATCGGTGCCGTGACGGTGAACGAACGGCGCATCGAAGATGTTGAATCCCATGGTGTCGGGATTGGGGGTCCGCAGCCCGATCTGCACGGATGTCGCGGGATCGACGACGCCCTGGCGGACAGCGTGCCAGAACATGGTGCCATGATTGACGCCGTCCTCGTGCTCATCGGGCCAGGTATCGGAATGGGCGTCGAAGTGGATGAGCGACAGCGGCTGACCGTAGCGCCTGGCGTGAGCCTTGAGCAGTGGCCACGTGATGAAGTGATCACCCCCCAGCGCCAGCACCCTGACATCCTGTTCCAGCATCCACGCGACATAGTCCTCGATGGTCTGCGGAATGGTGGCCGGGACGGAGAAGTCGAAGGGAAGATCGCCGTGATCGGCGATTCTCATTTCAGCCACGGGGTGAAAATCCCAGCCATAGACCCGTCTTTCGAAGGCCAGTCCGACCGACGCGGCACGAATCCCGCGGGGACCGAAACGGGTGCCCGGACGGTTGGTCGTCGCCGTATCGAAGGGCACACCGACGACGGCGACATCGACATCGGCGAGATCCTTGCGGTAGGGCCGCCTCAGGAAACTCGTCACGCCGGCGTAGGTGATGTCTTCGGGAAACGCCCTGAGATCGCCTGCCGTGATGGCATGATCTCCGCGGAACATGTCGGATCTCGTCATCGCCCCAGCCCACTTGATGAGCGGGCACACTTACATCCGTGCGCGCCGCCTGTCGAGGCGGGACAGGGGATGGCGTCGCGGGCCGCACATGTACCGTGCCGACAGGTGCTGACGTCTGCCAAGAACAAGAACTGATGACGATGGCGTTCGGTGATATGCTGACGCCCTTGTCCTCCAACACTCCACGCTTTCCACATGGTTTTCCCACGACATCACACACAGTTGTCCGCGCCAAACCCGATGGGACGGCTTGGCTTCCGGCAGCCCCGGCCCAGCGAGCAGGGACAATGATCCGCCGCCAGCTGCCGATCGGCATCCAGGATTTCAGAACCATTCGGGAAGGGGATTTCTACTACGTCGACAAGACCTCCCACCTCATGCGGCTGGTCAATCAGGGGCGTCTCTATTTCCTCGCCCGTCCGCGCCGGTTCGGCAAGAGCCTCCTTGTCGACACGTTACGGGAACTGTTCGAAGGCGCCGAACCGCTGTTTCGAGATCTCGACGTTCATCAGTACTGGGACTGGTCGGTCAGACATCCGGTGGTACGGCTGAGTTTTGACGGAAACTACAACGAACCAGGCAACCTCGACAGCAACATCGTCAACCAGTTGGCGATGATCGAACAGGACGCCGGTCTGGAGGCGCCGGCGACGTGCAACGCCGCAGACCGCCTTCAGAATCTCCTGCGCCAACTCCATCGGAGCACTGGCCAGCGGGTCGTTGTGCTCGTCGACGAGTACGACAAGCCGGTCCTCGACGTCATCGACCGTCCCGACATGGCCGTTGCGAACAGGGACTACCTGAGGGGGTTCTACGGAGTTATCAAGGGCAGTGCCCGGGATGTCCGCTTCGTCTTCGTCACCGGCGTCAGCATGTTCTCCCGGGTGAGTCTCTTTTCGGGACTGAACAACCTCGACAACATCAGCCTCGATCCCGAGTTCGCCACCATCTGCGGCTACACCGAAAGCGACCTCGACCTTGTGTTCGGCCCTGAGTTGCCAGGACTCGACCGCCATGAAATCCGCGCCTGGTACAATGGCTACAACTGGCTCGGCGATGACAGGCTCTACAATCCTTTCGACCTGTTGCTGTTGTTCAGAAAACGCCGGTTCATGCCCCACTGGTTCGAAACCGGCTCTCCCACCTTTCTGTTCCGGATGATGATGGAACGGGAGATCAGTCCATTGGAACTGGAGAAGCTGTCCACGGATTCAAGGCGACTGACCAGCTTTGACCTTGACGATATCGGAATCGGTGCGTTGCTGTTCCAGACCGGATACCTGACCATCACTGCTGAAGAAAGGCGCGGTCCACGAACCCTCTACACACTCGATTACCCCAATCTGGAGGTGCGCCAAAGCCTGAATGACAGGCTCCTCGCATACCTTGCCAACGGACGTGAAGAAACAGCCGGTCAGGGCGACGAGCTTGCCCGCCTTCTGGCCGTCAACGACTTCGAGAACTTCGCAAACCGCCTGACATCATTTTTCGCCGGAGTCCCCTATCAGTGGCAGGGAAACAACAGCCCCGCGCGCTACGAGGCCTGGTATCTCGGCATGCTGTACGCCTGCTTCCGGGCAATCGGACTGGACGTCCGGGTGGAGGAATCCTCCGGCAGGGGGCGTGCAGACATGGTGGTTCTCCACGAGGGCCAGGTGTTCGTTTTCGAGTTCAAGATGACAGGAGCGAAGGGTGACGGCGAAGAGACAGCCCGCTTGGCTATCGAGCAGATGCGTGAGCGGGGCTATGCCGAGAAGCACCTCGAGCGGGATGAGCCGGTCCATCTGGTCGGCGTGGCCGTCAGCAGGGAGAAGAGGAATCTGGTGGCAGTGAAGGCGGTTGCGGCCTGAACGACGACAGACCGTTACGCGCACTCCGGGGCATGACGATCCCACAGTCGAGCGGGATGCCGGGCCAGCGTCCACGGGGCAGAGAATGTTCGATGATCCCGATGCCATCTCGGGTTCTCGGGCCGCATCCTCTCTCGCTGTCACAGTGTCACGGTCAACCAGCGGTGGCGCGCTGAAACAAGGCGCCTCTTTGCGTGGCCGGGGACTTGCGGACCGCGTGGCGTCAGCCGACAAGACCACCGTGGAAGATCATGCGGTAGACCGGTGTCCCGTCATGGGTGATGGTCTCGACCCCGCTGAAGCGGTCGAGGGTGCCCTCGACGCTGTTGACGTAGCGGTATGCGCCGCGAATGAATTCCGCCGGGCCGCGCATCAGATGATCGCGGTCGGGCTGCCCCAGCACCTCGCGCTGGAAAGCGTAAACCTCGTCCATGGGCCTGATGTCGGAGACGATCTCGGCCATGTAGTTCTGCATCCAGACGACCGCGCCGGCGCGCCACACGATCTCGTGGCCGCCGTAGGGGTTGGATCCTGCGTAGCGGTCGCGGTAGCGCCAGATTCCGCAGTCGAAGACCATGTGCCGGGTTCCGTCCCCGACGTCGGCGCCATCCGGGATCGCGTAGGTCTCGCGCCGGGCCATGACAAGAAAATCGATCAGGTCGTTCACGGTTTGCCGGCGTCGTGCAGTCGCGTTCCCTTCCATGACAGAGTTAACTGCCGGGAGGCGCTTGAACTCAGTGCGACCGTCCGGGCGCGAAGATTGTCGCCAGGTCAGGGGCGTCGTTGATCACGGCGTCAAGCCAGGTTTCCGCCTGTTCGACACCGGAAGCGGCAATCCGCGCACGGATGTCGCCGGGCAGAGGGCCGAAACGCTTCTCCAGAAGGCGGGTCAGTATCCCCGCCGTCGTCTCCGCCTTTCCTTCCGCCTTTCCTTTCAGTAATCCACGTGCCTCGCCCTGTTCGAACAGCGTTTCTGCAATGGTTCCCACCAGCGCCTCCAGTTCATTGTGGCCTGCGTCGTGCAGGCGCCTTCTCAACTCTGAGAGTTCCACATTATAGACACGCAGCACGTATTCGAGAACCTGGCGGCGAAGATCGCTGCCTTCGGGCAGGCTCTCGGCCATCTCCGCCAGGTGAGCCAGCGCCTCCTGGCGCATCGCGATGAACCCCGCCCGCAGACCCGCGTTGCGCGACAGCGCATGGATCTCCAGTTGGCGCAGGTTGCGCAGGATGTATCGTTCCCCCGGAAGAAACGTCAGCGCCGCATTGTCCGTGGCCACCATCTCCGCAAGCCCGTCGGGCACCGACCAACGGTCTGTGCCGTGGTAGACAACCAGGGGAATGATGGGCGGCAGCCCGGTCTTCGACGTCCGCCCATGCCGTTTCCAGATGCGCACCATGTAGGAGGCAAGCTGCAGGGGAAGGCCGGGATCCGGCGTTGACTTGTGCTCTGCCAGGACGTACGCAAAAGCATCCCTGCCCGTGGCCAGCCGGACTTTCAGCAGCAGATCGCTCTGGCTGCCGGCGAGCGCCTCGTCGACAAAGCTGCCCTCGATGATCTCGGGCAACGTGTCCGCAAGCTGACCGGCGATGTCGTTGGGCAGATGATCGCGCAGGAAATCCCGGGCGCGTTCCGGATCGCACAGCAACGCCCGGAAGAGCGCATCGTGGGGTCTGGGCAGATCAGCCATGGCGCCCTCCTGACACGTCCCGCTCACGTGTGCGTGGTCCGCGCTCTCAAGGCAGCAATGCCGATACCGGCGTTACTTCGGCACCATCACCATTCAGCAATACGCGAGTCTCATCCTGTTCGATGAGTTTTTCTTCCGTGGTTCCCACCAGCGCCTCCAGTTCATTGTAGCCTCACACTGTCCCGCCTTGCGCGCCGGGTGTCTCCTTGCCATCCAGCCGGCGCACGTGATCCGCCGCCTCTTCGCACGTTCCCCACCACACGTCGTCGCAGGCCCGCATGCCTGCCAGCAGACGCTCCAGCATGACCAGGCGGCCCGGCCGGCCCGTCAGGTTGGGATGAAACGTCGTCTGGAAGAGTCCGCCGAACCGGCGCAGACCGTCGAACTCCTCGCGCCAGATGACTTCGGCTGCGGCAGCGCTTGTCAGGCTGCTCGCACCCCCGCCGTGGAGCGAGGAACCGAACAGCGCCCAGTCGTCCAGCACCATGGAGATCGGCAGTTCGACGAGGCTGCCGGCCCGGGTCTCCACCATGTGCGGCACGTCGCGCTCCATCAGGCTGGCATCGTAGACCATGCCCATGGAGGCCATGATCGACAGGGTCTGTGCGCTCACCCCCCAGCCCGGCGCGCTCCAGCCCTTCGGCCGGCGGCCGGCGATACGCTGGAGAATCTCCGAGGCATGGGCGAAAAGGGCGCGTTCGTCGGCCTCTCCCAGGCCATAGACGTTCTCATGCATGTAGCCATGGTGGGCGATCTCGTGCCCGTCGCCGACGATGGCCTCCATGACCGCCGGATGGCGCTCGGCCACATGGCCCGGAACGAAGAAGGTTCCCGGGATCGCGAGGTCGCGGTGGAGTTCGAGGATGCGCGGCATCGCCGCCGTCAGCCCGTAGGCCGCCTCGGAGATGGCCGCGACGTGGTTCACCACGCTGCGATCCGCGGCCATCGGTCCTGCCTCGCCATCGACGTGCCAGGCGATGACCACGCCGCAGGTGGCCCCGCCGGGCCATGCAAAGTCCGGCAGTGTCCGGAAGGCGAGATCGGGATAGGAGGGAGAGCCGAGATCGATCATGTCATGCATCTGTCAGGCATGGGCGGTCGTCGCACGGTGAGGGGCCGGAAGCAACCCGTGTGCCGCTGGCGGGTTGGGGATGCGGCCCCGGACGGACCCGCGCACCGAAGGGACCGCCATGCGCCACCTCCGAGGATCCGAATCGACGCTGGCGCTCCGCATCGTCTCGCAAGGCCGGCGCGGGGAAGCGAAGTATCGTGACCGGTCAAGATGCCTTTGATCAGCTGATGACGCGGATCGCCGTGATTGTTCCGGCGCACGATGCGCGATCTCCTGTTGTCGGTGAACCGCTCCTGTCGATAGACTGCGGCGGGAGCCGGTGATGGTGGAGTGGCGATGGCGGACTTACCGGGAACCGCACGGGTGGTGATCATCGGCGGGGGCTCCGTGGGCGCCTCGTGCCTCTATCATCTGGCACTGGCCGGCTGGACCGACTGTGTGCTGCTCGAGAAGAACGAACTGACTGCCGGCTCGACCTGGCATGCCGCCGGCAATGTGCCGACGTTCTCTGCGAACTGGTCGGTCATGAACATGCAGCGCTACTCGGCCGCACTCTACCGCGGGCTCGCGGCGGCGGTCGATTACCCGATGAACTACCACGTCACCGGGTCGATCCGCCTGGCGCATTGCGACAACCGCATGCTGGAGTTCGAGAGGGTGGTTGGCATGGGCCGCTCCCAGGGCATGGATGTCAGGATCTGCGGAGTCGATGAACTCAGGGAACTCTATCCCTATCTCGAGACCCACGATCTCGCCGGCGGCCTCCATGATCCCTGCGACGGCGACATCGACCCGGCCCAGCTCACCCAGGCCCTGGCCAAGGGAGCACGGAATCTCGGCGCAACCGTCGTGCGGTTCTGCCCGGTGACCGGGGTACGGCGCGACAGCGAGTGGGTGGTGGAGACCACACACGGCGCCATCCGCTGCCAGTACGTGGTGAATGCCGCCGGCTACCGTGCCGGAGAAGTCGGCGCCATGTTCGGCCGCGCGGTGCCGCTGGTCGCCATGGCGCACCAGTACATGCTCACCGGGGACATTCCCGAACTGAAGGCCTACACGCAAAGGACCGGACACAAGCTGCCCCTGCTGCGCGACGTCGACAGCAGCTACTATCTGCGCCAGGAGAAATCCGGCCTCAATCTCGGTCCCTACGAGAGAAACTGCCGGGCGCACTGGATCAGCGACGATGATCCCATGCCCGAGGATTTCTCCTTCATGCTCTACCCCGAGGATCTCGAACGCCTCGCGTGGTACATTGAGGACGCCATGGCAAGGGTGCCGTTACTCGCCGAAGGCGGCGTCAGCCGGACCATCAACGGACCGATTCCCTATGCGCCGGACGGCAACCCCCTGATCGGTCCGATGCCGGGCGTGCCGGATGCCTTCGAGGCCTGCGTCTTTACCTTCGGCATTGCCCAGGCGGGCGGCGCCGGCAAGGTGCTTGCCGAGTGGGTGACCGAAGGCGCCACCGAATGGGACATGTGGTCCTGCGATCCACGCCGTTTCACCGACTACGCCGACAGGGATCACGCCATCGCCAAGGGCATCGAGGTCTACGGCCACGAGTACGCCATGCACTTCCCGCATCACGCCTGGCCTGCCGGGCGCAACAAGCGCGTCTCGCCGGTCCACGACAGGATCCTTGCCATGGGGGGACAGATGGGTGCCTATGGCGGATGGGAACGCGCCAACTGGTTTGCCCGTCCCGGAGACGACACCTCCGAGGAGTCGACGCAGACCTGGGAGCGCGCCGGTCCGTGGTTTCCGCGGGTTCGCGAGGAGTGCCTTGCCGTGCGCGATACCGTGGGCGTTCTCGATCTTGCGGGATTCTCCTGGTTCCACCTGAAGGGCGACGGGGCGCGGGACTGGCTGCACGAGATGATCACGGGCACCGTGCCCCGGGTCGGCCGCCTGGGACTGGGCTATTTCGCCGACGATGCCGGGCGGATCATCACCGAACTCTCGATCATCCGTCTCGACGAAAACGAGATGTATCTCATCAGTGCGGGAGCCGCGCAGTGGCACGATCGCGACTGGCTGGTGAAACACCTGCCGGCACGCGCCGGCGTGACGCTGGAAAACCAGACGGGTGAGCGGTGCTGCCAGATCGTCTCCGGGCCTCATGCCCGCGCCCTCGTCTCTGATCTCTGTGACGCCGACCTCACCCTGCCGTGGCTCACCTGGCAGCAGACGACGATCGCCGGCGCGAGCGTTCTGCTGATCCGGGTGTCCTATGCAGGCGCGCTCGGCTGGGAAATCCACAGCGACACCGCCGACACGGCCGCTGTCTGCGAGGCCTTGCTTGAAGCCGGTGAGCGCCATTCTCTCAGGCCCTTCGGCATGTTCGCTCTCAACAGCCTGCGCCTGGAAAAGGGCTACCGTGCCTGGAAGGCGGACCTGTCGACGGACTACACCATCCTCGAAGGGGGCCTCGAGCGCTTCGTGAAGTGGGACAAGGGACCCTTCAGGGGCAAGCGGGCCCTCGAAAACCAGCGCCAGCAGGGAGTCGCACGGCGCTTCGCCACCATGACCGTCGAGGCGGGCGCCTATGACGCACCCTACATGTCCACCATCTGGAAGGATGACGCCATGGTCGGAGAAACCACCTCCGGCGGCTGGGGGCACCGCATCGGCAAATCCATCGCGCTCGGCGTGGTGCAGCGCGAGTGCGCCGAACCCGGCACCCGCCTGGAGATCGAGATGTACGGTCGCCGCTATCCGGCGACCGTCGAGCCGGACCAGCCGCTCTTCGATCCCGAGAATCTGTCACTGAAGGATCCAGGGCCATGACGGATCTTCCGGACAAGGCCCGCGCCGTCATTGTCGGTGGCGGCGTGTCGGGATCATCCGTCGCCTATCACCTCGCCAAGCTTGGCTGGCAGGACATCGTTCTCCTCGAGAGACGGCAACTGACCTCGGGCACCACGTGGCATGCCGCCGGACTGGTCGGCCAGCTGCGGTCGGGGCAGAACATGACACGGCTGGCAAAGTACTCGGCTGACCTCTACGTCAGGCTCGAGGACGAGACCGGTGTCGCCACCGGCATGCGCCAGAACGGCTCCATCACCGTGGCTCTCACCAGCGAGCGCCTCGAGGAGATCACCCGCACGGCCTCGCTGGCCCGCGCCTTCGGCATTGAGGTCAACGAGATCTCGCCCGGCGAAGCCGGGGATCTCTATCCGTGGCTCAACGTCAGCGATGTTGCCGGCGCGGTTCATCTTCCCCTCGACGGGCAGTGCGACCCGGCCAACATCGCCCTCGCCCTGGCCGCCGGTGCCCGCCAGAGGGGTGTGAGGATTGCCGAAGGCGTCAAGGTGACGGATGTGCACCGGACCAATGGGCGGGTGACCGGTGTGTCCTGGGAATCCGGCGACGCCAGGGGGGCGATCGCCAGCGACATTGTGGTGAACTGTGCCGGCATGTGGGCGCGGGATCTTGGCGCCCTCTCGGGCGTCAACATCCCGCTTCACGCCTGCGAGCACTTCTACATCGTCACCGAACCGGTGGAGGGACTCGAACAGCTCCCCGTCCTCCGGGTGCCGGACGAGTGGGCGTACTACAAGGAGGATGCGGGCAAGATGATGCTCGGCGCCTTCGAGCCCCATGCCAAGCCGTGGGGCATGGACGGCATTCCCGACGATTTCTGTTTCGATCAGCTTCCCGAGGATATCGCCCACTTTGAACCGGTTCTCGAAAAGGCGATCCACCGCATGCCGATGCTTGCCGAGACCGGCATCCACACGTTCTTCAACGGACCGGAGAGCTTTACCCCGGACAACAGCTATTACCTGGGCGAAGCGCCGGAACTGAGGGGTTACTTCGTCGCCTGCGGCTACAACTCCATCGGCATCGTGTCATCGGGAGGCGCCGGCATGGCCCTGGCGCAGTGGATCGCAGACGGCGAGCCCCCCTTCGACATGTGGGATGTCGACATCCGCCGTGTCCAGCCCTTCCAGAGGAACCGGACCTATCTCAGGGACAGGGTGAGCGAGTCGCTGGGTCTGGCCTATGCCGATCACTTTCCCTACCGCCAGCCGGAGACGGCCCGCGGCGTGCGCCGCTCGCCGATCCACGATCATCTGAAGGCCCGCGGGGCCTGTTTCGGCGTCGTGGCAGGCTGGGAACGGGCCAACTGGTTCGCCCGTGACGGCATGGAGCCGGAATACCGCTATTCATGGAAGCGGCAGAACTGGTTTGACTGCGCTCGCGACGAGCATCATGCGGTGAGAACGGGTGTCGGCCTCTTCGACATGACCTCGTTCGGCAAGATCCGCGCCGAGGGAAGAGACGCGGCGGCGGTCCTGAACCGCATCTGCGCCAATGAGATCGATGTCGAGACGGGACGCCTCGTCTATACCCAGTTCCTCAATCACCGCGGCGGGATCGAGTGCGACTGCACCGTCACGCGGCTCTCGGGGAGCGCCTTTCTCATCGTCACGCCCGGGGCAAGCCTGATGCGGGATCTCGCATGGCTCAAGCGTCACACGCCCGACGGCGCACACGTTGTCTACACCGACGTCACGGCTGCAGAATCAGTCCTCTGTCTCATGGGCCCGCGATCGCGCGATGTGCTCAACGCCTGCTCGCCGGCGGATCTCTCAAACGAGCATCATGCCTTCGCAACGATGCGGGAGATCGAGATCGGATACGCCATCTGCCGCGCCCACCGGGTCAGCTATGTCGGTGAACTCGGCTGGGAACTCTATGTCAGCACCGAGATGGCGGCCCATGTCTTCGAGACGCTTGAGGACGCGGGCCGACCCTTTGATCTGCGACTCGCCGGCCTCCATGTCCTCGACAGCTGCCGCATCGAGAAGGCCTTCCGCCACTTCGGCCATGACATCACGGACGAGGATCACGTGCTCGAGGCGGGTCTGGGGTTTGCCGTGCGTGTGCAGAAACCCGATTTCATCGGCCGGGACGCCGTCCTCCGGAAGCAGGACGAGGGCCTGAAACGACGCATGGTGCAGTTCATGCTGGAGGACCCGGAACCCCTGCTCTACCACAACGAGCCGATCGTGCGGGACGGCCGAATCGTCAGTCACCTGACATCGGGCAACTACGGCCACCACCTCGGTGGCGCCATCGGCATGGGCTACGTTCCCGTTGAGGAAGGCGAATCGGCCGACGATCTCCTCTCATCCTCCTTCGACATCGAGGTCGCCGGCACGAGAACCGCCGCCCGCGCCTCGCTCAAGCCCCTGTATGACCCCAGGTCCGAGCGTGTCCGCATGTAGGAGTGAGGCCATGACCAACCTTGAACCCGTAAGCAGACGCCGTGGCGGAGGACGCGCCGCCCGCAAGGCGGCACGCACGGCACCCCTGCCGGCCGACATGAGGCCGGTCAGACCCGGTCTCGAGGGCGGTACCTACAGGCCACTCAGCGATGCCGACATGGAGAAGATCAACAACACGGCCCTTGCCGCCCTTGAAGACATCGGCCTCATCGATGCTCCGCCAAGCGGCGTCGAGATTCTCACCCGTGCCGGCGCCATGGCCGGCGACGATGGCCGTATCCGCTTCCCGCGCGCCCTCGTCGAGGACATGCTTGCCATCGCGGCACGCGACGTCACCCTGCATGGCCAGGATCCCCTCCATGACATCCGTCCGGGGGGCTACCGCGTACACTTCGGCACGGCCGGCGCCGCCGTCTTCGTCTATGATCCGGTGACGCGCGCGAATCGCGAACCGGCTCTCCGGGATCTCTATGATTCGGCGCGCATTGTCGATTCCCTCGACAACATCCATTTCTTCCAGCGCACGCTGACACCGCGCGACATCGTCGATCCGCGCGACATGGACCTCAACACGCTCTACGCCTGCATCTCGGGCACCACCAAGCATGTCGGCACGTCCTTCACCCTGGCGGACCACGCCGCAGAGGGACTCGCCATGCTCCACATGGTCGCGGGATCCGAGGATGCCTGGCGGCAGCGGCCCTTTGTTTCGAACACGAACTGCTTCGTCGTGCCGCCGATGAAGTTCGCCACCGAGAGCTGCCTGGTGATGGAGACCCTGATCCGCGGCGGCATGCCGATTCTTCTGCTCTCGGCGGGTCAGGCCGGCGCCACCGCGCCCGCACCCCTTGCCGGGGCGGTCGTGCAGGCGGTGGCCGAGTGCCTGGCCGGTCTCGTCTACGTCAATGCGCTCTCCCCCGGCCATCCGGCCATCTTCGGCACCTGGCCCTTTGTCTCCGACCTGCGCACCGGCGCCATGTCCGGCGGTTCGCCCGAACAGGGTCTGCTCACGGCTGCCTGCGGACAGATGGCGCGCTACTACGATCTCCCCGGAGGGTCGGCCTGCGCGATGTCCGATTCCAAGGAAATGGACATGCAGGCCGGTTACGAGCGGGGTCTTGCCAACGTCATGGCAGGTCTTTCCGGGCTCAACCTCGTCTACGAGAGCGTCGGCATGCATGCGTCCCTGCTGTCGCACTGTCTCGAAGCCCTCTTCGTCGACAACGACGTCATCGGCGCCTGCATGCGGTGCGTGCGCGGCATCGAAGTCAATGACGAAACCATGGCGCTCGACACGATGAAGGAGGTGTGTCTTGGCGGTCCCGGTCACTATCTGGGCGCCGACCAGACCCTGAGACTGATGCAGACCGAGTATGTCTACCCGACGATCGGTGACCGCTCGAGCCCGAAGGAATGGCTGGAGAACGACCGTCCCGATCTCATCTCGACGGCGACCGGGCGCAAGGACACGCTGCTCTCCTCGTACTATCCGGCCCACATTGCGGAAGCCACCGATGCCGCCATCCGCGAGCACTGTGCCATCTTCCTGCCACGCGAGGACATGGTGCCGGCGGCGTGAAGGCCGGCGCACACTCGCAGGCCCCGTGTCAGAAGGTGGCGGTCACACCGCCATCCACCACGAGGGTCTGGCCGGTGATGTAGGCGGCGTCGGATGACACGAGAAAGGCCGCCGGTCCGGCGAGGTCTTCCGGCAGGCCGGTGCGGCCGAGCGGGATCTTGCGGTACTCCAGGTACACCGTCCTGAAATAGTCGCTGGCGTGCTCGTGGCTGCCGTCGGGCAGACGGGCCATGCGGGTGTCGATGAAACCCGGCGCAATGGCATTGACGGTGATACCCCGGGGCGCCAGGTCGCAGGCAAGTGCGCGGACCATGTTCACGATTCCTCCCTTGGCGCTGCTGTAGGGAAGGGAGTCGGGGGAGCCGACGAGGCCCATGATGCTCGCCGTCATCAGGATGCGTCCCCCGCTGCGCTCCATGAGCGGCAGAGCGGCGAGCGTGCAGACCAGGGCGCCGTCGAGATTGACGCGGGTCACCTTGCGGAAATGCTCGATGGTGAGCGCGCCGATCGGGCTGATGTCGAGGATCGCGGCGTTGTTGACGAGAACATCGAGGCGGCCGTGCTCCTCGTCGATTCGGGCCACAGTGCGCTCACAGGCAGCCTGATCGGTGATGTCAAGGGTGACGCAGGCGGCGCGGCCTGCATCGTCGCCCGGCAGGCCGTCGATCGCCCGCGCGGCCTCGTCATCATCGATGTCGGCGAGGACAACCCGTCCGCCCTCTGCCAGCAGACGTGTTGCGATGGCACGGCCGATGCCCCGCGCGGCGCCGGTCACGAGCGCCACCTGTCCCTCGAAGCGTTTCATGTCACGTTCTCCCTTCACGAGAAGTTCTCCCGGCCGAACCGGCATTCCGCCGCCACGCCAACGCCACCGCGACAGTCAGGAGAATTGAAAAACCCAGTATCAGGGTGACGAGGGCGTTGATCGTCGGAGTGAAGCCAACCCGCATCATCGCATAGAGGCGCACGGGCAGCGTGGCGTCGGTTCCACTGAGAAACAGGGTGATCATCGTCTCGTCGAAGGACAGGGCGAAGGCGAGCAGCCCGCCGGTCAGGAGCGGCATGCGCAGGTTGGGCAGAACGATGAAGCGAAAGGTCTGGATACGGGTGGCGCCCAGGTCGAGGGCAGCCTCCACGAGATTCCGGCTGAGGGCATTCAGGCGTGTCAGCACGATGCGATAAATGATGGCCGAAACGAAGAGGGTGTGGCCGACGGTGATGGTGACAATGCCGCGGCCAACTCCGGCTTCCCGGAAATAGATGAGGAGTGCCAGGCCGGTAATGATGGGCGGCAGCAGGAAGGGCAGGAAGATCACATACTCGAGCAAGCGCGCCGCATGGCTGCCGGGCCGCGACCTGACGAAGAGCGCAGCGGACGTCGCGAAGGTGGCGGCCACCGCCACCGCAAGGCTGCCGACAAGGAGCGAGTTCCACAAGGCTCCGCCGAGCGCGTCGTTCTCGAAGAGCTTCGCGTACCACGTCAGGGAGAAGGAGTCCCAGTTCACCCTGCCACGCCGCATCGAGAAGAAGGAGAGCAGGAAGACAAGCAGGATCGGCAGATAGAGCGACACGTAGACCAGCACGGCGACCGCGGCGAGGGGAAGGTCGATGAGCCGGGTGCGCGTCATGACTGCCAGCGCGGATTCGAAAGACGGCGCGCGACAGAGATCGCCGCCAGCGCGACCACCATCAGCAGGACCGACAGTGCGGCCCCCAGCGGCCAGTTGAAGGCGAGTCCGAACTGGCTGAACACCAGTCTTCCGTAGGTAAACCCTTCGATCCCGCCTACGAGTTCCGGCGCCAGGAAGTCGCCGGTGGCAAGGACGAAGGTGAACATCGCGCCCACGATGGCGCCGGGAAGGCTGAGCGGCAGGACGACCCAGCGGAATGTCTGGATCTCGCTGGCGCCGAGGTCCGCCGCGGCCTGCAGGACCTGGGGAGCGATACGCTCCAGCGCAACACAGATCGGCAACACCATGAAGGGCAGGAGGACGATGCTGAGCGTGATCCGCACGGCCGTCATGTTGAAGAGCAGGGCGCTCACCGGCTCATCGGCCATGCCGAGCGCAAGCAATACGCTGTTGAGAAGACCGTTCGTCCCCAGCACACCGCGCATCGCGTAGATCTTGATGATGTAGCTCATCAGAAGCGGGATCGCGAGGGCAATGACGAGGACGTTTCGCCAGGCCGGCGGGCGGCGCCAGATGAAGTACGCCGTCGCGTAGCCCAGCACGAGGTTGAACACCGAGACCTCCAGGGCCAGCAGCATCGTCCGCACGAATGTGGTCCGGTAGGAGGCGTTGGAGACAATGTTGACGAAGTTGTCGAGCGTCGGTTCGTAGACAATGGCGTTGTCGACGACCGGCAGAAAGCCATAAGCGAGGAAACTCGCGAGCGGCACCAGGATGAAGAGGATGCACATGGCCCACAGGACGATGGCGCCCGGCGCATACCCTCTCATACGTGTTCGTGTCACTCCCCCGTCCCCTTGACCAGTGCGCAGGCAGCGGCATCGAAACCGACTTCGAGGCGGGAGCCGACCACGGGGTGTCGGGCCGAGGGGCTGCTGCGTGTCTTCATCGTCAGGGGGTGACGCGCGTCAGGATGTTTCAGTTCGGTGATGGTCTCGGAGCCGACGAACGACACCGAGACCACCTCGCACGCAATCCGGTTGCAGGTCTCTGCGACGGCCGCAACGAGAGCTTCCGGGCGCACCGCCAGCGCGAGCCCGTCCCGTCCCGGCGGTGGAGGGCCATCGACTCTCATCGTGCCGAAGGGAGTCGCAACCATCGTCGTCGCCTCCCCGGTGCTCTCGATGCGGCACGGCTCGAGAATGTTGCTTGCCCCGAAAAACTCGGCAACGAAGCGGCTGTGCGGTCGATAGTAGAGAGCCCTGGGCGTGCCGATCTGCTCGATGCTTCCGCAACGCATCACGCAGATGCGATCAGACACGGTGATGGCTTCCGCCTGATCGTGCGTGACGAAGACAAAGGTGATGCCGCTGCGCCGCTGCACGACTTTCAGGAATTTCTGCATCTGGCGCCGCAACGTCGCATCAAGGGCGGCGAGCGGCTCGTCAAGCAGGATCAGGCGCGGTTCGCAGATCATGGCGCGTGCAAGCGCGGTTCTCTGTTGCTGTCCGCCGCTCAGTTGTGCCGGATAGCGATCGCCGAGATCCTCGAGTTCGACAATCGCGAGTGCGTCCCTGACCCGTGTATCGCGCGTCACGCGGGCAACGCCGCGCACCCGCAGACCGAACGCGACATTTTCCCGCACCGTCATGTGGGGGAAGAGCGCATAGTCCTGGAAAACGGTGTTGAAGGGGCGGCGGTTGATCGGCAGATCGGCGATGTTGCGCCCGTCGAACTCGATGCGTCCGCACCTCGGCTGCTGAAACCCGGCAATCGTGCGCAACAGTGTGGTCTTGCCGGAGCCTGAGGGCCCGAGCACGGTCAGGAATTCGCCGTTCAGGACGTCAAGATCGAGAGGGCGGATGGCCTCGAAATCCTGGAAACGGACACCCAGCCCCCGGATTCGCACAAGGGGCGGCCGCTCACCCGGTGCCCCGTGCGCGCTGTCGGCGTCAGGGACGACCATAGGCGCGCACGGCGTCCCAGTTGATGTCGACACCGAGACCCGGCCGTGTCGGAGGCAGGATTGCGCCGTTCTCCAGAACGAGATCTTCCGTCGCAAGTTCACGACGGAGCTTCTCGATACACAGCTGCGGCGGGAGATACTCGACAAAGGTGATCCCCGGGGTGGCAAAGGCGAGATGGGCGGTGGCGGACAATGACACACCCGTCTTCCAGCAGTGCGGGACCACCGGCAGGTTCCTTTCGGCCGCCATCGCGCAGACCGCACGCGCCTCTCCCACACCACCGACGCGCCCGACATCCGGCTGAACGACGCCGATGCGGCCGCGCTCGATCAGGTCCTCGAACTCCCAGCGGGTCGAAAGCCATTCCCCCGAGGCAATCGGGAAGGGCGCCCGCGCCGCCAGCCTGGCATGCTCGTCGAGGAAGTCAGGCCAGATCGGCGTTTCGACAAAGTAGAGGTCAAACTCTTGCCAGTCGCTCAGGACCGACCATGCCGTCTCGGCATCGCGCCACAGGTACTGCACGTCGACCATCAGCGTCACGTCCGGTCCAAGAGTCCGGCGCACCGCCGCCACGACCTCCGTGTGGCGATCGTAGCTCTCGTTCATGCCGTCGTGGGCATAGGGGCCGGCCATTGTGCACTCGGCCTTGACGGCCCTGAAACCGAGTTTCATGGCGTTCTCGGCCGATATGCAGAGCGCATCACGGTAGGCCTCGAAGCTGCTGCCGGCCGGTTGCAGGGATGCGTAGGGAACAAGCGGTGTCGCCCGCAGCTCACCGAGAAGCTTCCACAGCGGCTCGCCCGCGATCTTTCCTGCGAGATCCCGCAGCGCCATCTCGACGGCTCCCAGAGCGTGGATCACCGCACCGCGGCGCCCGTTCATCGCCGTCATCGTGTAGACATGGTCCCAGAGCGCCTCGATGTCGCGGGGGTCCCTGCCCTTCAGCAGTTCCGTCATGCCGAGACCCATGGTGTGGGTGCCGCAAGCCTCGATGCAGGCACGTCCGATCCACGGGTTGAGATCGCTTTCGCCATAGCCCTCAAGACCCTCGTCGGTGGTGACGACGACGAGCAGGCTATCCTGGGCCGAGGATGTCAGACCCGGGTCGACGTCATCGGCGATGAGGACGTGACACGCAATGTGGTCAATCTTCATGTGCAGCCTCCCGGACGGCAACCGGAACACCCGTCGGCGCCGTGACGACCCCGGAAATGTTCCGGGGCTGTCGGCCCGGGCGCCATGACGAGGGTGACGGGCATCCCTCGCTGCATGCCCGTCACCCGGTCTCCTACTGCGCGGCCTTGACCTCGTTCCAGACACTGACCCGGCGGTCGAAGTCCTCGACCGGACGGAGCCACACCAACCTGTCGGCGTAGTCCAGTCCGGGACTTTCGTTCGTCGTGTTTCCGTATCCGTTCTTCGCGGTCATGGCCGGGCCCGTGACGCCGTCGAGGTAGTGGTTGACCCACTGGTGAGCGCATGCGGAGTCCTGCACTCCCTTGGAGAGGGCCCACGTGTCGAGCCAGCCGATGCCGCCCTCGTCCGGGATCGAGTACACCACATCATAGCCGCGATTGGCGAGCGCGACGGCCTGGAATTCGCCCATCGAGAACATCAGCGTCGCTTCGCTCGAATCCCATATGTTCACGCCTTCCTCGAATCCGGCGTAGTAGCTGATGAGGTATTGCTTCTGCTCGATCAGCTTCATCTTGACGGCTTCAAAGTCGGCGTCGCTGAGGTTGAACGGGTCCTCGATGCCAAGAACGATGGCCGCATTGGTCACGTTGTTGTTGGCATCATCGAGTGCGAGCACGTGTCCTGCGTTCTCGGGACTCCACAAAGCTTCCCAGGAACCGACGCCATCGGGAAAGGCTTCACTGTCGTAGATGAGGCCAAGCGAACCCCATGCGATGGGGACCCCGTAGGTTTCACCGCCGCTCATGACTTCCGCCACCGAGCCGAATGCAGGCAGCAGGTTCGAGGTGTTGGGCACCTGCGACATGTCGAAGGGAATGATCAGGCCCTGGTCGAGATAGCGCTGGACGATCGAGGTGTCGATCGAGACCAGGTCGTAGTCAGCGCCATCGCTTCCCACCATCTTGGCGAACATCTCGTCGACCGACCCGGTATAGGCCACGCTGACCTCGCAGCCCGTGGCCGCGGTGAAGGGCTCCACCCATTCAGGTTCGGAATAGCCTTCAAAGCTGAAGAGCCGGACTTCCTGTGCCGAAGCCTGCGTGCCGGCGGCCAGAACGAGGGCCGCGGCCAGTTTCCATTCACGCGATCGAAACATGGTTCATCTCCCAGTGATCTCTTTGGTTGTGGTGCTCCGGCCGGTCTTCCCCGGAGGTCCACCGGCCGGTGATGTGTTCGCGCAACACCGACGCAAGATCCGAGGGATCGCCCCGGGCCAGAAAACGGCGAAGCTGTTCGTGCTGCACGACAACGGCATCGAGGTCCGGATGACTGCGGATCTCGAGTCCGAAGATGATGAGAACCTGGCGCGAAATGCCTTCCCAGATGCCAAGACCCAGTGAATGTCCGGCGACCGACAGGGCGGCCCGGTGAAACGCGACATCGGCGCGCTGGACCTGCGCGACATCGCCGTCCGCCGCACCCTTGCGCATCGCGTCCAGGGCTCCGTCGATCCCGGCGAAACGGGAGGGATCGGCGTGCAACCGGGGCATGGCCTCGCCAAGCAGCAGTGCCTCGAGCGGGATGCGCACACTGCGCACCTCACGGATCTGACGTTCATCGAAAGCGGCGACCTTCCAGCCACGTCCCGGAGAAGAACTCACAGTTCCCTGCAGCCAGAGTTCGCGCATGGCCTCGCGAACCGGAACACGGCTCACGCCGAACTCGGCGGCGAGATTCTCCTCGACGAGGCGGCGCCCGGGTGGCAATGCGCCGACGGCGATCGCAAGGATCAGCCGGTCGATGACCTCGTCGGTGACAAGGCGTCTGCGGATCGGCGCAATCGAGGTCAGCCCATGATCGTCACTTCGCATACTGTCATGCTACAAGACAGTATGCGAAGTGACAAAGCAGGAGATTCCTGACCATGCCGTTCGGCGTCATGCGTCACGTTGCCGCGGCGGCTCGTCTGGGAGAGGCGCCGCTGTGGCTTGCGGACCGCGGCGTCTTCCTGTGGCTCGATCTTGTCGGGCGTGAGGTGCACTGCTTCGATCCGCACGGTGGCGATGACCGCGTGATCGCGGGCGGGTACGCGGAAAATCTGGCCTGTCTTGCACGCCTGAACGACGGCTTCGTTCTTCTTGTGACGGCGACGCAGTTTCTGCGACTCGATCCCGCAAGCGGCGTCACCACCCCCCTGCCGGCGCCGCTGCGGCCTGCCGCAGGCACCTGCTTCAATGACGGCAAGGTCGCCCCCGACGGGCACTCTGGATCGGAACGTCGGATGTCGCCGAGGTCGATCCGACCGGATCACTTTACCGCGTGAGCGCCACCGGCGCCCAACGGGTTGATGAGGGTTTTGTCGTCTCCAACGGCCCGGCATTCTCTCCCGACGGCGCGGCTGCGTACTTCGCCGACACTGTCGCAGGCCGGATTCTGCGCTACGCGCTCGATGCCGCAGGGCGGCCGGTGGAACGTCGCCTCTTTGCGGAGATTCCGCCCGCAACGGGCATGCCCGACGGCATGACCACCGACCGCGACGGTCGCCTCTACAGCGCCCACTGGCAGGGTGGCCGCATCAGCATCCACGATCCGGCGGGAACGACGGTCGAGACGATCAGGCTTGCAGCCTCCAACGTCACGTCCTGCGCCTTTGGCGGAGAGGATGGCACTCTGCTCCTTGCCACCAGCGCCTCCCTCGACGATGACGCCGCCGCAGGATCGCCGCATGGCGACGTCTTCGTGCTGCGTGACCAGTCCCGGGGAATGCCGGAACCGGTGTTTGATCCGGCCTGGCTGGGAAGGGATACATCCCCGGAACCGTGAGTGCGCCGCGCCCAGCTTGGCCTGCCGAGCAGTCACAGATGTTGCATGGCGTCATGTCATGCGTTTCGCCTCGGCGCATAGTTCTTGCCGTCGGCGAAGCCCATGTCGTCGCTGACTTCGTGACCGATTTCGTGCCCCAGGGCGGCACTGCTGAGCCGGTTGCCGGGGTCCGGATCGTGCGTGCGGTTGCGGTATCCGCCGCGATGCGCCACGCGATCACCGCGTTGATCGCCACCGCGCGTTGCAGTCTGTGTGCGGTGCGGAACAGCAGGTGCTGACCCTGCAGCCACGTTTGAGAAGGGGATTGTATCGATGACTGGTGCGCCAGGCTAACTGGTGGAATGTTGCCGGGTGAAAGTCCTGGCAGAAAGACAGTTCAACCAACCACTTATCTCCGCGAACCATGCGTCGGTCGTCGTGAGGCGACAGGCGAAGCGTTGGCAAGCGGCAGGCGTGGGCCGGGCTATCGAGCCCCGAGATGTTATGAGACCAGAGCGCCGAGGCTGTCAGTCTGGCCGAAGGCAACACCTTTGAGCCGTTTTGGTGAGGCAAGGAGGGGTTCCGCGGGCGATGCGGACCGTCAGAGGCCGAGTTGGCTGTGCGAGCCGAGGCGCACGAGATCGAGATGTTCGGCGTCGGGCTTGCGGTAGATCAGCACCAGGTCGGGCCGGACATGGCAGTCCCGGTGGTCCTTCCATTGCCCGCCAAGGGCGTGATCGCGGTGGCGCGGCGCCAGCGCCCGATCTTCCGCCAGTGCGGCCACGATCCGGGCAAGCTCGGCATCAAGGGTTCTGGCGAAGCGGCCTTTCCTCTCGCAGCGGTAATCCCGTTTAAAGGCCGCGGTCCGCCTAATCCTCCGCATGGAGGTCGGCCATCAGGCCGTCGATGCCGCCGACCGTGACCAGCTCGCCCCGCCGCGCGGCCTCCATGGCCGCGACGGTCTCCGCGTTCGGCACCAGGGGCTCGAAGGGCAGGCGCTTCTCGGCCGCGATCCGCACCATCATCAGACGGAAGGCGTCGGAGACGGTCAGTCCGATCGCGTCGAGCACGGCGGCGGCCTCCTCCTTGGTCTTCTCGTCGATGCGGGCACGGACGACGGTGTTCATGCATTGATCCTCCTCATTGGGCTACAATGTAGCTTGTCTACGCAGCGGATGTCCACGCCACAACGGGTGGCGCCGCAGCCACTCATGAAGGGCCTATGTCGATGCGCTCGCCCCAGGGCTCGCAGTTCCAGGCGCCGGGCGGTTCTCCGTGATTGATCCAGAGAACGAAGAATGGCGGCTCTGTCTCGGGATAGCGCGAGCACTCCATGTCGGTGAGAGAGAAGCAGACGCCCGGCCGGAAATCCGTCCCACCCCTTCCCTTGATGGCTAACCCAATATGTCGACATGGCAGGGCTTGACCGTTCGGTGCGGCGCTTCTCGACTGGGAAGGAATACATCCCGGGACCGCGAGTGCACCTCCCCTGAGTCGCGAGACGCTCCATGGTGAGTTGCAGCTGTGAAGGGATGCATCCCCGGAACCGTGAGTGCGCCTGCTAGCGGTCGCGATGGGTATAAGCCCGGGTCAGCCGGTCTTTCAGGTCAGCGACAAAGCCCGGTGTCAGGACGGCATCGTGGGCGATGGAATGCCAGAGTCCCACCTCGTTGACGTAAGCACGCATCGTCATCAGCCCCTCCTCGAGCTGCTCCCAGGTCAGGCCCATCGCCTCGGGACGGATATCGAGGCCGATGCCCGAGACGGCATCGAGCATCTCGTCTGCCCCGTCGCCATGCAGCATCGAGCCGACGATAACGCCGAGGCAAACAGGCTGGCCATGGAGGAACTTCTTTCCTGTCATCTTCTCCAGTGTGTAGAAGAGGAAGTGGTCGGTCCCCTCGATGTGGCGGGGACACCATCCCGACCCGTGATAGCTCGTCCCCCATTTCAGGCCGTCCACCAGTGCGTCGATACCGCGATCGTTCATGGCGCGGATGTTGTCGACGTTCTCGAGAACCGTCTTCACCTTGGCCAGCGACTGCCTCGCCAGGTTCTCGTCGAACCGCCATTTTTCCTCGATCCTGCCTTCCCTCTCGGCATAGCGCCAGTCCAGAACCCCGGTGTGAAAGCACAGGATGTCGCCAATTCCCGACCAGTTCAGCGCCGCAGGACAGGCGGCGAGAACGTCGTAGTCGATGTAGATGGCCTGCGGCACGGCCCAGCCGCGATAAACGACCCGCCCGTCGAGCCGGACGCCCGAGCGCTGGCCGTAGACGGCATTGACCGACAGCGCCGTCGGCGCCTGAAAGAGCGGCAGGTTGCGGCGCCACGAGAAGTACTTCGCGACATCCAGCGCCTGGCCTCCGCCAAGCCCGACGATGGCGCGCACGTCACCGAGACCAGCAGCCTGGCGGTCGAGGTCGGCCTGTTCGATCGAGCCGCAGAAACAGGGTCTGCAGTCGGCGCCGGCAAAGTGACGCGAGAACAGCGGCCAGAGGTCTTCCATCGTGACCACGAGAAAGGGTGGATTGACGACATGGCGGAACTCGTCCAGCAGACCGCGACCGAACACGGTTGGAAAGCCGTACGCAAGATCTCTTGCGTGATGGTGAGGCAAACCGGTCATCTCTTGCTCCGCAGGTCGCAATCGCCGGTCGCCTTCAGGGGCCGCCATCGCGGTTCCCCGACCAGCCCAGGATCGCAGCCGCGCGGGCGCGCTTGACATCGCTCCAGCCCTGGCGGCAGCCATCGCCCCCGGCCCGGAAGCGGTCGGCTTCCTCCCGGATCGCCGCGGCCACCAGAGCGGCTTCCGCGTCGGTCAGATTGCAGGGGTCGAGATAGAGTTCCTGTCGTTCCACGAGATCGTCGCGGACCACGATGCCGGGCTTCCTCGCGGCGAGCCGGGCGGCCAGTTCCCAGGCATGGAAACCCGCCCTGCCAGGCGCAATGGTCATGCGGACTCGCGAGATCGGGTTGCCGGTCCAGTCGGCATGAGTGGCGATGGCGATACCGGGCATGTCCGAGAGTTCACGCATCCAGAAGCCGACGCGCGCCTCCTCGGCCTCGCGGGCAGCTTCCTGATCGCGTTTCTCCCATAGTTCGAGCGCCGCCATGGCGCCGACGACGCTCTCCTTGCCTGCCTTCATCGTTCGCCCAATTCCGCGGTGCTGAAGATAGGTGGCGCGTATGAGACCGGAGTTGCCGGCCACGATGGCGCTGGTGACCCCCGACAGGAACTTGTGACCGGAATGAATCACGGCGGATGCGCCAAGTTCGATGGGTCCGGTCATGTCGTACTCCGAGGCCATGTCGACGATCGCCGGCACGCCGTGTTCGCGACACAGGTCGATGAAGACATCCATGGGAAGCTCGTTCTCGCGCACGGTGTGGTGCGAGACGACATACATGGCCGCTGCCGCACCGCCAGCCAGCGCGTCGGCGAGGTGCCAGGTTTCGCAGACCGCAGCGGTCCCGACGGGGACAACCTCGGCTCCGGCAAGGCGGATCGCCTGATCGACCGGCGCGCCATAGTTCACCATGTGCCCCATGGGCAGCACGACACGCCGCTCGCCAGCCACGCACGGCAGAGCCTCGATCCTTGCAAGGTCCGCGCCCGTGAGGCTCGCGGCGACCGTCTGTGTCATGGCTGCCGCGGAACATGAGGCCACACACCCCGCTTGGGCCCCGGTCACGCGCGCGATGACGGCCCCTGCGCGCGACTGCAGCTCATCCATGTCGACAAAGGAGGCGAGGATGCGGTCGACGCATGCCCGCACCTCTCCGGGAACCCGTGAGGCGCCAATGCGCGTCATCGTCCCGGACGCGTTGATGACCGGGGTGAGACCCCACCTCGCGAAGGGATCGTCAGTCATGGCAGGCGTTCTCCGGTCGTGCTGTCGAAGGCGTGCAGCTGTTCCGGCCGGAGCGACAGCGACAGCGTATCGCCGGCGCGCACCGTGCCGCGTATGTCGCCGCCGGTTCGAAGGGTGAGACGGGCGCCACGGACATTGACGAGATGGATCAGCGCTTCGTGGCCGAGGTCCTCGATCCTGTTGACGTGCGCGTCACCGACCGGGACCGCGCCTTCGGTCGATCCGGTCAGGAGGTGTTCGGGCCGGATTCCGAGCGTCGCTCCACGACCGCAGTCGACCACCGCCGCAGCATCCCCCAGGAGAGCTTCCGCTTCCAGGAGGTTCAGGCGCGGACTGCCGATGAAACCTGCCACGAAGGTGTTGGCCGGCTTCTCGTAGAGTTCGGTGGGACCGCCGACCTGCATGATCCGGCCCCGGTTCATCACCGCGATCCGGTCGCCCATCGTCATGGCTTCGACCTGGTCATGGGTCACGTAGACCGTCGTTGTCGTCGACTGGCGCTGCATCTCGGCGATTTCGCCACGCATCTGAACCCTGAGTTCCGCATCGAGATTGGACAGCGGCTCGTCGAAAAGGAATGCGTCCGGCCTGCGGATCATGGCGCGCCCCAGGGCAACGCGCTGCGCCTGTCCGCCTGACAGCTGGCGCGGCTTGCGGGCAAGCAGCTCGCCGAGACCCAGCATGTCGGCGACCCGCGCAACCTCGCTCCTGACGGTCGCAGGATCGGTCTTTCTGATTCTCAGTCCGAAGGAAAGATTGTCGCGCACCGACATGTTCGGAAACAGCGCGTAGGACTGGAACACCATCGAGATGTTGCGCTGGGCGGGAGAGAGATGGTTGGCGCGTTCACCGCCAATCATCAGGTCGCCCGACGAGATGGCCTCGAGACCCGCGATCATCCGGAGCGTGGTCGACTTGGCACAGCCCGAGGGTCCGACCAGCACCATGAACTCCCCCTGGCGGACGTGGAGGTCGAGGCCGGAGATGACCTCGACATCGCCATAGTTCTTGGCGACGTCCAGAAACCGGATATCTCTCATCGCATCGTGTTCCAGTCCGGAGAAATCGAGACGATCGCATCAATCTCGACAGTGATGTTGCCGGGCAGGGACCCCACGCCAACGGCGGTCCGCGCATGCCGGCCGCGTTCGCCGAAGACATCGCAAAACAGATTCGAGCAACCATCGATGACCGCCGGATGATCAACGAAACCGGGCCCGGCATTGACCATGCCGAAAACCCGCCGGATCCGCACGACATGGTCCAGCGAGCCAAGGATGTCCCTGATCACCGCAAGCAGCACGAGTCCGGTTCTTTGCGCGTGATGGACCGCGTCATGGAGCGGAACGTCAAGCCCGACCTTGCCGGTCGCCATGCTGCCGCACTCCAGCACCGGTCCCTGCCCTGACAGGTAAAGCGTTGTGCCGTCGATGGAGCCCAGATCGAAGTTGCCGACCGGTGCAGGCGCCGGGGGGATGACATGGCCCAGTGCGGCGAGCCGCCGGTCCGCCACACTCTCCCCGCGTCGTCGTGTGTTCATGCAGCGAAGGCTCCCTCGATCCTGTCGCGGGCGGCGATGAGGAATTCTTCCGTCACCTCGAAGTCGTTGGCGATACCCCAGGCGAGGCCTTCACGCTCGACGAACGTTCTCAGTCCGCGCATGGCTTCGAAGACGTCGCACCACGTCACGGCCATGGCGGCGGGACGAATGTCGAGACCGAGACGACACACCGCGCCAAGCAATTCATCAACACGCTGACCGTGCATCATGGCGCCGAGCACGAGGCCCAGACTCACTGCCTGGCCATGGAGAAACGCTTTCCCCGTTCCTGCTTCAAGGGCATAGAAGATATAGTGCTCGACGCCTTCGATGTGGCGCGGATTCCAGCCTGCGCCATGGTAGGAGGCGCCGCCCCATCTCAGGCCGTCGACCAGAAGCCGGATGCCGCGCGGCGTCAGTTCCCTGATTTCGTCAAGTTCGGCCAACGCCGCCTCGGCCTTCCCGAGCGAGATGGCGGCAAGGCTGTCGTCATAGGGCCAGCGTGCTTCACACCTGCCCCGGGCCTCGGCGTGACGCCAGTCCATGACGCCGGTGACAAAGCACAGGACATCGCCCATGCCGCCGATGTTGAGTTCACGGGGAGCGGAGGCGATGATGTCGAGATCGATGTAAACGGCCTGCGGCACCGCCCACCCGACATATCTGACGACACTGTTCTTGCGCACCCCCGCACGGTGCCCGAAGACGGCATCGACGGATAGCGATGTCGGAAACTGAAAGAGCGGCAGGTTGCGACGCCAGGCGACATACTTGGCGGCATCGATCGCCTGACCACCGCCCAGACCGACGACCGAGGCGACGTTGCCCAGTGTTTCAAGCTCGGCTTCCAGCGCCGTACGCTCCATGGACCGCACCATCCACGGTACGGCGTCCTTCGGCAGCACGTCGCGAAAGAGGGGCCACAGATCCTCCATCGTCACCACCAGCATCGGCGGACACACGAAGTTTGCCGCCTCGCCGAGCAGGTTGCGTCCGAAGACTGTGGTGAACTGCGGAATATCGGATTCTCTGTACGGCATGATTCAACCCTTGACTGCGCCAAGGGTGAGCCCCTTGACGATGTGTTTCTGAGCGGCGACAGCGAACAGCAACATCGGCACGATGGCAACGATCGACGCGGCGGTCATCGCACCCCAGTCGAGCGCTGCATAGCCACGGAAACTCGTCACCCCGAGCGTCACTGTCTCCGCTCTCGAGAATGTCAGACCCAGTGCGATGGCGAGCTCATTCCAGATCCAGATGGCGTTGAGGACCGCCGTGGCGGCCATGCCCGGCAGGGTGCAGGGGACATAGATCTTCGTCAGGATCTGCCAGTTGGACGCACCTTCAATGCGCGCAGCCTCGTCGATAGCCGGATTGATCTCGCGGAAGAACGAACCCAGGAGCCAGATTGACAGCGGCAGGACATGCACCTGGTACATGAGAGCAAGCCCGACATGGGTGTCATAGAGCCCGGTCCACTGGTAGAGCGAGAACATCGGAATGACGAAGAGAAACTCAGGCAGCATGTAGGCAAGAATCAGCCAGACACCGACGATGTTCCTGCCCCTGATCTTCATCCGGACGATGGCATAGGCGGTCGGAATGGCGATGGCGAGCGACAGGCCCACGCCGATGACCGTGATGATGACGGAATTCAGGAATGTGTGCCTGAAGGTGTCGTGTTCCCAGAGCTTGAGGTAGTTGGCGACTGTCGGATCGAAGATCCACAGTGGAGGGCTCGCGAGGCCATCGCGCCTGGTCTTGAGCGAGACCGTCAGCACCCAGTAGACCGGGAACAGACTGAAAAGGACCATGGCGCCGGTGAAGACCGAGGCCCACGCCTTCGAGAGGCCGGCTCGCGGCCTGCCACGAAACGGCGGGATGACGCGCGTTGTCATGCGCCGCCTTCGCCGCGCCGCTGCAGCGCCTGCAAGGCGAGGGAAATGACGAGAATCAGCAGCGAGAACAGGATCATGGTCGCCATCGCCTTGCCGATCTGCTGATAGCTGTATGCGGTGCGGTAGACAAAGGTCTGCACGACCTCCGTTGCCAGGCCCGGGCCGCCGCCGGTCGTGCCGAAGACGATGTCGAAGACCTTCAGGGTGTCGATGGCGCGGATGATGATGACGGTGATCAGCAGCGAGCGCAGCATCGGCAGCCTGATGGACCAGAAGATCGTGAACTCGCTCGCGCCTTCGACACGTGCAGCCTCGACCGGCTCCGTCGGCAGGCTTCGCAAGCCGGCAAGCATGATGATGAAGACGAACGCGGTCTGCCACCACACATCGACCGCGACGATGGACGCCATGGCCGTCTCGGTGGCGCCGTAGAAGGCCGATGGACCCAGGCCGAATGCGCCGATGAGGTGGTTGATGATGCCGAGGAAGGGATCGAACATGACCTTCGACATCAGCGCGACGACGATGCCGGAAACCATGAGCGGCAACATGATGACCGCGCGAATGAGATCTGTGCGGATGTCCAGTTTGTCGACCTGCACCGCGAGGTAGAACCCCAGTGCGGTCTCCAGTGCCGTTGCCGAGACAGCGAACACCACCGTGTTCCTCATGACGCTCCAGAACTCGGCGTCGGCAAGAAGGCTGGCGTAGTTGGCCCAGCCCACCAGCTCGAACTGGTTGCCCCAGTTCCAGTTGGTGAACGACACCGCGATGCCGAACCCGACGGGGTAGACGGAGGTGAACGCGAGAACCAGGAGGCAGGGCAGGACGAACCAGAAGGCCGAAGCGCCGCCAAGGAACCTGAGCGCAGACGTCATGGCGCTCTCCGAACCGGCAAGCAGGATGCCCCGGATGGCAGCGAAACGCCATCCGGGGCGAGGCACATTCAGTTGGCGAGCATGGTCTCGAAGTCGGCCTGAGCCGCTGCCCCGGCCTCGGCCGGGTCCGCACCGCCGTAGATGTCCTGAATCACATCAACAATGCGCAGGGCGAACTCGCTCCAGCCGGCCCGCTGGACGACCGACGTCTGCGAGTTCGGCATGGCCGCCGCCACGGCTTCGACGTAGGACTGCGGGAAACTGGCGGCGTACCCGGAATCCTGCCATGTCGAGAGGCGTGGAGCGCCGCCGTGCAGTGTGCCGATGACGGTCGCGTTGTCGGTGTTCGACATGTACTGGATGAAGAGCCAGCCAGCTTCAGGCGACGCGGCGTTCCGGGGAATTCCGAAACCCCATTGCCAGTGGGCCGTGTAGGGCTCCCCTGCGGCGTTGTCGACCGGAATGACCGCGTAACCGATTTTTCCGGCGACAAGGCTGTCGTCCGGGTTCTCGAAGCCGGGCGCGAAGAGGCTTGCATCGATGAAGAACGCCGCACCGCCCGCCATGAAGAACTGCGAAGCATCGGGCCAGTCCATGGCCTGGATGTTGACGGGACCGGCTTTCATCAACTCCGCATAGTTCGCGAGGCCGCGCACGATGTCGGGATCGTTCATCTTCGGCTTCGACCAGTCACCGTCGAACCAGACGTTCTGGGGAGCAGAGCGGTCTGCCGCGCCAACCGAATTGTTCACGAAACCGGTGACCGTGTCGATCAGCGTGTCCGACCGGATGCCGCGCAGCACGGCGCCGGCGACGGCGCCGTCGCTTTCCTCTTTCACCTCGCGCGCCGCAGCGATCAGTTCTGCCATTGTCGTCGGCATCTGGCCGTCGAGATACTGATTCACGTGATCCATGTTGGCGAACAGAATGTAGGTCTCGAACGATGCCGGGATACCGTGGTACTCCCAACGGCCGTCGACGTCATACCTCGTTGCATCGAGGAAGCCTGCCGGAATGTCATCGAGATTGTAGTCCGCCGCCGTGAGATCGGGGCTGTCGATAAAGTCCTGCAGGGAATGGACGAGGCCATTGGTGTGCTGGGTGTAGGCCGTGGAGTCCATGGGCAGGAAGTAGACGTCCATCTGCGAGTTGCCGCCCGATCCGCGCAGCGCCACTTCCATACGGTCGAAGTAGAGATCTTCGGCCATGGTCTGCAGGGTGACGTCGATCCCGGTGTCGGCCTCGAACTGATCGAGCACGACACGCACACCGTCCGTGACGGGATGCTCCGGCATCATGACCGTGATCGACTCTCCCGAACGCTGGTCCCACGAAAAGTCGGCCGCAGCAATCGTGGCACTGACCGCAAGGGCAACCGTCGATGCGGTGGCCAGCTTGGCCGCCCTGACAAGGGCTCCTCGCCTGGATGTGTTCATCATTTCCTCCGTGAGTTCTGAAAGCCTGTTGACCAGGCATTGGTCAGCCGGATTTTCCATGACGTGGAAATCGGTTGACCAATTGGCGCAGATGCACAACCATTTGTCAATTCCCGCGTTCGTCACCATGTGACCAGGACCCTGCTCTCTCCGGAAAGCGTGACCGGACGGCACATTTGAAATCGAGGACCAGCCGTGTCGATTGCCTTTGATGTGACCGACCGCGTGTACCGCGAGATTCGTGATCTCCTGCGTTCGGGCGACATCCTGCCTGGCCAGCGACTGCCCAACGAGCGCAAGCTCGCCGCGATGCGCGGAGCCTCTCGCACCCAGGTGCGCGATGCTCTTCTCATGCTCCAGAAGGAAGGGTTGGTCGAACGCAAGATCGGCAGCGGCACGTACCTGTCGGAGCGAGCGCCCCGGATCATCGAGATGGCGGACGCGGCGGTCCACATGTCGCCCGAGCGCTCGCACGGCTTCCATGACACCCTGGAGGCGCGGTTGCTCTTCGAGCCGTCGGTTGCCGCACGTGCCGCCGACTCACCGACGCCGCAGTTCTGCAAGGATCTCGAGACGGCGCTGGAACGCATCCTGGCGGCCCCTGCCTGGCTCCGGTTCAAGGAAGACATCTACGGGTTCTCACGCCTCTACTACGTTGAGGCGGGCAACGACTTCCTGTGCTGGACCTTTGACCAGATCGTGGCCGCCCGTCGTGCCAACAAGTTTGACGGCGGGAGCGACCAGGCGCCGGTCGCCAACGTTGTCCGCAAGCATTTCCATGACCGCCTGTCGAAGATCGCGGATGCCATCACGTCCGGCGATCCCCAGCGGGCCAGAGCCGAAGTGGAGAACTACCTGGTCGCGATGGCTGCATCACTGGCTCTGTGAGAACGCTGTGACGCAGAGGGCCAGGAATGGCCTGACCCCGTGGTCGGCTCTGCGAAAACGCTGCGACAAGGAGCCGCCGTCCGAGGAGCCGCCGTCACGGATCCCGCGACAGACCCTCCCCCTCCAGGCGATCGAGATAGGTCTGCCAGACACTCTCCTGGTTGCGACCGAGTTCGTGGAGATAGTTCCACGAGTAGATGCCGGTATCGTGCATGTCGTCGAACGTGATGCGGATCGCGTAGTTGCCAACGGGCTCCACCGCCATGATGCCGACATGGCGGCGTCCGGGAACGGTCTTCTTCTGGCCTGCGCCGTGACCCTGGACCTCGGCCGAGGGGCTTTCGACACGCAGCAGTTCGGCCGGCAACGAGAAAGACGCCCCGTCATCGAAATCGATCTCCAGAGCCTTCTGCCGGGTCTTGAGGCGGATTTCGACAGGCCGATGGCGGGTGGGATGGGCCTCGCTCTTCACGATTCCTCCTCATCCAGGCGCCGCGCCTCGTCGACCAGCATGATCGGGATGCCATCGCGGATCGGATAGGCGAGTCCTGCCTGGGCACTCACCAGCTCCTGGCGTTCGCGATCGAGCGTCAGGGGTCCCTTGGTCAGCGGACAGACCAGGATCTCGAGGAGCCGGGGATCGACGCCGGTCTCGCTCATGGCGATCGCTTCACGCAAACATGCCCCATGTGGCCTCCCTTGCGCCCGCAATCCTGCTTGCCGTGGCGCAGAAGACTTTTACGCGACTCGCCAACGTCGCCGCAATGACGAATGGCGCTTCTTCACCAGCAGATCACGCGGACTGCCGAAAATCGACATGGCAGGAGCCGGATCAGTCCGCGGTCTCCCTGTTGCCTGGCATTGTTGGCCGATACCGGATCGTCGCCCTGCGCAAACGGATGAAGCTGAGCCGGCGGAAGTTCGCCGGCCGGTTCGGGCTGGATGTGCGTACGATCCAGGACCGGGAGCAGGGCCGAAAGATTCCCGACCGCGCGGCGCGCGGGCTCCTGACCGTCATCGGATTGACCCCATCGGGTTGCGGATCGATGACGTCGCCAATCGATCACATGAAGAGACACGTCGAGGCAATGTATTGGACGATCTGGAGGCACAGGCGTAACGCAGGCCGGCTTCTTTGCGGACTCGATACCATGGAGCGAGGCCGTGGACAGCGATCCGCGGCACACGCGCTTCATGGGATGCAAGGCCTTCACATGATCGCCTTTCCCGGATTTTCCCGCATGTTCGCGTGTGGCAATCGCCAGACGCATGAACCTTGAGGCAGGGAACGCGTGGCTCGTTGCGCATGCGTGTGGCGATGGCCTTGCTTTCTTCAGGCCGGCTTTCCGGAACGGACACATGCGTCGCGGCCGCTTGCATGGCAAGCCACTCGCGTCGTCGATGCAGCGATCGGGGAGGCCTTGTCCGGTTCGGGGGGACTGTTGCAAAGTCGGCGCGTCTCGATCTTCCCCGAAGATTCAAGGCCACAGAGCGGGAGGCTTGCGCCATGACTGTGCACGGCGTCGATCACATCAACATCACCACCGGCAACCTTGAGCGTTGCCGCGACTTCTACTGTGATGTGCTGGGTTTCGAGGAGGGCTGGCGGCCGTCGTTCGACAGTCCGGGCGCGTGGCTCTACGCGGGAGGCAGGGCGCTTGTTCATGTCAGCGTGACCGACACGCCGCGAGACGGCCTGAGCGCTGTCGATCACATTGCCTTCGCCGTCACGGGATTCGAGGCGATGATGGCCCGGCTTGGCGAGCACGGTATCCTCTTTGAAACCCGTGACGTACCGAAGACGCCGACGAAGCAGATCTTCATCGAGGATCCCGACGGTGTCTCGGTCGAGCTCAATTTTCGCGACGGCGCCTGATCGGGGTGACCGCGTCCTGCCCCCTTGACGTTTGCAGCGCACGCCTTTCCACCATCCGCGTGAACGCCGTGGCCACTGCGGGCGATGGCCCATCGACGCCGGGGCTTGCGTGAAGGCACGGCCCCTGGCGAAGCACGGGATTCCGTGACTGGACAGCGACAAACCGAAAGTCGGCGATCGACCACATGACCCGATTGCATTCGTTCGACGACACCCTGACATCATGAGAATGCGGCCCCCCCCCTGATATCGGTCTGATCATCCGCGACCGGCGCCGCAAGCTGAAGCTGAGCCAGGCTGAGTTGGCCCGCGACGCGGGCGTCGGACGACAGTGGATCGTCGCCATTGAGCATGGCAAGTGCCGGGATGGTGCTGGTTCTGCGCACCCTTTCTGCCCTGGGACTCCGCTTGACGATCAGTCCCGACAATCGCCGCAGCGACGATCCCGCCGATGTTGACGCAGTCGTAGAGGCCGCAAGGCAACACCGGACATGACGCAGCCTCTTGTCGTCGTTGCCAATCGCCGGATCATGGGAGAGATCCGGCGTGACCGGCGCGGTCGCCTCACATGCGTCTACGATGGTGGCCGAACACGGAAGAGATGCGCCTGCGCCCCGCTGACGTCCTCGCCATGGGAAAAGCCATGGCGGAGGCGGTGCCGGCGGCGCTTGACAGCACAGTGGCCGATGCCCGCGCCAACGGGCTTGATCACCCGACTGTCGAGCGCATGGCCGCCATGGTGATCGCTCGCGCGAAACTCTGTCGAGGCATTCTGGAGGCGCCGGTCGACTGATCAGCGCCCGCGTACGGTGGCGATGGCGTGCGGGGCCCCGGCACACATGGCTTCGGTATCGGGGGACGTCTCGTCCCGGCGGCGTGTCACTGGCGCACGGGACTGACGTCGTCTTCCCGGCTGCCGATCTCGAGCAGGGTGGTGAGGATGCGGGCGCGTTCGAAAAAGTCTCCGGCTTCGAGCAGGGCCTGTTTCTCCAGGGGGCTGAAGGGGCAGACCATGGAGAGCGCCGTCACCAGGGTTTCGTCGTTCGCCTTCGTGATGGCGTCCCAGTCCGCCTCGATCTGCTTCCTGTGAAAGAATTCCTTGAGGTGGGCGATGAGGGTGCCGCGCTCGATCAGGTCGGTGGTGGAGACAGGCTTCATGTCGTCGGCGAAGTCCGTGTAGTCGGCGTCGACCAGACGGTAGGCGCCGGCGGCAAGGTCATGTTCGCGCGCCACGCGGTAGCGCACCAGTCCGATCAGCGTAATCAGGTAGCGGCCGTCGTCGGTTTCGGTGAACTGGATGATGCGTCCGGCGCATCCGACAGCGAAGCAATGGGCTGATCCGACATCATCCGCCTCCTCGTCCGGCTGGATCATGCCGATCACACGGCTGTCGGATTTGAGCGCATCCTCGACCATGGAAACATAGCGCGGCTCGAAGATGTTGAGCGGCAGGGTGCCACGCGGCAGAAGCAGGGCCCCGGGCAGGGGAAACACGGGAATTGTCGACGGCAGTGCGTCGATGGTGCGGTAGTACGGCAGGCCCGCCATCACGCCATGACCCCAGTCCTAGCTGAACCAGGCCGACGACAGCTTGCGGCGGCCGTCGACAGCCGCTTGGTCGGTCGGCCCCCAGGCCTCGAAGAACTTCAGGAGCTCCTTGCGCGCCGCCTCGTCATTCCAGTCGCGCTTGAGGGCAATGATGGCGATCAGCTGATCGACCGCGTCCTCGCGCCGGTCGATGGCGGCGAGCGCCCGCGCCAGTTCGAGCCGCGCCTCGAAATCCTTCCCGTCGGCCGCGATCCTCGCCTCGAGCGCCTCCATGTCGCCGGTGGCGCCGCCCAGGAGTTCCAGTTGCGCCCTGACACCCTTGATGCGTTCGTCGTCGGCGATCGCCTCGTCAAGGCCATCGAGCAGGTCCGTCACCTCACCGGTGCGCCCCAGGGCGATGAGCGAGCGGCACAGGCCGACCGCCGCATCGACGTTGTCTGTCTCGCGCGTCAGGACCTGGCGGTAGATGGCCGCGGCTTGCTCGGCAGAGCCCCCTTCCAGGACTTCGTCCGCCTGGGCGAGCGCCTGCTCCACGGCACTCGGCCCGATATCACCGACCAGGCGTTCGACAAAGGCCTTGATCTGGCTCTCCGGCTGGACACCGACGAAACCGTCCACCGGCTGCCCCTGATCAAAGGCGAACACCGCCGGAATCGACTGCACCCTCAGGGCCTGGGCGATCTGCGGCTCCTCATCGATGTTGATCTTCACCAGGGTGACCTTGCCGGCTGCCGCCCGGATCACCTTTTCGAGAACGGGGGCGACCTGCTTGCAGGGCCCGCACCAGGGCGCCCACAGGTCGACGATGACCGGTTTTTCGCGGGACGCCAGCAGGACATCCTGCTCGAATGTCGCCGTGGTCACGTCCTTGACGTCACCGGCCTGTGGCGCAGCCTGAGACTGTCCTTCCTGGATGATGAACGCCATGATCGCCGCCTTCCTGGTCTGATGTCTGGTGCTGGTCCGTTAGGTGGGACGGCTGTCGCCGAATAGCAAGGCCGGATGTCTATTGCGCCGCCTTCATGAAGGCACGCGCACTCGGAAAGGCCGGCATGACCTCGTCGATGAACAGGCGCAACGAGGACCTTTGCATCTCGAAGGTCGGTCCGGTCACGCGATAGAGGAAGTTGTCGACACCGAGAGACTCGTAGCGGCGCAGCTTGGCAATCACCTCCTCGGGCGTGCCGAAGACCAGATTGGTGCGCAGCATGTCGGGATCGTATTCGGCCACATTGTCGAGTGAGGCGAGATCAACGGCCTCGACAAAGCCGTTCTTCACCTCTCCGAGCTGCTTGAAAAGATTCTCGAACTGAACGCCGCCTCTCTGCACCGCTTCGACATAGGGCTGCCAGCCGCGCTCGCTGTCCTGGTAGACGGCGGCATGGCGCATCGTCAGGAAGCGCGGTCGCGCAATGCCCGGAACCCGCGCCAGCGCATCCTCGAACTGCTGGTGGTACTTCTCGACCTCGCTGAAGGGACGGGTCAGCGCCCAGGACATGATGTTGCACCCCTGGGAGAGGGCCCAGTCGTAGGTGGAGGGATGACGCGCCGCGACCCACAGCGGAGGGTGGGGTTTCTGCAGGGGCTTGGGGCAGGCGGTTGCCGCAGGAAAGGACCATAACGCGCCGCGGTGTTCGTGGTCTCCGGCCCACAGACCCTTGAGCACCGGCAGCATCTCCTGCATGTAGGCGACCCCCTGGTGCTGGTCCATGCCGCCCATCATGCGGTCGAACTCGCGCTGGTAGGCGCCGCGGCCGATACCGAACTCCACCCGTCCGCCCGACATGAGATCGAGCAGGCCGACCTCTCCGGCCACCTTGATCGGGTGCCAGTAAGGAGCCTGGACCACGGCAACGCCGAGGCGGATCCGGTCGGTGTTGGCGCCGAACCACGCCAGCAACTGCAAGGGGTTGGGCGCAATCGTCATCTCGATCGCATGGTGTTCGGCCGCCCAGACGATCTCGAATCCCCCCGATTCGGCCAGCTGCACCATGTCCATGGCGTGGCGCGCGACATCCCGCATGTCGACCGACGGGTTGTCGCGGGCAAGATCGATCGACAGACTGAACTTCATCGCGCCTCTTCCCTGTCACTGACGCCGGATACTATGCCAGGATCGATTCCGGTGGTATCGCGGCGTCTCTCATGCCGGGGCAAGTCCGAGTTTCCGGCGCGCTTCGGGCGCGCCGACGATGCGTCCGCCCATCATCTCGATGAGACCGGCCGCCTTCTCGACAAGCTGGCCGTTGCTCGCCAGCACCCCGCGTTCGAGATAGAGGTTGTCCTCGAGACCGACCCGGACATTGCCGCCCAGAAGCATGGCCTGGGCGACCATGGGCATCTGCATGCGGCTGATGCCGAACCCGGCCCAGTTGGCCCCCCGGGGCAGGCAGTCGGCCATCGTCATCATGGAACGCGTATCGGCCCCCGCGCCCCAGGGAATGCCAAGGCAGACCTGGAAGAGGGGCGGGTCGACGATGAGTCCCTCGTCGTACATGGCGCATGCGAGACGGACCTGGCCGAGATCGAACACCTCGATCTCCGGCTTGACCCCCATCTCGCGGATGCGCGACGCCATGGTGCGGCACCACGAGGCCGGGTTGACGTAGGTCTCGTTGCCATCGCCGAAGTTGATGGTGCCGCAGTCGAGAGAGCAGATCTCCGGACGCAGCCGTTCGACATGCTGCAGCCGTTCGACGGGACCGACGATGTCGCTGCCCGGACCGGGGCGCGACGGATTGTCGTCGTCGAGGTTGAGGTCGCCGCCCATGCCCGCCGTGAGGTTGAGAATCACGTCGACGCCATCCTGCCTGATCAGGTTCACGGTCTCCTCGAACAGGTCGGGATCACGCGATCCCTTGCCGGTCTCGGGGTCACGCACGTGGACATGGGCGACCGCGGCGCCCGCGTGGGCCGCCTCGATCGCCGCATCGGCGATTTGGCGCGGAGTGACCGGAACCTTGTCGCTGCGTGAAGCCGTATCGCCGGCGCCGGTCACGGCGCAGGTGATGATCACGTCCGTGTTCATGGATGATCCTCCTGATCAGTCACGTGGCTGAATGGTCACAAACCGGCCGCGCGGCGGGCCCTCAGAACTCCGACAAGTCCCTCGTTCATCTTCGCCGACAGCGTCCGGAAATCCTCTCCCGGGGCGGCGGCGTCACAGCCGTCGATGAGGCGTCGCGCGAGATCGTCGGTGAGATCAGGCGCCTCAAGGCGGCTCCAGGGAAGTTTCAGTGCCGGCCCGAACTGCTCCAGGCAATAGGCCATGCCACCCTCGCCGCCTCCGACATGGTACACCATGCACGGGCCCATGAGGGCCCAGCGTGGCCCGGGACCGTTGGTGACCGCCGTGTCGATCTGCTCCACCGTCGCCTCTCCGGTCGCAATCATGTGCAGGGCCTCACGCCAGATCGCCTCCTGCAACCGCGTGGCGATGAACCCGGGAATCTCGCGTTCCATGACAAGGGGAGCCTTGCCGAGATGACGAAAGAACGCTGCCGTCCAGGTCACCACGTCCGGGTCCGTGCGGCGGCCGGCCACGATCTCGACCAGTGGCATGAGATAGGGCGGATTGAAGGGGTGCCCGGTGACCGTACGCTCCGGCGACGGACAGCGCGCCTGGATGTCGCTCATCGAAAGGCCCGAGGTCGAGGAACACAGGACAATGTCCTGTGGCGCCAGACGGCCCAAGTCGGCGTAGACCGCCTGTTTCACCTCGAGTATCTCCGGCACGCTTTCCTGCACGAAATCGGCCCCGGCGACGGCCTCCTCCAGATCCGTGGTGACATGCAACCGCGCGGGCGATGCACCGTCGGCCGTGCCGAGTTGCTCCAGGGAATTCCAGGCTGTCGCCACCAGGGAGCGCAGTTTCTCTTCCTCGTCCTCCCGGAGAACCCAGGAGGTCACGTCATGGCCGGTGGCCAGGAAGAACGCCGCCCACCCGGCGCCGATCGGCCCGGCGCCGAGGCAGGCAACGGTCAAGACGCGCTGCGGGCGAGGCCGACCCGTCATCATCTGCCCAGGAAGACCGGCTGACGCCGCTCGACGAAGGCATGGATACCCTCACGCGCGTCATCGGAAGCCAGCATCCGCCGGTAGAGGGGGAGATCGGCCGAACGCATGGTTGTGAAGGCGCCCTCGACGGTTTCTCCCTCGATGGCCCGCAGCACCTCCTTGACCGCACCCAGCGCCAGCGGCGCACCGTCAGCGAGACGCGTGCCCCAATGGCGGGCCTTCGCCATGAGCTGCGCCGCCGGAACGACAGCGTTCACCAGTCCCAGCCGCCGCGCCTCGGCGGCCTTCATGCGGCGGCCGAGCAGCAGCATCTCCATGGCGACGTTGGTCGGCAGGCGTCGTGGCAGGCGCTGCAGGGCTCCGGCGTCCGGGACAATGCCAAGGGGCAGTTCGGGCAGGGCAAACTCCACATGGTCGGCGGCGATGACAAGGTCACAGGCGAGCGCAATCTCGAACCCGCCACCGATGGCATGACCGTTGAGGGCGGCGATCACCGGCTTGTCGAGATTCCACATCTCCGTGATGCCGGCGAAGCCGCCCAGCGAGGCGTCTTCCGTTTCCCACCAGTTGTCGAGTTGCTGATCGCCGCTGTCGAGAGCCTTGAGGTCCCAGCCGGCGGAGAACAGGCGGTCTCCGGAAGCCGTGAGAATCGCGACCCGAAGTTCGGGATCATCACGAAAGGCGACGAAGGCCTCCCCCATGAGGCGGCTGGTGGCGCGGTCGATGGCGTTGACCTTCGGCCGCTCGATCGTGATTTCGAGCAACTGGCCGCGCCGCTCGACACCAATCCCGCCCATCAGATCAGTCGCGCCGGCGTGTAGGAAGCACGGGCCGTCGCGATCGCCCCGGCAAGATCGATGCGGCCAAGGAACAGCGCCCGGCCGATGATGCAGCCGCCGATGTTCGGCAGGTACTTCAGCATCGAGACATCGTCGATGCCGGTCACCGTGCCACTCGATATCACCGGCACATCGAGAGCTTCACCCATGCGCATGGTCCGGGCAAGGCTGTGCTCCTTGGGTTCCTTGTCACGGTCGAGATCAACAAAGACGATTTCCGAGATACCGGCCGCCACAAGGCTCTTCGCCATCTCCGTCGCCGGGAAGGCGGTTTCCTCGCGCCAGCCCTCGATGACCACCATGCCGCTGCGCGCCGCCACCGTGGCAATGACGCGGTCCGGGTAGGCCGTGCAGGCCTCGGCGGCAAGGTGTATGTCCTTGACGGCCGCCGTCCCCAGACCAATGCGCCACGCGCCGTGCTCGAACCACCAGTGCACGGCCCCGATGGAGCGGATTCCGCCTGCGACCTGGACCGGAATGGTCACGCTGTCGATGATACGGCAGATCTGCTCGGCGTTGTGACGGCCACCCTGGAGCGTGCCGTCGACATCCACCACATGAAGGCAGTCGGCGCCGGCATCGGCGAACCAGCGGGCGGCATCCTCCGGGGAAAGATCGAAGGGCTCGGGAGTTTCGTGGCGGCCATCCACGCGATTGACCGCCTTGCCTCCCATGATTTCGATGGTGGGGTAGATCTTCATGGCCTCGAACCGTATCCGGACGGCGCCATCATAGGCGAGAACCGCCTCACCGCGCGACTCGGGGTGTCGCGTCGGGCGGCCTGAACGCGATGACCTCGATTTCGACACGGACATCGACCAGAAGCTCTGAGATGACCGCCGAACGGGCAGGCGGATCCACCGGAAAGTACTCCGCATAGACCGTGTCGAACCCCGGGAAGTCGGCGCGGTCCCGCAGCCACACCATGGCCTTCACCACGTCGCCCAGATCGCAGCCTGCCTGTGCCAGGGTTTCGCGAATCGCCGCGATCACGGCCCGGGTCTGGTCCTCGACGGTGCCGCGGGTCATCGGCTTGCCGTCTTCCAGGGGAATCTGGCCGGTGAGGAACACGAAGTCCCCGGCCCGGATGGCGCGGGACAGCGACAGGACCCGCCCGCCTATCGAGAGCGGCTCGCCGATCACCTGCTTCCTGTTTGTCATGGTCCCGGCCTTCCCTGATACGGCCGGTCACACTGCGGGAAGTTGCGTTCAGTGTGCAAGCCTGTGTTGAATGGCTGCTGTCAGGAACGGGACCGGGGATCTATGGAAGAACTCAGGCACTACCGCATGCTGATCGACGGCGCATGGATCAATTCCGGAGACGGCGGCGCCTTCGAGAGCATCAACCCGGCGACCGGCAAGGCCTGGGCCACGGTCGCTGCCGCCACCGCGGACGATGTCGACCGGGCTGTCCAGGCGGCTCATCGCGCCTTCACCGGCGGTCCCTGGGCAACCATGCTGCCGACACAGCGTGGCCGCCTGCTGCGCAATCTTGCCGGCCTGCTTGCCGAGCGCTCGGAAGGTCTGGGCCGAACCGAGTGCATCGACACCGGAAAGATGTTCAAGGAGACACGCTGGCAGGCACGCTATATCGCCGAGTTCTTTCATTTCTATGCGGGCCTCGCCGACAAGGTGACCGGCGACACCCTGCCCATCGACAGGCACGACATGCTCACCATGACGACGCGTGAACCCCTTGGCGTGGTTGCCGCCGTCGTGCCCTGGAACAGCCAGCTCTTCCTCGTCGCGGTCAAGATCGCCCCGGCGCTTGCAGCCGGCAATACCGTGGTCCTGAAGGCCAGCGAACATGCGCCGGCCGCCATGCTGGAATTTGCCGAGCTCGCCATGGAGGCCGGATTCCCGCCCGGTGTGATCAACGTTGTCACCGGCCATGGCGAACCATGCGGGCGCGCCCTGACCACTCATCCCCTGGTGGCGCGAATCAGTTTCACGGGCGGACCGGCGACGGCCCGGCATGTCGTCAGGAACTCCGCCGAGAATTTCGCCGAAGTCTCCCTGGAACTGGGAGGCAAGTCCCCCATCATCGTCTTCGGCGATGCCGATATCGAGAGTGCGGTCAATGGCTCCCTTGCCGGCATCTTCGGCGCCAGCGGACAGAGCTGTGTGGCCGGCAGCCGGATCTACCTCCATGAATCGATTCATGACGCCTTCGTCGAACGCCTTGTGGCGCGGGCGCGCGACATCCGCATCGGCGACCCCCTGGCCGACGACACCCAGATGGGGCCGCTGTGCACCATGGCCCAGCTCGAGGGATGCGAGCGCCAGGTGGCCCGCGCCGTGGAACAGGGAGGCGCCCTGCTCACCGGCGGCAGGCGCCCGGACCATCCCGATGCCGGCTGGTACTTCGAACCGACAATCGTGTCCTGCCCCGACCAGTCGATGGAGATTGTCGATACCGAGATGTTCGGGCCCGTGCTCTCGGCGCTGCGCTTCAGCGGCGAAGACGAAGTCGTCACCCTGGCCAACGACACGCGCTACGGACTCGCGGCGGGGGTCTTCACACGCGATCTTGCCCGGGCCTTGCGTGTCCAGAAACGGCTTCGCGCCGGAATCGTGTGGATCAACACCTACCGCGTGGTGTCGCCCATCGCCGAATTCGGCGGCTTCAAGGACTCCGGCTACGGGCGCGAATCGGGCGCCCAGGCGATCTACGACTATACCCGGCCCAAGACCGTGTGGATCAACACGTCGGATGCGCCGATGGATAACCCCTTCATCATGCGATAGGCCCGCAGACCATGACCATCCTCATCACTAGGCGCAGCGATCTCACTCTGGAGAACGCCCGCCGCGTTGTCCAGGACCGGGAAGACGTCGCGCTCGGCGCCGAGGCCCTGGCCGCCATGGAGGCGGGCCGGGAAAGACTGATGCGCATCCTCGAGCATGACCCGGACGTCACCATCTACGGGGTCACGACCGGCGCCGGCCAGATGGCGAAACATACGATCCGACCGGAGGATCGCCGCAGCCACGCCCGCATGGCGCCGACCGGCGCCGCCGCCTCGTGGGGCGACCCCCTGCCCGACCGGGTGGTGCGTCTCATCATCCTGGCGCGCCTGAGCAACTTCATCGAGGGTCATGCTGCCGTCTCGCCGGAGATTGCCCAGGGGGTCGCGGCCATGCTTGGCGAGGAAGACATGCCCGTGGTCCCGGCCCGCGGCCAGGGAGGCGCCGGCGAAATTCTTTCGCTCAGCCATCTCTTCGCTCCGCTCGTCGAAGCGGTCGGGGCCGATGTCAAGGATGTCATGTGCCTGGTCAACGGTTCGCCGGCGGCAACCGGGCTCGTCACCGATGCGGCCCTGACGGGTGAAGCCCGTCTCGATCTCGCCACCCGCATCTTCGCCCTCTCGTTCGAAGCGTTCAACGCACCGCTGGGCCACCTCGCCGGGGCTCTCGAGGATTACTGGAACAATGCCTGCGACGCCTGGGCCCTGAAGACCATGCGCACACTCATCGATGGCGGCCATGGCGGCGACCGCCGGCCCTACCAGGCGCCGGTGAGCTACCGCATCGCGCCGCGCATGCTCGGCCAGGCCAGGCGCGCCGTTGACCTGGTGCGTGACGTGGCCGGTGAATCACTCCAGGCCGTCACCGACAATCCGGTGTGGATCGATGAACGCGACGACGACAATCCCTTCGGACAGTTCGTGTCGACCGGCGGATATCACAATCCCCACGCGGTTCTTGCCATGGATGCCCTGACCGCGGCCACGGCCAATCTCTGTGTCCTGGCCGAACGCCACGGCGCCAAACTGCTTGACGGCCGCGTCTCCCTGCTACCCGACCAGCTGATCGGTCCCGACCAGGAGGGTCAGGAGGGTGGCGTCCGCCGGGGGTACATGGGATGCCTGCCCATGGCCCAGACCGGATACGAGGAGGAGGCGCGGTATCACGCCCAGGCCACGGTGCTTCCGGGCAGTGAATCGGGAGGCTTCGGACAGAATGACGTCGCGAGCCCGGTGTTCCTCGCCTGGACCAAGCTGCAGCGCGCCAGCGAATGCCTCGATCTCGCTCTCGCCAGTCTCGCACCCATCGCCGTACGGGCCCTGGATGTCACCGGCCGGCCGATCCCCGCACCTCTGGCCGGACTCGCCGAGATCGTGCGCAACGTGTTTCCGAACCTGGAGGAACGGCGCGCCTTCGGACCCCTGGTGGCCGATATCGCGGCGGCGTTCCGCGCGACCATTCACCCTTCCTGATCAAGCGGGGCATCCGACCCGAATGGGACCGACGGCCTTGAAGTGCGGGAATCGTGGCCTACATCAGGCCAAGGCTAGAGCGAGGCATCCAACATGGCCGACACGCAGACCGGCGACCATCACGAGTTTCAGGCCGAGGTCAACCGCGTCCTCGATATCGTCGTCAATTCTCTCTACTCGAAGCGCGAGGTGTTCCTGCGAGAGCTGATCTCCAATGCATCGGACGCCTGCGACAGACTGCGCTACGAATCCCAGCTTGACGACTCGCTGATGCGCGACGACACCGATCTCGCGATCACCGTTTCGCTCGACGAAAAGAAGGCGCGGATGACCGTGACCGACAACGGCATCGGCATGACCCGCGACGAACTGGTCGCCAACCTCGGCACCATCGCCGGTTCGGGTACCGCGAAGTTCGCCCGACAGCTGGCCGACGCCGAGAAGGAAAAGGCGAAGAAGGAACGCTCCGACATCAGCATGATCGGCCAGTTCGGCGTCGGCTTCTATGCCGTCTTCATGGTCGCGGGATCGGTGACCGTCACCTCCAGGAAGGCCGGATCCGGGGAAGCCTGGACCTGGACATCGGACGGCCGAGGCGGTTTCGACGTGGCGCCGGCGCCGGCCGACACGCGGCGCGGCACCGCCATCACCCTGGAGCTGAAGAAGGACTCGAAGGAGTTTGCCGACAGGCATCGCCTGGAGACCATCATCACGACCTATTCCGGGCATGTCGGGCTGCCGGTGTGGCTCGCTTGCGACGGCGAATCGCGCCAGGTCAACGAGGCCGCAGCCTTGTGGACCCGGCCCAGGTCCGACATTGGCGAGGACGAATACACCGAGTTCTACCGTCATGTCAGTCATGGCTTCGACGAGCCCTGGCTGACCCTCCACAACCGGGCCGAGGGCGTCATCGCCTACACGAACCTGCTCTTCATTCCCTCCTCGGCGCCCTACGACCTCTTCGATCCCAAGCGCCAGCACGGCGTCAAGCTCTATGTCCGCAAGGTCTTCATCACCGACGAGTGCGAGGGTCTGATTCCGGCATGGCTGCGATTTCTGCGCGGCATCGTTGATTCCGAGGATCTGCCTCTCAACGTCAGCCGCGAGGTTCTGCAGAACAACCCTGTGGTCGAGAGAATCTCGAAGGCGATCGTCAAGCGTGTGCTGTCCGAACTCTCCAGGAAGGCGCAGAAGGATGCCGGGTCCTATCACGCTTTCTGGGAGACATTCGGCGCCGTGCTCAAGGAGGGTGTCTATGAGGATCAGCAGCGTCGCGACACCCTCATGCCCCTGCTGCGCTTCCGCTCGACGACGCGCGACGGCTGGGTCAGCCTCGACGAGTACATCGCCGCGATGAAGGAAGGCCAGGACTCCATCTACCTGCTGATCGGAGAAAAGCTTGAGGCCATGCGGTCCAATCCCATGCTCGAGGCCTTCCGGGCGAAGCAGGTCGAGGTGCTCCTGCTCGATCATCCGGTGGACGAGTTCTGGACCATGTCGGTCGACAGGTATGAGGACAAGACGCTCGTCAATGTCGCCCGCGGCGATATCGATCTCGATGCCATCGCCGGCGACGACGCCGGCGCCGGGGAGGAGGAGACCGGCGACATCACGCCACTCATTGCCATGATCAAGCTCGCTCTGGAGAACAGGGTCACGGACGTGCGCGAATCGAAGCGCCTCACCGATTCCGCCTGCTGCCTGGTGGTGGACGAGGGCGAAATGAGCATGCGTCTGCAGAAGATCCTGCAGTCCAGCGGCCACGACGCCATGTCCGCGAAACGCATTCTCGAGATCAACGCGGGTCATCCCCTGATCCGCTCGCTCGTCGAGCGGACGCGAAGCGCCGGCGCGAGCCACCAGATCGAGGATATGGCTCATCTGCTTCTCGACCAGGCGCTGATCCAGGAGGGTGAACTGCCGCAGGATCCTGCCCGCTTCGCCCGGCGGATGAGCGACACGATGGCGAGAGCGGTCACGTCCTGATTGTCCGTGACATCTCCTCAAGGCCGCCGGCGGCGCCCATCAACGAACGCAACGATGCCGTTTCCGGTTCCGTGCGGGGGCATGCGTGATGCCCGGCGCTTCGCCGACGTCCTCATCAGGGTGCAGTGCGTGGAGCGTTGCAGATGGTCCGCAGTGGCTCCGCCATGCACTGTGGCCGGCTGAAAAGGGACCGCCTCGGCATGGGCGGCTGAGCGGTTCGCCGTGATCCCATGACGGTGACAGGCACGGCGCCACGCTCGGTCGACCTCATCGTCGTCGGCGGTGGTATCAACGGCGCCGGAATCGCCCGCGACGCGGCGGGGCGCGGCATCAGCGTGCTGCTGTGCGAACAGGACGATCTCGCCCAGCATACCTCGTCCGCCAGCACCAAGCTGATCCATGGCGGACTGCGCTACCTCGAACACCGCGATTTCCGCCTTGTGCGGCATTCGTTGTGCGAGCGGGCGGTGCTGCTGCGCAACGCTCCGCACATTGTCTGGCCGATGCGTTTCGTCCTCCCGCACCACGCCGGCCTGCGTCCCTGGTGGATGATCAGGCTGGGCCTGTTCTGCTACGATCATCTTGGCCGCAGAGGGCCGCTGCCGCCGTGCTCGGGCATCAACCTCCTGCGGCATCCGAGCGGCCGTGCATTGCAGGACCGCTATCGCCGGGCCTTCGAGTATTCGGACTGCTGGGTGCAGGACTCCCGGCTCGTTGTGCTGAACGCCCGCGATGCCCACGCAAGGGGGGCGGAGATTCTCACCCGCACCGCGTGCGTCTCGCTGGTATCAGGCGGTTCGGGCTGGACGGCGGCTCTCGAAGACCGGGAGTCGGGTGCGCGCGTCACCGTCGAGGCGAAGGCCGTCGTCAACGCGGGCGGCCCCTGGGTCGGCCACATCAGGTCGCTTGCGGGCGGCGATGGCGCACGGCACGGCGTCAGACTGGTCAAGGGAAGCCACATCGTGGTGCCCAGGCTCTTCGACCACGCTCACCCCTATCTCTTTCAGACCGGCGACGGCCGGGTCCTCTTCGCGATCCCCTTCGAGGAGGACTACACCCTGCTCGGAACGACCGACGTGGAGTTCGAAGGGGCGCCCCGCACGACCACGATCACGCAGGAAGAAGTCGCATACATCTGCGATGCCGCCAACGACTATTTCGCGATTCCTGTCACGCCGGGTGACGTGGTGTGGAGCTATTCCGGCATCCGGCCCCTGTTCGACGACAAGGCGCAGGATGCAAGCGCGGTGACCCGCGACTATGTGCTCCACCTTGAACGCGATCCGGCGCCGATTCTCTCGGTGTACGGCGGCAAGATCACGACATACCGCAGGCTTTCCGAACAGGTGGTTGACATGCTGGCGGGCCATCTCGGCAGGCGAGAACCGCACTGGACGCACAACGCTCCGCTTCCCGGAGGCGACATCCCGGACGCCGACATCGAGTCATTCACCAGGCAGTGTGCTGCCCGCTATCCGTGGCTACCCGAGCAACTGCTCCGCCATTGTGTCCGGCACTATGGCACGGACATCCATGCACTGCTGGCCGGCTGCAACAGTGTCGGGGATCTCGGCAAACACTTCGGAGCGGGACTCCATGCGGCAGAGGTTGCGTATCTGGTCCGGCACGAGTGGGCGCGGACCGCCGAGGACATTCTGTGGCGGCGCACCCGGAAGGGCCTTGGCGTCCCTCCAGGCGGTGTCAGGCAGCTGTGCGCCTACCTTGACGCCGCCACAGGGGGCCGGTGATCCGGGCAGCGCCGTCTACAGGCGCCTGCCGGTCTCGGCATCGAAGAGGTGCAGCTTTTCCGGCGCCACGCGCAAGCGAACGGTCTCGCCAGCGGCAACGCTGGCATCACGTGGCGCCGTGGCGACGAAGTCGGCGCCGGCGATGCTCAGATGCAGGTTCAGTTCGGCGCCGGTCTTCTCGGCAAACACAAGCTCGCCCTCGACGTTGCCGTCCTCGCTCAGCGCAAGATCCGCCGGGCGCATGCCGCAGACCAGTGACTGGCCCGGGCGTGCATCGATCGCATCGGGCAGGGGCAACTCAAGGCCGCATCCGGCAAAACCCAGCGCCGTTCCGCGGGCGACCGCCTTGCCCTCGACGAAGTTCATGGTTGGAGAGCCGATGAAGTCCGCGGCGAAGCGGCTGACCGGACGGTCGTAGAGTTCCTCGGGAGTCCCGACCTGTTCGATCTCGCCGCCCTTCATCAACACGATACGGTCAGCCATGGTCATGGCCTCGATCTGATCATGCGTGACATAGATCGTGGTCGCGCCAAGGCGGTCGTGGAGCCGGCGAATCTCGAATCGCATCTGTGCGCGCAGTTTGGCATCGAGATTCGACAGCGGTTCGTCGAACAGAAACACCTCGGCGTTACGCACCATCGCCCGGCCCATGGCGACGCGCTGGCGCTGGCCGCCGGAGAGTTCCCTGGGATATCGTTCCAGATACTCGGAGAGATTGAGAAGCGCAGCGGCCTCTTCGACCTTGCGGCGCACGTCGCTCCGTGGAAGCTTCTTGATCTGCAGGCTGAAGGCGATGTTGTCGAACACCTTCATGGTCGGGTAGAGCGCGTAGTTCTGAAACACCATCGCGATGTTCCGGTCGCGCGGATGCACGTCGTTCATCACAGCGCCGCCGATGAGGATGTCCCCGCTCGCGATCGTCTCGAGCCCGGCGGTCATGCGCAGCAGCGTGGTCTTGCCACACCCGGACGCACCGAGAAGCACCGCAAACTCGCCGTCGGCGATCGTCAGCGACAGGTCGCGCATCACCTCGACCGAGCCGTAGTTCTTGGCAACGTTGCGGTATTCGACAGTGGCCATCGGTGTTTCTCGCCTTGCATGACCGGGCTTGACAGAGCCGTCCGGTCGATGGTTTCCGCACGCCTGCACAGGGAAGCAGGGTGCGAAGGCCGCCCGGCCGACATCCCGGAATGTCCCCCACATCCTGCATGCACGCCGGGGCCTGGACCGCATCATCACGAGACAAGACGCATGAAGGACGATGGCGAAGGTAGTGGCAGGGATCGATGTCAGCAAGGCCCGTCTCACCCTCCGTGCGGCGGTCATGGCCACGGGTCGATGAGGATGCGTTCCCGTTCGTCGTCTCCGGACAGCACGTCCCGCTTCCAGTGCACGGCCTGAACGACCCGCATGGCCGGCCGGTTGGCCCAACAGAGGCGGCTGAGCGCTGCGCAACGGATTTCCTGACTGCCCGACTTCAACCTCGCATCGACCGGAACCTCGATACGCGCCGGCACCCCGGTGGTGGCGATCATGCCGTCGATGGCGGTGCGCGCCTGGTCGCGGCGGATGACCGCACGGTCATCGAGCACCCGGTCAGCCCGTTGGGAAGCGGACGATGCGGCGCAGATCATCGGTGGCAACCAATCGGCCAAGGATCCTGTCGACGGCGGCGCGATTGCCGAGGTCGGCCAGGCCGCCAGAGACCCGGACCTCATCCGGCCGACAACGTCGGGAAAGCAATTGCGTGGTACTCCACAATTGTGCATAGGCCATGGCGGCAAGAGAATCCCCCCCCCAAGCGGGTAGAGTCGCTGCTGCTTCCCGACGGGGCAAGCCACCGTGAGGAGAAATCGCATGATATTCAGCACAGTTACCCCCCCCCTTGGCATTTGACACACCTTGGTGCCCTTGGGAGATGGGCCACATGTCTGGTGGTTGGTGTGTTGATCGGCGCCCCCGTTGCACACGCCCAGGTCACCGTGACGACAGACGGGCTGATCGGCCCGAGCGCCTGCGTGACGCGCCTGGAGAACAAGCAGCATGACGTTCTGGAAGTTCACGCGATGACCCCCACCATGGTGACTTTCAGGACGAAGGCCTACCCCAACCTCTACTCGGCCCTGCGGGCGAGGGCGGGAGACGGCGGCGCCACCTCTTTCGGCATCGCAAGAGCCCTCTATAACGGACGGACGGGGGCGCTGCTTCAGTCTCCGGCACTCGGTTTTACGATTGATTCCAGCAACCCCGATATGGCCGTCAGACAGCCGACTCCCTTTACGGTCACACCCAAAACGCCCTACCTCGCGGAGATCTGGGTGAATTCAGGACTGGGGGACAACAACAAGCTGACCGAAATCTGCTTCATGACCGGCGGGACGTATACCATGGTCAGCCCGGGCACCAGCCAAACCACAAACGGATGTTTCTCCATCACTCCGCGCACCGTCCAGGATGTCCGCAACTGCTGGTGTGGACGCAAGACCAATATGCCGCTGTTTTCCGCCACCAGCACCCCCACACAAGCCGCCTTCCGACAAAGCATCGGATGCAGGGACTGAAGCGGGCTTTCAGCCGGACATGGTTGACGCCGTTGACTTCAGCATGTCCGGCTGAAAGCCCGTCAGCGGGATCCTTGCGGCTGCGACGGGAGCGCGAAAGCGACAGCACGAACGAGACCAAGGAGCGCACGGTACCGCACGACGAATCAATAAATCCAAGGGAAGCGTGATCGGGGGGTCGTAGCGCCTGATAGGACCGATGAAGGCGGGGAACCGTGTCCTTTCGGGACCCGCTGGAGGAAAGCGGGGCGTCGCATGGACAGAACCGAAGGAGGGGCACACGTCAAGACACCGCGCTTCGACAGCGTGTCAACGAAACAACCTCGGATAGCCGAAAAGGATTCTGAGCGAAGCTGTCCTGTAAGGAACCGAGTGCGTCAATTGCGCACGCTCGGGGCTGTGGGGAACGGTAACGCCCCCGCACCCGGCACCAGAAAGCACTGGAGTCCGGGTTCGGTGGCGATAACAAAGAGAAGGACATTCAGACAACTCCGGGACTTCGTGCGACCGACACCACTCACAGGCAGGAAATGCATGCCTTTGTCTATTCGGGAGTCAGAAACCGCCAACACGCCACCCTGGCAAAATGCTTGGCCTGTGCCCTGGTGAGCTTCCCCCACGCATTGCAGTGGGCAGCATCCTGCGGGGTTAGATTCAACCCTTTCATCGGTCCACTGTTGACTCGGGGGATTGAACGCCGTACAAGTCCGGCATGCAAGTTGGACTGCGCCAGTTTGATGCCGCGACGCTGGACTGGCTGCGTGGTGCGGCCACGCAGCCGGGAACGACGCGCAGCGGTCTGGCTCGGGGCCTGTGTGAGCGTGCGGACTGGCGCAACGCTTCCGGCGCTCCTTGTGAGGCGTCGGCCCGCAAGCTTCTGCCACGCCTTGCCGGGCGTCTGGGGATCACCCTGCCGGCGCCCGGACGCACGATCCCTGCGGGCAAGGCCGGTGTGCCGCCACCGGTTCTGGACCGGGAGATCCGCTGCACCCTGGCGGACCTTGGCGCCCTGCGTCTGGTGCCTGTCGAGGACACGGCGTCGCGGCGTTCCTGGGAGGCGATGATCGACGCATGGCACCCGCTGGGCTGGTCGCGTGCGCCGGGCCGGCAGGTGCGCTACTGGATCGAGTCGGACCGCGGGCTTCTCGGCGGCATCAACTTCGCCTCGGCCTCCTGGCATCAGAAGGCGCGTGATCGCTGGATCGGCTGGTGCGACGACGCGCGGACGGCGCATCTCGACGCCATCGTCTGCAACCATCGCTTCCTTCTGGGTCCATGGGTCCATGTCGCGCACCTGGCGTCCCATGTCCTGGCCGCCGCCACGGCGCGCCTCGCCGATGACTGGCAAGCGGCCGGCGGACGGCGCCCGCTTCTTGTCTATACCTACGTCGCGCCCGAGCATGCCGGCAGTTGCTATGCGGGTGCAGGATGGCAGCGTTGCGATGAGCCGACCAGCGGCATGCCGCCCGGACAGACGCAGCGCGGGCCTTTGCGTGCGGTGTGGATGAAGCCGCTGGCGGCGGACTGGAAGCCGCGGCTGTGCGCTGTGCCGGAACGCTCGATCACGAAGCCGGTTGCCGTGTCTCTTGACGAGAACGCGGACTGGGCCGATCACGAATACGGGCGCCTGAGCCATACCGACGGTCGTCTGCGCGCACGCATCAAGCGGATGGGACGGGCATGGCTGACACATCTGGGGGCACCGTTGCCGGCGATCTTTCCGGACCGGGCCGAGCGCAAGGCGGCTTACCGCGTGCTGTCGAATGAGCGGGTGACGATGGATCACATTCTGGAAGGTCACCAGGCGGCGACCGTCGAACGCTGTGCCCGGGAACGGGTTGTGCTCGCCATTCAGGACACCACGACGGTGAACGATGACGGTTTGCAGGCCACCGAAGGCCGGGTTGCCATCGGTGGCCGTGGCACCGGCGCTGAAGGTCTGCTGGCGCATGTCGGTCTGGCGGTGACCCCGCAGGGCAGGACCCTGGGGGTCTACACGCTCGACGCCGACTTCCGCCACGACGCCGCCGGCAAGGAAAGCCGGCGCTGGCTCGATGGTCTGGAGAAGGCCCGGCAACTCAAGGAAGCGTGTGCCGGCACGCGGGTGGTCACGGTCTGTGACCGCGAGGCCGACATGTGGGAGATGTTCCAGAGAGCGTCGCGTGAGGGAGACGCTCTTGTGATCCGCGCCAGCCGGGCCCGCCAACGCAAGGTGATCACCGACGATGGCGCCTGTGAGGACCTGTGGGCCCATGTCGCCCGGCAGCCCGCATGCGCCACGCGGCATCTCGTCATCGAGGCCTGCGGCGGGCCGCGCCGCCGCAAGCAACGCGAGACCGATCTCGCACTGAGGGCCTGCAGGGTGCGGCTCGCGCCGCCGAAGGACGCCGCAGATCCGACGCCGGTCGACCTCGTTGCCGTCAGCGCCACGGAGATCACGCCCGTCAATGATGCCAAGCCCCTGCACTGGCTGCTGCTCACCACCGAGGGCGCACCAGGCCCGCACCAGGCAGAGCAGACCGTCGCCTGGTACGAGGCCCGCTGGTCCATCGAGACATGGTTCTGTGTCCTCAAGAACGGCACACGGCTGACCGACCGGCAACTCGACAGCGCCGACGACTTGAGAAAGTGCCTCGCCTTCGACGTCATCACCGCCTGCCACGTCCACGACCTGAACCACATGGCACGCACCGAACCCTCAACTCCGGCCAGGGACATCATCGATCCGGAGATGATCACCTGCCTCTCCATCTTCCTGCGCCTGCTTGGCATCCGCCGGATCAGCCGCTCGCCGCCGGACCTTGAGCACCTGACCATCCGCACCTTCGTCATCGACCTTGCCAATGCCGCAGGGTTCGACTCCACCACACGACAGCCCCTGCCGGGAACCCGAAAACTGTGGGAAGCCTGGGTCCGCTTCCAGCCCGCATGGATCCAGTATCGGGGCATGACACAACTGGGATGGAGGCCACCATAAGAGAGGTACAATCAACCAGCGAAATCATCCCGAGTCGTATGTGGGGTGATGAAAGGATTCAACCCCACCGCAATTCCGATCTGTCGCAGTGCGAAAATTGGGATGCACGCGACAGCGGGGAACCTGCCCACGGCCCGTTACTCGGCCCACCCACCCCGGCAATCAAGTATCGTCTTCAACCCAGGCGACATGCCCTGGTGCTTGTCGACGGCCGCACCGGACGGTTGAAACACTCCTGATGAGAGTCGGTGTCCGGCGTCGTCAGTCGGGAACATCAGACGTGACGGTACGCCGCGCAACACCGTGTCATCCACATGTCTCTGCTGATGGTCATGCCAACACACCACCCCACCGGAATCCCGCGGCGGGGGATCCCTGGGCAAACAGCCCATCTAGCGTCGTAACGCTCGGAACAGGGACGCAAATTCCTCAATGTCGTGTGGGTCGTCTATAGGGTCTTCGCTCGAGATCACGTGGTCAGTGTGTTCCTGGTGCAAGGTCGTTGCGCAATCAGGGGCAACGTCAATCTCGATCTCATGGGAGCCGACATGCCACTCCAGCTGCACCCCTCCGTTCGAGAGCGGAGCCACGTCCGGAACCAGCGACGTGTAAGCACCGATCGCCTCCAAGAGGCAAATCGCGTGATCGGCGACGCAAGGCAGAACCGCGATTCCTCGATAACCGTCCCACCCTGGCTCGAGCCTCGCAAGTTCCTCAACAACGGTTCTGGATCGATCAGCGACCGTCTCGAACAGAGCAACTTCCGCCCCCCGGACGCAATGACCACGCTCTCGTCCACGAATTCCGCTACCCTCACGATTCCCTGCGGAAGACCGCAGTTGAACACGTTGTGTGGTCAAGTGTGGGGCTTTCACGGGCCCGATACAATGGGCTGGATCTCGACCGCAATTTTGGCGAGGCCGAACCGGTCAGCACCCTTGCATCGAAACATGGATGCTTCAGGCACTGTGCCAGCCTGCGGGCGCTCGCCAACCGGCACGGCGTCATGCCGATACGCACCGCCGCGGGGCGGGTGCGCCCCGCCCCGCGGCATCTTTCAGCGCAGGTCCTCAACCGCCCTGGACGATGGCGTCGGCAGCCTGCGCAATGTCGTCCATGGCCTCCTTCGCCGAACCGTAGTCGCCGGCGAAGTACTTGCCGAGGCGGACCGGAATGGTGTCGTTCGACAGTTCCGCCCACTCCGGCAGGTCGGGCTCGGATCCCATGTCGTTGGCGATGGTATCGCGCACCACGTTGAGATGGCGCGTGGTTCCCGGACCAACCCGGCGATTGGCGATGATCCGCGGATCATCGTAGACGCTCGCCCGTGTGGGGCCGGTGCCGCCTCCAAGGGCGGTGATCAGCACCTGGGTGTCGTAGGACGTCGCCCATTGCATGAAGATCCAGGCAGGATCCGGGTTCTTCGAGTTGCGCGACACGGCGAGCGAGGAGCCGCCCTGGTGGCCAACACCGGGAATCTCGCCGAAGCCCGTCTCATCGACCGTGCGCAGCGGATGCTTGGGCTGCGGACAGCGCACCGCCTCCATCAGCCCCGATACCTTGGTCGCGGACGGGTCATCGAAGTAGGGGAAGAACTCGCCCCAGCTCATCATGGTTGCGGCGACACCCTGGGCGATCGACTGCCCCTGACCGTCCCACGTCCAGCCGGTCACGCCCGGCGGCATGGTTTTCCAGAGGCGGGTCCAGTACTCCATCGCTTCCAGGCCGCGCTCGTCGTGGCCGGCGAACATGCTGTCGCTGTCGAAGATTGACCCCCCGTGACCCCAAAGCCATGCCGTCCAGTCACACTCCAGGGAGTAGTGGCCGGACTTCATCTGTCCGGTCGATCCATAGAGGTCCGGTCCCATCTCGTCGGTGATGGCCTTTGCCTGCTCGTAGTACTGCTCAAGCGTGGTCGGCGCTTCGAAACCGAAATCCTCGTAGATGTCCTTGCGATACATGAAGATGAAGATCGGGATGTCGTAGGGCACGCCGACCAGGCGGTCCTCGTAGCGCGCGATACCGTCGACCAGAGCCGGCAGGAAGTCGTCCATGTTGTAATCAGGCATGGCAAGGTCAGGCTTGTCTGCCATCTGTTCGCGCGGGTCGAAGACATCGCGCGACGTGAATGCCGCCCACGACTGATCGATGTAGTAAAGATCGTAGGTACCAAGCTGCGAGGCGATGTCCAGCGTCAGTTTCTGCAAGACCTGTTCGAGCGGCAGGACCTCGATCTCGACAGTCATGCCCGACGCTTCCTCGAAGTATGGCTTCAGCTGGCCGTTGATCGCGTTCGACGGCGGCGTCGACTCCGTGGCCAACTTGAGCGTTGTGCCGCGGTAGGGCGCCGAGACATCCCTCACCCAGGCCAGCACGTCGTCCGAGGGCCTGAGATCGTCCGCCCGGGCATGGGGGAAGAACGAACCTCCGAAGGGCCGCGTCATTCCCAGCCCGAAGGCGCCGGCGCCGAGGCCGAGCTGTCCCGCACGCCGCAGGAAGTCGCGCTTGCTGACCCGGCCGGTGGCATAGGCGTCAGCCAGTCCGGCGACGTAGTGTTTGCGATCACTGTCACGCATGTCATTTCCTCCATTGTTGGCATTGGGCATGTCCGGTCATCCTACTGCTTCAGCGATCCGAGGGTAAGGCCCCGGACCAGCTGTTTCTGGACCAGCAGAATGAAGACAAAGGCCGGGATCATCGCGGCCGTTCCCAGGGCGGCCATGTTGCCCCAGGCCGTACCGGTCGACGTGACGAAACTCGACGAGACCACGGGAACCGTCTTGAGGCCGGTTTGGGTCAGGGTGAGGACAAAAATGAACTCCGTCCACGAAAAGATGAAGCACAGGACCGCGGTTGCGGCGATCCCGCCCTTCGCCATCGGCAGCACCAGGTGGCGGAAAATCAACCAGCGCGAGGCGCCGTCAAGCAGGGCGCTCTCGTCGATATCCTTCGGAACATCGTCGAAGAAGCTCTTCAGGAGGAGGACTGCCAGCGGCAGGTTCATCACGGTGTGGATGAGAATGACACCGAGATAGCTGTCGATGAGACCGATGTCCTTGTAGATGAAGAACAGCGGAATCGCGACCGCCACCGGCGGCATCATGCGCGTTGACAGAACCCAGCCGACAAAGACATGGCGGCCCCTGAATGTCATGCGCGAGAGACCATAGGCCGCGAGTGTCGCGATCAGGACGGACAGGGCTGTCGAACCAAGCGCGACGACGATCGAATCCCACAGCCGCGGCGCCATGTAGAAGTTTCCGCCGCCGGGGAGCACTTCCTGCTGACGCAAGAACCCGAGCGAAACACCGAAAACCTCCTCGAAGTTGCGCACCGTCGGCTCGAAGGTCCAGACATTCGGCGGCAGGTCGAATATCTCCCTCGCGTTCTTGAACGCCGTCGTGATCCAGAAATAGATCGGGAACACGAAGAGTCCGACCACCGCCCAGGCAACGATCCTGTGGGCGTGGCGCCGGGCTTTCGATTGCGCGATCACCAGCGCACCTTGGCAGCCCAGATGAAGAGATTGGCGATGACGAGAATGATCACCAGGCTCACGAGGCTGATCGACGCACCGTAGCCCCACTTGATGAAGCTGAAGGTCTGCTGCCAGGCGTAGAGGCTCAACACGTAGGTCGAGGTGCCCGGTCCGCCCGACGTCATGACGAAGACGTAGTCGAACATGCGGAACACGTCGATGCCGCGGATCAGCGTGGCGACGGCGATGACCTTCGACATCAGGGGCAGGGTGATACGAAAGAAGGTCTGCACCGACGATGCGCCGTCGAGCATCGCAGCTTCGTAGGGTTCCTGCGGCAGGGAACGCAGCCCGGCGAGGAAAATCAGCACCATGAAAGGCGTCCACTGCCAGATGTCCACCAGCATGACGCCCAGCAGCGCCGTCGACGGCGTCGCCAGGATCGGCGACTGGTCGTCAAGCACACCGACGGACTCCAGCAGGTATGTGATGACACCGAATTCCGGATCTTCCATCAACAGGAACATCATCCCGGCAATCGCCGGCGGGATGACGAGGGTCAATGTCAACAGCGCCCGCAGAATGCCGTAGTCGGATCCGTCGCGATCAAGCAGCAGCGCCATCAGCATGCCGAGCACAATCTGCACCGCCAGGACGACAAAGAAATAGATGAAGGTGACACCAATCGAACTCCAGAACCTGGTGTCGCCGGCCAGCGTCTCCCAGTTGCTCCAGCCGACGTACTCCAGCTTTCGCTTGAACGGCGCGTACTCGTGGAAACTCAGCCACACGTTGTAGAACAGCGGATAGATCGTGAAGACGATCAGGAGCGCCAGCAGCGGGGCGATCCATGGCAACGGACGGTCCGCAGACAAGGCGCGGCGCAACCAGGTCCAGGCAAGGATGTCGGCGCGAACCGGATTTCCCGCCGCCTGGTTCATGCCGTTCTTTTCCGCCCCCTGCGCGGGGACCGCGCACCCCCGGTCGTGACGCGTCCGGCGTCATCCTGGATGCCGTATCCGGCAAATGCCGCAATGGTCTCGTCGACCTCGGCGTCACTCAGCAGATTGGGACCGCCGATCTGCAGGCTGAAGTAGTACTGCCTCGCGATGGTCTCGAGTTCGACCGCCCGCCACATCGCCTTCGCAAGCGTCTCGCCGATGGTGATCATGCCGTGGTTGGCCAGCAGGCATGCTGTTCGGTCCTTGAGAGCCGCGAGTGCCAGCCGCGACAGTTCATCGGTGCCGAACCGGACATAGTCCGCACAGCGGACGTTGTTGCCGCCGAAGCAGGCAACCATGTAGTGGCAGGCCGGTATCTCCTTGTGTGCGATGGCCAGGGTCGTGCAGTAGGTCGGATGGGCATGCACGACGGCATGGGCGTCAGGGCGTTCGCGCAGGATCCTGTGATGGAAGGGCCACTCCGTCGATGGTTTCAGCGGCCCTTCCCAGGCGCCGCTCTCGTCCTCCAGCGACATCGACGCAACCATCCCGGGCTCCATCGTGTCGTAGGGTATCGCCGACGGCGAGACCAGCATGCGGGTGCCGTGACGGACCGAAATGTTGCCGGATGTTCCCTGGTTGATGCCGCTTGAATTCAGTTGGCGACAGCCCTCCACCACGGCCTGGCGCAAGTCTCTTTCTGCCTTGTTCATCGTCTTGTTGTCTCTGCGATGGTGACGGGATCGGCTGCTTGGCGCGCCCGCAGGATCGCGCAGGCCATCTCGACGAATCCGGCAGCTCCGGAAGACGAAGCGACAAAGGCCGGCTGCGCCTCGATGCACCCGGCGAAACGCCGCACGTTGGCAACGCCGCAGGCGTTCGGGAAATGGCGAAACATGGGCTCGTCGTTCGGGCTGTCGCCACAGAACGTGATCCGTTCGCGCTCGCTGTCGATGTCGACGTCGAGCACCTCGGCCGCGAAACGGCGCGTCATCGACAGCTTGTCATGGTCGCCGAACCAGCCGTTGACATGGATCGACGATACCCGTGAGGTCGCACCGTGCTCACTGAAAATCTCCTGGATCCGGGTCACGGCCTGCGGAGAAAGGCGGGGAACATCCTCGCAAAAGTCAATCGCCAGGTCAGCCTCCCGGTAGGGCTGGTCGGCTGCCGCCGCGGCGCCGGGAATCTCCGAGAGAACCCGTTCCAGAACCACATTCAGGCGACGGCGGTTCGACAGCCGCTCGGCCTCGGACGCGGCGTAGACACGCCGCAGCCTGCGCATCGCGCGGTCGTAGGCGAAATAGAAGGCGCCGTTTTCCCCGACGACGCCGTCGACCGGCCACAACCGCGCCACCATGTCGCACCATCCCGCCGGACGCCCGGTCACCGGCGCCACCGCCAGGCCCGCATCGTGAAGCCTCTCGAGCGCGGCATAGGCCTTTGCCGGCAGGCGACCGTCGGTTGTGAGGGTGTCGTCGATGTCCGTGAACACGACACGGATGGCCGCTGCCGTTTCAGAAGACATCTCGGTGAGCGGGCGCATCACGCCGCTTGCGCGGCAAAATCGTCAAGCAGGCCCGCATCGCAGGCCATGTCGACAAAGGAGAAGCGGTTTCTCATCTCATGCGCATGCCGCACGGCCTCGCGATAGAACGCCGCGTCAAGCCCGAGTCCGGCAGCGCTCGTTGCTCCTCCCGCAGCCGAAAGCCGCGCGCGCATGGTCTCGACCGGGACGCAGAAAGACAGGCATTCCGTGCGCAGCGACGGCCAGATCTCCTGAAGTTTCCTGTTCAGCGCGGCGGCGGCGGACGCGTCGAGCACTTTCTTTGCGTACTCCGCCGCACATTGCTCACCGATCTCCCGCCCCATGCGCCGGACCATGTCGTCCCGGTCAATCGGCGTGGGCTTGAGGACCGGCGGCTGCGGCTGGTCGAGCAACCACTGTTGCAGCGTCGCCATCGTGATGCTCGCGACCCCGACCTGCTCGCCATGCAGCGTTCCCGGATGCCGCTCACGTGCAAAGCAGTCGATGTAATGCGAAATCTGGTGCTCGCTCATGGATCCGTGGTGCGACATTCCCGTGAACCCGACACCGAGACCCGACAGCGTCAGGCTGCGCACCAGATAGCCGACCGCCTCGGTTTCGCCGCGTCCGATGGCGGCGGCGCGGGCATTCGTCTCGTCATCGTTCGCCGCGGCGATGATGTAGGGCTCTTCCCGGAAGAACGTTCCGAGCAGACGATGGGACATCCACCAGTCGACCCGGGCAACCGACGAGCACAGACAGTCGCCGAATCCGGCTGCGGTCATGCGCGCCGGCGCCGCGGCGATGGTCCCGAGTTCAAGGAAGACTCCCTTCGGGGCGTGGGCCTTGAGCGACACCCTGAGACCGTTGGGCAGTTTCATCGACGCCGTCGAAGAGGTGAAGCCATCCATGGATGCGGCGGTGCCGAACACCGAGCAACTCCGGCCGTCCTGCGCGGTGACGTACTTGCAGAGATCGTTGACCGTGCCGGAACCGACCGCCACGAGATGCCCGGCTCCCTCAACGCGCTCGGCAAGCATGGCCGCCGTGGCAAGCGTCGCATGGGTCGCCTCGCCGAGAACCACGTCCCTGGCGGCCATGCCTTCGGCCATACAGGCGTCATGGATGCGCCGGCCAAGAACGTCCCATGTGTTGGCATCCGCGACGATCGCCACCGGTCCTGCGGAGACGCCGACAGAGCGCAACAGCGCAGCCTCGTCGCCTTCGAGTGTTTCATCGATGACGATCCTGTCGGTGGCGCTTCGCGCACACCTCTCGCCGGTCGCCGGGTTGACCCAGCGCCCCTGGCAGATGTCGTCGATCAGCTCGGTCCAGCCGCCAGGCGGACCGTTGCGGCCCCCCCGGCAGAGGGGTTCTTCCAGCACGCGCACCCCGATTGCCGTTGTCATGACCTGTTTCAGGGTTCTCTGACCGTTGTCAACAAAACTCTTGCGGCACCGGCGTCCCCGAGTGCCTCCCCGATATCCAGCGGGAGCATGCGCCGCGCACTGCGACTCACCGGCATGTCGGGATCATCGTGCGCCGAAGATCACGTGCCCGTGATCGGCGAGACTCCGGGGGTCGCCGTCGAATCTGGCCTGCGGTTGGAAACGACAGATCAGCCGCGCCGCCATCCCCGGCTCCGGTTCGACCACGCAGTCGCACCAATGCGCCATCAGTCGTTCGTCATTCGTGAAATCGGTCCGTTCCACGAACACCTCAATCGTGGCGCCGAGTGTGTCGTTTCCGGGCCCATCCCGGAAATCGTCGAGAACAAGGTCTACGTCCACTTCCGGGAGCGTTCTCAGCGCGCTATTCCTTTGACCGCCCCGCAGTGCAGGTTGAAGCCGTCCACATAGACCCGCGTTCTCACTTGCATCCCCAGCAACAAGCAAGGGCCACTCCGGGGAGCGACCCACCGCCGTTATCCGGCGGCCCTTTGCAAGATGGAAAACCGTCTTTTTATTTAAATGTTTAACATCAATGAGATAGTGTTCTTTACTTGAGAATCTCCTGGTCAACCCGGTCAACATCCGACAGAGCCTCAAAGCTCCTGGCGACGAACCAGATCGCGGAAGGCCCCGTCGGTCTCCGCCAACTCCTCGTAGGTTCCTTGCTGAACGACCCTGCCGGACTTCATGACGTAGATGCGGTCTGCCTGACGCAGCGTGGAAAGACGGTGGGCAATGACGAGCTGGGTCGAAGGCAACTGCGCGAGGCCTTGCATGACCCTGGACTGGCTTTCGTTGTCCAGCCAGTTCGTCGCTTCGTCGAGCAGCAGGATGCGGGGATTGCGCATCAGCGCCTGGGCGATCACGATACGCTGGCTCTCGCCTCCCGATATGACGCTGCCGCTGTCACCCACGGCCGTCAACATCTTCATCGGCATGTCGGAGATCTGCTTGTCGATGGCCGCTGTGCGCGCTGATCGCCACACGCTATCGGCGTCGATGTCGTGTTGCCCGCCAGCGATGTTGTCCCACAGATCCTGCGGTTGGAGACGCACTTCCTGGGGAACCACACCAAGCTTGCGGCGCACCTGTTTGGCATTGAGTTGTCTGAGATCACGCCCGTCATAGTACACCGCCCCGGAGTCCGGTTTGATCAAACCGAGCGCAATCCGCAGTAGCGTGCTCTTGCCGGATCCCGACTCGCCTGCAATGGCAACGAATTCTCCGGGCCGGGCATGGATCGATACGGCGTCGAGGATGAGAGGGCCGTCGGGATCGTAGCGGAACGTAACGCGGTCGAATGCGATAGCGCCACCAAGGTGGCTGACGGCATCTCCGCCCACGCCCGATTCGACATCCTGATCGAGGAACGGCTGGACCCCGGCGAATTCGGGCGCGATGGCAACGATCGCACCCAACGAGGCGCCCAGTCGAACCAACCCCGCCACAAACAGCATGAACGCGGTGTAGATGACGAGAAAATCGCCGACCTGAAGGGCTTGCAGACCGCGCAACGCCACGGCCATAAGCAGCACGGCCGCGGCAAGCAATGGCAGCGCGGCGGCGAAGGCACGCAGGTGGGTTTCCAAGCTGCCGAGTTCGACTTCGGCACGCTGCTGTTCGCGGTAGTCGCGCGCCCAGGCGGCAAACGCCGATCCCTCTGCGCCCTCGATGCGCAGCTTGGAGATGCCGTTGATGATCTGGAACAGCAGACCGGTCAGGCGTCGTGACGCGCCGGCTGCTCGGGCATAGGGCCGGATCTGCCGCAGACAAAGCACCAGCGTCGCGAGCAGGGCCAGGAGTCCGAAGACGACGGCAACGCTTGCGAAAACGACATCGTAGAAAAAGATGAGAATCAATGCCGGCAGCGCGAAGAAGAAAGACAGCGCATCGCTGGCGACCACGCCCTGAACGGCGTCGCGCACACGATGGAACGTCATGCCCCGCATGGTGCGGTCGCCGGCCGGATAGCGTCGCAAGAGACCAGAAGGCAGGCGCAGCAAACGGTCCCAGAACGCGGCTTCGATCCGGGACGCAACGCGACCCTCCAGGCGCATCAACGCCATGCCCTGGAGTATGCGCATCAGCGCCCAGACGATGGCGAAGGCCGCCAGCGCCACGATGATCCCATACAGCAGACCGGAGTCACCGTCCGCAATCACACGGTTCGCAACGAACCCCAGTGCCAGCACGGGCAGCAATGCGATCAGGCCGCCCAGCAACCCCACGATCGCGAGATTCGCCAAACCCGCACTCAGACCTCGACCGGCGACCCGGAAGAGGTCCCGGGCGCTGACAGCGGTGGAAGTCAGCGGCCGATAGAACAACCATGCGTCCACCCGGAGCGTTTTGGCGATGGCGGCGCTGACCCGGACCGTGCGGCCCGCAACGGGGTCAACCATCCGATACCCCCCCATGACGCCAGGCAGCAATGCCACGGGTCGGCCGTTGTCCGCCCGGAACGCCAGCAGCGAGCCGCTGTCGCCGGTCCACCAGCGGTCTTCCCTGGCAAGTCGCACCTGCCGTCCACGCACTCCCGACACATCCAGAACATCAGCGAGGGCTGGAACATATTCGGGTGCGTCAGTCCTGGCAGGCCAGTGGAAGTCGATTCCTTCATGCTGACCGATGACGCTCAGGGCCTCGCGCAGCGCCGAGCCACTGCCCTCGTCCGGCACCTCGTCCGGCAGGCCGTACAGATTGAAGAGTTGACGCCGGGCGCTTTCCTCGTCGTTGCGGCGACTGGCGGTCCGCGCCCGTTCCAGATTGGCCTCGTCCACGGTCGCGAGACTGCGGTTGAGTCGCTGCAGGGCGAACGCGACCTCATGGAACTGCGCCAGCGCGGGCAGCAAGAGCCCCTCATCTGTCATGGTTTCGGAGGACACAACGGCGCAAGGGCGATGCGTCGGGGTCAACGTGAGCCAGCTGTAGGGAGTCAGCGGTATCGCATGCGAGGCATCGCCATCTTCCGCGTCATGCGCTGCAACATCAATCAGGCCCATGAACAGCCCCGCGCCCGGAGCGGACGCCGCAGTTCGTGTCCACGCCACGCCACGCCGCACCGAACATGTCGTCCCCTCCTCCGGCAGCGGCTTTCCGGACTCCAGGAAGACGTCCGGCGCCGGTCGGTACGTCATGTCGCGCGACAGCGCGGCGGACATGTCCAGGATCCAGGAATCGATCGAGGCGGCCAGTTCCTCGGGATCGACGACGGCCAGGCCGCTGACAGGCAGGCGTCGCAGCACGGTGCCGGGCAGCCCCTTGGCAATCAGGCCCAGCATCGTCTCCCCGGCCTGCGGCGCGGCACCCGGAAGCAAACGGCCCGCGGCGGCGCGCGTCAGGTGCTGTAGCGCCGACTGTTCCGTGCCACCCCGCCGCTCGACGAGAAACACGTCGACCGCCCCCGTTTCGACGAACCAGACGAACCCTGGATCACCCAGGTCCAGGGGCAGGTTGCCGGCGCAGGGCACGCCCACGCCTGACGCAACGGCGACGTCAGCAAGCGATCGGCTTTGCGGGCCCGGCATCGGCTTATCCCGCCTCGACAAGCTTTCGGTAGAGGCCGTCCGCATCCACCATGAGGTCCTCGTGGGTGCCGCGTTGCACCTCCACACCCTCGTCAAGCACGATGATAAGGTCGCAGTCCCGGATCGTGCTCAGGCGATGCGCCACGATAAGACAGCTCACGCCCCGACGACGCAGCGCGTCGTCGACGATCTCCTCCGTCGCGGCGTCGAGGGCGCTCGTCGCCTCGTCGAGAACCAGCACCGTCGGATTGCCCGCCAGTGCGCGGGCAATCTCAAGCCGTTGCCGCTGGCCGCCGCTGAAATTGCCACCGTCCTCGTCGACCGGCGTCGAATAGCCGAGCGGACGGGCAAGGATGTCATCATGGATGCTGGCGTCGCGGGCCGCAGCGACCAGAATGTCGTCGGGAACGGCGTCGTTCCACAGTGTGATGTTCTCTCGCACGGTTGCGGAGAAGAGGATGGGGTTCTGATCCACCATCGAGAGCGAGCGCGACATCACGTCATCGGGAATCTCGTTGCGCGGACATGCGTCGAACAGGATGTCACCGGACCAGGGTTCGTAGGCGCCGGAAACGAGATATGCCAGTGTCGACTTTCCCGATCCGCTCCCGCCGACAATCGCGACCCGCTGACCCGGTTCGATAACCAGATTGAGATTCTTGAGGAGCGGCGGACGGTCGCGGTGATAGCCGAAGTTGACGTCACGCAGTTCAACACGCCCGGTCAACCGCAGCCGCCCATTCACCGTGCCGGTTCCGGTCGGCGCGATGCGCTGGTCGGTGAACCGCGGATCTTCTTTGGTAGCCGTGATGTCCTCGAGGCGTTGCAGGCCGATGGCAAGCGTCTGCCAATCGTCGGCGAACTCGACGAAACGGCTGATCGGCGCCAGGAACATGGCTGCCAGAACATAGAGCGCCGCGAGTGCGCCCAGCGTCATCTCGCCAGCCATGACCTGGTGCGCCCCGACAGCCAGTACCGCCGCGTGGGCAAGAATCATGAACAGGCCCGGAAACGCCGCGCAGACGTGTCCGAACGCAACGAACCGGCCCCGCGCCGCCAGTTCCCGGGCCTGATGGCCACTCCAGCGGGAAAAGAAGTGGTCGTCCGCGGAGGTCATCCGCAGAATATCCGTCTGACGCAACATCAACATGCCGAACCCGAGCAACAGGCCCTGTTCACGCCGCAACGCCTGGTTTTCGTCGTTGCGCATGCGCGTCATCAGTCGCGCCAGCACGGCATTGACCAGCGCCAGGCCCAGAACAATGAACGCCAGCGTCATGTCGTAGGCAAACATGGCCGCCAGAAAGGCCGCGCTCATCGCGATTTCGATGAGCGGTTCGAGAACACGGCTGGGCAGAGCCCTGGCAATCCTGTCGATGGACAGGACACGATCCGTCAATTCGCCGGCGAGCCGGTGGTTGAAGTACTCCATCGGCAACCGCAACAGTCGCGAAACGCAGCGATTTGCGACAACAATCGACATGCGCACCGAGAGGCGTTTCATGCACCGATGTTTCAGCCAGCCAAGCCCGTAGACCAGAACGGCGCCCGACATCGTGGCAACGGCGACGATCTCGCCCCATGGCTCGTTGTCACCCAGAACCCGGTCGACGAACAGCCCCAGTCCCACCGGCGCGATCAGCGCCAGCAGGGCCATCATCACGCCGCACGTCGCCGCATAGGCCAGCGCGCCCGAAGCGCCGCGAAACCATGGGGGGATGCGCCGCATGATGCTGGGGGGCGCCCCTCCGCGTCGGAACTCGGGTCCGGGACTCAAGTGCAGCGCGATGCCTGCGAACCCCTCGGCGAACTCCTTGTCGGACAGCTGGCGGCGACCGATCGCGGGATCGTTCAGAAACACCCGATCGCCGTCGAAGCCTTCCAGCACAAGGAAGTGATTCCATTCCCAGAACAGTATCTGCGGCAGCGGCATGCTTCTGAGATGATGCGCGTTCACGCTCCGCCCGACGCACTTGAGACCATAATGTCCGGCGGCCCGCGAGATACCTGCGGCTGTCGAGCCGTCCCGGCTGACGCCGCACAGGCGGCGCAACTCGTTCAGGTGCACCCAGCGCCCGAAGCAGGCGAGTATGCTGCCCAGGCATGCGGCGCCGCACTCGGTGATATGCATCTGCATCACCAGCGGAGTGACCACGCGACGCCTTCGCCGTGTCGAGGTGGCCATGCTCTTCGATCACACCGTCCGGCTGGAATCGGGCGACGTCATTCAGCGAAGTCCGGAATCAAGCAGCGCGACGAGAGGCGCCCGGCCGAGGATGATCCGTACGCGGCAAGTGGCGCCGTCCGGCACGGAAAATCCTGGCGTTGCAGACAGGGCGATGTCGATCCGGTGCGACGAATTCGCGTTTGCCGGCTGCGGCGTCGCGAGCCAGGCTGACGCCGGTCTGGCGGACACGGACATCACCTCTCCCTGCAGTTCGCGCGTGTCTCCGGGAGATATCGCCACGTGCACCGACGCCTGCATGCCGGGTTGAATGCGTTGCGCAACGCGCCGGGCAACCCGCAACACGGCGCGCAGCTGCCCGTCCTGCGCGTCAGAGGGGATGCTGCGGATCCGTGCGACCGCCGCACCGGCAGGAAGGTAATCGCCGGGCGCCACCTGCAGGGTCATGATCTCACCGGCGCCATGGGCAACGATCATCTCCCGCACAGCGCGCGTTGCCTCCATCTCCAACAGCACTGCCCGGCCGGACTCCAGAAGCACCGACAGCGAGCTGGCGGCGTCGCCTGCCTGCGCAACGTCCCGTCCCAGAAGCTCCAGTCGGTCCCGCAGTGCGGTGGTTTCGCGGTCCAGTTCCGGCACGCTCTGTCGTGCGATCGCCTCGCCGACCCCGACGCGGTCACCCGCAGCGGCAAAGAACTCCAGCAGATACCCGGGCTCGGTCGAGACCACGTCGTGACGGGTTCCCGGCTTGATCAGGATGCCGTCCACCGTGATGCCGTGCTCAATGTGACCGAACAGCGACCAGGCCAGCAACGCCGCCAGCAGCAGGGCGGCAACGGCAGGGGCAAGACGTTCGCGCGGCGCCGCGACAGTCAGCAGGTGATCAAGTTGCTGGCGCTTGCTGCGGCTGGCGGCAGTCTGGTCCAGTTCCAGCCTGTTCATGACCCTCACGATCCTCCGAGACACGGTGGCGACCCCTCTCAATTGTAGCGCATGACCGGCATGCCGGTCGACTCTCGCACCCCCTCCGGGAAGCAAATTGCGTGTGTATTTCGGGGGGGGGGGGGGGAGGGGATTTAACACATTGATTTATATGAGTTTTTTTCGGTTTACAAAGCCATCGCCTTCCTGTTAGCTAGTGTCCTCAACCATGTAAACGAGGTATATGGATCATGGATTGGCAATCCTTTGCGCAAACCCCGCTGCAATCAGCCGAGGACATGCGACGTCAGATCACGGACAAGGCCATCAGTGACGCTGATTTCCGGAGCCTGCTGATTTCGAACCCCAAGCATGCGATCTCCCAGGAGCTGGGCGTCGATGTTCCCGACGATCTCGAGATCGTGGTGAACGAGAGCAACGCAGACACCCTTTATCTGTCCTTGCCGGTCTCGGAGATCGGAGAGGAGCAGCTCGAAGCGATCGCTGCAGGTCGGTGCTGCTGCTGAACGACCTCCCTCGGGCGCCCTTCCCTGATTGTCCTTCGAAGGGCGCCCGAGGCTCGATAGCCATGCTGTCGACGTTCCGCCCCCTGAACCTGTTCAGGGCGGGTGACGGTGACAGGGAGGCTGGTTTCAGAGTGGCAATCTGAACAGTGTCCACGCGGTTGCCTCGCGACGGCGTTGACGTACGACGGGTTCGACGATGGCGCACGGACCGAGCGTTGGACTGCGCGATTTTTCGACGCGATTCGCAGAGTGGACAGTCGCGTTCCGCTGGCTGATTGTCGTGACAATCCTGGTGCTGGTCGGCGCTGCCGCCAGTGGCATGCTTTTTCTGAAGTCCGACACGGACTACCGCGCGTATTTCAGCGAGGACAACCCCGAACTCCAGGCCTTTGAAGATCTGGAGAACACATACGAAAAAAGCGACAACGTCCTCTTCCTGATCGCCCCCGACGATCGCGACGCCACATCGCAGCAGGCCCTCGCGGCTGCAGTCTGGCTGACCGAACGCGCCTGGCAGGTGCCGCATGCGGCGCGCGTCGATTCGATTGCCAATTTCCAGCATATGGAGGCGGACGGAGACGATCTCGTCGTACGCGATCTCGTCGACCCATCGCAGCTGGGCGATGCCGGTGATCGCCGCCGGATTCGCGCAACAGCCCTGGCGGATCCGCGACTGGCGGGCAACCTTCTGGCGCGCGATGGCGGCGTCAGCGCCGTCAATGTGACCGTCAAGCTGCCGGACGACGATACCGCGACCGCCACCGCCGACGTCACCGCGTTCGCGCGCGACGTTGCAATCGAGGCGGCAGGGCGGTTTCCGGGTATCGACGTCCGTCTGGTCGGAACGGTGATCGTCAACCACGCCTTCACGGAAGCGACGGCGGCCGCCATGGAGACGGTGTTGCCCGCGTCCCTGGCCGTCATGGCGCTGATCCTCGGCATCTTGACACGCGGGTTCGCAGGCGTCGCGGCGACCGGCGCGGTCACCGTCTTCTCGATCCTCGCGGCGATGGGGTTGGGCGGGTGGGTCGGTATTCCATTTTCCACGTCCACGTCCGCGACGCCCATCATCGTGCTGACGCTTGCGGTGGCCAGCTGCATGCATGTTCTGATCACCGTGCAGGAACGGCTGGGAGAAGGGGATCCGAGACGCCGGGCGGTGGTGGAGTCCATCAGGGTCAACCTGCATCCCATCTTTCTCGCGAGCGCGACGACGATGTTCGGCTTCCTGATGATGAACTTTTCCGAAGTGCCGCCCTATCGTCATCTCGGGACCCTCGTCGCCATCGGCGCCGCGATTTCTTTCGTTCTCTCGGTCACGTTGCTGCCCGCGTTGCTCTCTCTCATCCCCATGCGTGGTCGCCGGGCGGATCATTCACGCAAAGGCATCGAGGTCATGGCGAATCTGGTGGTGCGCCGCCGGACCGTTCTGCTGTGGGGATCGATGGCCGTCATCCTCGGACTGTCAGCGGGACTCCCGCGCAACGAGCTGGACGATGTCCTGACGCACTTCTTCGACGAGGGATTCCAGATTCGCCAGGATGCGGACTTCCTCGACGAGAACCTGAGCGGAAACACGGTACTCGAATACTCGATCACGGCAGGTGGGCCGGGCGACATCGTCGAACCGGCCTTTCTCGAATACGTTTCGGCGTTCGCTGACTGGTATCGCAGCCAGCCGGAAACCCGGCATGTCCTTGTCATCAGCGATACCTTTCGCCAGATCAACATGAGCATGCACGGCGGCGATCCGGCCGCTTACCGGATTCCCGAAAGCCGCGACCTTGCATCGCAATACCTGCTTCTCTACGAACTGTCGCTTCCCTTCGGCTTCGACCTGAACAACCGCATCGACGTGTCGAAGTCGGCAACGCGCATGACGGTGACGGCGACCACACTCTCGTCACGGGAAGTGCTGGGACTCGATGCGCGCGCGCATCAGTGGCTGGCTGACAATGCACCGGACAATTCGCGGGTCGTGAGTTCGGGGGCCGCACTGATGTTCGCGCATATCGGAGAGCGCAACATCCGGGCGATGCTGGTCGGGACCGCGGTGGCATTTCTCGGCATTTCCGTCCTCCTCGTCGTCGCACTCGGTTCGCTTCGCATCGGCCTGGTGAGCCTTGTGCCAAACTTTGTCCCCGGATTGATGGCGTTCGGCATCTGGGGCCTGGCTGTGGGAGAGGTCGGACTCGCACTCTCGGTCGTCATGGCCATGACGATCGGCATTGTGGTGGACGATACGGTGCACTTCCTCAGCACGTATCAGCGCGCCCGGCGCGAACTCGGCCAGGCGCCGGACGAAGCGGTGCGCTACGCATTTCGCACGGTGGGACGTGCACTGGTCTCGACCACGGCGGTGCTGGTGGCAGGCTTTGCAGTCCTCGGCCTGTCGGACTTCTTTCCCACCGCGCAGATGGGGCAACTGACGGCGGTGGTCATCGCGCTCGCTCTTGTCTGCGATGTCCTTTTCCTGGCGCCCCTGTTGATGGCTGTGGACCGCCGCCGGCAGGGATCATCCTGAATCGCCGTCACGACACCCCGACCGACGGCAGCTGACCCGGGGACTTCTGGCGGGGCGGCAAACGGCACATCAGCACGAACACATGGGCCCTGACGTGCTCGGCGCCGTTCCGGGTTAGCACGATCGAGAAGTGGTGAATGCGCTGCAAGAGAAGGAACGCGCCCGAGCGACCGAACAGCATGCTTGCACCGAACGACCATGGGGCTGGTCCGGGCAGCTTGGCGGGAACAGCGAGACGTTCCTCGCGAAGACCGTCAATGAACGCCGTCCAGCACTCCCTGTCCTTGAACCACCCCTTGCGGTCGTAGATCGTATCTGCGGAAAAGACCTGCAGTTCGAGCGTCGGCTCCAGACCCGCCGCGCTGACGTCGAACCCGACTCCGAGCTGCATCCCGGCAAGGGCGCCACGCTCCCCGAGACGCGACAGGGCGCCAACGGCTGCCAGGCGCCTTCCAGGCCAGTCCGCCCGTTCCAGAAAGGCCGTGACGTCACATGCCTTGTTGAAGCCCAGCATCATCAGGCGAAGCGCCCTTCCTGCCGAAGGAAAGACCCCGATGGCGCCGACGCGGGTATCCGGCTTCAGCGCGAGATACGCACGCTCGGCGCGGCGGCGCCGGGCCGCGTCCGGGCGCCAGCCTGCAGCGCAGCTCACAGCATCGAGCGCCTCGCCGAAATCGCGGAGCGGGCCACCACCGACCAGCATGGCTCGGGAGGGGTAAAGGAAAAACCCCGGCTCGCCCCCTGCACGCCGTGCAGGATCGATGTGGTACTGCAGCAGGACCCTGTCGCCGGCGACGCGCCGAAGGCCTGAGTCCTCCGTGCCTGTCTTGCCCAGGAGCGAGGCGATGCCGGCCATCGACGCCGCCGCATCGCCGGAGCGCCCCCTGGTCTCGAAGAACGCCGCCGACCGGCTCCCGCCGGGCAACGAAACGTCGAGAAGCGCGGCCGGCGGCGAGGAGTCGATCGGGAACCCGAGCCAGAGAGGGAAGCCGGCCACGGTTGCTGGCAGGTCGCCGGCGCGCTCCACCAGTCTCTCCCATACCCTCTCGTCGATCGGCAGCGGGGCAAGGGAACCCTTCATCCGCGCCAGAAGTTCTCCCAGTGATCCCGCTTCCCGGGTGAGACATTCCTCATTGGCGGCCCATTCGTCTTCGAAACCCATGGCCGGTGTCGTGTTCCCCGATTGCTGTCTTCCCGGCAACGCCGCCGCTGGCGGGCCCTGCCCTGCAACAGGCCAGACCGCCGATCATCGCGGCGCTGCAGTCGCTATGCGCTGTCCGGTTTTTCCGCCCAGTATCGCCCGAGTTCAAAAAACCCCTTGCGCCAGGCAGTCTCCAGCGCCACAACCATGGGCAGCACCGGCCGAAGCCGGGCGGGAAGCAGGCCAAGGAAAACCAGTCCCTTGAGGGTCCGGACATAGCACTCGACAAGCCGCAGACTGCCAATGTCGCGACCGTCAAACCCCGTGCACTCGCGAACCGCCAGACCCGCATCGCGCAACAGCCCGGTGTAGGACGATCTGGTTTCCAGGCCGGGCGAGGCCCAAAGCTCGCACAGCGGACGAATGAAGGCGTCACGCTGACGTGAGGTGGTGCCTTCGGTGACAAGCCAGTCCATCGCCACAACCCGTCCAGCGGGCTTGAGAATCCTGAAGACCTCGCGCAGGAACTGCCCGCGATCGCCGTAGTGGCACGCACTGTCGACGTTGACGACGACGTCGATCGAGTCATTGCCGAACGGCAACCCCTCGGAGCAGTTGGCGTACCTGAAATCGACAAGGTGATCCATGCCCTCGTCCGTCGCCTTGCCGGCGGCGATCTTCATCTGCTGGTGATTGATGTTGACGCCTGTCACCCTGCATCCCCGTGTCTGCGCAAGATAGATGGAGGTTCCGCCGACCCCGCAACCCGCATCCACGACAATGCTGTCCTGCGTGATCCCCGCCGGAGCAATGATGGCCTCGATCATCCGCTCCAGACCCTTCTCGCTCACAGGGCCCTCAAAGACGTCGCCCGGCTCCGGATACTCCCCGGCATCGAACAAACCGAAGTGGAGGTGCGTCGCGTTCCAGAAACTCATGTAGAAGGACACCGTCAGGTCGTCATAGTGACGAATGGCGTCTCGGTCCCGGTCCGAGACGGGCGTCCTTGCTTCTCCGGAGTTCATCGTCATCCCTGCGTTGCGCCCGTCGGCCGCCAGCACATCATGAGCAGAAAATTATAGGCCTTGACCTGTTCGACCCGGTCGCCGGCCACCACCAGTTTCATGTGGTGTATGCCCCGGACGAGCATGATCGGGCCGCCCCTGGCGAGCAGCGTCGTCGATCCCGTTGACCATCTGGCCAGTTCCGCGAGTTTTTCCGGGAGGGCGTAGCCCTCCTCGCCGATACCGTCGATGAGAGCGGACCAGTGGCGTATGTCCTTAAGCCATTCCTTTTCCTGGGCGAAGAAACTCACTCCCAGCGTCGGCCCCACGCCACCGGCGGTGATGTCGAAGTGGACTCCCATGTAGGCGAAAGCGCCCCGTTTCTCGAAGAACGACACGGCGTCGCCGACCGCCGAAGGCGACCCTGGCCAGCCGGCGCGCTCAAGAAACGCCGCCACGCCGCGCGCGCTCCTGAAGCCCGTCACCGCAATCCGCATCGTCCTTTGCCGCGACGGAAAGGTGCCGAAAGCCTTGATGAGCGTCTCCGGGGCAAGCGTCGCGTACACCCGCTCGAGCTCCCTGCGTTCGGCCGCATCCGGACTCCAGCCGCCGGCGAAGACCAGCGCGTCATGTACCGCGCCGAGCTCGCGAAGCCGCCGGCCGTCGCCGGCCAGCGCGTCGTCGACGGGATAGAGGAAAACGCCCGGATCCAGGCGCTCACCGCCCGGCGCCGTGTCGATGTCGTACTCGAGCAGCATCTTCCTGCCGACAACGCGGCGCAACAGGGAGTCGTCACGATCAGTCTCGTCCAGCAGCCAGGCAAGCCCCGCCGCAGACGAATCCGCATCATGCGAACGGCCCAGTTCCTGAAAGTGCGTCGCGGTCCGGCTGTCGCCGACCAGGGAAACGCCGAAGTCCGCCCTCGCTCTGGAATCCTGCAGGGGAAACTCGAACCCGAACGGGAAAGCCGCCATCGTTGCAGGCACGTCGCAGGCGCGCTCGAGCAACCGCTCCCATCCCTCGCCGTCAATCAGGCGGGCCGAGATCTGCGGCCTGATCCGAGCCAGCAACTGCCCCATGGATGGCGCCATGAGCAGGAGGCGTTCTTCCGTATGCCTCCACTCTTCACGCATGCTCACGAGCGCCCCTCTGCGATACGTCCGCTCCAGGGTTGCACGAGCGGCAAAGCCGTCATCGTCGCCACAGTTTTCGCTCCGGGAGCAGGGGCATCCTTGCGTTCTCTCAACCGATGACGGGAGCTGGATTGAGCTCCGACTCCACAAGATGCCGTTCACGCCATCCCATCGCGACGGGCACGTCGAACAGACGCCCCGGCGCGAAGCGTTCCCAGTAATGACGCATGCCCGGCACGATGACCCGCGCTACCGGCATGCCGATGTCGGGACGGGTCTGGTCCAGCACAAGAAACTCCATGCCCCTCGCTTCAATCAGCGCCCGGCATCGTTCCACGTCGTCGCGGAGGTCCCCGGTTTCGGGAACAGGGTAGTCGGACTTGCCGCGCGACGCCACATCATCCGCCGGCGCCAGATAAGAGTGCTCCGCAAGCGTTGCAGTCCGCCACCACCACAGGCACTGCGGATCGTCGATCAGGTAGCCGGCGCCGCCGCTTGCCTTGCCCTGCACCCAGTTCAGGAACTGGTTCAGTTCGCAGACTGCGCGCAACGCCGCGATATGCGGGTCCATGTGCGCCCCCGCTCCGTAGATGATGTCCTCCGCCTCCTTGTCGGTGCGGCGCGAGATGGCGACAAACGCCGGAATGCCAAGGTCGCCGGTGACGTCAAGCACCCACATGTCGCGGTTCAGACCACGATAGTAGTCCTTGGCGGTCGCCAGGTACTCGTCGCCGAAACTGTCGAGATCGACACCGGGAAGATGCAGCCGGTTGTACCACCACACCGCGAACGCATCGCGTTCGACCAGTTCGAGGAAGCCCTGAAGAATGGCTTCCTCCAGCGTGTTGCCGGCGGCGCACCCGTTCGAGTCAGCCACGAAATCCCCCCCCCGACAGTCGGCCGATGTGCCGTAGTAGAGCAGCGACGTCGGAAGATAGAGATGCCGGCCCCGGGTCAATGACCACACCGGTGAGAAGTCGATCTCGGCATCCGGGTCGAGACGCGGGGGGACCACATTGTAGGGATGACCGCCGGCGTTGATACGTGCCGCATCGTCGAGTTGCCGTGCGCTGAAAAGCTGAACGTCGTTCGGGTGAATCGCCTCCCCGGCTGCTTCCAGATCCGCGAAACGCCGCCGACAGCGTATCTCGTCGCCGTGGAACGCGCCGCTGTAGCGCTCAAGCGCCTCACACAGCGCACTCGCCTCGGACTGGCGCGGTGTGCTGCCCTTGCCTGCGCTCTTCGTTCGCAAGCTGAGGCGCAAAACGTTCAAGGCCCTGTTCTTGAGCGCCATGTTGCTTCCGGCCCAATGGACATGCAGCCAGGGGTCGGTTTCCCCGGTCGTGCGCCTGAGCCAGGTCACGACACCACCGACCGGACCGACAAGGTGGCGGTATCTCGCGAGAGTCTCGTCGGGGGTCACGGAACGCACACCGCCGCTGTTGCGGATATCTTTCGCACTGGCCTGCAGGCGCACCGGAACTGGCGGCCGGTCGGCACGATGGAACGCCTCATCGCCGCAGACGCGGCACTGCGGACGGCGCATGACCGGATGGCGCCCGATCGTCAGTCCCGACGTGTCCAGCGAGACCGCCTGTTCATGGATGGACGCCTCCTTGCCGAGCACCAGCCACTTGGCGATTTCGACGGCAGCGAGACCGCAGACGGCGTCGATGGCGGCAGGTTCGGCCGCCCGGGGCGCGACACCGGCGCCATCACCGAGCAGATTGCGCAGAAAATTGTGAATCTCCTGATGACCGCGCAGACGATAGGCCAGACAGGCCCAGCACGGCCCATGGTCCGCGGGCCGGAACACCGGGCCGAACAGGGGCTGCAGACCGCCGGGCCTGACCAGCATCCATGGCGCGCCCGACTCCACATGACGGCGATTGAACTCGGCGTGCCGCCCGTCGAGATAGTCGTCGCAGACAATGACCGAGAGCGCCGGCTCGTTGTCTGACACCTCCACATTCATGGACTCCAGGCGCGTGGCGAGGCGCCCGTCATCGCCGGTGACCGCAACACGCGACGCCGACAGGCGTTCCTCGGCCCATCGAGGCGAGGCGCCCAGTGAGGTCCAGAACGCGGCCGCGCCGCGGTCCATGGCGTAGTCGGCGGAAATGACGTAACCCCTCGAGGCCAGGGAAACCAGCGCTGTCCTCACGGCGGATTCCGGATGCGCGCCCGCCAGGGCGGCAACGATATCGCTGTACGTGCGGCGGCCGTCGAGAAGCGGCAGCAGATCGGGATGGATTGTTCCGTGGAGCAGGGTGTTGAAGGTCTCCGAAACCAGAAACACCTGCCGGTCGTCGATTGCGTGAAACGCCAAATGCGGCGCCAGCGCCGGCTTCTCGATGAGACCGGTGTCGGCGGAGGTTCTATTCGGCATCCTGGACAACCTCGCCAGCAGGACCACGTACGGAGCCTGCGTCTGCTCCCGCGCGGGAGAACACGATCTGCCGCAGCCGGCAGGCGCGAGACCGGAAAACTCCGGCGAAACTCAGAAGACAGGAGCGCCACATGCGGAAGAGACGGCCATCGTGACGGCTGTCGGACTCCTGCCGGACAGGGCACAGATCATGGTACCGGCACATGAACGTCCGATCGCAGTCGGCGGACGCCATGAGCTGTTTCGCCGAGGGAATGTCACCGCCGGGAAACACGTATCGGTTGACCCGGGGACCGGCCTTGAAGGCGCTGTTGTCGCTTCTGGCAGTCTGCACGAGGTGAAGGCCCCGGGGCGAAGGCAGCGCTTCACGGTGTCCATGGAGGTCCGGTCATGCCGGCGCCCCACATGTCCGAGCATGTCGATGGAACAGCTGCAGTCGCACAACTCAACGACCGCGCGACAGTCCTGCAGGCGAATCTCCCGGCGCACAGTTCCCGTGCGACCTCATGCTGGTCCGGGGATATGGTCACAGCAACACCCGAGACGCCGTGCCGCTCGGGACGGCGACCTATGGCGCCACCCCAACCCCAGCCGATGTCGAGGACTCTCGTGCCGGGTCCGAACTGCAGTTTCCGGGTCATCAGATCCCGCTTGTGTTCCTGGGCCTCGTCGAGCGTTTCGGCATGACTCCGGCAGGCGCAGCTGTAGATCATGCGCTTGTCGAGCATCCCGCGATACAGTTCCCTGCTGTCCTCGCAGTGACCCTCGCCCCCGCACAAGGGCGCTTCGTGGCCCCGGGCCTGATCAACCGTGCATGCATCGCGTGAATGATGTCGCCGGGGCGGGCTTGCGATTTGGGAGTGTTGCGGCTGACGTGGCACACCGGCTCATCGCGCTGTTCGCCGTCCCACCACCCGTCCATGCAGCTTTCGCCCATGCCCCGTGATCCGCAGGCGAAAATCCTCGCAAACGCATCCTCCCTGTGAACCTGCATGTCCCAGGGGCGGTCGCCGTCGAGGCGGAAATCCGCACGGTCATGCATTGCTCGAATCTCTTTCGGAAACGGGCATGAGTCAGGGCGCTTAACCTTCCAGTCACAAGCAGGACCTCATAGCAGACGCCCCGCTGGCGAACAAGGACAGACGGCGCTCCCGGCGCGCACCCACTCCCCCGGGCCGTGTCGCCGTCAGCCGATCAGTGTATCGATGGCGCGCGACGCGCAAGCCGCCGTGCTCTGTATCGCGACGGTCAGCGCCTCGAAGTCGTCCGCCCCGCAGGACCGCGCAATGACGCTCTTCACGGGAGCAGCCGCCGTTTCGGCGGAAAAGTCATCCTGCGCGACCAGTCGCAGGATTCCGCGCAGGTTTCGCCACATCGTCGCGGCCCCGGCCAGCCGCTCGGCTGCAGCGGCGGAGATCACCCCTTGCGCGCCTGCAGCGCGGAAAACGGACACCGCATCGGGCGCCAGAATCCCGGGCGTGTCGGCGGCATGGCTGAGTTGCAGGTATCGTGCGGCGCACTCGACGTGGTGAAGACCGCCCGGAATGTCGTCGACGGCCAGCGGCCCCGATTCCACGACGCGTCCTGGCGTTTCGCGCAACTCGGCGATCAACGCAGAGCGCGCAGCGCCATGGACCAGGATGTCGCGCCGCGCCTCGTCGAATTGCCCTGCGGTCCCCGCATCGCCGCATGCGAAGACGCACCGCGCCCGGGCAAGGTCCATGAGCTCGCGTACATCGCCTGTCGCCCGGTGGTGTTGCGAGAAATCGGCAAGGGAACGCAAGGCGCCCGTCTCCCGTGCGCGCGGGACAGCAGCAAACAGCAGGCTGTCGCGCGACAACAAGCGCAAGGCATCGAGTAAACGGCGGCCCAGGGTGCGGTCAGGGTCGCCGTCACAGACGAACATGACATCAAGCTGCATGCCGGGCACGGCCTCCCCGCTGGCCGCCTCGCCCAGCACCACCGTAGCGATCCCACCCTTGGTCGGCCGGTCGGCCCACTCCTCCTCGACGGCTGACAGCGCAGCGCCAATCGACGCTTCCGCAATGTTGGTCAGGGCCGTTCCCGCCTCGACGGGCGACAGGTTGCCGCGCAGCACATGCACGCCGATCTGAAAGACCTTGTCGTTCGACCAGCTGCGCGCGGTCTCGACCGCCTCCCGGATGCCCTGAACGGGAGTATCGGCAATCCTCTCGCGCATTTCGGCAACGTCGAGTTCGTGCGTCCAGTAGACGCGCGCCAGGCCCCGGCGGGCAATTGCCTCGCATTGCGGATCCGGCCCGAATCCGCCTGGCAGATCGAGATCGGCAAATTCCCGGCTGGCGAGGCCGTCGAGCAGCTCCGGGTTGCGGTTCATCCACCGAGCGAGAAATGGCGCCGTGCCGAGAATCTCGGCAATGGCCTCGAAGGCGTCCGGGCGCGCCTTGTAGGCCGGACTGTCGTAGGCGCTCCAGTCATCGATATGCGGATAGAAATGCGCTCGCCACTGATCAACCAGCGGATCCATCTTTCGGAACCAGCGCCGTGGAAACAGGATGAGGCCCCCCATGGCGGAGTAACTTCCCGGCAATTGCGGCGCCTCGTCGGCACCGCAATGCTGCAGCAGCGGGTAGAGCCGGGTTGCGGCAATGTGGTGATCGCCATGACGCTGCGAGTTGTAGTAGAGCCAGTTCGACAACCTGTAGGCGGCGCTCCAGGAATGCCGCGGGAGGACACGTTCGAAACGACCGCCGGGAAGCCGAACTCGCTGCAACCCGTAGTGCTGGATGTAATCGGCCATCCTCAACTGGAAAATACCCATGGCACAGATGACGGCAAAGACAAGGAGTCCCGGGGCGCCGCCGATCCAGTACGCCAGCGCATACCATGCAGCGACCTGGAGGGCGTATCGCCACATCAGGTTCGTGTGGTGCCAGACCGGCAGACGCCGCCGCGCCATTCGGTCGCGTTCCAGCCGCCAGGCATCGAGGTAGCTGCGGGCCACCGACCGGGGGAGGTAGCGCCAGAAGCTCTGGCCCTTGGGCGGGGAAAGCGAATCCCTCGGCGTGCCGATATGGGCGTGATGGACATAGATATGCTCCGTGATCTCTTGCGGAAAGGACACGGACGCCATCAGGAACTCGCCGGCGCGGCGCTCCCACACCGCGCGTCGATGCATCATGTCGTGGCCGGCGTTGAGCGTCATCCGGGCCATGACGCCAAGCGCCAGCACGATCAGCACGTCTTCCCAGAAGGCCAGATAGTCAGCGACGAAAACCTGCCGGAACGCGAACACGAACGTGATCGGACAGAGCACCACCCAGATCCACACGGCCAGCTTGTACCAGAACAAGTGGCGGCTGGCTGACTGTCGCGGGTCCATGTTCCGCTCGTCCACGCCAAACGCCGTATCGAACTGATCCGCAAGCCATGCGAAGATGAAAGGCCCCGCAAGCCACCAGCCGCCATACATCGCCGCGCTGACCACAAGCGGAAAGATCACGATGGGCGCAAAGTAGGGCAACGCGCCGCCGATCGATGGCGCGTTCGTCGCCCCTTCGCCGACTGCCGCGCCGGCGCTGAAGGCCTCTTGCGGCATACTGTCCTGCGCCACGGGATCCTCCGGTGACTATGGGTGTTCGCGTCCCCTGAAGCTCTGATTGTCCATGAGCAGTGGGCTGCGTTCAAGCCAACGAGCTGCAATTGCGCTGGCGGTCAAAAGCGGATTGAATATGCGAGACCTCTACTGAACACGCGTTCCTCGATCCGGCACGGCGCGTGCAGGGTTTGGCGACGGCCCACGAACTGGATCGCAATGAGCGGAAATCAGAAGGTTCTCGTCATCGGCGCCGGACTGTCTGGACTGGCAGCCGCCCATGCGCTGCGCAAACACGGAACCGACGTCACCCTGTTCGAAGCCGAACCGCACCCCGGAGGTCGCGTTCTGCGACGCGACATCGACGGGTTTCGCATCGATCTGGGTGCGAATCTGTTCCTCGAAACACACGAGACCGCCAGACGGATGGCGGAAGAACTCGGCACGCCCCTGGAACGAACCCGCGTGCCGATACACAGCGGCATCTTCCGTAACGGCCGGTTTCATGGTCTTTATGGCGGCAATCGCGCGAGCAGCATGCTGAAGACAGCGCGAACCATGCTGTCGTTTCAGCTGCTTTCTCCCCGGGGACTCTGGCAGACCGCCAGGTTCGCGAGGATGCTGCGGGCGCGGAGCGACGATCTGAGCTTCGACGATCATTCGCGGATGCTGGATCTCGACGCGGAAGAGAGCGCCGCCGAGTTTTTCGAATCCAGGATCGGCGCCGAATGTCTCGAATGGTTGTTCGGACCCGGCCTGAGCGGGTACGCCTTTGCGCACCCCGAAGAGGTCGGGGCGGCCTGTGCGATGGCCACCGCCTGGCATACCGGCATGAACGGCGTTGCGTGGCCGTGTCTTCCGAAGGGGGGTATCAGCGCATTCGTCGATGCCCTCGTGAACGCCTGCGGCATGGACATCATGCTCTCCACCCCTGTGCGCCGCATCATCCTCGAGGACGGAGCCGCACAGGGTGTCGTCACCGACGCGGGTTTCATCGAAGCCGATGCGATCGTCTGCGCCACAACGGCGACGACGGCCCTCAAGATCGCACCGGATCTTCCGCCCGACATCGGCAACGTCCTGCGCCGGGTGACCTATTCCCGGTGCTGCCGCGTCTTCTTCGGTGTCAACTCCAATCCACTCCCCCGGGACTGGTACGCCGTCGCGATTCCACGGCGGATCGGAGCGCTCATGATCGGCATGAGCAATACGGCGGTGCTGGCGCCGGAGACGGCGCCGCCGGGAATGGCTCTCATCGACGCGCTGGTGATCGACAGACAGGCAGACGACCTGTACGCGTTGAGCGATGACGAGGCGCTCCAACGGGTTCTCCCCGAAGTCCGCAGGTATCTGCCCGGGATGTCCGACACACCGAGGATGACCCATGTCCATCACTGGCGAGAAGCGGCGTGTCTGGCGCCCGGCGGCGCCATGGCGGCGCTCGATCGCATGCGCCGGCAGAGCCTCGGCGGCGTCAGGGGCCTGTTCCTCGCCGGCGACTACATGGGCGTGCCGTCAGCGAATGCGGCGCTGCGAAGCGGGCTCATGGCCGCCGACGCGGCGGCTGAATGCCTGCGGCAAGGCCGGGACAACCCGACCACGCTCACCGTGCATCCCATGCCTTGAGGCCCCTGAAGCGCACCACGGCCGGGACAGACCCGACCATGATCGCCGCTGCATCAGGCGATGCCCGCGTGCGGCCGGGAGGCACGCCGGCGCCTGCCGGGTCTTGAAGGACATGGCGCCAGGGCTGCCGCCTCGATGGCACGCACAGCCGATCGACAGGCCCGTCACGGCGCGCCGGCAGACGGTTTTCCGATCTGCCCGCATGGCGGTTTCAATCCAGTCCGCAGGCGGGGCCCACTGCAAGGCCCGCCGCCGCGAAGGTCGTGCAAGAGAGGCTCGATAGTCCTTGACAACTGTCGGCGGCGGCTGACTGTTCCGCCATGAAACAGACAGGGGCGCCGACAGCGTTCGGCGTTGACGCGCGACGTGACCTGGACCGATGCCGATTAGCTGCTCGCCATGGCCGTGGTCGACCTGCCGGCAACACCGGTGCGTTTCCGCGCCGCGGGCGGAGCTGCCGGGCACGAGGTGATTGACGCGACACTGGCCGGCGGATACGCCACGCACCTGGCGAGCGATACGGCAAGCGTCTGCCGGAGGAAGAACCATGACCACGCGCGCTGATCTGGTCATCGGCCTCGACAGTTCCACCCAGTCGACCAAGGCGATTGCGTGGACGCGTGAGGGCGAAGCCGTGGCCGAGGCAAGGGCGCCGATTGCGATGGCGACGCCGCGCTCTGGCTGGGTCGAGCAGGATGTCGAGGACTGGTGGTCCGCGGCCCTCCTGGCGCTCAAGGGCATGCGCCTCGAGGTCCGCGCCGCCATGGTCGCTCTGGCACCGCCGGGCGACAGGCCGCAGACAACGCCGCCGCTCTCCATGATGGCCGTGCATGTCACGGAACCCTCGCCCCCGGCGGACCGCGAACCTCTCGAGGAGGATGCTGCTCGCCAGCGACGGCGAGGTCTGTGCCGTCGATGCCCTCAAGACCGTCTCCTTCTACGAGAAGCGCTGGTTGATCGAGGAGTCCTTTCGCGCCCTGAAGGTTGGCACCCGCATCAAGGACCGGCGCCTCGACCAGGCCGACGACCTGCGCACGTGTTGCGCCTTCGACGCCATCACCGCATGCCGCGTCATGGCCATCGAGCGCCTCGCCCTCGGGCGAGCTGAGAGACGCCGGCAAACCGCATCGTCGACCGCGACGAGATCACCGCCCTCAGCATCGACCACCAGCGGCAGGAAGCGCGCACCGCGCGCACCCCTGAGCAGTGAGCCGACCATCGAAGCCTTCGCCATCGGGGTCGCCCGCATCGCAGGCTTCATTCCACGCACACGCCAACCCCTGCCCGGAACCGGGAAAGTCTGGCAGGGATACAAGATCCTCCTCACCTTCGTCGAAAACTACAGAAACATGCGGGAACTCGACATGCTGAAGTCAACAGAGTCAACAGCGTCCGGTTGAAAGGGGCGTGGCGGTCTGTCGGGCCGGCTACGGCTTACCTTCGCCACAGCGCAAGCCGGTCCGCTTGCGATTGGCCGTACCGCTCAGAAGGGTGGCGGTTGGTTCACTAGCGCTGTTTGAGGTTTCATCCTCCATCGTTGCCCACGTCCGTGGAGAACCAGCGAGGCTTTGCTTCAGACCGACGAGAACTCGGCTCAACCGGAGACAATTCACGCATTCAAGGTGTCTGGTGAGATGATGACTTTACCAGAAAATATTCATCGGAATTGGCATCACTTGCCGTTCTCTGGTTGTTGCCTTTGCGACAAATGTACGCTGGCATTGGGGCCATCGTAGATCATGGTCACCTCGGAGAGGAAGGTTCGCCCCAAGAGAACGCCGTGCATCTGGCCCCCTTCAGAGAGATTGACTCCTGAGAATCGGCCATATTGAGTCAAGCCAAGTTCGGGCACATGTACATGGGTGTGGTTCTGGTATGGGGTAAAGAGTTCGTGTTATGTTTGATAGGTGTTCGTATGATGTATGCACATTTTTTCGCCACTCGTCACAGTTTTCTGTGTTGAGCGCCAAAAACACAGACATCAGACCCATCATCGGATCTGATTGACCCCTGATTGTGATCGTGGCAGACGCTGCGCTTGATCGCGAGTTCTGGTTCAGAATGACTGCCGAAGACCGTCAAGGGGCGATCCATGAGGAGCTTGTACGGCTGTTTCCCGGAGAGTTGCCGGCTGCGTTCGCCGCCTTCATGGTGAGTGTGCGCGAGAAGCTCGAGGCGTTTGAGGGGCGGCACGCCACGAGGGCGTTCGAGAGCGGCGTCGCCGAGGCGGCCAACCGGCTTTCGGCGCAGATCGTCAGGCAGGCCCTTGTCTCACTCGACACGCAAGACCCCGTGATCGAATACCGCGGCGAGAGATATCGTCGGGAAGGCGCCACGAACAAGCGGGTCATGACATCCTTCGGTGCCATCAACGATGAGCGTTCACGATACCGTCGCCGGTCCCGTGCGTCGGTGTTTCCGGCGGATCGCCTTGCCGGCTTGATCGAGGACTTCTGGACGCCACGAGCGGCATACCTTGCCTTGCAGGCGGTATCGTCGATGCCACCGCGTGATTGCGTGAAGATGTTCCGCCGACAGGGCGGGATGTGTCCCGGTGTATCGAGCCTGATCCGGCTCTACGAGGTGGCCGGCAGACACTGGGAAGAGATCGCCGATGACGCGCTCGCAGAGATCCGTCATGGGGAGGAGATTCCCTCTGACGCCACGTCCGTGACGATCCAGATGGATGGCGTCATGGTGCCTGTGGGCCAAGACAGACGCAAGCGGAAACAGGACCTTGAGGGGATCACGTGGAAGGAAGCCGCTTGCGCGACGATCACTCTTGGCAATGCCGCCGGCGAGCGTCTTCGCACCCTGCGCCATGCCAGAATGCCCGAAGCGAACAAGCTCAGGCTCAAGCAGCTGATCCGCGACGAGGTTCACTCTCTGCTGGCCAGACGGCCGGACCTCGAACTTGTTGTGGTGGCCAACGGAGCCAGGGATCACTGGCGGTTCTTCGAGGAAGCCTTCCCCGAGGCCGAGCAGGTGCTCGACTTCTTCCATGCAGCAGACTATCTCAAGGAGGCGCTTGATCACGCCTATGGCCAGGACAGCATTCAGGGCAACCGTCGCTGGCACATCCTGCGCGAGACCCTGCTTGTCGAGATCTCCGGCGTCGACAAGGTCATCGCCTCCCTCGCATATCTCAAGCGATCCTACTCGCCTCTGGTCTCCAGGGCGATCGGCTACTTCACCAACAACCGCAAGAGGATGAACTATGCCGACTACAGACGTCGCAACCTGACTATCGGCTCCGGGCTTGTTGAAGCCACCAACAAGAGCCTCGTCACGCAACGGCTGAAGGGATCAGGCATGATCTGGGGGCAAAGCGGCGGCCAGGCCATCCTGTCGCTGCGCGCCCTCGACAAGTCAGACCGCTTCGACACCGCATGGAGCATCCTGGAACCATATTGGCAGAAAAAAGCAATCGACAATTATTGAAGAAAATTACCCCATATGAGAATCGCACCCCATGTACATAGGCCATGAAAACTGGATGCTCAGATGTCCCTCCGGCACCGCTGACCGGCATTGTGTCAATAGCTAGCAGCCCAAGCTGCCCTGCAAGTTGTGTATCAATGCAACTTTCTTCTGCACCGGTATCTACCAAGGCCATGGTGAGCAGTTCTGTCTGTCGAGATTGGAGGGACGGCGTTGTCAAACTTGAGCCCGGATAGGGAGTGACAAGCACCCTTATGCTCGGACCATAGCGGATAAGGGTGTCAGAGCGAAGGGTGCCGTCTTCGTCCTGCCATCCAAGTTCAACTGTCGGCATGAGCAGGTCTGTAAGCGATGGAGGCAGGCATTGACATGACATGAGGGTCGCGAACTTCACGGATCAGGTAGGGGCCAGTTCCGAACTGGTGCACCGCCGCTTCAGCGGCCAAGTGGAAGGAGGGGTACGCACCCGCGAATTCGCCGTTATAGAAGATCACATGCTCGCGAGCATGGTCTCTCTTCAGTTCCTCGAACATTTTTTCGAAAGCTCTGATGTTGTGTTGCAATTCAGCGTTCATGGCAATTCTCACAGAGTTGATTGTTTCAATTTCAGCCTGGAACTCGCTTTCGATGGTCCCAATGAACATCTGTCGCTTGATCTAACGCACCGAGGTCCTCATTGCAGGGGCGGAGATTGACAGTCTAGGGTTGTGCCGACCGCTGAACAATCACCATTCTTGGGTTTCTGTATGCGGCATGCAGCCATGTGCTGGGGTTGCTGTTCGAAATCAAGGCATGATGCCATTCAGTGGACCGCATCCGTGAACCATGTTGATCGGGTGGAAGGTTGCACGTCGTACCCTGACACAGCCAGGAACACCGGGGTTCGGGGCCAGGACGGCGCGGGGTGCGCGTCCTCAAACTGCTGTCCACCCGTTTCCTCTGACCGAAGGGTGGCATGCGGACTCTCCTGCTTTCGGGGTTGGGCGGGGTCTTGCTGTGCGTGGTTCTCATACGCAGCTTATACCAATCCCGATAAGTCTTTAACGGTCGAAATTTTCATGCGCAGTCAAAATGTGGGGTGCAATCGGCGCGATGATTGTCCTATGTTGAGGTTTCTCGAAGACCGTCGGCACAGGAGGTTTGGTATGACCGCGCCTGTTTCAATCACGCGGACCGATGGCACACCGGCAGACTTGCATGATCTGGCGTGGAAGAGCAAATCGGCGATCATGGCGCGTCGCCTGATGGCGGTGGCGATGCTCCGCAAGGGAGAGTCGCGGAACATGGTCGCCGAGGCATGCGGGGTGACGGTGCAGACGTTCCGCAACTGGATCGTCCGCGACAACACAGGAGGGCCCGAGGGTCTTGCCGACCTGCCGCGCCCTCCTCGTCCGTCTCATCTTGGCACTGAGGAGCGCTCGGCCCTGGCATCGTGGGTCGAAACCGGCGCGGATGCTGAAGCCGATGGCGTGTGCCGCTGGCGTGTGGTTGACCTGCGGGACAAGGTTGAGGCGACGTGCGGCGTGTCGGTCAGTCCGGCGACGGTGCGTCGCACCCTTCCATGCCATGGGGTTCTCTCATGTCTCGCCGCGGCCGCTTCATCCCAGGGCGGATCCTGCGAGACAGGAGGCGTTTCGTCGAGCAGCAGGATGCGGGGATTGCGCATCAGCGCCTGGGCGATCACGATACGCTGGCTCTCGCCTCCCGATATGACGCTGCCGCTGTCACCCACGACCGTCAACATCTTCATCGGCATGTCGGAGATAGGGCTGCTGCCTCGATGGCACGCACAGCCGATCGACAGGCCCGTCACGGCGCGCCGGCAGACGGTTTTCCGATCTGCCCGCATGGCGGTTTCAATCCAGTCCGCAGGCGGGGCCCACTGCAAGGCCCGCCGCCGCGAAGGTCGTGCAAGAGAGGCTCGATAGTCCTTGACAACTGTCGGCGGCGGCTGACTGTTCCGCCATGAAACAGACAGGGGCGCCGACAGCGTTCGGCGTTGACGCGCGACGTGACCTGGACCGATGCCGACTAGCTGCAGGGCCCGATCATCGAGGCGTCCATGGATCGCGGCGCCGTTGCCATCGCACGTTTCGTCGACGCTGACAGGCCCGCTCGACGAGAGTCATATCGCCATGGCCGTGGTCGACCTGCCGGCAACACCGGTGCGTTTCCGCGTCGCGGGCGGAGCTGCCGGGCACGAGGTGATTGACGCGACACTGGCCGGCGGATACGCCACGCACCTGGCGAGCGATACGGCAAGCGTCTGCCGGAGGAAGAACCATGACCACGCGCGCTGATCTGGTCATCGGCCTCGACAGTTCCACCCAGTCGACCAAGGCGATTGCGTGGACGCGTGAGGGCGAAGCCGTGGCCGAGGCAAGGGCGCCGATTGCGATGGCGACGCCGCGCTCTGGCTGGGTCGAGCAGGATGTCGAGGACTGGTGGTCCGCGGCCCTCCTGGCGCTCAAGGGCATCGCGACAACCATCGATCCTGCCCGGATCGCGGGCCTGGCGATTGCCAATCAACGCGAGACGGTTGCGCTGGTCGACAGCACCCTCGGGGCGATTCGCCCGGCGATCGTCTGGCTCGACGAGCGCGCGGGTGACGAGGTCACCCGCCTGACATCGCGCTTTGGCGGCGATCGGTTGCACGCGATCACGGGCAAGCCCGTTGACCCGACACCTGTCGTCTACAGGCTGAGCTGGTTGCGCCGACACGCGTCGAGCGAGCTCGACGCCTGTGCAAAGATCCTTGATGTTCACGGGTTTCTGACAGGGCGGCTGACGGGCAGGGCGGTTGCAAGCTGGACGAGCGCCGATCCCTTCGGGGTTTTCGACATCGCCTCGATGTCCTGGTCGGCGCCGATTCTGGCCTCTCTGGGGCTCGACGCCGCCCGCTTTGCGGAACTCGAGCGCCCGGGCGCGCTGGTCGGCGTCCTGCGCGCCGCGGTTGCACGGCAGACCGGACTTGTCGAGGGCACGCCGGTCTACGCTGCAGGCGGTGACGGCCAGTGTGCCGGACTCGGCGTCAACGCCGTGCGCGAGGGCGTCGTCTACCTCAATCTTGGCACCGCGATCATTACGGGCGCGTGGTCGTCTGCCCCGCGCATCAGCCGTTCCTGGCGGACCATGACATCGCCGAATGGCGAGGGCTACTTCCTCGAAGGTGTCCAGCGCGCCGGCGCCTTCTTCGTCAACTGGTTCATCGATACCTTCGCCGGCGGCCGCGACGACCCGGAGGTCTTCACCCGCCTGGAGTCACAGGCCGCGGCGCTGCCGGTCGGTGCAGACGGCGTGCTGGTGTGCCCCTACCTTTCGGGATGCATGGACCCGCACTGGGATGGCGACGCCCGCGCGGCCTTCCTTGAACTGGCGCCGCACCATGGTCTGGCGCATCTCTACCGCGCCAGCCTCGAGGCCCTGACTCTTGAATCGGCACGGTGCATTGCCACGATGGCTGCCGAGGGCATGGCGCCCGGACGCATCATGGCTGTTGGCGGCGGCGCCAACAGCGCACTCTGGTCGCAGATGATCGCCGACGCCACCGGCCTGCCGCTGACCAGAAGCGAAAGCCTCGAAGCGTCGTCGCTGGGCGCCGGCATGTCGGCCGCGGTCGGCGCCGGGTGGTTCCCGTGCTTCAGCGACGCGGCGGCGGCGATGTCGCGAGACGGGGTCACACGTCTGCCGGATGCCCGCACCCGCCCGGCATGGTCGGCCCTCAGGGAACGCCAGGCACAGGCCTACCGTCCCATCGCCTGACCGTCACCGGTTCACGCGGCCGACGTGGATCCGAAGGAATGCCGCGTTTCTGCGGCTGACGACCGACATATGCCGGATGTTTGTCCTTTCTCAGTGGAGAGTTGGCTATCGATCCTCCACCCTTGAATTCGTGGAGACGACACCGCACTCATCGGCGGCACCGACCCGGAGCATCGCACAATGACCATTCCATCTTTCCTGCCGGACCGCGTCACCGGTCAGCATGGGAGAACCAACGGGCGCCCGCCGGGATATCGGACCTCTATCTGGCGCTGTCCCAACGTTGACCTCGATGAGTGCGTGATCCTGGTTGGCGCGGTCGACACCGGCTTGGTCGCGTACCGGGCGACCTGAACCATATCGATGCCGGCACCGTCCTGGTCCACCACCCGATGGATTCCACCTTGCGCTGACGACACCTGCGCTAACGACAAGGACCTTTCCGTGGGCGAAGGCCTGATCCCGACCGAGAGCCGGGTACGGGAAAACCGTACGCCCCGCTCGACGAGCAGGGGAGTGGAAACGCGCCCATGGGAGCCGGACTGAAGACGGGAACGAAAGTGACGGCGTTGCCCGACCAAGGGCTTGTACCCTTTCATCATCCCATTGTTGACTCGGAGTGATTTTCACCGGCTGACTGTGGCGTTCACGGCGGCCTCCATCCCAGTTGTGTCATGCCCCGATACTGGATCCATGCGGGCTGGAAGCGGACCCAGGCTTCCCACAGTTTTCGGGTTCCCGGCAGGGGCTGTCGTGTGGTGGAGTCGAACCCTGCGGCATTGGCAAGGTCGATGACGAAGGTGCGGATGGTCAGGTGCTCAAGGTCCGGCGGCGAGCGGCTGATCCGGCGGATGCCGAGCAGGCGCAGGAAGATGGAGAGGCAGGTGATCATCTCCGGATCGATGATGTCCCTGGCCGGAGTTGAGGGTTCGGTGCGCGCCATGTGGTTCAGGTCGTGGACGTGGCAGGCGGTGATGACGTCGAAGGCGAGGCACTTTCTCACGTCGTCGGCGCTGTCGCGTTGCCGGTCGGTCAGCCGTGTGCCGTTCTTGAGAACGGAGAACCATGTCTCGATGGACCAGCGGGCCTCGTACCAGGCGACGGTCTGCTCTGCCTGGTGCGGGCCTGGTTCGCCCTCGGTGGTGAGCAGCAGCCAGTGCAGGGGCTTGGCATCATCGACGGGCGTGATCTCCGTGGCGCTGACGGCAACGAGGTCGACCGGCGTCGGATCTGCGGCGTCCTTCGGCGGCGCGAGCCGCACCCTGCAGGCCCTCAGTGCGAGATCGGTCTCGCGTTGCTTGCGGCGGCGCGGCCCGCCGCAGGCCTCGATGACGAGATGCCGCGTGGCGCATGCGGGCTGCCGGGCGACATGGGCCCACAGGTCCTCACAGGCGCCATCGTCGGTGATCACCTTGCGTTGGCGGGCCCGACTGGCCCGCCAACGCAAGGGCGTCTCCCTCACGCGACGCTCTCTGGAAGGGACCTATATACAATTCGCACAAAGTCGAGTTTCCCCGCCAGTCGCACGGACCGGCGGGAAGAAAGGGCGATCCGAAGGCCGCCCCGCGTGCGTCAGCCTGGCGGGTAGGGCGAGTCCGCGCAGTAGTCCGTGCTGTCGTTAGTCCAGTTCAGCGAACTCTCCCCATAAGTGGGTATGTCGCCATACACCACCGCTGGCTGATTCAAGCCACCCTGCCCTGGCGTCAAAGGGGTATACCCCTCATGGGGGGTCACTTCCACAAGGCTTTTGTCCGCGCACACGCACGAGTCGTTCATGTTGCCGTTTCGGAACTTGTAGACAACGCCACTGTTTAGGGCATTAGAATCCGGCTGATTACATCTATCATTCCCCCTGACAAACGCCCTCGCGCTATCCATGTTCCGGTCAATCGTGAACCCCGCGACACTCATCAGGCGAATTGTGATGATTGAGGATGTGCTGCCGTCTGTGTTTCCTTCGGGTCTCGGGTCGATCCGGTCATCCGCCACGCACAGGTCCGGCAGGAGAACGGATGTCCCCGCCGCGGCCGTGTTCGCCGTGATCACGCTGGATGGAATATCATCAAGGGTTGCGCTGTCGCCCAGCCAGACCTCGACGCCGTGATTGCGGAAATGGTCGAAGCCGGAGTCCGTGGAGACGTGATAGCGAACCTGCGTGCCCATTGGTATGGTCGCGGTTGATGTCAGGTTGATGCCCGCTGTCAGGCAGCCGGGCTCCTCCTGTATGACGACATCGGTTCCCGTCAGGCTAACCGTGTTCACCTGCGCCGCCACCGTCGCGGCGGCGAGCGTTAATGTGAGACGTCTCTCATTGCCAGCCCCCCAAATCGGGGGGGGGGGGGATAAGTGCGTTCATGGTTTTCTCCTTTCCTAGGTTTTCATGGAACTCTATAGAGGGGCAGGCTGGGCTGGGCCAGCCCCTTGCCCCGCGCCACCGAAGGCGTAAGGAACCGCTTGACGCCAGATATCTCCTGAACGGTCAGCATCTGCATCCGCGCGTCTTTCACGCCGAGAACGTCCAAGTCTCCGGCACGGGCCATTTCGGCAAGGAAGTTGCGCGTTTTCCGTTCCCCAAGTTCTCCCATTATGATCAGCCCGGCCATCTGCGCTCCTTCCCGCTCAAGCACGCCGCGCAGGTTTCGGACTACGGACTACACCTATACCCACGCTCGCTCCACCTTTTCGAGAAAGGCGATGCAGGCTTCCTAGTCTGGATATCGGGTAAATACTCTGAGCAGGTTCATGGTCTGGTCCTCCTATATGATGAAGTATATAGGCAAATTCGGGTTACAAGCCCAAGACTACTCATTCCGATACCGAATGGTTCCACCTGGAGGTCACGGCGGACCGATTCCATGTGGAGTCGACGCAGGCACCCCACATTCGCATTCACGATCTTGTCGTACGCGTGTTCAAGGAGCACCTTCACCACACGCCCCTCACAGCGTTTGGGATCAACCGCGACGTCCATTTCCAGGTCGCGACGCCAGCCGTCAGGGATCGCCTCGGCCGAACGCTGGCGCCGGTAGAGCCTTGGGGCCGCTGGAGACGCGAACTTGGGTTGGATGGCGAGCTTAGCGGCATGAGTTCCTTGACGATGACCCAGATCGATCCGGAGGAAAGGCCCGCGGGCGGGAGAATCAACGTCAATGTGGAGCCCTCCCGGCGGGTTGGCAAAGGGCGAACAGGGGTCTACGTCAGGGTTAACGATCACTATGCTATCGGTGATTCTGAACCAGGAACGGTCGGGCGCGTGATGGAACTGTTCGAGGCCAACTTCGTTGCGTCCCTCCACCGTAGCGAACAGATCATCGATCACATCATGTCACTCGCAACGAACCCGGAGGCGTGACCCATGTCGCAACTGGCTCAATCCGCGGATGAGCTATATGTCAGCGCGGGCGTGGAACGTGGCAACTCGGATGCGCCTGCGTCGGCTGCGATGCTTGCTCGGAACGTGGACCAGGCCCTTCGGCGGATGTCGGCGTCCGAGGACATAGGTCAGGGAACGAACGCAGAACCTCACCACATGTTTACAGCGCACGAACACAATGCCGGCATCAAGGCCATTGATCCTGCGCCTGCATTCGTGCGTTCTGCACAGCGCGTGAGCTTCCGCGCTCTGCAGGAGTGGGAGGGGTATGTGACCCGTGTCGATAGGATCAACTTCGTTGCGCGTCTTGCGGACGTGACGTCCGGTGCTTCGCACGAAGAAGAGGAGGCAGTCATTCCCCGGACCGAGCTCTCGGATGCTGATGACACCAGACTCCGCGTTGGTCACATCTTCCGCTGGGTGATTGGCTACGAGCGGTCACCGGCAGGAACAAAGAAGCGCGTATCCCAGATCGTGTTTCGCGATCTTCCCGCCATTACGCACAGAGATCTTCAAGAGGGTGAGGACTGGGCGCAGGAGATGGCGAGATCGCTCAATCCGTGACGGCGGAGAGCACGCCGCCGGGAGCAGGCGAGATTGAACTGACGCTTTTCGGTCCAGGCTATGGCGAGAGCATCGCCCTCCATATCGGAGATGGCGTCTGGATGATCGTGGATTCGTGCATCGATGATGAAAGAGAGCCGAGAGCGTTGCGCTATCTGGAGAACCTCGGCCTCGATCCCGCCCACGCTGTTGCTCTCGTTGTCGCGACTCATTGGCACGACGACCACATACGCGGAATGGCCCGATTGCTCGATGCCTGCAGCCAAGCCTCGTTCTGCTGCGCTGCGGTGTTCTGCCAGCAAGAGTTCCTTTCGGCCGTTGCGGCCTTTGAACACCGTCACCTCACTGTCGCCGGCTCTGGCGTTCGAGAGCTCTACGAGGTGTTCACGCACCTTCGGGAGGCGGGAACGAGGCCGACACATGCCGTCGCCAATCGGCGTGTGTTTGCACGGGGCGCTTGCGAGGTCTGGTCGCTGTCACCCAGCGATGCGGCGTTTCAGGAGTTCTTGGGGGTCATTGGGGCCCTGGTGCCGCGTGAAGGCCAGGCGAAGACGCGGATTCCCGATCATTCCCCGAACGACGTCGCCGTCGCCCTCTGGATCGGGGTCAACGACATTGCGGTTCTGCTTGGCTCGGACCTGGAACGACGGGGTTGGCTGGAGATCCTCCAGAGCACGGAGCGGCCGCTTGGCCAGGCGTCTGTCTTCAAGGTCGCGCATCACGGCTCCGGGAACTCCGATGTGCCGGAAGTGTGGCGTCACATGCTGATCACCGATCCTGTCGCGGTCCTCACCCCGTGGCAAAGGGGTGGGCGTCTCTTGCCAACTCCGACCGACGTGAACCGCATTCTGTCAAGCACGACAACCGCCTTCGCGAGCGCGCACGACAGCACCCTGGCAGCGTCCCCTGCGCGACGCAGCCCCATGGTTGATCGGACCATTCGCGAATCCGGTGTCCATCTGCGACGACCTGTGATGTCACCCGGTGCGGTCCGTCTGAGGAGGCTGATCGGCGGACCGGATCCCTGGCAGATCGAACTGTTCGGGGCGGCATGTCACCTGCGGAACTTCAACCGAAGATGACGGCGGACGAGCTGAATTCCGCTCGCAGACGATACTTCGACCCCCTACTGTCCCAACGTTGTCGACCTTGGCCTGTTGTTCCCTGGCGAGGTTTTGCAGCCGTGCGCGTACAGATGCGGCGACATTTTTCGGTTCACGCGCCATCGGCGACCACCGTTTCCAGATAGGGCCGCAGAACGGACCAGATGCGGATAGCGCGGGCGTAGTCAACGATCTGCGCCGGCTTGGCCTTGCCGGACCTCACGACGTTGTGGAGACCTTCGAGCGCGACATCGAGACCGACGTGCTGTCTGAAGCGAAAGCAGTCGACGACCGTCTTGGCTGGATCGAAAATGCGTACGGACACGCCGTCGACGGTGTGGACCTGCACGCCGAGGGAGAGGGCTCGCGGTCCGAATCGCACGACCCGGCTCGGGGGATGGTCGAACCTGGGCTTTCGCGCTTTTGGGCTTATGGCGAACCAGACCCGGCCTGGAATCTGGACCGTGAGGTCGTGGAACTGAAGGGCAGAAAGGAGGCAGATGACCCCTTTGGGGACCAGCTTCGCAACCGCGGCGAGATCATGCTGTGTCGTGACTTCGGCATCGGCGAGCTGGTAAAGGCCACGGGTGACGCGGATGAGAGTCCGGTCCTTGAGCATGCGCGCGAGTGTTTCCGGGTGGATGCCGGCATCGCTGAGTTCGATGCCACGCATGGGGCCGCGGACCTTGAGAAGGGCGGCAGCCCGATCCTTCTGCGATATCGTGAGGGCAGGCGGCATGTGAAGAATCGTCGGTTATGAGGTCGTATCAGCCGACATTATATCAACATTGTGTGGCGGAACAGGGCAGCGTCTGGATCAGGCCGTTTCAGGACAGTGAAGCGTTGAGGGAACCCGGACGGACAGCTCGCCTCTGCGACTGCGCAGGTCGGATGGGGATTTTCGCGCAGACATGACAGTCTGCACCCTGAGCCCCTCCCGCTCGTCTTCGCACGGGCGGCCATCCGCAGGGTTGGGTCCTCCTCGAAGGATTGCTTCGGTGGACGGTGTTGATCTGGCCCCGGGGTTCAGGCAACGAACCGCATGATGTCCTCGACGTCACCCTCGCGACCGGCCGTGCCTGAGAACCCGGGCGGCGAACAGTGCGACCTTCACCTCCCGGATCACGCGCTCGTCGCCGATCAGGCAGCGTCACCCGGAGCGAACGTTCGTGACGTGATACTCGATGCCGGCCAACAACTCCGACAGCTCGCGGGCAATGAGGTCCAGTCCGCGAAACTGATCAAGCCGCCGCCGGCACCGGTTCATGTCATCGTCTGCCAGGACATGGCCGATGAGATCGCAGGCGTCGGCAAGGCCGACAAGGGCGATGTCCCGCGGATCGGGAATGTCTTGCGAGAACAGCACCTCACGGATACGTCCCTTGACCTCCCGCTCCGCCTCGCTGCCGCCTCCCCTGGGCCTCGAGAAGAGATCGCTCCACCGGAAAGGCCCCTCGCGGGGCGCAAGAACGTTGCGGGCAACAAGGCTCTCCATCACCGACTCGCGAATGCCCGCCGCATTCTCGACGGAGAGCTCCCCGATCCAGGCTCTCGCGCTGACCTGCGGCTCGCGGGCCGCGAGCTCAGCCAGGGTGCCATCGAGAATGACGTTGCCGGTCGGCGTCGTGTCGATGACCACGAGCCGTTGCGGATCCGTGTCGATGCGACCGGCGAAGGAAAGATCCAGCAGGACGGCGCCTGCGAGCGCACACGACAGGTTGTCGCCCGGCACGTGTGTGGACAACGCGCCCTCCCTGTCGCCCAGCAACAGGAGCAGGATTTCCTCGGCGAAGGTCAGCATGACCGTGACGTTCCCTGCCTCATGGTATCACCGGTGGCCGCGGGCTGCCGGAGAGCGCCACACTATCACACGCCATCTGGCCGCAACACGCCGCGCGCGGACGGACCTGCGGCCCATCGTCAGGGCGCCGGCACCTCCAGGGCGCCGACAATGGCGCCCTGCCCCGGCCCCTGGACGAGAATGGCGTGATTCCGGTCAGCGGCGACCGCAACGGTCATGGCAGCGGGCGCGCCATCCCAGGTGCCGACGGTTTGCCATGTCTCGACGATGTTGGCGTGGCGCAGGGTGCGCCCGGCATTCTCGCCGGCCGTCACCCTGGTACGCGCCTCGTCCATAAAGCTGACGACATGAACCAGGTGGGGGTCCCTAGCGGCGCCTTCGCCAAGGACGATCTCGAGCAGGCCGGTTGCTTTCCAGGAAGCGGTGATGGCAACGGCCTCGGCGGCGGCGGGCCGGGCCTGGCGCATGGCGGTCTCGATCACCCCCTTTGCCGATCCGACAGCCTCGTGTGTGCCGGAAACCACCAGCTGCGGCGTGTAGACCGGTGTCCCGAGGCGCCGCGCATAAACGCGCTGGCGGTCGCTGAACGCCGAATCGGCAAAGCGGTCGCGCCAGCCCAGCCAGTCCCAGTAGTCGACATGCCACGCCAGGGCGATGACATCGCCGCGACGGCGCAGCTCGAAGAGATGTTCGTCGGCGGGCGGACAGGAGTTGCAGCCTTCTGACGTGAAGAGCTCGACCACCACCGGGGTCGTGGCACCAGCGCAGCCGCTGAAGGCGCATGCGACGACAAGAAAAGCGGGAACCAGAGCGCGCCGACGGACAATGGGACCCGGCTTCAGCGCCTCACCGAGGCGGCTCGCAGCACAGCGCACGAAGAGGGGGGTCAACCTCACCAGCGTGCTGACGAACCCGCCGAAGCCACTCATGACGCCCTGGCGGACGACGGAAACCTGTGTCGCCACCAATCCCGCGCGGCGACGGGGACGAAGATGGTGCAGAAGAGAACGAGAGCGACCACCAGACCCGACGGCCCCAGGATGCCGTTGATGATGCCGACCACGGGCGGACCGGCAAGACTCCCCAGACTCCACATCAGTGTGAAGATGGTGATCGCCGACGCCAGCGCCGCGCCATGGTAGAAACTGGCGATCATGGCCAGCGCCACGACATAGAGACCGCTGGTCAGGCCACCGATGATGAAGAAGAAGAGATAATCGATCCACGGCAGGTGCACCACAAGTTCGAGACAGGCGAAACCGGCAGCGGCGACGAGAAGGAGCAGGAGACCGACAAGGCGCCGGTCCCCCCGGTCGACCAGCCAGCCGATCGGCAGCTGCAGGGCGACTGCTCCGGCAGCGCAGAAGGACAGCTGATGGTATGAGCGTTCCACATCGTAGTCGGTGTCGACGGCATAGACCGGAAGAAAGGTCCACAGGGCCATGAAGGTAAGGGCATAGGAGAGATTGAGCAACATGGGCAACGGCGTCTGGCGCATCGGTTTCAGAAGTGCACTGACGGAAGGACGTGGATGCTCCCCGGGAATGGCCGGTGCGAGGCGGCGGGCGATGACCACTGGAACGGTTGCCGTCGCCATCAGCAGGGCAGCGAGGACGAACGGAAGATGACCGGTATGTCCCGCCCAGGCGAGAATGGCCGGACCGACGGCCACGCCCAGACCGAAACAGGAATTGTAGATGGCGAGGATCCGTCCCCTGAAGGCATCGGGGGCGGCCGTGGTGATCCACACCTCGCCGGCAATCCACGATGCCAGGCCGACGGCTCCCATGATGAGGCGGATCGCGGTCCAGCCGGTGAACCCGGGAACCAGGATGCAGGCAAGGTAGAGCAGCCCTTCGAGAAGGCCGGCGGCAATCATGGCCCGCGCCAGACCCCAGCGCGCCAGGAGCATTGTCGCCAGCGGCGCCATGAGGAAGGGACCAACCGCGTTGGCGGCGGCGTTGATGCCGATCAGCTCGTCGCTGTATCCCATGGCGTCGAGGCGCGTCGAGAAAAGTGGCGCGTTGAATCCGGCGATCATGGCAATGACGGTCATGCCGCAGATGATCGCGGCCAGGCTTGCCAGGGGGATGACCCTGATGGCGTCCGCACTCATCCTTCACCCCGACCTTTCAGAAACGGAGCATGCACCCTGCGCCCGCGGCACGCCATGCCTGTCAGTCGGTGGCGGTCGCGGCGGGCAGGGAGGGCGTCGGGATGCACCCTGCGCCCGCGGCGTGCGCGGTCGCGGCGGGCAGGGAGGGCGTCGGGATGCACCCTGCGCCCGCGGCGTGCCATGGCTTGCGCGATGACCGCGAGGAGAATGCAGTGAGCGACCGCGCCCGGGGCCTGACGATCACCACACTGGCCATGCTGGTGATCACGCCCGATGTCCTCCTGATCCGGCTGATCGACACCGATCCCTGGACGCTCGCCTTCTGGCGCGGCCTCCTGTGCGCTGCCGGACTCATCATCGGACTCGTCGCCATCCACCGCCGCCGCGCCCTGGCGGTCATGCTGGCGCCCGGTGTTCCAGGTCTCGTGATCGGCATCCTCTTCGGTATCAGCACCATCGCCTTTGTGTGGGCCGTCACCCATACCTCGGCCGCCAGCACCCTGCTGATCATCGCCACCGGCAGCATGTTCGGAGCGGGGTTTTCCTGGCTCCTCATGCGCGAGAGGCTTGCGGTCTGCACCGTCGTCGCCATGATCGCGACATTTGCCGGCCTGCTCATCATCGTCTCCGGAAAGGCCGACGCCGTTTCCTCCCTGGAAGGCGATCTTTCCGCCGTCGTCGTGGCCGTGCTCTCGGGACTGACCTTCGCCCTCATCCGCAAGCACAGGATGACGGACATGGTTCCGACCCTGGCTGTCGGTGGCCTTGTCACGGCAGCCATCGCCGTCGCTCTTTCCCTGCCGGCCGCCCTCGGCGCCGGAGATGCTCGCCTGATCGCGGTCATGGGGCTGGTCATGCTCCCGCTTGCCTTCTCCCTGCAGTTCATCGGCGCCCGCTACATTCCGGCTCCGGAAGTCCTGCTGCTGTTCCTGCTCGAGGCCGTTCTTGCGCCGCTTGTGCTGTGGGCGGCGATCGGCGAAACCCCCGGCGCAACCACGATCATCGGCGGGCTGGTCATTCTCGCCACCCTTGCATCACATGCCGCCTGGAGCCTGCGCCAGCAGACAGGGCAGCGCGCCATTCGGACATGAAACAGTCTGCAGGCAGCCGCCACGGATGACCGGTCAGCGGCACGGCATGCAGACGTCAAACCGTTTGCAAGCCGCCATGGACAACCACCCGGCGGCACGACGTTCGGATCTGAAACAGTGTGCAAGGGGGATCACAGCGGCGCCGTCTCAGGTTCGAGGTGAAGGCGGCCGTCCGTGTAGGGATGGGCGCGGGCCACGTCCTCGTCGAGTTCGACGCCAATGCCCGGCGCGTCCGGCGGGATGACATAGCCTTCCTCCCAGCGCATCGGGGATTTGAGGATCCGGGCGTGGAAACCGTCCCAGCGGCGGATGCTCTCGAGTATCAGGAAATTGGGCGATGCGGTGGCAATCTGAACATTGGCCGCACCCTCGATCGGCCCGCAGTAGAGATGGGGCGCGATCTGTGCGTAGTGCGCCTCTGCCATGCCGGCAATCTTTTTTGCCTCGAGAAGGCCACCCACCCGGCCAAGCGCCATCTGCAGAATCGATGCCGCACCGCTCGCCAGGACACGGGCGAACTCGTGCTTCGTCGCCAGGCGCTCTCCGGTGGCGACCGGAATGGTCGTCGCGCGGGCCACACGCGCCATTTCCTCGGGCATTTCGGCGGCCACCGGCTCCTCGAACCAGAGCGGATCATAGGCTTCGAGACGCCGGGCGAGACGGATGGCCCCCGAAGGAGTGAACTGCCCGTGGGTGCCGAAGAGCAGGTCAGCCTTCGTGCCCACCGCTTCGCGCAACGCCTTCACGAAGGCTTCCGAAAGCTCCATTCTCTCCAGTGAAGGCTGGCGCGGGTCGAAGACGCCGTAGGGCCCTGCCGGGTCGAACTTCACCGCGGTAAACCCTTCGCTGACACAGGCGACAGCCTGTTCGGCGGCGACGGCGGGATCGGTGTAGACGGCCTCGTCTTCGTCGCCTTCGCTCGGATACAGGTACGTATAGCTGCGCAACCGCTCGTGTACCTTGCCGCCAAGCAGCATGTAGACAGGCTTCGATGTCGCCTTGCCGATGATGTCCCAGCAGGCAATCTCGATACCCGACATGACCGCCAGCAACGAGATCTCCGGGCGCATGCTGTAGCCGCCGCCATACATGCGCCGCCACATGGTTTCGATGTTGAAGGGATTCTCGCCGATGACATGACGCATGGCGATGTCTTCCACCATCGCCGCCACGACATGGGGCGAGAAACTCGCCGCGTAGACCTCGCCGTAACCGGCTATGCCATCATCGGTCATCAGCTTGACGAAGACGAAGAAGCGGCCACCGAAATGTGGCGGCGGATTGCCCACAACGAACGTCTCGATCCCGGCAATCTTCATGGGTAACGTCCCTTTCCTGGTGATGGTGTCATGATGCGAACGCAGCCGGCCGACTCAAGGGAGATACCCTGCATGCCTGGTCCTCATTCCGCGATCATCGCCGATCTCCGCCGTGTGACGCCGCCCGCGAGCCGCTCGCCGACACTTCCTCCCGCGGTCTACACCGATCCGGATGTGGCGACGCTGGAACGGGAACGGCTGTTCCGTCACGGATGGGTGGGGTGTGGCCGCAGTGATCGCTGGCCTTGTGCCGGTTGCTGCGTCCCTCTCGACATCGCCGGCGCACCGGTCCTCATCGCAAGGGACGCCAGGGGCACACTGCGCGCCTTCGCCAATTCCTGCCGCCACCGCGGGACCGCACTCGTCGGCGAGCCATGCCGTGTCGCCCGCATCTCATGCCCGTTCCATGCCTGGACCTACACCCTCGCGGGCCGCCTGGTGGCGGCGCCCCGCATGGAATCCGCTTCCGGCTTCAGCATGGCGGACCACGGTCTTCATGCCTATCATGTGGCAGAGAGGGCGGGATTCGTGTTCGTCAGCCTCGACGCGGAACCCTGTTCGATCGACGACTGGCTCGGTGACTTCGAGACGGTCCACGCCCCCTGGCCCCTTGACCAACTCGTCACGACGCGCCGCCTGGAACGCGACATTCCGTGCAACTGGAAACTCTTCCTGGAGGTCTTCAACGAGTACTATCACCTGGGCTGCGTTCACCGGCAGACTTTCGGCGCCATCTACGATGAACCTGATCCGCCGGATGCCGTCACCGGCAACTTCACATCGCAGTTCGGCGCGACATCGGGAACCGGAGCCCTCAGGTCCGGAGACCAGAAACACGCCCTTGAGCCGATGCCGGGGCTCGACGCGCGTCACCTCTCGGGCACGCGCTACACGTGGATCTATCCGAACATGACCTTTGCTGCCGGCAGGGACGCCATGTGGATGCTGGAGGCCTGGCCCCGGGGAACGGAGTCATGCCGTGCCGTCATGTCTGTGTGTTTTCCGGAGAAGACGTGCGCAGCACCGGGATTCGACGACGCTTCCCGGCATTACTATCGGCGCATGGATGAAGCCCTTGATGAGGACGTCGATGTCCTCGAGAGGCAACAGGGCGGCATGGCGTCACCTGACGCAACTGCGGGCCGCTTTTCGGCACTGGAACCGTCACTGGCCAACTTTGCCTTCTGGTATGCAGCCCTGCTGGCTGCCTGAGCCGTCAGCGACGGCGATTGCGGGGGAATCTGCGGGGGTTGGCCCCGGGCACACGTGCCGTGCTGCTTTCGTCCTTGTGACGGAAGTTGATGCGCGCCTTCGTAAGATCGTACGGCGTCATCTCGACCGTGACGCGGTCACCCGTCAACACGCGGATCCTGGCCTTGCGCATGCGGCCTGACGTATAGGCCATCACCTTGTGACCATTGTCGAGTTCCACCCGGAAATGGGCATCGGGAAGAACTTCCGTTACCACACCATCAGCCTCTATCAGATCCTCTTTCGACATCCAGAGAGCCCCTTGTTGTTGCCGCGTCAGCCCTTCCAGAAACCCGGCAGGGCGGATTGTCGTGCTCCATGTGGACCAAAGACCGGCGAAGTGCAAGCGTCGCAGACCATGGCGCCGGGTCTGCGACGGACTGCCTGGCGGAGTCCCTGGCGTGTCGGCAGCGCCTTGTTGCCGGGAAACGGGGCAGGGGCCCGATAGCGGCAGAGTCGTTGCAAGAGGGCATAAGGAACGGCGAACACAACGGCCGGAGCGTGCGGTCGGCACACAGGCAAACTTTTTTCTTGTTTGTCGCGGAATTTGGTTCACCATGGGGGTTGAGTCTGCGGCAGCCGGAGACATGATCGCTTGCCTGCCGAAAGCCTGTCCTGTCCTATGAGGAGTCCCGTGAACAAAAGCACAGCGGGAGCAGATACATTGCAACACTGGAAAAATTCGCATGTCTGACGAGTATGAATCGGGATCCCCGGGCAGCCGTCTCAATGTCTCGGCCACGGTCAAGTGGTACAATTCGACAAAGGGATTCGGTTTCGTTCAGGTCAATCCCGACGAACCTGATGTTTTCATCCACGCCTCCGCCGTCACCCAGGCCGGCTACAGCGACATTCCCAACGGCGCCACCATTGAGTGCGACATCATCCGTACGGAGCGGGGATTCCAGGTCTCCAACCTTCACGGAGTCGACACCTCGACGGCGGAAGAGATGCCTTCCCACGACCGGGTGCGGGAACCTCGGGACTGGCAGCGCTCCTACGGTGACGAGCACGAAACCGATGGTACGGTGAAGTTCTTCGACACCAACCGGGGTTTCGGCTTCATCGTTCCCGACGGCAGTGACCGGGACATCTTCCTTCCCGGACGCATTCTCACGAGAGCCGGCATTCCGCTGCTGGAATCGAACCAGCGGGTGCGGGTCCGCTGGCGCGAAGGCGACCGCGGGCCCCTGGCGACATGGGTCGAACCTGCCTGAACCGGTCTTCCGGTCCTGGCGTGCGCCGTCAGGCGTTTCAGGGATCGCCCATGGCGCTCAGCCATTTTGCCTGGAAGTCATGCACGGCATGTTCGCTGTACTGGCTGCGCTCGGGGTCAACGATGAAGCGGCCCTGACGATAGCCGAGTGAGTGCAGTCCCTGCTGCACGCTCTCGCACAACGGGATGTCTTCGAGACGCACTGCGTGTACAAAATCGATCACCTCCCGCTCCCCGGCGGTCGGTGTCGCGTGCGGAAAATACCACTCGCAGCGCTGCACTGTTTCCTCAGGGCCCAGGGGAACATGGTGGAATACGGTCATGTTGCCGCCTGGATAGGCCTCGCACACCCAGTTTGGCCACAGGAGCCAACTGGCGAAGCTCTCCGGCTTCGCCGCGCCTTTCGTCACTGAACTGTAGCCAACGTTCTTCTCGACCGAGTGGTGCGCATGGTGGTGGTCGTGGGTGGCAATGCGATAGCTCTCCCAGTCAATCGCCTCCTCGATCAGCGAACGGTGCTGGTTCGGGCAATGGAAACACTCGTCGTAGTTCTCCACCGAGTTCTTCCAGTTGGCCTTGAGATGGTACTCGCTGCGATCGGCGCACTCGAGTTCCGCCGCCATGGCACAGAAGGATGCGATCTCGTTCCGGAGTGCCGCGGTCACCTGGCCGAAGGGCGGAGCGTTGCCATCGAGGTTGACGAAGAGGAACCCAAGCATTTCACCGACACGAACCTCCTCGAGGTGGTAGGCCGAGGCGTCAAAGCCGGACATGCGTTCACTGCCCCTTGCCGTGCGCAGGGCGCCGTTCTGGTCATAGGCCCAGTTGTGATAGGGGCATGTGATGATCGGACCAAGGCGGCCCTCACCCTCGAGCAGGCGGTGGGCACGGTGCTGGCAAACGTTGAAGAACGCCTTGATCGCGCCCTTCGCATCGCGCAGCACGATCACGCTCTGACCGACGATGTCGCGCACCATGTAGCTGCCGTTGTCGGGCACCATGGAGACATGCCCGACATACTGCCAGGTGGCATGGAAGATCCGGCGCTTCTCACGCTCGTAGATCGCCGGATCGTGGTAGTAGGATGCCGGCATCGTCTGGGATCGTTCCGGGTCAGCCTGGAAGCCGGTGACCGGAAGAGAAGTGACCACGGCCATGACGTCTCTCGTGAAGGTGGCTTTCGCTGGCAGGATATACATCAACCGTGCCGCTGTTCAATCTTCAGACCTTGCCTGTAGACTTCGCCCTGCCATGCATGACGCTGCCGGAATCGAACGCCTTCTCAAGGATCGGCTCGCCCGGATCGACGACGATCAGGCAGCCTCGGCCAGTGAACGCGCGCCGGTGATGCTCGATCAGTCCCGGGTCGGTCGGCTGTCACGCATGGATGCCCTGCAGGTTCAGGCGATGGCCCGGGAGCAGGAGCGCCGCCGGTGCGCCGAGCGCCGGCGGACCAGGGCCGCTCTCGAGCGTCTGGCCGACGGCACCTGGGGCCTGTGCACCGAGTGTGGCGAAACGATTGCCGCAGCCCGTCTTGACTTCGACCCCGCGGTTGCCCTGTGTATCCGTTGCGCCCGGGGGGCGTGATGATGCCCATGCTCAGCCACGACAGTCCCGTGACGTTCCGGGATCGGCTCCCCGAACGCGTCGATGTTGTCATCATCGGTGGCGGCATCGCCGGCATTGCCAGCGCGTGGTTCCTTGCCGAGCGCGGCGACAGGGTGCTGGTGGTCGAGAAGGGCCGGATTGCCGGAGAACAGTCGAGCAGGAACTGGGGCTGGGTTCGCCAGCAGGGCCGCGATGCAGCGGAACTCCCGATCATGATGGAGTCGAACCGGATCTGGCGCGGTCTGGCCGCCGCCACCGGCAACCGGGACCTTGCATTCACACAATCGGCGTGTGTCAAGCTGGTGGAGAACGATGAGGCGGTCGCCGGCATGGAAGCGTGGCATGCCATCGCGAGGCAACACCAGCTCGACACGACGATGCTCAGCGCCCGTGACGTGGCGAGCCGGTTTGCCGCCATGGGCGGCCGCTTCACCGGCGGCATGATGACCGCTTCGGACGGCCGTGCCGAGCCTGAGCGTGCGGTGCCTGCCTGGGCGCGCGCCCTCCAGAACCGGGGCGTGACTGTCATCGAGGAGTGCGCGGCGCGCCTTCCCGACATCGAAGGCGGGCGCATCACCGGCGTCATCACCGAGAAGGGGCGCGTTGCCTGCGATCGCCTGCTCCTTGCCGGTGGCGCCTGGTCTTCCGGCTTTGCCGCCAATTGCGGCATCGGCCTGGCGCAGCTGGCAGTGCGCTCGACAGCGGCGCGCACCTTCCCCTCAGACGACATCCTGCCGCTCAACATGTCGGTTCCCGGGCTGGCGACACGGCGACGCTGCGATGGCGGCTACACGGTCTCCACCGGCGACCTCGCCGAACACTACGTCGGACCGCCGTCCCTGCGGCATGCCATGCGCTTCTTGCCCCTGTTGCGCAGGTCGGCCCGCGACGTCAGGTTGCGAGCGGCCGCACCCGCCGGCTATCCGGGCAGTTGGGGTCTTGCCCGGCGCTGGTTGGCGGACGAGGTGTCTCCCTACGAACGCCATCGTGTCCTCAATCCGCCGCCGTCGCCCGTGGTCATCCGCCGCCTCGAGGAACGCCTGCCCCGGCGGGCGCCTGCCCTTGCGAGAGCGGGACTCGCCGACGCCTGGGCCGGCATGATCGACGTCACGCCCGACGCCGTCCCCATTCTTGGCGAACTGCCGATACCGGGGTTTTTTGTGGCCACCGGATTCAGCGGCCACGGATTTGGCATTGGCCCCGCCATCGGACGCATCATGGCCGATCTCGTCACCGGCCGCAGCCCCGGTCACGACCTGCAACGCTTCCGCCCGGAACGATTTGCCGACGGAACAAGGATCGTGCCCGGACCCTACTGAGGCAGGACCGATGCGTCCGAACATTCTCTTTCTGTGCACCGATCAGCAACGCGCTGACAGCTTGGGCTGCTATGGCCAGACCACGGCGTCCACTCCCCATCTCGATGCTCTGGCGGCATGTGGCATCAGGTTCGACAATCACCTGACTCCCAACCAGATCTGCTGCCCGAGCCGGGGCACCATGATGACGGGTCTCTATCCCCGGCACCACGGCATGACAACCAACGGACGCACCCTCAAGGACGGGCTCCACGTCCTGCCGGCCCTTCTGGCGGACGCGGGATACGACACCCATGCCGTGGGCAAGCTCCACCTCCAGCCGATTCTTGCCCACAAGGATCACGGCTATCCGGAATCGGTCGCTTTCTGGGCGGGCGACGATCACGTGGACTGGAACGGGCCCTACTTCGGTTATCGCACGGCAGAATTCGTGATCGGCGAATCCCTGCTCGTCACCGAAGGCGGTCACTACGCCGCCTGGCTGAAGAAACACCATCCTCGGGCCATGCCGCTCTTCGAGCCCGCAGCCGCTCTCGAAGGTCCGCTTGGCGACCTTGCCGAGGCCTGGGTGTGTGCGGTGCCGGATGCGCTTCACTACAACACGTGGATTGCCGACAGGGCGCTTGCCTTTCTCGCACGCGCCCGCCCTCCCTTCATGATGTTCGTTTCGACGCCCGACCCCCATCATCCGTTCAGCCCGCCGCGGCCATGGGCGGACCTCCATGGGCCCGGTCCCCTGCCGCCTCATGACCCGGAAGAACTCACGCGGATGCCTGACTACATCAGCCGGCATCTTGCGACCGACTGGATCAGCCATGCCGCCGCGGCCGTCGAGCAGGGAGGCATGACTGTGACATCGGGGGTGTCGGATGCCAGTCTCGGCCGGGCGATCGGATTGACGCGGGGCATGGAGTCCCAGGTGGATCACGCCTTCGGTCGCATCCTCGCCACGCTCGCTGGCCTTGGTCTCGCCGATGACACGGTGGTCGTCTTCACCTCCGACCATGGCGAATTTCTCGGTCACCACGGACTGCTGCACAAGGGTCCGCCGCCCTGGCACGACCTCACCCGGGTGAGTTTCATCATGAAGGGCCCGGGACTCCCCCAAGGCAGCGCCACGACGGCGCCGTCAAGCCACCTCGACATCATGCCGACGCTGCTGGACCTCGCCGGCATCGCCCTGCCGCCCGGTCTGGACGGGCGTTCCCTGAGGCCGCTCTTCGAGGGTCGCTCCCTTGATCGCGAGGCGCGCTTCCTCGAGTTCCATCCACGGATCGATCAGCGCCTCTACAACCATTCCATCGTCACCGATGGCTGGCGCCTCACTCTCTATCCTGAAGGCGAGACGCACTGGGGCGAGCTTTTCGATCGCGAGTCCGACCCTGCCGAACGCCGCAATCTGTTCCACGACCCGGCCCACCGCAGCCAGCGCGATTCACTCGCCGAAACCCTGACGGCGTCCTTTCCGGCTGCGCCGGGTTCCGGAACCCCGCTCATCGCCAAGTGGTAGGGCCGACAAGAACGGCGCCGTCTCATCGACACCCCGGATTGCCGCGCGCTGTCGGTTGCCGCCGCCTCTGTCGTCCCGGCTATCGGCGCGCGGCCTGTGCGGCAGCGGTTTCAAACCGCGGGATTCTGGCTGTAAGGCGCGTTTTGAGGGTGCTGCGGGTTTCCCCCATTGTCGGGTCTTCTTGTTGACGCTGCCTGCGAGCTGGCATGTCGGCACCGATTGCCGGCGGTGCTGCTGATTGAGGTATGAGGAAGCCGCCCGCGATGAGCATGCTGGCGCCGGGTCCGCCTCTTGCATGCGACACTCAGGCGCGCAGAGCGCCGCCGCTCATGCGAAAGTCAGACGCCATGCTGGAGATTCCGGTGACGGGCAGCACGGTGACCCTTTCGTCGAGCCTGTACCCCTCGTGGCCGGGGTAGACGACCCACAGGTGCTGAACCGGCAGGTCGCGCAACGCCGCATGCATGCTCTTCGTCATCGCCGGCGCATCCTGGTACTTGAACTCCATGCCCCACAGCGCCCCGCGGGCCTGCCAGACAAGATCGAGCTCCGCGCCAGTGTGCGTGCGCCAGAAGTGCGGGTGCGACACGGCCATCAGACGGATGGCCTGCTCCATGGCGAAGCCCTCCCATGACGCCCCGAGCTTCGGGTGGCACTCCAGTTGCCGCGGTGTGGCAATGGCATGGAGGGCATGAAAAAGGCCGCTGTCACGAATGTAGAGCCTGGGCGCCTTCACCAGACGCTTGCCGATGTTCGCGTACCACGGCGGCACCAGCCTGATCATCCAGGTCCCGCTCAGAATCTCGAGGTAGCGGCGAACCGTGTGATCGGAAACGCCGAACGAGCGGCCAAGCTCGGAGAGGTTCAGCACCTGGCCATGATAGTGACTGACCATGACCCAGAACCGGCGCAAGGTCTCCGTCGGAACGAAGATGCCAAGGGCCGGTATGTCACGTTCCAGATGACTGCGCATGAAGTCGTCGCGCCACAGGACGGACTGCGTGTCGTCGGCGGCGAGATAGCTCCGCGGGAACCCGCCCCGAAACCACAACCGACGCCACTCGGGCGTGCCCGTCTCGTCGATCGTCAAGGGCCCAAGATCGTGATACGCGATCCGACCGGCGAGACTCTCGGATACCTCCTTCACCAGGTTCGGCGAGGCACTGCCGAGCAACAGGTATCGCGTAGCCTGATGATCGCGGTCCGCCAGAACACGCAGCAAGGCAAAGAGTTCCGGCTTGCGCTGCACCTCGTCGATCACGACAGTGCCGTTCAGTCCCTCCAGAGCCGTCTGCGGTTGCTCCAGCCGGGCCAGGCTCCGCGGATCCTCAAGGTCGAAATAATGCTCCGCCGCCAGTTCCCGCGCCAGCGTGGTCTTGCCACACTGGCGGGGTCCCAGAAGCGCCGTCACGGGCGCGCGGCGCAAACCGGCCCGGACAGCCTCCCGTTCCCGGGGGCGGGGGAGGTGATCCATGGACGCACGGTAGCACACAGACAGGAAAATTCGAACACGAACTTCGAATTTTCCTGTCTGTGTGGATAAAACGGAGTCGCGGGTTCAGGGCAGCCCTGGCGGAATCCGCATGATCCGGCGCCCTGCCGGCCCGGGAGGCAGGCAGGGCGCAAGAGCTCAGGCCCAGCCGAAGTGCTGGGTCTGCCAGATGTAGCCGTTGGGTGTAATCACCGGCTCGAGTCCTTCGCGGTAGAGGACACCGTTGGGCGGGAACATCAGCCAGACATAGCCGCCGGTATCCTCCATGATTTCCTGCATGCGCACATAGATGCCATGGCGCGTATCCGTGTCGGTCTCGGCAAGACCTTCCTGGAACAGCATGTCGAATTCGTCGTCCCGCCAGCGCTCCCAGTTCCACACACCGACCTGATCGGAAATGTACCACTGCGTCATCTGGCTTGGATCGGGTGAATCGAGATAGGACATGATCCACAGTTCGAGATCCTTCCATTCCTCACCCTCGACTTCGAGACCCAGGTTCCAGAACGGTCCCGCATCCATCGGGATCACATCAATCTCAAGACCGATGTCTGCAAGATTGGCCTGGATGATGGTGGCCGCCGCCATGCGATCCTGAAGATTGATCGTCTTGAGGGTGACCTTCATGCCTTCTGCACCCGCTTCGGCGATGAGTGCCCGGGCGGCATCGAGATCCGGCGTCGAGAACTTGCCCGACGTGCGGTGGCCGACAAGACCCGGCGGCACGATGCCGTAGGCCCGGGTGCCGACGTTGGCCCAGGCGCCCTCGATGATCGTGTCGACATCGACCGCATGCTGGATCGCCCGGCGCACCCGGATGTCCTGGAGGTTGGGATGCTCGGTGTTGAGACCCATCCAGTACCACTGTGTCCCGGAATAGGCCTTCACGACACCGCCTTCGGGAGGGCTCTCCATCAGGCGTGGAATGGCATCGACGGCGAGGTGGGTAATGTCGATCTCGCCCGCCTCAAAGGCGATCTCTGCCGTTTTCTCGTCATCGATGATGACGAACTTGACGTCGGCGATCGCCGGCGGTGTCCCCTGCCAGTTCGGGTTCGGCTCCAGCGTGTAGCTCTGTTTCTGCAGCCATTCCGTCACCCGGTAGTAACCGCAGTAGAAATTGAACATGCCGTCGTACTTGCCGCCGGCGGCCTCGACTGCCGTCTTCGAAAGAATCGTGCCGGTGCCGTCGCACAGCCACGTCAGCCAGATCGGAGCAAAGGGCTGGTTGAGGTGGATGATGCCTGAATGGCTGCCGGTCACCTCGACGTGATCAAGCGCGACCGCCTTGTCCTTCCATTCCGAGACCTTCATGCGCTCAAGCGAATACTTGACGTCCTCGGCATCAAGTTCGTCGATGGCTTCATGGGTGGTTCCGTCGTACCACATGATGCCCTTCTTCATCGCGAAGGCAATGGTCTGCGCATCAGGCTGCTCCAGGGATTCGACAAACTCGCTTGGCTCCCAGTCCCAGGCATCGCCGCTGTTGGTGTACTTGGCAAGGCGGGCAAGACAGGCGTACTGGAGGACCATCTCGAAACCGCCAACCATGTATCCGGGGTCGGTGGACAGGATGGCCCGGTTGGAACGCAGTCTGAGTGGTCTTCCCGCCTGCGCCCAGGCCGTGCCCGCATCAAGCAGTCCGTCAACGAACGTGGCCGCCGCCACGGAACCGGCGGATGCCCGAAGCACACCGCGGCGTGTCATGGTGGGTAATGTCATGGATCCTCCTGTGGACGTTTCCTGTTGATGGAAGGATCATCCCCCCGGCCAACAGGGACAGTCAAGGCTACACGCCGTCACGCGGGATCGTGTCCTCCCAGCTCTTCGACCAGATTCGCTCATGGCCGTCGTGGGCTTCTGCATGGGCCGAAAGAAGAAAGGCGTGTCGCGTGGCGGTGAGAACGAAACGGGTATCGAGCCTCGTCTTCCAGTCCGGCTCCCGCGCCAGCGTGACGGCGTAGTCGACCCGGGCCCGGGCCGACAGCGGATCGCCGTCCCTGATGACATAGACCTCGTGGCCGCCCCCGGAGCACTCGGTGCCGGTTTCCTCGATGCGGATGTGACCACGATCCTTGACCATGTCGATGCGGGTCTCGCCGGTGACGTAGTCGCGGGACATGGAGCGGGACCGGTGGTAGGGCTTCATCGTCGTCACCGCCAGCGGTCGTGCGGTCGCACCGCGGCCCAGGGATGGCAGCTGCGTGTCGCCAGCGCGCCGCGGCCGCACCGGAAGCGTGAGCGTGCTTGACGCCGTGAGGACCGAGACGGCGGCGGACGCCGGCGATGGCCACACCAGCGGCCACGAACCTGTCTGGATGGCAAGACGCATGCGGTGGCCAGGGGGGAAGACGTGGCCGCAGTCGTTGAGCTGGATGCGGATTCTTGTCGTGGTGCCGGGCTCCAGCGGTTCAGGCGCTTCATGGCCGTTGCGGTGCGACAGGTTGAGAACGCCGTAGGTCACGCGCGTCGAAGCCCCGTGCGGCGCCACATCGCAAAGGCGGACGTAGAGTTGCGCCTGCGGCACGTCGCACGACATGTCCAGTTCGACCACCGGCGCTCCGAGGATCTCGATGCCCCGGCCAAGGGCGGGCGAATCGAAGGCGAGGCTGCGGCCGTCCTCCTCGCGCTGATCCGAAGGCATTTCGGCATCGAAGCCATAAGGGCACCAGTCACCGTGCGTGATGCCGGCAAGGACCTCCGAGGCGCACACGAGCGTTTCAGGACGGCCCGGACGCGTCGTCAGACCGTTGCGGGCGATGTGGAAGACCTTGCCGGTGATGGCGGGATCCGGCCAGGCGTCGGCCGCCACCCAGCGGCCGGGGCGATGATCATAGGAGGTCCGCGGCGCCACCGCCTCCTGCATCCAGCATCGCAGGCGCGGTTCGTCCATCATGCCGGTGTCGATGCCCTTGAGCCAGTGGTCCCACCAGCGCACGAGATCCTTGAGACCATCGATCTCGGGACCGGGTCTTGCCTTCCAGGGGTAGGCGTGGGTCCATGGACCGACGAGACCGCGGAACGGTGACCTCAGCCCGGCCGCCGTGCGAAAGATGGCGTTGGTATAGCCATCGGCCCAGCCGCCGACCATGTAGACGGCGGCTTCGATGGCGGCGTAATCCTCGATGACGGAACCGTGCTTCCACTGCGCGTCGCGCCGCTGGTGGCGAAGCCATCTCGCTACCAGGTTCGGCGCATTCTCGAGACGTTCGAGCCAGACGCGGCGCCAGTCCGCGCCGACAACGGCAGGATCGGGCGGACGCATGGCGAAAGTCGTCATGGTCGCACCCCAGTTGAGGTTGTCGTTGAGCAGGCAACCGCCCATGAAATGGATGTCGTCGGCATAGCGATCATCCGTCGAGGCGACGGAATAGACAGCTTTCAGGGAAGGCGGCCTGAGGGCCGCCACCTGCAGGCAGTTGAAGCCGCCCCAGCTGATTCCCATCATGCCCGTTGCGCCGCTGCACCAGGACTGGTCCGCCAGCCATGCAAGAACGTGATATCCGTCGTCGAGTTCCTGCGGCGAATACTCGTCGTCGAAGAGACCTTCCGAATCGCCGTTGCCCCTCAGATCGCAGCGCACCGCAGCGTAGCCGTGGCCGGCCAGCCAGGGATGGTGAAGCGAGTCTCCGGCAGCCGTGAAGTCACGCCGGCGATAGGGGATGAACTCGAGCACCGCCGGCACCGGATGGTCTTGCGAATCGTCGGGAAGCCAGATTGTGGCGGCAAGCCTGGTGCCGTCCGGCATGGGTATCCACACGGTGTCGCGCTTCGTCACCTTCCTGGGAAATCGCGAAACGATCCGCGTCATGGCCGCTGCCCTGCATTCTTCCCACGACCGACGATACGCCCGGGACGTGCGCCGGTGTGGCCGTCGCCGTTCCACACCTCGACGCCGTTGACGAAGACATGACCGATTCCAGCCGAGGGCTGTTCGGGGTCTGTGTAGGTTGCCCGGGCGGCGATGGCGGCCGGATCAAAGACCACGAGGTCGGCCCAGGCGCCGGCGGCCACGCAGCCGCGCCCCTCGAGACCGAACCACGCGGCCGAGGCGCCGGTCATGCGGTGAACCGCAGACTCGAGGCCGGTCAGACCGAGATCCCGGGCGTAGTGACCCAGGACCTGGGGAAAGGTTCCCCACAACCTGGGGTGAGGATGCGGGGCAAGGGGAATGCCGTCCGACCCGATGAGAATGTCGGGATGGGCCATGAGGCGCTCGACGTTGCGCTCGTCGCGCCCGAAGTAGATCGCTCCACCCGGCGCCAGGCGGCGTGCTGCGGTCAGCGCGTCGACATCCCAGTCGTCGGCGATCTCGTCGAGATCGCGCCCGCCCATGTCCGGATACGGCTTCGACCAGGTGACCAGTACCCGGGTACGACGGGCGACGAATTCCGGCAGGATTGACGTACTCGACGCCTCGTAGGGGTAGGCATCGGCGACGATGCGAACACCTTGCCTGCGGCTCTGCTCGAACCAGGAGAGCGCCTCTCCGGCCAGGCCCGGGTTGCCGTGCTCGTGACAGTGAAAATGCGAGACGATGACCGGAATATCGGCCTTTTGGCCGACGTGAACGGCTTCGTCGAACGCATCCTTCGCCGCGCTGGCGTAGCTTCTCATGTGGGTCGCATAGACGCCGCCGGCCGCTGCCGCCCTCGACGCCAGCTCGACCACTTCCGCGGTCTCGCAACACCGCGCCGGCGGATACTCGAGCCCCGTCGAGAGGCCGACGGCGCCGGCCGCCATCGCTTCGTCAAGCGCCCCCTTCATGGTCTCGATTTCAGGGCCGGTGGCAGGGCGCATGACATCATCCATGGCGCCAAGGCGCAAGGTCGCATGACCAACCAGGAACGCGGCATTGGAGGCCGCAGGGGCGCGGTCGAATTCATCGACGAGGGCCTGGAACGTGGGATAGCGGAAGTCGTGTTCAAGGCCGATGAGGTCGAGGGGCTCCATGGGACGCTCGCTCGCCACCAGGGGAGCGAGCGAGATTCCGCAATTGCCGGCCACCACCGTCGTGACGCCCTGACTGACCTTGGGTGTCATGTCGCCGGCATCACGCAGCATGCGGTCGTCATGGGTATGCACGTCGATGAACCCGGGGGCCACCACCTGGCCGGTGGCGTCAATCTCGATGGCGGCCGTCTTTCCGGAAAGATCTCCGACGGCGGCAATCCGGTCATCGTCGACGGCGACGTCGGCGTGGAAACCGCCGCGGCCGCTGCCGTCCATGACCGTGCCGCCGCGAAGAATGAGACCGTGTCCGGACATGGTGACCACTTCCCTGTTGTCACGCCCCAAGGTTAGGTCGAACTGGTTTCCTTTGTCATCCTGCCGCGCCGTGTGGGATGGACCACGGCAGGCCACCCGACCGGCGCATCCTGTCTGCGCAGGGAAGACAGGCGATTTCTGACCGGCCGCCGGCGGGCGCTCGCCCCTGGCCCATGCCTTGATGACCATGACGGATCGGGATACAGTTCTTGCCCAGCCGGGCGTCGTTGCCGTGCTGACCCATTCGGCGCCTATCGACACCTACCGCGGCGCGGGGCGCTCGGAAGCCGTCTACATGACGGAGCGCATCATCGATCACGCGGCGCGCGAACTGGGCTTCGATGCCGCGAACCTGCGGCGGCGCAACCTGATCAAGCCACGGCACATGCCCTTCACCACGGCCTTCGGCATGACATTGCAGGGCGCCGATGCGCCGCGGATTCTTGAGTGCACCCTTGATGCGGCCGATCAGGCCGGTTTCCCGGCACGTCGTGACGAGGCGGTAAACCGGGACTGACTGAAGGGTTTCGGCACGGCTCTCCATGCGGCCGCCTGCGGCGGCTGTTCCTCGGTCGACAACATGGCCGCGGGCGCCCTGGTGGGCAACTGGGAACGTGCGCACCTTCCGGTTCATCCCTCTGGAGCGGCAGCCCTCTATGTCGGATCCCATCATCATGGTCAGGGCCACGAGACGGCCTTCTCCCGGTTGGTGGTCCAGCGCGCCGGACTTCCCTTCGTCTTTGTCGTCCGGCGAGCGCCAGCCCGCCAGAGACACCTTGGAATCGCCGGCGGGATCCTGACAGAGGATGCCGCTGAAGTGCATGGACGGCAGCGGCGATGACATGCCCTGGGCGCTGCCCGCGGCTGTCACGCTTCACCGTGCCGTCTGCTGATCGCCCACGAGGTCGAGAACCCTTTCCGGCGGCCGTCCGATGACCGCTCTCGTGCCTGCCAGCACGACAGGACGCTCGATCAGTATGGGATGTTCGTGCATGGCCTGGATCAGGTCGTCGTCGGAAAGATTCGCCTTGTCGAGTCCGAGATCGCGCCAGGTCGCCTCGCGGGTCCGCATCAGATCGCGCGGCCTCATGTCGAGGCGACGGAGCACGTCGCGCAGCTCCTCCGGTCGGGGCGGTGTCTTCAGGTACGCGACGACCGTGGGCCGGAGGCCGAGATCATTCAGGATCTCCAGCGTCTGCCGCGACTTGCTGCACCGCGGATTGTGCCAGATGGTGATGGCCATGGCCTGCGTCCTCCTTGTTTCCAGCCACGACTCCCGGCCTGTCACCGGGGTCGGCCATCCAAGGCCATACTCCAGTGGATCGTGGGTCGCCAGTGGGAGCATGCGGCACTTGGCACGTGATCGAACAAGACCGCCCGCCGCGGGGTTCATGGTGCCTGCAAATCGAAGGGCGGACTATCCACGACATGGGCGACATCGTTATTCGCCGGTCAAAGCCCGTGTCCGCCAGCACCCGGCGGTGGGTGAAGCCATCGGCAATCCCGAGCATCCCGCCTCATCCTGTGGTGCCGGCAGCTTCGAGTGCGCCCGATCATGCTGCGGACGGGGGTTTCTGGCGGACACGAACTATGCCGTAATGTCACCGGATGCGGGCGCTGCATCTGACAGGACTGCGACTGTCGCCAGTATGGCGCCTTCCTCAACGCGGTCGCCGGGCTCGACGGCGACAGTCCGCACGGTGCCGGCGCCTTCGGCCCGGACGGCAATCTCCACCTTCATGGCCTCCAGAAGGACGAGGACATCACCATGCTGGAAGGCGTCGCCTTCGGCAACGCGCACGGCGGCCACGGTCCCCGGCAGCGGCGCCGTCACGTCACCCGACACGGCCGTGCTGTCACGCACGGCCGTGCGGTGATGCCGTCGCCTGACAACATGGCTCGATCCCTGCCAGGCGACGTGCACATCCTCGCCCACCGCCACGACGTCGAGATGGAGGATACGCGATCCGGTGTCGAGGACGAGAGAGGCGCCGGTTCGTTCCACGATGCACACAACGTCATCGCCGATGCGGCAGCGCGTCCCGTCAAGCACCGTGACGGCGACATCGTGCGGCGTGCCGTCGACGGCAAGTTCCATGATTGCTGTCTCATTCCCCCACAGCCGCCAACCCGCCAGGGAGAGCCAGGGATCGCCATCGGCGTCTCGGTCAAGGAGACCGCTGAAGCGCATGGCGGCAGCGGCGATGACGGCCCCGGGCACCGCCGGCGCCTCGTGGACAAACCGCTCGAGAAACCCGGTGTCGACCGCGCCTTCGCCGAATGCAGGGCTGTCGAGGACACCCTTCAGAAACCCGGCATTGGTGGCGACACCGAGAATGTTGACGGAACCCAGAGCCTTGCCGAGCCGGGAGATGGCTTCATCCCTGTCATTTCCGTGTGCGACGATCTTGGCCATGAGAGAATCGTAGTGCCGGCTCACCGTGACGCCCTCCCGAATGCCTGAGTCGATCCGCAGATACGCCGATTCCCGCGGCATGCGATGATGGTGGATGCGGCCGGTCGAGGGCATGAAGTCCCGCGACGGGTCCTCGGCGCACAGGCGCGCCTCGATGGCATGTCCATGGGCGCAGATGGTCTCCTGGCGCCAGGTCAGCGCTTCGCCTGCGGCAATTCTGAGCTGCCACTCGACGAGATCGATGCCCGTGATCATTTCGGTCACGGGGTGTTCCACCTGCAGTCGGGTGTTCATCTCGAGGAAGGAAAACGACCCGTTGCCGACGATGAACTCGACTGTTCCGGCGCCCAGGTAATCGACCGCACGGGCCGCGGCCACAGCCGCCTCGCCCATGGCGTCGCGCATCCGCGCCGGGAGACCGGGTGCGGGGGATTCCTCGATGAGTTTCTGCCAGCGGCGCTGTACCGAGCAGTCGCGTCCCGGAAAGTGGAGAACCGTGCCCGGACGATCAGCCAGCACCTGGACCTCGACATGGCGTGGAGAGGCCATGAACCGCTCGATGAGCATCCGTTCGTCGCCGAAGGCCGCCCGGGCCTCACGGCGCGCCGAGCGCAGAGCCTCGGGAAAATCCTCCCTCTCCTCGACCCGGCGCATGCCGCGCCCGCCGCCGCCGGCAACGGCCTTGATGATCACCGGAAAGCCGATGTCGAGGGCATGGTCCAGAAGGGACGCATCGTTCGGGGACTCTTCCGCATGGCCCGGCAAGACCGGAACACCGGCCGCCGCCATGACGGCCCTGGCCGAATCCTTGAGGCCCATGATGCGGCTGGCCCGTGCGGGCGGACCGACAAAGGCGATGCCCGCGTCCTCGCAGGCCTCGGCCAGCGCCGGGTTCTCGGAAAGAAAGCCATAGCCCGGATGCAGGGACTCGGCGCCGGAATCGCGGGCAACGTCCATCAGGCGGTCGATATCGAGGTAGCCGTCCCTGTCGCCGATACTCCAGGCTTCGTCAGCCTCCCCGACATGCCGGGCCCCGCGGTCCGGTGCCGTGTAGACGGCGATGGCATGAAGGCCCAGACGCCGCGCCGTCTTCATGATGCGGCAGGCAATTTCGCCACGGTTGGCCACGAGCAGCCTGGCAAACACCGCGTTCGCCCTACATGCGGAAGAGGCCGAAGCGGGTCTCGCCGATCGGCGCGTTGAGGGCCGCTGCAAGCGACAGGGCAAGAACCTCCCGGCTCTTTCTCGGATCGATGATGCCGTCGTCCCACAGGCGGGCGCTGGCATAGAGAGGGCGGCCCTCGGTTTCGAAGCGCTCGATGATCGCGGCCCTGTAGGCTTCTTCGTCCTCCGCCGGCCAGTCCTCGCCGCGGCGCGTCATCGAATCGCGACGCACGGCGCCAAGAACGCCGGCCGCCTGTTCGCCCCCCATCACGGATATCCGTGCGTTGGGCCACATCCACAGGAACCGCGGCGAGAAGGCGCGTCCGCACATGCCGTAGTTCCCGGCGCCGAAAGATCCTCCGATGATCATCGTGATACGCGGCACGCCGGCGGTGGCGACGGCTGTGACGAGCTTGGCCCCGTCCTTGGCGATTCCCCGGGCTTCGTATGTCTTGCCCACCATGAATCCGGTGATGTTCTGCAGGAAGACGAGAGGAATCCGGCGTCCGGCGCACAGTTCGATGAAGTGTGCGCCCTTGAGGGACGATTCGCTGAACAGGATCCCGTTGTTGGCGATGATGCCCACGGGAATACCCTCGATGTGGGCGAACCCGCACACCAGGGTGGTGCCGTAGAGGGCCTTGAACTCGTCGAGACGGGAGCCGTCGACGATGCGGGCGATGACGGCGCGGACATCGAGCGGCTGGCGCGGATCCGCGGGAACGAGACCGGCAATCTCTTCCGGGTCGTGGAGCGGCGCCTCGGGATGCCGCCTGACGGGTCCGCCGCACGCCGGCCGGTTGAGAGACGCCACAATGGCGCGCGCCTTTGCGAGAGCCTCGATGTCATCGGCTGCCCGGTGATCCACCACGCCGGAACGACGGGTATGGAGGTCCGCGCCGCCAAGATCCTCGGCACAGACATCCTCGCCGGTTGCTGCCTTGACGAGGGGCGGACCACCGAGAAAGACCGTTCCCTGGCCGGCAACAATGACGCTCTCGTCCGACATCGCCGGAACGTAGGCGCCACCGGCCGTGCATGACCCCATGACCACCGCGATCTGCGGGATTCCGGCGGCCGACATGCTGGCCTGGTTATAGAAGATCCGTCCGAAATGATCGCGATCCGGAAAGACCTCGTCCTGGTTCGGCAGGTTGGCGCCGCCGGAATCCACCAGGTAGAGGCACGCCAGACGGTTCTCGCTGGCGATCTCCTGGGCTCTCAGGTGTTTCTTGACGGTGAGCGGGTAGTACGTCCCGCCCTTGACCGTGGCATCGTTGCAAATGACCATGCACTGCGTGCCCTCGACGAGGCCGATGCCGGTGATGATGCCGGCTGACGGAACCTCGCAATCGTAGAGGCCGTGGGCGGCAAAGAGACCGAGCTCGAGAAAGGGAGAACCCGGATCGAGGAGGCGCCGGATCCGTTCCCTGGGCAGCAGCTTGCCGCGCTCCAGATGACGCTGGCGTGCCGGCGCCGGCCCTCCCTCCATAATGGTCGCAGCATGGCGCTGCGCCTCGTCGATCAGACCCAGCATGCGCTCGCGGTTGCGGCCACAGTCCGCGCCCGCGGTGTCGACGACAGCCCCGGGAACACTCACGGCGCGGTTCGCGCGAAGAGTTCGCGGCCGATGAGCATGCGGCGGATCTCCGATGTTCCCGCACCGATCTCGTAGAGCTTGGCGTCACGCAGAAGCCGTGCCGCCGGGAAGTCCTCGATGTAGCCGTTGCCCCCGAGAAGCTGGATGGCGTCAAGAGCCATGGCTGTCGCCCTTTCCGAGGCATAGAGAATGCAGCCGGCCGCATCCTCGCGGCGCGTGTCGCCACGGTCCGCGGCGGCCGCCACGGCATAGACGTAGGCCCTGCAGGCGCTCGCGGTCGTCAGCATGTCGGCAAGCTTCGCCTGGACGAGCTGGAACGTGCCGATCGGCCTGTCGAACTGCCGTCTGTGGTGAACATAAGGCACCACGGTGTCGAGGCATGCGGCCATGATTCCCAGGGGGCCTCCGGCGAGAACGATCCGTTCGTAGTCAAGCCCCGACATGAGGACGCCGACTCCCCCGTTTTCCTCTCCGAGAATGTTGCCGAAAGGCACCCGGCAGTCATCAAATGCGAGTTCCGATGTTGTCGATCCCCGCATTCCGAGCTTGCTGAGCGGCGGCCCGCTCGAAAAGCCCTGGAAGTCCCGTTCGACGATGAAGGCCGTGATGCCGCGTGAGCCAGCCCCGCAGTCGGTCTTTGCATAGACGACGAGGCAGTCTGCATCGGGGCCATTGGTGATCCACATCTTGTTGCCGTTGAGAACGTATCCGTCGTTGCCCCTGCGGGCGGCGAGGCGCATCGAGACAACATCCGATCCGGCCTCGGCCTCGCTCATCGCAAGGGCGCCGACGGCTTCGCCGGAGACGAGGCGGGGCAGGTAGCGCTGCTTTTGTTCCGGTGTGCCGTGCCGCCGGATCTGGTTGACACAGAGATTGGAGTGGGCGCCGTAGGAGAGCGCGACGGATGCCGAGGCGCGGGAGAGTTCCTCCAGGGCAACGACATGGGCGAGATAGCCCATGGCGGCTCCACCCCAGTCCTCCTCCACAGTGATGCCAAGCAGTCCCAACGCGCCCATCTCGCGCCACAGGGAGCGGGGAAATCCGCCGTCGCCGTCGATGACCGCGGCATCGGGTGCGACGCGTTCTCGGGCAAAGCGTGCGACGCTTTCCCGCAGCGCCGTGATGTCATCGGGCAGGCCGTGATTCAGTCCGGGTTCGTACATCGACCTTCCATGGCACCTTCAGTCCGCATCCACATAACCGTGCTCGATCATCCAGTCACGCATGACGAATTTCTGCGGCTTGCCGGTGACGGTCATGGGCAGGGCGTCGACGATGCGGACGTGACGCGGCACCTTGAAGTGAGCGATCTCGCCGGTGCAGAAATCGATCACGTCCGCGCCCTGAAGATCCGTATCGCGCTCGGGAATCACCCAGGCGCAGACCTGTTCGCCGTAGCGGGTATCGGGGATTCCGAACACCTGGGCCTGGCTGATGGAGGGGTGGCGGTGGAGGAATTCCTCGATCTCGCGGGGATAGATGTTCTCTCCCCCGCGAATGATCATGTCCTTGACCCGCCCGACGATGGCGCAGAACCCCTCGTTGTCGAGGGTGGCAAGGTCACCGGTGTGCATCCAGCCGTCGACGATGGCTTCCCTGGTCCTCGCCTCGTCATTCCAGTAGCCGGTCATGACAGAATAGCCGCGGGTCAGAAGCTCCCCCCTGTGCCCCACGGCCACGGTGTCGCCGGCTTCATCGACAATCTTCGCTTCGACATGAGGGTGTATGCACCCGACGGTGGCGACACGCTTTTCCAGCGGATCGAAGACATGACTCTGGAATGACACCGGGGAGGTCTCGGTCATGCCGTAGCAGATCGTGATGTCGGGCATGTTCATCTCGTCGATCACGCGACGCATGATCTCGATGGGGCAGGAAGCACCCGCCATGATCCCGGTGCGCATGGCAGAGAGGTCATAAGCACCCCGCGCCAGTTCGTCGAGCATGGCGATGAACATCGTGGGGACGCCGTAGACGGCCGTGCAACGCTCGCGTGACACGGCCTCGAGAGTTTCGACGGCGTCGAATCCCTCCCCCGGAAACACCATGGCGGCTCCCTGGACGACACAGCCGAGCACCCCCATCACCATGCCGAAACAGTGATAGAGCGGGACCGGAATGCAGAGCCGGTCATGTTCGGAAAACCTGATCCGGTCGGTCACGAAGCGGGCATTGTTGACGATGTTGCTGTGGGTGAGCGTGGCGCCCTTGGGAGCTCCCGTGGTCCCGGAGGTAAACTGGATGTTGATGGGATCCGAAGGATCAAGAGAACGCGTCAACCTGTCGAGCTGAAGGAGTCCCGAGGCCTCTGCCCGGTCAACGATGTCGGCAAAACGCACGATACCCGGTCCCGGATCCTCGCTCATGGCAATGACCACCCTGAGGTGCGGCAGGGCCGCCGACACCAGGCGCCCCGGCTCGCAACGGGCGATCTCCGGAGCAAGGGTTCGCATGGTCCCGAGATAGTCGGAGGACTTGAAGCGCTCGGCCGTGACCAGCGCCTTGCATGCGACCCTGTTGAGCGCGTACTCCACTTCCGCACGACGGTATGCAGGGTTGATGTTGACGAGAATGGCGCCGATGCGGGCCGTGGCAAACTGGGTGAGCACCCACTCGAGCCGGTTGGGCGACCATATGCCGACGCGGTCGCCCTTTCCAAGACCGAGCGCAAGCAGACCGGCGGCCAGCCGGTCGACCCGCCGGGCAAACTCGGCGTAGGTCAGGCAATGGCGCTCGCGTGACAGCACAATGGCGTCGCGGGCGCCGTGACGCATGACGATGTCGGCCAGCATGTCCGGAACGGTGACGTGGCGCAGGGGCGGACTGTGCTCTCCTGCCACGATCGACAGGCCATCTCTCGGCGCGGTCATCGATCCATCATCGTGATGCACGGAGAAGCTGGCAAGTACGCTCGCCCGGCTTTCGTTCAGGATGGACACGTCCGTCTCCGTCGCTCTAGAGGGATTTCCAGTCGGCATGCTGCTCGAATGCGTGCGCCGCCCGATAGATCATCGCCTCCTGATGGTGCGCCGCAACCAGCATCATGCCGACGGGAAGGCCGTCGACGAGGCCGCAGGGAACCGACATTGCGGGAAGTCCTGCATTGAACGCACAGGTGTTGCCCACCATCTCGAACGCCCGCTGGATAGTCAGGTCGAGCGGACAGTCGGCGGGGGGAATGGGCGGCGCCGTCATCGGCACCGTGGGAAGGAGGAGGAGATCGACGTCCTCAAGTGCCGCAAGGTAGGATTCCACGACGCATCTCATCAGGTTCTGCGCCTTGCCATAGAAGCGGCCGCGGTAGACCTCCTGAAAGTACTCTCCCAGAAACATGCAGAGCTTGAGGGAATCGGACAGTTCATCAGCACGGTGGCGCCAGGTGGCGACCCGGTCGATCATTGACGGCAGGAAGAGCCCGCGGCAGTTTGTCCCGCATGCATGGCCATGCATCATCATGTCCTGGAGTCCCTCCGCGGCAATGGCGGTCCACAAATCGGGCGCCACGAGGTGCTCCCCGATCGAGATGTCCTTGATGTCCGCACCGAGCGTGCCGAGACGCTCGGCTGCATCACGCACCTTCCGGTCGACGTCCGGTTCGCTTTCCGGGCGTCCGAATCCCTCGACGAGAACGCCGATCGACAGCCCGGAGCAGCCGCCTGCGAGCGCCTTGGTATAGCGCTCTCCCGCGATTCCCTTCTGGCGGGGGTCAAGGCCGTCGGGTCCGGCCAGGACCTCGAGAAACAACGCGTTGTCAGCGACATTGTTGGTCACCGGACCGACATGGTCGATGGTCCGTTCGATCGGCATGATTCCGGTATAGGGAACGAGACCGTGAGTCGGCTTCATGCCATAGACGCCACACATCGCCGAGGGTATGCGGATCGACCCTCCCTGGTCGCAGGCGATTGCCATGTCAACCTCGCCGGCCGCCACGAGGGCCGCGGATCCACTTGACGAACCACCGGCCATGTAACCGTGTTTCCACGGGTTGTGGACGGGACCCTGGGCGCCGGTATGGGAACCTCCCGACAGGCAGAAATTCTCGCAATGGGCCTTGCCGACGATGATGCCGCCGGCATCGAGAATGCGCGTGACCACCGTTGCATCGATTTCAGGCGTGTAGCCTTCCATGATCGACGATCCGTTCATCATGGGCACGCCTGCCAGGCACACATTGTCCTTGAGCACGATTCGCCTGTCGCGCAACGGTCCGTGGACCGCACCCCGGACGTCCGTGCGGTAGTACCAGGCGTTGAGCGGGTTCTCGGCCTGCCCTGGCCGGTACCCCGGAGCCCGCGGATAGAGGACCTCGGGAAGATTGTCAGCCATGGCGTCAAGCCTGTCGTAGGCCTTGAGGTAGGGTTCCATGACATCGCGAAAGGCGAGGAGTTCGTCGTCTTCCAGACGCATGCGAAACTTCTCCGCCATGCTCCGCAACTGCGAAAGAACGGGGCGCTTGATGGTCATGACATTTTCCGGTGGTGGATGGGGCCCGGCCGATTCCGGGGGAGGTCTTCGCGCAGGGGTCCCGGCAGGCTCTGCGGCCGCCAGACCGAGGCGGTGGCTGCTCCTCGTCTGATCGGCGAGATCGCGCTGCATGATCTCGCTGTCGATCCGCCCCTTCTCGAGAACCACGGCACGATCAGCAAGGCGCGCCACGAAGTCGACGTTCTGCTCGATCAGAAGAATCGAGAGATTCTGTTCCGTGCGCAGGGCGCGCAGGACATCTGCCAGTTCGTCGAGTATCGAGGGCTGAATACCCTCGGTCGGCTCATCGAGAAGCAGCAGCTCGGGCTGCCCCATGAGACTGCGGGCGAGCGCCAGCTGCTGCTGCTCGCCGCCCGAAAGCGTCTCACCGTCACGCGCAAGCAGATCCGCAATCCGGGGAAACCTGCCGAGAACCGAGCGCAGCATGGATGCCTCGTCATGCAGCCCGTGATCCTGCCAGCCGAAACGCAGGTTGTCGCGCACCGAAAGACCGGGAACGATGCCGCGCCCCTGGGGTACGTACCCGATGCCAGCTTTCACCCGGTCGCTGGCGGCCAGGGACGTGATGTCGGAATCATGGAACCGGATCGTCCCTCTGGTTATCGGCAGGATGCCGATGAGCGCCTTGAGAAGGGTCGATTTCCCCATGCCGTTGTGACCCAGGACACCGACGATCTCGGCATCGCCGATGCCGAGCGACATGTCATGGAGAACCGTGATGCGTCCATAACCGGCGGCCAGACCGCTGACCTCGAGACGGCGCGGCATCGAACCCGATTCCTCAGGCCGTCCGGCCAAGGTAGACATCGCGCACCGTCGGATCCGACATCACGCACTCGACGTCGTTCTCCACCAGAACACGACCCTGGTGAAAGACCGTGATCCGCGAAGCAATCGAGCGGACGAACTGCATGTCGTGCTCCACGATGATCATCGCTGCGGTGTCGTTGATCTCCCGCAGGATCGCGCCCATGCGCACCATGTCCTCGCAAGACATGCCGGCGGCCGGTTCGTCGAGCAGGACGAGCCACGGATCACCGGTAATCACGAGGCCAAGTTCCACCTGCTGGCGCTCCCCGTGGGCAAGGTGTGCAAGGATGCGATGCGACATCGATCCCAGCGAGAGGCGGTCGATGATCTCGTCTGTCCGGCGCTCGGCCTCGTCGGCGCGGCGATGGTGCCGGCGGGCTGCAAGCCAGATGTTTTCGCGGACACTCAGCCCGTCCATGACACTGGGAACCTGGGTCTTGACACCGACGCCCAGCGACGCGATGCGGTGCATCGGCCAGCCGGTCGTTTCATCGCCGCGCATGAAGACATGCCCGTCGCTTGGTCTGATCAGACCCGTGAGGCAGTTGAAGAACGTGCTCTTTCCCGCCCCGTTGGGTCCGATAAGGCAGCGGAGTTCACGGGCGCGAAGCGAGAAATTCACGTTGTCGAGGGCCATGACACCGCCGAAGTGCCGGGAAAGGCCAAGGGTTTCAAGAACGACGTCAGGCAAGATCGCGCCTCCGCCGCCGCGTCCGCCTGGCCGGCGCATGCTGCCACGCGGTGTTCCACAGACCTGCCATGGCCGGGACGAGACCCCGGGGGAGGAAAAGAACGACAAGGATCAGGATGAGACCCATGACCAGCGTGTTGTCGATCAGGGACTGCTGGCCGAGCAGGAACTTGAGGTAACCCATCGCTGCGGCGCCCAGAACCGGCCCGAGGCGTGTGCCGAACCCGCCCACGATGCACCAGATGATGATTTCTGCCGACTGGGTGAGGCCGAACAGTCTGGGCGTCACGATTTCGCCCCAGTTCGCGTAGAGCGCTCCTGCCAGCGCGGCGACCGCCGCACCGATCGTGAACAGGGCTGTCTTGCGTGCCCGAACGTCATAGCCAAGCAGCGACATGCGGGTTTCGTTTTCACGAATACCGACAGCAACCCTGCCGAAACCGGAACGCAACAGGAGGGTGACAAGGGCCAGGACGAGGACCAGGCTCGCCGCGCAAAGGTAGTAGAATGCCTCACCCCAGATGTATGCTGACGGGTTCCCCGGAACATGCAGTGTCGGAAAGCCGGGAATACCGTTGAAACCTCCAAGTCGCGCCTTGCCGATGACATACCCTTCGCCGGCAGTCGACGACATGAACCGGTAGAGAATCAGGGTCACCACCAGGGTGATGATGGCGAGATAGACGTCGCCGAGACGCCCGTAGAACATCATGGCGCCGAGAGCGGCAGCGAAGACGGCTGCGACCGCGACCGCTGTGATCAAGGCGATGGTGCTCCCGCCCATGTTGAGGGCGCCGATCGCATAGCCGTAGGCGCCCAGCCCGAAAAAGGCCGCCTGGCCGAAACACAGGATTCCCCCGTAACCCCAGACCAGTCCCAGACTCAGTGCGAGCATGGCGTAGATGGCAAGCACGGTGAGCGTGTAGGCGTCGATGACCTGGGGCAGGACAAGCGTGAGCGGGACCGCCACCGCCACGACCACGGCAATTTCCCGTCCGGCGGCTCCTTTCACGGTGAACGTTCTCTGAAGAAGCGCCCGGTGATGCCCCGGGGGAGCAGCCGCAGCAGGATGACCGCGGCCACGAGCAGGGCCACCTCGCCGATAACCGGCGAGATGGCGAATGTGAACAGCTGGTTGATGATGCCGAAGAACGCAGCACTGCTCGCAAGGCCAGTCAGCAGCTGAGGCCCGCCGGCGATAACCGTGATGAAGGCCTTGGCGATGTAGGCGGCGCCGGATCCGGGGACCAGACCGACCAGTGGTGCAAGAACCGCTCCGGCCAGTCCGGAAAGCGCCGCACCCACCGCAAATGTCGCCATGTAGATGCGCTGAGGTTCATGCCCGAGCACCGCGGCGATGTCGGAACGAGCCATTGTGCCGCGAGCGATCAGACCCAGGCGGGTGAACTTCAGGATGACAGCCATGGCGATGAGCAACAGGACCGCCACCAGGATGATGAAGAAGCTGTATCCGTTGATTCTGTAATCGCCGACCGCAAACCCCGGCACCGGCGTCGGGATTCCTGTTGTCGTGTTGCCGAAGATGACGGTCACCAGACCAATGAAGAACAGACTCAGCCCCCAGGTGGCGAGCATGGTGTCGACCAGACGGCCGTAGAGGTGGCGGATAATGAGTCGCTCGACGACGACGCCGATCAGGGCCACAGCGAGAGGCGCGATGATGATCATGGCAACAAAGACATCGATTCCGAGATTGACGGCGGTGATGGTGATGTAGCCACCGAGCATCATGAACTCGCCGTGTGCAAGGTTGATGATCCGCATCATGCCGAAGACGACGGCGAGGCCGGCACTGATCAACACCAGCGACGCCACCGCGTAGAGGAACTCGACGGCCATGACCGCGATCAGGTCCACGACGCCTCCAGAAGGAAGGAATCAGGCAATGTCGGCAGTGATCCTGGTCCTGGGCCGGTTTCAGATCCGGATCTCGTACTGGGTGTTGTCGTCCGGGTTGGCCGCGAGATCGCAGACCGCCTGGGTGTCGACCGGTGGCCTCTGCGGCAACGTCTCGATCACCGTCATGCCCTGATTCTCGAGGATCATGAGATGGACATCGAGCTTCGCATGATGGGTTTGCGGATCGACCGTGACAGTTCCCCCGGGTCCCTCGATCGAGATGCCCTCTTCAAGCGCGTTGATCACGTCTGCACGGTCGGTGCTGCCTGCCCTGCGAACGGCCTCCGCCCATGTCAGGACTCCCTGGTAGTTCGAGACCGCGATCTCGTGAATCGCCGACGTATCGCCATAGGATTGCGCCCAACGGACCTTGAAATCGTTGTTGGCTGGCGTATCGAGTTCCTGGGAATAATGGTACGCCACCATGATCCCGTTGCCCTCATCCGCCGTCAGCACCTTGTGCTCGTTTCCCACACCCAGGGACGTCGACGCCAGGGGTATGCGCTCGTTCATGCCTGCCGCCGCCCACTGCCGGAAGAACGAGAGGTGCGCGCCGCCGACCAGCGGAGCAATCACCAGGTCGGGATCAAGCGACTGGATCTTTGCAATCGTGGAGCCGAATTCGGAGACCTCCAGGGGGAAGAAGTCCACGGCAACGGTCTCGCCGCCATTGTCGGCAACATATTTCTGGATCCACTTTGCGGTGATCTGCCCGTAATTGTAGTCCGCCGCGAGGATATGGATCCGCGTGCCGGAACGTTCCATGGCGAACGGCACCAGCGCCTCGACCTGCTGTGCCGGGGTCACGCCATTGATGAAGATGTTGCGGTCGCAGACGCCGCCCTCGTAGAGCACGTTGTAGAAGTAGAGCGTGTCCGCCTTGCGCAGAATCTGCCGGATCGCCTCACGCGATGCCGACAGGATGCCGCCATGGACGACATCGACATCGTCGTTGCGGACCAGCAACCGGGCGTATTGCGAGTAGAGCGCCATGTCGGATTGGGTGTCGTAGCTGACGACCTCCACTTCCTTGCCATTGAGACCGCCTGAGTCGTTGATATCCTTGACGGCAAGACGCAGGGCCATGTCCATGGGCTTGCCGTAGGCATCGAATATTCCCGACGTGTCAAGAACCGAACCGAGCCGGATCGTGTCCGACGACCGGCCGACAGCCGGAAACAGGGTTGCGGCAGCGCTCGCCGCGGCAATGAAGTGACGTCTGTTCATGATCATGGCTTTCTTCCTTTCGAGGTGGCTGGAGGCGTGTTCTCGTCCGCGGAGCGCTGGCGCAGGCGGCTGGCGTAGTCAGCGGTGCGTCCTGCCAGGTTGGCATCAAGATCGAGTCCGATGTCCTCACCCATCTGCTTCATCGCCGGCAGACGGACGGCCATGGACAGAATCTGGTCCATGGCGGCGCCGAACGCGCTGTCGTTGCCACCGCCAGGTCCTGACTGTGTCTGCGGGGGTGCAATACCGGACAGCTGATGGATGCGAATCGAGTCGATTTTTTCGACGGGCTTCATCATCTGCGCCATGATCTCAGGCAGGCGATCAAGGCGATGTTCCTCGATCCGTTTGGCGATCACCGCATCGCTCATCGTGTTGTCCGCGGAAATGAGCGCCGCACATCCTTCGGCTTCCATCATGAGGCGCGTCTTTTCTGCCATTGCCGCTGCTTCGACGGCACTGGCCTCCGTCTTGGCCTTGGCCATCAGGTTCCGCATCCGCGCCTGGGTCAGCGCCTGCTCGACGGCAGCCTCTTTCTCGGCCCTGATCATCGCCAGGCGCTTGTCGCGTTCGGCGATGGCCGCCTCCCGTTCGGTCTGAACCGCCTCGCTTGCGAGCACAACCCTGGACCGGGACTCCTCTTCGCTGGCCCGCACCTCGGCCTCTTCGCAACGGCGGGCAGCAAGCTGCATCGCATGGTCGATCTTGGTCTCTTCAAGGGTGAGGATGGCCGCCATCTCGCGCGTGCGAAGGTCCTGATCATTGTCGATTCTCGCGGCAGCGATATTGCGGTCCTTCTCGAGGTCCGCAGCTTGTGACTTGCGCGACGATTCCGCCCTTGCCATCGCCGAAACGGCCTCCGCCTCAGCTTCGAGACGAACAAGGTGTTCGCGTTGGGCGATGGCCGCTTCCTTTTCCTCGCGTTCGATTGCGATGCGTTTCTGGGCGCATTCGAGCCGGCTTTGCTGGACCACAATCTCGGCCGCGGTCTCTATGCGGACTCTTTCCTTGCGGTTTTCGGCAACGAGATTGGCGAGCCTGAGCAGGCCTTCAGCGTTGAAGGTGTTGTTGTCGTCGGCACTGACGAGACTGGCCTGGTCGATGCGCAGGAGCGCAACGGAGATGAGCGCCAGTCCGAGTTGCTCGACATGCTGGCGAACCGCTTCACCGACCTCGCGGGTGTAGCCGGCCCGGTCCGCGTGTATCGCGGCGAGGGCGCGCGACGCTGCTGCATCCTGCATGGCGTTGACAAGCTGACCCGTGACAAGGGCTTCGACGGCCTCACCGCCACGCGTGATGGCGCGCCCGAACGATTGCGCCGCGGTCGCCACACCCTCGGGCGTTGGCATGACCCGCATCTCGAACTGCACCTCGATGTCGGCCCGCAGGAAATCTCCCGTCAGCAGCGCCTTGTCGCCCCGACATGACAGCGCAAGCGACAGGGCGCTCATCGAAACCTTCTGGATCTGGTGGACGATGGGGAGCGCAAGGCATCCGCCGTCGATGACGACCTTCTGCCCGCCGAGTCCGGTGCGAACAAGCGCGGTATCGCGATTGGCCTTGGCGTAGAACCTGTGAAGGAACCAGATGACCGCGAGAGCGGCGGTCGTGAGGGCGACCAGTGACAGGAACCAGACCAACCCATCCTCTCCCCGCTGCAGGACTGTGCCTTGCAGTCGATCAGATAGCGGTCAGGTTACCGGAACATTATTTTCCATATCAAGTATTATTCTCAGGCGATTCTGGCGACCAAATCGAACACCAGTCCGTCGGCACGGGCAAGAAAGGTCGGCGCCGGGTTGTGCCGATTGGAGATGTAGCAGCCGTGCCGGGCACTGCGATAGACCAGCGGTCTGCCGGGCTGCCCACCGGGACGCCGCCATCCCTCGTCTCTTTCCTCGAGGAGACAGGCCAGAAAATGCAGACCCTCGTAGGTCGACTGTCCGAGTGCGTTCAGCATCGGCGCGCGCTGGCCGTGGAAGCCATGGTAGCGTTCGCGAAAACCGGCGTTGTTCTCGTTGCCCAGGGAACCGAAATAGGATGATGAGCAATAGAGGCGCTTGAGATTGCTCGACCCGCTCGCCAGAAGGCCGTTCTCCTCGATCGCGCAGGAGAGCCTGATCATCTTCCGGTCGAGTTCCATGGCGCCGAAGATCCTGTTGAAGGTGACGGCATCCTGACCCACCAGCGATACCAGGACGGCGTCGGCGCCCGACCCGGCGATTGTCTCGACCTCCCGTGCAAGATTGCCGCAAGCGAAGGGAACGTAGCGCTCGCAGGCCAGTTTCGCGCCGATGGCTGCCAGCCGCGCCTTGGCATAGCGATGGGACACCCGGGGCCATACATAGTCGTTGCCAATCAGGGCCCAGGTCCCAAGCCGCCTGTTTTCGTGAAGCCACGTGATCGCCGGTCCGAGTTGCCGCGACGGCGTATCGCCGATCGCGAACACGCCCACGCCGTTCTCGCCGCCTTCGTAAAGAGGCGTATAGACATAGGGAATCTGCCCGTTCACGATACCCGTCAGCCGCTGGCGCACGGAACTGATGTGCATGCCGACGATGGCATCGAGTGCATGGTTCGCAATCATCGCGTCAACGACGTGTTCGGCCGGGATCGCTGCTTCTTCCGCCGAGTCGATAACGACCAGTTCGATTTCCCGACGGCCGATGCCGTCCTTGCCGTTGAGTTCGCTGACGGCGACCTCGGCGCTCGCGATCGACGACGGCCCCCACAGTCCGGCCGCTCCGCATCGCGGCACCAGAAGCCCGACCCGGAACGCCGGCACCGACCTGCAGAAGAGGGAGGTTTCCCGAAGCCATTCCGGACCGGCTCGTCGGGGAACTGTCATGTATCCCGATGAGAGAAACGGGCCCGCCATCGACTCCGCCCGGGGCGCCAACGATGCCATGATCAGGCCAGGGAGCGCAGGGCTTCGCGCAGAACCTGCGCACTTTCCCGGCCAAGACGTTCGACAATGTCCCGGTCCTGTTCTTCGGCATGGCACCGGACCCTGGCCACGAGGTCCGTTCCTGCGTCGGTAAGGACCAGGTGCACACGTCTGTGATCCTCCGGCGACAGTGTGCGCTGAACCAGACCATTCGAGACCATGCGGTCAACGAGCTTGGTCAATGTCGGCGGGTTCATCAGCACGATGTCTGCAAGATCACCCATGGTGAATCCGTCATGAGAACTCAGGGTTTCCAGGACTCGCCAGGATTCCACCTGCAAGCCGAGGCTCTTCAACCTGTCATTCAACCGCGCATGAAGAGTCCGGTGGGCTGCCGCAAGGTCGTAGAACAGATACTGGCTCATGACAGAGGGTTTTCGACCGGCCATGCTGTGTGATCCCCGGGTTGATTGGGTACGCGACGGGCGCCATCCGCTTCGACAGGTCGCGGTTGCTGACGTTCCCGACATGATGGATTGGTCTGTTCCCAGGGTCTACAGGTTATCCTTCCGGCCGGGGCGTGAGAGATCAGGCTCAGGACCGGAGAGCTGATGGTATCGGTTGTCCTCGCCCCTGGCCAGGGCGTGAGCGGCATCCCTCCCGGCCTTTTGGTCATCCTTCACGGGGCGCCGCCGGCGCATCATGCCGGGCCGCAATGGCCACATGTCGAAACAGCGCATGGGACAAGGTTGCCGGACAGCGCCCTGATGGCGGCACAACCGTGCGGCGTTCTGGCCGATTGAACCGGCGATGGAACTGCCGGTAGTGTGAGCCATGATGGCGCATGACCGTGACATGCCAGGAGCCCGTATTGCGCCGATGGCTTTCGCCGCGTTGCGGTCATGACGGCCGGCGACGGCGACCTCCGCTTCCGGATCAGCGATATCCGGCTCGACGACCGCCTGGTGGTGCGACGCAGCGCCGAGGTCGAACACGAGATGGCCGTGGCCATCTACGATCTCCTGGAGTCCAACCACTTTGAGCCGGAAGGTCTGCCGCCGGGACCCTATCGCGTGTGCCTTGCGGTCAGGGATGGCCGCAGCCTGGTGTTCGGGATTGGCGACGAAGAGGACCGGCCTCTTGGAGAAGTCACCATGCCGATCAAGTCCTTCCGCCGGATCGTGAAGGACTATTTCACGGTGTGCGAGAGCTACTTCGAGGCCATCAAGAGCGCGCCTGCGTCGCGAATCGAGGCGCTCGACATGGGGCGCCGCGGTCTCCACGACGAGGGCGCGGTGCTGCTGCGCGAGACTCTCGACAAGCGCGTGACGATCGACGCGGAGACAGCGAGGCGGCTCTTTACCCTGCTCTGCGTCCTTCATATCCGGAGCTGACGGCATGGCCGATACGCCGGGTGCCGTGCTCTTCGCATGCAACTACAATGCCGTGCGGTCTCCCATGGCCGAAGGACTCATGAAAAGCCTCTACGGTCACAGCATCTTCATCGATTCGGCCGGCGTGCGCCCGATCGAAGAAGCCAATCCCTTCATGATCGAGGTCATGGCGGAAATCGGCATCGACATGTCCGGGCATCAACCCAAGACCTTCGGCGACATCGAAGACAGCGCCGAAAGTTTCGATCTGGTGATCACCATGTCGCCGGAGGCACAGCACCGCGCCGTCGAACTCACCCGCTATGCGGCGCTCGACGTGGAGTACTGGATGACATTCGATCCCGTTGCCGTCGAAGGCAACAGGGACATGATTCTCGATGCCTTCCGGGGGGTGCGGGACCACATACGCACACGTATCGCAGAGCGCTTTCCCTCAACCTCATTGTCCGCGATCTGAAGGCCTGACAACCATGACCGGATGTCCTGACATGCCTCTCATTCTGGCCTCGGCATCGCCGCGCCGCACGGACCTCCTCGCGCAGATCGCCGTGGTTCCCGACGAGACAGTGCCCGCCAACATCGCGGAAACGCCGCGCAAGGGTGAATTGCCGCGGCAGTTGGCGGCCCGCCTCTCCCGGGAGAAGGCTCTCGCGGTCGCCGGCCGCCGCCCCGGCGCCGCAATCCTTGCCGCCGATACGGTGGTGGCCTGCGGCCGGCGGATCCTGCCCAGGCCAGAGGACGCTGCCGCGGCCCGGGGCTGTCTCGAGCTGCTTTCCGGGCGCAGTCACATGGTCTATGGTGGAATCTGTCTCCTCGTCCGGGGCGCCGCGCGTTCGCGCCTTGTCGTCACCCGCGTCGCCTTCAGGCGTCTGTCGGTTGACGACATCGAGTCCTACCTCGCCAGCGGCGAATGGAAAGGCAAGGCCGGGGCCTACGCCATTCAGGGCAGGGCGGCGGCTTTCGTACGGCGACTGAACGGTTCCTACAGCAATGTCGTCGGGCTCGGCCTCTACGAGACAGCGGGTCTTCTCGCCGGCCACGGCCTGGTGCCATGACGAACCGGCACTGTCCCGTGTGCGCCGCGCCGACGGACCCGCGCCATGCGCCGTTCTGCTCCCGGCGCTGCGGCATGAAGGATCTGGCGCACTGGATCGGTGCCGCGCCGCCATACGTGATTGAAGGCGAACCGGCGAACCTGGACGGCGCCGAAGCACCCGACGAAGACAGCTCGACGTGATGGACAAGACACGGCGAATTCTCTATGACGGCGCCCGAGAGTGCCCAGGTAGCTCAGTTGGTAGAGCACATGACTGAAAATCATGGTGTCGGTGGTTCGATTCCGCCCCTGGGCACCACTTGTCATTCCGCCCACGTCCGCCCCGTTCTCAAATCGTCAATGAATCAAGGTCATTTCTCGGTATCTTGATCTTGCATGTTCCGTGCAGGTCCCCTGTGTTCCCTCATTCAGCGTGGGGGAAAACGTGGGGAAAATGGGGAAGCTCACTGTCACCAGGGTTCGCTCCCTGTCCAGACCAGGCCTGTACGGAGACAGGGACACTCTCTATCTCGCCATCGCTCCCGGCGCATCGAAAAGCTGGATCCAGCGGATCGCCATCGACGGCAAGCGCCACGACATCGGGTTGGGCGGGTTCCCGTTGGTGAGTCTCGCCGAAGCGCGGGACAAGGCATTCGAGAACCGGAAACTCGCCCGGGCCGGTGGTGATCCGCTGACGGCGAAGCGCCGGGCCACAGTGCCGACATTCCGGGAAGCGGCGGGAAAGATCTTCGAAGCGAATCGACCGCGTTGGCGCACCGCCAAGGTCGAGAAGAACTGGACCCAGCAACTGGAGCGGCACGCTTTCCCGGTCCTTGGCGCCATGCGCGTGGACCGGATCGGACGCGACGATGTGCTGCGGGTGCTGACACCCCTCTGGACCACAAAGCCGGAGACCGCGCGCAAGCTCCGCCAGCGGATCCGCGCGACCCTGCGATGGGCCCAGGCCCATGGTTACGTCGAGTTCAACGTCGCTGGCGAGGGCATTGATGGTGCGCTGCCCATGATGCCCGCGGTCAGGGAACACGACCGCGCCCTGCCTTACCCGGAGATCGCCGCGGCGCTCGAAACCGTGGACGCATCCGGGGTGTCGCTGGCGGCAAGGCTGTGTCTGAGATTTCTGGTCCTGACGGCTGCTCGATCCGGTGAGGCACGCGGCGCAACATGGGATGAAATCGATGCAGTCCGCCGTGAGTGGCGCATTCCGGCGCGCCGCATGAAGGCCGGCGTCGAGCATCGGGTCCCCTTGTCCGGCACAGCACTTGACGTCCTGGAGCGGGCGCGTCCGTTGCGCGACACTGCCGGATTGATTTTTCCGTCGCCGACAAGGCTCGGCAGGCCCTTGTCGGACATGACACTGATGAAGGTTCTGCGCACGACCGGACTTGCGGAACGCACAACGGTACACGGTTTCTGCTCCAGCTTCCGTGACTGGTGCGCGGATGCCGGCAAATCGCGTGAGCTTGCCGAGGCGGCACTGGCTCACGCAGTCGGTGGGGTCGAGGGGGCGTACCTGCGCAGCGATCTCCTTGAACGGCGGCGCCGGCTGATGACGCAGTGGGCGGAATATCTAGACGGCGATGATGCAACCGTGGTGCAATTTCATGGAGGACCTTGAACAGGAGAATGATCGAAAAAATCCGAAAAAAATGCGCGATCATCGCGTTTCCGCGTAATCGGCCAGCGTCAGCACGGATTCGCCGTGCTCGGTCGGCGCCACGGTATTCGCGAATCGGCGGTCCGCCGTTATCACCGTCGCGCCGATGCGGTGCGCCAGCGCAAGATACACGCAGTCGTAAACCGGGTGGTCGAGCGCCAGCCCCAGACGAACCGCGTCCGCGCCCACGGTCTCGTCGTCGTTCCAGCGCATCGGCATGTCGGACAGGGCAGCCATGGCGGGGCCGGCATCGGCGAGCTCGAACTGACCTTGCCGCGCCTTGCGCCACAGCGCATTGGCAACCTCGGCAACCATCAGGCGCGGCGCGTGCAACTCCTGCCCGCTTGCCGCCAGTGCCCGCGCGGTATCCGAATCGGGCTCGTCGACCAGCAGCTTGACCGCCACGCTCGCATCGACCACGAAGCGCATCAGTAGTCGTCGCGATGGCCGCGGTCGCGGTCCTCGCGGACCAGCACTTCCGCCGGGGTCTGCTTGCGGCCTCTGGTCTTCTCCCGCAGCCGGTCCGACGCCGCGAGGAATCTGGCTCGCTTCGCCGCCATGTCGTCGTCGGCGGCGCATTCGAGGATGTGGCGCACCTCGCCCTCAAGGGAGCGGTTGTTCGACGAGGCGCGCTGCTTGAGGCGGTCCACCACCTCGTCGTCGAGTTGCCGCACATGGATTGCTGCCATCGACTTGCCTCCAATATTGCTAGCATATTGGTAGCACATCGTCAGGGCACTTGCAAGCCCCTGTCGGGCGGACATTCGACGAAAGTTTCAGACATGGGCACTGGCGGGTTATCTGCTAAAGACTGACCTCAAGTGTGTTTCTTCCATGAAGCTGCATCGCGATCTCGGCGTGACGCAGAAGACAGCATGGCACCTGGCCCATCGCATTCGAGAGACGTGGGAACGGAGTCAAGGCAATCTCTTCACCGGGGCTGTCGAAATTGATGAGACATATGTTGGCGGCAAGAAGAAGAAAGAGATCAAGGGGCGAGGTCCGGTCGGAAAGGCCGTTGTCGCTGGCGTCAAGGATCGTGAGAGCAAGCAGGTTGTCGCCAGAGTGATCGAGAACACCCGCAAGGCCACGCTACATGGTTTCGTCAATGAAACTACTGATACGGAAAAAGCTACCGTCTACACGGATGATCTGAAGTCATATAACGGAGTTGCCGAGAAGCATCAAACAGTCGCACACAGCGCCGGAGAGTACGTCAACGGCATGATCCACACCAACGGCATCGAAAGCTTCTGGAGCATGTTGAAACGCGGCTACAAGGGCACCTATCACAAGATGTCAGTAAAGCATCTCGACCGATACGTGACGGAGTTCTCCGGGTGTCACAATGATCGTGACAACGACACTATCGATCAGATGGCAAGCATGGTCCGAGGCATGAGCGGAAAGCAGCTTCGATACAAAGACCTTCAAGTAAGTTCGTCCGGGCTGATACGGGGAGGATAAACATGGCGACAAGAAGCGCTGCAAAAATTTGTTTCATGGTTCTTTCTCCGCCCCAACAGATTCTTGTAAATATAAATAGAATTAACAACAGAATTTAAGAGGCAACTAATGGCACGCACACTGAGTGAACTGAATGACATTGTCGAAGCACTTTCGATGCTCGATGACGAAGAGTATTATCATGTCACTTAAGGATATAAAAAGAAAATGCGAAAAGCAAGGGCCAAAATCGAAAATCTGAAAGCATATCGTCGAACATTAAAAGGAGATCGAATGATGAAGAAGGCATATCCTAATTATCAGCACCCATAATTCATTGTTGATTTTTCTCTCCTCTTTTTTGTTTGTATTTCCCAAAACTTGGGTTGGAGAGATTAATCATGCTGTTGCTGAACACGCGGATAAGAAGCGCTTCTACGTCATCGATTTGATTCCTATCAACCTCGTAGGCGCTGAAGTATTCCGATAAATCTCTGATTTTAACTTTACTATCCTGCATAATACAATTCTGAGAAGGGGGCTTCTCACAACGGAAAACGGCAGTGCCGGCCCGCCCCTTCTCCCGCGCCGGTGGGTCGGCGTCAGTGGCCTTTCAACCGGACACGGTTAATCCTGGTTCATGAGGCCCTCCATCATGGACCATGAGGATTGGCTTTCGACATCTCGTTGCGACGACGGTTGACTGGCTGAAGGCGGCATCGGCTGTCGAAGGCAGCACCCGCTCATCCCTGGCGCGGGGTTTGTGCGAGCGCGAGAACGGGCGCTGGCGCGAAGGGGGAGCTGTGTCTCGCCTCGGCGCGTGCGGCCCTGCCCCGTCTCGCGGCGGACATAGGCGTCGAGTTCTTCCCGCACAACCGGGAGAACTCAAGAGCGTCCTCCCGTACCCGCCGTTCGCGCTGTTCGGGCGTTTTCGGCAGGCCGGCCTGCCCTGCCGCCAGCTTCGCCTCCCGCCTGATCCGATGCGCCCGCCGCATGGTGGCGGCGCGGCGGTGGCGGCTTGCCCGGGCATGAAGCGCCTCGAAGGCATCGAGGTCCTTGGGCCCGATGCCGCCGTGCTCGGCCAGCAGGGAGGCGAACGCCGCCGGTCGGGCGCGGAAGATCCCGGCCTGTTTCAGCAGCGCGCCATGACGATCGAGGGTCTCCCGCAAGGCGGTACCCAGAGCCGTGGCGTCGCCCTGGATGCGGGTCCGCTCACGCAGCTCGCCAGGACCTCGCGCTGGCCCTCGGCGAAGGCCGCCACCGCCTGGCCGTGACGCCAGCGACGGGCGATGCACCGGATATCCCGCGCAATGCGGGCCAATGCGTTGCCGTCCCCCGATCTTTCCATACACCATCGGCCATATGGTCCAGCGCCGCCTCCTTTGGCCGGGTGCGCGACCAGCGTTCGGCCAGATAGGCCCGTATCTCGGTATCGGCAACCGGCACTTCCCGGTCGTTGTCGGCCCGCCTGTCGGCGATATCGAGGGCCAGAGGCGCCCGGTTGACGTAGATGTCGAGCCTGTCCCGGTGCCGGAGCGCCGCGGGATAGATGGTCTCCCAGGCCGGCCTCGCGTCGGCCAGCAGGAAAACCCGGTCGACGGTCAAGCCTTGCGCCGATGCAATGGTCATCGCATAGCCGTGATCAAGACATATGTTCCCGTACCAGTCACGAATCTCGTCATGCCGGAACTTCACCTTGCACCCGTCTTCCGTGCGCGCCGAAATCAGCACCGAGGGCCCGCCGGTCTCCCGGCCATATCCTTCCGGGTTGTTTGCAACCCCGCCCCTTCGGACCTTGATGTCCTCCACCGTGACCACGGTGCCGTTGAACAGCTGCTTCTCCCAGCGGATGGTGTCGATGCGCAACCGGTCGCCAACGGCGGTCTCCAGGGGAGACGACGCCCGATCGTCCTCGGTCCCCCGGCTTACATGTACGATCACCCGCTTCCTCCCGGCCTCCTCATCGGCCCCCGAAGCGGAGAGCCGGCGCTCCCTCATCAGATGGGACAGCGCGGCCGCCTCGGTGCGGGTGCGCGCCAGCACCACGCTGGATTTGTCCGGGTTCCGTTTGCCGTAACGGTCCCAGTCGTCGACCAGGGAGGTCAGCGTCTTCTCCTCGTCGTATCCCCTTCATTCTGCTGCTATGCAGTGTCTGCCAGAAAACCCCCTCGCTGGCACCGGCGGGGGCGCCAGCGACAAAATTCCAGGCGTGGAACCGCCGGCGAATCGGCTCTGATCGACGGCGCAGGAGGTCATGTCAGGGGCCGAATGCGAACAATGCAATGAATGTCGCGTGTTCTGCCGATGTTGGGACATGCGGCTTCCTGCTCGCTCATCGAGCGGACTGGAAGACCGGTGTGCCGGGAGAAAGCGTCAGGCGGCGCAACAGTAGATCGATCAGCAAGAGAGGGTGTTCTCGATCTTCGAGGAACACACCCGGTGAATCTCGAAGGGCAAGGCGGGCCGTCCGTTGGAACTCGGCGTTCCGGTGTAGCGGGCGATCCAGTTGCCGAGCACCCGCACCGTCACCCTGAATGTCTCGGCTGCCATGCTCCGCGATACTCCCCTCAGAAGCATCGCCAGCGTCATCAGGCGCAGTGCCATGGTCACCGATTTGCTCTTCCATGCCGCATCATGCAAATCTGCCGGTGTGCCATCGGTCCGCGTGATTGAAACCGGAGCGGTCATGCCAAACCTCCCATGTTGATGGTCTTGGGGAAACCTCAGCACAGGATAATCATGTGGAACTGTTGACATGACTCGTCAGTCTCTGCCCATCGGGATCCAGGACTTCGCGACAATTCGCAGCGAGGGATTCTACTATGTCGACAAGACGCCACTCATCCGGCAGCTTGTGTCTGCTGGTCGCCATTACTTCCTCTCTCGACCCCGCCGGTTCGGCAAGAGTCTGCTGGTGGACACGATCAGCGCATTGTTCGCGGGGCAGGAGGACCTGTTTCGGGGCCTGGCCATCCATGATCACTGGGACTGGTCAGTCACCCATCCGGTGGTGCGGCTGAGCTTTGATGGGAAGTCTGACGGGCCAGAGGACATTGAACGCAACATCGCCAATCAACTCGGCCTGATCGAACATGCTGCCGGATTGGATCCGCCGAGACCCGCGGAAGCGCCTCCTGAACGTTTGCGAACTCTCCTCTACCACCTTCATGGGAAGTCAGGACAACAGGTGGTAGTCCTCGTGGATGAGTATGACAAACCGATCCTGGACGGATTGCCCCATCCTGATCGGGCTCGTGCCAACCGCGACTATCTGCAGGGCTTCTACAGCATCATCAAAGGCAGCGCCAAACATGTCCGTTTCGTCTTCGTCACCGGCGTCAGCATGTTCTCCAAGGTCAGCCTGTTCTCGGGTCTCAACAATCTCAAGGATATCAGCCTCGATCCCCGCTTTGCCACGATCTGTGGTTATACTGATGACGATATCGACACCGTGTTCGCGCCCGAGCTCGACGGGTTGGACCGGGATACGATCCGCACCTGGTACAACGGCTACAACTGGCTGGGAAGCGACCGGCTCTACAATCCTTTTGATGTGTTGCTGCTGTTCGAAGACCGCAAGTTCAAACCCTATTGGTTCCAGACCGGCTCCCCGACCTTTCTGTTCGAGACCTTGAAGGCCAAGTCGATCAGCCCGCTGGACCTGGAGGGATGCCTGGCCGACGAGTCATTGGTCTCGAAGTTCGAGATTGAGGATATCAGCGCCGAGGCGTTGCTGTTCCAGACCGGCTATCTGACCATCACAGACGAGAGACAAGAGGCACACAGGACCGTGTATCGGCTGGACTCTCCCAATCAGGAGGTCAGGCTCAGCCTGAATGACGAGTTGCTGGCCTATCTGAATCCACAAAGCCGGGTGCCGGCGGATGAGGGGGCGTCACTGCGTGACCGGCTTGAGGCCAACGATGTCGCCGGCTTTGCAGAGACCCTCAAGGCCTACCTGGCCAGTATTCCCTATTCATGGCACACGGTAGGAGATCTGGCCCGCTATGAGGCCTGGTATGCCGGTCTGCTGCATATGTGTTTCCGCGCCATCGGAGTGGATGTGTGTGCGGAAGAGACCACCAGCCACGGGCGTGCCGATATGGTGGTGCGCACCGGTGGGCAGGTGTTCATTCTCGAGTTCAAGATGGTGGACACGGACGAGGACATCGAAACGAAGCTTGCAGAGGCGTTCACTCAGATGCGGGAGCGCGGCTATGCGGACAGATACCGGGACCGCGGCGAGCCCATCCATCTGATCGCGGTGGTCTGTGGGCGCGACGTGCGCAACCTGCTGGAGGTGCGGGCTGAGTCGGCTGGCAGCTCGTGAGGGGTTTCAATCCCGAGGAATCGCCTCATTTGCACCCGATGTCCGCATCGAACACCTCGGCACGCATCCCTCCGGCCAGATCGGACAGCAGGGACGCAAACCGACTGCAATGGTGGTACGCGCCACTCAGCCGGTCCAACTCGGCCCATGACGCACGAAGGGGGTGAGAAACGGCAAGCTTTCAGGTCACAGGTCCTATGAGGGCCGTTGTGCGGTCGGCGCGACAGTGCCGTCCTTATCTCACATGAAGAGGAGACCCTGACGATGTCCTCAGGGATCGAACCCGTGGCGCCGACCGGTGCCGAGGTGACCACAGTGTTTGTCGCGATCGAGATCAGTCGCACGAGCCGGGTGGTTGGGATCAGGAGCCCGCAGGGCGAGAAGATGGGCTTGCATGCGCCCCATGCAGCGGATGTCGCGGGCCTCAGGGGTCTGATCGAGGAGCGCCGCCTGCAGGGCGGAGCGGGCGCTGGACCGGGCCGTGGCCGTGCGGGCGGGGCGTTGAAAGGCCCTATGGCGGGTCAGCGCAGGGGCAAGCCACATTGCAATGTGGCGCACACGAGTCATGGAGCGCTCTTTGCTTGCCGAGATGAGGTCGTTGACCAGACGGCTGTAACGGGCCGCCGGGTGCCGTTTGATTTCGGCCTTCGTCGGGTAACGAAGGTGCCTTTCGCACGGTGGAACGAAAACCCTGACAGCTCGTGCACGCATGATGCGCTGGCCACGATCAAGGCCGACGGCGCCCGGGATTGTCACCCCCTCGCGTGCGCGTGATGCGCCGCAAACCCGGCGATCATCGGGGCGAGCCGGCCTTCGAGATCATGACCCATGCCGGGGATCTCGACAAGCACGCAACCGGGAATGCTGGCCGCGGTATCGCGCCCGTGTTCGATCGACAGCAGGGCGTCGTCGGCGCCGTGGATCACCAGACTTGGGGCGCCAATCGTCCGCAGGCGCTCGACCCGCGAGCCATCCTGGCGCACGGCGAGGTACTGACGCAGAACCCCTGACGGTGTGTAGCAACGATCGAACGCCCGGGCGATGAGGTCCGCTCTTTCCCTCTCGTCGAAGGGATACTCCGGACTCCCCCAGACCCGATCGCAGGCCAGCGTGAAGGCGATGACCGAATCACGATCTTGCGCATCGTCGGGGGATGCGAGCAGCAGGCGCCGCACTTCGGGCGCCATCGAAGGAAGTTCCGGATTGCCGGAAGACGACATGACCGAGGTCATGGTCCTCACCCGTTGGGGGCAGGTGAAAGCCATGGTCTGCACAATCATGCCGCCCATGGAAACACCGAAGACGTGGGAGCAGGCCACGCCGAAATGATCAAGCACACCGACATGATCGTCGACGATGTCCTGAATGGAGTAGGGCGCCTCGGCAGGAAGGCCGCTGGCCTCCAGGCGAAGCGCTTCCTCCGCCGGGATCGTTTCGAATTCGTCGAACTTCTGCGACAGACCGGCGTCGCGGTTGTCGGGCATGATGACGCGCATGCCGTGATCCACAAAGCAGCCGATCAGGGCATCGGGCCAGTGAATGATCTGGGATCCAAGTCCCCTGACGAGAAGAATGGGCGGTCCATCAGGATCCCCGTGACATTCGACGTAGATACCGGTTCCATTGGCATCGATAATCGGCAATGTCTGGGCCCTCCACACGAACAGGAGACCTGAACATGTATCGCCTCTATGGCAAACCCTTCACCATGTCCATGGTTCCCGAAGGTACGCTCGATGAGATCGGCGTTCCTTACGAGACGGTGACTCTTCCCGATGGACGTTCAACGGATCCCGCGTATCTCGAACTGCGTCCTGACGGCCTTGTTCCGACGTTGGTCGACGGCGATCTCGTCATCTACGAGGGCTCCGCCATCGCCATGCATCTTGCCGACAGGCACGAGGGCGCGGGCCTCGCTCCGCCGCCGGGAAGCCAGGAAAGGGCATGGTGGTACCAGTGGATGGTGTGGCTGGGATCCGTGGTTCACCCGACGGTCGCCAACGAGTATCACGCCGACTGGTACACGACCGCACCTGACGGCGTCGATGGCGTGCGCCAGGCGGCGCGGCGCAATGCCGATGACCTGTGGCGGCAACTCGACGCCAGCGTGGCCGGCCGGACATGGCTGGTCGGCGAACGCTTTTCGACGGCCGACATCCTTCTTCTCGTCGAGGCCACCATGCACTGGGACTGCCATGCCATGATCGCCCGCGAGAAACATGTCGGCGCCATCGTCCAGAGAACCCAGGCGCGGCCAGCCATGGCGGCACTTCTTGAGCGCCACGGCGTCGAGCCTTTCGCGCCGACCTGCGCCGCCCGCCATCCATGAACCATTGCTGAGCCTTTTCGAGAGACAGACCCCGCTGGCGCTGGAGTTGCGAGCCCATGGCTCTGTCCAGCACTGCGGGGTGCCGTCACGGAACCTCGAAGCCACAGACGTCCGGTTCAGCGGCTGCCGACTGGCTCAGGACCCGGAGTCCTTGCTCGCCTTGCCATCCTCGTCGTCGTCGCTGGCATCGCCTTGCGCAGCGTCGGCGCCGACTTCGGCCTCGTCAACATCATCAGTGCCAGGCGATTGTGCCTCATCGCCAACGTCGGCTTGATCAGAGTCGGCCGAAGGGACCGCATCGCCGACTTCGGGCCCTTCACCGCCGTCAGCGTCGGTGGTGTTGGCCGATGGAGCCGCACCGTCGCCTTCGGCAGTGCGGGCTGACAGGGCCGCACCGAGGATATCGCCCAGGGTGGCGCCACTGTCCGCAGAGCCGTAAGCCTCCATGACCTTCTTTTCTTCCTCGATCTCGAGGGCCTTGACGGAAAGGGATACGCGACGGGACGCCTTGTCGATGTTGGTGACCTTGGCATCCAGCCTGTCGCCGGCAGCAAAGCGGTTCGGCCGCTGATCGCTGCGGTCACGAGCGAGTTCGGCCTTCCGGACCACGCCCGGAACAACTCCGTTGATCAGCACCTCCACGCCGCCATCCGTCACCCGGGCCACCGTGCAGGTCACCACCGCCCCCCGTGAGATGCCATCCATGGCATCGACATAGGGATCGGGTTCAAGCTGCTTGATGCCGAGACTGATGCGCTCTTTCTCGACGTCAACGTCGAGAACCTTCGCCTTGACCTGGTCGCCCTTGTGATACTTCCCGATCTCCTCGTCGGCATTCTGCTTCCATGAAAGATCGGACATGTGCACCATACCGTCGAGGTCGCCACCAATGTTGATGAAGAGTCCAAATTCGGTGATGTTCCGCACCTCGCCCTCGACCTCGCTGCCGACCGGATGTTCGATCAGGAAGATCTCCCACGGATTGCTCTGGGTCTGCTTGATGCCGAGGCTGATGCGGCGCTTGCCGGCATCCACGTCAAGAATCTCGACCTCAACTTCCTGGCTGGTCGAGGCGATCTTGCCCGGGTGAACGTTCTTGCGGGTCCAGCTCATTTCCGAAACATGGACCAGACCCTCGACGCCAGGCTCGAGCTCCACGAAGGCGCCGTAGTCGGTAATGTTGGTGATGCGCCCCGTGAACCGGGCGCTGACCGGGTACTTGGCGCCCACGCCCTCCCAGGGATCCGTCTCAAGCTGCTTCATGCCCAGTGAAATGCGTTGGTTTTCCGGGTTGAAGCGAATCACCTGGACACGCACCGTCTGACCGATGGAGACGGCCTCGCCGGGGTGATTGATGCGCCGCCAAGACATGTCCGTGACGTGAAGCAACCCGTCGAGCCCCCCGAGATCGACGAAGGCACCGTAGTCGGTGATGTTCTTGACCACGCCCTCGAGCACCTGACCTTCGGCGAGACCGGCGATCAGTTCGGCACGCTGGTCGGCGCGCTCATCCTCGAGAACGGAACGTCTGGACACCACGATGTTGCTGCGCCGGCGGTCCATCTTGAGAATGCGAAACTCGTGCTCCTCGCCCATGAGCGGTGTGACGTCGCGAACCGGACGAATGTCGATCTGGCTGCCCGGGAGGAAGGCAAAGGCGCCGCCAAGATTGATGGTGAAACCACCCTTGACCCGCTGGTAGATGTATCCCTTGACGCGGTCGCCGGTTGCAAAGGCCGCCTCAAGCTGATTCCAGACTTCCTCGCGCTGGGCCTTTTCCCTCGAAAGGACCGTTTCGCCCTGGTTGTTCTCCAGGCGCTCGACAAACACCTCGACCTTGTCGCCCACAGACACGGCAGGCTCGCCACCGGCGGTGTTGAATTCGCGAAGCGGCACCCGCCCCTCGGCCTTGAGCCCGACATCGATCAGCACCAGGTCACCCTGGATATCGAGAACGGTTCCGCTGGTGACCGCGCCTTCGACAATGTTGACGCGCTCAAGGAACTCGTTGAAGAGATCCGCAAAGTTCTCTTCCGTTGCGGGCGTGGCGGAGGCCGACGCATCCTGCGCCGTGCTCGTGTCGTTGGTCATGGAGTTGATGTCCTCAGGATTGCCGGAAGCTGGTGTGTGTGTGCTTCCAGTGCCTCCGCTTTGGGATTTCGCCGGGGCGAGACGGAGGTCGCAACAAGCCGTCGTTCGGCATGTGGCGGCGTCCGTATAGCGCCAGCCGTGATCATCTTCAACTCAAAACCAGCCATGCGTGCCCGGAGCGCTCGCCCCGGAGCATGAAAGAGTGTTTCAGAGAAAACGTGTTTCAGAGAAAACGGGCAGGGAAGGCAGGCGCTGGCGGGCGATGTCGAGCGCCTCCTGCGCCGCTGCCGCGGCGTCAAGCGTGGTCGTATCGATGACGATGGCGTCGTCTGCCTGGCGCAACGGCGCCCAGATCCGTTCCCTGTCGCGACGGTCCCTTTCGGAAATCTCCGTCAGAACACTGCGGAAATCGATTGACTCGCCCCTTTGCACCAGTTCCCGATGACGCCGTGCGGCCCGCGTGCGGACATGCGCCGTGACGAAGAACTTCACATCGGCATCGGGGAAGACAACGGTACCGATGTCGCGTCCGTCAACCACCGCGCCCGGCGGCGTTGCGCCAAAACGGCGCTGGAACTCGACCAGAGCGACGCGCACCTCCCGATGGGCGGAGATTTGCGAGGCCACGGAACCGACCTGCTGATCGCGCAGTCCCGGCCGCTCGAGATCTGCTGCGACCAGACGTTCCGCCGCCCACCTGCACGCTTCAGCGTTTCCGGCATCATCACCGGCATCGAGAACGCGGGAGGCCACGGCCCGGTAGATCATGCCGCTGTCGAGATGGTTCAGGCCTGTCCGCACCGCCAGCCGGCGGGAAAGTGTTCCCTTGCCGGCGGCGACCGGGCCGTCGACGGCAATCACGATCACCTCTTCCATTCGCCGAACTCCGCGCCAAGCCCTTCAAGGAGTCGAACGAACCCCGGAAAACTGGTGTCGATGGCGCCGCTGTCGTCGACCGCTACGCCGTCCTGCGACAGCAGTCCCATCACCAGGAAAGCCATGGCAATCCGGTGATCGAGATTGACGGCAACGCAGCCTCCTCCCGGAGGCCGGCCAGCCACGCCATGCACCACCAGCCCGTCCCGCTCTTCGTCGACCCTGACGCCATTGGCCGCGAGACCGGCGGCGGCAGCGGCAAGGCGGTCGCTTTCCTTGACCCGGAGTTCGGCGAGTCCCCGCATCACTGTCGGGCCCTCGGCCGTCGCCGCAATGACCGCCAGCACGGGATACTCGTCAATCATGGAGGGAGCCCGTTCCGGAGGCACCTCAATGCCCTTGAGCGTCGTTCCCTCAACGGCGATATCGGCGACGGGCTCGCCTGCCATGTCGCGGTGATTGATGAAGGCGAGATCGGCTCCCATGTCCTTCAGGGTCTCGAAGAAACCCGTCCGCGTCGGATTGATGCCGACATGCCTGACGGTGAGCGCCGCACCGGGCAGCGCTGCGCCAAGGCCGATGAGAAAGGCGGCCGACGAAGGATCTCCGGGCACATGAACGTCGACGGGAACGAGTTCGGGTTGTCCGGCAATGCTGATCGACCGCTCGCCATTCACACCCGTCACGATCTCCAGGGAGGCGCCGAAGGCGCGCAAAAGGCGCTCGGTATGATCGCGCAGCGGAGCCTTTTCCACCACGGTGGTGGTTCCAGGTGCGTGGAGGCCTGCCAGCAGCACCGCCGACTTCACCTGCGCCGACGGCACCCGGAGCTCGTGATGCACCGGCAACAGGGGATCGCCACCCGTCACGGCCATGGGAAGACAGTCCCCGCTACGGCAGACAAACCGGGTCCCCATTTCCTCCAGGGGAGCCATGACACGGCCCATGGGTCGGCGCGAGAGCGACCTGTCGCCGCTGAGGAACGTGGTGAAGGTGTGTCCCGCCGCAACGCCGCACAACAGCCGCACACCGGTGCCGGCATTGCCGAGGTCGAGAACGTCTTCGGGTTCCTTCAGTCCCGAGAGGCCGCATCCGTTGATGCGCCACACCGTGGACGCGTCGCGTTCGACATGGGCGCCCAGCAACCCCATGGCCGAAGCCGTCGCCAGGACATCCTCGCCCTCAAGCAATCCCCTGACGGTGGTTTGGCCGACCGTCAGGCCCCCGAGAACAAGTGCCCTGTGCGAGATTGACTTGTCTCCGGGAACGCGCACGGCCCCCGAAAACGGGACCACGGGGCGGGCAATCACTGCCCCTGTGGGCTGCGTCACGGCGTCTTCTCCGGCGCCCGGTATCCACGGACTCGGGTTCATCGTCATTCCGGACCCCATTGCCTGCAACCTTCCCTTTGACAGATCAGGGCTGAGACTATATCCGGCTTGCCGCCTTGAATGACCACTTCGATCAGGGATTGACATCATGCCCAAGGCCGATTGGGGCGCCAAGATCACCTGTAAGGCATGCTCTGCCAAGTTCTACGACTTCGGTCGGTCTCCCGCGTATTGCCCCCAATGCGGAACAATCGCCACCATGGACCACGACGACCCGTCGGTCGTCGCCGAGGAAGATGACGTTGTCGAGGATGACGATGACGCCGATGTGACCCTCGAGACCGATGACGATGACGGCGTCGACAGCGGGGCGCAGCCCGAGATCGAGGAGTGACGGCAAGGCGGTCTTGCGCCGATGGCCGCCTGTCCATAGGGTGCAGCATCGTTGATTCCCTTGCGGGGCCGTAGCTCAGTCGGGAGAGCGCTTGAATGGCATTCAAGAGGTCAGGGGTTCGACCCCCCTCGGCTCCACCATCTTTCGATCCCGGCAGGCTCCCGGAAGCGGGCTGTCGCGGTTTGCGTCAGCAGTCGAAGCCGACGTCCTGGCGCCGCAGCACCTGACGATCTGCCTCCATCGTCAGGTCATGGCTTGTGTTCTTGCTGCCTCCCGGATTGCGGCGAAGGATTGCGCGCTGGATCAGTTCGTTGATGTCGCGCTGCGCCGTCGGCATCGAACCTTTGCCGATCGCTGCCCACTGCCGATCATTGCCCACTTTCGTGTGGCTGACTTGTCTTCGAATCCATCAAGGAATCTGTCGAGCACCGCCTTTTGGCGTTTGGTGAACGGCCAACCGGCGTAGCGTTGCCAGAAATCGGCCTTGCGCAGAACATCCGCGCAGGCCGCCCCGGCACCGTCGATCGCTCGCGAAAAACACCCGCGGAACCGGACCAGCCGGTCAGTCATGCCGAGAGTGCCCTTCTGCGCGCTTTCAAGGGCGTCGTGGCAGTCGGAGCGTTCCTTGAGGATCTGACTTCGACATGCTGCAGAAGCGCTGCCATGAGGCTTCGGACTGTGCCGGCGCCCGATGGGCAATCGGGCGCGCGACACGGCCGGTGCCGTCCTCGAAAGGGTGGATTGTCACGAACCGGAAATGTGCCTGGCCGGCACGCGGCAGGCCTTCGGGATCACTGCGGTGACTGAACCATTCGAGGGACGCCTGCATCCCGGCGTCGAGGCGGCGGCGCCTGACAGTGCACCTGCTGACGGCCGACCGGTCCCGAAACGACGTACATCGGTCCTCACCGCATCGTCGCGCCATGCATCCGTCTTGATCCTGTGCATTCCTCAAATAGCCTGCCGGGAACCATGCCGCCTGCCAGCCGAACATCAGATGGCCGGTGACATGGCACGCGAACGTGGGCGCCGGATCAGACCTGTGCGTTGACCCTGCCTCGCGGAATCAGCTTGTCGGGGTCGTAGAAGGGGAGATCGAGGGTTTCGCCCGGCACCCCGTCATCGCCGCAGGCGACCTCCCGGCCGGCCCAGTCTCCGGCTTCCTCGAAGAGCGCATAGCCCACATAGTGCCCAAGGTAAGGCGAAAAGTCGGTGGCGGTCAGCCGTCCGACCACCGTACCCTCAAGCGTCAGCGCCATGCCGGGCCTGATCCTGCCGGACGCCTTCAGACCCACAAGCCGCGGCCGCCGGTCGGCCGCCAGAAGGGCATCGCGACCGACGAACCCCTCCTTGTCGATATCGACGAAGTGGCCCAGACCCGCGGCATAAGGCGTCATGGCAGGAGACATGTCGGTGCCGTTGTTGAGGATGCCCGCCTCGATGCGACGGATGTTCATGCACGCCATGGAGGCAAAACGCAGTCCATGTCGTCCGCCCACGCCCGTGAGATGATCCCAGAGAACGCCGTGGTCGGTGTTCCAGGGTACATAGAGTTCGAACCCCATCTCGCTCGTCCAGCCGGTGCGTGTCGCGAGCAGCGGCTGGCCCGCCATCGTGACGCGGGCGGCGCTGAAATAGGGAAAGGGATCAGGGGCATCGCCGTCGCACAGGGCCCCCAGCACGTCGAGAGAGCGCGGCCCCTGGATCTGAAGCACCCAGTCCTCGGTGTCGACGATCGCGACGTCGAAATCCGGCTGGTGCGCCTTGAGCCAACCGAAGATCTCGCCGTCGGCCAGCACATAGCGGAAACGGTCCTCGGCCAGACGCACGAGGATGCCGTCCATCAGGATGCCGCCGTCGGGGTAGCACATGAAGCCGTAGCGGCAACGCCCGACCTTCAGCGATGCGATGCGGCGCGGCATCAGGTGGTCGAGGAAGCGGGCGGCATCCGCGCCGACGAACTCGATGGCATGCTCGGGCACGTCGAACAGTGTCGCCTCACGGCGCAGGTGCCAGTATTCGGCCTCGATGGCCTCGTCATCTTCATCGAGGAGTACCGGAGACATGTGACCGCTGTAGACCGTGAACGCGGCCCTGGATCCGATGCGGTCCTCATAGAAAGGAACAAAGGGCGAGGCCCGCAAACCATCGAAGAACCCGGCCTGCACGGGCAGACTATGGCGCGCTCGAACCGTCTTGCCGTCGGCCAACGTGTCGTCTTTCATGATCCCCCCTCGTCTCGGTCAGGCGCAAAGCGCGTGTCGTCGGCGCCGGCAAACAAGGAAGGCTGCCAGCACCAACCGAACGGTGAACGCAAACCCGTCACGACTCAAGGGGCGAGCGCCCGGGCAACACGGAACCCGAGGAAATCGTGACGGATTGAGGATGCAAGCCCAAGGCGTTTGGCGGCTCGCATATCCTCTGCACTGCCAGCCCAGGAACCGCCGCGGACAACGCGGCGTGCGCAATCTCCTCCCGTATTCCAGGCGCGTCCGTCGCTTGGCGCTCCAGCATAGTTCTGGTGCCAACAGTCCCTGACCCATTCGCGAACATTCCCGTGCATATCGTGCAACCCGAAACCATTCGCCCGAAACGATCCGGCAGGAGCCGTCCAGTGACCATCCCATCGCCCGCCGCAACCCCAACAATTCGCCCGGTTGACGCCGATCCTGTCTCCCCAGTGATAGCGCGTTCGCGTCCCTGCACGCGCCGCATACTCCCACTCGGCCTCGGACAGTAGAAGATACTTCTCGCCCGTCTCCCGTGACAGCCAGGCGATATAGGACTGACTGTCGTACCAGTTCACGCGGATGACAGGGCGTTGACCGCGGCCCCGACCTCTATGATCCGGTCGGTATCCGTTGCACCCGCCTGCGACGACGCAGGCATCCCACTCAGCGAAGGTCACCTCGAACTTGCCCACCGCAAAGGGCTTGGCAATCGCCACCCTGCGCTGCGGGCCTTCAGCATCTCGAGTGTCCGCTTCCGAAGCAGGCGAGCCCATGATGAACGAGCCTGCGGGCACCACCACCATCTCCGGGCACTGCGGGCAATCCCGGAACTCGTCGCCGGGACGCATGGCCGCTCGCGCCTCTTCTTCGGCCTCGCCCGCTGCTTTCAGCGCGATGGCTTCGTCGGCCGTCAGCCAGCCCGTTGCGTCGTCGCCTTTGGCCTCCTGCCAGGCCTTCAGGGCCTCGCGTGTTTTTCGGCCGAAGAGTCCGTCTGCCGGGCCTGGATCGAAACCGAGGGACGCGAGGCCCGCCTGGATGGATCGGCGTTCGGCGCGGTCGAGGTCCAGTGATGCCTCGACGCTTTCCGGCTGCAACGCTGGCGCTGTTTCAGACTCGGCCGCGGCAATGACACTCTCCGGGGAGATCGCAAACTCGATCCATTTCTCCACCTCATCCTGCCCCTGCTTGGCCGCAAGGAGGGCGAGCCGTGCGGCCTCGTCAGCGTCACGTGGAACGCCCTCGCCCGACCTGTACATCTCGGCGAGCTGCACGATGGAGTCGAAGTGGCCGTGCTCGGCGGCAAGACGAAACCACAAGGCGGCCGTTCGGGGATCTTCCTCGACACCGGAGCCTTCGAGATACATGCGCCCCAGATAGTGGAGGGCTGCCGTGTGCCCGTTGCCGGCAAGCCTCCAGAATTCGCTGAATGCTTCGTCGAATCTGCCGGCGTCATGGAGTTCGACCGCATCGTCGATGCCCTGCGCCATAACGTGCTGGCACGCCAGGACTCCCGCCAGAGCCAGGAAAGCGCAACACGTTCGCACACACCGATGCAACATGCCGCCCTCCATTGAAGCCTTCACCATGGCCCGTCTTGCCGGTGACAGCATGGCATGTCCGGCATCGACGCCAGCAAGGATCGTGTGATCTGCCGCCCATGCCCCTGCGCCGCTGACCCAATCCTTGCCGAGACCGGCGCCACGGGACGTCCGGTGGCGCCCGCGCGATCCGCGCTGACGGGCAGGAGCGCACGGACTTCCATGGACGGCAAGGGCGGTATCGGCGTTGAGGCCAGACTGCAAGCGGCTGGTGATCATGGACCAGGTCTTCCATGGCCGGCCGGTCCTGTCTCCCCGGGCGCCGGCGGAGGGAACGGAGTCAACCTTGTGGAAAGAATCCGGGTGATCTGTCATGATGACGGTCATGTCATTGGCTTTGCCACTTTAGATAGACTACGGGAGGTTACGAAACCATGGATGATACTAGTCACAAGACCGGCGCATCACGGCGCACCGTTCTCGGCGGCGCAGCTGCCGTCGGCGCTGCGGCTGTTGCCGGGCCGGCACTGCTGGAAGGCGGCGCGGCACGGGCGTCCGAACCGCAACGCGGCGGGACGCTGAGGATCGGCCTTGGCCACGGTTCGACCACCGATACCGTCGATCCGGCGACGTTCGAGAACGGCTTCGTGTCAAACATGGGCATGGGCGGACTCTTCAACTACCTCACGGCTGTCGACGAGACCAACCAGCTCGCGCCCGAACTGGCCGAGGAATGGGAAGCCACACCCGATGCCAGGACCTGGACATTCAAGATTCGCCAGGGCGTCGAGTTCCACAACGGCAAGACCGTCACGCCTGACGACATCGTCGCCAGCCTCAACTATCACCGCGGCGAAGATTCGGTCTCCGCTGTGTCGAGCCTGTTCGAGCAGGTCGAGGACATGCGTGTCGATGGCGACACGGTGGTCATCCAGCTCTCGGAAGGCAATGCGGACTACCCCTACATCATGAGCGACTACCATCTTGGCATCCAGCCCAGTGATGGAGAGGGAAACATTGCCGATCCCATGTCGGGCATCGGCTGCGGCAGCTACCGGCTTGTCGAGTTTGAACCCGGTGTGCGTGCCGCCCTTGAGCGCCATGCCAACTACTGGAAGAGCAACTACGGCTGGTTCGACGCCGTCGAGATGACGACCATCGCCGACCCGGCCTCGCGCCAGAACGCCATCATGTCGGGTCAGGTCGACGTCATCGACCGTGTCGACACCAAGACGGCGCACCTCCTGGCACAGCACCCCGCCGTCGATCTTGTCGAGGGCACGGGTACGCTGCACTACACCCTGCCCATGCGCACGGACATGGCGCCGTTCGACGACAACAACGTGCGTCTTGCTCTCAAGCATGCCATGGACCGCCAGGACATCGTCGACAAGGTCCTGCGCGGCTACGGGCTGGTCGGCCAGGATACGCCGATCACGCCGGCCAACCGCTTCTTTGCCGATGACATCGAGCACGCCACCTACGATCTCGACAAGGCGAAGTGGTATCTCAGGCAGTCCGGTCTCGACAGTCTCAAGGTCGAGCTGTCGACGTCCGAGGCGGCATTCGTCGGCGCCGTCGACACCGCCGTCCTCTACAAGGAGCATGCCGCGCCGGCCGACATCACGATTGATGTCGTGCGCGAGTCGGCTGACGGCTACTGGGCCGATGTCTGGATGAACAAGGCCTGGTGCACCTGTTATTGGGGTGGCCGTCCCACCGAGGACTGGATGTTCTCCACCGCCTATGCGGCGGATGCGCCGTGGAACGATACCTTCTGGAAGCACGATCGCTTCAACGAACTGCTGATCGCGGCCCGCGCCGAGCTCGACGAGCCGCTGCGCCGCGAGATGTATCGTGAAATGCAGCAGATCTGTGCCATGGAAGGCGGAGCCATGGTGATGGCCTATGCCAACAACGTCGACGCTGCGTCGACGTCGCTGTCGCACGGACCGAGCATCGGCAGCAACTGGGGCCTTGACGGAGGTCGCCTGATGGAGCGCTGGTGGTTCACGGATCCGACAGCCTGAACCGTTGCTCCCCCGGGGACGGGCGTCTGACCGGTGCCCGCCCCGGGGGAGATCATTGACAGTCGAGCAGGACCGGCACCAGACTCGGTCGCCGGGAAGACAGGATCGCCTTACATGACCAGATCTGACCTGATTGCGCTCGTCGCTGCGCGCTACCCCTTTCTCAAGATGGACGAGGCCGAGAATCTTGTCCTGACGATCTTTGATGAGATCGCCGGGTCCCTGGAGTCCGGGCGGCGCGTCGAGCTGCGCGGTTTTGGCTCGTTCGCGGCCCGCGAAAGGCGGGCGCGGACCGGGCGCAATCCGCGAACCGGCGAGAAAGTCGAGGTTTCAGCCAAACGTGCGCCCTTCTTCAAGGCCGGCAAACCCCTGCGCGACCGCCTCAATGCACGGGGCACACAGGGCTGAACCAGCCGCCATGCGCAATCCCCTCATGCTTGTTGTCGGGATGCTTGGCGCACTTTTCGCTCTCGCCATTGTCGTCTTCGTGCTGTCCAACCGTACGGAGATGGAGGTTTCCCTGTTCCCCTATCCGCGGGTCATGGCAGCTCCCGTCTTCCTTGTTGTTCTCGGATCCTTTGCCGCCGGGACCATCTTCGGCGGTGTCTTCGTGTGGATGCGCGCCCATCCGTCCCGCCGGCTGTCAGGCGAACGCAAGCGCCGCGTGAAGCATCTTGAGACGAATCTCGCCTCGCTCACCCGGGAGCGCGACACGCTGAAGTCGGAGCTTGACCGGCAACCTCGACAACCACCGCCGGTGCCGGTCTGAACGGACATCCGGCAATGGTCCGCTTCATCACCGGCAGCGAAGTCCACGAACTGGCCGACTACGCAGCACTCGTCGAGGGATTCAAGCGCTTTCACCTCGAGAATGTTGACGAGGTGCGCGACATTCACCTGTCCCAGCCGAGCCCCTCGGGAACCGACAACGTGTTCCTGGCCCTTCCCGCCTGGCAGCGCGACGAAGCGGTGGGAATCAAGCTCGTCACGGTGTTTCCCGACAACGAGTACACCGGCACCGGGCTTCCCTCGGTGCAGGGAATCTATGCGCTCTTCGACGGCAGGGACGGCAAACCGCTCGCTCTCATCGACGGTATCGCGCTGACACTGCGCAAGACGGCCGCCGATTCGGCCACCGGCGCCGACTTTCTCGCCCGTGAGGATGCCCGGACCATGCTCATGGTGGGCGCCGGCGCCATGGCGCCGCACCTCATCATGGCGATGAAGGCCGTGCGCCCTTCCCTCGAAGTGGCCCGCATCTGGAACCGCACACCGGAGCGGGCGACAGCCCTGGCGGAGCGCCTCGCGATTGATTCCCTCGCGGTGGAAGCCACCGGCGACCTCGAGAAGACGGCACGCGGGGCCGATATCATCAGCTGCGCCACCATGGCCAGCGAGCCCCTGATTCGTGGCGCCTGGCTCGCCAGGGGCGCCCATCTCGATCTTGTCGGAAGTTACCAGACACACATGCGCGAAAGCGATGACGACTGCGTGATACGCGCCAGGATCTACATCGATTCCCGCATGTTCACGCTGGGTCGCGTCGGCGATATCTCCCAGCCGCTGGAGACCGGCATCATCACCGAGGATGATATCGTCGGTGACCTCTTCGGTCTCGCCCGCGGGACGGTCGCCGGACGACACAACGCGGACGATATCACGCTCTTCAAGAACTCGGGCGGCGGACATCTCGATCTCGGCACCGCACGCTGGTTGCTGGCAAGGGCCGGCAGAGACTGACGGGACCACCTTGCGCCGTTGTCGTGTGCATCCTACAAGGCGCGCGCGCCGTGGCAGTTGAACAGAGGGCGGCATGAGCACAGGCGACTCCAGGAACCATCTCCTCTGTGCCCCCGGCACCACATCCACCGCGAGGGCGTCGTCCCCGGTCTCCCGTCTGGCGGATCATGCCGGGACCTTCACGTCCGGCATGGCAGGCACCGGTGCCGGCGGGGAGATCCGGGTCTTTCCTGATCTCAAGCTGCATGACATCCCGGCAACCATGGCCGCAGGGTTGCGCGCCCTCCCGCCCCCTGCTCCCTTCATGACGACAGTTCACGCAGCCCGCGGGCCCGACATGAGCCGGCCATGACCATGGCCGTCGCCGTCAAGATCTGTGGCTTGAGGGAACGGCCCGCCCTTGATGCCGCCGTACACCACGGAGCGCGCATGGTCGGATTCGTCTTCTTCGACAGGAGTCCGCGAAACGTGTCCCTCGACGAGGCCGCCGCCCTGGCGCGCCATGTGCCCGAGGGAGTCGAGAAGGTTGGCGTCACTGTCGATGCCGGCGACGACAGGCTCGGCGCCATCATCACGGCCGCCCGACTCGATACCATCCAGTTTCACGGCAACGAGGAGGTCCGTCGCCTCGCCGAGGTGCGCACACGGTTCGGTGTCCGGGTGATGAAGGTGATACGCGTGGCGACGGCCGATGACCTGGAATCCCTGCCGCCGTTTGATGCCGTGGCCGACAGGGTCATGTTCGACGCCAGGCCGCCCCCGGACGCGACGCGTCCGGGAGGTAACGCAACCGCCTTCGACTGGACGCTGCTGGCCGGCATCCGGCTGCGGTCGCCATGGATCCTCTCGGGCGGACTCGACGCCGGCAACCTTCAGCGGGCCGTAGAGACCAGCGGGGCAACCATGGTCGACGTGTCGTCCGGCGTCGAGACATCGCCCGGACACAAGTCTGCCTCGCGTATCGCCGAGTTTATGGAGCATGCCCGGGTTATCTGATATCCAGTGTCCCAGGTTCGCTCCTTGACGAGACCAACGATGACGGACAATTCCTACAGCCAGGGTCCAGACCAGGAGGGCCATTTCGGCATGTTCGGCGGCCGCTACGTCGCCGAAACGCTGATGCCGCTCGTTCTCGACCTCGACCGCACCTGGCGGGAGGCACGCGGCGATCCGGCGTTCTGGGAGGAACTCCACAGCCTGGCAAAGGACTACATCGGCAGGCCCAGCCCGCTCTACTTCGCCGAACGGCTGACCCGCCACCTTGGCGGCGCCCGCATCTATCTCAAGCGCGACGAACTCAATCACACCGGTTCCCACAAGATCAACAACACGGTCGGCCAGATTCTCCTGGCCCGGCGCATGGGAAAGACCCGGATCATCGCCGAAACCGGAGCCGGCCAGCACGGGGTGGCGACGGCAACGGTGTGTGCGCGCTACGACCTTCCCTGCGTCGTCTACATGGGGACCAAGGATATCGAGCGACAGGCGCCCAATGTCTACCGCATGGAACTTCTTGGCGCCGAGGTCCGCCATGTGACCTCCGGTTCCCGCAGCCTCAAGGACGCCCTCAACGAGGCCTTGCGCGACTGGGTGACCAACGTCGAGTCGACCTTCTACATCATCGGCACGGTGGCCGGGCCTCATCCCTACCCGGAACTCGTGCGCGAATTCCAGGCGGTCATCGGTCGCGAGGCGAAGGAGCAGTTGATGGTCGTCGAAGGACGCCTTCCCGACACGATTGTCGCCTGCATCGGCGGCGGATCAAACGCCATGGGCCTGTTTCATCCCTTTCTCGATGACCGGACCGTCGACATCATCGGCGTCGAGGCCGCCGGACGTGGCATCGACAGCGGTGATCACGCAGCATCGATCACCGGCGGTCGGCCAGGTGTCCTGCACGGCAACCGGACGTACCTCCTGCAGAACGATGACGGACAGATCATGGAGGCCCACTCGATCTCGGCGGGTCTCGACTATCCGGGAATTGGCCCCGAGCACGCGTGGCTGGCGGATCAGGGACGGGTCAGCTACGTATCGGCCACGGACGATGAAGCCCTTGCGGCCTTCCGCCTGTGTTCCCGCCTCGAAGGAATCATCCCGGCTCTCGAACCTGCCCACGCGCTGGCCCACGTCATGAAGATCGCGCCGGAGCTCCCCAAGGATCACGTCATCTGCGTGAACCTGTGCGGCAGGGGCGACAAGGACGTGTTTACGGTTGCCCGGGCCATGGGCGTGAATCTGTGAGCGGCACACGCATTGACAGGTGCTTTGCCGATCTGGCGAGGCAGCGGCGGGCCGGACTGGTTGCCTTCGTGACGGCCGGGGATCCGGATCCGCATCTCTCGGCGCGTCTGGTGGCAGCGCTGCCCGGAGCCGGAGCCGACATCATCGAAATCGGCATGCCCTTCACCGATCCCATGGCGGACGGGCCGGTTATCCAGGCCTCATCGCAACGAGCGCTCAAGGGCGGCATGACCCTGGCCGGCACCATCGACATCGTGCGTCAGGCCCGGCAGCGCGACGACGACACACCCATCGTTCTCATGGGCTACTACAACCCCATTTACTCCTACGGAACCGAAGCCTTCCTCAAGGATGCCGTCGAGGCCGGTGTCGACGGCCTCATCCTCGTCGATCTGCCGAGCGAGGAAGACAGGGAGCTGTGTCTTCCCGCTGTCGAGGCCGGACTCAACTGGATTCGCCTGGCGACGCCGACCACCGATTCGAAGCGCCTGCCCAACGTCCTCGCCCACGCTTCCGGGTTTGTCTACTACGTCTCGATCACCGGCATCACCGGGACCCACGCGGCAAGCCACCAGAACATTGCCGGCGCTGTCGACCGTCTGCGCCGCCACACTGACCTGCCTGTCGCCGTCGGATTCGGCATCAGGAATGGCGCACAGGCAGCCGGCATCGCCCGTATCGCCGACGCCGTGGTTGTCGGTTCGGCGTTCTGCCAGGCTGTGGCCGACGGCCTTGACGACGGCAAGGGAACGGACCGTTGCGTCGACAATGCCCTGACGTTGTGCGACGCGATTTCCCATGATGTCCGCAAGGCACGGGCATGAATTGGCTGTCGAATCTCACCCTGCCGAAGATCCGCGATCTTGTCGGCAGAACACCGGGCGAGGAGACGCTGTGGGACAAGTGTCCGAGCTGTGACCAGATGGTGTTCGGCCGCGATCTCGAGGAATCCCGGAATGTCTGTCCGCGCTGCGGCTACCATATGCGCATCGCGCCCCGCAACCGCCTGCAGGACATCCTTGACGACGGCGCATGGACCGACGTCGACCTTCCCGGCGTGGGCGCCGATCCGCTGCGTTTTCGTGACAGGAAACGCTACGCGGAGCGGCTGAAGGAAGCCCAGAAGAAGACCGGCCATCACGAAGCCATCGTGGTCGCCCATGGCATGATCGGCGGCCGGCCGGCCGTCGTCGCCGTCTTCAATTTCGACTTCATGGGCGGCTCCATGGGAATGGGTCTCGGAGAGGCCATCGTCACGGCGGCCAGACTCGCCGTTGACGAGCGCAGCGCCCTCATCATCTTCTCCGCTTCGGGAGGTGCGCGCATGCAGGAAGGAATCCTGTCGCTCATGCAGATGGCGCGCACGACGACCGCCATCGCCCAGGTCAAGGATGCCGGCCTTCCCTACATCAGCGTGCTCACCAATCCGACGACCGGCGGCGTGACCGCTTCCTTTGCCATGCTGGGTGACGTCTCCATCGCGGAGCCCGGCGCCATTATCGGATTTGCCGGGGCCCGCGTCATCCGCGAGACCATCAGGGAAGAGCTGCCGGACGGATTCCAGCGTTCGGAGTATCTCCTTGAGCATGGCATGCTCGACATGGTGGTGACGCGCCCGAAGATGCGCGAGACCATCGCCATTCTGCTCAGTCACCTCATGCCGGCGACATCCCGGCAGCTTCCGCAGGCGGCGGTGAGCGATGCCGACCAGCACCCCGGCGGGAAGTGATGTCGTTCTCGAAAGGTTGATGCAGCTGCATCCAAAGCTCATCGACCTTTCCCTGGAACGCCTCCACCGACTTCTCGAACACCTTGGCCAGCCGCATCGTCATCTGCCCCCTGTCATCCATGTGGCCGGCACCAACGGCAAGGGATCGGTCATCGCCTTCATGCGTGCAGCGCTCATGGCAGCCGGGCACACGGTCCACGTCTACACATCCCCGCATCTCGTGCGTTTCCACGAGAGAATCGAGATTGCCGGACAGGTGATCGGGGAGGATCGGCTCATGACCCTGCTCGAGGAATGTGAGGCGGCCAACCGCAACGAGCCGATCACATTCTTCGAAATCACCACAGCCGCCGCCTACCTGGCATTCTCCCGGGAACCGGCGGACATCGTTCTTCTCGAGACCGGTCTGGGCGGCAGACTCGATGCCACCAATGTCATCGACAGGCCTCTGGTTTCGGTGATCATGCCGGTGTCGCTGGATCACCAGCAGTTTCTTGGCAACACGCTTGCCGCCATCGCCGGCGAAAAGGCGGGGATCATCAAGACCGGCGTTCCTGTCGTCATCGCCCCCCAGGATGATGAAGCCCTGGAGGTGCTGGTCGATCGGGCCGGAGCGCTCGGCGCCCCTGCTGACGTGGCCGGCAGGGATTTCACCTTTCTTGAAGCGACCGATGACCGCTTCGAGGTGACACGACCGGGCGGCAGTCGAACGCTCCTGCCGGTCCCGGCACTGGCCGGCCGCCACCAGCTGGCGAACGCTGCGACCGCCGTCGTCGCGCTTGGCCGCACCGGCCACCTGGTGCCCGACGACAGGGCTCTGGCAGAGGGCATGGCGCAGGTTCGCTGGCCGGCGCGTTTGCAGCGCCTGGAATCGGGATCCCTGGTCGACCAACTCAGGCACGGGCAGGAACTGTGGCTCGATGGCGGTCACAATCCGGCAGCTGGCGCCATCCTCGCGGACATGGCGCGCTCCTGGCATGATCGCCCCCTCGACGTGATCATCGGCATGATGAACACAAAGGATCCGAGAGGGTTCATCCGTCCCCTGGCGCCCTGTGTCCGGCGTGCCGTGGCCGTCTCCATCCCGGGAGAAGCGAACGCTCTTGACGCCGAGGCGACCCGCGCCGTTCTCGAGGAAGAAGGCGTGGCAGTGACGGTGGCGGGCAACATCGGGCAGGCCATCTCCCATCTTGCCGAGCCGCGGGGAAACCCGTCGAGGATCCTGATCTGCGGGTCCCTCTATCTCGCCGGACGAGTCCTCAGCGCCAACAGCGGACCGGAGGCTCACACGAGCGTGAGGAAACGATCGTGTTCGAGCGTCGTGACGTGACCGTTGAAGGTGTGGAAATGTGACCATGCAAGGGCGCTGTAAACCCGCCACCACCCTTGCGGGAAGTATCCGGGAAGAACGTCCGCCTGATCGAGGGAACGAAGCGCATCGACCCAGAACACCGGCAGGGCAACCGCAGCATCGCCGGCCGGTGGGCCCGGATCCAGCTGGTTCGAGAGGCCGTGGTGCACACCCGCCAGGATCGCCGCCAGAACGAGATAGGGGTTGGCATCGGCGCCGGCGGTGCGGTGTTCGATCCTGCGCCCCGAGGCGACGCCGCCGGGGACGCGCAGGGCGACGTCGCGGTTGTTGTAACCCCAGCTGGCCGCCAGCGACACCCAGCCTCCCGGCGCCAGGCGCCTGTAGGAATTGGCGCCGGGAGCCCAGATCGGCATCGCTTGCGCCATCGTGGCTGCGAGACCGGCAACGGCATGGCGCATGACACCGCTTCCCTGGTCGCTGCCGTCGTCGAAGGCATTGCACCCGTCATTGTCGAGGAGCGAGATGTGGACGTGCGTGCCGCTGGTGGCGAGACCCTCGAAAGGCCGCGCCATGAATGTCGCGGTCATGCCGTGCGACCTGGCGACAGCCTTGATGGCACGTTTCATCAGGAAAGCGTGATCGCAGGCGGCCACGGGATCGTCACCGTAATGCAGGTTGATCTCGAACTGTGCCGGGGCGTACTCCATGGTGATGACATCCGCCGGAATGTTCTGCCTGCGGCATGTCGTCACCATGTCGTCGAGAACCGGGCCATAGCCCATCTTTAACATTGGGTACAAAAAATGATTGAGAATCAGCGGGGTAAGATTCGCAGTGGCACTACAAGTGGGATTGTGCGGCTGGCCGCTCTACGAAATCAGGCGGGATGCTTAATTCACACGATGGTCTTGCGGGTGAATGTGGTGGAAGCGCGGATGAACACGGGATGACTGTAGGGCCTTGGGGGCACGACACAAGGCCCTCTCGCAAGACAATGGCACTACTAAGCTCGTTCAGCCATCACGTCGAGTCGGGCGACAATGTTAAGATATTGTTATGACGTGACATTCACAAAATTCCTTCAGAGCCAGGAGGCACAGAATCCGGCAAATTAGCCCTTTCAGGTGGGGAAAATGTTAAAGATGGGATAGGCCTCGACATCATCCATCAGGTAGACCTGGGTCTGCGACGGTCGCCGGCTGCTGCCAGGCGGCGGCGCCGGATGCAGTGTGCCGTCGTGCTCGCGTTCGACCAGGTAGAACTCCAGTTCGAAGGCGACCCTTGCCCGGTATCCCAGGTCTCCCAGAGACGCGGCCATGCGTTCGACGACATGGCGCGGGTCGAGCCACCAGGGCCGGCCGGCGGCGTCGCTCATCGACAGCATGACCTGGGCATGATCGGCGCCCAGCCACGGCACCGGCGCCCGTGTTCCGCTGACCGCATGGCAGGGGTAGTCCGGATCGCCGTCGGCGAAACCCATGCCGGTGCTTTCGACATTGTTGCCCTGCATGTCCATCGCATAGGTAGACCCGGGAAGCACGATCCCCGTCGTCAGCAACTTTTCCATGGCCGACGCTGCAAGGCGCTTGCCACGGGGTATCCCCCACATGTCGGGAATCAGGACATCGATCCACCGGGCACCCGGAACATCCGGATGTCCTGTCATGGCCCGTTCTGCCGGCATCAGACTCCGTCTCACATGGAACTGTCGACCCACTCCAGGAGCCGGCTCTTGGGCAGCGCGCCCACCTTGACCGCTGCCACCTCTCCGGCCTTGAACATCATGATCGTCGGAATGCCGCGCACGCCATAGCGTGACGGCGTGGAGGGATTTTCATCGATGTTGACCTTCACGACCTGGACCCTGTCCTGGTAGCGTCGGGCAACGTCCTCAAGCGTCGGCGCGATCTGCTTGCATGGACCGCACCATTCGGCCCAGAAATCGACCAGCACCGGTCCGGGCGCCTTGAGAACGTCCTCCTCGAATGAATCATCGGTGACGTGACGAATGGTCATGGGTCTCCTTTCCACAAGATGCGCGCCGCTTGTGTGTTGGCGCCATTCAACAATCTAGAAACGCAACGGCGCCCGTCAAGCCGACCGGCCCAACCACCTGTTCATGGTTCATGCCCGGCAAGCCAGTCAGCCGCCACGGCCAGGTTGTCGATGGTATCGACGGTCATCCAGCCGCCATGCCACACCACACCGCGGAGCTTGCCGCGCCGGGCTGCCCGGTCCCACAGGAGATTGAAGGAGAAGGCCCCCTCGGGCGCTCCCTCGAGGAGCCGTGGATGGACAATCTGCACGCTGGCGTAGACGAAGGGTGCAGCGTCCCGCCCACCGCGCGCGACAAGCCGGTTTCCCTGCGTCATGAAAAAATCACCCCCATAGCGATAACCCCGGGCACGCTCTCTTTCCACCACCACCAGCAGGGCGTCCGTGGTGTCGCCATCCCATGCCCTGGCCAGGCTCTCCACGACCGTCAGGCCCGGTGAATCGGTGAGGAGGACATCGCCATTGGCAACGAGGAAGGGCGCGTCACCAAGGAATCCGAGGGCATTCGCCACCCCGCCACCTGTCCCGAGAACGTGCTCTTCGCGCACCACCAACACGGGCGGGTCGCGCCGGGTAGCCACCGCCGCCTCGATCGCTTCCGCAAGATGCCAGGCGTTGACCACGACACGCTCGAAGCCGGCAAGCCTGTCCAGCATGCGGTCAAGGGCGGAACGTCCGGCGACGGGAATGACGGGTTTGGGCATCCGGTCGGTCAGCGGCCGCATGCGCTCTCCGCGCCCGGCGGCGAGGATCATGGCGCATGTCGGGCCCGTCATGCCACGGCGCGCCGCGCCTGCGGCGGAATCCAGCGATCGAGCCATGCGGCCAGCGGCGCCATGTGGTGACTGGCGAGGCTGTCGGTGACAAGCGCCCAGGTCCTCGGCATGAACCTCTGGTAGGCCGCCTTGCCATCGCGCCCCAGAAGGCGGCTGAAGATGCCGGCGATTTTCAGATTGCGCTGGGCCGTCATGATCGTCGCAGATGTGGCGAAGGCGTCAGGCTCGATATGCGGCATCAGATCGAGGTAACGGGCCCTGCACATCTCCACGGTCTGCGGGGACACACTCCTCCTGACGTCCTCGAGCAGTGAGACGATGTCATAGGTTACCGGGCCGGCGACCGCATCCTGAAAATCGAGCTGACCCACCCGTGCCACGCCGTCGCGCGCCGGCAGCCACAGAAGGTTGTCGGCATGGTAGTCTCTCAGGACCACACGCGCGGGCACCCTGCGTGCCAGCGGCAGGAGGTCGCGCCACAGGGCCAGGAAGTCGGCGCGACCGGCGGGGCTGATCCCGAGACCGGCGAGGGGCATGAACCAGTCGGTCAGGAGCGAGAGTTCGAAGAGAAAGAGATCGTCGCTGTAGGCTGGAAGATCTTCCGGAACCGGTGCCTTGTGGAGCTGCGCCAGGGCCTCCACCGCGGCACGATAGAGAAGCCCTTCGTCGGCGCCCTCGTCGAGGATGCGGTTGTAGAGATCATCGCCAAGATCCTCGAGGAGAAGAAAACCCATCGTGACGTCGCCCTCCAGGATGGCCGGAGCGGAAAGGCCTGCGGAGATGAGGTGGCGGGCGATACGCACAAAGGGTCTGACGTCCTCGACATCGGGCGGCGCGTCCATGAGCACGGCCCGGCCCCTCGGCCCCTCGAGACGCTCGTAGCGACGCAGCGAGGCATCCCCGGGAATGGGCCAACGCCGGGCATCGCCCCAGCCGCTGCGTTGCAGAAACTCCCGGATCTGGCCTTCTCGTACAGTGCTCATGGAGAGTCCCCTGCCGGGCTGTTCCCGCCGGCCACCTTCGGGTAAGCCTTGAGGAACCTGCGGACAGGATACCGGCCATGCACACATCGCACGAGACCGACATTGTCATTGTTGGAGCCGGACCCGTGGGGCTCTTCCAGGTCTTCGAGGCGGGCATGCTCGACATGCGTTGCCATGTGGTCGACACCCTCGATGCCATCGGCGGCCAGTGCACCGCGCTCTATCCGGAAAAGCCGATCTACGACATCCCGGCCCTCACCATGGTGGAGGCCCGGGACCTGATCGACCGTCTCGCGCGCCAGGCCGCGCCCTTTTTGCCGGTCTATCACCTTGATCAGCAGGTTGTCCGGCTTGCCGGCGAGGCCGGTGCGTTCACTGTCACGACATCAACCGGCACGGTCATCGCCTGCAAGGCTGTCATCATCGCCGCCGGATGCGGCGCTTTCGGACCCAACCGGCCGCCGATTGCCGGTCTCGAGGCTTTCGAGGAAACCGGGTCCGTCGCCTATCTCGTGACACGCAAGGAAGATCACCGGGGCAAGAGCGTGGTGATCGCCGGTGGCGGCGATTCTGCCCTTGACTGGGTTCTGGCTCTCAACGGCATCGCCGCACGTATCCAGGTGGTGCACCGGCGCAACCGTTTCCGGGCAGCGCCCGAGACGGTGCGCCAGTTCGAGGCGCTCGTTGAATCCGGCGAGGTCGAACGGGTGGTGCCCTGGCAGCTTCATGGACTCGAGGGCAGCGAAGGGCGCCTCGAGAACGTCATCGTGACCGATCTCGACGGTCGCATGAAGAGCCTCGAAGCCGATCTTCTGCTCGCCTTCTACGGCCTCAGGATGGAACTGGGTCCTATCGCCGACTGGGGACTCGACCTGGAGCAGAACCTCATCCGTGTCGATCCGGCGACATGTGTCACCTCGACCCCTGGCATCCATGCCATCGGCGACATCGTCACCTATCCCGGCAAGCTGAAGCTCATTCTTTCCGGTTTCAGCGAGGCCGCCATGGCTGCCCATGACATCCATTCCCTGGTATGGCCCGACAAGCCGCTGCGCTTCGAATATTCGACGACAAAGGGTGCCCCCGGTTCCTGAGCCGTGCCATCAGTGCCGGTTCCGGCGCTGGCAGCTGATGGAGATCGGCTCCCGAACCGCGCCATCAGTATCGGTAGTCGTCGGTCTTGAAGGGGCCGGCCTGGTCGACACCGATGTAGTCCGCCTGAGACGGGGTGAGGGTCGTCAGCTGCGCCCCCACCTTGTCGAGATGGAGCCTGGCCACCTGTTCGTCGAGATGCCTGGGAAGAACATGGACTCCGACGGCATAGGTGCCGTTTTCGCGTTCTGTCCACAGTTCGATCTGGGCAAGCACCTGGTTGGTGAAACTGGCGCTCATGACAAAGCTCGGGTGGCCGGTGGCACAGCCCAGGTTGACCAGTCTTCCCTCGGCCAGCAGGATGATCTTCTTGCCGTCGGGAAAGGCAATCTCGTCAACCTGGGGCTTGATGTTGGTCCATCGCAGATTGCGCAGCGACTGGACGTCGATCTCGTTGTCGAAGTGTCCGATGTTGCAGACAATCGCGCGATCCTTCATCGCCCGCATATGGTCCATGGTGATGACGTTGAGGTTGCCTGTCGCCGTCACGAAGATATCAGCCTGCGGCGCGGCGGCGTCCATGGACACGACCTCGAAGCCGTCCATGGCCGCCTGGAGGGCGCAAATCGGATCAACCTCGGTCACCACGACGCGGGCGCCGGCTCCCTGGAGCGACCGGGCGGAACCCTTGCCGACACCGCCGTAGCCGGCCACAACCGCCACCTTGCCCGCCAGCATGACATCGGTGGCGCGGCGAATGCCGTCCACCAGGCTCTCCCGGGCGCCATAGACGTTGTCGAACTTCGACTTGGTGACGGAACTGTTGACATCGAATGCAGGCACCGCAAGTTCGCCGGCCGCCGCCATCTGGTGGAGGCGGGCGACGCCGGTGGTCGTCTCCTCGCTGACGCCGTGGATGTGCGCGAGCATGTCGGCGTGCCTGTCGTGCATCATCCTTGTCAGATCGCCGCCGTCATCGAGCAGCATGTTGGGTGTCCAGCCGTCGGGACCCTCGACCGTGCGGTCGATGCACCACCAGTACTCTTCCTCCGTTTCTCCCTTCCAGGCGAAGACGGGTACCCCGGCCTCTGCCATGGCCGCGGCAGCGTGGTCCTGGGTCGAAAAGACATTGCACGACGACCAGCGGATTGCGGCGCCGAGGTGGCGCAACGTTTCGATCAGAACCGCTGTCTGGATGGTCATGTGGAGACACCCGGCGATGCGGGCACCGTCCAGGGGCCTGGTGTCGCCGTAGGTTTTGCGCAGCGCCATCAGCCCTGGCATTTCTCCTTCGGCGATGTCGATTTCCTTGCGTCCCCAGGCTGCCTGACCCATGTCGGCAACCCGGTAGTCCATGTCCTGTGTCATGGTGTCCTGTGTCGTGGCGTCCTGTGTCATGGCGATGCCATCTCTTGCACCTGAGCGGGCGCACCGCTTACCAGAGACCTGCGGAACAGTCCACCGCCTCAGGCAAGCGCATTGAAGTCGTCGAGCAGGCTTGCCACCATGTCGGCGTCGTTCTGTTCCATGATCGCCCCGGTCCGCCGCACCGCCTCGGCGATGTCGAGATTGCGGATGCGTTGCTTGACCCGCGGCACTCCCGACGAGGCCATGGAAAGCTCGCGAATCCCCAGGCCGACGAGAATGGCGGTCATTCTCTCGTCACCCGCCATTTCGCCGCACACGTTGACGTCGATGCCGGCGCGTCCGGCGGCCGCAGTGGTGAACTGGATGAGTCTCAGGACCGCCGGGTGAAGCGGATTGTAGAGATGGGCCACCTGGTCGTCGCCGCGGTCGATGGCGAGCGTGTACATGGTCAGATCATTGGTACCGATCGAGAAGAAATCGCTTTCCGCGGCCAGGGAATCAGCCGCGAGTGCGGCGCCGGGAATCTCGATCATGACGCCGACCGGAGGCAAGGGGTCGGCAATGGCCACGCCCGCCCTTGCCAGCCGTCCGGCCACCCTGTCCCTCGCCTTGCGGACCTGGCGTACCTCCGAGATTGTCGAGATCATCGGCAGGAGGATGCGCACCCTGCCATGGGCGCCTGCGCGCAGGATGGCGGCAAGCTGGTTTTCGAGGAGACTGCCGAACCTGAGAGACAGGCGGATGGCCCGCAGCCCCATGGCCGGATTGGCGCCGGCACCGACCGGTTGGCCAAGAGAATAGGGCAGCTTGTCATTGCCAGCATCAAGGGTGCGGATGGTCACGGTGCGGCCGGCCATCCGCTCCACGACATTGGCCAGGTGAACGTACTGTTCGTCCTCGTCGGGAATGGTGTCACGGTTGAGAAAGAGATACTCGGTGCGGAAGAGACCGATACCTTCGGCGCCATGATCGAGGGCGGGATCAATCTCGCTGGCGAGTTCCACGTTGGCCAGCAGGCCTATGCGGACCCGGTCGCGGGAGATCGCATGGAGATCGCGCAAGCGGCCGAGCTTGCGGGCCTGCAGGCGGAGTTCGCTGCGGCGTTTCTCGTAGGCCTTTTCGGCACCGGCATCGGGATTGACGACCACGGCGCCGGTGCCGCCATCGACAATCACGCGAACACCGCTCACCACATGGGCGAGCAGTTCGCCGGTGGCGACGACAGCGGGAAGACCGAGGGACCGCGCAAGGATGCCGGTGTGATCCTGGGCGCCGCCCGACGCCGTCACGAATCCTGCAACACGGCGCGGGTCGAGGAGCGCGGTGTCGGCGGGCGTGAGTTCGTCGGCCACGACAACGGTGCCCGGGGCAAGATCGGTCAGGGCGCGATAGGGCGCGGCCATGAGGTTGTGCAGCAGACGCTTGCCGACATCGCGCACATCCTTGCTGCGTTCGGCGAGATAGCTGTCGTTCATGTCTTCGAACGCCCGGACGATATCGCCAACTTCCCGGGAGACCGCGGCCTCGGCGTTGACGTGCCGGTCGCGTATCCTCTCTTCGACGCCCCGCACCAGCCGCGAGCCCTCCAGCATGCGGCTGTGGGCAACGAGAAGGTACTCGAGTTCCTCGGCGGCGCTGCCGTGCAGTGTCCGGGCCTTGTGCGAGAGCACGGCCAGCTGCTCGCGCCCGCGGGCCACGGCGGCGTGGAACCGCTCGACCTCCAGGGCCACCTGGTCTTCGCCGATTTCCTGGACCGGGACTTCGAGGGCGCCGCTTTCGACGACATAGGCCGCTCCGATGGCGATGCCCGGCGCGATCCCCAGTCCGGTCAGCTCGAGACTCCCTGCCCTATTCATCGAACCGGTTCCCGACGAGTCTGCCGAGGGCGTCGAGGGCAGCCCCGGCGTCGTCGCCGTGCGCCACCACGTCGATGGTCGTGCCGATGGCGGCGCCCAGCATCATGAGACCCATGATCGATCTTCCCGAGACCGTCATGTTGTCCTTCTCCACCTCGATGGTGGCGCTGAAGGCGTCGAGGACAGCGACAAAGCGCGCCGCCGCCCGGGCATGCAGGCCCCGCTCGTTGAGAATGGTGAAACGGCGGCGCACGGCGCCACGAGAGGCGGCGCTTGTCACGATTCGGTCTTGAGAAGGCTGCTGGCAACGTTGATGTAACGCCGGGCCGCTTCCTGTGCGGCAGCAACGGCCTCCTCGACCGTGGCAGTCCGGCGCACCGACGCCAGACGGACCAGCATCGGCAGGTTGACGCCGGCGATGACCTCCACCTTTCCGGGGTTCATGACCGAGATCGCAAGATTGGACGGCGTGCCACCGAACATGTCCGTGAGAATGATGACGCCCGAGCCGGAGTCGACGGCGGCCACCGCATCGACGATGTCGGCGCGACGCTGCTTCATGTCATCGTCGGGGCCGATCGAGATCGCCGTCATGTTCTCCTGGTCGCCCACGATATGTCTGATGGCGGCGACGAACTCATCCGCCAGCCGACCGTGGGCCACCAGGATCACGCCGATCATGCGGTGCCCGCGGGACTGTGCCACGTCACGTCGTCATTCCCCCTCAAGATCGTTCATGTTGTCCATCGGCCCTTGCCGTACGGTCACGAAATGGTCCAGGTGATGCACGTTGCCGGTTGCCGCCAACGCATCACTGGACTGCTCCAATCCGGTCAGCGGGCATGACATCGCCGTCGAGCGCTTCGTTCGGCGCGGCAGGACGCTCCCGCAACTCCGCCGCGTTGAACATGGCATCGGTCGTGATGGGAAGACAGGTGAGACGCGACAGTGCGTTCGTTGACGTGCGATGCAACAGCTTGCGGCGCAGTTCGTCATCGGCGATTTCGGGCACACGGAACCTGAATCCTTCCTGGCGTCTGACTTTGAACCAGGTCCTGCACTCAGTCGGTTCCGGTCTGCTCGACGGATTGGCGACAAGGCCCTGGACACCCGTATCGGGCAGAACGGGATCGCAGACGAGGGCCAAAGTCTTCTCGTGGACAACCTGTCACGATCCAGTTCCGTCTTCAGCAGGTCCCATGTGTCGAAGTCGATCACCGCGTCCTCGTGCAGCCACGCATCCATCAGCCGTATCGCCGCCTGATTCCGTTCCTTGCGTTTGCGAACCCCGTTTTCTTGAAGGGGACCCGGCGCGCTGCGCGCTTGTGGGTCGCGACTTTGCTCAGGCGGCCCCATCAATGCGTTGCGCCTATGGGAACACAAGGCTACAGGGCCATCGATGCGCCGGTGACGTATCCGGTCCGCCACTTGTGCTTTGGCACGCTTCCTGCTTGATCCCGATGATCCACCGGGGAGCAGTGATCCACCTCGCGTCAGCGCAAACCTGACAAGTCGTCGCCATGTCAGCAAGGTTCTTCGTCCCTTGATCGCATGCGCCGACACCCGTTTCCTCTTGACAACAATGCCCGAGACGGCCGGAAGCCGAAGGATCAGGCGCTCGCGGGACCATGTCGATACCGGATCGCCGTCTTTCCTGAAGAATCATGCCCACCCTGTCGGGCTTGGTCAAGCGCACCGAAGACCGGGTGGAGCCGGTTGCAGGTGAGGGACGCGTTGCCTGAGACAGAGCAAGCGCCCCGGCACAGACCACCCTCGACAACAGCCGAGACAGTCCCGATCGATGCGCACATCCCCTGCCATCCCGTGTGCCGCTGGCCACCGTGACAGACCATCTTGTGACGTGGCGACAATCGCGCTCGTGATCACGTCGGGCGACGGTGCACCGTCTGTCACCGCGGGCGCGGCAAACCGCCGTCGAGAGATACCGAGCCCTGGAACGCCTGCACCACGAGCATCACCTTGGCCACGGCCGATGCTTCGTGGGCGCGAAGTCGCCAGACAGGCAGCGGGCAGCCGACAATTTCTGTCTGCCGGGGTTCGGGAAGCCTGTCCACGGAATCCGCAAGCTCGATGACCAGGTGAAGCATCCAGGACGGATGATGGTCGAACGTGACGATTCCCAGTCCCCGCACCTCCATCATGCCCGACAGGATATCCGGCGCGCGGGCCACCGGAACACCCTCGTGCCGGCTGACCTCGACCTGGTCGTCCGCCACCAGTCGCGCGCCGCATTCTCTGATCAGGCGCAGGGCAAGGTCGCTCTTGCCGCTTCCCGGTGGACCGCGCAACAGCACGCCGACGCCGCTGACTTCGACCGAGGTGCCGTGAATCAGCACGATGAGTTCAGGCCGGCTGGCCCGTCTCCTCTTCGGTCAGAAGGGCATAGATGGCTTCCTCGTCGTCGGCGCCCCTGAGTTTTTGGCAGACATCCTGATTGCGCAGCAGACGCGACACCCGGGCAAGGGCCTTGAGGTGGTCGGCGCCGGCATCTTCCGGCGCCAGAAGGAGGAACACGAGATCGACGGGCTGTTCATCCACGGAGTCGAAATCAATCGGCGAGGCCGCCCGGGCAAAGACACCATGCAGGCCAGGCAGTCCGGGGAGCTTGGCATGGGGGATGGCGATACCCAGACCGACTCCCGTCGACCCCAGTCGCTCACGTTCCAGAAGAGCATCGAAGATGGCCCGCTCATCGGCACCGATGATGCGCGAGGCATGGCGCGCCAGCTCCTGGAGCGCCTGCTTCTTGCTGGCCGACCGCAGACGCGGAACCACGCCATCAGGGGCCACCAGAGAGGAGATCTCCATCCCGTCACCCGGACCGGTGCAGCTCGGCGTTCGCCATGTCAGTAATGTTCGCGCAGTTTCCGCTTGTTGCGCCGGAGCTGCTTTGCGACATGTTCCATGGCCTTGCCGAAGGCGGCAGATGCCGTCTGCGCCTCGCCATCGCCTTCGGCATCGATGTCGTGTCCGACGTGGACAGAAATGTGCACCCGGTGAGACTGCGCCTCGCGCGAGAACGTCACGTGAGCGCTCAGCGAATCGGCAAAGTACTTGTCGACGGCGCTGCCGAGAGACTGCTCGACGTGTTCGCGCAAGGTTTCGCTGACGTCTGTCTGATGACCTGTGATGGAAATCTTCATTGATGATCCGCTCATCGCCACCGGAGAACGCTCACTCGCAGACCCGGTCGCGGGCATGGATCCCGCCCGCGCTTCGTGGTCCGGAATATAGGGACTGTCTGCCGGTCCGGCAAGGGGATCCTGACAAGCCATTCCGGTGATGGCGACAGGGGGCTGTGCCCGGCCCGGGATTGCGGATCCCGATCGATGCGATCATGTTCGACACCGCGAAACCGGCAACGTGGAGAAGCGCCTCCGTGCGTTGTTGGTGAAGACCTGGCTCGACCGCAGGCACTTGGCACACGCAAGGGAGTGCCGAGCCATGGCGCTGCCCGGCGGTTCAGGGTTGTCAGCCGGGTGTCATGCAGACACTGCCGAGGAAACGGCCTTTGCGGCGTTGTCGCCTCAACGGAGACCGGAATGGCCCGTCAGCGCGACGATGTGGACATGAAGGGCTTTCTAAAGGCGGAACTGGTTTCCGAGATAGACCTCGCGAACGATCTTGTGGGCAGCCACGTCCTCGGGCGGACCTTCCATGAGGATGGCGCCCTCGTGGAGGATGTAGGCGCGGTCAACGATGCCAAAGGTCTCGCGTACATTGTGATCGGTGATGAGCACGCCGATGCCGCTGTCCTTGATCTGGGAGACAAGGTCACGGATGTCGCCGAGTGCTATGGGGTCAATTCCGGCAAGCGGTTCATCGAGCAGCATGATGGAGGGGCGCGAGGCAAGGGCGCGGGCGATTTCGACACGTCGCCTCTCGCCTCCCGAAAGAGCCACGGCCGGGGTGTGGCGCAGGTGCGATATCGAGAATTCGGCAAGAAGCAGATCAAGCATGGTCTCGCGGACGTCGTAGTCGTCCTCGACAACCTCAAGAGAGGCCCTGATGTTGGCCTCGACCGACAGCCCACGGAAGATCGACGCTTCCTGCGGCAGATAGCCGATACCGAGACGCGCCCGCCGGTACATCGGCAATCCCGTCACATCGTGACCATCGAGCACGATCGTGCCGGCATCGGCGGCGACAAGGCCCGTGATGAGATAGAAGCATGTCGTCTTGCCGGCGCCATTGAGACCGAGGAGACCCACAACCTCTCCGGCATGCACATTCAGGCTGATGTTGCGGACAATGGGACGCTTGCGGTAGCTCTTGGTCAGGTTCGAGGCAACAAGCCCCCGGTTGTGACTGACCAGGACGGGCCCGCTCTCATAGGTCGCGTTCACTGATCGCCTTCGTCAACCGCGCTCAGCAGGATGTTCACCCTTTCCTCTCCGCCAACGATGTTGACCTGCCCACTCGCCAGGTCAAGCGTTACCTTCGTGCCGGTCAGCACGGCATCATCGTTGACCAGTCGCACATTCTCCTCAAGGACGACGACACCGGACGCCACGGACCACAGACCGGCGTCACCGTGTGCTGTGCCGTCATCGGTGAGAACCACGACATCGCCTGTCGCCTGAATGGACTTGACCCGATTGCTGTCTGCGCTGTCGCTGTAGTGCACGACCATGGTATCGGCGCGTACGGTCAAACCGCCCTGAACGACCTGAACATTGCCATGCAAGGTGACATCCCGTGATTCCGAATCGACATCAAGACTGTCGGCCGACACCTCGATCGGTTCACCGCTGTCGTACTGGCTGACCGAGAGCATCTGTGCAGCGGCCGGCAACACCGCAAGGAGGCCAACAACACCGACGACCACGAGGCTCGGGAGCTTGCTCATGGGAGGCGTCTTCTGACAGCCCGCAAAGGGCCGCTGCTCCGTGGCGGCAGGGTGCTCCTGACCTGATCTCCGGAGCATGTCGTCCGGAAAACGCAGACCATGGTCTGTGCAATTATGGTCTGTGCAACCCCCGGAAGTTCACGTTTCCACGAGGTACAGGAGAGATGAGCCATTCACACCAACCGTGAAAGTGCCTTCTTCCCGCAACGATACCTGACGGTCCCGGGCCGCTTCAAGGAATAGTTGGTTGCTGTCCACAGAGCCGCATGCAGGCTCCTCATTCACTTGTCTGGAGCGAAATCTCGACATCACCGGAAAACGTGAACTTGCCGCCATGGTCGCTGACCACGAATCCCTCCGCCTCGAGATCACCCGACGGACCGACTCCCTTGACCATGGCGTCGCTGTGGGCCATCCCCTGCTCAAGGTCGATGAGAACGCGCTCGCTTTCCAGGCGATAGCCGCTGCTCGAGACAACCTGAACCGATGATTCAAGAGTGAGCACCTGGCTTGTCTGTTCAAAATAGCCGCTCTCGGCCACCAGGGACGTCCATCCGGCGTCACCGACGGCAATGGAGCCGCTCACGCCCTCGAGAAACACCATGTTGTCCCGGTCCGAACCATGCCAGGCCCTCAGGGCACGGATGGTGAAGGGCCGGCCATCGCTGTCCGTTCCCAGAAACCTGACATTGGTCATGGTCGAACGCTCGGCCGTCGGCTGTTCGAGCCCGCTGATCGGGATCACATCGGGCAACTCGATAAGATTGAAGGTCGGCCACAACAGCAGAAAGACAGCCAGCGCCAGGGCGCACAAGGGCAGCAGCCAGCGCAGCAGGCGGACGATGCGCGTATAGCGCGACAGGGAGCGGTAACGGGGATGGGGCAGAACGCCATCCAGGTTGAGGCCGTCTGGAGGCGGGGTCGCCATCGGATCAGTGATCCAGGATATCCGGATCGTTCCAGCCCAGAAGATCGAGTTCGGCGCGGGTCGGAAGAAAGCGGAAAATGGCCTCGGCCAGTTCCGCGCGCTGCTCGCGCTGGAGGCGGCGGTCGAGTTCCGCTTTCAGGCGATGGAGGTAGAGAACATCTGCGGCCGCGTAGTCGAGCTGGCGATTCGAGAGTTCTGCCGATCCCCAGTCGCTGCTCTGCATCTGCTTGGAGATGTCGACTCCCAGGAGTTCCTTGCACAGATCCTTGAGGCCGTGCCGCTCGGCAAAGGTCCGCACCAGGCGGGACGCAACCTTGGTGCAGTAGACAGGCGAAACAACGATTCCCATGTGGTGGCGGATTGCCGCAAGATCGAAGCGGGCAAAGTGAAAGATCTTCAGGATGCCGGGGTCCGTCAGCAGGGCGCGCAGCCGCGGTGCCGCGAGATCGTGCCGGGAAAACTGCACGAGGTGCGCGTTGCCGTCACCACCGGAAAGCTGGACAAGGCACAGACGGTCGCGCTGCGGCCTGAGGCCCATGGTCTCGGAATCGACGGCGACCGCGGCCCCGAGATCAAGGCCGGAGGGAATGTCCCCCTGATAGAGAAGGTTCGCCATGTGACAACCGGAGTGAAAGAAGGCTGACCCGCCACGCCTGCGAACCCGACAAAGACACCGGCTGACAGGCGATCAGCGGACTACAAGGCTAACCCTACCTGCCCACAGGAACAAGATCGCTTTGGCACTGGTGCCCAGGAGAAGACTCGAACTTCCACGGGGTCGCCCCCACAGGTACCTGAAACCTGCGCGTCTACCAATTCCGCCACCTGGGCACGGCGCCTCTCCTAGTGGGCACAGGGGAAACCTGTCAAGTGGCGACGACTCCGGGCAATTGACGCCTTGCGCTCGAGGCTCAATCATCCGCAGCCGATGATGCTGGAGGTTTTCATGGCGGTTGGGACGGTTGTTGTCTTCGGCGGTTCCGGTTTCATCGGGCGCTACACTGTCCGCAGGCTGTCCGCCGGGGGCTGGCGGGTCATCGTTGCCGTGCGCCGGCCGCACGCCGCCGCCTTCCTGCAGACAGCGGGCGATGTCGGACAGATCGTCGCCGTCGCCACCGACATCGCCGACGAACGCCAGGTCAGCGAACGCATCGCCGGAGCCAACGCGGTCGTCAATCTCGTCGGCATTCTTTACGAAAAGGGCCAGCGCACCTTTGCCCGAATACATGGTGAGAGTGCCGGCAATGTCGCACGGGCAGCAGCGGCAGCGGGAGTGCGCGCCATGGTTCATGTCTCGTCCATTGGCGCTTCGCCCCGGGCGCCCTCCGCCTATGCCCGCTCGAAGGCTTGTGCGGAAGACGCGGTGAAGGCGGCCATGCCTGATGCGGTCATCCTGCGGCCAAGTATCGTCTTCGGACCGGAAGACGGATTCTTCAATCTGTTCGGGCGCATGGCGGCCCGCTCTCCGGTCATCCCGCTGTTCGGCGGCGGTGCGACGCGGTTCCAGCCCGTCTATGTCGGTGATGTCGCGGCAGCCATTGTCGCCGCCCTCGGCGATGACGATGCCCGGGGACGAACCTTCGAACTTGGCGGACCCGCGGTATCGACCTTTCGTCATCTCATGGAATTCATACGCTGCGAGACCCGCCGGCGCGTCGTGCTGCTGCCACTGCCTTTCGCCGCCGCACGCACGATGGGACGCCTCCTGGAACGCCTGCCACAGCCACCGCTCACATACGATCAGGCGCTGCTTCTTGAATCCGACAATGTGGTGGCCCCGGACGCCGCCACCCTGAAGGACCTCGGCATCGAGGCCACCGCCGCGGAACTGGTGGCGCCGTCCTATCTCACCCTCTACCGCCGCAGTGGCGCCTCGGGATAACGGACGCACCCTCTCCGCCAGCAGCACAAGCGGAAACTGCAACGGCACATGTGCCTGTGGCGTTGTTTCATCCTGCGATCATCGCCCCTGCGAGCCAGCCTGATATCAGAACCGGCACGTCAGGTTCATCCGGATATCGTCACCCCCGCTTTGCCTGTCGCAGCCCTGCGACAGGACCTTTGCCTTCTCCGGAAGCCCGTGGGGTGGAATCACGCAGAATGGGTCAGGACCGCCAAGGCGAACTGGGTCTTCTCAAGGCGTTGACAGGCGGCGGTTGGGAAAACACAAAGCCGCGCACACCCACTTCCCCGCGTGCTGCTCGCCGCCGTGCTCGTGACCGACGGCTACAGGTGGAGCCAGGCCAGAAGCACGGCGGCGAGCAGCACGCGGTAGATGACAAACGGGGTGAAGGACGCCCGCGCCAGCCATGCCATGAAGAGGCGGATGGTGATGAGGGCGGCACAGAACGACAGCAAGGCTGCCGTCAGGAATGGACTGGTCAGGGTCATGTTCCCGGATGCGACCATGTCGCCGGCCGCCAGCAGAACGGCAGCGGTGATCACCGGAATGGAGAGCAGCATCGAGAGGGTGGCGCAGTCCGTCCGCCGGTAGCCCAGAAAGCGTGCCGCCGTGATGGTGATCCCGGCACGGCTTGTTCCGGGAACAAGGGCGGCCACCTGGAAGAGGCCGATCACCGCGGCGCCACGCCACGTGAGGTTCTCGAGCGGGCGCACGGCCCCGCCGAGCCTGTCGGCCGCGAGAAGCAGAAGTCCGAATCCGAGCGTCGTCGAGGCAATGAGCGCCGGATCCCGCAGCATGTCCGTATCCGTGGCATGGAGAAGGGCGCCCACCGCACCCACCGGCACGGTCGCCACGACAATGACCGCCAGGAGACGGCGATCAGCCGCCTGCCCTGCTCTCAGGAGGCGGAAAATCTCCTTGCGGAAGTACACGATGACGGCGAGCAGGGTGCCACCGTGGACGGCGATGTCGATCTCGAGGCCCTGGTCAGGCCAGCCCAGCACATGCGACGCAAGGACCAGGTGGCCCGAAGAACTCACCGGAAGGAATTCGGTGATGCCCTGAACAAGGGCGAGTACCGCCAGCTGCAACCACGTCATGGCACACCCACCTCAATCGACGCCCGCTATCGCCTGCCGGTCATCCTCGGATGATGGCACCAGGATCATGGGGACTCACCGGTCATGGTCGAGCATATGGAAGGAAACAGCCTGAATAAAGGACAGTATTCCTGACATGAATTGAAAGGAATGCGTGCATGCGACCGTCGGAGAGAAAGAGTATGATGGCGTTCGCGCAAAATTGTGGCATGATGTCTGACCTAATTTTCCGCTGTCAGCAGACATGACCCTCCTTTCCTTTGTCGACGTCCCGCAACAACGGCCCTACAGGCGCCTCGCCGAAGAGCGCCGTCGCGACTTTCGCGAGATTTACGACGAGTTCATTCCCGCGAGCGCCGTGGCCCAGGCCTCGCGTTGTTCTCAGTGTGGCGTGCCGTTCTGCCAGATTCACTGCCCGCTCCACAACAACATCCCCGACTGGCTGGCGCTGACCGCCGAGGGCCGGCTCGAGGAAGCCTACGCGATCGCCTCGGCCACCAACACGTTTCCGGAGATCTGTGGCCGCATATGCCCCCATGACCGGTTGTGCGAGGGTCACTGTGTCATCGAGAAGGGGTTTGATTCAGTCACCATCGGCACCATCGAACGCTTCATCACCGAAACGGCATTCGACAACGGCTGGGTGAGCAACCCTGAACCGGCGAGCGAACGCGGCCAGTCGGTGGGTATTGTCGGCGCCGGACCAGCCGGACTCGCGGCAGCAGACAGACTGAGACGCTACGGTTACCGGGTCGACGTCTACGACCGGCACGACCGGGCCGGCGGATTGCTCATGTATGGTATCCCCGACTTCAAGCTCGAGAAACACGTCGTCGCGCGGCGCGTCGATCTGCTCGTTGAAGGTGGCGTCACCTTTCATCCGGAAACCGACATCGGACGTGACCTCGCCTTCGCTGATCTGCGTGACCGCCACGACGCCGTGCTTCTTGCCACAGGGGTCTACAAGGCACGCGACATCCAGGCTCCCGGGATCGGACTCGATGGCATTGTTCCCGCGCTCGATTACCTCATCGCCAGCAACCGCCGCAGCCTCGGCATGGATGTGACCGCAAGCGCCGTTCCCGATGCCGCCGGTCACCGTGTCGTGGTCGTCGGCGGCGGTGACACGGCGATGGACTGTGTGCGCACGGCCGTGCGCCAGGGAGCGCAGGCCGTCACCTGTCTCTATCGTCGTGATCGCGACAACATGCCGGGCAGCCAGCGGGAAGTGAGCTACGCCATTGAGGAAGGGGTCATGTTCGAGTTTCTGTGCGTCCCGGAAGCCTTTGACGGCGACGACCGGGTGGCCACCGTCAAGGTGTCGCGCATGTGTCTTGGCGACACCGACAGCGACGGGCGGCGGCAGCCATTGCGGGTCGAGGACAAGGGATTCGGCATCGAGACAACACTGGTACTCAAGGCCCTGGGATTCGACCCCGAACCGGTCGCAGAGATGTTCTCCCTCGATGATCTCGATGTCGAGGCTGACGGCACCGTGAAGACCGAGGGTCTGTCGGGCAGAACCAGCGTGCCCAGGGTTTGGGCCGCCGGCGACATCGCCCGCGGTGCATCGCTGGTGGTGTGGGCGATCCGTGACGCGAGGCAGGCGGCCGATTCGATTCACCAGGAACTGGGCGCATCATGAGCGATCCCTGCCGCACCGCCGAACGGGCCCGGCTCGCACGGCACGGGCTCTACGATCCCTCCTTCGAGCACGATTCCTGCGGTGTCGGGTTTGTTGCCGCCGTCGATGGCACCCCCTCCCGCAGGGTGGTGGAAGCGGGCATCGCCGCGCTCAGGGCAGTGTGGCACCGCGGCGCGGTCCACGCCGACGGCAAGACCGGTGACGGCGCCGGAGTCCAGGTCCAGATCCCCCAGGGTTTCTTCCGGGAGCACATCGAGCGCACAGGACACGAACCGGGCAGTGGCCGCCTGGCAGTCGGCATGATTTTCCTTCCGCGCACCAATCTGGCGAACCAGGAAGCCTGCCGGGCCATCGTTGAATCCGAGATTCTCACGTTTGGATACCGCATCTTCGGCTGGCGGCAGGTCCCCATCGACAGCACGGTGATCGGCGAGCGCGCCAGCGCGGCGCGCCCGGAGATCGAGCAGATCATGATCGCCAGCGAGGGCACTGTCGCCGAGGACCGCTTCGAGAACGACCTCTACATCGTTCGCCGCAAGATAGAGGCCCGTGTGCGCGAGGCGGGCGTGACCGGCTTCTACATCTGTTCGCTGTCGTGCCGTTCGATTGTCTACAAGGGCATGTTCGTCGCCGAGCAACTGTCCAGTTTCTACCCCGACCTCTGCGACGACCGCTTCGTTTCCAGCTTCATCGTCTTCCATCAGCGCTATTCGACCAACACCTTCCCGACGTGGGATCTTGCCCAACCCTTCCGCATGCTCGCCCACAACGGCGAAATCAACTCGCTGCGCGGCAACGTCAACTGGATGAAGAGCCACGAGGCGCGCATCGGCCATGAGGCCTTTGCCGAGCATCTCGATGTGATCAAGCCGGTCATCGCATCCGGTGCTTCCGATTCGGCGGCGCTCGATTCCGTCTTCGAACTCCTGGTGCGCGCCGGGCGCTCCGTGCCGCTGGCCAAGACCATGCTCATTCCGGAAGCCTGGACACACAATGCCCGCCTGTCGCCGGAGGTGCGTGCGCTCTACCTCTACTGCAACACGGTGATGGAGCCCTGGGACGGTCCGGCGGCCATCGCGGCCTCGGACGGCCGCTGGATCATCGCCGGCATGGACCGCAATGGCCTGCGCCCCATGCGCTATTCGCTGACCCGGGACGGCCTGCTCATTGTCGGCTCGGAAACCGGCATGATCCCGGTAGCGGAACACAATCTCGACCACTGCGGCCGCCTCGGGCCCGGCGCCATGATCGCCGTCGACCTGGCGGCAGGCCGGCTTTTCGCTGATGCCGAGATCAAGGAACACATCGCCGCAAAGCAGCCCTATGCCCGGTGGATCGACAACATCACCCATCTTGAAGACCTGCCGTGCGGCGGCGACGGGGCCATGGCTTTCGAAGGGACCGAGCTGGCATGGCGCCAGCACGCCGCCGGATTCTCGTTCGAGGACCTCGAACTCATCCTGCGCCCCATGGTCGAGGAGGCCAGGGAGGCCGTGGGGTCCATGGGTGACGACACGCCCCTTGCGGTGCTGTCAGACCACGATCGCGGCCTGCATCACTTCTTCCGCCAGAACTTCAGCCAGGTCACCAATCCACCCATCGATTCGCTGCGCGAACGCCGGGTCATGAACCTGGTCACGCGGCTGGGCAATCTGTCGAATATTCTCGATCAGGACGAAAGCCAGACCCGTATCCTGCAACTTGCCTCCCCGGTTCTCGACAATGCCCGTTTCGCCGCCATGCAGCGCCACCTGGGAAAGGGCGCTGTGGTCGTCGAGTGTACCTTCCCGGCGGACGGGGATGATCCCGACGTGCTGGGCGATGCCATCACGCGCATCCGTCAGGAGACCGAGGACGCTGTACGTGGCGGCTGCGAGCATATCATTCTGACCGACGAGACGACGGGTGCGGAGCGCGCCGCCATACCGATGATTCTTGCCGCCGGCGCCGTGCACAGCCACCTCGTGCGCCAGTCTCTGCGGACTTTCGTGTCGCTCAACGTACGCTCGGGCGAGTGTCTCGACGTCCACCACTTTGCCGTTCTCATCGGCGTCGGATCGACAACGGTGAATGCCTACCTTGCCGAGGAGAGCATCCGGGCGCTCCATGGACGCGGACTCTTTGGCGGCTACAGCCGGGCCGAATGCGTGGCCCGCTATGTGAAGGCCGTCGACGACGGGCTCCTGAAGATCATGTCCAAGATGGGAATCGCCGTGATCTCGTCCTACCGGGGCGGCTACAACTTCGAGGCCATCGGTCTGTCACGGACCCTGGTCGCCGAGTTCTTTCCCGGCATGCCGGCCAGGATCTCGGGAATTGGCCTGAACGGCATCCAGAAACGCACCCTCGGACTTCACCGAAAGGTCCATGGCATGGCGGCGCAAGCATTGCCGATCGGCGGTCTCTACCGTTTCCGCCAGGGTGGCGAGGCCCATGCCTGGGAGGGCCGGCTGATCCACACACTGCAGACTGCGGTGGCAAGCGAGAACTGGCAGATCTACCGGCGCTACGCCGAGGGACTCCACGCACGGCAACCCTTCAGCCTGCGCGATCTCCTGGGGTTCGATGATCGCAACGATCCAGTCGACATCGACGACGTCGAGTCCATCACCGGAATCCGCAGGCGGTTCGTCACGCCCGGCATGTCTCTCGGCGCCCTCTCGCCGGAAGCGCACGAGACCCTTTCCATCGCCATGAACCGCATTGGCGCCCTGTCTGATTCAGGCGAGGGAGGCGAAAGTCCCGAGCGATTCAGGACACGACCCAATGGCGACAACGCGAACTCGCCGATCAAGCAGATCGCCTCGGGACGCTTCGGAGTGACGGCGGAGTACCTGACCCATTGTCGTGAAATCGAGATCAAGATCGCCCAGGGCGCAAAGCCCGGTGAAGGCGGACAGCTGCCGGGCTTCAAGGTGACGGACATGATTGCCGGGCTGCGCCATGCGACCCCCGGGGTGTCGCTCATCTCGCCGCCACCGCACCATGACATCTATTCGATCGAGGATCTCGCCCAGCTGATCTACGACCTCAAGCAGATCAATCCCGTGGCCCGGGTGTGCGTCAAGCTTGTCAGCCAGGTCGGTGTGGGAACCGTTGCCGCCGGGGTCGCCAAGGCGAAGGCCGATGTCATTCTCATCTCCGGCCACGTCGGCGGCACCGGGGCCAGCCCGCAGACCAGCATCCACTACACGGGGGCGCCATGGGAAATGGGTCTGGCGGAAACCAACCAGGTCCTCACCCTCAACCGGCTGCGGCACACGGTGCGCCTGCGCACGGACGGCGGCATTCGCACGGGCCGCGATGTCGTCATTGCCGCCATGCTCGGCGCCGAGGAATACGGTGTCGGAACGGCCTCGCTGGTCGCCATGGGGTGCCTGCTGGTTCGCCAGTGCCACTCCAACACCTGCCCGGTCGGAATCTGCACACAGACGTCTGCGCTGCGCGACAGGTTCGAGGGCACGCCGGAGAAGGTGGTCAACCTCTTCTCGTTCATCGCCGAGGACGTGCGCCACATCCTCGCCTCACTGGGGGTGCGCTCCCTTGACGACATCATCGGCCGCACCGATCTCCTCAGACAGGTGAGCCGCGGCAGCGAGGATCTCGACGATCTCGACCTCAATCCCCTCCTTCTCCAGGCAGATTCCGGCGGCTTCCCGCGCCACGCGGCGGTCGAGGGACGCAATGAGGTTCCCGACAGCCTCGACATGCGCATGCTCCGCGACGCCCGCACGGGTCTGGACGAGCGCGAGAAGATGCAGCTCGCCTACAATGTGCGCAACACCGATCGCGCCGTCGGCACCAGGCTGTCTTCCGAAATCACGCGCCGCTTCGGCATGAAGGGACTTGCCCACGATCACATCACGGTTCGTCTGCGGGGGTCCGCCGGCCAGTCGCTGGGAGCCTTTGCGGTGCAGGGTGTGCGACTCGAGGTCTACGGCGACGCCAACGACTATGTCGGCAAGGGGCTCTCGGGCAGCACCATCGTGATACGCCCGCCGGTCTCAAGCGAGCGACAAGCCCACGCCAACACGATCATCGGCAACACGGTCCTTTATGGCGCCACCGCGGGACGCCTCTTTGCCGCCGGACAAGCCGGTGAAAGGCTGGCGGTGCGCAATTCCGGGGCCGATCTCGTGGTCGAAGGTTGCGGATCCAACGGCTGTGAATACATGACCGGAGGCACTGTCGTCGTACTCGGCCCTGCGGGGCCCAACTTCGCTGCCGGCATGACCGGCGGCATGGCCTTCGTCTACGACGTCGAGCAACGCCTGTGCGAGAACATCAATCCCGATCTCGTGATCATGCAGCGTCTGGCCAGTACACGATGGGAAGCACACCTGAAGTCGCTCGTCGAGGCGCATGGCGCGGCAACACAATCCGTGCTGGCCTCGGCTCTCCTCCATGACTGGAAGTCCGAAGTCGCCCGCTTCTGGCAGATCTGTCCGAAGGAAATGATCGACCGGCTGGCTTTTCCTCTCGTCGACGACGAGGAAGCCTTGATCGCCTGAACCTGACTCGGGATGGTTGAATCCAGCCTGCCGGCCGGTCCATAAGTTTGCCGTTTGCGCCGCGAGGAATGGTCTTGTCCGAGTTGTTCCACGATCCGATGTCACCGTTTTGCCGCAAGGTCAGGGTCTGCCTCGACGAATTGGGTGTGGATTTCTCGTTGATCCGCGGGGACTCGCTGCCTCAGCAGGAAAAATTCGCTGACCTCATTCCGGCCGGCGAAGTCCCCGTCCTCATTGATGGCAGCGGGCCCGCCCTTGCCGACAGCCAGGCCATTGTCGAATACCTCCAGGACACCCGCAAAAAACCGGATCTTCTTGGCAAGAATCCCGCGGAGCGTGCAGAAACCCGCCGCCTTGTCGCGTGGTTCGACGGCAAGATGTACGAGGACGTCACCCGCATTATCATCGAGGAAAAGATACACAAGTGGCGCCAGAAGCGGGGCAAGCCGAATTCGGCGATGCTGGCGGCAGCGCGCGGCGCGTTGCGACTGCACCTCAACGATATGGAAAGGCTCCTCGCAACGCGCTTCTGGCTCGCCGGCGAGTGCTTCAGTCTCGCCGACATCTCTGCGGCCTCGCAGATTTCCTGCATCGACTATGTCGGCGACATTCCCTGGGCCTACCCACGGGCAACCCGGGAATGGTACGCCCGGATCAAGTCACGTCCGTCATTCCGGTCCATCCTTCACGATCGGCTTGCCGGCATGCCGCCACACGATCACTACGCCGATCCGGACTTCTGAATGGGTGCGGTGTCCCTCGGCACACCCGCTGCGGGCCGGGATCCATCCCGGACACCGCACGATTCCCTGACTCGAATCCGGCATGGCCGGACAGGACAAGGCAGGTGGCCGTGACAGAAACACTTTCCGGCCGTCTGAAACAGCAGGCCCGGAATCTCGGGTTTGCTGCGTGCGGCATCACCCGTGCGACGGGCGAGCCACGCTGGCGCGAGAATCTCTCACGCTTTGTCGAGGCAGGTTATCACGCAGACATGGCATGGCTGGCCGAACGCCTGTCGGTGCGCGCGGACCCGCAGGCGCTGCTGCGCGGCGCCCGGAACGTCGTTGCTGTCGCCAGGGATTATGGTCCGGACACCAACCCCCTGGATGACCTGAGGGCACGCAGACACGGTGTGATTTCCTGCTATGCGCGGGCGCGGGACTATCACCGCGTGGTCCAGAAACACCTGAAAGTCCTGGCGACGTGGCTGGCCAGCGAGACACCCTGCGAGGTCAGGGTTCTTGTCGATACCGCGCCTGTCATGGAAAAGCCGCTGGCAGGCCGCGCCGGCATTGGCTGGCAGGGCAAGCACACCAACCTGGTGTCGCGGCAGCTGGGTTCGTGGTTCTTTCTCGGTCTTGTCGTCACCACGGCAGAGCTCGAGGCGGACGAAGCCGAGGGTGATCACTGCGGTTCCTGCCGGCGATGCCTCGACATATGCCCGACCAATGCCTTTCCCGCGCCGTGGCGCCTTGATGCGCGCCGCTGCATTTCCTATCTGACCATCGAGCACAAGGGCCACATCGACCGGGAGTTCCGCGCGGCCATGGGAAACCGCATCTTCGGCTGCGACGACTGCCTTGCCGTCTGCCCGTGGAACAAGTTTGCCCGGGTCGCCAGAGACGCCGACTTCCTGCCGCGATCCGCACTCACGCGACCACGTCTGGCAAGCCTCGCCACCCTCGACGACGATGCCTTCCGCGCTCTCTTCACGGCCAGTGCCGTCAAACGCACGGGGCGCGACCGCTTCGTGCGCAACGTCATGATAGCCCTGGGCAACAGCGGTGATGATGGCGCTGTCCCCGTGGTCGAGAGCAGGCTGGCGGATCCTTCGGCGCTGGTGAGAGCCATGGCGGTGTGGGCGCTTTCCCGTCTCGCACCGGCGCCGCATTTTGCCGCTGCCAGGGCGCGCCATCTCGCGACGGAGGACGATCCCGGGGTCAGGCGAGAGTGGAGGGAGGGTTCTGGCGCTCCATGACCGGACTTTTCTGCCTTGGCCTCGGATACACGGCCCGGCGCCTTGCCCTCGCACTCCGGGACGAAGGCTGGCATGTCGCCGGTACCGTGCGCGATCCGGCACGGATTGCCGGCCTGGCCCGTGACGGAATCGAGGCGGCGGTGTTCGGCAGCGAGGCGGCCACGTCCCTTCTGTCGCAGGCCACGCATGTCATCGATTCCATACCACCGGTTCCCGGCGAGGCGCCGCTGCCGCTGACCCGTCACGCGGACGCCTTCACCCAGCTTGAAGGCCTGCGCTGGCTGGCCTACCTCTCGACCACCGGCGTCTACGGAGACCGTCAGGGACACTGGGTCGACGAGTCGCACGAGGCAAGCCCGGCAACCGAGCGGGGAGAAAGGCGCGTTGCCGCAGAACAGGCATGGCTGATCATGCATGAACGCTACGGTCTTCCCGTGCATGTCTTCCGTCTGGCTGGAATCTACGGGCCCGGCCGCGGGGTTCTCGAACAGGTCCGCGCCGGAAAGGCGCGGCGCATCATCAGGCCGGGACAGGTTTTTTCGCGCATTCATGTGGACGACATCGTGGCCACGCTGAAGGCCTCCATCACCAGACCTTCGCCGGGCGCCATCTACAACGTTTGCGACGATGAACCCGAATCGCCGGCACTTGTCACGGAGTACGCCTGCCGTCTCCTCGGGACCCCCGCACCTCGCCCCGTGGCCCTTGCCGATGCCGGTCTCTCCGCCATGGCCGCGAGCTTCTATGCCGACAACAAGCGCGTCTCCAACCGCAAGATCAGAGAGGAACTCGGCGTGCGGCTGCGCTATCCCTCCTATCGAGAGGGGCTGACGGCGCTGGCGGCATCCTCGAGCGCGTCGAGTGTCCGGCCGAGAAGCGCAAGATCCGATTCCCGCGACAACCGGTGATTGCCATCCCTGACCAGGTGGACGCTGACATCATCCGTCGCCAGCCTCGAGGCGAGGGCGAGGGCGAGCATCCACGTGACCGCACCGTCCTTCATGCCATGGATCAGACGCACCGGCACATCGATGGCAATGGAATGACGCATCACCAGGTGACGGCGTGCCTCCTCGATAAAGCCGCGGGTCACCGGGTAGCTGCCGTCTTCTTCCTCGACCGTGACGACACCGTCATGCTGCAGCCGTTCATGGTCTTCACGCGAGAGATTCCAGAAGATGTCCTGCGAGAAATCAGGCGCCGCGGCAATGCCGACGAGGCCAGCCACACGCCGGGGCCGCGCCAGGGCCACGTTCAGCATGATCCAGCCACCCATGCTGGAGCCGACAAGAATCTGGGGTCCATCGGTCAGGGAGTCGAGAACAGCCAGCGCATCCGCTGTCCAGGCGCCGATGGTACCGTCCTCGAAACGGCCACCCGACTGGCCGTGACCGCTGTAATCGAAGCGCAGGAAGGAACGTCCGCGGCGGCGGCAGCGTTCTTCGAGCCAGGTCGCCTTCGTCCCCGACATGTCGGAGGCATAGCCCCCGAGAAACACCACACCGGGCCGGGTGCCGCTGCGGCGGGCGTAGGCGAGAGCGGTCCCGCCGTCGCGCTCGAGCCATCTCGTATCTGTATCCGGCATGGCCTATACCATGGTTGCGTGGTGCACGTGGCAGGTATCCCCTCAAGTAAAATGACGGCTTTTCTGTTCTGCAAAGGGCCGCCCGATGACGGCGGTGGGGCGCTTATACCATGATCAGGCGTCAGGGCGGCTCCCTTGTCGTTCTCCAGGTGATTCCGCGACTCAAGATCGGCGGCGCCGAGCGCGCCGTCATCGATATCTCGCGGGCACTCAACGCCGCCGGCATGCAGTCCCTCGTCACCTCCCAGGGCGGTGAGCTCGTGCCCGACCTGCTGCACACCAAGGCCCTTCATGTGGCGATGCCTGTGGCCTCGAAGAATCCCCTGACCATCGCCCTCAACACGCTGCGCCTTGTCGGCCTGATCCGCGCACATCAGGTCAACATCATCCATGTCCGTTCCAGGGCGCCCGCCTGGTCCGCTCTGGCCGCGGCGCGGCGCACGGGAACACCGATCGTCACCACCTTCCATGCCCCCTACGCCATCAACTCCAGGGCGAAGCGGCTGTACAATTCGGTGATGGCGCGCGGCGACCGGGTGATCGCCATTTCCGGATATGTGGCCCGCCATGTGCGCACGGAGTACGGCGTCCCGGAAGACCGGCTGCGGTGCATATTCCGCGGCATTGACATGGCACGGTTCGACCCTGCGGCCGTCAGCATCGACCGCATCACCACCCTGGCGGACTACTGGAACCTGCCGGACGGCGTTCCCGTCATCATGTTTCCCGGACGCCTGACGCGGCTCAAGGGTCACCGCGTCATGATCGACGCCCTCAAGCAGCTGCGCCGCGACACCATGTGCCTGATGGTGGGTGTGGCGGGTGCCCGTCCGGCACTGCGCCGGGAAATCGAGAACGGCATTCTCGAGGCCGGGCTTGGGGAACGGGTCACGCTCATCGACAGCTGTCACGACATGCCGGCAGCCTACCGCCTTGCCGATGTTGTCGTGCAGCCTTCCCTCGTTCCTGAGGGATTCGGGCGCGTCGCCGTCGAGGCGCAGGCCATGGGTGTTCCCGTCGTCGCGTCCGATACCGGCGCCACCAGCGAAACCGTCCGTCAGGGGGTGACCGGATGGCTGACGCCTTCGGGTGACGCCAGCGCCCTCGCGAGCGCACTCGACACGGCTCTGAATCTCGACGCCGAGGCACGCATCCGGCATGCAGCGGTCGCCAGGGCCCATGCGGTATCGCATTTTGCACTGGGCAACATGTGCAACGCCACGCTTGAGGTCTACCGGGAACTGACCGGCCTGCCATGACGGGAAGGATTCTCGTCATCAGGCTCGGGGCCCTGGGAGACTTCGTCATGGCCAGCGGGGCCTTCGCATCGATCCGCGCCTTCCACGACACCGCCTGCATCGTGCTTCTCACACGCCCGGCCTATGCCGGGCTCGGCCGCGCCGGCGGCTGGTTTGACGAGGTGTGGATCGACAGGCGGCCGGTGTGGTGGAAGCCTGCCGCCCTCCTCGCCCACAAGAGGCGTCTCGATTCCGGCGCGTTCGAGCGTGTCTACGATCTGCAGATCTCGGATCGCACTTGCACCTATTATCATCTGCTGCGACGGCCCCGGCCCGAATGGTCGGGTGTGGCCCGCGGCTGTTCTCTCTACAGCCATCGTCGCGAACTGGTGCGCTACCACCCCGTCGAGCGTCATGCACTCCAGTTGCGCCGCGCCGGCGTGCAACGGATCCTGCCTCCGGACATCTCCATGATTCGCACGCCGCCACCCGCCGGCATGCCCGCCGGCCGCATGGCGCTGATGGTGCCGGGCTGTGCGCCGCACCGCCCGGAAAAGCGCTGGCCGGCCACACACTTTTCTGCTCTCGCACGTCTCATGCTCAAGCGCGGCATCACGCCCCTGCTCATCGGCAGTCCGCACGAGGCCGATGTCCTCGAGGACATTGCGGCCACCGATGCCGCCATCGTCAACATGATGGGACGCACCAGCCTCGAGGACATCGTTGCCCTGGCGCGACACGCGGTGTTCGCCGTCGGCAACGATACAGGGCCGATGCACATTGCCGCCACGGCCGGCTGCGCCTGCGCCGTCCTTTTCTCGCAGGCGTCCGACCCGGAACTTTCGCGGCCCCACGGCCCGCGCGTGGCAGTGTTGCGCCGCGACGCTCTCGACGATCTGCACCCGGAAGAGGTTGCGCAAGCCCTGCACAGCCTCCATGTATGGCATGGCTCATCGCCGGAGACCCTCAAGGCATGAACAGCAGCCCGGGACACATCGCCGTCACGTTGCCTGACGGCTCGAGCCGCACGTTTGCCTCTCCTGTCACCGGTGCGGACGTCGCGGCATCCATTGGTGCGGGTCTGGCGCGCGCCGCCTGGGCAGTGAAGGTCGATGGCGACCTGCGCGACCTTGGCAGGGAAATCGAGCACGATGCGTCCGTCGAGATCGTGACATCACGGTCGGCAGAAGCCCTCGAACTGTTGCGCCACGATGCTGCCCATGTGCTGGCACAGGCGGCGAAGGAACTCTTTCCCGAGGTTCAGGTGACGATCGGACCGGTGATCGACGACGGATTCTACTATGACTTCGCCCGCGACGAACCGTTCACGCCCGCCGACATGGAGGCCATCGAAGCCCGCATGATGGAGATCGTTGACCGCGATGAACCCATCAGCCGCGAAGTCTGGAACCGCGACGAGGCGGCGCGCTTCTTCGAGTCCATCGGCGAGGCCTACAAGGCGGAAATCATCCAGGATCTTCCCGCCGACGACACCATCACACTCTACCGGCAGGGCGACTGGATCGACCTGTGCCGGGGACCGCACCTTCCCTCCACGGGGAAACTGCCGAAGGCATTCCGTCTCACCCGCCTTGCGGGAGCCTACTGGAGGGGCGACAGCCGCAATGCGATGCTGCAACGCATCTACGGCACAGCCTGGCTCGACAAGGCGCAGTTGCAGTCCTGGCTGGACCGCCTCGAGGAAGCCGCAAAGCGCGACCACCGGCGCCTCGGGCGCGAGATGGATCTCTTTCATTTTCAGGACGAGGCTGTCGGTTCGGCCTTCTGGCATACATCCGGCTGGCGCCTCTATCGCACCCTCCAGGACTACATGCGCCGCCGCCTTGAGGACGCCGGCTACGAGGAAGTCAACACACCGCAGATGGTGGCGCGGTCATTGTGGGAGGATTCCGGTCACTGGGAAAAATTCCGCGACAACATGTTCACGGCAACCACCGAAGATGAACGCATCTGGGCCATGAAGCCGATGAACTGTCCCTGCCATGTGCAGATCTTCCGCCAGGGGGTGAGGAGCTACCGCGACCTGCCGCTGCGCATGGCCGAGTTCGGTTCCTGCCTGCGCTACGAACCTTCCGGCGCCCTCCATGGACTGCTGCGGATCCGCTCTTTCACCCAGGATGATGCGCATATCTTCTGCCGGGAAGAAGACGTCGCCTGCGAGACCGTTCAATTCTGCGAGCTTCTGGCGTCGGTCTACCGGGATCTCGGATTTTCCGAGTACTCGGTCCGCTTCGCCGACCGCCCGGAGGTGCGCGCCGGCAACGACTCCGTGTGGGATCGGGCTGAAGAGGCGCTCCGTGAGGCGGCAGCGGGCACAGGACTGGAGATGTCCTACAGTCCGGGCGAGGGCGCCTTCTATGGGCCGAAACTCGAGTTTCATCTGCGTGATGCCATCGGACGCGACTGGCAGTGCGGCACCCTGCAGTTGGACTTCGTCTTGCCCGAAAGGCTCAATGCCGCCTATGTCGAGGAGAATGGCGAACGCCGCCGCCCGGTGTTGCTGCATCGCGTGATCCTCGGCTCATTCGAGCGTTTCATCGCCATCCTGATCGAGCACTACGCCGGGAACTTTCCGCTGTGGCTGGCCCCGGTGCAGTATGCCGTGGCGACCATCACCAACGATGCCGACGACTATGCCGAAGAGGTGCATGCACATCTCGCGGCTGCCGGACTTGCCGGCGTCATCGATACCGGGTCCGAGAAGATCGGCTACAAGGTGCGGCGGCATTCGGTATCGAAGGTGCCGGTACTCCTTGCGCTGGGGCGCCGCGAGAAGGAGGAGCGCAAGGTCTCACTGCGCCGACTCGGCAGCAGGGAACAGCAAGTCCTTGATCTTGACGCCGCCATCCATACACTCGGCGCGCAGTCCGTTCCGCCGGATCTTGCCCGAAAGACCAGAAAACCCGAGGAGTTGGTTACATAGCACGCTACGGACAAAACATGGCCCCGCCCGTCAAATCGGGACCGCGGGCCAACGAGGACATCATGGCAACCAGCGTCCGGCTCATTTCGGCCGACGGAGCACAGGTCGGTGTCGTCACCCTCCAGGCAGCACTGAGAGCCGCAGAGGATTCCGGCCTCGATCTCGTCGAAGTGTCTCCCAACGCCGACCCGCCGGTCTGCAAACTTCTCGATTACGGGAAGTACAAGTACGAGGCGCAGAAGAAGGCCAACGAGGCGCGCAAGCGTCAGAAGACCTTCGACGTCAAGGAAATCAAGATGCGGCCCAATATCGACGATCACGACTACGGCGTGAAGATGCGCGCCCTTGCCCGGTTCATCGGCGACGGGGACAAGGTGAAGGTCACGATCCGCTTCCGCGGCCGCGAACTCGCTCACCCGGAGATCGGCAGGAACCTTCTCGAGCGCATCCGGGACGAGGCGGAGGAACGCGCCAAGATCGAGATGATGCCGCGCATGGAGGGGCGCCAGATGATCATGGTGATGGCGCCGAAGTAACGCCGGTATCGGCATTGCTGCCTTGAGAGCGCGGACCACGCACACGTGATCGGGACGTGTCAGGAGGGCGCCATGGCTGCTCTGCCCAGACCCCGCGATGCGCTCTTCCGGGCGCTGCTGTGCGATCCGCAACGCGCCCGGGACTTCCTTGAGCGATCATCTGTCAGGCGACATCGCCGGACAGCTCGCGGACACGTTGCCCGAGATCATCGAGGGCAGCGTTGTCGACGAGGCGCTCGCCGGCAGCCAGAGCGATCTGCTGCTGAAAGTCCGGCTGGCCACGGGCAGGGATGCTTGTGCGTATGTCCTGGCAGAGCACACGTCAACGCCGGATCCCGGCCTTCCCCTGCAGCGTGCCTCCTCCATGGTGCGTATCTGGAAACGGCATGGGCGGACGTCGAAGACCGGGCTGCCGCCGATCATTCCCCTGGTTGTCCACCACGGCACAGACCGTTGGCTTGCGGAGATGGTGGCCACGGACAAGGCGGCGCTGACGTTTCTTCCGGGGGAACGATACATCCTGCGCACCCTGCGCGCACGGGAGATCCATGCGCTGTCGCGCAACGCGGGTCTGCGGGCGGGGTTCATCGCCATGCGCCAGGAGGCGCTGGCCCACCTGGCGGAGATGGCCCGGAGCCTGCCCGAAGGCAGCGGTCTTCGCCGGCAGGCTCTCGAATACGTGCTGCGTGTTTATGATGTGGAACTCTCAGAGTTGAGAACGCGACGGCACGACGCAGGCCACAATGCACTGGAGGCGCTGGTGGGAACCATTGCAGAAACGCTGCTCGAACAGGGCGAGGCACGTGGATTACTGAAAGGAAAGGCGGAGACAACGGCGGGGTTGCTGACCCGCCTTCCGGAGAAGCGTTTCGGCCCTCTGCCCGGCGACATCCGTGCGCGGATTGCCGCTTCCGGTGTCGAACAGGCGGAAGCCTGGCTTGACGCCGTGATCAACGACGCCCCTGACCTGGCGACACTCTTCGCACCCGCCCGGTCGCACTGAGTTCAAGCGCCTCCCGCGACAATCACCGACATCCTGGAAACCCGGGCGGGCGATTGACGACGTCAGGCAGACAAGGAGGCGCAAGGTGGGACGTCCAGAACTTTCCCACGCGACGGTGATCGTGTCGTCTGGCGCCCGGATCACGTATCGGGATCGTTGGTGACAGCGTCTTTTCGGCCTGAAAGGCGATTCGTTTTCCGAACGTTCGAGCCGATGTGGCGGCTGGCGGTCAAGAAAACCAGCATGGGAAAGTCCTGGCGGGACGTCTTGCACCCCTTGCAATGGTGGGGACGAGGGGCTATGACGATGGTCCCCCGAGCGGGGACATTTCTGACACCGACCGGATTGGTCCGATGCCGAAGCTCAAGTCAAAAAGTTCGGTGAAGAAGCGATTCTCGAAAACCGGAAGTGGCAAGTTGCGTCGCAACTTTGCCGGCAAGCGCCACTTCATGCGCCGCCGGACGAAGAGATTCCTGAGGACCACGCGCGGCACGACGGATGTAAGCCCGGCAGACGGCAAGATGATCCGCCGTCTGCTGGCCGGCGGTTGACACACAGCAAACCGGACACGTTGAACAATGGCCAGAGTCAAACGCGGCACGACGTCCCACGCACGTCACAAGAAGGTTCTCAAGCAGACCCGGGGTTACCGGGGTCGCGCCAACAGTTGCTATTCCGTGGCCCTGATGCGTCTCGAAAAGGGCCTGCAGTACGCCTATCGGGACCGCCGTGCGCGCAAGCGCGACTTCCGGCGCCTGTGGATCCAGCGAATCAACGCCGGAGCGAGGCAGCACGGCCTCACCTACGGTGAGTTCATGCACGGTCTCAAGCTTGCCGGAGTCGACCTTGACCGCAAGATCCTGGCTGATCTTGCTGCACGGGAACCTGTATCGTTTGGCAAGCTGTGCGACGAGGCCCGCTCGGCGGTCTCCGGTGCTGCCTGATCCGCAGGCAGAGCGACGGACCAGAACCTGACCGGCGAAGGGGCCTCCCCTGAGGCCCCTTTGTGCTGTTTGGACCCCGACATGGACGACCGCATCACCGCCATTGTCAACGACACCCTCGACGCCATGGCCGATGCCGGCGACACCGCCGAACTCGACGCCATCCGTGTCGCCGCGCTGGGACGCAAGGGCTCGATCACGCTCATGATGAAGGGCCTTGGCGCTCTCGATCCGCAGGCGAAGCGTGAGACCGGAAAGGCGCTGAATGCCGCAAAGAACGAGCTTCAGTCCGCCATCGACAGGCGCAGGGAGGAACTCGAGCGCCAGAGTCTCGAGATCCGTCTCGAAGCCGAACGCATCGATGTGACACTCCCGGAACGGGCCTCATCCGCCGGCACGGTGCATCCGGTCAGCCAGACGACAGACGAGATCATCGCCATCCTGGCCGACATGGGTTTCACGGTGGCCGAGGGTCCCGACATTGAGGATGACTGGTTCAACTTCGGGGCTCTCAACATGCCGGAAGAACATCCGGCGCGCCAGGAGCACGACACCTTCTACCTGCCGCCTGTCGCCGGTGGAGTCCGGCCCGTGCTGCGCACGCACACTTCGCCGGTGCAGATCCGGCATATGCAGGACAACCCGCCGCCGATCCGCATCATTGCTCCGGGCCGCACCTACAGAAGCGACAGCGATGTCACCCACACGCCCATGTTCCACCAGGTCGAGGGCCTGGTGATCGACCGCGACATTCACATGGGTCATCTCAAGGGATGCCTGCGCCAGTTTGTCGAAGCCTTCTTCGGGGTCGACGATGTGCCGATGCGTTTCCGTCCGAGCTACTTTCCCTTCACGTCTCCGTCCATGGAGGTGGACATCGGCTGTTCCTTCTCCGGCAACCGACTCACGATCGGTGACGGTGCAGGCTGGATGGAGATCCTCGGAAGCGGCATGGTGCACCCCCGTGTGCTCGCCAACGGCGGCGTGGACCCGGAAGCGTGGCAGGGCTTTGCCTTCGGCCTCGGCATCGACCGCCTTGCCATGCTGAAGTACGCCATTCCGGATCTGCGCGGTTTCTTCGATGCCGATGTGCGCTGGCTGCGTCACTACGGATTCAGGCCGCACGACGTTCCCACGCTCCATGGGGGACTGACGCCATGAAGCTGACGCTTGCATGGTTGAAGCGCCACCTCAAGACCAGTGCTTCGCTCGACGAGATTGTCGCCACGCTTGACCGCATCGGCCTCGAGGTCGAGGGAATCGAGGATCGCTCGCACGAACTCGCTCCCTTCACGGCCGGGCGTGTGGTGTCCGCACAATCCCATCCCAACGCCCAGAGACTTCGGGTGTGCCTGGTTCAGACGGCGGATGCGGAAGTCCAGGTGGTCTGCGGCGCACCCAACGCACGGGCGGGCATGGTGGGCGTCTTCGCTCCTTCCGGCAGCCACATCCCGGGTACCGGCCTCGACCTCAGGAACACCGTGATCCGGGGTGTCGAGAGTTGCGGCATGCTCTGTTCGGAGCGCGAACTGGGGCTCTCCGACGAGCACGAGGGGATCATCGAACTGCCCGATCACACGCCGGTCGGAACGTCATTTGCCGCCGCCGCCGGCCTCGACGATCCCGTGATCGATCTCTCCGTGACCCCTGACAGAGGGGATTGCTTCAGCGTTCGCGGCATCGCCCGGGATCTCGCCGCGGCCGGTCTCGGGGAACTGCTACCACTCGACACGGCATCCTGTCCGGGAACCTATGACAGCCCCCTCGCCGTCAAACTCGACTTCGCGGCTGGCGCACAGGACGCCTGCCCGGCTTTTCTGGGTCGCCATTTCCGTGGACTCGTCAACGGTCCGAGTCCGGAGTGGATGAGAAGGAAACTCGAGGCCGTCGGCCTGCGGCCCATCACCGCGCTCGTCGACATCACCAACTGGCTCACCCTGGATATCGGACGCCCGGCGCACATCTACGATGCCCGCAAGGTCAGCGGTCCGATCGGCGCCAGGCTGGCACGACCCGGCGAGAGTTTTGAAGCCCTCAACGGCAAGACATACGACCCTGATGACGCAATGACCGTTATCTGCGATTCATCGGGGATCCTGGGACTAGGCGGCGTCATCGGCGGGACCGCGACCGGAGCCGACGAAACCACAGATGAGGGCTTTCTCGAGATCGCGCTGTTCGATCCGTTGCGCACGGCGGCCACAGGCCGCAAGCTCAACCTTGTGAGCGATGCCCGCCAGCGCTTCGAGCGGGGTATCGACGATGCCTTCGCGCCCGCAGGCATGGAGATCGCCACGCGGCTGATCCTGGAGATCTGTGGCGGCAAGGCGAGTCATGTGGTGACCGCAGGGTCGATTCCGCAAGGCGGCCAGCGGGTGGACGTGCGCCCGTCGCGGGTTCGTTCGCTGGGAGGCGTCGACATTCCGGCGAGTCGCGCCTCGGCCATACTCGGTGACCTCGGCTTCACGGTTCGCGATACGGGCGAGAGCGCCTGGTCGGTCACCGTTCCGCCATGGCGCCATGACATGGAGTGCGAAGCGGATGTCATCGAGGAGATTCTGCGAATCCACGGATTCGACAAGATCCCGATGGCAACGATGCCGCGGCCGGGAAGTATCCCGCGCCACGCTCTTTCGACCGGGCGCAAGAACCTGGGCCGCGCTCGGCGGATCCTTGCAGGCAGAGGTCTTGACGAAGCGGTCACCTATTCCTTCATCGCCTCCGCGATGGCTGCCACGTTTGGCGGCGGTGATGACGGACTGGAACTGATCAATCCGATCTCTTCGGACATGTCGGCCATGCGCCCCTCCCTCATACCGGGCCTCCTCGAAGCGGCGGCGCGCAACCAGGCGAGAGGGTTGCGGGATCCCGGCCTCTTCGAGACCGGCCCTGTCTATCACGGCCTCAAGGACCAGAAGACAGCCATTGCCGGACTGAGAACGGGGCGCACCGGACCGCGTCACTGGGCCGGTGGCGACCGCGATGTCGACGCCTTCGATGCCAAGGCCGATGCCGTGGCAGTCCTTGATGCGGTGGGCGTGCCGGTCGAGCGTCTTGATGCCACGGCCGACGCCGAAGCATGGTTTCACCCCGGGCGTTCAGGGATCCTGAGACTCGGGCCCAGGGCCCTTGCCTCCTTCGGCGAAGTGCATCCGGCAATTCTTGACTCGCTCGACATCGTCGGCCCTGCCGTGGTTTTCGAACTCCACCTTGAGGCATTGCCACGGCCACGGACCCGGTCCCCGGCGCGCCCGGACCTCCATCTCTCGCGTTTCCAGCCGGTGCGCCGCGACTTCGCCTTCCTTGTCGACCCGGATGTACCCGCCTCCCGGGTGCTGCGCGCCATCACCGGCACGGAACGCACCCTCATCCAGGGGGTTGACGTCTTCGATCGCTACACCGGATCCGGAATTGCCGACGGCAAGGTCTCCCTCGCCGTGGCCGTGACCTTCCAGCCAGACAAGGCCAGCCTCACCGAGGGCGAGATCGAGGCTCTCTGCGATCGCATCATCGAGTCCGTCCGCAAACGCACCGGCGGGACGCTGCGCATGCAATGACCGATGATGAAGCTCGATCACATCCGCAATGTCGCGATCATCGCCCACATCGATCATGGCAAGTCGACGCTGGCCGATCGCCTGATCGAGGTCTGCGGCGGCCTCGACGAGCGCGAAATGCGCGGCCAGGTTCTCGATGCCATGGATCTCGAAAGGGAACGTGGCATCACCATCAAGGCCCAGACGGTCCGCCTGACCTGGGACGATGACAACGGCGAATCCTGGCTCATCAATCTCATCGATACCCCGGGCCACGTCGACTTCACCTACGAGGTCAGCCGCAGTATGCGAGCCTGCGAAGGAGCCATCCTCATCGTCGACGCCACACAGGGGGTCGAGGCACAAACGGTGGCTAACACCTACCTCGCGGTCGAGGCGGACCTCGAGATCCTTCCCGTTCTCAACAAGACCGACCTGGCCGCAGCCGACACGGAACGCGCCCGGCGGGAGGTGGAGGATTCAATCGGCATAGACACGACCGCCGCCGTGCCCATCTCCGCCAAGACCGGAACCAATGTGCCCGAGGTGATCCGGGCCATCATTGCCCAGCTGCCGCCACCGGTGAGCCAGGGACAGGACCGGCCTCTCAAGGCCCTGCTGGTGGATTCCTGGTACGATCCCTATCTCGGTGTCGTCATCCTCGTGCGCGTCTTCGACGGTCATCTCGCCAAACGCCAGAAAATCAGGATGCTGGGGACAGGTGCGGTACGCGAAATCGACCGCGTGGGTATCATGACACCCAAGGCCGTCCTCGTTGACTCCCTCGGCCCCGGCGAAATCGGTTTCATCACCGCTGCAATCAAGGATATCGCCGAGTGCCGGATCGGCGACACCATCACCGATGACCGCCACCCCACGGCGCGTGCGCTTGAAGGTTTCGCGCCGAGTGTGCCGGTTGTCTTTTGCGGTCTTTTCACGACCGATTCAGGCGACTACAACGAACTGCGCGAGAGTCTGGGCAAACTCAGACTCAACGACGCCAGCTTCCACTTCGAGCCGGAAAACTCTGCTGCCCTGGGGTTCGGGTTCCGCTGTGGCTTTCTCGGCGTCCTGCACCTCGAGATCATCCAGGAGCGCCTCGAACGCGAGTTCGACCTCGATCTGCTGGCCACCGCCCCAAGTGTCGTCTACCGGGTCACGCAGAAGACGGGGGAGATCTTCGATCTTCACAACCCTGCGGATCTTCCCGATCCGACACAGATCGAGACCATCGAGGAACCGTGGATCAGGGCCACCATCATGGTCCCCGACGCCTATCTTGGCGCCGTCCTGCGTCTTGTCACCTCGCGACGCGGCGAGCAGGTCGACCTCACGTATGCCGGTGGCAGGGCGATGGTGATCTACCGCCTGCCGCTTGCCGAGGTCGTCTTCGATTTCCACGACCGCCTCAAGTCGGTGTCGAGCGGCTATGCGAGTTTCGACTATCATCTCGACGGCTATCGCGCAGGCGACCTCGTACGCATCGACATTCTCGTCAATGGCGAGCAGGTCGACGGACTGAGCCTCATCGCCGAACGCAGCGCGGCCGAGGCCCGCGGACGCGTTATCTGCGAGAAACTCAAAGACGCCATCCCGCGGCAGCTCTTCAAGGTACCGATCCAGGCCGCCATCGGCGGCAAGATCATTGCCCGCGAGACCCTCTCGGCCCTGCGCAAGGATGTGCTGGCCAAGTGCTATGGCGGTGATGTCAGCCGCAAGCGCAAACTGCTTGACCGCCAGAAGAGGGGAAAGAAGCGGATGCGCCAGTTCGGCAATGTCGAGATTCCCCAGGACGCCTTCCTCGCCGCCCTCAAGCTCGCCGACTGAATGCTTGTCCGCGTCCGCCGCAGTCGCTAGTTTCACGGCCGTCTCCCGCAATGGAGGGGTGGCCGAGCGGTCTAAGGCGCACGCCTGGAAAGCGTGTTGGGTGCAAGCCCTCACGGGTTCGAATCCCGTCCCCTCCGCCATCGCCCTGATGCTGACGGCGTCGTGTTCGGCGGCGGGACGATCAAGCAAGCCGCGACCGCGCTGAGGATCACAGAAGGTCTCGATGAGAAGGAGAAGTGCGCCGGCCGGTCGTCCACCAGACGGCGAGCGCACAACGACAGCACTCGGGAACCGAGATGGGGGATCGGGCACGGAACGCGCGTGTTGTGCGAGATCAGGTGCGGACCGTGAACGGCACACAAGGCTGCCAGCCGAGGCCACCAGCTGTAGACGGGCGCGCCGTTTCCGGCGTCTGGCATGTGTGTGCCTGATGATTGGCAGTGGCATGGAAAGAAGAAGCGATGCGGCGCGGCACCTGAAAGAACCGGTCATGTGGTCCGGCCTCTTGAGCGCTATCGGGGGTTTGTGCGTCCGGGCTCATCCCGCTTTCGAGAAGCAGGTTGTGGATCACACGGGACGTCTGCTCGGGTGTCGACGATGTGGCGCGCAGCGCTTGGTGCCCGAGGCAACGTGCTGTCACCTTGTATTGATCCTTGTTTCGGTGAGCGCGATTGAGTGCGAGGAGGTGCCCGGGGGATGCGGCATCGGGGGAAAGGCTCGTGACGCCATGAACGGCCTCACCGCTGTGTTCCCCTGGTGATCTGTCCGGTGCGCTGCGCACACATGGCCAACGCCGGGAAAGGCGACGCCGTCATGGAGTTCGCCCGACATCCGGATCAAGCGGTGCTTGCGGCGGCCGTGTTCCGGCCCGGGGCTTTCAGGAGCCTCTCACCGTGACGTGTGCGCATCGCATGGCGGCAGACAAGGGACGGGTCCTGCCCCAGGGCACAGAGCAATCGGCCCGGCACCACCGGTGCCGGGCCTGACCGAGAACATCCGGGTCGGCCAAACGAACAAGCGGCTCAGAACCCGGCCTTCAGCTCTTCCCAACGATTGGCGAGCACCTCCGGCTCGTTCATCGTTTGCTGGAACTGGGCGGTTGCGAGGAAATCCTCGACGCGCCTGGTCTGACCGATCGATTTAAGGAACTCTTCGGTGAACCCCTCGTAGGACTTCACGTTGGAGTGCCCGTAGTACCAGTTGCCGATCTCGTAGGCACCGGCTTCGGGCGAAATGAAGGAGTCGATGATCTCGTGCGCTTTCTCGTAGAAACCGTCCCTGATCGCGGCGGGATGGATGCACAGGCCGCAATGCCACGTGAGCGCACCCTCCCTGGGCGTGGCCCAGGTGAACTCCATCGGGCTGTCTTCGGCATATGCCGCAAGCTGCGCAACGATTCCGTTGTCGTTCGTCGATATCACGAGTTCGCCCGCCGCCACCGCCTGGCTACGTTCCGTAGACGAGGACTCGAGTCCGCGGTTGAGCGGTATCTGCTTGCGCAGGAGGGCCTCGCACTGGACGCGTTCGGCCTCGTTCATGTCCCAGGGGCTGATTCCCAGGACGAGGGCAGCGATCGCAAAGGCTTCGTAGGAGTGGTTGGAGATCGAGAGGCGGCCTGCATACTTCTCGTTCCACAACGCTTCCCATGTCTGGTTCGCGGGGTCAGCATACTCCGGTGCGAGGTCGGTGCGGATGACCATCGAGGTCTGGCCCCAGTCCTCCGGCACATAGACCCTGACCCCGTTCGCCACCGAGTGGGGTACATCCTTGAAAACCTGCATGACGTCAGGCCAGTTGGAAAGCCAGTCGGTCTCGATCGGCGCCAGAAGGCCCGCGTCGTACCAGAGCTTGAGCGAGGGACCGCACGGGTAGGTGACGTGCGGTTCGAAGCCACTGCGCATCTTGGCGAAGGCCTCGTCTTCGGAGGCGAACAACTGATAGTTCGGCTCGCGACCGTACTTCGCGGTGTAATGGACCATGAACTCCGGTTCGTCGTAGCCACCCCAGGTGAAGAATGTCGGGTGATCCTCGTCGGCTTCCTGGGCCAGCGCACTCCCTCCCAGAGTATGCGCTGTCAGAGTGCCGATACCGAAGGTCGCCATGACACGGTGAGCCTCGCGGCGGTTGAGTCTGCCTTCGCATAACAGATCGTGGAAACGGGCCGTTTCCATCAGTGGCTTCAACGTCATGGCAATCATCCCCCTTTCATTTGCTGGTCTCAACGGGTTCATCATAGTCGGCGCGACTGATCAGGTCGGCCCCCGCCCTGCGCCCTGGCGTCATCCATCGTGCCCACCGTGCCACGTGCGTTGTTCCATGCCGGATCAGGCGGCGTGTCGACCCACACCGGGCAATCGCCGCGGTAGCTGCCGCACCGGTCGTCGCCTGAGTCGTGCGCCATGTAGCCGAGCAGCGCGCACACGCGAGGACTGTATTGCGCCGCCACTTCGGGCGGCGTGATCAGGTACTGGTTGACCTCCGGGCGCAACCATCCCAGACAGTAGCTGTTGATCAGCCCCAGGCGTGGCGTGGCGCTTCGGTTGGCCCCAGCGCCGTGCCAGGTCGAACCCAGGTAGAAGACTGCCGATCCTTTCGGCATCACCGTGGATTCCCAGTTCGAAAGATCCGGAATGTGCCACGAACGCAGCAGGCGATGGCTGTTGGGGACCACCCGCGTACCGCCGTTCTCTTCGGTGAAATCACTGAGCGACCACATCACGCCCAGGGTCATTTCCATGCCGGCAATATCGATCGGATAGACCGTATCGTCGCGGTGGAGTGCCTGGTGGGTTTCGCCGGGCATGACCTCGATCGCCGTCAGGCTGCTGATACGGTATGTCGCGGCATGAGGCAGGAAGACGTGGTTGGCGATGTCGATCACCAAGTCATGCTCGACAAGAGCGGCGGCGCTTGGTGCTGTCCGCAGCACACCGCCGTACCGGTTGGTCAGGTCACCGTTGAAGGCGCTGGCCGTCTCACGGCCCCTGGCATCAAGTTCGGGCCGAAGCTCCGCGGCCACGGTATCGGCCAGCTTCCGGTCGACCAGGTTCGTCACGGCCACCACGCCGTCGCGGCTGAGGGCCGCCTTGATAGCCTCTGGGTCGGCGGATCGATCAAAATAGCTCAGCGGCATCGATTCTGCGAAATTCCTGCCTGTGACGAAGTGCAGTCCGATAGCATACCCATCTGCAGCTATGGTCGACAATCGACAAACCGGCCTTCCTATTGACGCCGGACCAAGGGGGCAGGGCGCATGTCCGCCTGAGTTACCGGAATGCTATGCCTCGCGCAGCCGGACAGAGTCGGCAGCAAGGGCGTCGCGGGAGTCGCTCGCATCGAGGCTGATCAATACGGTGAAGACAAGGTCTCTCATGCCGCCGCCGACAAACACGGCATCGATCCGGCCACCTGGGCCGCTGCCGCCTGACGATCCTTGCGCGTCGAAGCCGCCGAACTCTTCAACGAGGCCATGGGCGCAGGTTGCCTCACATCGCAGAGCATCAGTCTATCGGCGCCACACTGCCACTCCTGCCGACCGGAACCAATCCGGACGAACCGGCAAACTGTGCCCCGGGGCCGGAGTCGTGACACGGCAAATGCCGGCAAGAACGCACTGCGCCATCCGTGCCCCCCTCGCCATGCTTGATGCACCCCGCGACAAAACACCCGTAAGGGGCTTTCAGGAGCTCCTCGCCGCGGCGCGGCCCGTCTCGAGCAGGCGGGGCATGAGTTCAACGAAATTGCAGGGCCCGAAGCGATAGTCGAGCTGGTGGACAAGGATGTCGTCCCACGCGTCCCGGCAGGCGCCGGGTGACCCCGGCAGCGCAAAGAGATAGGTGCCGCCGGCGACACCGGCCGTCGCCCGGGACTGGATTGTCGAGGTGCCGATCTTGCTGAACGAGAGCCAGCGGAAGAGCTCGCCAAATCCTGGAATTGCCTTGTCGCAAACCTCGTCAAGGGCTTCAGGGGTCACGTCACGCCCGGTCACCCCGGTCCCTCCGGTGGCAATCACGACATCAACTCCGGCATCGTCGATCCATGACCGCAGGTTCTCGACGATCAGGGCCACATCGTCGGTGACAATGCGACGGTCGACCACCTCGTGACCCGCCGCCTCGACGCGTTCGACAAGAACGGCGCCAGACCGGTCGTCATCGAGGGAACGGCTGTCGGAGACCGTCAACACCGCGATCCGGACCGCAAGAAATGTCTTGTTGTCATCAATTCCGGGCATGTCAGGAAGCCTCCATGAAAGGGCCAGTCTCCGGCCGCCAGCACGCTCAGCGACGCTGGTTGGTATCCCAGTCTCCTGGTGTAGATCCAGTAGTCTGCCATCACGTTCCTGACAAAGGAACGGGTCTCGCGGGAGGGATAGGATTCCACGAAGAGAAGGGGATCGACCAGCTGACTTGCGTCATTCAACCGTCGCGCCAGTCTCGCCGGACCGCCGTTGTAGGCGGCAAGAACGAGGAAAAGACTGCCGTCGATATCGGGCCGTTCAAGCAGGTAACGGACATATCTCTCTCCCAGGTCAACGGAGAGTCCAGGATCATCGAGACGATACCTCCCGGCACCCGCAAGGCCGGAATCACCGGCAATCGAGGCCGCCGTGGCCGGCATGATCTGCATGATTCCCCGGGCTCCCGCGCGGCTGACCGTGCGGGCCCTGAAGTGTGATTCCTGGCGCATCAGGGCATACATCAGGGCCGGCTCGACGGTGAAACCGTCCGCCGGCTCCCACGGCGGAATCGGGAAGAGGGCGTCATCGAGTCGTGCAGCATGGAGCATCAGGAATTCCCGGGAGAGCCGGTAACGCGTCGCCGGAAACGGCATGCGCTCCGCCATCGCGATGATGGCGGAGGCCGCGGCAGGGTGATGACGGACGCCGAGTCCCCGCAATTCGCGGTCCCCCCGGTGGAATTGGCCGACCTCGGCAAGCGCCAGGGCCCGGCGCAAGGCCGGTATCTTCGACAGTGTTCCCAATCCGTCGTCAGGTACCTGCGGAAGGGGATCATTGACGAGATGTTCGTCCATTCCCAGAGCATGTCGGGCCAGCAGTCCGTAGAGTGTATAGGGCCGGTGTGCCGCAATGCCGAGAAGATGGCCGATATCACCCGGCTCTCCGATCAGCAGGGACAGTCTTGCCGCCCACCAGGCACTGGCGGATACCAAACGGTCGGAAGGGTCTCCCCGGGAGGCCACCAGCATCATTGAGCGCGCCGTGTGCGGATGCCCGGAGCGCCAGGCAGCCAGTCCCGCAGTCCAGCCGGCCAGGGGAACCAGGTGTCCCGATCGATGAAGGGCCGCGGCGGCAATCTCGAGAGCGAGGGCGTCATCGCCATCAATGAAGTAGCCGAAAGCGACCTCCGCCGCCGCCATGTCGATGGCGAGCAGTCCGGCACCGGCAAGAGCTTCGGTATCGGTCAGCCGCGACCATGCAACCCCGAGGCGGCCATTCCGGATCTCGCGGCGTACCTGCTTCAGGAAATCGCGTTCGCCGGAGGTCAGCCCTTCGTCGCCGACCGTTGACGCGAGAGCAGCCGAGCCCGGCGCGATGGTGACGGTTGCAACATCCGGCATTCCCCACCTCGCGACAGGAGAGGCGGGCGCCGCCGCTCCTGCCGGCCGGCGTCTCAGCGCCAGGGCGTGGATGCGCCTGGCGTCCGGATGGTCGGCCCAGGAATCAAGCCAGGTTCGCAATTCCTCAAAGCTCGAGATCCATCCTGTCGGATGGAGATAGCGCTGGGCGAGAACATGACCCATCAGAAGCGGATCCCTCAGGCGGGCGATCAACTGGTCGGCATCTCTCCAGTCGGCTGTTTCCTGAATGAAAAAAATACGGCGATAGGTCTCCTGATCCACATCGTCAAGGATCCGCCAGCGGTCACGTTCGGGGGCCTCCGGCCGTACGCCGGGCAGGGGCACCGCGCTGACGTTGGCCGACTTGAATGAGGGCAGGGCAGGCAGATCAAGGGCCGGTACGCCGTGAGCCCACACGATCACGGTACCCGTCACGAGCAGACGCAGCATACCGAACCTCCCGGCGCGGATATGATCTCTCAAGTAAAATACCCCTATGTCATTGAGATTACGCCTTTAAGCAAAAAGACGGTTTTCTATCCTGCAAAGAGCCGCCGGATGACGGCGGTGGGTCACTCCTGTCATCGGACCAGGCGCCGTCAGTCCGTCGGCATTCCGGATGCGATCCCAAGTTCGTCCATGCGCTCACGTATGGCGAGAAGATCGCGCCAGCTTTCACGTTTTTTGAGGGGCTGGCGCAACAGATAGGCCGGGTGGAACATGGCGATGGCCGGCACCGGCCGCCTTCCCTCGCGCTCAAGACTCAACCAGCGTCCGCGAAGCCGCGTGATGCCGTCGCCCGGCGCCGTGTCGAACATCGCGCGCACTGCCGTACCTCCGGCGTAGACGAGAATCCTGGGCGCCAGGAGTTCCACCTGCCTTTCGAGAAAGGGAAGGCACACTGCGATCTCTGCAGGCGTGGGCGTGCGGTTTCCCGGCGGACGCCAGTAGAGGGTGTTGGTGATGTAGACATGGTTTCTGTCGAGGCCGATCGCAGCCAGCATACGGTCAAGGAGTTTTCCGGCCGGGCCGACGAAGGGCTTGCCCCGCCGGTCCTCCTCGGCTCCGGGCGCTTCGCCGATGATCATGATGGACGATTCGGCGTTGCCGTCGGCGATGCAGGTTGTCGTGGCCGTGCGCTTGAGCGGGCATCCGTCGAAGGCGTTGATGATCCCGATCAGCTCCGTCAGGCTGGCGGCGCTGGCAGCCAGGGCCCTGGCGTCCTCGGGCACAGCCGCCGTTGGCGCCGGGGCTTGTGATATTCTTGCGGGCGCTGCGCGGACGGGAGGCGGCGCCGGAGGAACAGCGAAGCGGTCGACAGCCACGGCAGAGGTTGCCTCGTCGACACCGATTTCGGCATACCAGTGCAGCAGTCTGCGGGCTTCCTCGCGATCCATGGTTCTCCGTCAGGCTGACCTTCGGCGGCATTGTAACGAATATCACCGTCGGTTAAGAGAACCGAAATGGCAACGCACTGAAGGGCGAGATGGAACAGCGCGAACGCGAGAGCATGGAGTTCGATGTCGTGATCGTGGGCGCCGGGCCTGCAGGTCTGGCGGCGGCCATCCGCCTTTCACAGCTGGCCGCAGATGCGGGAGAAGAGGTCTCGGTCTGTGTTCTCGAGAAGGGATCGGAAGTCGGTGCGCACATCCTGTCGGGCGCGGTCATGGAGCCGCGGGCAATCGGCGAACTCTTTCCCGACTGGCAGGAACGCGGGGCGCCTCTCCTGACACCGGTGACGAAGGACCGGTTTCTCTATCTCACCGAAAAGCGGGTGTTTCGCCTGCCGACACCCCCGCAGATGGCGAACCACGGCAACTACATCATCTCGCTTGGCAATGTCTGCCGCTGGCTGGCCGGCGAGGCGGAAGCCCTGGGCGTGGCGATCTTCCCCGGTTTTGCCGCCGCTGAAATCCTGTTCCACGACGACGGATCCGTGAAGGGTGTGGCAACCGGTGACATGGGCATCGGCCGCGACGCCAAACCCAGGGACACGTTCGAGCCCGGCATCGAACTTCATGCTAGGCAGGTTCTCTTTGCCGAGGGGTGCCGCGGGCATCTCTCGCGGCAGTTGATGGATCACTTCGGCCTGCGTGAAGGGGTCCAGCCGCAGACCTACGGAATCGGCATCAAGGAGTTGTGGGATGTCGACCCGGAAAGGCATACGCCGGGCACAGTCATCCATACCGCCGGCTGGCCCATGGATGGCAGGACTTACGGCGGATCCTTTCTCTATCACCTCAACGACAACCAGATTGCCGTCGGTTTCGTTGTCGGCCTCGACTACGAGAACCCCTGGCTTTCTCCCTTCGAGGAGTTCCAGCGGTTCAAGACACACCCCGCGGTCCGCCCCTTCTTCGAAGGCGGCACGCGCATCGCCTACGGCGCCCGCGCCATCAACGAGGGCGGCTTCCAGTCGATTCCACGCCTCACCTTCCCCGGCGGCTTGCTGATCGGCTGTGCGGCCGGCTTTGTCAATGTGCCGAAAATCAAGGGCAGCCACACCGCCATGAAGAGTGGCATGACCGCCGCCGAAGCAGTGTTCGACTGGCTCACCGGCGAGACGCAGGGGAGTACTGAGGTCCTCGCCTATGGCGAGCGCCTGCGCCAGACCTGGTTGTGGGACGAACTCTACCGTGTGCGCAACATCAGGCCGAGTTTTCACGGTGGTTTCGTGCAGGGTTTCCTGTATTCCGCCATCGACACGATGGTCCTGAGGGGACGGGCGCCGTGGACATTCCGGCATCGCCCGGATCACGAATCCCTCAAGCCGAAGAATGCCTGCCCGTCAATCGACTATCCGCCGCCAGATGGCGTGATCACCTTCGACCGCGCAAGTTCGGTGTACCTTTCGTCGACGAACCACGAAGAGGACCAGCCCGTCCACCTCACCCTCAAGGATGCCAGCGTGCCGATCGACATCAATCTTGCGCTCTACGATGCCCCGGAACAACGCTACTGTCCGGCCGGGGTCTACGAGATCATCGAGGATGACGACGGGGCAAGATTGCAGATCAACGCGCAGAACTGTGTGCATTGCAAGACATGCGATATCAAGGATCCGACGCAGAACATCGTCTGGGTGACGCCGGAAGGCGGTGGCGGTCCGAACTATCCCAACATGTGACGGATCGACGCAGCATCAAGAATTCCGGGCCGAGCGATCATGCGATGTTCCCGCCCATCTGAATGCCGCCACATTCGTGCCGATGCCGACCGGCCCTGCGGGTTCGGCGCGGCCTCGCGCTTGCGCCCCTGCGTTCGACAGGACCCGGCAATGGAAGACGAGGGCGAGGGAACGCCTCCGGCCACAGTGGATGACAACGGGAAGGGCCTCGCGTGCCAACCTGAGAAGCACCGGCGCCGGTCAGGAATGGTCACCCAGCATGGCGATGTCGGCGGGCTCGACGTCGTTCACAGGCTTGGCAACCCGCCAGTCCCGCATGGATCCATCGGCCTGTCGTGCCGTGATGACTGTCTCGATCGGTGGACAGCCCGGCTCATGGCAGCGCAGTTCCGCCACAGCCAGTGTCGTGCTCGCGGGCAGATCGAACCGCTCCGTGATGAGCATCTTGATCCGACGCACCGCCGCCGGGTCGGGGCGGGCCGTATCAAACAGACCGCGCATGCGTGCCTCCCGCCCACAATGGCGCCCAGAGAACACGGCCCTTTGCGTCGCCAATCAGCACATGCGACAGGGACCTGGTGATGGCGATGGCCGTCACTTCGGCGTCTGCAGACCCCCGAATGACGATCGGCTCCCTGTCTTCATCAAGCTCGGCGAGGAGAACGGCGCCATCCTGAAATCCGGCTAAGACGGCGTTTTCCCCGCTCAGTGACTGCACGCAGGTTGCCAGACGCTTGCCCCCATGGGCGACACAAAGCGGCGCCAGACCCATGGGCCCGTCCTTCCCGTCGAACGGCCAGCAGATCGCCTCATCCGCGCCGGATGTGACGAGGTGGGGCGCATCGCCTGCCCACGCGAAGCTCTTGACCTTGGACGGGTATCCTTGCATCGCCATGTCGCACTTGTCGTGCAGGCGCCAGCAATGAACCTCGTTTTCCTGCATGGACGTGACGAGATACTTGCCGTCCGGACTGAACGTCACGGCGCCATGAGATCCCTTCCAGACAAGCTTCGAGGGTGTCCACTGCCGCTGCTCCCCGCGCTCCCAGACCGTCGCGCCGCCATAGTGGGAGGCGGCCAGCCGTCTGCCCGCGGCATCGAAGGTGAGGCCGCCGACGGTGCTGACGTGCTCGAGTGTTGTCGCCGAGGTTTCTTCCTTGCGCCAGACATGCACGATCTTCCCTGAGGAACATGCCCGCTGCCCCTGACCAGCGGCGACGCAATCGACCCAGCGCGAGCCGAAGTCGGCGATCTCCTCGATGTGGCCATCGCAAGAGATGCGAAGACACCGTCCGTCATCGCCACCGGTCAACACGTGATCGGCGTCCGCGACAAGGCAGAGCACGGCGCCGTCATGAGCCTTTGTCAGGGTGGGGTCCGCTTCAGGGTGGAAGAAGCGCACGGCCCCGTCACCGGAAGCCACGGCAACGCCATCACCTGCGGCAACGGCCCCCGTGACCGGCGCGCCGAACTCGAGTTTCAGGCCGCGTTTCTCAAGTTCGGATTCCGGGAACCCGGCGCGACGATTGACGCGTCTCAGCAGGCCTTGCGCCGTCACGCCGCCCGACAAGCCTCAAACCCTTCCTTCAGTCCCATGTTTTCGAGATCGCGACCGATGAACACCACGCGCGACACACGGGGCCTGTCCGCTGGCCACGGCCCCATGGGCGATCCGTCCATCAGCATGTGCACCCCCTGGAAGACGTAACGGTCGCTATGCCCGGAGAAATCCAGGATACCTTTCGAGCGCAGGATGTCCTGGCCGCGCTGTTGCAGGAGCTGGCCGAACCACGTCTGGAATCTCTCCAGATCAAGCGGTGTTTCCGAGACAAGCGAGACACTTGTGACATCATCGTCGTGGTCGTGATCATGGTCGGAGGTCAGGAAATCGGGTTCTACCTCCATGACGCGCTCGAGGCTGAAAGCGTTCAGTCCGAGAACGTCATCGAGCGGCGCCGCGCAGTGCGCTGTGCGGATGATCCTTGCATAAGGGTTGATCTTGCGGATTCGCGCCTCGACACGATCAAGTCCATCGGCCTTCACAAGATCGGTCTTGTTGAGCAGAACAACATCGGCAAAAGCCACCTGTTCCTCAGCCTCGTGATGATCGCCAAGCTGCGCATCGAGATGCACGGCATCGGCGACGGTCACGATGGCATCGAGCCGCGTGCGATCAGCGACATCCTGATCGACAAAGAAGGTTTGCGCCACGGGTGCCGGATCGGCGAGACCGGTGGTCTCGACGATGATGGCGGCAAACTCGTCGCCGCGCTTCATCAGGCCACCGAGGATCCGGATGAGATCGCCACGCACGGTGCAGCATATGCAGCCGTTGTTCATTTCGAAGACTTCCTCGTCGGCGTCCACAACAAGATCGTTGTCGATGCCTTCCTCGCCAAACTCGTTGACGATGACCGCATAGCGCTTGCCATGGCGCTCGGTGAGGATGCGATTGAGAAGCGTCGTCTTGCCGGCACCGAGGAAACCGGTGAGCACGGTAACGGGAACTTGTGCGGGATTGTCCATCTTTCGTCCTTTTCTCTGAAACAATGTTTCATGCGCCGGAGCGAATGCTTCAGGCACTCATGACTGGTTTTGAAGAATCAGGCCATTGGTGCGGTTGCACCGCAGTCGCTGCAGCATCCGTGAATCTCGATGACCGAGCGGTCGGGCGCAAAACCTGAGCCCGTGGACAGGGCTGCGATGTCGCGGGCAAGGTGCGACGTCACATGCTCCGTGACACTGCCGCAGCGACCGCAGATCTCGAAGACCGGGGTGCCCGCGTGATGCGGTTCACAGCACGCTGTCCAGGCGTTCAGGGATTCGATCCGGTGTACATCGCCGGCCTCAAGGAGCTTGTCCAGAGCCCTGTAGACTGTCGTCGCAGCGTTCACGCCGTCTTGACGGAGCGACCCGAGGATCTCATAAGCAGAGAGCGGCCGGCCCTGACGCCTCAGAAGATCGAGCACTCTGTCAGCATGTGTGAGACGAACGCGTCCCTGCAGCATTCATCGGCCTCCCTGTCGTCAGCACGCTTGACGAGGTTAGCAGCCGAGGATAATGTCGGCAATGTTATAACATTACATTTGGACCTCATGGACCACGACCAAGCGATCCTGTCGTTTTGCATGACGTGCCGGGACGGCCATGAAGCCGTCCGGGATGATATCCGTGGAGGGACGCGTCTCGCCCATGCGTTCCTGTCGCGCCTTGAGACTGTGCGTCAACAGGGGCTTGAGGTCCGGGGAGTGCGGTGCATGAGCCAGTGCACACGCCCGTGCGTCGTGTCACTCAGCTGCAGTGGGGGCTTTTCGTACATGTTTGGCGACCTCCACCCGGCCATGCCGGGCCATGTCGAAGCGCTCAGGGACCTGATCCCCCTCTACCTTGCCGCGCCCGAGGGGTTTCTGCGTCGCAGGGCGCGGCCCGCACTCCTGCGTGAGCGGATTCTGGCGCGCTTGCCCCCGCCTGGCAGTGCATCCGATCTCGTGACCATGCTTGAAGCGACGCCTTCGTGTTCTGCCTGACCCTGCATGCACTCCTGCGCACGAAAGGCCCTGCCCAGCCGGGGTCAACCCGGAATCCGCAGAGGGCATCCCGGCAAGGATCGTGCGCCTGCCATGCAACGTGGCTGATCGTCACATGACCGGCCCGTCGTTCCTTGTCGCCAGGGAACTGCGCTATGACGCGGCAAACGGAACCACGCTGGTTGAGGACGTGTCCTTCAGCGTGGATGGCGGGACCATTCTTGCCATCGCCGGACCGAACGGCGCCGGGAAAACCACACTCCTTCGGCTCTTGAGCGGCACCGAAGCGCCGACAGGCGGTGACGTGCTGATCAGCGGACGCAATCTTCGACAGCTTTCCGCCAGGGAACGTGCCCGCATGATCGCCGTGGTCAGCCAGCAAGAGTTGCCTGACGGGCGGCTCCTGCTGCGCGACTACGTGTCCCTGGGGCAGATACCGATACAGCCAGACCGGTCAAACCAGGCGCATGCGGAAGACCTCGAGCGCATTCTGCGCCTCACCAGCCTCACAGACCTGGCTGAAAAGCGCATGGCCGTTCTCTCGGGCGGCGAACGCCAACGGGCGCATATTGCACGGGCCCTGGCGCAGAACCCGTCGCTCCTGTTTCTCGATGAGCCGACCAACCACCTCGACCCGGATGCCAAGGGCCGCATGCTTTCGCTCGTGACCGAACTGGGCATCACCGTGATCATGATCGTCCACGATCTGGTGATGATCCCCGAGTTCGCCAGCCATGTCGCCCTGATCAATACGGCCCGTCTCGACGGGTTTGGCCCCGTCAACGAGGTGCTGACGGCCGACCGCGTGCACGACGTTTTCGGCGTCACCTACCTGCAGTTTGCACATCAGGGCCGCATGATCCCTACGCTGGATATCAGAAAAACCGAACTCTCGATGGAAAGGAGAAACACATGATGCGTTCCCTCTTGCTGGCCAGTGCCGCTTTCGCCCTTGCCAGTACCGCGGCCGCTGACAGCGTGACTGTCGACAATTGCGGTGAACCCCTGGTCTTCGATACCCCGCCGGAGCGGATTGTGGTGCATGACATGAACATGACCGACATGGCCTTCGCATTGCAACTGCAAGACAAGATTGTCGGCCTGACAGGCATCACCGGATGGTACAAGACGAGTCCCGACTTTGATGCACTGCGCGGCAACATCCCTGAGCTGGCGCCGAAGTATCCGACCATCGAGAACCTCGTTTCGGTGGAAGCGGATCTGTTTTTTGCCGGCTGGTACTACGGCATGCGCCCCGGCGGCGATGTCACACCCGACACGCTTGCGCCCTTCGGCATCAAGACCATGGTTCTGACCGAGAGCTGCGTGCATCTCGACAAGGATCGCCCTGTCGCCGACATGGCCCTGCTTTTTGACGACATTCTGCGCCTTGGCAAGGTCATGCAGGTTGAAGAGCGCGCCGAAAAGCTTGTGGCAGACTGGAAGGCGGAACTCGCCGTCATCGAAGCGCAGACTGCCGCACTGGAAAAGCCCCGCGTCTTCCTCCTTGATGGTCCGGCCGATGCACCCTTCACCGCAGGCAAGTTTGCCATTCCCGATGCGATGATTGCATCGGCGGGGGGCGTGAACATCACCCATGATCTTGATACAAGCTGGGGCCGCACGTCGTGGGAAACGGTGGCCGCGGCCAATCCGGAGTTTCTGGTGCTGCTCGACTATCAGACGGGAAACGGCGCGATCGACACGTTCCGGTTCCTGCAGGAGCACCCGTTGATGTCCCAGACCGACGCGGTCAGGAACGAACGCTGGATCGGCTTGCGCTATGAGGAGCTGACGCCCGGCCCGGCCAACATCAGCGCCATCGCAAGAATGGCGCAGGCGATGCATCCGGAATTGAACTGACGTGCTCCGACTGGGTGTGACCAATGTTGTGGGGGCGGCCGTTCTGGCCGCCCTTTTTCTGGCGTCAACCCTCTATGGGACAACGCCCATTCCATTGTCCGACGTTGTCGGGTCGATTGCCCTCAAGAGCGGGATTGTTGAGGGCAACATGTCTGCGTTGCATCTGATCGTGTTCGACCTGCGCTTGCCGCGCGCGCTGTTTGCAGCGGTGATCGGAGCCGGGCTGGGTATTGTCGGCGTTGTTTTGCAAACAACCACGCGCAACGACCTGGCCGATCCCTTCCTGTTCGGTCTGTCATCGGGGGCCGCTGCGGGCGCTGTGTTTGTCATCACGGTCACGGGAGACATTCTGGGCATCTGGACGCTTCCCCTGGCGGCGTTCTGCGGCGGCCTCGTCGCCTCAGGCGTTGTGCTCGCCCTTGTCCACGGTCTGCGCACCAGCGCGCCGGAGAAGCTCATCCTCGCCGGACTGGCCGTGTCCTTCCTCTTTGCGGCCATCACCAACTATCTGATTTTTGCGGGCGACAGCCGCGCCGCCCATTCGGTGATCTTCTGGATGCTGGGCGGCCTCGGTCTGGCGCGATGGGAGACCTTCCCGCTGGTCTGCACCGGGCTGGTGCTGATCCTGGTCTATGCCCTTTATCGCAACCGATGGATGGACGCCCTTCTGACCGGAGATCTGACGGCATCGACCCTTGGCGTGCCGGTTCAGAGGCTGCGTTTCGGCATGTTCTTCGTGGCCGCCCTGGCCACAGCCGTGTTTGTGTCTGTCGCTGGCGTGATCGGCTTTGTCGGCTTGATGGTGCCGCACCTCGCACGCGGAATTGCAGGGCCCATGCACCGTCAGCTTGTGCCAACGGCAGCCATGGTGGGCGCCGTGCTGCTCACTGTCTCCGATATGTTGAGCAGGCTTATCCTTGCGCCACAGGAACTGCCGGTCGGGATCGTGACCACATCGATCGGTTCTGTTTTCGTGTTCCTGTTGCTGTTCAGGATGCGCAAGGCGCAGGGATAGCCGAACGATACCGATGCGCTCCGATGGCGCGCTTGCTGTTGAGCGCGGCTACCGGTGCTGCGTGTGACACCAACGCCCCGAAGGGCGCCCCTGTCGCGCTTCCTGACCGCCCAAACCGTCAAGCGAAGAAAGCCGTTTTGCCATCGGCATTTAGCCCGAGCGGCGCTTGAGCGGCAGCGCCCGCCACGCACTTGCGCAGACAGTCCCCGAACCGCCGCGCGGCTGCCCGCCGGTCTGGTGCCACGGCTGCGGCGCATCCGGGCGATGCCGCCGCGCCGGACTTCCGGCTGCATCCGCTGAAGGGCGACCGCGCGGGCCAGTGGAGCGTTCGCGTCTCCGGCAACTGGCGCGTGGTGTTCCGCTTCGAGGACGGCGAGGCCGTGGACCTGATCGACTACCACTGACACAAGGGGAGCGATGACCATGAACGACATTGCGAGCGATCGCGTCGGCCCGATGCTGAACCCGCCGCATCTGGGCGAACTGATCCGCGAGAGCATGAACGATGTGGGCTGGAACGTGACCGAGACGGCGGTACGGCTCGGCTGCCAGCGCGGAACACTGTCGCGCCTGCTGAACGGCAAGGCGGGCGTATCGGCGAACATGGCGCTGGCGCTGGAGGATATCGGCTGGGGCACTGCCGAACACTGGATGCGGATGCAGGCTGCTTACGAGCTTGCGCAGGCGCGCCGCGACCGTACCGCCGCCGAACGGCGCATGCGCGAACTGCACGCATGATCGGGCGTCGCGCCAGCATTGCCGGACGGGCCAGGGCGGGCATCGTCGCCCGATGCGCCTGTCATGGAACGAAGTCCGTGCCCGCGCTGCCGTCTTCGCCGAAGACTGGTAAGGAGGCGGCCTACGAGAAGGGCGAGACGCGGAGCTTCTACAACGCCTTCTTCCGGGTGTTCGGGGTTCAGCGTCGAAGCGTCGCGCGCTACGAGGCGCATGTCTCCAAGCTCGACAACCGCGCGGGCTTCATCGATCTCTTCTGGCCTGGCCCATCTTTAACATTGGGTACAAAAAATGATTGAGAATCAGCGGGGTAAGATTCGCAGTGGCACGACAAGTGGGATTGTGCGGCTGGCCGCTCTACGAAATCAGGCGGGATGCTTAATTCACACGATGGTCTTGCGGGTGAATGTGGTGGAAGCGCGGATGAACACGGGATGACTGTAGGGCCTTGGGGGCACGACACAAGGCCCTCTCGCAAGACAATGGCACTACTAAGCTCGTTCAGCCATCACGTCGAGTCGGGCGACAATGTTAAGATATTGTTATGACGTGACATTCACAAAATTCCTTCAGAGCCAGGAGGCACAGAATCCGGCAAATTAGCCCTTTCAGGTGGGGAAAATGTTAAAGATGGGCTGGTGTGCTGCTTGTCGAGCACAAGAGTGCCAGGCGCGATCTCCGCAAGGCTTACGAACAGGCCGGCGAGTATGTCGACGCGCTGCTGGAACGCGAGCGCCCGCGCTTCATTCTGGTCAGCGACTTCCAGACCTTCGAGCTTCACGATCTCGACGAGCGCGAGACCGTCTCCTTCCCGCTCGCGGGCCTGCCCGCGCATATCGAGGCGTTCGGCTTCATCCTCGGGGTGCAGCGCCGGACCTTCCGCGATCAGGATCCGGCGAACATCGAGGCCGCCGAGCTGGTTGGGCGGCAGCACGACGCGCTCGCTGATGCCGGGCACCGGGGCGAGGGAATACTTGCAAGGCGGCGAGCGATGTCGTCGACGATGAGCGAGACGGTTTCGGTGACGGCCTGGGCGAACGCGAGCGCCTCGACGTTGCGGAAGACGGCGGCGACGGCGTGCTTGAAGTTCACTCTCTTCAGCGGACCGCCATCGGATGGTACGCCATTGATGTCATCGTCGACCTCGTTGGTCATCAGCCGTGTCGCGGTGATCATAACGACGTTGGCGTGGAGTTCCTGGCGCACGCCGTGCTCACTTTCGGCGCGCCAAGGAGTCAAGGGCGAGGAACCACTTGGCTGTCTTGTACAAGACCGGCAAGGCCGTGATCGAGGGCTTCCACGCGAAGTCCGTCACACGGGACCCGCCCCGTTGACCGTCGGCCTGGCTGTGGAGACAATGGCGCTTGCGGCCTGAAAGCAGGATTCACAGACCGAAACCCTTGAGTTCCGCCGTCGCGGATGTCACGGATTTTTCTGCCTGGCTTGAGGATATCGACATGACGTTGCGCACGGCGGCCGGTCGCCATGGTTCTCTTGCCTGCCCGTTGCAGCGGGAACACGAAAAATGCCCTGTTTCGGCGTCTCGGGCATGAAGCCGTGAGAGACAGGGCCGGATTGTTTCCGGTGGTCAGGGCGTGCCGCGGCCTGGCCTGCGCGGTCGTTGCGGTCCTGGGCCTGGCGACAGGTGCCGGTGCCACCATCCATCTCGATTCGATGAGCGGCGCCTACCTTGCATCGAGGGCCGCCGCCTACCAGAGTGACATGGAAGCTAGGGCCGACTTCCTTTCGCAAGCGCTCGCACACCGCCCCGGGGACGTGACGCTCATGGGTCAGACGTACAGGGCCATGGTGTCTGTCGGCCGGATTGACGAGGCGGTCGCACTGGCCCGGCGCCTCGCCGACATGGACGTTGCCACCGCACTCTCCCCTGTCAGCCTCCTTCTCGATGCCCTGGTGGCGGATGATGCGGACGCCATGCAGGACGCCCTTGCGCGCCTGGGTGCGCAGCAGGGCCCGCTCGGCACGTTTGCCGTCATTGCCCGCGCCTGGGTGACGGCGCAAGGGGGCGATCATGCGCGCGCCCTCGAAGTCCTCGATGGCGCCGCGCCGGGAAGCGAACCCCTCGTCGCCTATCACGTCGCCCTTCTCAGCGACGTCGCGGGAGATGCCGAAGCGGCCGAGACGGCCTTCAGCACGATCATTGAAACCGTGCAAACCGTCACATGGGAAACCGCGCGGACCTATGGCGGTTTTCTCGAGCGCCTCGGGCGGGGCAGGGACGCCGCCGCCATCTACCGCCGGTTCGCGGAGATGAACCCCGACAGCCCGTGGTTCGAGGACGCGGCTCTGCGGGCACTCGCCGGTGGAGAGCCGCCCGATCGGCTCGACATGCGTCAGGCGATCACCGATGCCCTGGCGGAAACCGCGCGTCAGTTGCTCGGCGAGCGCCGGGGCACTGAGGCCCTTGCACTGCTCCATCACGCAGCCTGGCTCAGGCCCGCCGACGACCGCATTCACTTCATGACGGGAGATGTGCTCTCCCGATTGGGGCATGACGCTGCCTCGGCGATCACCTACGGCAGTGTGTCGCCCGACTCTCCCCTTTCCTGGAATGCCCGGCTTCGCCGGGTGCAGAGCCTCCATCACGCGGGCTTCACCGAAGACGCCCTCATGCTGGGACGTGCCCTGGCGCAGGAACGACCCGAGAGCGCCGATCCCTTCATGACGATCGGCGATATCATGCGCGCGCACCAAAGATGGGAGGATGCCGTCGAAGCCTACGATGAAGCGCTCCGCCTGCTTGATGAGGGATCGCGACACCGGCCGGATCTGCTCTTCGATCTGGGCGCGGTTCTGGAGGTGACGGGACAGTGGAAGCGCGCAGAAACGGTCTTCCTCGAGTCACTGGAATCGCGCCCGGACGATCCCTGGCTGCTCAACTATCTCGGGTACTCGTGGGCCGACAGGAACGAGAACCTCGACGAAGCCCTCGATCTCATCGAACGGGCTCTTGAGCGGACACCCGATGACGGCATGATCATCGACAGCCTGGGATGGGTGCTCTACCGGCTCGGACGCTACAACGAGGCTGTGGTCGCACTGGAACGCGCTGTCGGCCTGGAACCTGCCGAGGCCGTGATCATCGACCATCTGGGCGATGCCTACTGGAAGACCGGGCGATACTACGAGGCACAATTCCAGTGGCGCCACGTCCTGGCGCTGGCGCCGGACGATGAGGACCTTGTCAAGGCCGTGCGCCGCAAACTCGAGTCAGGACTCGATGACAGCGTTCACTGAGAGAGCTGTCGCGGCCCATGCCAAGGTCAATCTGTGGCTTCACGTGACAGGGCGGCTGGCCAACGGCTATCACAGTCTCGACAGCCTGCATGTGCGCACCTCTCTGGCCGACCGCCTGTGGTTCACACCGGCATCCTCCACGGCACTCGAGGTGACCGGACACTTTTCTGCAGCACTGAAAGACCTGGACAGTGCGGGCAATCTGGTGACGCGAGCAGTTGCTACCGTCGCATCGCCGAGGTCATGGCGCATCGTCCTGGAAAAGAACATTCCTGTCGCCGCCGGCCTGGGAGGCGGTTCGGCCGACGCCGCCGCCACGTTGCGGGCCGTCTCGGGACCGGCCGACAATCTTCCGGCCATCGCGGCAACGCTCGGCGCCGACGTTCCTTCCTGCCTCCATGATGGCCCGGTCATGACCGCCGGGATCGGCGATGTGATCACGTCCATTGAACGGATTCCCGCGTGCGCTCTCGTTCTGGTCAATCCCGGGACTGCACTTCCCACGGCAAGGGTCTTTGCCGGTTTCGACGAGTCCCCGTCAGCACCACAGCCCCTGACACGCCTGCCGAGGGATTTCGATGACCTTCTCCGGGAGCTGGCGAACCGGCGCAATGATCTTGAGCCTGCCGCCTGCCGCCTCGACCCCGGGATCGTGGATGTCCTCGCCGCACTGCGCAACACCCCGGGAATTGCTCTCGCCCGCATGACCGGCACCGGCGCCACGTGTTTCGGCCTCGCCGCCACCCTGCAACAGGCTGATCGCGCAGCAGACCTGCTCCGCCGTCACCACCGGGATTGGTGGATCGTCTCCACGGCCATCCTCGCGCAGTCCCCGGATGGGCCATGAAGTCGGTTTCGGATCTCACCGCGCGCATCGCCGCATGCGATGCCCATGTCGCCGTCATCGGTCTGGGCTATGTCGGCCTTCCCCTTGTCCTGGCGGCCCACGCAAACGGGTTTCGCGTCACCGGCTTCGACACGGATCCCGCCAAGATCACCCATCTCGCCGTCGGCACGAGCTATATCAACTACATCGATGCCGCCGCGATCAGCGAACTTGCCGCGTCCGAGCGGTTCCTCGGCACCAGCACGGTGAGCGATCTCGGCGCCGCCGACATCATTGTCATCTGTGTTCCCACACCCCTGGACCAACACCGGGAACCGGACATGCGCCATGTGGTGGAGACATGTCACAGCGTCGCATCAATCCTGGCCCCCGGAAGGCTCGTCATTCTCGAATCGACCACCTGGCCTGGAACGACAGACGAGCTGGTGAAACCGATTCTCGAGAGCCATGGCCTGGTGTCGGGAGTGGATTTCCTTCTCGCCTATTCCCCCGAACGGGACGATCCGGGAAACACGACCCATCGTCTCGCAACGGTGCCCAAGGTCGTCGGCGGTGATCATCTCCTGGCGCGGACGAGCGCCGCCGCCTTCTACGAATCCTTCATCCCCGCCGGGACCGTGATCGTTCCCGACACGAGAACCGCAGAAGCGATCAAGCTCACCGAGAACATCTTTCGCTCCGTCAACATCGCCCTCGTCAACGAACTCAAGGTGATCTTCGATGCCATGGGCATCGGCGTCTGGGACGTGATCGAGGCCGCCAGCACCAAGCCTTTTGGCTACATGCCCTTCTGGCCCGGTCCGGGGCTCGGCGGTCACTGCATTCCCATCGACCCGTTCTACCTCGCCTGGAAAGCGCGGGAATTCGGTGTGCCCACGCGCTTCATCGAGCTTGCCGGAGAGATCAACACCTCGATGCCTCACCACATCGTCTCCAGGCTCGCCGGAGAAATCGATCACCGGTTCCGCCGCGGTCTCAATGGCGCGTCGATTCTCATCGTCGGCATGGCCTACAAGAAGAACGTCGATGACAGCCGGGAAAGCCCTGGCCTGACGCTGATGGCACTGCTCGAAGCGCGGGGAGCCGGGGTGTCCTTCTTCGATCCCTTCATCAACACCATTCCCGCGACGCGCGCCCATTCCGGGCTGGCCGGACGGCGGAGCCTTGCGTGGACCGATGTCACCGATGGCGTCCACGATGCGGCCTTGATTGTCACGGATCACGACTGTGTCGATTACGATGCCCTCGTCGCCGCCGTGCCGCTGGTGGTCGATACGCGCAATGCGACCCGGGCGGTACACAAGCACCGCGAGCGCATTGTTCTCGCCTGATCGCGGCAATGTTGCCGCACCGCGGTTGCGCACTCCGGTGCTTTCCGGTTTATAGAAAACCGGCTGGGGCGTGGCCAAGCGGTAAGGCAACGGGTTTTGGTCCCGTGACCCCAGGTTCGAATCCTGGCGCCCCAACCACATTTTCCTGGCAGGCAATCCGCCACAACACTCTACCTTGCGAACCATGCCATGCAGGACACCAGTGACGCCTTCACGGAAGCCCTTCGCCTGATCACAACGCTTGACCGCGATCTCGCCGAGATCATCCTCATGTCGCTCCGGGTCAGTCTCTTTGCGGTGTTCTTCGCCATGCTGATCGGTCTGCCTGTCGGCGCGACGACGGCCATCTCCCGGTTCCCGGGGCGCGGCGCACTCATCGCCGTGATGAACGCGTTCATGGGCCTGCCGCCCGTAGTTGCCGGTCTTGCCATCTATCTTCTGCTGTCGCGCGCCGGACCTCTGGGCGACTGGGGTCTGCTCTATACGCCCGAGGCCATGATCATCGCCCAGACGGTCCTCGTCACCCCCATCGTTGCGGCCCTGACGCGCCAGGTCATCGAGGACCTTCACCGTCGCTACGACGAACAGTTGCGCGCCTTCGGCCTCAGCAGGGGCGCCACCGCCATCACGCTCCTGTGGGAGGCGCGATTCAGTCTGGTCACCGCCGTGCTGGCAGGATTCGGCAGGGCCATCGCGGAAGTCGGCGCCGTCATCATGGTCGGCGGCAACATCAATCATGTCACCAGGGTGATGACGACAACCATCACGCTGGAAACCTCGCGCGGCGCTCTCGATCTCGCCCTTGGTCTGGGGATCGTGTTGCTGACGATCATCATCATCATCAACGGGCTCGCCGGATTGCTCAACACCTTCGCGAGGACTCCCCGCCTTGCATGAACAGGACGCTGGACGGGTGCTGCCCATCGCCGGCCGGAACCTCTGTCTCACGCGCGGCGCACGACCGGTTGTCGATGATGTCAGCGTCGTCATCTCGCGACCGGAAATCGCCGTGCTGCTGGGGCCCAATGGCGCCGGCAAGAGCCTTCTGGTTCGCATGCTGGCGGGCCTTGTCGAACCGGACCGCGGCGACGTGACATGGAACGGTCGGCCACCGGATCGCCGGCGCGCCATCAGGCTCGGCGTTGTCTTCCATCACCCGGTGATGCTGAATCGCACGGCACTGGCCAACATCCGCTTTGCGCTCCATGCTGCCGGTGTACCCCGTCACGAGCAGCGACGGCGGGCCATGGCAGGACTGGTGGCAAGCGGTCTCGACGCAAGGGCGCGGGTCCCGGCCCATGCCCTCTCGGGAGGGGAGCAGCAGAGGCTCGCACTTGTCCGCGCCATGGCGACATCTCCGGACGTCCTGCTGCTCGACGAGGCAACCGCCAACCTCGATCCGGGATCAATCCTGGCGATCGAGGACCTGGTGGGCCGGGCACGCAGCGGCGGCACACCCGTCCTCCTCGTCACCCACGACCTTGCCCAGGCACGCCGTCTGGCCGACCGCATCCTCTATCTTCATGGCGGAGTTCTCGAGGCGGACAGCGACGCTCCGTGCTTCTTTTCCAATCCCCCCACGAGGCGCGCCCAGGCCTTTGTCGAGGGCCGCGTGGTCACCTGAAACTGCTCCAGACGGAAAGGTCGCACGATCATGTCAAGGTTCTTCGCATGCGCCGTGGTCATCCTCGGTCTTATCACCGGCAGCGTGACCGCCGCCGACAGGTCCATCATCGTCCAGTCGACAACATCGACGCAGAATTCCGGCCTGTTCGATCACATTCTTGCCGATTTCAGTGATGCGACGGGCATCTTCGTCAAGGTCGTTGCCGTGGGCACGGGACAGGCCATCCGCAACGCCATGAACGGCGACGGCGATGTCCTGCTCGTGCATGCCCGCGATGCCGAGGAGGAGTTCGTCGCCGGCGGCTACGGCATCGAGCGGTTCGACCTGATGTACAACGACTTCGTGATTGTCGGTCCGGCGAACGACCCGGCAGGCGTTGCCGGTATCGCCGATGCCGCGACCGCACTCATGACGATCGCACGCAACGGCCTTGCCTTTGCCTCGCGTGGCGACGATTCCGGCACCCACAAGAAGGAAATGTCCTTGTGGCGCAGCGCCGGTTTCGACCCCACCGCACACAGCGGCTCGTGGTATCTCGAGACCGGCTCGGGCATGGGCGCGACGCTCAACGTCGCCGCCAACGTCGGTGCCTACGTCCTGACGGACCGGGCCACCTGGATCGCCTTCCAGAATCGCGGCGATCTTGCCCTTCTTGTCGAGGGCGACACGAATCTCTTCAACCAGTACGGCGTGACGATGGTCAATCCGGAGCGCTTTCCCCATGTCCGCGCGGACGAGGTGCGCGTCTTCGTCAACTGGCTTCTTTCGCCGGCAGGCCAGGCGTCCATTGCCTCCTACCGCATCGACGGAAGGCAGCTCTTCTTCCCCAACGCCCGACCCTGATCCCTCTCGTCAGAGCGCACGCAGGCGATCGGAAAGACGTGCCAGCATCAGGGCGTCGTAGCGATCCTCGCCGGAGGCGCTGTCGTGGGCAAAGCGGAAACAGGTGATGCCGTTGGCCAGGGGCTGGATGATCTGACCGCCATAGCCCCGCATGGTGGCAATTCTCATGGTCCGGCCGGACCGGGTGACGAGCGGCAGCTGCCACCAGGCGAGGTGGTAGGTGATGTCATTGCCGTCAGCGGTGAGCGTGCCGGTCGGCAGTCCCTTCGCCATGGCGCCGTCGAGACATTCGCGCACCAGTGACGGCTCCAGAAGTTGCGTTTCCCCGTGGCGTCCGCCGTGCGACAGCAGGCGCCCCAGCCGCGCCACATCGTCAAGGCCGAGGAAAAGCCCGAATGCGGTGACCGGCACGCCCCTGGCGCCGTCCTCCTCGAGGGTGCGGTTGATGTCCACCGGACCACAGCCAACGGGACGCAACACCTCCTGCTCGACCATGGTGAAGAGATCGGCATCCGGACCACGCTCGCGCTTCCATAGCGCATCCATCGCCGCGCCGGCAACGAAGAGGTCCTGATCACGATAGCGCGCCACAACGCCCGGTCCCCAGGGATAGGACGGCGCCCGGAATGCCTCGCGAAGCTTGTCGGCGCAACTGCGCGCGGCATACCAGTTCTGATAGGCGCGGTAGCAGGCGCCCTCCGGACCATCTGCCCGTGCGTACTGCGGGCCGGTGAGATTGTCGGCGTGGATGTCCCCGGTCCGGCCCGCAGTGCCGATGCCGGTCGCCATGCAAAGACAGTGACGGATGCTGACATCGCGCCAGCCATCGTGGTGCGCCGTGACATCGAGGACATCGGCGATGCGGGTCTCGGCGACACCGGGACCAAGGTGACAGGCCAGGCGCATGAGCGCTGTGGCGGCGAATGCCGCCTTGGTCGCCGACCAGATGCCAAAGCGCATCGCGTGGGGGAACGGGTAGGGCCCGCGCCGTGTGGCGAATCCCGTCGTGTAGATGTGCCCGTCGATCACGAGGCCGCTGGTGATCTCGCTCTCGCGCAGCGGATCGCCGAGCAGTTCTTCGAGCATGTCCGGGGAGGCAATCTCGCAGATGTCGTGAACAGGCATCGGATCGCGGCGGACCGGGACGCTCGCAAGCCCTGCCGTCTCACGGAACGAGGCCCCTGCCGCGCCCCACAGATCGAGACGTTCGGGAACGTGATCGGGGAGTGTTTCGGTCACCACCTGCACGACAAGATCGCGTACCTGCGTCCCGTCCCATGCGAATCGGGCAACCCCGTGGTGGCTGTCGTTCTCTCTCTCGCACGAAAGCTGGAAAGGAAACGATGCAGTGTCCCACGCGCCGTCACCTCGCCAGATACAGCCCTCTCCCACCATGATGTCCCAGTAGCTCTGCGGATCGGGACGGCGGTGCAGTCCGGTGCGCACGGGCAGGAGTGCGTCGCCATCCGTCCGGAATGCCAGAGCGACTCCGGGAAACCGGGTCACGCTGCCGCCCAGGGCAAAGTCTGCATGCGCTGCGGCGTTGCTGGCCGCCAATGGCGATCCGTCGATGACGAGGACGCCGTTGAAGGCGTGGCGGCACGGCCGGCGGTCGGCCGGCGGCGCGAACAGGCCGATGGGCCAGGGTCCATCCATCCGTGTGCCGTCCCTTGCGATCATGGTATCTCCCCGCCCGAGACGAACGCGAAGGGGACGATGCATGTTTCGGTCATTCTTTGGCAATCGGCGCTGGCTGCACTGGTCGATCCTCGGCAGTGCCACGATCCTTGGCGTCACCTGGTACAAGGTCCAGCTCGATGTCAAGATCAACGAGTGGTTCGGCGACTTCTACGACACCCTTCAGGTCGCACTGGCCGAACCGGGCGCCATCGCGTTTTCCGACTTTCTCGGGAAATGCCTCACCTTCGCCGAAATCGCCGGCATCTACGTCGTCGTCGCCGTGCTTCTCGAGTTCTTCGTGCGTCACTTCGTGTTCCGCTGGCGCACGGCGATGAACGACTACTACATGTCCTACTGGCACGAGGTGCGGCATATCGAAGGAGCAGCGCAGCGCGTTCAGGAGGACACCATGCGGTTTGCCCGCATCGTCGAGGGTCTGGGCGTCGCCTTCATGCGCTCGGTGATGACTCTCGTCGCCTTCCTGCCGCTGCTGTGGTCGCTGAGCGCACATGTCACCGAACTCCCCTGGATCGGCGCCGTCGATCATTCCCTGGTCTGGCTTGCCATCGTCTCGGCGGCGGCGGGCACCGTTCTGCTCGCCATCGTCGGCATCAGGCTTCCCGGCCTGGAATTCAACAACCAGAAGGTGGAGGCCGCCTACCGCAAGGAACTGGTGTTTGGCGAGGACCACGAAGACAGGGCGCAGCCGGAATCCGTGATCGAACTCTTCGCCAACGTGCGCAGGAACTACTTCCGCCTGTTCAAGCACTACCTCTACTTCGACATCGCGAAGTGGTCCTACCTCCAGTTCTCGGTGATCGTGCCCTACATCATGATGGGACCCACCATCGTCGCCGGTATCATCACCCTGGGTGTCCTGCAGCAGATCCTGCGCGCCTTCGACCGCGTCGAATCGTCCTTCCAGTTCCTCGTGAATTCCTGGGGAATCATCGTCGAGCTGATCTCGATCTACAAACGCCTCAGGGCCTTCGAGGACTCGATCAGGCACACGCATCGCACGCGGGATCTGCCACAGTCCGCATGATCGCATGTGCCGCACAGGCGGCAGGGCGCCGTCAGCGGTCCCGCAGCCTGGTCTGCATCTCCCCGCAGGGTGCGGTGTTCCGCCACGACCGGGCCTTCGGCACCGCACCGTTCGCGCGCGCATGGCACGCGCTCCGGCGCATCGACCCCTCAAACCCGTCAACGCGAGGGCACTGCTGCGAACCTGAAAGGGTGAACGTCAGCTGCAGAAGGGCCAGAACTGATACCAGGAATCGCAGCGATAGCGATCCTCGCACTGTGCGAGCTGCGACTTGTAGGTGCGAGCCGTCTCCCTGACCCGTTCGGCCGTGCGCTGCACCTCCGGTTTCGATTCCCAGCTGCCGCGCCTGTAGCCGCCCCGGCCTTCGTGATAGGCCAGATAGAGTCGGTATGCGTCGGTGCGGGGAATGTCCAGTTCGCGCCACGTCTTGTCGTTGTACCATCCGATGAAATCGAGCGCGTCCTCCATGTCGGAACGGCTCCGGAACAGCCAGCCACGCTCCGCCTCGTACTCCGACCACACCGGATCCTGAGCCTGTGCATAGCCCTTCGCCGAGGACACGCGCCCCCAGGGGATGACCCACAGGAGCCACTCGCGCGGTGGGCGGGCGTCGGACCGGAAGCTCGACTCGTGGCGCACGAAGGCCATCTGGATGTTCACCGGCGTGCCCCATCTGCTCGCCGAGAGGCGGGCGTAGTCGTACCAGTCGGGATGCTGCTCGAAGATCGCGCACACATTCTCCTGCTGCGTGGGTGGAACGGTGGCGCACCCTGCCATCAGCAGGATCGCCGCAAGGGCAAGGAGACCCGATTTGACAGACGTCATGACAGCCTGCTGTCCCGGCTCGGCACGCATACCGGAACAGTAACCCCCTGAGCGCCCCGGGCAACAGCCCGACGAACGCCGCGCCACGATAAGGCAAGCACCCGTGCCCGTTCCCCCGGGCGCCGTCATGTCCATGGTGCCGGACACGCCGATCTCCTCGAAGCCGGTTCGCGATGTCCTGGGCGAGGCTCTCGGGCCTCCCGCGATTGCGGCAGGACATCATCAGAGTGAAGCCACGGTGAGCCTCGAGGAGGCGACGGTGGGGCGCTTCCCGGCACCCGGCGCCGGGGTGAACCAGCGATCATGCAACTGACAGGCTGCATCATCGATGGCGATGCGGCAGAATGATCGCGTGACACCAGGCGACGATTCATGGCGCGAGAGCATGGCAGCGTCATGGCCGAGCGCGCCACCACCTCAAGGGGTGACGAACGCCTCTGCCATGAACCCTGCGACACAGGGTACAGTGGCAGAGGCGCGCTGACCTCGAGGCGCACGGCGCCGCACAGACAGGGCACCTCGCATGACGATCAGTATTCCATCGCCTTCTCGAGGGTGTCGTCGGGTTCATACCAGCCACACCGTGATCCCCAGAAGATGTGCCGTTCCCTGCCCTCGCGACCCCCGGGATCGGCGCCGTCATCGAGCGTACCCACGGAAAGCGAGATCTCGTCTCCCCATTCGGCGAAGAGATGGCATCCGCAGCGACGGCAGAATCGCCTCTTCAGGCGTGGCGATGTCCGGTAGGTGGCCAGGGATTCCTCGCCCGCCAGGATGTGGAAACCCGAGCGGTCGACATTGGCATAGGTAAGATAGGCCGCGCCCTGGCACTTGCGGCAGATCGAGCAGTGACAGTGATAGAAGTCGTGAATCTCTCCCGTCAACGCGTAGCGCACGGCGCCGCACAGGCATCCTCCCGTCGTCATCGTCACGTCTCCCCGTAGCCCTCGACACGCACCGCACCATCGCCCGGATCATGCCAGGTCACGCGCGATTCCCAGAAGATGTGCCGCTCGCTCGCCGGATCATGATCCGGCGTCTCGCCCTGATCGAGATTGCCGAGGCACAGGAAAACCGTGTCGCCGCCTCCGGGAGGCTCGGCGAACACCTGTCCGCCGCAGGTCGCACAGAAGCGGCGGCTGATCGCGTCCGAACTGCGGTATTCGCGCAGGAATTCGCCGCCTTCGACCTTCAGGGCGTCACGGGCAACGCCGCCGAAACTGACGAAGAGCGCTCCATGCAGTTTCCGGCACATCGAGCAATGGCAGTGCATCACATGATCCACCTTGCCTGTCACTTCGTAGCGCACCGCCCCGCACTGGCACGATCCCCGCATCCCGACGCCTCCCCGGCCCATCGCATGACCAACACTATGGGACACAAAAGGTCTTGAACACACTTATCCGACGATCCCGCCCCACAGGCAGCCGCCCGCCCTGCAGTCGCGCCGGCTGACGGACATCTCCGGCATCGGCGGCGGTCCAGGGTTCCACGATCAGGATATGTTCCGCTCAGAACAGCCTGATGAATTCCAGTGCGCCGCTGGTGCGTTCGTAGCCGTGAAGCTGGGCGTTGCTTTCCCGGTTCTCGCGCACGAGCGAGACGCGGGGGCTGAAGCCCCAGAAGGTCAGGCCGCGATTGTGGGCAGAGAGCCGCCATGTGATCGTCTCGTCGGCGCGTTTCGCGGCGACGGGCAGGAAGGGCCACCGCCCGCCCTCATAGTCCGTGCGCCGCCCCGTGAGCGCGCCGGAGACCGTGAAGCCCCGCCCCAGGGCCCAGGACGCGCCGGCGCTGGCCCAGCGGCTGTCGTTGCGATCCCGCCGGTCCTTCGTCCGCTCCCGGCCCAGGCCGCCCGAAAGATCGAGTCTCACCGTCGGCGCCGCGATCCACGACACGCCGCCATAGAGGCCCGTTACCGGCCCGTCCAGATGGGTGGCGCGATCATGCCGCCGCTCGTGCCAGGCGAGGCCGCCGTGCGCCGTCACGTGCCTTGTCAGCCGCCGCCGCATTTCAAGGCGGGGGCCGACCTCCCTGTTTTGCCATGTGCCGCCGCTCTGGCGGCGGCGCGCATCCAGCAGCAGGCTGGCCTCGGTGCGCATGTCGATCAACCAGCGCAGGCCGGCATGGCCGGCGAGCGTCATGTGATCGAAATTCCTGCCCCGATACTCCCGCCGTGAGAGATTGCCACCTGCACGCAGGCGCCAGCGGGGGCCGAGCGGATGCTGGTATTCCCCGCCTGTCCGCACGGAGAGGCCGACGCCGGATTCCTTGACGGCCGGATCGTTCAGCGTGAAGGGCAAGGGGCCGACGGGGGTGTCGATCATGACGCTGCGCCCGCCGGAGGAGGCGCCGATATTGCTGTCGGGCGCGATGCCGAGGCCGAAGCGGACATGCCAGCGCTTGCGGGCGCGGATGGTGGCAAGGAAACGGCGGACATTGGCGGCGACGAGATCCGGAATGGCGCCGGCCAGCACGATCTCGAAATGCCGCCGCGCCAGCTCGTCCTCGCCCATGAGAAAAAAGGCCCGTGCGAGTTCGAGGCGCACGCGACCGAGCGCCGGGCGCTCGACGAGGATGCCGTGGAAGGCGGCGACAGCCTCGGAGAGCTTCGCCTCGCGGTCCCCGCCTTCCGGCAGCCTCACGGCCTGCTCCACCGCCGCCATGCCGTCACGGAAGCGGGCATCCGTATCCTGCCCGAAGGCACTGCCGCCTGCGCCCAGCACAAACGCGACCGTCAGGACGCACAGCAAGCGGATCACAGTACCAGAACGCATGGTACGGAAGGGTTGGTGGCCCGCCGTGCAGGCCTGGCACAGACTGGAGTGGATGGGCCCACCACGGCCCATCCACAGCACAGGCCAGTCCGTCGACGCCTGGCAGGATGTCGCCACTTCCCCGAACGAATCGGCACGTTCATGTCGAAGGGCGCCCGCCAAACGGCGGGTCAGACCATCAGTTACGGCTGCATTATATCTGCAATAAACACGCCGGCGGCCTGGCCGTCGTCAAACCTGAGGCCGGCCCGACCGGCTATTTGATCGGGCTGTCCGTCTGTTTTGGTCCCGCCATAGGCATGATCCGGAACCCAGTAGCCGCCGTGGCCTTCCATGGTTCCGTCAATTGTGACCGTTCCATCATTGTTCAGCATTGCCGACCAGTTGTTGCCAAGTCCCGAGCCAATATTGCCCCCCTCTTGCTGGAGGAAGTTGGTGATCGTGCCACTGATCTGTCCGGATGATCCAAAAGTGGCGGTAAGACCTATAACGGCGCTGAACTTCCCGGTGTACTCGTCGGTAACGGTGGCATAACCCTGCAAACTGCCCGAGTATCTTGCTGTTCCGGCATACATGCCCAAAAGCCCCCGTATGCCAGAGTTAATACCCGGACTTGCATTCCTGGCATCAGTAGTTTCGTCGAAGGGCGGCAGCCAGTAGTACAACGCGGTCGCGTCGCCCTCCTTGATCCACAAACCCCATTTTTCGGGATCGTTAGGATTGCTGGGAGAGTCAAAGTCACTTGCTATCCTGTTTTTTTCAGCAGCCCACGAGGACGCTGAAGCGGAAGCATGTCCCAATGCCTGCGTGATCACCGCCGGGGCCGGCACATACGGCGGGGTTTTGCCTTCAGGCGGGTTTTCAAGCGGTTCAATGGCCGCTTGAAGAGCACCATAAAAAGTACTTATTGCGTTTTGCCAGGTACCGTCAATATCAGCGCCATAGGTGGTATCATCCTGAAAGAGGCCGGAATTCAATTGGCCCTTCCTTGCCGCATCTTCGAGCGCTGCCACAAGCCTCGTGCAATCGGGGTTGGCGGGACTGCCGCAATCCGGTGTCTCAATTCCTGCAATGGCCATGTCAACAGCCTTGCTGATGGAATCCATGGCATCCATCTGCATCTGGTTCCCGCCGTTGGTCTGACCTCCACCATTGGTCTGGCCACCACCACCGGTCCGGCCATCGGTGTTTCCGTCCGTCTGGGGACTGGTGTTGGTGTTGGCGGCGGTGGTGCTGCTGCTGCCACCGCCGCAGCCTGCAAGCGCCAGAATGGCGATGACCGGCAAAGCGGTCGAGAATTTCGTCAGAACGGAAAGCGACATGATGTGATGTCCTTTTGGTGATTGCATGAAGCTGGCCCTGCCCGATGCACGACATGCAGACCGGGCCGGGGATACGGCGATGATGAAGACGCGGGAAAAGGCAAGGCCCGATACGGGATCGGGCGACCGCCGACACGGTTGGCGGCGGCGCGGCCAAAGCCGGCACATGCATGAAGGGGCGAACCGGGAACCCGACGGTTACGCTCGCAGCAATGTCTGAAAGTGGAATGGCCGGCCGGACGACCGGAACGGACTAGCGTGGGAGGGCTAAATCCACATGGAAAGCGAGGCGCGAGGCGCGAGGCGCGAGGCGCGAGGCGCGAGGCAAGTATAACCATCAATTCACCTGCGATGCCAAATTCCTGGGTGACTTTGTATCATCATTTTGTGGAGAAGCAACCCCTTCCTCCAATCCCTGACTATTTTTTGCTGTTGCGCGTGCGGGGACGTTGGGGGGTGCTCTGCAGGCCCGCAAGAAGACGCGCCCTGTCCTGTCCGGCGGAGTTCCACCCCGGGGGATGTGTTTGCCCGGTGGTTCCTGGTGTCGTGCTTCCGGTCAGCGCAGGGCGCGGGCGGCGGCGAGAAGCGCATGCATGGCGCCGGAGGTCTGGCCGATGTCATCGAGGATGCGAACGGTGTTCTCGAGGTAGTCGATGCAGGTGCCGAGCGGGCCTTCGGCACGGGCGATGTGGCGCGCCTGGACGTCAGGCGGGATGGCGTGAGCGTAGCGCGCGTAGGCACGGTTGATGGCGAAGCTGGTGGCCGGCACCACGCGATCCCCGAGGGCGGCCATGACCCAGATCGCCCGGTAGGCGCCGGCGAACATCTCGCGGCGCCACAGCAGGCGGGTCTCGCTGTCGATGCGCGCGGCAGCGATGCGCAACGCGATGCCCCTGACCGAACCGCCCGGTTCGAGACCGAGCGAGAGACCGGGAAAATCGGGCGTGCCTCTGCCGGTGGCGAGCCACAGACTGAAGCGCCGGTGCCAGCCCCTCACCAGGGCCGGATGCGCGCCGGCGACCTCGAGAGCGGGATTCCACATCAGCGAGCCGAAACCGAAGACGTAGAGGTCTTCGGATCGGGGATGGCGGCGCAGATGGTCCCGCCTGTTCTGCTCGCGCTCGTCTTCGGGCATCGGCGTCACGAGACCCTGGTCAACCGCCTTCTGCATGGCTGATGACAAGCGGCCATCCATGAGGGTTTCGCGGGTGATGTCGAAACGTGCGCTCACGGGTCGAGGGGGTACATGGGTCGACGGACTCGGCGATAGGTGAAGCGGGAGAGGTCCGGTGTGGCCAGACCGCCTGAATCGCAGACGATTACCCTCTCGGCCATGGGCTCAAAGGCGGCCCTGAAATGCTGCATGGATTTCAGGGCGACCGTCTTCTTGCTGCGGGGATCGATGCCGTGGGCGAGAAACTGCTGGAGATCGATGATCTGCATGAGGTTGGAGACCACCAGCACGTCGATGCCGCCGGTGCGGAACACCGCCGTCGGCCCGAAGCTCTTCGTCATGCCGGCGAACATCGGGCCGTCAAGGACCGTGACACCATCGCTCGTGGCGATCACCGCGCCCGAGAGATCGAGCGGCGGACCGCCGAAGGAGGGGTCGGTCTTGCCGCCAAGCGGCAGGGTCAGGCGCGCACCGGCGCCGGCGTCCACAAGCGTTGCGGCAGCGGCCGGATCGAAGAGGGCGCCGAAGCAGGCCTCATCGAGGCCGGCATCGAGCATTGCCTTCAGGAGATTCGTCGCATCACCGTAGGCGCCGGCGCCCGGATTGTCGGCATAGTCGGCGATGACGAGCGGCTTGCCCGTGTGACTGAAGCGCCGGGCCATGTCGGCAGCCTGCGCGACGTCGAGGTAGCGGTTGTTGACGACGTCCCGGGTCTCCCAGATGTCCGCCATGAGATCGTCGGCCATCTGCTGGAACAGCGGATTGTCGCCATCCGCCGTCACCGTCACGCTCGGTCCGACGTCATGGATGTCGGCCTGGCTGAAGCCGGCATTGATCGAGATGTCGAGGACCCCTTGATGGTCCGCCATGAACCGGGCGGCCCTCGCCTGGAGCGTCATCATCGGCTCGACATCGGTGCGCCCGCCGTCGGCGCCCTGGAGCATGTCCCGCCGACTGAAGAACACCCGTGGCGCCATGGCGCCCGCCATCGCCCGGTGCAGGAGGTCACCGGCCCGTCGCGCCCGCGCCCTCATGTCGATATGGGGGTAGGTGAGATAGCTGCAGAGGATGTCCACCCGTGCAGCGAATGCCGGGGCCACGTTCGCGTGGAGATCAAGCGTACAGCAGATGGGAACGTGCGTGATCCCGCGCAGGCGGCGCACCATCTCGTCCTCCGCATCCTCATGCGTGTCGCTGACCATGGCGCCGTGAAGGGCCAGGGCGATGCCATCGACGGGCCATGATTGCTTCAGGCCTTGCGTGATGAGGCCGACAACGTGCTCGAAGGCGTCATCCGTCACCCTGCCCAGCGGGGTGGCCATGGCGGCAACGGTGAAGACGGGTTCCCAGCCATGGTCCCGGGCGGCATCCATGTAGCCGGCGATCTCGGTGTTGGTGTTCCCGAGGCGCGCCGTGATCTCGTCGCCGCCACGGGCCAGCACCAGACGCTCGAAGGCGGCAAGATCGGTGCCACGGCGCGCAAAGGTGTTGGTCTCGTGCATGAACTGGGCCGTCAGCACACGAAAGGTCATCACCGGGACTCCGCGGAGAAACTCCTCCAGTACTCGCCCACAAAGGCCCGGTAGCCCGCAACAACATGGCCATGGCGCGGGGCGATGCGGTCGAATGCCGTGCCGAGACGATGGAAAGGAATGGACGGGAAGACATGGTGCTCGGTGTGATAGGGCATCTGCCAGGCGAGCCAGCGCACCACGGCGTTGGTCTTCATGCTGCGCGTGTTGTCGAGCATGTTGGCGTCGAAGGGAAGAAGCGTGTGCTCAGCCAGCAGGTAGAGCCTGAGTGACCAGGCCGAAAGAGCCAGGGGAATGATCCAGAAGAGAAGCGGCGCCGGATCAGCCGCCCAGACGGCTGCAGCAAGGATGGCGGCATAGCCCGCAATATAGAACCGCGCCTGACGGATGCAGGCCCGGCGCGCCGCATCATCGGGCACAAAGCGGTCCGTCACCCTGCCGGCCCCATGACGCACCAGGGTCTTGAGAAAGCTCCACCAGAAGGACTTGAGGCCGGAAAGATAGAAGAGGAAGGAAAGGCGCGTCGCCGGCTTCGGTGTGTCGAGTTCGGGATCGGCGCCTGCGATATGCGTGAAGCGATGATGCTCGAAATGGAAGGACCGGAACCAGGTCGAGGGCAGAAAGATGACGAACCCGGTGATCCAGGCCACCCCATCGTTGAGCCATCGCGAACGAAAGGCCGTGCGGTGAATGGTCTCGTGGAGAGGGCAGAAGAGAAAGGTGAGAAGAATGCCGAGAACAAGCTGGGCCGGAACCAAGAGCCACCACGTCCCCGAGGTCAACCAGACCAGGCCCGCGGCGACGGCAATCGCGCCAAGGTGGGAAGCCAGCTGGACCAGACCCTTCACGTCCGAACGCCTGGAGAGTTCGCGAACCTCGCTGAAGGAACAGATGTCCCTGACGGCGACAAATCCCTCCATCAGGCGGCGCGACCGTAGAAGCCACGGCGTTCAGCGGCGCTGAACACGACACCGGGACGATCATAGTAGGAGAACACGGCAACGAGGCGATGGGTCTCGCCAACGACCGGTGTCACGCGATGAGCGGTGTTCCGGCCCCGGAAGACCGACAGCGTTCCTGCCTCCTGGACATGCATTCGCATCATGGCATCCCGGCCCTCGAGAAGCCTCGCCACACCGTCGAGATCGTCCTGGGCAAGACCCGGCCGGTACTCGAGGTGACCGCCGGCCTGCGGCGCCTTGATGAGAAGCGTGGTGGTGAACTCCGAGCGATCGAAATGCCATCCCAGTCCCTCACCCGCCCGGTAGCCCATGACATTGACCCTGGCAAGCGGGTCTTCCATGAGATGAAGGCGGGACTTTCCCATGACCCGGGCCAGAAAGTCCCTGAGCGGCGGCCACTCGTAGAGTTCATGGATGATGCTCCACGTGATCTGATCATCGCATACCGTGCGGCCGGAGGTCTCCTGCAGCGCCAGCGCCGGGTGGTCCGCGGCGATGTGCGAGGGTGCGTCGGCAAAGTAGATGTTGTGGCGCCGGGAATGAAAGAAGGACTGCTCGCGCACGACAGGCAGGAGCTCATCTGCAGCCCTGGCGATCGTCGCCGGCCTGACGAACCCCGGAAGGCTGCACAAGCCAGCCGTCAGCAGATCGTCGCGACACCTGTCGATCAGCGATTGATCAAGGGGATAACGCTCGAGATCGAGATGTTCGTGGAGCGTATCGGTCGTCTGAATTTCACTGGTCCGGTTCTGCATCCTGTCGTACCTTGTCGGTCAAGGGTGGGACGGTCGTCGAACAGTCGCTGTTGCATACAGAACTGACGCACTCTAGTCGAACAGCAAGCGGAGCGGTAGACATGGCGCAGACAGGCGGAGGACCTGGAAGCGAGACCGTCCTTCTGCCGAAAGACGTTGCCATGAAGGCCGAGGACGTGGGCCTCATGAAGGCCCGCATGGCTCCGGCTCGCCTGGTCGTGCTGGCCATCATGGGCGGAGCCTTTATCGGCCTGGGGGCCATGGCTGCCATCACGATATGGACCGGACTCGACCACGTTCCATTCGGTTTCAGGCGCATGGCCGGCGGCCTGGGTTTCACCCTGGGGCTGATCCTCGTTGTCCTGGGAGGCGTGGAACTCTTCACCGGCAATGTTCTCATGATCATGTCGGTCGCAAGCGGCCGCATGAAACTTCGCACCCTGATGCGGGCATGGAGTCTTGTTTTTGTCGGGAACACCGTCGGCGCCGTCGCTGCTGCCGGGATGGTGTTCCTCGCCGGACACCATTTTCTCGACAGCGGCGAAGCCGGCCGTGTCGCTGTCCGCATCGCTGCGGCCAAGGTCGAACTGCCCTTCCTGCAGGCCTTCTTCCTTGGCGTGCTGTGTAACGCTCTGGTGTGTCTGGCGGTCTATCTCTGCTACGGCGCCGCATCAACGACGGACAAGATCCTCGCCATCCTGCTCCCCGTCGCCACCTTCGTTGCCGCCGGTTTCGAGCATTCCATCGCCAACATCTACTTCTTCACGCTTGCCCTGTTGATCAATGATCCGGGCGCCGCCGGCTCGGTGGTCAGTGTCGCGGGCGCCATCAACAATCTCGTGCCGGTAATTCTCGGGAACATTGTCGGCGGCGGTGTGCTTGTCGGCCTCGTCTACTGGTTCGTCTATGTCTACAGCGTGCGCAAGTGACCTCCCGATGCCTACGACCGGGGCAGCCGGTTGCCGGGATCCCAGGCGGCCTCGCCGAGCACCCGTGCGCGCCGCGGCGTACCGAGAACCATGACCTCAAGCGGCGTCCCTGGCCGGGCGGCGTCCCGCGTCACCCAGGCAAAGCCCAGAATGCGTCCCGTCCGACAGCCCCTGGCAATTGAACTGACGGCGCCGACACGGGCCCCCTCCATGAACACCGCTTCGCCGGCGTGGCCATCGCAGTCTCCATCCTTGTCGACCTCGAGATAGGCGCAGGCCCACTTCAGCGGCCGGGCATGACACAGGGCGGTCGCCTGGCGGCCCACGAAGGCACCCTTGTCGAGCCTGACGAAACGCATCATGCCGGCTTCCGGCATGGTCACCTCGTTGTTGAGTTCGGCGCCGCCCCGGAAGGCCTTCTCCAGGCGCATCGCGTTCATGGCACATGAACCGTAGCGACCGATGCCGTGCGATGCCCCGGCATCGATGAGTGCATCGTGAATCGCCGGCAATGCGTTGCGCTGGCCGTGAAGCTCCCAGCCAAGTTCCCCGACATAGGAAAGGCGCAAGGCCCATGCCGGATGGCCGGCGATGTCCATGCGCTGCGCCGTCATCCAGGGAAAGGAGGCGTTGTCGAGCGCGCTGCCGGTGACTGCAGCCAGGATATCGCGCGACCGCGGCCCCTGAAGAGAAAGTCCACCCCAGGTGGCCGACCGGTTGGAGACGGTGAGACCACGGCAGTCTGACAGCCGGTCAAGCAGTCTCTGTTCGTGAACTGCCGATGCCATGAGCAGGAAGCGTTGCGCCGCCATCCTGACAATGACGAGTTCGACCTCGATGCGACCGGCCTGATTCAGCATGTGCGCAAGAACGATTCCGCCGTCCTCGCCCGGCAGACGATTGGCGACAAGCCCATCGAGCCAGGATGCAGCCTGACGCCCCGCCACCTCGACCCTTGTGAAGGCGGTGATGTCCATGAGACCTGCCCGGGAGGCGACCGTCTGCACCTCTCCAGCCACGATGTCGTCGACAATGGTGCGACGAAAGGAGTGGTGATCGACTGCGGCCGCACCGCGCACGGCGAACCAGCGGGGCCTCTCGTGACCGCACACCTCTTCGAAGACAGCGCCGGCAGAGACATTCCGGTCATGGACCGGTGAGGGTCTGAGCGGGCGTCCGGCGTGCCTGTTGCGATCCGGAAAGGGAACCTCGTGGCGCAGACAGTAGTCTTCCCTGGCCTTGATGACCTGCCACTCTCTCGTCGTCCACGATCCGTAGCGTCGCGGATCGAAAGCGTTCATGGAGAGATCTGCGGTGCCGTGGACGATCCATCGCGCCAGTTCCCTGGCAAGGCCGGGCCCCCACCCGAGACCGATCTGTGTGCCGCAGCAGCACCAGTAGTTTCTCACGCCAGGGACCGGACCGATCAGCGGATTGCCGTCGGGAGGATGGGAAATGGCCCCGTGCACGGTCCGGCGGATGCCGACCTCGCTCAGGATCGGCATGCGCTCCATGGCGTTCTGCAACCAGGGCATGATGCGTTCGAAGTCGGGTTCGAAGAGTTCGTTTTCCGCCTCCCAGGGACAGTGCTCGAGCCACACCGCACGGGGGGTGCTCTTCTCGTAGATTCCAATGAGCGCGGATTGCTGCTCCATCCTGACGTAGCCGGAAACCAGGTGATCGTCGCGCACCACCGGGAGTTCCCGATCGAGATCGAGAAACCGGGGCACTGGATCGGTGACGAGGTAGTGATGGGTCATGGAGGTTGCCGGAATGTCGATGTCGTTCCAGGCTCCGATCTGCCTCGCGTAGGTGCCGGCGGCATTGACCACGTGTTCGCACCTGATGACACCCCTGTCGGTCGTCACCGTCCATTCGTCCTGCGAGGCCCGGGCGATACCGGTCACGCGACAGCGACGCACGATCTTCACGCCTTCGCGGCGCACCACCGCGGCAAAGGCCTGGACGACGCCAGAGGGATCGACGTGACCGTCGTCGGGGGTATGGAGAGCACCCAGGACCCCGTCGAGATTGTAGAAGGGGTGAAGGGCACGGATGCGTTCCGGACCGACAAGTTCCATGGCGAAACCCAGGGACATGCCCACGCCAAGGGTGTGGCACAGCCAGTCCATCTCGTCTTCCCTGTAGGCGAGACGCAGTGAACCGCATCCATGCCAGGTCACCGGTTGTCCCGACTCCCGTTCGAGGTCGCCCGAATAGAGGCGGATGTTGTAGTCGACGCACTTTCCCAGCGTCAGGCTTGATGTCGAATGGGTGATCTGCCCGGCGGCGTGCCACGTTGACCCCGATGTGAGTTCGGCCTTTTCGAGGACAACCACATCCCGACAGCCCTCGGCGACGAGCCCGTGGGCAAGACCGAGTCCCATGATTCCGCCACCGATGATGACGATGCGTGCCGTTTCGGGGATGGCGGCAACCATCGATGGAGACCGGGTCAGTCTCGGGAGAGTGCCAGGATCATGGAAAGCTGACAGAGCGGCAAACCGGTCTCGCCGGCCCATGCATTGAAGGCTGTCGCGACCTGACGCTTCGCGACCTTGCCCGTGGGCGGGCGGACGACGATGCCGTTGTCGATCAGTGCTCCGATCACGTCGCCGGTCAGCACGAAGGTATCCTTTCCTGCCATTCTGAGGAAGGAAGGACCCGAGTTGCCGCCGAGCTGCCTGAACTCCTTCGCCAGCACGTCCCACAACCCGACAATGTCGTTGCCTGGCCAACCGGCAATCCACGCACCGAATCCGCCATGCTCGGCGGATTTCGCAACCATGGATGTGGCATTGCTTCGAACCGCCGAGATCTTGGTCCAGTGGCGGATGAGGGCCTTGTTCGCCATCAGATCGTCGAGATCCCCGTCACTCATCATGGCCACGCGCGCGGGCGCGAAACCCTGGAAGGCCTCCTCGAAAGCCGGCCACTTCGAATCGACGAGAGCGTGCTTGAGACCGGCGCGGAAAATCCGCCGGGACATCATCGAGAGATAGCGATCATCGCTGGTGCCGGCAAGATCAGCTGCCGATTTCGCAACGGGCAGCCGGGCCTGGAGGTTCCGGCTCCCGCCCGCGCGGATCGTTGCCTGCTCGAGAAGGGGCCCGAACGGGACGACCATCAGGCAGGCCTGAACGATGTGACGGCGGCGACAGCCGCATCCCGCAACAACGCATGATCGGCCACCGCGAGCACCAGGTCGTAGCCTCTCTCGAACATGGCCGTGGCGTCGTCGAAAGGCGCCGGAACACCGCCGAGCAGTCTCCCCGATTCCCTGATGCGGCGCTCCGCTTCCTCGAGCAGCTCGCGGGCCTGCGGCGATGTCTGGTCATGAAGCCGGTCGATGCTGCTCGAAAGATCGTTGCGCCCGATGAAGAGAACATCGATACCCTCGACACGGCCGATCTCGGAGAGATTGCCGACAGTCACGTCGGTTTCGACCTGGCTCAGCACAAGGACATCCTCGCCGCGGTTGCGGATGAAGGCGTCCTTTTCGTAGCCGTACCGTGCGGCCCGGACGTTGCCGGGAGCCACGCCGCGCGAGCCCAATGGCGGCAACCTGCAGGCCGCCGCCACCCGTGATGCCGCCTCGGCGGTCTCGACGAGTGGCACCATGATGCCGTCGATACCGGTATCGAGAGCCTTCTTGATGAACTGGGTGTCGTTGTCTCTCACCCTCATCATGCCGGTTTGGGTACCCCCCGAACGAATCGCCTGCAGCTGTGTGATGGCGGACAAGGCGTCGCCCGGGCCATGTTCCTGGTCAATCATGATGAAGTCGAAGCCGGCGCCGGCCATGATTTCGGTGGCGATCGGGCTTTCCATGTTCACCCACGCTCCGAGCTGTTTCGCGCCGCTCTTCATGGCATCGCGCATGAGATCACCCGTTGGCACTGTCGCTGTCTCCCCGAGTTTTGTTTACCTGGTGGCGCCGCATGTGACCGGTCGCAACAGGAAGGCCGGCACGAACGGGCCCTCGCCGAAGGGAACGCCGCCGGCATCCTCCATCTCTCTCACCCGGGTTTCGTCCTTTGCGGCCTTGCGACGACGCACCGTGGCATCGTCCTTTTCCGGGGTTCGCCGACCACGCCGCCGGCTTCCCCGGGCGCGGTTCGGTGCGCACGAGAGATCGGCGTGGCGAATGCCGTCGATCTCGATGACCGGCAGTTGTCGGGAGATGAGCCTGGCAATGGCGTCAAGCGCATCGCGGTCCTCAGGCGTTGCCAGCACGTAGGAACAGCCCCGCATGCCGGCGCGGCCGGTCCGGCCTATGCGGTGGATGTAGTCCTCGGCGTTGACCGGAACGTCGTAGCAAATGACGTGGCTGACACCGAAGATGTCGATACCCCTGCCGGCCACATCGGTGCACACCATGGTTCGGGACTCACCGCTCCTGAAAGCAGCCAGCGCCGTCTCCCGGTCGTGCTGCGCCATGTCGCCCTGCATGCGCACGGCATCGATACCGCGGCGCACCAGGGACCCGTGAAGGGAATTGACATCCCGCTTGCGGTTGGCGAAGACCATGGAACTCGTCACCTCCGGCATGTCCAGAAGACAGCGCAAGACCCGTTTTTTCTCGCGATCATCCTCGACGATGACGAGAGACTGATCCACGGTGTCGGCGGGCGAGTCCGGAGGCGCCACTGCCACTTCCCTGGGATTGTGGAGAAATCTCTCTGCCAGCTTGCGAATCTCGGCAGGCATCGTCGCCGAGAACATCAGCGTATGGCGAAGTGGCGGCAACATGGCGCAGATGCGCTCGACATCGGGAATGAATCCCATGTCGAGCATCCTGTCGGCCTCGTCGATGACGAGGTGCTTGACACCCATCATCAGAACCTTGCCGCGCTCGATCATGTCAAGCAGACGCCCGGGTGTGGCGATCAGGATATCGACATGACCTGCCAGCGCCTGTTCCTGGGCCCTCATGTCATTGCCTCCGACAAGCAGCGCCGCCTCAAGCTCGGTGAAACTGGCGTAGATGCCAAAGTTTTCCATGGTCTGTTGCGCCAACTCACGGGTTGGCGAGATGATAAGCGCCCGCGGCATGCGCATGCGCGCCCTGCTCCCCATCAGAATATCGATCAGGGGCAGGACGAACGCCGCTGTCTTGCCGGTCCCGGTCTGCGCACAACCGAGAAGATCACGGCCCTGCAGGGCTACCGGGATGGCTTTCTGCTGGATCGGCGTGGCTTCGTGGTAACCGGCCTTCGCGATCGCCGCCAGGACTTCAGGACCAAGTCCCAGATCTTCGAATTTCATGCGTGTCCGTGTTCCTGGTCGAGGATGGCCATGATGAGGGCAACATAACGGCCGCTGCAGGGCGGATACTCCGTTGATGCAGTCGAGGTCAACCAGCGTCCTCAAACAACCGGCAGAAAAATGACGGGCTCAAGATCCGGTTCATCACGATTGCGGCGCGGGAAAGCGGCCATGGCGGCAGCTCTCACGGCCTCCTGGAACGCCGACGAATCGGGTGCCAGCGACGCCGCGGCGGTGGCGCGTGCCGTGGCGATGGCCCGTCCATCGTGACACAGGGCGATCACGACATCGCTGTGGCCGGCGGTCGGCGTCATGTCACCGCTGCAGGCGCTGTCCGCCGGCAGGCTGGACGGCGCGTGAACCACGAGAGCGAGGTGGAAGACGGTATCGTGTCTGGACCCATGATCGATCGTCAGATCATGGAAGGGCATCCAGGCGATGTTCTCCAGCGCCGCCACGGCTTCACCGGCCCATCGGACATCCTCGTCGGCTGCTGCCACCCGCACGACCAGCCCCTGTGGCGACGACGCGACCCAGTGCAGGAGCCCGGGCGAGAAGAGAGGCGCCTGACTGACATGGCTTACGAGTGTCCGCGACCCGTCTCCTGCACACCCGACGAGCACGAGGGCAAGGCCCAGCACTGCCAGGTATCCAGGAGATCTGCGTTCAGATGTCGAGATCGGCGACATTGCCGGCATGTTTCCTGATGAAGTTGAACCGCTCCTCGGGACGCCGCCCCATCAGGTTCTCGACGAGCCGCAGTGTCCTTGTCCGGTCGTCGGCGGCGATTTCGACGCGGAGCAGAAGGCGACTGGACGGATCCATGGTGGTCTCCTTCAGCTGGGCAACCGGCATTTCGCCGAGTCCCTTGAAACGGCTGATGTCCACCTTGCCCCTGCCTTTGAAGTGGTGTTCCAGAAGATGGTCCCGGTGCTGGTCGTTGCGAGCGTAGACGATGTCCGTGCCGCGCGACAGACGGTAGAGCGGCGGCACGGCCAGATGAAGCCTCCCCTGGTGCACGAGTTCGGGGATCTCCCTGTAGAAATACGTAATGAGCAGCGAGGCAATGTGCGCACCGTCAACATCGGCGTCCGTCATGATGACGATGCGGTCATAGCGCAGATCCTCGTCCCGGTAGCTGTTGCCGACACCGCAACCCAGGGCCTGCGAAAGGTCCTTGAGTTCCTGGTTGGCGCGCTTCTTGTCAGCGGAGGCACTGGCGACGTTGAGAATCTTGCCCCGCAAGGGCAACACGGCCTGAATCTCCCTGTTGCGCGCCTGCTTGGCCGACCCGCCTGCCGAATCGCCCTCGACGAGAAAGAGCTCCGTTCCATGCGATTCGCGCCGCGAACAATCCGCCAGCTTGCCCGGCAGTCGCAGCTTGCGCGCAGGCGCCTTGCGCCGGGTCTCCCTTTCTTCGCGGCGGCGCTGCCGGTCGCTGTAACGATCGAGTGCCGCGCGCAGCAGTTCGTTGGCGCTCTCCGGATCACCGGCAAGGAAATGATCGACATGATCGCGCACCGCATTCTCGATCAAGCGGACCATCTCGGGATTGACCAGTTTCTCCTTTGTCTGTCCCTGGAACTGCGGGGACCTGACGAATGCCGACAGAAGGATGACGGCTCCGCCTGCGGCATCATCGGCCGAGAGCTTGTCGGCCTTCTTCGCTCCCACCCTCTCGCCATAGACGCGCAGGGCCCGGGTCAGGGCGTTGCGGATACCGCTTTCATGGGTGCCGCCCTGGGGCGTGAAGACGGTGTTGCAGTAGGTCGACACGTAGCCTTCGTTGTCAGCCGGCCACGAGATGGCCCATTCCACTGTGCCTGCATCATCCGCAAGGGATGCGCTGCCCACAAAGGGCCTGGTGTTGATGGCGGCACGGGTGCCAAGAAGAACCTCGAGGTAATCGGCGATTCCGCCGGGAAACCTGAAGACGGCTTGCGCAGGCGTCGTGCTGTCGACGAGAGCCGGGTCACACGTCCAGCGAATCTCGGTTCCCCTGAAGAGGTAGGCCTTGGAGCGCGCCATGCGGTAAAGGCGCGCCGGCCTGAAAACAGCGTTTCCGAAGATCTCCGGGTCGGGATGAAAGCTCACCCTGGTGCCGCGCCTGTTGGCAACCCTGCCCGCCTCCTCGAGACCCGTCACGGGGTCTCCGCGCCGGTAACTCTGGCGCCACAGTGTGCGCTCCCGTGCGACCTCGACCGTCAACCTGTCGCAGAGCGCATTGACGACACTGATGCCAACGCCATGGAGTCCGCCGGACGTCGTGTAGGCATCGCCCGAGAACTTTCCGCCTGAATGCAGCGTCGTGAGAATGACTTCGAGGGCAGACAGCGAACGGTTCTTCGGATGGGGATCCGTGGGTATGCCCCTGCCGTTGTCCTGGATGGAGCATGTACCGTCGGCCGCAAGCTCGATATCGATGCGACTGGCAAAGCCGGCGACAGCCTCGTCCATCGCATTGTCGAGAACCTCGGCAAAGAGATGATGGAGACCATGCTCGTCCGCACTGCCGATGTACATGGCCGGGCGCCGCCGCACGGGATCGAGACCCTCAAGGACCTCGATGTCGTCGGCGGTGTAGCGTGATGCCGGTCGGGGCTGACTGTCGAAGAGATCATCCATCGCTCAAGACGGACCATAAAGCGAACATCGTCATGTGTTCAAGGGTTGATCCAGCCCCCGTGTCGTGGATCGAACCCCGCCGGCCTCCAAAACAGTGCGGAATGGATCTGACTCCGCCATGTCGGCGCGTTCTGCTAGGGTGAACGTCAATCGCGTCCGGAGCCAGTCATGAGGGACATCAGGATTCACCCTCTGTATTTTGCCGTCATTGCCTTCAGGAGGACCTGGGCAGGCATCGATACCATTCTGCGTCTTTGCTGGTTTCCGGTGCTTCTTGTTGCCGTGGCGGTCTACGTGCTGACCCCGGACACTCCCGTCACCGAAGGTGCCGGCATTCCGCCCGACGGCATGCTGCGCCTCGCGGTCCTCGCCATTGCCGGGCTCATGGTGCAGGCCATGATCGCCGTGGCGTGGCATCGCACAATGCTGAGTGGGTTCGACCCTTCGAGAGTGCGTCTCTATATCCGTTTCGGGTTTCGCGAGTTTCTCTACGGCATCATTGCCGTCTTTCTCGCCATCATCGTGTTCATGGGCCTCTATGTGGTGACCGGCATGGTGGCCGGCCTTCTGGCTGCCACCTTCGGCGCAGCCAGCGCACCGGTGCAGGCCCTGGCCTTTCTGATGGGCATGGTGCCAGCCATTCTCATCGTTGCCCGTTCCTGCCTTGTGCTCCCGTCTGTTGCCCTGGGCATGGGAGCGGACCTCATCCGCAGCTGGCAGATCACCCGCGGCTACGGCGCCCAGATAGCGGCAACCCTGATCATTGTGTGTCTGCCGCTGGTGCTCGTCAGCATCATCCTGGTTTACCTGAGCGGCATGTTTGTCGAGCGTGGTCTGGGCGGGATTGTCGGGCTGGTCGTGAACTATGTGAACATGATCGTCAACATCGTGATGATGTGCTTCGTCGTGACAACGCTGAACCTTGTCTTTGCCGAACTCCATGGCGACAGGAACGACGGGAAACCGCAGGCATGATCACCAATCCTCCGCCATGGCCCGGCGGCGCCCGCTGCGCCGTCGCCTTCACTTTCGACATGGACGCCGACTCCATCCTTCATCTCGCCTTCCACCGCACGGCCGACACCCGGGTGGCCGCACTGTCTGCCCTGCGCTACGGACCCGAGGTCGCCGTACCGCGGCTCGTCGAGCTTTACGCCGAATTCTCCATGCGCCAGACCTTCTTCCTTCCGGCATGGTGCATCGAGCGGTATCCGGCCGCGGTGGACACGATCCTCGAGGGAGGCCACGAGATCGGCCACCACCACTATCTTCATGAACACGCCAACGAGATGTCGGCAAGCGAAGAGCGCTCCTGGTTCGAGCGCAGCGTCGACGTCCTCGTCGAGGCGACGGGCAGACGGCCGGCCGGCTACCGCGCCGCTTCCTACCGTTTCTCGCGCAACACGCTCGACATCCTCATTGATGCGGGCATGCGCTACGATGCCTCGCTGTTTGGCGACGATGTGCCCTATGTGCTGGCAAATGACCGTGGGTCGGTCATCGAACTGCCGAGCCACTACGGCCTTGACGACTGGCCCCATTTCCAGTTCTCCCGGGAATTCGCGACCCTGATGCCCATCAAGTCGGCGGCAGAGGCGCACAGGGTCTTCCGCGAGGAATTCGATGCCGCCTGGGAGTACGGCGGCCTGTGGGTTTCGGTGTGGCACCCCTTCCTCAGCGGTCGACTCGCCCGGGCCCGGGAGATGAAGAACCTCATCCGCCACATGCATGAGAAAGGCGATGTCTGGTTCGCCACCCTGGAGGACGTCGCCCGCCATGTGCGGCACCTCGAGGAAAGCGGCTCCTGGACACCACGCCGCGACCATCTGCCGCATTATCCGGGGCCCATTCCCGAACTCGGCGACGCCGGTCCGGCAAACGTCCAGGCACCGTGAAGCCGACCCATTCCATGTCGTGTTGCGGAAAGGTCATGTCGCAAACGCCAAAATACCGACCGGCATTCGGTGCATGGTGCGGGGTGGCTAGTCGGATTCGAACCGACGGCCTCCTGGACCACAACCAGGCGCTCTAACCGACTGAGCTATAGCCACCACAACGACCTGCCGTTCTCTACGACGCCAGCTGTCTGCTGGTCAACCCGACATGCCGGATGCGCCATGATTCCTGCCGACAATCTTCAGAACATGGGCTCTGAAACGGCGTTCGCCGTCCTCGCCCGCGCCAACCAGCTTGCCGCCGAAGGGCGCGACATCATCAATCTCGGGATCGGCCAGCCCGACTTCCGCACACCCGAGCATATCGTCGAGGCGGCGGTCAGGGCCCTGCGCGACGGCCATCACGGCTATACGCCGGCCCCGGGCATGATGCCCCTGCGCGAAGCGGTGGCGGCCGACATCCTCAAACACCGTGGCGTCGAGGTCTCGCCGGAACAGGTCATGGTGGTTCCGGGGGGCAAGATGACAATGTTCTTCGCCATCCTCATGTTCGGTCAGCCAGGCCACGACATTCTCTATCCCAATCCGGGATTTCCGATCTACGAATCGATGATCCGCTATACCGGCGCCACCCCCGTTGCCATCGAGCTCCATGAGGACAGGCTGTTTTCCTTCAGCGCCGACGAAGTGCTGTCGAAGTTGTCGGACCGCACGCGACTGGTCATCCTCAACAGCCCCGGCAATCCGACCGGCGGCGTGATCGACGACGATGAGCTCGACCGCCTTGTTGCCGGTCTCGAGGACTTTCCCGAGACGGCGGTGCTGTCGGACGAGATCTATTGCCGCCTTGTCTTCGACAACAGGACCCACCGCAGCCTGCTCGGCTATGAGTCGATCCGCGATCGTCTCATCTTGCTCGACGGATGGTCCAAGACCTACGCCATGACCGGCTGGCGCGCCGGCTACGGCGTGTGGCCGAAGAGCCTCCTGAACAACATCGACAAGATGATCGTCAACGCCAACTCCTGTACCAATGCGGCAACACAGATGGCCTGCATGGCAGCCCTCACCGGCCCGCAGGACAGTGTCGAGACCATGCGCCAGGCCTTCGAGGAGCGCCGTGGCGTGATCGTCGATCTGCTGAACGCCATCCCGGGATTTCACTGTGTCATGCCTGGCGGAGCGTTCTATGCCTTCCCCAACATCACCGGAACGGGACGCAACTCCCTGGAACTCGGACAGGCGCTGCTCGAGGAGTGCGGCGTGGCTGCGGTTCACGGCACCAGTTTCGGCGCCATGGGCGAGGGATTCCTGCGCCTCTCCTACGCCGCCTCCATGGAAAACATCCGCGAGTCGGCCCGCCGCATGAGCGACTATCTCAGCTGAAGCCGCAGCATCCCCTCACCATCAGGAGTGAGAACCATCTCAATCGGGGCGATGGAGCGAAACATCGTAGTCACCACAGACATGTGATCCGTGATTGCATCAGCACATTGACAGCCGCCGCATGCTGTGCACATAGAATCTGCGCCACTTTCCACAAGAATGAGGATGCAGTGGACCAACACCTCACCCGCTCTCATACTTTCCATTTTTCATAGAAAAAACTCGCCGGGATCGGCGCAACCCATCCCTCGAACACAAGACAAGAGTGCAGAGCATGAATTTCACTCGGTTGATTCGCACCAGGCATCTGCCACATAATGCATGGGGTAATCGGGAATTTTGGCGGCGCAAATTTGTCCGCATACATGGTCGCCCCCCCCCCGCAAATCAGCCGAATCGGCTGACTGACTACATCTACAGAATCAAGGTCGATGGCACACTGACAGATCCGTTGCGTCAATTCGTCACGGACAAGGAATTTGCAAAACTCTACATCGAGAATGCAGTCGGCCCGGACTATCTTATACCAATCCCCATAAGTCTTTAACGGTCAAAATTTTCAGGGGCGGTCAAAATGTGGGGTGCAATCGGCGCGGTGACTATCCTATGTTGAGGTTTCCGATAGACCATCAGCACAGGAGGTTTGGTATGACCGCGCCTGTTTCAATCACGCGGACCGATTGCACACCGGCAGAGTTGCATAATCTGGCATGGAAGAGCAAATCGGCGATCATGGCGCTTCGCCTGATGGCGGTGGCGATGCTCCGGAAGGGAGAGTCGCGGAACATGGTCGCCGAGACATGCGGGGTGACGGTGCAGACGCTCCGTAACTGGATCGTCCGCTACAACACAGGAGGGCCCGAGGGCCTTGCCGACCTGCCGCGCCCCGGTCGTCCGCCTCATCTTGGCACTGAGGAGCGCTCGGCCCTGGCATCGTGGGTCGAGACCGGCGCGGATGCTGACGCCGATGGCGTGTGCCGCTGGCGTGTGGTTGACCTGCGGAACAAGGTTGAGGCGACGTGCGGCGTGTCGGTCAGTCCGGAGACGGTGCGTCGCACCCTGCATGCCATGGGGTTCTCTCATGTCTCGCCGCGTCCGCTTCATCCCAAGGCGGATCCTGCGAGACAGGAGGCATGTCGCCGGGACTTCCGTGCCCTGGTGCTCGATGCGGTGCCTGACACGGTGACGGCCGAGACGATCGAAGTCTGGTTTCAGGACGAGGCCCGTGCCGGGCAGAAGGGCATGCTGTCGCGGGGCTGGGCACGCAAGGGCAAGCGGCCACGCATCCTGCGGGATCAACGCTACGGCTATGCCTACCTCTTCGCCGCCGCCCGGCCCCAGGATGCGGTTGCGGTCGGCCACGTCTGTGACCGCGCCAACACCGGCGAGATGAACCGCCACCTCGCCGACGTCTCCAGGGCGGTCACGCCTGGCCGCCATGGCGTCGTCGTTCTCGACGGCGCCGGCTGGCACCGCTCGACGGACCTCGCCATCCCGGACAACCTGACGCTGCTGCGCCTGCCGCCCTCCAGCCCGGAGCTCAATCCGATCGAAAACCTCTTCGGCTTCCTCAAGAGCAATGTTCTTGCCAACCGGGTGTTTCCGACCGTGGACGATGTTCGCGCGGCCATCACCGATGCCTGGAATACACTCTGCCAGGATGCCGACAGAATCTCGTCCATCACAACCCGCACATGGGCAAGAAATGTCGCCCCAACACCTCATTTTATCTCATAACTTTACTGAAAAAGACTTATGGGGATTGGTATTATACAAACTCATGCGATTCTCCGAAATACAAGTGATTTGGACGCATTTGCTCCCGACTTGCGCCCCTGCGTCATAAAGCCCACTCATATGAGCGGTCAGGTGCTCTTCCACACAAATACTGGGCTTGCTATAGATCGGGATCTAATGCGCAGGTGGCTCAATTCGCATTACTACCGCGGCGGCAGAGAACTGAATTATCGATACTTGCGACCGAAAATCATCGTTGAACAGTTTTTCTCCGAATCGGAGGATGACTGTACTGTCCCCAGGGATTACAAGTTCTTCTGTTTCCATGGTGTGCCAAAGCTGATTCAACTGGATGGTGGACGTTTCGGTCACCATACAAGAAACCTTTATGATGTGCGCTGGAACAGGCTGCCGGTGACCTATGTTTATCCGTCTGGGCCAGAGAGTGATGCGCCTCCCTTACTGGAAAAAATGGTGGAGGTGGCCTCACAGCTTGCCAAGCCCTTTTCTTTTGTTCGTGTGGATCTTTACGCAAGTCAGAGAGGCATCCGTGTGGGGGAATTGACATTTTGTCCTGAAGGTGCGCACGGGCGGATTCTACCCGACGCTGCGGACATCGAGCTTGCGAGGCTCTTCGAACCGGATTACCGTCTTGACGGAAAGAGTTGCGCCGATGCGTGGGCGACTGGCAGAGCCGCTTCTGAGTGCTCCGGTGCGAAAGTCGCCAATCGGAATGGGCCCTGCTAGTCGCCCCCTCGTAAAGCCACCCGCCTCATCAGAAGCCTCTATTGATCACAGTGAGTTGCCCGCGGGAAAGCACATTCAATGCGGGATACAATCGGCCGATACATTTGTGAATGTTCTTGTTGTCTTCCACAAAATAGACAAACCGGTCGCTCATATTGGGCAGAACACTCCTCATTGTACATAAAATTGCTGTATCAAAATGGCAGCCATCGTCTATGCAGATATCAATTGTACCCCCCCCCTAGAATGTCGCGCAAAAAGTCCTGGTTTTCGATAAACTGGTCGTATTCATGGACCTCCGGTCGGTTCCGCGAAAACGCTCCCATGTTTATCAGGTTTTCTTGATTTCTTTCAAAGTGTCCGATGTCGATATCGAAACCGATAACTCTGGCATTGGGAAACAAGTCGCACCACAAGGCAAGTCCGTTACCGCGCAAGATGCCAAATTCCGCAACTATCAGCCTGTCGTTGTGGTTGAATTGTCTGAGCCATCTGGAATAGTCCCCTGCATAGCCATGAAACAGCATTCTGTCACCTCCGCGCATATGACCAGTAGCCAATTCGGTCGAGTCGCGCGGATCGTGCGGACTGGTTTTGATCCTCTCGGCGTGTTGAATGCCGCCATAAATCATCTCTCTGTGGATAAGCCAGTTTGCAGAGCCTGTAGGAAATATGTGAGTCGGACCAAGATTGCACAACTGGCGTTGTCGCAAGTTGATTACTGCCCGGTTCAACATGCGTTTCAGTTTGCGTTTCAATTTTCGTCCTCCATGAAGTGGGAAGCGATTCTCATGTGGCGCAAATCTCTGACTTGGCCAAATCGGGTTTCTGCCGGTGCTTGCGAGGCATTTCCCAGACCGCCTGAAAGCACTTCGATAACACACACGGAGTGCGCAGTCATGGAAGGACGTGGCGGCCTCACTGTCCCCGGATCATGTCGGGAGCCTCAATACGCTGGGTGACGACCAGCCCCGATCCGATGATGGGGTCGCGTACATGATGTGACGATTGTTGCGGAAAGGGCTGGATGCCTTGCCGACGGCGGACAACGCATGTCGCCACGCCGTTAGAGAAACCGCCTGTCCCCTCTGTCGCGAACCATACTGTACAACCCCGTTGGCCATCCGTGCACAGTCCGGCATGTCATTGAACTGCTTGGAGCGGCGTTCTGTGCGATGCGGATCGTAGGGGGGCTGATGTTCTTGCCCGGGGCGGTCTTCGCTACAGTGCGGGTCGCTCGGGGAGAAGCCGGTGGGAACAGAGGACCTCGTCTCGCGATGTGTCTCGGTTGACCTTGAGGTCGATCCGCAGACCGGCAGGATTCGCAGCTTTGCTGCGGTGCGCTCCGATGGCGGTGCCGTCTGCACCTATCGTGGCGGCAACCTTGCGAAGGCCTTGCACGCTCTGGACGGCTATTCTGCCGGGTCCGACTTCGTGCTTGGGCACAACATCATTGAGCACGATCTTCTCTATCTGCGGGAAGCGCAGGCCGGACCGCAGATTATGTCGAAACCGCCGATCGACACGCTGCGGCTCAATCCGCTCGCCTTTCCCCGCAATCCCTATCACCGCCTGATCAAGCACTACAAGGACGGGCGACTCCAGGCCGACCACGCGAGCGATGCCGAACTCGATGCCGGGCTTGTCCTCACCGTCTTGCGCAACCAGTTGATCGAGCATTGGCAAACGCGTGCGCGATGACCCCCATCTGGTGGCGGCCCTCCACTGGCTCGTCACATCCGGGGACAGGCCGCAGGGTTTCGAGGCGGTCATGCGGTCGGCACGAGGCCTGTCGAGGCCGGGCACAGCCGAGGCGCACCATGCGATTCGCCAGGTCCTCGCCGGTCGCGCCTGCATCCACCAGACGGGGCAGGCAATCGTCGAGGCCGAGCGCAGCGGGTGGTCCCTCGCCTACGCGCTTTCCTGGATTGCGGTGGCCGGCGGCGATTCGGTGATGGCGCCATGGGTGCGCCACCAGTTTCCCGAAACCGGTGTCATCGTGCGAAGGCTTCGCGACACCTCCTGCAACGATCCCGCTTGCGCGTGGTGCCGGGAATGGAGCGATCCGGCGAAACTGCTGAACCAGTGGTTCGGATTCGCCAGCTTCCGCACAAAACCCGCCGACAAGGACGGACGGTCCCTGCAGGAGACCATTGCTGCCGCAGCACTCGCCAGGTCGTCCGTCCTCGGAATCCTCCCGACCGGTACAGGCAAGTCGCTGTGCTTTCAGCTCCCGGCACTCGCCGCCTATCATCGCACCGGGGGGCTCACCGTCGTGATCTCGCCGCTTGTCGCGCTCATGGCTGACCAGGTCGCGAACCTCCACCGGCAGGGCATTGCGTCCTGCGTCACGGTCAACGGCCTGCTATCTCTTCCCGAACGTCACAATGCGCTCGACCGGCTCCGCCTCGGCGATGCGTCGATGCTCCTCATCTCGCCCGAGCAGCTCAGAAACCCCTCGGTACGATCGATTCTGGAACAACGGGATGTCGCCTACTGGGTTGTCGACGAGGCGCATTGCGTCTCGAAATGGGGTCATGATTTCCGCCCTGACTACCGATACATCGCGCGCTTCATCCGGGAGTACACGGGAAACAGCGAACCGGCGCCGCTGATCTGCCTGACCGCGACCGCCAAGCCCGGTGTCATTGACGACATCTGCGCGTACTTCGAGGGAGAACTCGGCGTCGGCATTGAACGGATTGACGGCGGCGCCCGCAGGGACAATCTCTCTTTCGAGGTCGTCCGCACCGACAAGACCGGCAAGCTGGGCGACATCATTGCGGTTCTCGAGGATGCGCTTCCCGCGGAAGGCGCCTCAGGCGCGATCATCTACTGTGCAACGAGAAGCGCGACCGAACGGGTCGCGGATGTCCTCAGGGAGAAAGGCTACGCTGCCCGCCACTACCATGCCGGGCTCAAACCGGAATCCCGGCTGGAGGCACAGGGACGGTTCGCAAGCGGCGCACTCCGCATCATTGCCGCCACCAATGCCTTCGGCATGGGAATCGACAAGCCCGACATCCGTCTCGTCGTTCACGCCGACATCCCGGCCTCGCTTGAGAACTACGTCCAGGAAGCCGGGCGCGCCGGCGGACCAGCCCGCTGCGTCCTGCTCTACAGCAAGGACGATATCGAAAAGCAATTCATGCTCCAGGCCCGCGCACGCCTCGACAAACAGGGGATCGCTGCGATCCTGAAGGCACTGCGGCGCCTCGGCCGGCGATCGAAGCTGGAAGGCGAGGTCGTTGCGACGCCCGGCGAGATCGCCAGGGAGGATGTTGACGGTGACTTCGGACGTGACCAGGCCACCGAAGATACACGAATTAAGACAGCCGTCTCGTGGCTCGAAGATGCGGCACTGCTGAAACGCGAAGAGAATGTCGTTCGCCTGTTCCCTTCGACGCTGAAGATCCGCACGATGGAGGAGGCACGTCAGCGAATCGAAGCATCCGGTGCGACCGCAGGCTACCGGGCGAAGCTTCTCCGCCTCATCCGCAGCCTGCTCGACTCGCCGCCCGATCGCGGCATCTCGACCGACGAACTGTGCGGTGAGTCAGGCTTTGCGCCTGCACGCCTGCGCAAGGCGCTCAATGTCCTGGAAGCGCTGGGAATTACCTCGAATGACACCGCGATCACCGTCTTCATCCATGTCGGCGTGGAAGATTCATCGCGCCAGCGACTCGTCGAGATGTCCGGCCTTGAAAGCACACTGATCGACCAGTTGCGGGAGCTCGCTCCCGATCTTGAGTCTGGCGCGATCTCGACTCTCGACCTCAGGCTCGCCTCGCAGCGGTTGCGCGACGCTGATCACGCAACGATTCGGCCCGATATCGTCGAGAGACTCCTGCGCGGAATCGCGCGCGACGGCCGGGAGGACGCGGAAGGCGTTGGCAGCCTCCATGTGCGCAAGATCGATCGCCACCGACTCCGGCTCCGCCTTCAGCGCTCCTGGGACGGGCTCACACTGACGTCCCGGCTTCGCCGCAGGGCCGCTGACGTGCTGTTCACCTCGCTTGCCGGCAGCGCCCCCGCCGGGGCCCGGGGCAAGGATGTGCAGGTCGTGACGACTCTTGGCGTCCTGATCTCGGCTCTCGCAAGCGACCTTGAGCTGTCACGGGAAATCAACGACCCCTCGGCCCTGCTCGATCATGCCCTGCTATGGCTCCACGAGCAGAACGTGATCACGCTTGGCAGGGGGCTGACCATCTTCCGTCCCGCCATCACCGTCCGCCTCAAGGCGGGCAACCGGAAATTCACCGAGACCGATTTCCAGCCGCTGCATATCCACCATGAGGAGCAAACCCTGCAGACCCACATCATCGCGGCCTATGCGGAGCGCGGCCTTGGCTCGATCGGCGATGCACTTCTCCTGATGGAAGACTACTTCACCCACAATCGCCAGGCATTCGTCGACAAGTGGCTGCCCCGCAGCGCTGCGGCGCTCCGTCGCCAGACCACCCCGGAATCCTGGCGCACGATCATCGAATCCCTCGCCAACCCCCGACAGGCCCGTATTGTCTCCGACGATCGCGAGCAAACGAGTGTCCTCGTACTCGCTGGCCCGGGCTCGGGCAAGACGCGTGTCCCGCCAGGATTGTTCGGGGACATCGCTCCGCCGCAAGATTGCTGGCACCCTGCCGACCTTGGCGGTGACATCGATCACCGCGCGGTTGGCCTTCTCGGGGATATCGATCGCCCGTGCGGCTGGCGGGCCGGGGACGGATCAGGCGAGGAAGCGCTGCAATCTGTCGGCGGCGGCGTCGAGAATGCCGTCCTGCTTGCAGAAGCAGAAGCGGATGAGGGTGTCGATGCGCCCCTTGCGCATGAAGGCGCTGACCGGAACGGCGGTAACGCCGGCTTCCTCTGTGATCAGATGGCAGAATGCCTCGTCGTCTTCGGCGATGCCGAAGGGCGTGATGTCGGCATTGATGAAATAGGTGCCCTGACAGGGCAGGACCGGAAATCCGGCCCCCGCAAGGCCGCGGGCCAGGCGATCGCGCTTGCCCTGGAGAGTGGCCGCGAGATCCGCGTAATAGGCCGTCTCCTTTTTCAGCCCGTAGGCCACGGCCTTCTGCAGGTGGGGAGCTGTCGTGAAGGTGACAAACTGGTGCGCCTTCATGACGGCAGCCATGAGTCCGGCCGGCCCCTCGATCCATCCGACCTTCCATCCCGTCAGCGAGAAGATCTTGCCGGCCGAGGAAATCCGCAAGGTTCTCTCACGCATGCCGTCAAGTGACGCGATCGGCCGGTGCTCGAGGCCGTCGAAGAGCAGATGCTCATAGACTTCGTCACACAGACAGATGACATCGTGCTCGATGCACAGACGCCGGATGAGGTCGAGTTCGGCCATGGTCGGAACACGCGCAGCGGGATTCATCGGTGCGTTGAGAAGGATCATGCGTGTTCGCGGCGTGAACGCCGCCTCGAGTGCCACGGGATCGAGTTCCCACTCCGGCGGTTCAAGCGTGACATACCGGGGGATGGCGCCGGCCCGCTCGATCATCGGCGGATAGGAGTCGTAGAGAGGTTCAAGCAGCACCACCTCGTCGCCTGGATTGAGCAGGGCAAGAAAGCAGTCCGCCAGTGCCTCCGTCGCCCCCGATGTGACAACGACTTCGCTCTGCCAGTCGTAGTCGAGATCGTAGAAGCGCCGCGCGTGGGCTGCGATGGCCTGGCGGAGTTCGGCAAGACCGGCCATGGGCGGGTACTGGTTCGGGCCCTCGACGAGAGCAGCGGCCGCGACCTGGCGAATGTCCCGGGGGCCGTCCTCGTCGGGAAACCCCTGACCAAGATTGATGGATCCATGCTCAAGCGCCAGGCGCGACATGACTTCGAACACCGTGGTGCCGAGGTTTGCCATGATTGTATTGGCAGGCCTCATGTCACCTCCGCCGGACCGAATGGACCATGTGCGCCATCCGTCTGCGCAACAACGCCTTCTGGAATCTCGACAAGAGCGATCCGATCTGCCAAATACTGCAGTATGGTCGTTGTTGCACGGAATGATCGCATACCGTGTCTCCCCAAGCAGGATTGACGTGTCACACCAGGGTCAAGGTTGTCATGAAGAAGATCGAGGCGGTGATCAAGCCTTTCAAGCTCGACGAGGTCAAGGAGGCCCTGCACGAGGCCGGACTGCAAGGCCTGACCGTGACGGAAGTCAAGGGATTCGGTCATCAGAAAGGCCACACGGAACTCTATCGCGGGGCTGAGTACGTCGTCGATCTCCTGCCCAAGGTGAAGATCGAACTTGTGACCGACGACAACCTCGTTGAACGGGCTGTCGAGGCCATCCGCGATGCGGCGCACACCGGCCGCATCGGCGACGGCAAGATTTTCATCGTTCCGGTTGACGATGCCTTGCGCATCCGGACCGGCGAACGTGGCCCGGACGCCGTATAGAACCACTCCCGAAACTCCAACAGACAACTGCAAAGGAAACCGACATGTCAGATGCTGACAGTGTTCTCAAGCGTATCAAGGATGACGACATCCCCTATGTCGACCTCCGGTTCACCGACCCAAGGGGCAAGTGGCAACATCTCACGCTGGCCAGCCGCACAGTCGACGAGGACATGTTCACCGACGGGGTCATGTTCGACGGCTCCTCCATCGCCGGCTGGAAGGCCATCAACGAATCGGACATGACCCTCATTCCGGATCCGGCCACCATGGTTCTGGATCCCTTCGAATCACAGCCCACGCTCATCCTGAACTGTGACATCCACGAACCGTCGACAGGGCAGGACTATGAGCGCGATCCGCGGTCGCTGGCCAGGCGGGCGCAAGCCTATCTGCAGTACACCGGCATCGGCGACACGGCCTTCTTCGGGCCCGAACTTGAATTCTTCGTCTTCGACAGCGTGCGCTTTTCCACCGAATCCCATGCCATGGGCTACGCAATCGATTCGGAAGAAGGGCCTTACAACGACAACACCGAGTACGAAGGCACCGGCAACCTCGCCCACCGGCCACGCCAGAAGGGCGGCTACTTCCCCGTTCCGCCGATCGATTCACTGAGCGACATGCGTTCCGAGATGTTGTCGATCATGGCCGACATGGGGCTTCCCATCGACAAGCATCACCACGAGGTGGCGCCGGCACAGCACGAACTCGGCATGACATTCGGATCGTTGCTGACGTGCGCCGACAACGTGCAGGCCTACAAGTACGTCGTCCACCGGGTCGCCCACAGTTACGGCAAGACGGCGACCTTCATGCCCAAGCCGGTGATGTACGACAACGGCTCCGGCATGCATGTGCACCAGTCCATCTGGATGGACGGAGAACCCCTTTTCGCTGGAAACCGGTATGCCGACCTCTCCGACATGGCGCTCTACTACATCGGCGGCATCATCCGTCATGCCAAGGCGCTCAACGCGTTCACCAATGCCTCGACCAACAGCTACAAGAGACTGGTCCCGGGTTACGAGGCGCCCGTGCTGCTCGCCTACAGTTCAAGAAACCGCTCCGCCTCCTGCCGCATTCCCTATGCCACGTCGCCGAAGGCCAAGCGTGTCGAGATCCGTTTCCCCGATCCGACCGCCAATCCCTATTTTGCCTTCTCGGCCATGCTGATGGCCGGCCTCGACGGCATCGAAAACCGCATCCACCCAGGCGATGCGATGGACAAGAATCTCTACGATCTGCCGCCCGAGGAACTCAAGGACGTCCCGACGGTGGCGGGCAGTCTGCGCGAGGCGTTGGGCGCCCTCGAGGAGGACAATGACTTCCTCAAGAAGGGCGAGGTCTTCAACGATGACCTCATCAGCGGCTATCTCGAACTCAAATGGGAAGAGGTGATGGCCTTCGAGACCACCACCCATCCCATCGAGTTCGACATGTATTACAGCATCTAGGGCATGGACCGTTCCGGGCACGCGCACGCACGTGTGCCCGGGAGGCGGGATTCCAGCATGGCCCGGCGCACACCTTCCCTCCTTGCGGTCATCGCCCTCGTGGCGGTGGCCGCGGCGACTGTGGCCGAGGCCGGATGCAACGACCTTCCGGAGGAAAACGTCGACTGGCGCAGCTGCAATCTCTCCGGCATCGACTTCCCCGGAGCTGTCCTCGCCGGCGGCAACCTGCGCGGCGCGTCACTCAGCAACGCGAACCTCCGGAACACCGATTTCTCGGCGATCGACGGCTACCGCGTGCGTTTCGTCGAATCGGATCTCGCCGGCACGACGTTCGACGGCGCCCGGCTGACCGGCGCACGTTTCGACAGGGCGGATCTCTCGGGCGCCTCCATGCGCCATGTCGAGGTCCGCGACACCAAGTTCCTGTTCGCCGACCTGACCGGTGTCGACTTGACCGGCGCCGTTCTCAGAGACGTCGATTTCACCGGCGCCACCCTGTCGGGGGCCACGTGGACGGACGGCAAGAAGGTGTGTGCCGAAGGATCCCGGGGCGTGTGCAGGTAGGTAGGGGCAACCCGACGGTCAGGCCTTTTCCAGGGCCTCGTCGAGATCCCGGATCAGATCGCCGACCGTCTCGATTCCGATGGAAAGACGAATCGTGTCGTCGGCGGCTCCCGCTGCGGCACGCTGTTCAGGCGTGAGCTGGCGGTGTGTCGTGCTCGCCGGATGAATGACGAGGCTCCGCGTGTCACCGATGTTGGCAAGGTGACTGAAGAGGCCTGATGCCTCGACCATGCGGGTACAGGCATCGAAACCGTCCTTCAGTCCGAAGGTGAAGACGCTGCCGAAACCGTTCTCCAGGTACTTCTGCGCCAGACCGTGCCACGGACTCGATTCCAGCCCGGCATAGGACACCCAGGCCACCTTGGGATGTGTCTCGAGGTGGCGGGCGACCTTGAGCGCGTTGGCGCAGTGACGCTGCATGCGCAGGGGCAGGGTTTCGCATCCGGTGATGAGATGGAAGGCGTTGGCCGGCGACAGCGCCGGACCGAAATCCCTCAAGGCCACGGCACGCGCCTTCATGGTGAAGCCGAAGTCGCCGAAGGTCTCGGCAAAGGTGAGACCGTGATAGGACTCTTCGGCTTCCGTCATGCCCGGGAACTTGCCGCTGGCGAACCAGTCGAAGACGCCCGACTCGACGACGACGCCTCCCATCGACGTGCCATGGCCGCCAATGAACTTGGTCGCCGAATGGATGACGATATCGGCGCCCCAGTGAAAGGGCTGGATCAGACACGGTGTCGCCAGGGTGTTGTCGACCACCAGGGGAATCCGGTGGTGGCGCGCAATCGCGACCAGGGGTTCGAGATCGACGACGATACCGCCGGGATTGGCCAGGACCTCGACGAAGATGGCACGGGTCTCGTCACGAATGGCAGCTTCCACGACGTCCGGATCGTTGGGGTCGACGAGATCGGCCTGCCAGCCAAGCCGGGCGAAGGATCTGGTGAACTGCGTCACGGAACCGCCGTAGAGATAGCGCGACGCCACGATGTGGGAACCGGGCTCAAGCAGGGTGAAGAAGGCAAGAAACTGTGCCGCATGACCCGAGGCACAGGCGACGGCGGCGCGGCCGTCCTCGAGGTTGGCGATCTTTTCCTCGAGAACCGCCACCGTCGGGTTGGTCAGCCGTGAATACAGATAGCCGAACGTCTGAAGATTGAAGAGCGATGCAGCGTGGTCGACATCATCGAACACGAAACTCGTCGTCTGGTAGACCGGTGTCTGCCTTGCGCCCGTTGCCGGGTCAGGACGTGCCCCGGCGTGAACGGCACGGGTCTCCATGCCGTAGCGGCGGTCGCCGTCACTCATGCCTGCTCCCTTGCCTGCAGCGGCAACAATGAAAAACGGCCGGTGTCACAATCTCAGGACCCGTGCCGTGATGATCCCGGAATTGACACCGCTCCACGAAAGTTCCCCGGTCAGCCGCCCGTACTCGATCTTGGGGCACCGGTCCATGACGACTTCGAGACCCGCAGCTTCCGCTCTTCGGGCGGCGGTATCGTTGCGCACCCCGAGCTGCATCCAGACAACCTGGAACTGCTTGTCGCTGCGCAACCTGATGATGTCGTCGACAATGGCGCCGGCCGCCTCGCAATTGCGGAAGATGTCGACCATGGCAACCGGCGCTTCGAGCTCGTCGAGGGAACCCAGCACGCATTCTCCCAGTACGGTCTGGCCCGCAGCCGCCGGATTGACCGGGATGACGCGATATCCCTTGCCCTGGAGATACTTCATCGCGAAATGGCTCGGTCGCACCCAGGTCGCGCTGGCGCCCACCATGGCGATGGTGCGACAGCGGCGAAGGATCGAGCGCAGCGCCGCGTCGCTGTAGTGGTCATGATCGGCCATCACGCACCCTGCCACTCGGGAGCGCGCTTGGCGAGGAACGCGTCAATTCCCTCCCTCGCATCCCGCTTGAGCATGTTGTCGGTCATCACGCGGCTGGCGTAGGCATAGGCGTCATCCAGGGGCATCTCCAGCTGGCGGTAGAAGGCCTCCTTGCCAATGGCCAGGGTCAGGGGGGATTTCGAGGCGATGGCGTGCGCCATCTGCGACGTCGTCGAATCGAGATCGCCCGCCGCGACAACACGGTTGACGAGGCCGATCTCCCGGGCCCGCACCGCATCGATCACATCGCCGGTCAGCAACATCTCCATGGCGTTCTTGCGTCCCACGTTGCGTGACAGAGCCACCATGGGCGTGGAACAGAAAAGTCCGATGTTGACGCCGGGTGTCGCGAAGGACGCCTTCGCCGAGGCCACGGCAAGATCACAGCTCGCCACCAGCTGACAACCCGCCGCCGTCGCGATGCCGCCGACACTGGCAATCACCGGCTTGGGCAGCCTGACGATGGTCGCCATCAGGCGACTGCACTGATCGAAAAGGCGGTTGTAGTTGTCGGCTCCCGGATGGTCGCGAATCTCCTTCAGATCATGGCCGGCACAGAACGCCTTGCCTCTGGCGGCAATGACGATGACGTGCACATCGGAGCGCTCCGCAAGGCAATCGAGTTCGTCCTGCAGCGCTGTCATCAGAGCGACGCTCAGCGCATTGCGCTGCTTCGGGCGATTGAGTGTCAGATGTGCGACCTGACGTTCCTGCGCCCTGAGGAGAAGCGGCTCGTCCATGACTGCACTGTAGCCAAGCGGCAGACGCAGGAGCAATGGATGTTTCGACAACGGGTGCGGGCGTTGACACCCCCGGACATGTTGATTAGGTTCAGCCCTCTTCTGGGCGCACCGCCTGCGTTGTGCCGGGCGCTGCCATTCGGAACCTGCATGAAGACCTACGTTGCAAAACCGCGCGAAGTCGAGCGCACGTGGCACCTGGTTGATGCCGAGGATCTCGTTCTCGGACGCATGGCTGTCGAAGTCGCCGATATCCTGCGGGGCAAGCACAAGCCAACCTTCTCGCCCCATGTCGACTGCGGCGATTTCGTGATTGTCATCAACGCCGAGAAGGTCCACCTGACGGGCAGCAAGCGGGCCGGAGAGTCATTCTACTGGCATACCGGGTGGCCGGGCGGCATCAAGGGCCAGACCCTTGGAGAACGGCTTGACGGGGCCTTCCCCGAGCGTGTCATCGTCAAGGCCGTCGAGCGCATGATCTCCCGCAATCCACTCGGCCGCCAGATCATGAAGAAGCTCAAGGTGTACGCCGGCCCGGATCACCCCCACGAAGCGCAGCAGCCTCAGGTTCTCGACCTGGCGGCGCGCAATTCCAAGAACAGAAAGGCTGCCTGATCATGGCGACCGTGGCCGAAATCCAGGAACCTGCCGTTGCCGAAGCCGAGATCCAGCTTCCCGAACCCCGGATTGATTCCCTGGGGCGATCCTATGCCACCGGCAAGCGCAAGAACGCCATCGCCCGCGTCTGGCTCAAACCCGGTGTCGGGCGCATCATCGTCAACGGCCGAAGCGTCGAAGAGTACTTCACGCGCGGCACCTGGCGGCTGATCCTTGGGCGCCCCTTCCATGTCGCCGATCGTGTTGACCAGTATGATGTCTTCTGCAGCGTGAAGGGCGGCGGGTTGTCAGGCCAGGCCGGTGCCCTGCGCCATGGCATTTCGAAGGCGCTGGCGCTCCATGAGCCGGTCCTGCGCAAGACACTCAAGTCCAGTGGCTACCTGACGCGCGATCCGCGGGTTGTGGAACGCAAGAAGTACGGAAAACGCAAAGCGCGCCGCAGCTTCCAGTTCTCCAAGCGCTGACGGCCGGCGCTGTCACGCAACCTCGATTTCAGGTTCCGTCGGCCGGTTCCCGGCATTGATCTCCCAGCCTTCGGCGTGCATGACGAAGGGCCCTTGAGTCAGGTTCATCGACGCGTCCGTCCATCAACGCGTCCCTCCATCAACGCGTCCATGGTCACGCCGGCGCCCGACTTGACGCAGCGAAACCATGCCATGAGCGGCTCAGGCTGTCTCGTCCCGCAGCCGGTGAGGCCGGTCTGCGGGAAATCCGGCGAGTTCGGCGACGACGTCAGCGCTCTTCACGATCCGGCAGTACCCCGCATACATGTCAAGCGACTGCTCGTGCCGGTCCCTGCTCATGGTGGCGCAGGCATCTTCGGGCACCGTCACCAGGTAACCAAGATCGCACGCATCGCGCACCGCCGATTCGACACACTGATCGGTCAGGAGACCGCAAATCACGATCTGTTCGATCTCGAGAGCGCGCAACACATAGTCGATGTTTGTCGACATGAAGACATTCGATGATGTCTTCGGGATGACGATCTCGTCGTCACAGCGGGCAATGGCGCGGGGAATGGCGGCCCAGGGCGAACCCTTCGGCACGCCGATGCCCGAGATGCGATAGTCGAGTCCCAGATCCCGCATATCGCCGGTCAGGGCCTCGACGACGGTGTACATCACCTCCATGCCGATCCGCCGCGACGCCTCCTGAAGACGGGCGATCGCCGGCAAGGTCACGCCTTCAAGGCGGTCGAAGTAGTAGACAAGGTGGTCGGGAATGCCCGAGGGATCGATGTCGCTGAACTCGCCATCTCCCGGCGTCACCGTGTAGGCCTGCACATCCACCACCAGCAAGGCCGCATGACGGGGTGTCCTGATCGGCACATGGCGTGTCAGACCGCCCTTTCCGTCACTGGCAAAGCGTGCACGCGACATGGATCCGCGTTCCCTTGAGCCGCGCCACCCTAAGACGGCCCGATCGGCTTGCGCAACCCGCCCCGGCGATGCCGGGGCTTGGAGAGAGCCGGGGCCCCGGCTAGGTTGCCCGCAAGACACGGGAGCCGGAGCATGGGAGCGATCGGGACCGTCATTCTCGACCGGTCCGCCACCGCGGAGGCTGTCGCCGATCAATGCGACACCATCAATGCGACACCATGGACCATGAGGAGGCATGTGCCGACATGCCGTATCACGCGGGGTCGTCGACAGCCGAGCGGCCACATGAGTGACACCGCGGCCGCTTTCCGCGACTTCGCGCAGTGGCCTGCTGCGGGAAACAGTCCCATCGACGACCGGAGGAACGGGCAATGACGCCGATCATGCTGGGCGCAAAGACGCTCACAATCAGTGACGTGGTGGCCGTGGCCCGTGACGGCGCGCCGGTCTGCATCGCCGACGAGGCGCGATCACGCATGGAAGAGAGCCGTGCCATTGTCGAGATGTTCAGCGCCTCCGACCGTCCCGTCTACGGCCTCACCCGAGGCCTTGGCGGTCGCGTGGTGATCGAGGTGGAGGCTGCCGACCGCAGAGACTACAGCCGGGTCGTCGTCCTCGCCAGAGCCTGCGGCGCGGGCGAGCCGCTGCCTGGCGAGGCCGTGCGGGCTGCCCTGTTTTCGCGGGCCGCCGGCATGGCGCGGGGAGGGGCCGGCGTACGCCCGCTCATTGTCGAAACACTGTGCGCGATGCTGTCGCGAGGGGTCCATCCCCTTGTTCCCGGCATCGGCTCCATCGGCGCCTCGGACCTGGCGCTGTGCGCCAACATGGCGCTCCCGGTCATCGGCGAAGGACGCGCCTGGTTCCAGGGAACACTCCTCGACGGCGCCGACGCCATGGCGCGCGCCGGTGTCGACGTGGTTGACCTGCATGAGAAGGAAGGCCTTGCCCTGTGCGCTTCGAATGCCGTTTCCGTCGGCCAGGCGGCCCTCGTGATTGCCGACCTCGAACATCTCCTTGAGATGATGGATGGCATCGTCGTTCTCGGTTTCGAGGCCTTCCGCGCCAATCCCGGACCCATCGATCCTCGTGTCGTCATGGCCCGCGGCGCACCGGGCCAGGCGCGAGCGGCGCTGAGTCTGCGCAACAAGCTCGCAGGAACGATGCTGTTTGACCCTGGGGAACCCCGCCGTGTCCAGGATCCGATCAGCCTGCGCTGCGTCAGCCATGTCCATGGCAGTCTGCGGGCTGCGGTCGACTTCGCGACGCCGAATGTCATCGTCGAGATCAACGGCGCCGGCGACAATCCCGTTGTTCTGGCAGCGGATGGTGACATGCTCTCGACCGGCAACTTCCACACGCCGGCCATGGCGGTCGCCTTCGACGCCCTGACGCTCGCCATGGCCCAGACGGCCACGATGGCCGCACAGCGTATCGGCCGCCTGTTGCAGAACCAGTTCAGCGGATTGCCCGACTCGTTGACGCGCCACGGCGCCACGAGAGCCGGTCTCGGCCTCCTGTCGCTCACGTCAGAGACCCTGTCGAAGGAGATTCACCTGCTCGGCGCGCCCGCCAGTCTGCTGGACAGTTCAAGCTACAATGTCGAGGATCACGCGCCGATGACCTGGGTGGCGGTGCGCCAGGCGCGGGATGCAGTCTGTCATCTCACCCGCATCGCCGCCGCCGAACTGATTGTCGCCGCCCAGGCCTTCGATCTGCGCGATCCCCCGCGCCATGCGCGTGTCGCCGGGCGTTTGCGTGACGCACTGCGTCTCATCGTTCCACCCCTTGACGACGACCGCAGCATGACCGGCGAGCTCGCCGCCGTCACCACTGCCATTGCCGACGGCGCATTCCGTCACTGTCTTGACCCGGACGCGTGAGACCGGGACCGGCTGTACGGGCCTTCGGAATGCCCGGACGATCAGTGACCGCAAGACGGCGAGGCCACGGCGCTGTTGACTGACGTGACACGCTCCCGGATGTCATCAACGCCACCTTGCAGGAAAGCCGGCTGACAACCCCATCTGTCGAACCCCATCTCCCGCTGGAGGACAAGCCGTGACCGCACTGCCGCCACCGAATTCGCCGCTCAACCGGGTGCGTCGCAGTATCGGAGTCTTCATGGAGAACCGGCTGGCGACGCGTGTGATCACCGCCGTCATCGTCTTCAACGCCATCACCCTCGGCCTGGAGACGTCATCGGGGGTGATGGAACACGCCGGCACGCTGTTGCGGTACATCGACGATGTCGTGCTGGCCTTCTTCGTGATCGAATTGCTCGCCAGGCTGTTCGCCTTCGGCTGGCGCTACTTCACGAATGGCTGGAACATCTTCGACTTCGTGGTCGTCGCCATGGCCCTGGCGCCGGCGAGCGGCAACCTTTCGGTGCTGCGCGCGCTGCGCATCCTGCGCATCCTGCGGCTTGTCGCCATCGTGCCGTCGATGCGCAAGGTGGTCATGGCCCTGATGGCGGCGATCCCCGGGGTTGCCAGCGTGCTCGCCCTGCTGGCGCTGGTCTACTACGTCTTTGCCGTGATGGTGACCAAGCTCTACGGCCAGATGTTTCCGGACTGGTTTGGCACGGTCGGCGACAGCATGTTCTCGCTGTTCCAGATCATGACCCTGGAAAGCTGGTCCATGGGCATTGTCCGCCCGGTGATGGAGCAGTATCCGGCCGCCTGGATGGTGTTCGTGCCCTTCATCCTGTTGACCAGCTTTGCCGTCATCAACCTCTTCATCGCCGTGATCGTCAACGCCATGACCGAACAGAGCCACGCCGAGTCCGCGGAACCAGGCGACGACGTCCACGCCCTCAGCAAGGCCGGGGCCGGCGTGCTGTTGCAGCGCATGGACATGATGCAGCGCCAGATGGACGAGATCCGCACGATGCTGGAGCGACGCCAGGACCGGACGTCGCCGCCTCGGTGACGGCGACGTCAGATGCTCAGGTCAGCAGTTCCATCAGCCGCTGTCCATCGAGAGCGCGGCACACGTGGCCGGCCGGGCGCACCGTGGTCATGTCGTCGGCAGCGAGCATGGCGTTGATCACTGCCTCCTCTATACCCTCGACGGCAGCGAGATAGATCGGATCGAAGGCTTCATCGTTGATCATGACAAAGTCGCGGCGCAACGCAGCAAGCTGAGGCAGCGGACCGCGATTGGCGGTGCTGAACGCGAGGAAGATATCGCCCGAATTGTTGCCGCCGGGCGTGCCGCCGCGTCCGATGCCAATTGCAGCGCGCTTCGAGAGCCGCGCCAGTTGGTGCGGCGCCAGGGGAAGATCGGTGGCGAGGACCGCGATGATCGATCCCTTCTCCGCCTCGAGCAGGCGGCCCTCCATCATGCATGGGCCGAGTCGGCGACCGAGGACCGTGAACCAGGGCCGGATTCCGTGATTGGCCTGCACAAGAACGCCAAGGTGATAGGTCGAGCCGCCAAGTGTCAGCCGCCGCGACGCCGTGCCGGTGCCGCCCTTGAACTCATAGCAGATCATGCCGGTGCCACCGCCAACATTTCCTTCCGCCACGGCGCCGGAGGCGGCGCCATCAAGCGCTGCGAGCGCATCCGTCTCGGTGACGTGCTGGCCGTTGATGTCATTGAGAACGCCGTCGTATGTCTCGGCAACCACCGGCATCGCCCACAGATGTTCGGCCTGCCAGGCATCGGCGTAGGTGCGTATCATCCACCGTGTCGCGGCGTGATGCACGATTCCCACGCTGTGGGTATTGGTGATGCAGACGGGTCCGACCAGATAACCGCCGTCGCGGATCCAGTGGGTCCCGGTCATCTCGCCATTGCCGTTGAGGGCATACATGCCGGCCCAGACCGGCTCAGCCGGGGCATGCCGACCAAGGGGCAGGATGGCGGTGACACCGGTGCGGACCGGCCCCTTGCCCACGACCAGCGCCCCCTCACCCTCGATTCTCGTGGTGAATCCGACCTCGAGTCCGGGCACATCGGTGATCGCGTTGCGGGGGCCGGTCTCTCCGGGAAAGGGCAGGCCGAGGGCGCGTCCGCGTGGCTTGGACATGGTCGGGGATTCCCTCAGCTTCGTCGGCGCAGATAAAGACCAAGCGAGGCAACGATGAACGTGAACGACAGCATCAACGTGGCGATGGCGTTGATCTCCGGCTTGACCCCACGCCGCAACATGCCATAGATGAAGAGCGGCAGCGTGGTCGAATCGGGCCCGGCGATGAAGTAGGTGATCACGAGGTCGTCCATGGAGATGATGAACGCGAGCAAGGCGCCGCCGATCACGCCCGGTGCGATGTGCGGCAGCGTGACGCGCCGGAATGTCACCCATTCACCGGCGCCAAGGTCGGCGCTGGCCTCTTCCAGGGTGTTGTCCATGCCGGCGAGCCGCGCACTCACGACGACGAACACGTAGGAGATCAGGAACGTGCAGTGACCAATGATGATCGAATACAGACCCAGAGACATGCCCACCGCCACGAAAAAAACCAGCAGCGCGATGCCAAGGACGATGTCGGGCATCACCATCGGCATGTAGAGCAGGCCCTGATAGAAGCGTTGTGCGCGGAAGCGGTGGCGGTGGAGCGCAAGCGCGGTCATGGTGCCCAGCACCGTTGAAATGGCTGTCGTGAAGGCGGCCACAATCACACTGTTGCGCACTGCGGCAAGCAACTGATCGGTGGATTCGACGTAGAGCGTCTCCTCGTTCAGTTGCGTTGGATAGCCAAGGATTGTCCAGTACCAGTCGAAGGTGAACCCCGACCAGACCATCATGTTGATCGGGTTGGCATTGAACGAGAACGTCACGATCATCATGATCGGCGCGTAGATGAACACCAGAAACAACACGCCGTAGGCGCCGAACAGACGCTGCCCGAGACGCCGTGTCATGAGCTGGTCTGCATCCGCGCGATGCGCCTCAGGTACATCACGATGAGCAGGAACATGACCATCATCATCATGACTGACAGGGCGGCGCCAAAGGGCCAGTTACGGGCAGAAAGAAACTGCTGTTCAATGAGGTTGCCGATCATGAGAACCTTGGCGCCGCCCAGGAGATCGGGAACGATGAAGTTCCCCAGACTGGGGATGAACACCAGGATGCAGCCGCCGGCAATGCCCGGCAGCGTGAGGGGTATCGTCACCCTGCAGAATGTCTGGAACGCACTTGCGCCGAGGTCCGACGAGACCTCGACAAGCGAACGATCAAGTTTCTCCACAGATGCATAGACCGGCAGGAACATGAACGGCAACAGGATGTAGGCCATGCCGATCAGCACAGCCGTTTCCGTGAAGATGATGTCAAGCGGTTCCCCGATCACGCCAAGGCTGAGCAGGGCGGAGTTCAGGAAGCCCGTGGGGCGCAGGATCAGCACCCAGGCGAACAGACGCACCACGAGGCTGACGAAGAACGGCAACGTGATCAGGAACACGACAAACAGGCGTGTGCGCGGTGGCAGCCCCCGCACCCAGAGCGCTGCGGGATAGCAGACCACAAGGGTGATCAGGACGTTGATGAAGGCAAGCCTGGCCGATCGCACGAAGATCTCGGCATAGACCCAGTCAAAATCCTCCCATTCGCCGTCCGCCCAACCGAGAATGCGTCCGAAATTCCAGTGATAGAAGTTCCACTCGACGCCGCCATAGAGGCCGGGTTCGAGAAAACTGAAAACGACCATCACCGCAAGCGGACCGACAAAGCATGTTCCGAGGAACAGGCTGACTGGTCCAAGCAGGAAGGCGAGGCGGGCCCGGTCCCTCCTAGCCGTCATCGCAGGGCTCCTCGATCAGATGTGGTTCCGTGCGACGGTAGGCAAGCTTCAGCGCATGGCCCGGCTCAACCCGACAGAGACGGTCGCCATCGGCCCCGGGACCCGGGTTCACGGTGATGGCTGCGCCATTGGCCAGACGGCACACAAGCTGCCGGGTCGCGCCGTAGAAGACCGACTGCTCGAGGGTCGCCTCGAGGATACCGAATGCGGGATCACTCGACGCGGGCGCGTCCTCGAACTGCTCGGGGCGCAGCAGCATCGTCATGCGGCGCCCCGCACGCACACCATCACGGATCGGCAGCCGCAGACCGTCATCGGTCACGAGCACCGGTTCCGGACCGGCATCAACCGTTCCCGTGAAGAGGGCGCCATCCCCGATGAACTCGGCGACGAAGCGTGTCGCTGGCGTATGGTAAAGTTGTTCCGGCGTCCCGATCTGTTCAATCCTGCCGCGGTTCAGGACCACGATGCGATCGGACATGGTCAGCGCTTCCTCCTGATCGTGAGTGACGAAGAGAAAGCAGATCCCGAGCCCGTGCTGCAGGATCTTGAGTTCGAGCTGCATGGAATGCCGCAGGTTGCGGTCGAGCGCAGACAGGGGTTCGTCAAGCAACAGGATCTTGGGCCGGTTGATGATGGCGCGCGCCAGCGCGACACGCTGGCGCTGCCCGCCCGACAGCTGGTCCGGTTTGCGACGTTCGAGACCCTGGAGACCGACCTGTTCCAGGGCCATGGCCACGCGCTCCGCGCGCTCGCGGCGCGGCACACCCGTCACCTCCAGGCCATACGCGACGTTGGCCTCGACACGCAGGTGGGGAAACAGTGCATAGGTCTGGAACACGGTGTTGACAGGACGGTGTTGCGCCGGAACACCGGTCATTGATGCCCCGTCGATGCGCACCTCACCGGAATCAAGGTCTTCGAAGCCGCTGATACAGCGCAAAAGCGTGGTCTTGCCGCAGCCCGAGGGACCAAGCAGGGTCACGAACTCGCCGGCGTGAATGGCCAGCGACACCCTGTCGAGCGCCGTCACCGTGCCGCCTTCAGGCGCAGTGAACTGCTTGACCGCATGCGACACCTCGGCGACCGGACCATCCGAAAGGGACGGTCCGGCACCGGGCGTGACGAACGACTGGCCAGGATCCCGTGCCACCGTACGCTGGCTTGAATGACCTGCTACTGCGCTGTGCGCACCCTGGTCCAGATACGATTGTACTTGCGCAGATCGTCACCAAGATCCTCAAAGATCTGCAGCTTTGCCATCACCTCCGGCGGAGGATTGGTGTTGGGATTGTTCTTGAGTTCATCAGGCAGAAGATCACGCGCCGGCACGTTGGCCGTTCCGTTGACCTGCTGAAGGGTGTTGAGGGCAGCAATCTCGGGTTGCATGTAGAACTCCAGGAAGCGGATCGCGCTGTCCTTGTTCGGTGCGGTCGCGAGAACGCAGATGTCCTCCTGGTACATCGTCGCCCCTTCCTCGGGAATCACGAAGCCGAGCCGGTCAGGCTCCTGCAGCACGAGGAATGTCGCACCGACGTACCAGTGTCCGGCGGCAATGTCTCCAGCCTGTACCAGCGGTCCCACCTCGTAGGTAAACGCCGAGATCTTGTCCTTGCGCTCCAGCAACCATGCTTCGGCCTGCTTGAGAGCATCCGAATCCCCGGTATTGACGGAATGGCCATTCATGATGAGGGCAACGCCGATGGTCTCGCGCAGATCATCAAGCATGGTGATTTTCTTGCCCTTGTCGGGCAGGGCAAAGAAGTCCTCCCAAGAGGCAATGTCACCGGCTTCCTCCCTGTTGTAGAAGATGCCGACTGCACCCCAGGCATAGGGCAGGCAGTACGAACTCTCGGGATCCACGAGGGACCGCTTGGCGATCGGATCGATGTTCTCGAAACCCTTGAGGGTGTTGACTTTCGCGTCGTACAGCAATCCGAGTTTCTGCATGATGTCGCGCATGTGAACGGACGGGAACACGATGTCGTAACCCGTCGCGCCCGCCTGGATTTTCGCAAGCATCTCCTCGTTGGTGCCGTAGGTGTCGAGGGTGACCTCGATTCCCGTTTCTTCGGTGAACCGGGTCAACACCTCCGGATTGATGTACTCGCCCCAGTTGTAGATGTTGAGCTGGCCTTCAGCAGACGCCGGTGGCGACAGCAGCACGCCAGACACGCCGATGATGACAGCGGCGGACGCCATGCCGATGGTGTGTATGAACCTGTCCATGCTTTCCTCCTGAATAGCTGCCCGTCCTATCACCAAAGCCATGGTTCCGCCACTTTCAGCCCATCGATCGTTGATGCCCGCAGCCCTGCCGGGAGCCGTCAACGCGGAGGCGATGGCGTCCTTGCCGGGCCCATCCGTTCCATGCGGCATCCGCGCCGGGTGACCCGTCGTCGCGACGAGGCGCAACGCCCGCCGGAGATCCCCGGACGCGGACAGAGGAGGGCGCTCTCGCGATCCGGGTTTGCGTTGAGCTGGCGAGATCCCCTGGCGTGGGCAGAGGAGGGCGCTGGGTGCCGCAGAGCTCACCCATGCCCGCCCCGTGGTCGATCCGTGAGGGTCGTGCACGCGCATCGTTGAGAGAACCCGTGTCGGGCCGAAGAGATCCTGGAGAGCGGCGCCAACGCCTTGACTTTCCCGAACGACAAGACTAGGTAGGGGCATGATTGGTTTCGGGACATCAGCGCTGGGCCTAGCCTCGGCCTGAGCGGCGCCTCCCTCTGAAGGGGTGCCGTGCCGATGCGTTGCGCCTCCGCCCCCTCGCCAAGAAGAAGCCCATGTCCACCGAACATTCATCTGGCCAACATTCATCTGGCCGTTGTGGTCCTCGCCACCGGACCATGCCATGGCACCGGTACCGCCCCTTCGAACCGGTTCATCTGCCCGACCGCACATGGCCGGACAGGGTCATCGGCAAGGCTCCCATCTGGTGCAGCGTCGACCTCAGGGACGGCAACCAGGCGCTCGTCGAGCCCATGGGAGCGGAGCGCAAGCGACGCATGTTCCGCACTCTCGTTGACATGGGTTTCCACGAGATCGAAGTCGGCTTTCCCAGCGCCAGTCAGACGGATTTCGACTTCTGCCGCGAACTCATCGACGAAGACATGATTCCCGAGGGTGTCACCATACAGGTGCTCACCCAGGCGCGTGATTCCCTCATCCGGCGCACCTTCGAGGCGATCGAGGGCGCCCGGGACGTCATTGTTCATCTCTACAACTCGACCTCGGAGCTGCAGCGCCGCGTCGTTTTCAGATCGGACCGGGCGGGGATCGTGCGCATCGCTGTGGAGGGCGCCAGTCTGATCCGCGAGATGACGCAAGGCGCCCGTGATTCCGACGGCTGGCGCTTCCAGTATTCTCCCGAGAGCTTTACCGGAACGGAACTCGACTTCGCCGTCGAGATCTGCGAGGCGGTCATGGACGTCTGGCAGCCGACACCGGACCGGCGCACCATCTTCAACCTGCCGGCGACGGTGGAGATGTCCACTCCCAACATCTATGCCGACCAGATCGAGTGGTTCCTGCGGCACATGCGCGACCGCGAGTCGATCATCCTTTCGCTTCATCCCCACAATGACCGGGGATCCGCGGTCGCGGCGGCCGAACTCGCCTGCATGGCAGGCGCGGACCGTATCGAGGGCACGCTCTTTGGCAACGGCGAACGCACGGGCAACGTCGACATCGTGACCCTTGCCCTCAACATGATGACACAGGGTGTCGATCCGGAACTCGATCTCTCCGATATCAGTCACCTTGTCAGCGTCGCCGAACACTGCAACCGTATCGCCGTCCCGGTTCGCCACCCCTATGCCGGGGACCTTGTCTTCACAGCCTTCTCCGGAAGCCACCAGGACGCCATCAACAAGGGCATGAGGGCGATGGAAATGTCCAACTCGGACATGTGGGATGTTCCCTACCTGCCCATGGACCCCGGCGACGTCGGCCGCAGCTACGAGGCAATCATCCGGGTCAACAGCCAGTCGGGCAAGGGCGGTGTTGCCTGGGTCATGAACAATGACCATGGTTTCAGACTGCCGCGGCGGCTGCAGATCCACTTCAGCCAGATCGTGCAGCAGCGGGCCGATGCCACCGAAACGGAGCTGCCGAGCGAGGAACTCCTTGCGATCTTTCGCCAAACCTACATCGAACCCGAAGGCCCCTTCACGCTTCTCGCCTACAAGACCGTCCCCGAATCCCATGCCAGCGAACTGCGTCACCTGACCGCTTGCGTCAGCATCGATGGCGAGGTCCGCGACATTCACGGCACGGGAACCGGCCCGATCGACGCCTTCGTGCACGCCGTCGCGCAAGAGACGGGACTGGCGGTGAAAGTGATCGACTACCACGAACATGCCATCAGCCAGGGAAGCGACGCCCTGGCGGCCGCCTATGTGGAGGCGGGTCATGGTCCCGGCTCAGTCGAGTTCGGCGTCGGGCTTCACCCGAACATTGTCCAGGCGAGCCTGCTGGCTGTCACGGCGGCCGCCAACCGCCTGAGCGCACACAGGACGCACAGCGCATGACGGACAGCGTTGCCGACCTCGCCAGCCACCTCGTTGAACGGGCCCTAGCCTCGGGTGCAAGCGCGGCTGACGCCGTCGCCACACTGAGCGAGGAGGTTGTCGTCAACCGGCGTCTGGGAAAACTGGAGGATCTGGACCGCTCCGAATGCCTGGCCCTTGGCCTGCGCGTCTTCTGCGGGCGCCGCCAGGCGTCAGTCGCGACCACCGATCCCTCTCCCGATACCGCCAACGCGCTGGTCGAACGGGCTGTCGCCATGGCCCGTCTGGCGCCGCAGGATCATCATGCGGGCCTTGCCGATCGCCACCTTCTGGTTGACGGAACCCTCGATCTCGATCTTGATGATGGCGACGAGCCGGCAACAGACACCCTGACGCACCTTGCGGCCGAGGCCGAGGATGCCGCCCTTGCCGTTTCCGGCATCACCAATTCCGAGGGTGCGAGCGCTGCATGGCGGCGCTCCACGGGCGCCCTTGTCACCAGCTCCGGGTTTGCCGGCGTCACGAAACGCACCATGTCCCATCTCTCCGTCGCGGTCATTGCCGGCGCCGGTCTCGACATGCAGAGCGACGCAGAGGGCCGCTCGGCGCGTTACCTCGCGGATCTCCCGGCGCCGGCCGACATCGGGCGACAGGCGGCCGAACGGGCTGTCAGGAAGCTGGATCCCCGCAAACTCGCCACGGCCCGCATGCCGCTGGTCTTCGAACCCCGCACGGCGCGCTCTCTTGTCGGTCACCTTGCCGGATTCATGGCCGGCCCGGCGATTGCCCGCGGCACGAGCTGGCTGAAGGACTCTCTTGATTGCCCCGTGTTCGCCGAGGGTATCACCATCACCGAGGATCCCTTCGTTCAGCGCGGTCTCGCCTCGCGGCCGTTCGACGGCGAAGGCCTGCGCCCACATGCCGGCAAACTGGTCGACAACGGCATCCTCGTCACATGGCTGCTTGACTGCCGCTCGGCGCGTCAGCTCTCCATGCAGCCCACGGGTCACGCCACCCGGGGCGCCGGCGGCCCGCCCGCGGTCGGCACGACCAACCTCTGGCTCGAGGCGGGAGAGGTCACACTCGAAGCCCTGATGGCGGACATCGACGAGGGACTCTATGTCACGTCGCTGAGCGGCCACGGCATCAATCCGGTGACCGGAGACTACAGCAGGGGCGCATCGGGCCAGCGCATTCGCAACGGCGCGCTTGACCACGCGGTCAACGAGATCACCATTGCCGGAAACCTGAAGGAAATCTACGCCACGCTGCGCCCGGCCAGCGATCTCGAGTTCAGGGCTGCAACCAATGCGCCGAGCATCCGGGTCGACACGATGACGGTGGCAGGCAGCGTCGGCGGATGACGCGCCACCCTGCGGGAGAACTCCCTTCCGGAACCGTGCCGCGCGAGCCCCGATGAAGACAACCGACACTGTCGATCACGCGACGCGCGCCATTGTCGAGCGCATCGTGCGTGAACATGTCCGCCGCTATATCCCGCGCATTCTTGTCGCCATCGGCTTCATGGGTCTCGTGGCCGGCAGCACGGCAGGCTATGCCTGGCTGGTTCAGCCCATTCTCGACGAAGTCTTTATCGAGAAAGACCGGGGACAGCTGGTGTGGATCACCATCGCCGTCTTTCTGCTCTTTCTCGTCAAGGGCCTGTCGGAGTACGCCCAGGCGGTGATCATGGCCCGCACATCCATGCGCATTGTCGCAGACATACGCGAAAGGGTCTGTCGCAGCCTGATTCGTGCCGATCTCGCGTACTTCCACAAGGCCTCGACGGGAGCCCTGATCGCCGGCTGCATGAACAATGTCGACGCCCTGCAGTCGACGGTGGCGCAGACCCTGACAACGATGGTCAAGGATCTGCTGACCCTCCTCTTTCTTGCCGCCATGATGTTCTACCAGGACTGGCTCCTCGGCCTCATCTCGTTCTTCATCTTCCCGGCCGCCTTTGCCAGCGTCCAGCGAATCGGTCGCAAAGTCAGGATCAGGTCGCGCGAGGTCGCGATCGAGCGCGAGCACATCACGGGCTTCATTTCCGACATGTTCCACGGCATCCGCCACATCAAGGCCTATGGTCAGGAAGGCCACCACATGGCCCGGCTCGGTGACCGCATCCACCTTCTCTTCCGGCGCAGCGTCAGGACTGTGAAGACCAGTGAATCGATCTCGCCGATCATGGAATCGCTGGCCGGCATCGCCATCGGCGCCACCATCATCTACGGCGGATTGCAGGTCATCGCGGGCACCACCACCCCTGGTGCCTTCTTCAGTTTCATCACCGCCCTGCTTCTTGCCTACCGGCCTCTCAAGGGTTTTGCCCGCCTCAACAACACCCTGCAGCAGGGGCTGGCTTCCGCCCAGCGGGTATTCGCCCTCATTGACATCACACCGGCGATTCAGGACCGCGAGAACGCAACGCCGCTGTCCATCGAGGGCGGGACGGTGAGGTTTGACGATGTCTCGTTCGCCTACCACGACACGACGGTTCTCGATCGCGTGTCCTTCGAGGCGCCCGCCGGCCAGACAACCGCCCTCGTGGGCCCGTCAGGCGCCGGCAAGTCGACCGCGCTGAACCTTGTTGCCCGCTTTTACGATGTCGGCAGCGGACGGATCTCCATCGATGGCTCCGACGTGCGTGATGTCACCCTGGCGAGCCTGCGTGACGCGGTTGCCGTCGTGAGCCAGGAGGTCGTGCTCTTCAACGACACCATCGAGGCCAATATCGCCTTCGGCAAACCGAACGCCACGATGGACGAAATCGAGGCCGCAGCGCGGGTCGCCGACGCCCACCGGTTCATCGAGAAACTCGACCACGGCTACGGGACTCTCATCGGCGAAAACGGCATCCGTCTGTCGGGAGGCCAGCGGCAGAGGATCTCCATTGCCCGGGCCGTGCTGCGCGATGCGCCGATTCTGATCCTTGACGAAGCCACCAGTTCGCTGGATTCCGAATCGGAACGTCAGGTCCAGCAGGCCCTTGCCCGCCTGACCAGCGGCCGCACATCGATCGTCGTCGCCCACCGCCTCAGCACCATCGCCGACGCCGATGTCATTCATGTCATCAATGAGGGGCGAATCGTCGAGTCGGGCACCCACGACACGTTGCTGGCCCAGAGTGGGCTTTATGCCCAGCTGTCACGCCTGCAGCCGCTCGAGGAGGAAGGTGTCGACGGCTCTGCCCGGGTGCCATGATTCAGGGACTCTACCGCCACGCCACCACCCTTCTCGAACCCCTGGCGCCCCTCGTCATCGCACGGCGCCTGCGCCACGGCAAGGAGGACCCGTTGCGTCGTCAGGAACGGCTCGGGCGAAGCACGGTTTCGCGGCCGCAGGGACCTCTCATGTGGATCCATGCGGCCAGCGTCGGAGAGTCATTGTCCGTGCTGCCCCTTGTGGAAAGACTGACCCGGTTCCATGGCACAAGCGTTCTCTTCACCACCATGACACCCTCGGCTGCCGCAGCGCTGGCGACGCGGCAGCCACCGGATTGCATCCACCAGTACATCCCCTTCGACACGCCGCGAGCAGTGGCGCGTTTTCTCGACAGGTGGCAGCCTGATACAGCCCTGTGGGTCGAATCGGAACTGTGGCCCAATCTTCTCCTCGAGACGCAGCGTCGCGACATCACCACCGCACTCGTGAACGGCCGCCTTTCCGATCGCTCCTTTGCCCGATGGAGTCGCGTCCCGGCCTTCAGCCGCAGGCTTGTCGGCGGCTTCACCACCATCCTTGTCCCGGACAAGAGCCAAGGCAGGCAATTCACCGCCCTGGGCGCCGCACAGGTCATGGTCACCGGCGACCTCAAGGCGACAGTCGGCCCGCCGCAGGCCGATCCGGCTGCCCTGACATGCCTGAGAGACGGCCTGGCCGGGCGCCGTGTCTGGCTGGCGATCAGCACGCACGAAGGCGAGGAACGGCTGGCCTGCGACATTCACCTTGATCTGGCCGCCACGATTGACGGGCTGCTCACCGTCATCGTGCCACGCCATCCGGCACGGGCGGACAGCATTGCCGGGGAGGCAGCGGCGCGTGGCCTCACGGTCGCACGGCGGTCGCGTGCCGATATGCCGAACGCCGCCACGGATATCTTCCTCGGTGACAGCATCGCAGAGATGGGGCTCTATCTCGGTCTGGGCAATCCCGTCTTCATCGGCAAGTCGATGTTTGAGCACGGTGGCCACAATCCGCGCGAGGCGGCATGGCTGGAAAAGGCGATCGTGTTCGGACCGCATATGCAGAACTTCGCCGCCATCGCCCGCCGACTCACGGCGGCCGGCGGCGCCGTCGGGGTTGGCGATGCCACGTCCCTGCGCGACCGCATCGCCGGACTTCTGGGCGATGACCCTGCCTGCCGCACCATGGGCAAGCGGGCGAGGACCATCGTCGAAAGTGACGCCGCCGGCGTGCTGGACCGGGCCCTCGAGGCCCTGCAGCCCCTCTTCGATCACGCGCCATGATCCGCGAGCCGGCGTTCTGGGAGAGTGATGGCCTGACGGCACGGGCCCTGCAGCCCCTTGCCGGCATGTGGACTGCGGCGACCCGCCTGCGCAGAACGCTGACGCTGCCCTGGCGGGCGCCGGTACCCGTGTTGTGCGTCGGCAATGTCACCGTGGGCGGCGGCGGCAAGACACCGGCGGCGCGCGCGCTCACCGACCGGCTTTCGTCGCGCGGATGGCGCCCCCATATCCTGTCGCGCGGCTTCGGCGGCCGCCATGCCGGGCCGGTGAGCGTCGACCCCGCACGTCACACGTCCCGCGATGTGGGGGACGAGCCCCTGCTTCTGGTGCGCCATGCGCCCGTCTGGGTCGCACGCAACAGGGCGCGGGCGGCGGCGGCGGCAGTCGATGCCGGCGCCGACATTCTCGTCATGGATGACGGTCTGCAGAACGTTCGCCTGGCGCGGACCCTTTCCTTCATCGTCATTGACGGTCCGCGTGGTCTCGGCAACGCGAAGGTGTTGCCTGCCGGTCCCTTGCGCGAGCCCATGGCCGACGCGCTCGCGCGCGCCGGCACGGCCGTCATCGTCGGCGACGATGCTCACGACCTCGCCGGGTTGCTGGCAGACGAAGGGCTGTGCGTCCTCCATGCACGCCTGGAGGCGGCGTGCATTCCGGGAGACGGCCTGCCGCTTTTCGCCTTCGCCGGGACCGCAAGGCCCGGCAAGTTCTTCACCACCCTGAAGGAACATGGCGCCGATGTGGTGAAGACACGAAGCTTTGGCGATCATCACCGGTATGATCCCATGACCGTGACGACGATGTTCGAGGAAGCGAACGCCCTGGGGGCGCGACTGGTGACGACGGAAAAGGACTGGGTGCGGCTCGACGAGGCAGCGCGCCCTCTGGCCGATCCGGTTCCGGTGCGCATGGTGTTCCGGGACGAGGATGCCCTCGGCGCCCTGATCGACAGGATCGGGATTGCCGCGTCATGAAGGCAGGCCTGCGCGATGTCGTCGAAGCCGGATTCCTGTGGCTGGGATTCACGCTGTTCCGGGCTATCGGGATCGACAAGGCCTCGGCTCTCGGCGGCTTCCTCGGACGCCTCGCCGGGCGCCTCGCCGGCGCGCGCAACCGTATCGCCCGGCGCAATATCGAGGAGAGTTTCCCCGGTATCGACACCGGAGAGGTGCAGCGCATCATCATCGGCATGTGGGACAACTTCGGGCGTCTCGTGGCCGAGTTTCCGCATCTCCACACCATCGACGTCTATGGCGGCACGCGCGTGACCATCACCCGCGATCCTGGCCTCGACGAGTTCGCCAACCTGCCGGCGATCTTCATGGGCGCCCACTTCGGCTGCTTCGACCTCGGCATCCTTCTCGCGCTCCAGAAGGACATCGACCTCACCATCATCTACCGTCAGGCGAACAATCCACTGGCCGAACGCCTGATCCAGTCATGGCGACTGAAGTGCGGCGGCACATGGGCGCCCAAGGGACGCAAGGGCTCCCAGCTGGTGTTGAGAGGCATACGCCGCAAGGGCGCCATCGCCGTGCTTGCCGACCAGAAGTACTCGCAAGGGATCGCGGTTTCCTTTTTCGGCCGGGAGGCGAAAACCGCCCCGGCCCTCGCCGAGCTGGCGCTGCGGCACGACATTCCGCTCATTCCCATCCGTGTCCTGCGCAAGCCCGGCGCACGCTTTCACGTCCACCTCTTCGAGCCCCTTGACATCGTCAGGACCGGCGATGCCGAACAGGACGTCCACGCCGCGCTGCGGGCGATCAATGCAACCTACGAAAACTGGATTCGCACGTACCCCGAGCAATGGCTGTGGCTCCACCGCCGCTGGGACGCCTGATCGCGTCATCGGCCTGCCCGGCGCAGACCCATGCCGCACGGGGGGTCTGGGACACAGAGGCGGTCCGGGGTCAGGCCGGGTAACCACAGGCCCATGTGCACGGGGATCTGGGTGAAACGCCGCGATGGCGCGCACATCGTGAACCCCTTGCAGATCGCCCGGATATGGCAGCGGCCACGCGCATGCGATATCCTTGGCGCCGTGGTTGCAGACACAGACAAACTCTCCTGTTTCGCAAGGGAAGACCGATCATGAAAAGTCCCGAAAAAACCGTCCGACTGTTCCTCGCAGAGGGTGTCGCTGCAGGACTCGCCACCGCCGAGATCATCAACTGGACAGGCCATGTTCTGACCGGATCCCGAAGCGGACTGCAGGACTTTCTGAAACGCGATGAGGTCAAGCGCACGGGCGTGTACTTCCTCACCGGAACCGGTCTGGATGACTCCGGATCGCCCAAGGTCTACATCGGCGAGGGCGACGAGATCGGCCAACGGCTCAGGCAACACGACAAGGATGACAAAAAGAGTTTCTGGGAACACACCTGCGTTGTCACCAGCAAGGATCAGAACATCACGAAGGCGCATGCGCGCTATCTGGAGGCGCGTCTGATTGCCATCGCGAAGGCTTCCGGCAAGGCCGATGTCGTGAACGGAACATCACCGCCAACACCCGGGCTGCCCGAGGCCGACGCATCTGACATGGATTCCTTCATTGAACAGCTCCAGCTTGTCCTGTCTGTTCTTGGTTTCGATTTTCTGCAGACGCACCAATCCGTCTGCCAGGCGATATCGGGAACTGTCATTTCCCCGACAGGCCACAGTGACAATCCCGCCTTCTGCTTGACCAGCAAGAAAAAGGGAATCGAGATCGAGGCAACGGCGCGGGAAGTCGGCGGCGAGTTTGTCGTGCTGCAAGGCTCTGCTGCCGCCACCCAATGGACCGGCAGGCCTGACCACGGCTATGCAAGACATCACGCGCAACTGGTCAAGTCGGGAAAGCTCACCGCAGTGGACGGCGCATCCCGGCGCTTTTCAGCGGATGTCGGGTTTGCAAGCCCGAGTGCAGCATCCTCCGTTGTTCTCGGGCGCCCCGACAACGGTCGTACATCCTGGAAAGTCGAGGGAACGAACAACTCCTACGGCGCCTGGCACTCGCAGCAGGTCGACAAGGCGGCCGCGGACTACGGTACGGAGGCGACTGCATGAGGCTTGCTTGCGTCAGTCCGGAGGTCCTGCATGGGGCGCATGAGCGTGCCGGCGTCACACAGGACGATCGGGCCGCACGATTCAGGGGACTGTCGCAGTGGGAGGAAGGTCAGGCGCGGCCGACCCTGAAACAGGCGGAAGACTTGGCGCGAACCCTTCATGTGCCGGTCGGCTACCTGTTCCTCTCGCCGCCGCCGGAAGACGGCCGTGTTCCGTGCATCATGAGGAGTTGCGTTCAGAAACGGCGGGCTTTCGGTCAACTGGCCGGCCAGCGAACGAGGATCCCGATGATCACGACGGCAGCCACCCACAGGCCGATGTACCAGCGCATGTTGTCCTTGTCGCGCTTGGCGGCGTCAGTAAATCGCTGGGCGGCAATACTGGCAGCCTCGGCATCCCGCTTGGCCATGCTGGCCTCCATTCCAACCAGAACTCTGGCAGCCTCGGCGTCCCGCTTGGCCATGTCGGCCTCCATTCCGGCCAGAACTCTGACAGCCTCGGCATCCCGCTTGGCCATATCTTCACGGTGCCGGGCCATGTCGGCCTCCATGCCGGCCAGGCGGGCATCAATTCTTGATTCCATGGCGGCATTCTCCGAAACCGATGTCCTGACCTCGCCTTCCAGTCGAATGAACTGCTTGACCAGATCGTGAGCATCAGGATCGTGTTCCATCCCTGAAAGGTACGACAAGAACCGCTGGAAATCAAAGAAGTGTTCCCAGGGCGCGGCGGGACCGTTTGCCAACGAAGCAGGTGTTGAGGCGGTTCAGGACGAGACGGGTTTGCGTATGATGCAGGAGTTTGTGACGCAAGAAAAGAACCGATGACGGACTGGACGGCATGCCCGGCGGTCGAGCGAAGGCCGGAAAGGGTCAGCGGAGCCTGGGTCTTCGCCGGCACGCGGGTTCCATTGTTCGCTCTTTACGAAAACCTTGCCGGTGGTGCGACGATCGATGAATTCGTCGCATGGTTTCCCGGCGTCGATGAGCAGCAGGTTCGCGCCGTGCTCGAACACGAAGCCCGGGCGCTCAGAACCGCCCTGGCGCAGTGACGCTGCTATTCGACCAGGGAACGCCTGCCCCTCTGCGCAGCCATAGAGACTGCGTCATCAGACGGCATTGCCTCTTGCTTCTCGAGTCGTGGATAGTCCGATCCGTTCCACGGCGGCTTCAACGTTCCTGTCTGCGACGTCGGTGTGCGACGGATCATCGAAATCTGTCGATGATCGAGAAGTCGCGCCGCTGTCGGCAACAAAACCTCCTGTACAACAGCGGGTGAGGCGACCGCGTGACGAAAATGGTGACGGCGAGTATCTGTAACATGTGCTTCTGTGGGTGCGCGTGTGGAGTGCCAGCAGTTCAGGACATATCGCTGTCGACCGAGGATTCGTCTGAACTTCTGACCACCGCCAGCGCCTCTGTCGAAACGTTTGGCAAAGGAGGAGCCAAACGGGGACTGCACCAACAATTTTGGTGCCAGTGTCGGGTGCGTGGCTTCCGGCGACTGGGCCTGTCTAAATGGCATTCATCGGAGGGTTGTATGTCTCGATCAGCATCACTTCCAATGATCTTCGCTCAACGTCGTCATGCACTACGCGCGCATGAATGTGAGTCACACCCTGACGAAGCGCCTCTTGCCATCGCTCGTGGTTGTTGTCGTTCGGACCTAGACGTGTTTTGAACGACTTGGTTTGTCCGACGTACTTGGCTTGCCACCATCGTCCATCTGGACTCATCCCCGCGAAGATGTAGACGCCGGGTACATCGTTCCAGTTTGTCTGTGTGGGATCGTAGCTGGTGAAATCGTAACCACCCCACGATACGACCTGCGAGTTGCTCATGGGCTGGTCGCCGGATTCGTGGGCATACCTGCAGGTGTTTCTTTGTAAAGGGCCACGGCCCAGTACCAGATGGACACGACGACAAGCAGCAAGACCAGGACCAGGCCATGAGCGATCATTCCCGCGACCGCCCATGCGGACAGCGCGTCTAAATCGTTCCCGCCGATCATCGCAAGGATGATATGCGACACAGCGATCCACGATCCTGCGAACAGGGTCAGGGTCATGGTGTTCATGCTGCGATTGGGCAGCAACCGTACCTTGTCCCGAACATCTGCTGCAGTCATTGCGACGATTGCCACCAAGATGGCGAAGACGATGTAGAGCGGCGCTGCGGGCAGCGTCAAGGCAGCTGCTTCAATCTTCTCTTGCATGGTCTACGCAGCCTGAGCGGCGTTCTTCAATCCGTGCTCGAAGTGATCCCGATACTGCTTGCTGATTCGATGGCGAGTGCGGCACTCCCACCACCGCGAAGCTCTGCGGAGTCGATACCCTCGCTCGCTGGCTCCGTGCTCGTGTCGCGAAAGATGAACGAGTCGCCCACTGTCCACGATCTTGTAGTGAGTGTCGGGCTCTTGTCTGCCGCCATTCAAATACCAGATCTTGACGTGACCCCGGAATTCCTGCGAGCGCGCCAGTTCAAGCAGCTTCAGCGGCTGGTCCGCATCGTTGAAGAGACATCTGACCTTGATGTTGTGTTTCCGTATCCGCTCTTGCAGTGCGGCCATGACTCTCGGGCTATTGTACATCGAACCCTCGAAGTCGTTGCCGTCATCGTGAATGTCAATCTGGCGACGGGTCTGGTTCAACAGGTCAATGAACATCGTCGTGGCTTGTTCGTCCGTGTTCAGACCAGATTCCTCTCGCAGTCGGAGATCGCCCTGAACGGACACGACGAGGTACGCGCTGATCAGAAATCCTGCTGCTGTGATCGTCAGCACGACCCACTCGGCACCCTGAATCGTTTCCATGGCTGGTTCTTCTCCATCCCCCTGTGTTAACTCACCACGAACAACAGAAGAAGCACGAGGCGCAGCGATTCCTGCTCGTCGACGCGTTCAAAGCGTACATCATCCCCTGAAGAGCGCACAACCTATCGCGCGGCAGGGTAGCGGTTCAGTTTGGTTGAAGCACCACCAAACTGCATCGTGTGGTTCTTCAGCACACTGCAGATCACGCGGATCATCTTGCGGACGGTCGCCACGGTGGCCTTGCAACATCCTCGCTACAGGGCCAAACCTTGTGGCGTTCCCGGAACCGGCAGTTCTTGGTGCGTGCGGCGCCTTGGCGCACTCGATGAGGAGATCACGGAGCGTGGTGTTGCCACACCTGGCTCCCCCCGAACGCCGTTTGCCGGCGCTTTCGTTGTTGCCGGACACAGGCCTGCCCATGTGGCGAGATAGCGTCTTGAGGTGAACAAGGTGATGTCGGGGCCGAGTTCATGGAGGATGGACGAGGCCGATGTTCTGTAGACGGGAAACGGTGGCATCGGTCGCGCCTGCGTTCGGCCATCGCTCAACCCTCCAGCACGGCGCCGACGGTCTTGGTGGTGTACTTCAGCGACGTCTCCGCCTTGCGGTGACCGAGCAACCGGCTGATGGCGAGCACGGTGACACCCTGTTTCAAGGCAACGCTGGCAGGATACGAAGTCCTGGTCACCACCGACCGAAACATGCGGTACCAACAGAACATGGCAGACAGACGAATTGGCCTCTGATTCGCCTCCGTATCGCAGAAATCCGCCGGGCAATCACGATGGTAGCGCCCGGTGAGATTGTCGAGGTGCCCATGCGGACCGATTGACGCGGCAAGAGGCCGAACAGGGGCTGTGTGCTCATGATGTCAGCGCCGCCGGCGCAGGACATGGTGATGGCTCTCGTCGTAGAGCATGCTTGAACGGAAATCGGTGACGTCGAGGACGCGTCCGACGAGAATGAGCGCGGTGCGCGTGATCCCGGCCTCCTTGACCTTCTCGCGGATGTTGTCGAGCGTGCCGTGGATCAGCAACTCGTCGGGCCAGGCGACGCGACAGGCGACGATCACCGGACAGTCGCCGCCGCAGACCGGAACAAGCGTGCGCACGATGCGCGCGAGGTTGTTGATGGAAAGATGGATGGCGAGGGTGGCCCCGGTACGGGCCAGGTCGGCGAGTTTCTCGCCTTCCGGCATGGCGCTCGCGCGCACCGCGGTCCGTGTGAGAATGACCGTCTGCGAAACCTCCGGCAGGGTGAGTTCCCGGCCGATGGCGGCGGCAGCGGCGGCAAACGAGGGAACGCCGGGCGTGATGTCCCAGGCGATTCCCAGGGCATCGAGGCGGCGAATCTGCTCGGCGATGGCGCCGTAGAGAGAGGGATCGCCGGACTGCAGGCGCGCGACATCGTCACCGGCATGGCTGGCCCCGGCCATGAGGTCGATGATCTCGTCAAGATGAAGAGGCGCGGTATCGATGATGCGCGCACCGGCAGCCGCTTCGTCAATGAGTGCGCGAGGCACCAGGGATCCGGCATAAAGCACCAGCGCAGACGAGCGGATCAGCCGGCGGCCACGCACGGTCACGAGATCGGCCGCGCCCGGCCCGGCGCCGATGAAATGAACGGTCATGATGCGTCGTAGCCGCGCGGCGTATAGACCACGGTGCGCCCCCGGTGGCGAGAGCGCCTGGTCTGCGACGCGCCGACGATGACGAGGCTCAGCATGTCGACCGCAGCGGCATCAAGCGCGCTCAGTGTGGTGTGGACGAGAGAGCCTCCGTCGCGTCCCAGCAACCGGCCGATCACCACCGGTGTGGCGGGATCGCGATGTTCAAGGAGGATGTCCCGCGCGAGACCGAGGAGATGGCGCCGGCGTCCGGATACCGGGTTGTAGAAGGCCACGACAAAATCACCCGCGGCGGCGGCGGTGACGCGGGCGAGCACGGTGTTCCGCGGTGTCAGGAGATCCGAAAGGGAGATGGCGCAGAAGTCGTGACCGATGGGCGCTCCGGCCTCGGCTGCCGCAAGCTGGACCGCGGAAACACCGGGAATGACACTGATGCCGACACCCTGCCATCGGCTGGAGCCATCGATCAGTTCGTGAACCAGGCTTGCCATGGCGTAGATGCCCGGATCCCCGGAACTGACAAGGGCAACCTTGCGGCCGGCGGCGGCAAGGTCGAGGGCATGTCTGCAGCGACGGGTCTCCTCGCCGAGGCCGAAGGCATGGCAGGTCTTGGCGCGCGCCAGGGCGGGTATCAGATCAAGGTAGCCGCGATAGCCGACCACGTCGCTTGCTTCGCCGATCGCCCGGCTTGCCTGCAGGGTCCTCAGGTGCGCCGCGCCCGGCCCGAGGCCGACAATCGCGAGGTGGCCAGGCCTGGCGCCGAGGATCTCGGCATCGATGGCGCCCGGCGCCCGGGCAACGGCGCAGGTGGCGCGGCGCGACCTGGTCTTTGCCACGACAAGATCGCCGTCCTCTCCGGCCACCGCCAGGGCCGCGCCTTCGGCCACGCCATGGCAGCCGGTGACGGCATGGACAATGTCCGAGGGATGACGAAGACGCGGCAACTCCTCCTCGAGACGTTCGGCAGGGAAGACCACCAGCGGCACATCAAGGTGTTCGGCAAGGGCCAGCATCGCCGGTTCATCGGACTTGATATCCAGACTGGCGACACAGGCAACGGCCTGGTGCGCCAGGTCGGCGGCGGCCAGGGTCTCGAGCACCAGCGACACCAGTTCCCCGGCATCGCACCCGCGTTCGCAACCGGCGCCGACGGCCAGCACCGGCGGATGCATCACGAGATCGGCCGACCGGTCACTGCGGTCGGTGACGCACACCGCGAGACGCCCGCCGGCGGCTGATTCAAGGCCCGTCCCGTCAAGCCATGTCGCGTCGCCCGCCTCGACGTCGAGGCGGACCGCCTCACCGGCCGCCACCGCGGCCATCACCGGGGCCGTGCGCGACGCCTCGGCAAGACGCCAGCCTCGTGGCATCTCGTCAAGGGCGCGGGGAAACCGTGCATCGCCCAGAGTGGTCGTGATCGCCGCGCCACCCGTCACCGCTGCGCAGTGGCGCGCCAGGCGGTTGGCGCCGCGGTGGCCACCGAGAAGCGGGATGATGGATGTTCCATCTTCGGTCATGGCCAGCAGGGGAGGGTCGTGCGCCTTGTCGACGACGACGGGTGCGACCGCGCGAATCAGGATGCCGGTGGCACACATGCCGATGACGGGCACACCGGCCGCGAAGAGTTCCGCCACATGGTCCACTGTCACGGTGAACGTGACATCGGCATCTCCCACCCGGTGCGCGAGGCCATGCACACGCCCGCCGGGCAGGTTTCCGGCGATCCGTCGCGCCATCGCCAGCCCCGAGGCGGCAAGGCAGATCACCGCGGCCCCGCAAGGAAGGGTCATCGCCATGCCTCGCCGCGGCGATGGACAAGGATCATGGAAAAGTAGGGTCCGGTGGCATCGGTGACCGTCGCAAGAGGCCTCACGACCTGATGGTCCATGGTGGCATGAGCCACATACCAGGCGTCGGCGAGCAGGCCCGCCGCATCGAGAACACGTCTGATCCTGGCCAGATGGCGCCCCACCTTGATGATGGCGATCGAGTCGGCAAAGCCAAGACGTTGTGTCATGGCGGCATCATCGAGAGTGCCTGGACAGACCAGCAGTGCATCGTCCCGCGCGGCCAGCGGCATGCCGGCGGCCGCCGGACAGGCCATGAGGGAAGAAACACCGGGCACAACCTCGACCCGGTAGCGGCCGGCCACACGGGCAAAGAGATACATGAAACTCCCGTAGAAAAAGGGATCACCCTCGCAGATGGCAGCGACGTCGCGACCGGCATCGAGGTGGCTGCTGATGGCATGGACCGCCCGGGTGTAGACTTCCTCGGCGGGAAACCGGTTGGCGTCGAGCGGCATGCGCATGGCGATTTCCTCGCGATCATTGCGCAGCCAGGGGGCAATGATCGAGCGCGCCAGGCTTTCGCCTGACTGCGGAGCAGGCCAGGCGATGACGGGAACCTCGCCAAGAATACGGTGCGCCTTGAGGGTGACGAGCTCGGGATCACCCGGGCCGACACCAAGCCCATAGAGAACCCCGGCCGTCATGGCTTGATGACGCGCCACTGCGTCACCGGCATCGACGGCTTCCAGCCGGAGAATCCACCCACCGGCCGGACATGCGAGACGGCCATCCGCACCAGCTCGCCCCCGAGATCCCCGTGAAGGGTGGCCAGCACCTGTTCGCTCTCCACGGTCACGGCGTTGGCGACAAGACGCCCTCCCCGGGGCAGCGCCTCCCAGCACGGCCCGGCAATGGCGCCGGCAGCCAGGCCGCCGCCGACGAACACCGCATCGGGCGCCTCGAGCTCTGCCAGGGCAGCCGGCGCGGAGCCTGTGATGATGGCCATGTCCGGAACACCCAGGGCAGCGGCGTTCTCGGCGATGATGGCCGAGCGCGCCGGATCGCGCTCGATGGCAATGGCCGTGGCCCGCCCGGCTGACCGCATCCACTCGATGGCGACGGAACCGCAGCCGGCGCCGACATCCCACAGACGCTGACCGGCAAAGGGCATGAGGGCTGCGAGCGTTGCCGCTCTCACTTCACGCCGGGTCATCTGGCCGTCATGGCGGAAGGCGCTGTCGGGCAGACCGGGTGTGCCGGGGAGCGGCACCACCCCGGCTTCGGCCCTGGGAACGACCGCCACCGTATTGAGATCGTCCGCCCGGCAATCGGCCAGGGTCCGGGCGGTGCCGCTCAGCACACGCTCCCGGGCGCCGCCCAGATGACAGAGGACGTGGATCTCGCTTGCACCGTAGCCCGCCTCGCAGAGCAGGCGGCAGACGGCTGGCGGCGTTGTTGCATCATGGGACAGCAGCAGCATCTTGCGGGCGGGCGCAAGGTGCGCGCGCACGAGTTCCAGCGGTCGTCCGTGCAGCGTGAGCTGAACGGTCTCGGCCAGCGGCCACGCAAGGCGGGCACAGGCAAGGGAAAAGGCCGACGGCGCCGGCAGGACCACAAGGGCCTCCCTGCCGAAGCGGCGCGCCAGTGTGACACCGATGCCGTAATGCATCGGATCTCCTGTCGCCAGGACACAGACCCGGCGCCCCTCGTGCGCGGCAATCGCTTCCACGGTGCGCGAGAGGGGCGATTCCCAGATGAGCAGGGACCGGCCGCCCGCATCGACCATGGCGAGATGTCGGCGGCCGCCCACCAGCACCTCGGCGCCGTCAATCAGCGCCCGCGCGGCGCCGGCCAGGCCATCCGGTCCGTCTTCGCCGAGGCCGACGACTGCAAGCCAGGGCGCCACCTTCAAAGAGTCCCGCACAGGGCATTGACCGTCGCCGCCGCCATGGCGCTGCCGCCCCGGCGGCCGTGAACCGTCATGTAGTCGAGGCCGCTTGCCGCCAGGGCAGACTTCGCCTCCGCCGCACCGACAAATCCGACGGGCATGCCGATGACAAGGGCCGGGCGAAGATCCGGCGCCTTCTCGAGAACGCGGTAGAGTGCGGTGGGAGCATTGCCGATGGCGACCACGGCCTTCTCGAGCATTCCTCCCCACAGATCCGCCGCCGCCCAGGAACGTGTGGTCGCGGACCGCGACGCATGGCGTTGCACCCGGGACGTGTGGACCGTGCACACCACACGATTGTGCGCCGGCAGCATCCGGGTGATGATTCCCTGCGCCGTCATGGTGACGTCGCAGAGCACCGGCGCGCCACAGGCAAGGGCTCGGCGACCGGCGTCCACGGCCCCCGGCGAGGCATCGAGATCATGGATCACATCGGTCATGCCGCAACTGTGGATGAGCCTCACCGCCACCTCGCGCAAGGCTTCCGGCACCGCCGCCAGCCCGGTTTCAGCCTCGATGATCGATCGCGACCGGGCGTAGATCAGGGCGCCGTCGTTGAGGTAGCTGTACGTGGTCACGGACACGACCGGACGGCATGGCGCGACAGATCGACAATTCCCGGCGCCTCGCCGCACAAGGCACAGCCCGGATCGCGCTCGTATGCGACACGGTGAAAGGACGCGGCGAGGGCGTCGTAGATCAGCAGCGTGCCCTCAAGGCGCTCGCCGAGTTCGAGAAGTTCCTTGATGGCCTCCGCTGCCTGCAACGTTCCCATCACACCCGCAATGGCGCCCAGTATTCCGGCCTCGGAGCACGACGGCACAAGACCGTCCGGCGGTGCTTCGGGGAACAGGCACCGGTAGCACGGGCCGCCAGCGGGAAAGGTCGTCAACTGCCCGTCGAAGCGCATCATGGCGGCGCTCACCAGGGGCTTCGCCGCCAGATGGCAGGCATCGTTGACGAGGTAGCGTGTCGGGAAGTTGTCCGAGCCGTCGCACACCAGATCGTAGTCGGCAAGAATGGCGAGCGCGTTGAGGTGGTCGAGACGTTCCGTGTGACAGCGAACCTCGACGCCGGGATTGATGGCGGCAATCGCGCGGCGCGCGCTTTGGGTCTTCCATGCGCCGATCCGCGGGGTCGTGTGAATGATCTGGCGTTGCAGGTTGGACAGCTCAACCCGGTCGCCGTCAATCACCCCCAGGGTGCCGACACCGGCGGCCGCCAGGTACATGAGAAGCGGCGCGCCGAGCCCTCCCGCTCCGACAACGAGCACCCGCGAGTTGAGCAGCCTGATCTGCCCGGCGCCGCCGACCTCGGGCATGACGATGTGCCGGGCATAGCGGTGAAGCTGCTCTTCGGTGAAGTCGCAGAGATCCATCGATCAGCGCGCGGACACCACGGTCCCGCAGGACGTCGTTGCGGGCTGGCATGACTGTCGGCGACGGCGTCTGCATGACGATGGATCCCGGGCGAAGAGCATCGTCATGGGCTGAAGTGTTCCGCAATCTTTCCGGCCAGCCGCCGGGCGACCTCTGCCTTGGCCATGCGGGGCCATGCTTGGGCGCCACCGGAGCCCACCAGGTGGATGACATTGTCGTCGCCGCCGAAGGTGCCGGTTCCCGGGCTGACATCGTTGGCAACAATCCAGTCGCATTTCTTGGCGGCACGCTTTCTCGTCGCTTCGCCGAGGACATCGCCCGTCTCGGCGGCAAAACCGATGACGAGACCCGGCCGCCGGTTTCCAGGGGCCGCGATGGTGGCAAGAATATCGGGATTCTCGGCAAGCCTGAGAACCGGTGCGCCGCCAGCGCCCTTCTTCCACTTGGCGGATCCGGGTTCGGCTACCCGCCAGTCGGCGACGGCGGCGGCGCACACCGCGGCATCGGCAGGCAGGGCATCAAGGCAGGCACGCAGCATGTCGCAGGCCGTCTCGACGTGGACAACCTCGGTCCCCGGCGGGTCGGCAAGCGCCACGGGCCCCGACACCAGGGTCACTCTGGCGCCCAGACCGGCACAGGCAGTCGCCAGCGCATGTCCCTGCTTGCCGGAACTGCGGTTTGCAACGTACCGCACGGGATCGATCGGTTCATGCGTCGGGCCGCTTGTGACGAGGACGTGGCGGCCACTGAGGGGCCCGCCGCCGTTCTGCCCGAGGAGGGCGGCAATCGCATCGACGATGGCATCCGGTTCGCTCATGCGCCCCGGTCCGGTTTCGCCGCAGGCGAGATCTCCCGCTTCCGGCCCCACCATGGTGACACCGTCGGCGACAAGCCTGGCGACATTGCGGCTGACCGCCGGATTCTCCCACATGCGCGTGTTCATCGAAGGGGCGGCAAGCACCGCCTTGTCGGTGGCAAGAAGGACCGCCGTCGCAAGGTCATCCGCCAGCCCGCCTGCCATGCGCCCCATGATATCGGCTGTCGCCGGGGCCACCACGACGAGATCGGCGTCCCGCGACAGGCGGATATGATCCATGCCGGTATCACCGACCGGCGTGAAGAGATCCTGGAAGACCGGCTCGCCGGAGAGTGATTCCACGGCAAGGGGCGTCACGAATTCAAGAGCGGCCGGAGTGAGAACACACCTGACGCGGGCTCCCTGCGCGCGCAACCGGCGAATGAGATCGAGAGACTTGCAGGCGGCAACGCCGCCCGAGATGACGAGAAGGACACACCTGCTGTCGAGCATCGCCCATGCTCCCTTGTCGAGCCCCACTATACGCCTGTTCGGATGCTCTGGAGAACCGCTTGCAGCACGGTCGTCACAGGCGCCAGGCTGTCGTCAACGCCGCGATTCCGCCGGAGAGGTTGCGGGTCGCCACATGACTGAACCCGGCTTCACGGACCATGGCGGCAAAGCGGCGCTGCTCGGGAAAGCGGGAGATGCTCTCCACAAGGTAGCGATAGGATGCGGAACTGCCGGCAACGAGGGCCCCCAGGCGCGGGATCACGGTCCGTGAGGCCCGGTCGTAGAGACCGGCGACGGGACGCACCGGACGGCCGAACTCGAGGCACAGGAAGCGGCCGCCGGGTCTCAGGACCCGATAGGTTTCGGCGAGGGCCCGGTCGATGTGCGTGACATTGCGGATGCCGAAGGCATTGGTGCAGCCGTCCAGTGAACCGTCACCATAGGGAAGCGCCTCCGCGCGACCGCACACGAAGGCCAGCGATCCGTCAGGAATTCCGGCCCGGCGGCGTGATCGCGCAACATCGATCATGGTCCTGTTGATATCGACAATGTCCACCCTGAATCCCCGGCGCGCCAGGGCAAAGGCGATATCGCCGGTGCCACCGGCAACATCGATGATGTGACCGCGGGGCAGATCGCGGGCCATCAACGTCACCATCTCGCGTTTCCACAGGCGATGGATGCCTGCGGACATCAGATCGTTCATCAGGTCATAGGCGTCCGCCACCTCGCCGAAGACAGCGCCGACCATGGCCTCCTTGCGGGATTCGCCGACATGCTCCTCGCCGAACCGGCTGGCGTGATCCTGATAGTCGTTCGTGGCCATGAGTCCTTGTAGCACAGGTTGTCACGGGGCCTGATGCCGCGAGACGCCATCGGTGCGATCACGCTATAGTGTTCTCCGGTTGCTGTGTCTCCGTCACGGAAGTGACACAGCCGTCTGATGTGGCCACTGGCAGTTTTCATGCCGGAACTTCCCGAAGTCGAAACCGTCCGCCGGGGTCTCGAACCCGTTCTGTGCGGCCAGCGCATCGTGGACGTCGCAGTGCGTCGGCCGAACCTGAGGATTCCCTTTCCTCCCGACTTTGCCGGGCGCCTTGCGGGACGCCGGGTCACGGCCTTGCGGCGGCGGGCAAAGTACCTCCTGGTCGATCTCGATGACGCAGAGGTGATGATCTGTCATCTCGGCATGTCGGGCCACTTCCTCATCCACCCGCGCGCCGGTTCCGCGCCCGGGCCCCACGACCACGTGGTGCTCACGCTTGAGGATGGCAGCGCGGTCGTCTTCAACGACCCGCGCCGCTTCGGACTCATGACCCTGGTTGCCGGAAACGCCGAGAACGATCATCCCCTGCTTCGCCGTCTGGCCCCCGACCCCCTCGACAATGCCTTCACATCAGGGACCTTTCTTGCCCGACTTGCCGGACGCCGGACGCCGGTCAAGGCGGCGCTTCTCAATCAGCAGATTGTCGGCGGCGTCGGGAACATCTATGCCTCGGAGTCCCTTCATCAGGCGCGAATCTCGCCGCGCCGCCTGGCAGCCCATGTCGGCCCCGTCCGCGCGGCAGCGCTCGCCGACGCACTGGGCGACGTCCTCCGCCGCGCGATCGCCGCGGGCGGCTCGTCGCTCAGGGATCATGTCCGCACGTCGGGCGAGCCCGGATACTTCCAGCACGATTTCCGCGTCTACGGCCGCGAGAACGATCCGTGCCCGACCGCCGGGTGCGCCGGCGTCATCCGGCGGATCGTCCAGTCGGGACGATCGACGTATCTTTGCGGCCGCTGCCAGCGCTGAACGGGACTCGAGTCAGCCGATTCGCAAAGTGTTTGGTTTCGCAATTGCCGCCCGCCCCGGCGCAAGGCAGCGTGACTCCGCGGACTTCCTGAATTGACGGCCTCGCCAGCCGCAGGTATAAGCCGCCTTTGCGTGACGGGATGAAGCGATATGGCCAACAGCCTGCAGGCCCGCAAGAGGGTCCGCCAGACAGCTCGCAAAACTGCGGTAAACCGCCAGCGGATGAGCCGTGTGCGCACCTTCGTGGTCAAGGTCGAGACGGCCATCGCCGCCGGCGAGAAGGACGCAGCGGCGAGCATGCTGCGACAGGCTGAATCCGAGTTGGCGCGAGGAGCCCGACTCGGAGTTATCCATCGCAATGCAGCATCCCGGAAGGTGTCACGACTCTCCAGGCGTATCGCCAAGATGTAGTAACCGGCAGCGTCCTGCTGCCCAATCTGGCGTAACCGCCCCGCCTCCCGTTGCGGCGGGGACGCGACCTTATCCCCGTTTCATACAGCAGCCGTCAACAGTCCTGCCCTGCCCCGGCAACGGATTGGCGCTTGCGTTGTGTTGTTCTCCGGCAATGCCCGCTCTAGTTTGATGACCGGACGGCGAGCCGATCCTTGGGCGAGAGAACGAGCAAGACGAAACAACCAGCAAACAAGAACCGCCGGCAACCGGTTTCGGCGAGCGCCGGGGAGCAAGACTATCGATGAAAACCATAATTACCACGCCAATATCAGTAAGTTGCAGCAGTCATGATCTGCATCGCCCAGCTCGGAGGGCGGGGTGATGGCCGTCCGGCAGGCCAAGCGCACCGCACTCGTCGAGGACCAGTGGAAACGCGTACGTTCGCGGTTGAGAGCCGAGCTCGGGGAAGCGGCCTTCAGGACATGGCTGCGGCCTCTGACCCTCGACGGCGTGTCGGGGACCAAGGTTGTGCTTCGGGTGCCGGGCGACAACATGAAGAGATGGGTCATGTCGCGCTGCGGCGAGCGCCTGCGTGACTTGTGGTGTGGCGAAAGCGAGGAGATCACCGACATCGCCATCACCGTCGGTGTTCCCGAGCGCCGTCCCAGGACCCGCGACGTTCCGCTCTTCCAGCGCCGTCCCGGGGCCGCTGACGGCCTGACACGGCTCTCCAGGGATGTGGCCGGCGCCGCCACCCAGCTCAATCCGCGGTTCACGTTCGAGAACTTCGTGATCGGCGAGACCAATCACTTCGCGCACCGGGCCGCCATGGATGTCGCTGACAGCAACCGGGTTTCCTACAACCCGCTTTATCTCTACGGCAGCGTCGGACTCGGCAAGACCCATCTGATGAATGCCGTCGCATGGCGCATTCGTACGCAGGGGCCCGAGCGCCAGGCCCTGTTCATGTCGGCCGAGAAGTTCATGACGCGTTTCGTGCACGCCCTTCGCTTCAAGGACACGATGACGTTCAAGAACGAATTCAGGTCGGTGGATGTCCTGCTGATCGACGACATCCAGTTCATTGCCGACAAGGCATCCACGCAGGAGGAGTTTCTCCACACCTTCAATGCCCTTGCCGATCTCAACCGGCAGATCGTGATCACCGCCGACCGGGCACCATCGAATCTCGAAGGCATCGACGAGCGTCTGCGGTCCCGCCTCAACGGTGGAGTCGTGGCCCTGCTCCGCCCGGCCGACTACGCCCTGCGTCTCGACATCCTGAAGAACAAGCTGGTGCACGGCATCGGCGAAAAACGCCCCGGCGTCGACCCGGAAGATGTGGTGCCGACGGATGTGCTGGAGTTTCTTGCCGGCAGCGTCACCTCCAATGTCCGCGAGCTCGAAGGCGCTCTCAACCGGGTTGTGGCCCACGTGCATATGATGGGGCAGCCGGTCACCCTCGACTCGACCCGCGACCTGTTGCGCGACCTGTTGCGCGCCCAGGAACGTCGGGTGACGGTGGAGGAGATTCAGAAGATGGTGGCGGACCACTTCAACCTGCGTCTGGCAGACATGCTGTCGAGCCGCAAGGAACGGGCCATCGCCAGACCGCGTCAGGTTGCCATGTACCTCGTCAAGCGTCTGACCAACCGCAGCCTGCCCGAAATCGGCCGCAGGTTTGGCGGCCGCGATCACACGACCGTGATGCACGGTGTGCGCAAGATCGAGGAACTCAAGGCGAAGGACCCGGCCCTGGCGGAGGATGTCGAAACTCTCGAGCATCTGCTTGGTCAACCTGCCCGTTGAGCAATCATCGATCCCGGGGACAATCTCTTCAGGAAGCGTGGTCAACCTGCGCGTTGATCCGTTGAGCAACGGTGGTGTGGCACATGCATGCCGCTTCCTGCTAGATTGGCGGCGTGACATACCAGCCAGGCGGGGTTGCGCCGCGGTTGGTGTTTACCTGCCAGGGATGCCGGTCCATGAAACTTGTTGTTGAACGCAGCGCCCTGATGACGGCGCTGACACATGCAGGCAGCGTTGTCGAACGACGCAGCACCATCCCCGTTCTTGCCAATGTCAAACTCGATGCGGGCGAGCAGAACCTGCGCCTCACCGCGACGGACATGGATCTTGAGGTGGTGCAGAACCTCGCCGCCGATGTCACCACACCCGGAACCACGACGGCGTCGGCGTTCCTGCTCCAGAATATCTGCCGCACCCTTCCCGACGGAGGCCAGGTAGCACTTGAACGCGACCAGGTCAGCGGGCGCCTGTCGGTCCGTTGCGGACCCACGCAGTTCGAATTCGCCTGCCTGCCGCCCGAGGATTTTCCCCTGATGACGGCAGCGGCCTTCAGCCACGGGTTTTCGCTGTCGGCAACGGAGCTGCGGCGTCTGCTCGACCGCACGCATTTTGCTGCACTCGTGGAGGGCGCCCGGGAGAATCTGCAGGGTGTTTTCCTGCACGCCACAACGGGAGACGGTGGCGACGTGTTGCGCGCCGTCGCCACGGACGGCCACCGCCTCGCCAGGGTGGATGCCGAGCAACCCGAAGGCGCTGATGGCATGCCGGGGATCATTGTTCCCAACAAGACCATCCATGTGCTGCGCAGCCTGATCGACACCGCCGATGAGGACATCGACATCGAGGTGGCGGAACGCCAGCTGAGCTTCCGGTCCGGCGCCATCCAGATGACATCCAAGCTCATCGACGGCGCCTATCCGAGCTATGAGAAGGTGATCCCTGACGACAACGACAGGCTCATGAAGATCGCGAAGGAGACGTTCGTGAGAGCAACCGACCGCATGTCCGTGATCACGACCACGGACAAGGGACGTCCGGTCAAGCTCGATATCTCCACCGGACGTCTTCTGGTGTCCGCCAGCAATCTCGAGGGCGTCACCGGCGAGGAGGAACTTGAGGTCGATTATGAGGGGATCCCCATGACAATCGGCTTCAATGCACGGTATCTTTCTGAAATGGCAAAGAATTTCGATGGCGACGTCATGCTGGTCATCATGTCCCGCGACTCCGCGCCGGCCATCATCCGTGATGCCGACGACAATCGGACGCTCTATGTCCTGATGCCTCTCAGGGTCTAGGCGCGGCGACGGTGACAACACCCAACGCCGTCAGGAGCAATCCCTTCATCGGGCGTCTCAAACTGCGGAATTTCCGCTCGTGGGAGTCTCTCGACCTCGAGGCGGGCCCGTGCCCGGTGGTGCTGACCGGGGCCAACGGTTCGGGAAAGACCAATCTCCTTGAGGCCGTCTCCCTGCTGTCGCCGGGCCGCGGGTTTCTTGGCGCCAGACTGGACAACCTGCCGCGCCGCGGCAGCCCGGGAGCGTGGTCCGTGGTGGCCGACGTCACGGCCGGCCCTGCCACCACCAGAATCGGCACCGGCGCACCCGGGAATGAAGACGCCAAAGGCAGGCTGATCCGGGTGGACGGCGAGACCCGCAGGAGCCAGGCGGCGCTCGCGGGGATCGTGCCGCTGATGTGGCTGACGCCGTCCATGGACGGCCTGTTCCGCGAGCAGGCGCAGCACCGCCGCCGCTTCTTCGACCGCCTGGTGTGCGTCCATGATCCCCTGCATGTCCGCCGCATCGGCGCTTACGAACGCGCCATGCGCGAGCGTCTGCGCCTGTTGCGCGACATGAACCGCGACACCGCATGGCTGGCCGCACTCGAGGGAACCATGGCCGAGACCGGCGTTGCCGTTGCCGCCGCCCGACGCGAATTCCGTGACCTTCTGGCACCGGTTCTCGCGGCGGGAACCGCTCCCTTTCCGGGTGCTGCCATCGACCTCGCCGGCCTCGTCGAGAACTGGATCACCGACATGCCGGCCGTCGATGTCGAGACCAGGTTCCGCCAGCAGCTCGAGACGGCGCGGCAACGTGACGCGGAACAGGGCATGACCGGCGCGGGACCTCATCGCATGGACCTTGTCGTGCACCACCTCGAAAGCGGTATGGAGGCAGGCTTGTGCTCGACCGGCCAGCAAAAGGCCCTTGTCATTGCCATGACGATGGCGTCGGCCCGCCTTGCAAGCGGACACCGCCCGCCCGTCATGCTTCTCGATGACGTGATCGCCCACCTCGACCACAAGGCCCGTGAATCGCTCTTCGCGCTGATCCTGGATCTGGGACTGCAGGCGTGGATGACGGGGACCGAGCAGAGCCTGTTCGGCGCCCTCGACCACAAGGCCCTGTTTTTCCGGATCACGGCTGGCCGTGCACAGCGCCGGGACGTGAGGGCTGCGGCATGAACGGCGAGACGCTCATCTCCGACAGGCAGGCAGCCGGCGAAGAGTATGGCGCCGATGCCATCAAGGTGCTCAAGGGGCTCGATGCGGTCCGCAAGCGGCCGGGCATGTACATCGGCGACACCGACGATGGCACCGGACTCCATCACATGGTCTTCGAGGTCGTCGACAACGCCATCGACGAGTCTCTGGCCGGTCACTGCGACACGGTCTCGGTCACGCTCAATGCCGGTGGATCGGTCACCATCGAAGACAACGGGCGCGGCATTCCCACCGACATCCATGCCGAAGAAGGGGTCTCTGCCGCCGAGGTCATCATGACCCGCCTGCATGCCGGCGGGAAGTTCGACCACAACAGCTACAAGGTCTCCGGCGGGCTGCACGGGGTGGGTGTGTCGGTGGTCAACGCCCTGTCTTGCCACCTCGAACTGATCATATGGCGCGGCGGCGCCGAACATGTCCTGTGCTTCGCCGACGGTGTCGCCGACGCGCCTCTGGCGGTGCGCGGGGCGACCGCGAAGACTGGCACAAGGGTCACCTTCACGCCGTCCCCGGACACCTTTTCCAGGACCGAGTTCGAAATCGGTGTGCTGGAGAACAGACTGCGCGAACTGGCGTTTCTCAACCAGGGCGTGCACATCCGTCTCGAGGACCACAGAACCGTGGAGCAACACGCCCAGGAGTTCTTCTACGAGGGTGGACTGAAGGCGTTCGTGACGTGGCTCGACCGCAACAAGACCGGTCTTCACGGCGACGTCATCTGCTTCAGCGACAATCGCGAGGACGTCATCGTCGAGGTCGCCATGCAATGGACGGACGCCTACCACGAGAACACGCTGTGCTTCACGAACAACATTCCGCAGCGCGACGGCGGCACGCACCTCGCAGGCTTTCGCAATGCGCTGACCCGCACTGTCCAGGGCTATGCCTCGGCCAACGGTCTGTTCAAGCGCGACCGCGTGTCCATCTCGGGCGAGGACATGCGCGAAGGACTGACGGCGGTGGTTTCGTGCAAGATGCCCGACCCCAAGTTCGCCTCGCAGACCAAGGACAAGCTGGTCTCCTCCGAGGTGCACCCGGTCATCATGCAGATCGTCCATGACCGCCTCGGGCAGTGGTTCGAGGAACACCCGGCGGAGACCCGCACGATCGTCTCCAAGTGCATCGAGGCTGCGGCGGCACGCGAGGCGGCGCGCAAGGCCCGCGAACTCACGCGCCGCAAGACGGCCCTCGATATCGGAAATCTGCCGGGCAAGCTCGCGGATTGTCAGGAAAAGAATCCGGCAAAGTCGGAACTCTTCATTGTCGAGGGCGATTCCGCAGGGGGTTCGGCCAAACAGGCAAGGGATCGCTCCAACCAGGCCGTCCTTCCGCTCAGGGGCAAGATCCTCAACGTCGAGCGCGCCCGCATCGACAAGATGCTGTCCTCCGAACAGGTTGCGATGCTGATCATGGCCCTGGGAGCGGGCATCGCCGAGGATTTCGACATCGACAAGATCCGCTACCACCGGATCGTCATCATGACCGACGCCGACGTTGATGGCGCCCACATTCGCACGCTTCTCCTCACCTTCTTCTTCCGCCACATGGCCGGGATCATCGAAGCCGGGTACCTCTACATAGCCCAGCCGCCCCTCTTCAAGGTCAAGCGCGGCTCGAGCGAGGTCTATCTCAAGGACGAACAGGCCTTCGATGACCATCTCCTGGGTATCGCCCGCGAAGAATGCGTGTTTCACCACCACGACGGTCGCCAGATTGCCTGGGCCGAACTGGACGAAATGGTCAGGCAGGCGCGCCGTGCCGCCATGCTGCTGCTGCCCCTGGCGCGACATCTGCCGGTCGCCATTGCCGAGCGGGCGGCGATCGCCGGGCTTCTGTCACCGCGTCATCTGGCCGATGCCGGAGAAGCGAACCGCCGGTCAGCCATGGTGGCCGAACGACTCGACGAACTCGACGGCGACGGCGGCTGGTCAGGCGAGGAGGATGGCGAAGGCGGGGTCGTGTTCAGCCGGACCGTTCGCGGTGTCAGCGAGCGCCACCGCATCACCTCAGGCCTGGTGCGTTCCGAGGAAGCGATGGCGCTGGACGCCATGGCCGCCTCACTTCAGGACCTCTATGCCCGACCCGGCGTCCTCGAGCGCCGAGAGCGGCGTCACCCTGTCCGGGGACCGGGTGACCTTGTCCAGCTGGTGCGTCAGCTGGCCCAGCGCGGCGCCTCGATCCAGCGTTACAAGGGCCTGGGCGAAATGAACCCCGACCAGCTCTGGGAAACCACCCTTGATCCCGATGCGCGGGCACTGCTGAGGGTCACCGTGAAGGACGCCAACGAGGCGAACGATCTCTTCGAGACCCTCATGGGCAACGTCGTCGAACCACGCCGTCTGTTCATCGAGTCCAATGCCCTGAAAGTGACCAATCTGGACGTGTAGCCGGGCGCTGCCTGACCCGAGATGAAGAAACGCAAGCCCTGGCGCATGATCCTTCCTGTCCTGCGCTGGTCCGTCATCGCCACCATCTGGGCCTCCGTCATCGTCGGAGCCCTTGTCGGCTGGTACGCGCTGGATCTTCCCGATCCCGATCGCCTGATCAGTGACCGCACGCCTTCGGTGACGGTTCTTGATTCCCGCGACAGGATTCTCGCGACCTATGGCGACTTTCGCGGCGAGATCGTTCCCTTTGACCGTCTGCCACCGGATCTCGTGGCGGCCGTCATCGCTGTGGAGGACCGCCGCTTCTTCGACCACGGCGGCATGGATGTCTTCGGGGTGCTGCGCGCGCTCGTCGCCAATCTGCGCGCCGCAGCGGTGGTCCAGGGCGGCAGCACCATCACCCAGCAGGTCATCAAGAATGTCTTCCTGACACCGGAGCGCTCCCTCAAGCGCAAGATCAAGGAAGTGCTGCTCGCCTTCTGGCTGGAACGCAAGTTCACCAAGGAGGAGATCCTTGCCATCTACCTCAACCGTGTCTACCTGGGGTCCGGTGCCTTTGGCATCGCCGCCGCCTCGCACCGGTATTTCGGCAAGAAGGCAGGAGAGCTTTCCCTGGGCGAGTCCGCCATGATTGCCGGTCTCCTGAAGGCGCCTTCGCGCGACAACCCTTTCAACAACCCCGGCCGGGCCATCGGGCGCACCGCCACCGTTCTCGACAGCATGGTGGATGCGGGCTTCATCGACCGTGACCGCGCCGGGCAGGCGAAGGCGACGCCCCTGGTGCTCGCCATCGCCAGCAACAGCGGCGGCGATGCGCGCTACGCCACCGACTGGGTCGCCGCACGGGCATCCGAGTACATTGGCGTGGCCACCCGCAACCTCATCATCTCGACAACCATCGATGCGACACTCCAGGAGAAAGCCCGCGACGCGCTCATCGCCGGTCTCGCCGAAGGCGGTCCGGCCTCTGCCGGGGAAGGCGCCATCGTCTCCATGAGACCCGATGGCGCCGTGACCGCCATGGTCGGCGGCTCAGGCTACGCCAGGACGCAGTTCAACCGCGCCGTACACGCCTACCGGCAGCCGGGTTCGGCCTTCAAGCTCTTCGTCTATCTGGCGGCGCTCGAGGACGGCTGGCGCCCCGACACCGGTGTCGAAGACCGCCCGGTGTCGATCAACGGCTGGAGTCCCGGCAACTTTCGCGAGGGCTACGAGGGCGCCATGACGCTCGCGGAAGCCTTCGCCGGTTCGGTCAACACGGTGGCGGCCGATACCGCCTGGAAGGTCGGCATTGCGAATGTCATCGAGGTCGCGCATCGCCTCGGCATCGATCGCGCGTTACCGGTACTCCCGAGCCTTGCACTGGGAACAACGGAACTCAGTCTCCTCGAACTGACCAGCGCCTACGGCACGATGGCCAACCAGGGCCTGGCCAACTGGCCCTGGGTGATCCGCGAAGTGCGCACATCGTCAGGCGAGGTTCTCTATCGGCGGCACACTCTGCCCGCACCCCGCCTCATCGAACCGTCCGTCCACGCCGCAATGACGGCGATGCTGGGCAAGGTCATGGAAGACGGGACCGGCCGTGCGGCACGGATCGACTGGCCGGCCGGCGGCAAGACCGGCACCAGCCAGGATTTTCGCGATGCCTGGTTCATCGGATTCTCCCGTCAGTACGTCACCGGCGTCTGGGTGGGCAATGACGACGGAAGCCCCACCGGCAAGGTGACCGGTGGCGGCCTGCCGGCCCGCATCTGGGCCGACTACATGGCGCAGGCCCTCGCCGGGGAGCCCGCCCTCGGACTTGTCGATCACGCGCCGGAGCCCGCGCGCGGCGCCGTCACGGATTTCTTCAGCGATCTCCTGGGCGAACTCACCGATGAGCGGCCCGACTCCCGCCAAAGAGGACCCGAGTGGTAGGGCGACGTTCAGAACGAGGCTTTCAGCCCCCGTTTGCCGTCATCCATGGTGGGTCGAAAAGGCGAAGAGCGCCTCGACGTCCGTTGGCGTTCCGGACGCGCCCTCCACCGGGAGAGGGGAGGATGGCCCGTGGTTTTTCGCCAAACACTGTTTCATGTTCCGGGGCGAGCGCTCCAGGCACGCATGACCCGACAACCGAGGTACGCGCGATGATCAGCAAGCAGATGAACGCCAAACTCTCGTTGCTCGCCGAAGGTTCGCTTCCGGCCGATGCGACATGGCAGGAACATCGCCAGGCGTACGACAGCCTGGGAGAGGTGTTTCCGGCGCTGCCCGGGGTCCGGCGGGAGGATGCCGCGTGCGGCGGCATCAAGGGCTTTCGCTACGTCCCGCCCGGCGCCGATGAGACGCGGGCCATCGTTTACTTCCATGGCGGAGGCTATTGCATCGGCTCCCACAAGAGTCACGAGATGATCATCACCACGCTGGCCAGCATGGCCGGCTGTCCGCTCTGGTTTCCTCTCTACCGACTGGCGCCCGAGCACGCCTTTCCCGTTCCGGTCGAGGACTGCATCGCGGCGTGGCAGGGATTCGCGGAACTGACAACACAGCCCGGTCGCGTCGGGTTTGCCGGCGATTCGGCCGGTGGCGGCCTGGTCTTCAGTGTGGCCCAGGCCGCCCGGGACCGGGGCATGGCCCTTCCTGGTGTGTGCGTTGCTCTCTCGCCATGGACCGACATGGAAGGAACCGGCACATGGCGTGCCGGCGACCCACGGCGCGACGCCTTCCTGTCCGCGGAAGAACTCGACATGTTCGTCGACGGCTTCCTGGCCGGCACGGACCGGCGCGACCCGCTTGCCGCACCGGTTTTCGGCAGTTTTGCGGGACTGCCGCCCTTTCTGATCCAGGCCAGCCGAAGTGAGCTCCTCTACGACGACGCGGTACGCCTTGCCGGGGCGCTCGAGCGCGCCGGCAATCCGCCGCTTCTCGAACTCGCCGAAGAGGGGACGCCCCATGTCTGGCATCACATGGTGCCCGATGTACCCGAAGCAGTAAGATCTCTTGGCAATGCCGCAGCCTATATGCGCCACCTGACGACCAGCGCCTGAAGCGAAGATTCCGCGCTCCTCTATCAGCACCTCAACACGGGTGCCGGGCGCCCGTCAACACGTGCGACAACCGGGACCATGTTCGGCGTCGCAACCGTCCTTTGTCGAATTCTGGATCAACTCTCCGCACATGATGGCGCGCAACCCTTGCGATGTTCAGATACGCACAGGTCGCAACATGTTGACCACCGGTGGCATCTTGACGACTTTTGCGACTCTGACATGCGAGACAGTCGGTCATGCTGCATCTTGTCGGTGAAACCATCGACAAACACTGGGCTCACGACGGCGTGAAGACCGGCCGGCTCGTCCAGATCATGCGGGGCGTTTATGTTGCCGCGGAGGACGACGCCGACGCCGTCCTGTTCGATCACGCACTCCGGATCGCCGCCTATCTCTACCCGAACACCTGCCTTTGCGGACCCAGCGCCGAGTGTCTCGCCCCGACGCCGGACCTTTCAACCGGACGCGGCTGACTCCTGGTTCATGAGGCCCTCCATCATGGGCCATGAGGATTGGCTTTCGACATCTCGCTGCGACGACGGTGACCTGGCTGAAGGCGGCACACGCTCATCCCTGGCGCGGGAGTTGTGCGTGCGCGAGAACGGGCGCTGGCGCGAAGGGGGAGCTGTGTCTCGCCTCGGCGCGTGCGGCCCCGCCCGGTTTCGCGACGGCGCTTGATATCACCCTTCCCGCACCACGGCCCCACGCTCTCGACACCGACGTCATCGAGCGGGACGATCCCGCCATGGCGCTGAAAGTGTGTTCTCAAGGACCTCGCAGAGGTCGCCGTCGAGCCGGTGACCGACGGTGCCGACATGCGCCGTTTCCGCGCGATGATGGCGACCTGTAGCGCGAGGGCGATGTGGCGGTGTTCCATGCGCACGTCTACGGTGTCCGGGCGAAGGCGGGCGACATCTTCGAGGTGAGCGGCCCGGAAGACGAGAAGGACTTGCTGAAGCACCCCGACGGGAAGACCCGCAACGACAAGAGGTGCTCACTCTTCAACGGCGGGGAAGCGCAGATCCTTGTTCATCGCAACGAAGACCCTGAAACTTGCAACGGTGCTCTCCTCAGCCCGGAAGGCATGGGCAGTGCGACGGCAACGACCGCGGGGCCGGAAGCCGCCTGAGAACATGAATCGTATGCCACCGACGGACTGTGTTCGGTGGATGACGTGCCGGGGTTCGTACATCAGTCTGCCGTGAGGCCGAGGACGTCCTCCATGCCGTAGAGCCCGGGAGGGCGGTTGTGGAGCCAGCGGGCGGCGGTGATGGCGCCGCGCACGAAAATGACCCGGTCGCTGGCGCGGTGGCCGATCTCGATGCGCTCGCCGGGGGCGAGAAACATCACCTGGTGTTCGCCGACGACGTCGCCGCCCCTCATGGCGGCCATGCCGATGGCGCCGCGCCGGCGGGCGCCGGTGATGCCGTCGCGTCCCCGGTCGGCGACCTCGTCGAGGGCGACACCGCGCCCCTTCGCGGCGGCCTCGGCCAGCATCAGCGCCGTGCCTGATGGCGCATCCACCTTGTGGCGGTGATGGGTCTCGACCACTTCGATGTCGAATTCCTCGTCGAGGGCCGCGGCGACTTTCCGGGTGATGCCGAGGAGGAGGTTGACTCCGAGACTCATGTTTCCGGCGCTGACGATCGCGGCGGTGCGGGAGGCTTCGGCCATCGCCGTGCGTGCGGAACGATCGAGGCCGGTGGTCCCCGCCACGAGCCCCTTGCCCGTGGCTGCCGCCACGCGGGCATGGGCAAGGGTGGCCGCGGGCGACGAGAAATCGATGACGACGTCGCAGGACGAAAACAGGGCTTCGGCGCTGTCGACGACGGCAATGCCGAGAGCGCCGGCTCCGGCGACCTCGCCGGCGTCACGACCGATGGCGTCGCTCGACGGATGTTCGCTGGCCGCCGCCACCATGATGTCGTCGCGTTCGCTGATCACCTGCACGAGCATCCTGCCCATGCGTCCCGATGACCCCGAGATGCCTGCGCGCACGGTCATCGACGCCTCCTGTTTTCTCTGCAACACTGATGCTTCATGCGCCGGGGCGCGTGACTGGTTTCGGTCAATCGGTCAGATTCTGCCAGAAGTCCCTGACGCGCGAGAAAAACCCTTCCGTTTCGGGGTTGTGCTTTCCCGACTGGCCGGCCTCGTCGAATTCCCTGAGCAATTCCTTCTGCCGTGCGTTCAGGTTGACCGGAGTCTCGACCGCGGTTTCGATGATCATGTCGCCACGCCGGGTTCCGCGCACTGGCGTCATGCCCTTGCCACGCAGGCGGAACTGACGGCCCGTCTGGGTTCCGGGGGGAATGGCGATGCGCGCGCGCGTGCCTTCGATTGTCGGAATGTCGACGTCCCTGCCCAGAGCCGCAGAGGCGACGGAGATCGGCACACGGCAGTAGACCGTGCTGCCGTCGCGCTGAAAGAAGGGGTGCGGCGCGATGGAGACAATGATGTAGAGATCGCCCGCAGGAGCGCCGCGCACACCGGCCTCTCCCTTGCCCGAGAGGCGGATGCGCATGCCATCCTCGATACCCGGGGGAATGGTCACGCTGAGCGTCGTCTCCTTGTGCACACGGCCGGTGCCTGAACACACCGTGCAGGGATTGCGGATGACCCGCCCGGCTCCGCCACAGGCCGGGCATGTCTGCTCGATCGAGAAAAAACCCTGCTGGCTGCGCACCTTGCCGTATCCCGAACATGTCCCGCACACGACGGTGGCGTTGGCATCCTCGGCACCGCTGCCGGAGCACGCCTGGCAGGACACGCTGGTCGGCACGCGCACATCGGCCTTTTTGCCCGAAAACGCCTCCTCGAGGGTGATTTCCATGTCGTAGCGCAGATCCGCGCCCTGCATGCCGCCGCCGCGACGGCGGCCACCGCCGCCAAGGTTGCCGAAGAGGTCGTCGAACACATCCGCGAAACTGCTGGTGAAGTGAGGGCCCTGGCCGGACTCCATGGAGCCGTCGAACGCCGCATGCCCGAACTGGTCGTAGGCTGCACGTTTCTGCGGGTCCTTGAGAACATCGTAAGCGTCGGTGACCTCCCGGAACCTGACCTCCGCCGTGGCGTCACCGGGATTGCGGTCAGGGTGGCACGTCATCGCAAGCTTGCGATACGCCTTCTTGATCGCGGCCTCATCGGCATCACGGGCGACGCCGAGCACATCATAGAAGTCCTGCTGCGCCATCACTCCGGCCCGTGTCGTGGCGGTCAGGCGGCGCCGCTCTTCCTGTCGTCGTCAACTTCCTCGAAGTCGGCGTCCACGACACCGTCATCGCCACCCCCGTCACCGGAAGACGCTTCCTGCTGATCACGGTACGCCGCCGCGCCGAGCCTCATGGACGCCTGGGCCAGGGCCTGGGTGGCCGACGTGATGGCCTCGACGTCCTCGCCGTCACGTGTCGCGCGAACGTCCGACACGGCCGTCTCGATGGCAGTCCTGACATCGGGCTCCACCTTGTCGCCATGCTCCGCGAGCTGCTGTTCGGCGGAATGAACAAGCGCATCGGCGTTGTTCCGCGCCTCGACGAGAGCACGCTGCCTGGAGTCCTCCTCGGCATGGCTCTCCGCGTCCTTCACCATCTGATCGATCTCGTCGTCGCTCAGCCCGCCGGAGGCCTCGATACGGATCTGCTGTTCCTTGCCGGTCGCCTTGTCCTTGGCCGATACGTTGACGATGCCGTTGGCGTCGATGTCGAAGGTGACCTCGATCTGCGGAACGCCGCGTGGCGCCGGGGCAATGCCGACGAGATCGAACTGCCCGAGCAACTTGTTGTGGGCCGCCATCTCCCGTTCGCCCTGGGACACCCTGATCGTGACCGCCGGCTGGTTGTCGTCCGCCGTGGAGAACACCTGGCTCTTGCGCGTCGGGATGGTCGTGTTGCGGTCGATGAGGCGGGTGAAGACGCCGCCGAGCGTCTCGATTCCCAGCGAAAGCGGCGTCACGTCGAGGAGCAGGACGTCCTTGACGTCGCCCTGCAGGATACCGCCCTGGATGGCCGCCCCGGTGGCCACGACCTCGTCGGGATTGACTCCCTTGTGCGGTTCCCGGCCGAAGAACTGCTGCACTTTCTCCTGCACCTTGGGCATGCGCGTCATGCCGCCCACGAGCACCACCTCATCGACCTCGCCGGCCGAATACCCGGCATCCTTGAGCGCCTTTCTGCAGGGTTCAAGCGTGCTCTCGATAAGGCCGTCGACCAACGCCTCGAGCTTGGCCCGGGTCAGCTTGATCGTCAGGTGCTTGGGTCCCGACTGATCAGCCGTGATGAAGGGAAGGTTGATCTCGGTCTGCACGGCGCTGGAGAGCTCGATCTTCGCCTTCTCTGCCGCCTCCTTGAGACGTTGCAGGGCCAGCTTGTCGGCTCTCAGGTCGATGCCGTTCTCCTTCTGGAATTCCTCGGCAAGATAGTCGAGCACCCGCTTGTCGAAATCCTCGCCGCCGAGGAAGGTGTTGCCGTTGGTCGACTTGACCTCGAAAACGCCGTCGCCGATCTCGAGCACCGACACATCGAAGGTGCCGCCGCCAAGGTCGTAGACGGCGATGGTGCCGGAATCCTTCTTGTCGAGACCGTAAGCCAGGGCTGCCGCGGTCGGCTCGTTGATAATGCGCAGAACCTCCAGACCGGCGATCTTGCCGGCATCCTTGGTGGCCTGGCGCTGGCTGTCGTTGAAGTAGGCGGGAACGGTGATGATCGCCTGCGTCACGGGTTGTCCGAGATGGGTCTCGGCGGTCTCCTTCATCTTCTGCAGGATGAAGGCGCTGATCTGGCTTGGGCTGTAGTTCTCTCCCCTGGCGGCAACCCAGGCGTCTCCGTTGTCCGCCTTGACGATGCTGTAGGGAACGAGCTCCATGTCCTTGCGGGTCATCGGATCATCAATGCGCCGGCCGATGAGGCGCTTGATGGCAAACAGGGTGGCTTCCGGGTTGGTCACAGCCTGGCGTTTCGCCGGCTGACCGATCAGGCGCTCGCCGCTGTCGCTGAAGGCGACCATGGACGGCGTGGTGCGCGCGCCCTCCGCATTCTCGATCACGCGCGGACTGGATCCGTCCATGACCGCAACGCAGGAATTGGTGGTTCCCAGATCGATACCGATGACTTTGCTCATGACGTCAACTCCCCGGGGTTTCGGCACTCCGCCCTGGCGCCCGTGCTTGGCGCCCATGCCTTCATGTCACTCCACTGGTTGAGATATAGGTCTCGCCGGCACGCCTGCAAGACGCGGGCCCTGTTCGACCGGACCTTCATGTCTGGTCGTCCGCCGGCGCCTTCGCCACGCCCACCATGGCCGCTCGCAGCAGACGATCGTGGATCGTGTAGCCGACACGCATGACCTGCATGACGTGCCCGGCCGGGACAGCGGCGCTCTCCACCTCGAACATCGCCTGGTGGAGATTGGGATCGAAGGGCGCACCCATGGCCTCGACCGGGCGGATCCCGTGCCGTTCAAGAATGCTGGCGAACTCCTTGAGGGTCATCTCGACGCCTTCGATGAGCCCCTTGCTCTCATTGTCCGCCCGCGATTCATCCGTGACGTACTCCAGGGCCCGCGCCAGGTTGTCAGCGACTGCCAGCACATCGGCGGAAAACTGTCGTACGGCGAGCTTCCTGGCATCATCGACATCCTTGAGGGAGCGCTTCCTGATGTTCTCCGTCTCGGCCGCAGCCCGCAGCAGGCGATCGTTCAGATCCGCGACCTCTTCCTCAAGCGCGGCAATGCGTGCCTGCCCGTCGTCAACCGCGGCGGCGGCTTCTTCCACCTCCACGGCTTCAGCGTCCACGCTGTTGCCGGACGGTTCGGTGTTGGTTTCAGGTGTGCTTGTCATGCGTTTTTCCTGTTTGCATCCCGGTGTTCTCGTCAGCTCAGCAGGCGACCGACCACCCGCGCCGTATAATCCACCATGGGAATGATCCTGGCGTAGTTCATGCGCGTCGGGCCGATGACGCCGAGGGTGCCGATGAAGCGTCGCGACTCATCGCTGACCGGAGCGACGATGGTGGCGCAGCCCGACAGGCGAAAGAGGGTGTTGTCGGCGCCAATGAAGATGCTGACCCCTTCTGCGTCCTGGGTGAGGTCGATGAGTTGCATCATGTGCCGCGCCTCGTCGAGTTTGTCGAGCAGCTCGCGAATGCGTTCGAGATCGTCCATGGCCTTGATGTCATCAAGGAGGTTGGCCTGCCCCCGGACGATCAGCATGGCGCGGTCATCGTCGTGCCGGTCGGCGGTCCATGTCGCAATGCCGGCCTCCACGACCCGCTGTGACAGGGCGTCGAGCTCTGCTTCGCGGAGACTGAGTTCGCGGGTGATCTCGTCCACCGTCTCGGCGAAGGTCCGCCCCGCGAGGCGCGCCGAGAGATAGTTGCCGGCGCGTACCAGGGTCGACGGCGTGACCCCGGAAGGAAGCTGGATGATGCGGTTCTCCACCATCCCGTTCTCGTGAACGACGATGACGAGAGCCCGGTGGGCGGACAGCGACACGAACTCGATATGGCAGTACGGCGTGTCCATCTTCGGCGCCACGACAACACCGGCATGGCGCGTGAGAGACGACAGAAGATTGGTCGCTGTCTCGAGAACCTCCTCGCAATTGCGGCCCGCTTCCTGACAGGCGGCCACGATCGCCGCGCGGTCCTCGCCGGAGGGATCACCGACCTCAAGAAGGGCCTCGACAAAGAGCCTGAGCCCGAGATCGGTGGGCTGGCGACCGGCGCTCGTGTGAGGAGCGGCAATGAAGCCGGCATCCTCGAGGTCCGACATGATGTTGCGCACGGACGTCGCCGACAGCGTGCTCGGGAACTTGCTGGCAATGGAACGCGAACCGACGGGCTCTCCCGTGCGGACAAATTCGTCCACCAGAATGCTGAGGATCTTGCGTGACCGACTGTCGAGTTCCTGAATCACTGAGGTCCACCGCGGGTGACAGCTGGAGTGGCAGACAATCCGCCGCTGTGCATGTAGGAACTGATGTCGCTTGATTCAACATCTTCCGGACCTGCGGACACCCTTCCCATGATCGCACGCAGGGTCTAGTTTGCGGGTCCACAGAATCCTTAAGCGCCATACCATGAACCGACCATCAGGCCGTGCCGCCGACGAGTTGCGCACGATTGAACTTCACACCGGCGCCGCGCGACACGCCGAGGGTTCCTGCATGGTGAGCTTCGGCCATACCCGGGTGCTGTGCACCGCCTCCCTCGAAGGTCGCGTGCCGGTGTGGATGAGAGGCCAGGGACGCGGCTGGGTCACGGCGGAGTACGCCATGCTGCCGCGGTCCACCCACTCCCGCACCGCGCGCGAGGCGTCGCGGGGGCGGCAATCCGGCCGTACTCTCGAAATTCAGCGCCTTGTTGGCCGCAGCCTGAGAAGCGTGATCGATCCTGTCAGGCTCGGTGAACGCCAGTTCATCGTCGACTGCGACGTCATCGAGGCCGACGGCGGCACCCGCACGGCGGCCATCACCGGAGCCTATGTCGCGCTCCGCCAGGCCATCGATGCCGTCCTTCCCGGCCATGCGCCCGATACCGGACCCATGGCCGGCATGGTGGCGGCCGTTTCCTGTGGAATCGTTGACGGTGCCGCGGTTCTCGATCTCGACTACGAAGAGGATTCCTCGGCCGAGGCTGACGCCAACTTCGTGATGACCGATACCGGCGCCATCATCGAGATCCAGACAACGGCCGAGAGAAGGCCCTTCACCCGCGAACAGTTCAACGAGCTGTTCGATCTTGCGCGCAACGGCATCGAGCGCATCATCGCCCTGCAGCGATCGGCGCTGGGAGTCGCGTGATGGCGCTTCCGCCGCACCTCGTCATCGCCAGCCACAACAGCGGCAAGGTGGCGGAGATCGCCGATCTCCTGCACGACGTCGATGTGCGCGCCACGGGTGCCGGCGAACTCGGCCTTGCCGTGCCGGAGGAGACCGGTGACACCTTTGTCGCCAATGCCCTGCTCAAAGCCACATGCGCCGCGCAGGCAACGGGCCTGCCCGCCCTGGCCGACGATTCCGGTCTTGCCGTCGCCGCACTCGACGGCGCACCGGGGATTCACTCCGCCCGCTGGGCCGGAGAGGCCCGCAATTTTGCCGCGGCCATCATCAGGCTTGAGCGTCTCCTCGCCGGCGTGCCTGCCCCCGATGCCGCCTTCCACTGTGCTCTGGCCTTCGCCTGGCCGGACGGGACAAGCCGGACATTCTCCGGTGTGGTCGAGGGAACGCTCACCTTTCCGCCGCGGGGAACGAACGGGTTCGGCTATGATCCGGTCTTCGTGCCCGCCGGGGACATCCTGACCTATGGCGAGATGTCGATGGCGGACAAGCGGGCCACCAACCATCGCGCCCGCGCCTTCGATGCGCTCAGGGCAGCGTTGGCGTGATGGCCGCCCCGGGATTCGGGGTCTATGTTCACTGGCCCTTCTGTCAGTCGAAGTGTCCCTACTGCGACTTCAACAGCCATGTCCGCGCCACCATCGACGAAGAGTCATGGGGCCGCGCCCTTGCGCGTGAAGTCGCCTTCATGGCTGGCCTTGCGCCGGAGCGCGAGGTCACGAGCATCTTCTTCGGCGGCGGAACACCGTCGCTGATGGCGCCGACCACCGTCGAGGCCGTGCTTGACGCCATCGCCGGTCACTGGACCGCCGCACCGGATGTGGAGGTGACCCTGGAGGCGAACCCGGGTTCATCGGACGCGGGCCGCTTTGCCTGCTACCGCAACGCCGGAGTGAACCGTCTCTCGATCGGTGTCCAGGCTCTCGACGACGACGCCCTGCGCGCCCTCGGGCGGCGCCATGATGCCGCCGAAGCCCGCGCCGCCATCGCCGCCGGACGACGCGCCTTTGATCGCCTCTCCTTCGATCTCATCTATGGCCGCAGCGGCCAGACCATCGGCGGCTGGCGCGACGAACTGGCCGGGGCGCTCGCCCTCGACGCCGATCATCTGTCGCTCTATCAGCTGACCATCGAGCCCGGCACCCGGTTTGCGACGCTGGCGGCATGCGGTGATCTCGTCCTCCCGTCCGGCGATGCGCGGGCCGACATGCGCGACATCACCCAGGATCTTGCCGCCGGGGCAGGCCTGCCGGCCTACGAGATTTCCAGTCACGCACGCCCGGGAGACGAGTGCCGCCACAATCTCGTCTACTGGCGTTCCGGCGAATGGGTCGGCCTCGGTCCGGGCGCTTGCGGCCGCCTCAACCCGGCGCCCGGGATCAGCATCGAGCGACGCCAGGAGCGACGTCCGGAGACCTGGCTGGCGCGAGTCAGCGCATGCGGCCATGCGACCCGTGATGAGGAAACCGTCGAGGGCGCGGAGCGGCTGAGGGAGGTGCTCATGATGGGGCTGCGCCTTGCCGCGGGCCTCGGTGGCGACGATCTCGCCCGCGCTGCCGGGGCGAGCTGGTCCGCACGCCTTGATGCAGAGGCGCTTGACGCCCTCGTCGACGCCGGCTTCCTGTGCCGCCACAACGGTGGCCTCGCTGCCACGCGCCGCGGTCACAACGTCCTCAATGCCGTCCTCGCAAGACTTCTGTAGGCGTCTCAGGCGCCGGGACCGGGCAGTGGCGTGAAGGCTGCCGGGGCGGGGGCTTCGATGACGGGGCCGGCTGGCGTGATACGCATGATGGCAAGGAGTCTTTCGGTGCGACCGTCCGCACGGAAGCGAAAGAGACCGTCGATCCCGCCAAAACCGCGCCAGTCGTCGATGCGGCGTGGTTGCGGACCCGAGAGCGTGGCGGAAACAAGCGCCATCGTGTCGTACGCCGTTGTCACCGCATCGCCCGGATCATAACCGAAGGTGTCCCGGAACCGGCTGAGCATGGCGCTGCGTCCGGCATCGGGCGGCACGGCGAACCACGCACCGTTCATCACCGGCTCGCGAAACAACGCCGCATCATCGAGAGCGTTGAGGCCGAACAGCTGGACGTCGCCGGCGCGAAAGCCGTGGTGCCCCATCCAGGCAGCGATTCTCGCCAGGAGACGGCTGGACCCGGGAAGAAACACGGCGTCGAAAGCACGCAGGCCTGCAGAGCCGCGCAGTCTCTCGATCGCGACCGCGGCGGCAGGGCCCCCCTGGTCCTGCAACCGGGAGATGGCGCGGTCAATGTCACCGGGATCGACACGGGTTGCGGCCAGGGCGGCCACCGCAGCATCGATATCCGTGCCGGAAGGATCATGAAACACTTCGGCGGTCACAAACCCGCCTGCCTCGCCAACAGCGCCGCGCAGGAGTCCGGCCATACGCTCTCCGAAGGGAGACCGCGGCGCCAGCAGGGCAAGGCGCACGTTGCCGGTCGCCACGGCGTGGTTCACGAGGCGCGTGACCTGATGATCCGCGGTGTGGCCCATCACAAGGATACCGGCGCCGCCAGCCGCGCCACCTGACGAGAGAGCGAAAACCTTCCTTTCCGGTCCGGCAAGTATCGCCACAGCCTCATTGACGGACCGGGGCAGCACCGGCCCGATCACCGCATCGGCGCCGGCGATGACGACCTGCCGGGCGGCGGCCGCCGCACCGTGGGCGGTATCGGCGACGACGAGTTCGATATCACCGCGACCGACGTCGAAGAGCGCCAGGGTGGCGGCATCGAGAAGGCTGTGGCCCGGCCCGCCGTGCTCCCCGGACAGCGGCGCCAGGAAGCCGACCTTGAAACCGTCCGCTGTCGCCTCGCCGGCCGTGCCGGCCCCATCCGCCTCGATGACGGTGCCGGTTTCCGTCACGTCGACGACCGGTTCGCTGACAACGACGGCATTCTCCTCCGGCACGGTCGTGCACGCCGAGAGAGCCATGACAACGATGATGAAGACTGTGCGCGCCATCGTGCGCGATCATGCGCTGCGGCGCCGGCGAGGTCCAGACGACCTTGAACACCATGGCGTGATGCGCGCATGATGGGCCGCTCCATTCATCAGAGGCGCCATGCCTGCCCTTCTCCTCTTGCTTGTTGTTGCTCCGTTGCTTGGAGGATGCGTCGGTCTCGTCGTGGGGGCGGTGGCCACGAGCGGCGTGTCGATTGCCGAGGAACGCAGCCTTGGCGAGCAGGTCGATGATCTGACGGTCAAGTTCGACATTTCCCAGCGTTTCACGCAGTTCAACGAGGACAACGACCATGCGCTCTCGGGGGTCTTCCTCGATGTCACCGAAGGACGCGTCCTGCTGACCGGGAACGTCGCCCAGGCACACCTGCGCATGGAAGCCGTGCGGCTCGCCTGGCAGGCCGAGGGGGTCGCCGAGGTCAGAAACGAGATCGATGTCGACGAGGCCAATGCCGGCAGCACGTCCCTCGCGGATATCGTCATCTCCACCGAATTGCGCGCCTTGCTGCTGTTTGATTCCGATGTCACCAAGATCAACTTCAACGTCGAGACCGTCGACCGTGTGGTCTACATCACGGGAATCGCCGAAAGTGACGCGGAACTCGAACGCGTGGTCAACCACGCGCGCACGATATCCGGTGTCGAAGAGGTGGTGAGTTACGTTCGCGTCATCGACGGCTGAGCGCCGATTCCATGTCGCTGGATGTCGCCTTCCAGATGGATCCGGTCGAATCCGTCGACATCGACGCGGACACCACCTTCGTTCTCGCTCTCGAGGCCCAGCGACGCGGTCACAGGTTGTGGGTCTACCAGCCGGACGATCTGGTGTTCCGCGACGGCGCCGTCCTTGCCCGTTGTCGACCGATGGTCCTGAGACGCAGGACGGGAGACCATGTCAGTCTGGACGAGGCCTGCTGGCTGGATCTGGCAACAGTTGACGTGGTGCTCATGCGCCAGGATCCGCCGTTCGACATGGCCTACATCACCGCCACCCACCTTCTCGAGAAACTCCTTCCCGCCACCCTCGTCGTCAACGATCCGGCCGGCGTGAGGAACGCGCCGGAAAAGCTCTTCGCGACAGAGTTTGAGGGCATCATGCCGCCGACCCTGATCACCCGTTCCCTGGAGGCCATCGGGACATTTCGTGACCAGCACCGCGACATCATCGTCAAGCCGCTCTATGGCAACGGAGGCGCCGGCGTCTTCCACATCGCGCCTGGAGACGAAAACCTTGCCTCCCTCCACGAGATGTTCACCAGCGTTTCGCGCGAGCCGGTGATGGTCCAGGCCTATCTGCCGGAGGTGCGGCAGGGCGACCGGCGGATCATTCTCATCGATGGTGAACCGGCCGGCGTCATCAATCGCGTGCCGCCCCGGGGCGAGGCGCGCTCCAACATGCATGTCGGAGGCCGGGCCGAGCGGGCGGCCATGACTCCCCGCGACCTGGAGATCTGCCGCATCATCGGGCCGGAACTGGTGCGCCGCGGCATGATTCTCGTCGGCATCGATGTCATCGGTGACTGGCTGACGGAAATCAACGTCACCTCACCGACGGGAATCCAGGAAATCAACCGCTTCGACGGCAGCCGACTGGAATCACAGGTGTGGGAAGCGATCGAGAAGCGGCACCCCTGAACCGGGATCAGCCGCGCAGGGCGTCAATCGCGCAGTGCGTCAAGGGCATCGATGCCGACGATGCGGCCGCCGAATTCCGCCATGGCGTCGACAAGACATCGCCACAGATAGACCGCCGAGGCACTGTCGAAAATCAGGTCGTAGGCGAGCGAGGCGCCCCGGTCGTTGCGCAGGACAATGACATTCATGCGGGCCACGCTGGTCTGCGCGATGGCGTGGTCGGCAAAGCGGTGGGCCCGCAGATCGACACCGCACATCTTCGCCATCATGGCCGCCCCTTCGTTTCCGCTGACGACAAGGCGCGCACTGGCGTCGGCGCGCGGCACCGGAAAGCAGACGGCATCGTCCATGGACCAGACCCCGGCGAGACGATCGATCAGTGTCGCCTGGTCGTCATCGGCGAGCAGCAGGAGTTCCCCGGACGAAAGCCGGCACGCCAGCGTACCGTCCTCCTGCCTTTCGGCCCGGTTGGGCTCGGGCAGGGACACCCCCTTCTCCCGGATCCAGTCCGCCATGTTCCAGCCCTTGTAGCCGGCCCGCGGCAATGCCGTCAGGTCGGCAATCGCCAGGTGAGCGGCGGCGGCGGTCTCGCCGCCGATATCGCCGTAGTGCGCCGGGACGCCAAAACCGTTCACGGCGCGCCAGTGGGCGCCCGCCTTGTCACAGATCCGGTAGAGACCGGAACGCCGCCGGAACTTCTCGGGCCGTACCGTCGGCTCTTCCAACGGGGGGGCGAGCGCTGCACTCATGGATGTGCATCCCCTGGTTCCTGGCGGGCGTTCTCCGGATCGTAGAAGGGCAATGGCACGACCCGGCAGTCAACAAGCGTATCGGGAGAGATTCTCACCCGGCGGCCGTCGATGCGCCCCGAATTGATCCTGACCTGGAAGATGCTTCCGGGTTCTGCCTGGTCGGACGCCACGTAGGCGAGCCCGATGATCTTGTCGAGGGTCGGCGAATAGCTGCAGGACGTCACCCTGCCGGTGATGTCGCCGTCCCGGATCACCAGATGGCATTCCTTGGGAATCCTGTCGTCGCGACCGCGGGAGTCGATCTCGAAACCCACCAGCTTGCGCTGAACATTGTCGCGCTGGATGTCGATGGATCGCTTGCCGATGAAGAAGGCGCGTTTCTTGGCCAGCGCCCAGTCCATGTCCGCCTCAAGGGGATTGGTGAGGCCGTCGGTGTCCTGGCTGACAATGATGTGGCCCTTCTCGAGACGCAACAGCCGCTGGCACTCCACACCGAAGGGCCTGATGCTGTGATCCCTGCCGGCTTCCATCAGAGCATCCCACAGGGCCTCGCCCGAGTGCGCCGGACAATGAATCTCGTAGCCGAGCTCGCCCACGAATCCGACCCTCAGCAGACGGCAGGGAACGCCGGCGACGTTGGCCTGCCTGACAGCCATGTATGGGAAGGCATGGGCATCGAGTTTCTCCTCGGTGAGGCGTGTGAGCACAGCGCGCGACCTCGGCCCGGCAATGTTGACGCCGCACCAGGCGCCGGTGACGTTGGTGATGTCGACCCTGAGACGCCACTGCGCATTCCAGAACAGCATGTCCCGGTAGACGCCATCGACACCGGATGTGGTGGCTGTGACGTAGTAGTGGTTCTCGTGCAGCCTGCAGGCGACTCCGTCATCGGTGATGACGCCGGTCATGTCGGTCATCAGCGTGTAGCGGGCGCGTCCCACCTGCTGCTTTCTGTAGGCCCAGGTGTACATGCGTTCCATCATGTCTGCGGCATCGGGGCCGCGGATTTCGAGCCCGCCCAGGGTCGACACGTCAATCAGTCCGACCTTTTCCCGGACATGACGCGATTCTGCGGCGATCACGGCAGCCCGGTCATCACCGCCATAGTGTTCCGGACGGTACCAGGCGCCGGCCTGCATCATGCGGGCGCCGGCCTCGACATGGCGCCAATGCATCGCGGTGCAGCGCTCGGGCTCGAAACTGCGGCCGGCCAGGACGCCCAGCTTCTCGGCCGTGTAGGGGGGCCTCTGCGTTGTCATTCCCGCCTCGTCGACACTGACGCCGTTCTCCCGGGCGTTGAGACGTATCGCGTTGAGCCAGGAGTGGCGTCCCTGACTGGGACCCATGCCGCAGGTGGAAAAGCGCTTCATCAATTCGATGTGGGTGTAGCCCTGCGAGACCGCGTCCTTCAGATCGTGGATCTGCAGGTCCTCGTCAAAATCGACAAAGTCGCGACCCTTCGGGTGTTCGAACATGGGCCAGGGATGATTCTGTCCCGCTTCACCGCGATCGTTGCGCACCACCGGCATCGCGGCGCCATTGAATCCGGCGTCGCGGGCGGCCAGCCAGCCGGCGCGCCGGCCTTCCTCGATCACCGTGTCGAGACGGAAACATCCGGCGACAGATCCTGCCGCATGCATGCCACCGGGAAGCGTGCCGACCTCGAGCATCGACGTTGTCTCGTTGTAGGGGGTCTGGCCACCGGCGTGCCAGATCAGGTTGGCGGCGGGTTGCCAGCCGACCGATGTGACAATGGTGTCGCAGTCATGGACGACATGCCGGGCAGCCGTCGTGCCGGGTCCGGTGATCTCCGCGATGCGCGCACCCTCGATGGTGTCCTTCCACGGACCGGGCTCGGCCTCGACCACGGTTGATCGCGGCATGATCGGCACACCGTGATCCGACACGGCCACCGCCAGGTCGTGCCGCGGAACCCGGGGTCCGAGTTCCGCCACCGCGGCAATGTCGACCCCGGCGCCGATCAGATCAAGTGCCGTGGCGTAGCCGTCGGCATTGGCGGTGGCGATCACCGCCCGGTGGCCGGGTCTGACACCGTACCGGTTGATCAGACGCTGGACCGCCGATCCGTACAACACCCCGGGAAGATCGTTGTTGCGGAACACCAGAGGCTGCTCCCAGGATCCGGTGGCCACGACCACCGAGACGGCGCGCACCTTGAACATGCGGTTGCCCTGGATGACGGGAATGAAGTGTTCTGCAAACCAGCCATTGGCCACGGCACCGGCGAGGACACGAATGTTGTCGCATCCCTCGACCGCCGCCACGAGCGCATCGTGCTCGCGGGCGGCCCGTTCTCCCTCGGCATCAAAGCGTGCATAGGTCAGCGAGCCGCCCAGCTGCGGGTTCTCCTCGATGAGAAGCACCTCCGCCGTGCGGCTGACCGCCGCCGCCTCGAGGGCAGCCGCCATGCCTGCGGGTCCACCGCCGACAACGACCACATCGGCCCACAGGTACTGCTTGTCGTAGTAGCCGTGCGGCGCCGACGGATTGACCGTGCCGAGGCCCGCGAGTCGGCGGATCACCGGCTCCCACATCTTCCATGCGCCCTGCGGGCGATAAAAGGTCTTGTAGTAGAACCCGACCGGCAGGAACCGTCCGAAGCGATCGAGAAGGCGGGCCTTGTCGTTGTCGAGGCTGCCGAAGACGTTCAGTGCTTCGACGACCATGCCGTCATCAAGCAGACGCGTGTCGGCGACCACATTGGGTTCGTCGCCAACCTGCACGAAACTGTTGGCGTCGTGACCGGCGGCCGACAGTGTTCCCCGCGGGCGATGATACTTGAAGGAACGCGACAGCACCCTGACGCCGGAGGCGAGCAGTGCGCTGGTGATGGTATCCCCGGCGTATCCCTCGTGACGGCGCCCGTCAAAGGTGAAGGAGAGCGGCCTGGAGCGGTCGATCAGTTCGCCCGCCGACCGGGGAAGGCGTCCCGGGGTCATCGTCCTTCTCCGCATTCATCGAGGAATTCACCGGCCGGCCAGGTCCGGAGAATCTCGTCGGTGCGGGTATCGCGTTCGGCGACGAACCAGTAGGCGGTGGGTGTGTGATACCACCACTCGCGGATGACGCCTGCGGTGTTGTTCTCGAGGTAGAGGTAATCGATCCAGGCGGCGTGATCGCAGTCCGGCGCCGGCAGGCTCTCCACCTCGCCGCCGCAGACGAACTCCGAGATGTTGCGCGGACCGTTGAGCGGGCACGGCATGATCTTCATCGTCGCACGGTCTCCTCAGTGACCCACGCTGGCCGCGCCCTTTTCCCCGACCAGGTTGAAGTCGTGGTAGCGCTGCAGGGCAAACGGTTCGATGAGATCCCCCACCTTGCCGGTCGCCAGCATGCGGGCATTCTCCTTGCCGCACACCGGCGTGGCCTTGAACCCCCACGTCCCCCAGCCGGCGTCGATGTAGTAGTTGTCGACGGGGGTCTGCCCCATGATCGGCGCGAAGTCCGGGGTCATGTCGGTCATGCCCGCCCACTGCCGCAACAGCTTCACCTCGGCAATGAAGGGGAGCAGTTCCAGCATGTGCATCATCAGACCCTCCTTCCAGTCGAGTGTCGAGCGCGTCATGTAGACCCCGTAGGGGTCCGTGGAACCACCCATGACGAGTTCGCCGCGCGGTGACTGGCTGACGTAGACGTGCAGGCTTCCCGAGACGACGATGGCGTCGAGGAAGGGTTTCAGGGGCTGACTGACGCAGGCCTGGAGAGGGATCGTCTTCAGCGGCAACCTGAGGCCCGCCATCGCCGCCACCTCGCCGGACAGCCCGGCCACCGCCTGCAGCACCTTGCCGGCGCGAATGGTGCCGCGGTTGGTCTTCACCCCGGTGACGCATGCCGCGTGGCCGTTGGCTCCGGTGATCTCGAAACCGGTGACCTCCGTCTTCTGGTGGATGTGGACGCCGCGCTGCGCCGCACCGGCGCCGTAGCCCCATGCCACGGCATCGTGGCGGGCGATGGCGCCGGGCGCATGGTAGAGCGCACCGAGAATGGGGTAGCGGACATCCTCGGAGTAGTCGAGTTGCGGCACCATCTTCATGAGATCGTCACGCATCACGAGTTCCGATTCGATACCGAAGTGCTTGTTGACCTCGGCGCGCCACCGCATGGTCCTGACGGCGCTGTCCGTGTGCGCCAGGGTGTAATGGCCGCGCTCCGAATAGAGAATGTTCATGTCGAAGTCGTTGGAGAGGTCCTTGTAGAGCCTCACCGACTCGTCGTAGAACTTCACACCCTCCGGCGTCAGGTAGTTGGAGCGGATGATGGCCGTGTTGCGGCCGGTGTTGCCGCCGCCGATGTAGCCGCGTTCAAGGACCGCGACATCGGTGATCCCGTGATCGACGGCAAGATAGTAGGCGGTTGCCAGACCGTGACCGCCACCCCCGACGATGACGATGTCGTAGGAGTCCTTGAGTTCTCCGGGTGCGGGAAAGGCATCGGGAAAGCTGTGACGCCGGGTGAGACCGTGCTTGAGCAGGGCGAATGACATGAAGGATTCGCTTCTCGCAGGATGACGCAGGTTTAGACCAGAGGATGGACCCTGTCCATGCCGTCAGGATCATCCCGCGCTGGTTTTTCCTGACTGCCAGCCGCTACATGGGCCCGAAAGTTCGGACAACGAATCGCCTTTCGGGACGGAAAGCCGCTGACAGCAAACCGGCTGCACTCAACGATGCCGACTCGCGATCCGAGGCGCCAAACGACACGATCACCGTGGCCTGGGAAAGTCCTGCCATGCCGTCGGGCCGCTTCAGGGCGACGTTGCGGGCAGCATCGGACCGAGATCGCCCCCGGCAAGGATATGGACGTGGAAATGGGGGACCGCCTGATGGCCGTCGTGCCCCTGGTTCGTGATCAGCCTGTGGCCACGCTCATGGACGGCGAGGGCATCGCAGATGTCCGCCACGGCCCTCCAGAAGGCGACAATCTCCCCGTCACTGGCGTTGCGGTGGAAGTCGTCGTGGGCAATGTAGCGCCCCTTGGGGATGACAAGCACATGGTGGCGGGCCTGGGGCGCGATGTCGTCGAAGGCCAGCACGCGATCCGTCTCGAGGACCCTGGTGCAGGGGAGCTCGCCGCGCAGGATCCGGGCAAAGATGTTGTCATCGTCGTAGGTGTCGAAATCGATTGCCATGGAGACGCTTCCCGAGCCCGGCCGCTTCCTATCAAGCAGAAACCTCAATCCGTATCAAGAGCGTATCCGGCCGTGCGAACGGTGCGAATGAGTTCGCCTCCGCCCGTCACGTTGAGCGCCTTTCGCAGGCGGCCGATATGCACATCGACGGTCCTGTCGAAGACGAACGAGTCGATGCCCCAGACCCTGTCGAGAATCTGTTCGCGAGCGAACACCCGTCCCGGGTTCTCCATGAGGAGTCTGAGGATGGCGAACTCCCTGGGCCCGAGATGGATGCGCTGGCCGGCGCGCATGACACGCCGTGCGGCAAGATCCATGACAAGGTCCGAACAGGCCAGCACATCGCCGGCCAGGGCCGGGCGGACGCGGCGCAGCACGGCATGCACGCGCGCGCGCAGTTCGGAAGGCGCAAAGGGCTTGGGCACATAGTCGTCAGCACCGGCGTCAAGGCCCCTGACGCGATCCGCGCCGTCGGCCCGGGCCGTCAGCATGATGATCGGCAGATGCGACAGATTGCGATCCCGTCGGATGCGCCGGCAGACTTCCAGTCCGCTCAGGCCGGGCAGCATCCAGTCGAGGATGGCGATATCCGGGTTTTTCTCTTCGGCGAGCACGAGCGCCTCGCGTCCGTCGCCGCAGGTCACGACCCGGAATCCGGCAGCCTCAAGATTGTAGCGCACCAGTTCGAGAATAGGCTCTTCGTCATCAACGACGAGAACGGTGGCGTCACACGGCTGAGCTGCTGTTGTCGCCTGTCTCACCTTCCACTCCGATCACGGAAGCTGCCTTGGGACGGTCGCGGTCCGGCAAACGGCCCAGGATCATGTAGGTCACCATCTCGGCGATGTTGGTGGTGTGATCGCCGATACGCTCGATGTTCTTGGCAATGAAATGAACCTGTGTCCCGGACGCGATCAGTGTCGGATTGGCGATCATGTCCGCGAGGATGGCAAGAAAGACGGCACTGTACATCTCGTCGATGAACTCGTCCTGACGCCATACCCGTTCGGCCAGATCGGCATCACCATCGCGGAACGCGTTCATGACATCGGTCGTCATGTTGTAGACGGCCGCACCCAGCCGCCTCAGGGCCTCGCGCTGCGGCATTCCCGTCGTGTCCTCGATGACGAGGATGCGCTTGGAGACGTTGGCCGCAAGATCGCCCATGCGTTCGAGATCGCTGGCCGCCTTCAGCGCGGTCTTGATGCGCCGCAGGTCTTCGGCCATGGGCTGGCGCAATGCCATGATGCGCGTGACCAGTTCATCCACCTCGCGTTCATGGGCGTCGACCCTTTGGTCGCTGTCGATCACGGTCTGGGCGAGTGTGCGGTTGCCATCGACGAGAGCCTGCAGGGCGCTTCGGATCTGATCTTCCACGATTCCGCCCATGGCGAGGACGCGGTTCGTGACCTCCTCGAGCTCGGAATCGTAGGATCGAACGGTATGCTGGACAGTCATGGGCAATCCTCAGCCAGGTGTGCTCATCCGAACCTGCCGGTGATGTAGTCCTCGGTCATGGATTGGGCCGGACTCTGGAAGAGCTCGGCCGTGCCGTTGACCTCGATCAGCTGGCCAAGATGAAAGAAGGCGGTCGCTTGCGAAACCCGCGCCGCCTGCTGCAGGTTGTGGGTCACGATGACGATCGTGTAGTTCGCCCGCAGTTCGTCGATGAGTTCTTCGATGCGCGCGGTGGAGATCGGATCAAGCGCCGAGCAGGGCTCGTCCATCAGGATCACTTCGGGCGCCACGGCGATCGAACGGGCAATGCACAGGCGTTGCTGCTGCCCGCCGGACATGCCGGTCGCGAGGTCGCCGAGACGGCCTGACACCTCCTCCCACAGCCCGGCGCGGCGCAGACTTGATTCAACGATGTCGTCGAGTTCGCGGCGATTGGCGGCAAGACCGTGAATGCGCGGGCCGTAGGCGATGTTGTCGTACACCGTCTTGGGGAAGGGATTGGGTTTCTGGAAGACCATGCCGACACGGGCGCGCAGCTGCACGACATCGACCGAACGGTCGCGGATATCGACGCCGTCGAGCGTGACACTGCCTTCGGCGGTCACGCCATCGATGGTGTCGGTCATGCGGTTGAGACACTTGAGGAACGTGGTCTTGCCGCACCCCGAGGGACCGATGAGGGCGGTGACCTGGTGTTCGGCGACATCGAGATCGATGCCTGCCAGCGCCTGCTTGTCGCCGTACCAGAGCTTGAGGCCGCGCGTTCTCATCTTCACGCCCGCTGCTTCTACCATCTGATCTCGAACCTCTGCCTCAGGTAGACCGCCAGACCGTTCATGGCGATCAGAAACACGAGCAATACCATGATTGCGGCGGATGTCTTCTCGACAAAGCCGCGTTCCGGGCTGTCCGCCCACAGGAAGACCTGGACCGGAAGCGCCGTCGCCGGATCGGTCGGCCCGGACGGCAGATCGACGACGAACGCCACCATGCCGACCATGAGCAGTGGCGCCGACTCTCCCAGCGCCCGCGCCATGCCGATGATCGCTCCCGTCAGGATCCGCGGCATCGCCAGCGGCAGCAGAAAGTGCGAGACCACCTGCACCTCGGAGGCGCCGATGGCGAGAGCCGCATCCCTGATCGAGGGCGGTATTCCCTTCAGCGCCGCCCGCGTGGCGATGATGATCGTCGGCAAGGTCATCAGCGCCAGGGTCAGGCCGCCGACCAGCGGCGCCGAACGCGGCAGGTGCATGACATTCAGGAAGACAGCGAGCCCCAGCAAGCCGAAGACGATCGAGGGAACGGCGGCAAGGTTGTTGATGTTGACCTCGATGATGTCGACCCACCGGCGTTTGGGCGCAAACTCCTCAAGGAAGACAGCAGCGCCCACCCCGGTCGGAAACGACACGGCAAAGGTGACGAGAAGGATCCAGAACGACCCCAGGACAGCGCCGCCGACTCCGGCGAGTTCCGGCTCTCTGGAATCCCCGCCGGCAAGGAAGGCCCAGTTGGGAACGGTTGCCAGATCGCCGTCCTCGTCGAAGGCATCGACCCAGGCCATCGTCCGGTCGTCAATCAGCCGCAGTTCCTCCGGCGCGGAGCGGTCGACGTATCCCTTGTTGAGCATGTCGATCTCTGTCGCCGCCGGGAGCCACAACTCCAGCGATCGACCCATGAGCGACGGATTGTCGAGAAGAGCGTCCCGCACATCATAGGCGCCCCGGTTCGACACGATGCCAAGCAGCGCGCGCAGTTCCCTGCGTTCCGTCACGTCGGGAAATCTCTCGCGCAGGCCATCGAGAATGATCATGCGGAAGTTGCCGTTGGCCGGATTGTCCGCAGCGACATGCCGGGCGGAGTACGTCACCTCGAGCCGCAGCTTGGTGGCAAGGAATCCCGACCAGCCGTTCAGGACAATGGATCCCAGCAGGATCAGGAGGAAGATGGCGGTCAGTCCCAGGGCCGAAACGGACATGATCTTGAAGTCGCGTTCCCGGGCATAGCGCCTGCGAAGGCGACGACGGGAGGTGTCGCTCTGGTGAACCGACGCAGTTGGCCCCGCCGTGTCAGTCATACTGTTCCTGATATCTGCGCACCATTCTCAGTGCGACAATGTTGAGTCCCAGGGTCACAAGGAAAAGGGTCAGGCCAAGAGCAAACGCCGCGAGGGTCTTCGCGCTGTCAAACTCCTGATCGCCGACAAGAAGCGTCACGATCTGCACGGTCACGGTCGTGACGGCCTCGAAGGGGTTCGCCGTGAGATTGGCTGCAAGACCGGCCGCCATGACCACGATCATGGTCTCGCCGATGGCCCGACTCACTGCGAGCAGGAAGCCGGCAACGATTCCCGGAAGGGCGGCGGGCACAATGACGCGCGTCACCGTCTCCTGGCGTGTCGCGCCCAGACCCAGGGACGCGTCTCTGAGCTCGCCGGGCACCGCGGCAAGCGCATCGTCGGTGAGTGACGAAACGAAGGGGATGATCATCATTCCCATGACCAGCCCGGCCGCCAGGGCGCTTTCCGATGCCACGTCGAGTCCGATGCCGGCTCCCGCCTCGCGCAATGCCGGGGCAACGACGAGCGCGGCAAAGAAGCCGTAGACCACCGTGGGGATGCCGGCAAGGATCTCCAGCACCGGCTTGGCCGCCGCCCGCAGGCGTGGATCGGCATACTCGGTCAGATAGACCGCCGAGAGGAGTCCGACAGGACCGGCCACCAGCATGGCGACAAGCGTGATGAGAAGCGTGCCGGTGAAGAGCGGCACCGCGCCGAACGCGCCTGAGGAGCCCACCTGGTCTTCTCTCAGCGCAATCTGCGGGCTCCACTTCACACCGAACAGGAAATCGAGAACCGGAACCTTGTCAAAGAAGCGGATGGCCTCGAAAAGCACCGAAAACACAATGCCCGCCGTCGTCAGGACAGACAGCGCCGCCAAGGCAAGAAGCGCCACGAGAAGCGTGCGTTCAACCGGCTGGCGGGTTCGCCGGGAGACATCGATCCGGCGCATCGCGAACCCGGCCGCGATGAGGCCAAGGCCCAGTGCGGCACCAAATCCGATCCAGTGCTTGAGAAGGGTGAGGTGACTGAAGGAGGCAGCCGCCGCCTCAAGATCCGGGCTCGCCTCGATGGTCGGCAGACCGCCACCGGCAAGGGTTTCTGCATCATTCAGGAATCGCTGCAGGACCGGCCCGGCCGCCTCCCGCAGCTCGCCTGGAAGCGCGGCGACAAGGGCCCTGTCGATCATCCAGTCCCCGGCGAGGAGAACCATGAACCAGAGAGACACCGCGGGAAGGCCGCAGGCCAGTGCGACATACCAGCCGTGATAGACGGGACGCGAGTGAAGATCGGACGTCCGGCCCCCGGTGAGGCTCACCGCTTTCCTCCGCCCGGCAAGGAAGGCTGCCGTCGCAAGACAGATCAGCGCCAGGGTGAGGATCATCTGGGTCAAGGGTCCGGCCACGCTGCGCCGCAGGGCAATGCCGGGGACCGGTTGCGGGTCCCCGGCAGTTCAACGGTCATGCAACGTATCACCAGGCCAGGGGCGTCGCGGCATTCGCCGAGGCCGCCATGGCTGCCCGCTCGCCGTCGGGAAGCGGGATCAGGCCCTTGTCTGCAAGGTAACCGAAGGGACCCCAGGCGTCCTCGCTGGTGAACGCGGCGACGAACGCGGCGATACCGGGGACGAGATCGAGGTGGGCATTCTTGACGTAGAAGTAGAGCGAGCGCGACACCGGATAATCGCCGGAAGCAATGTTGTCGAACGTCGGCTCGACGCCGTTCATCATCGATCCCTGGATCTTGTTGATATTCTGATCGAGGAAGGAAAACCCGAAGATGCCGAAGGCGTGCGGATCGGCCTCGAGTTTCTGGACGATCAGATTGTCGTTTTCCCCGGCCTCGATGAAGGCGCCATCCTCGCGGATCGATGCGCAGATGCTCTCGAAGCGGTCCTCGTCCGATTCCTCGATCATGGCCACGGCCTCGAAGTGCCCGCATCCTTCCTCCATGACGAGTTCGACGAACGCGTCGCGCGTGCCCGATGTCGGTGGCGGGCCCATGACCCTGATGGCGACGGCAGGCAACGAGTCGTCGATCTCGCTCCACATCGCATAGGGGTTGGCCACGATGTCGCCGTGCGCATCGGGAACCTCGGCCGCCAGGGCAAGCCACAGGTCCGGAATGTCGATGGAGAGCCTGTCGGCTCCACGCGAGTTGCCGAGCACGATCCCGTCGAAGCCGATCATGACCTCGGTGATGTCCATGATGCCGTTTTCGGCGCAACGCCTGACTTCGCTCGACTTGATGCGGCGTGAGGAGTTGGTGACATCGGCGTGCTCGAAACCGATACCGGCACAAAAGAGTTTCAATCCGCCCCCCGAACCGGTCGATTCGACAACGGGTGTCGGAAAATCGCCGCTCTGACCGAACTGTTCGGCGACGGCCGTCGAGAACGGAAACACGGTCGACGAACCGACGATCCTGATGGTGTCCCGCGCGTCCTGCGCGGACGCCGCAACGGCTGTCAGGGCAACAACGCCGGCAGCAAAGGCAGCATGCGTCATGCTGGTCTTCATGTCATGGTCCTCCAGGGTGTTGACGTCAAGGGTGCGCATCCTACGAAGACTTGATGACACTTTCGTGAAGCAACACGGGCATCCACACTGTGAAGACGGATCCCTCGCCGGGCGTGCTCGCCACGTGCAGTTCTCCACGATGGCGCGTGAGTATGTGCTTGACGATGGCAAGTCCGAGCCCGGTTCCGCCCCGCTCACGGCTGCGCGCCTTGTCGATGCGGTAGAACCGCTCGGTCAGCCGCGGCAGGTGATGCGCCTCGATCCCGTCTCCCTGATCGCTGACGGATATCCAGGCCAGCCGGCCGCGCGCGACCCTCAGATAATCGGGTGGTCTCTCGGCGATACCTGCGGCGAGCCTGACCTCGGTTCCCTGCCTGCCATACCCGATGGCGTTGGCGATGAGATTGTAGAGGGCCTGTTCGATCTCGTCCTCGTCACCCCGCACCGGCGGCATGGTCCCGGGGACATCGAGATCGATGGTCATCGCCCGTCGCTCGGCATCGAAGTGAAGTGTGGACGCGAGGCGGCACAGCAACGGCCCGATCGCGATCTCTCCATGGGGCTGGGCGTGTTCGCGAATCTCGATACGCGACAGCGACAGCAGGTCCTCGACCAGGTTTGCCATGCGCCTGCCCTGCGCTTCCATCATGGCGAGGAACCTGGCGCGCGACCCGGCATCGTCGCACGCCGGACCCTGCAGGGTCTCGATGCAACCGATAAGCGTGGTCAGCGGCGAGCGGATTTCGTGGCTGGCGTTGGCCACGAAGTCGACGCGCATCTGCTCGGTCCGCCGGACCCCGGTGACATCGTGGCAGACCACCATCAGCGCCGCATCGCCCAGCCCGCCGGGGAGCGGCGCGACATCAAGGACATAGTGGCTGTCAACATGATCCCGGGTCACCATGACCTCCACGACACTGGAAAGACCGTCGCCAAGACCCGACACGATGGCGCCGTCGAATCCGGGATCGCGCAGGATCCTGGAGATGTGCTGTCCGGGCTTGAGGTCGCCGAAGACCCGGTGCGCGGCATCGTTGAAACGCACGAGTTCGCTGTTTTTCGAGACCAGCAGGACAGGAGCAGAGAGGGCATCGAGCAGGTGATCGTTGTCCCTCGCCAGACAGACAATGCGCGCCTCGCGTTCATCGAGAGCGTGGGTCACCGCGCGCAACACGGACTGCAGCTGCGACACAAGCGGCCCGCGGCGCAGCCCCGGCGGCCCGGGATCCGGCGCACCACTCTGCCGGTCAGCCCATGACCTGATGCGGTCCAACCCCGACACGACGGGCAGCACCAGCGCCGCGCTCCCTGTCGCCAGCGCGGCACATGCCGCGACGGCCGCCGTGACGGCGAGTTCTCCTGTCAGCACCAGAACGACAAGGGTCACGGCCTCGAGAAGGATCAGGGGCAGGATCAGACCCATGACAGACCATCGGCCGGCACGATCATGGGCCATCAGTCATCGATGTCGATGGCTGCCATGGCTGCCATGTTGAGGAGGTCGTTGACCGTCGCCCCGAGGCGGACAATCTGGACCGGCTTCTCCAGGCCGAGAAGAATCGGCCCGATCACGCGCGCGCCATCCATCGCTTCGACCAGCCGGTAGGAAATGTTGGCGGCGTGCAGATCGGGCATGATGAGAACATTTGCCGGACCGCTCAGCGTGACGAAGGGGTAGTAGTCCAGCACATTCTTGTCGAGTGCGGTGTCGCCCGCCATCTCACCGTCGACCTCGAAGTCGACTCCGCGTTCCTTGAGGATGCGTACGGCTTCGCGCAGATGGCCCGTGCGCCGCTCGCCGCGGCTGCCGAAATTGGAAAACGACAGCAGGGCGACCCGTGGTTCGACGCCCAGGACGCGCGCCTTGGCAGCGGCCTGCACGGTGATGTCCGCAAGATCCCGGGCCGACGGTTCCTCGTTGATGGTGGTGTCGGCCAACAGCAGCGTGTGCTGGGAGGAGACGAGAATCGTCATGCCGAAGACAATCTGGCCGTCGCCGGCCTTCAGCGCCCGCTGGACATGGGAGAGAGCGCCGGGATAGGACCGCGTCAGGCCGGTGACCATGGCATCGGCATCGCCCGTCGCCAGCATCGCCGCGGCGAAGACATCGCGATCGAGATGGATCCAGCGCTGGCAATCGCGCAACAGCGCTCCGCGACGCTGCATGTGCGCGTAGACATGGCTGACATACTGTTCGGTGTTCACGACGCCGGCGTTGGCAATCTCGATTCCGTCCGGGCTGACGCCGAGCGTTTCCATCTTCTCCTGAATGTGCCCTGTGCTGCCGACAAGGATGGCGGTGCCGAGTCCCTGATCACGCCACAGGGCCGCCGCCCGGATGGTTTTTTCCTCTTCGCCTTCGGCAAACACGACCCGCGCCTGTCGCCGGCGCACCGTCTCGAAAACCTCGTGCATGCGCCCGGCAACCGGAGAGAGGAGACCGGAGAGACGGGCCTGATAGGCCTCGGTATCGATAATCGGGCGGCGCGCCACCCCTGTCTCCATGGCTGCCCGCGCGACGCGCGCCGGTACCCGCGAAATGAGGCGGGGATCGAACGGCTTGGGAATGATGTAGTCCGGCCCGAAGCGCAGGTGGCCACCGGCATAGGCTGACGCCACCTCGTCGGGCACGTCTTCGCGGGCCAGGGAGGCGATCGCCTCGGCGGCGGCGATCTTCATGGCGTCGTTGATTGTCGTTGCCCGCACATCCAGGGCGCCCCTGAAGATATAGGGAAACCCGAGAACATTGTTGATCTGGTTGGGATAGTCGGAACGGCCGGTCGCCACGATGGCATCCTCGCGGACCTTGCGGACATCCTCGGGCAGGATCTCCGGATCCGGGTTCGCCATGGCGAAGATGATGGGCCGTGCCGCCATCGATGCGACCATGTCCGCTGTCACGGCATCCTTCACCGAAACCCCAAGGAAGATGTCTGCCCCGTCCATGGCGTCCTCGAGAGTCCTCGCGGACGTCTCGACGGCATGGGCCGACTTCCACTGGTTGATGCCCTTTTCCCGACCCTGATAGACCACGCCCCGCGAATCGCACAGGATCGCCTTGTCATGGGGAAGCCCGCGGGCCTTCACCAGTTCAAGGCAGGCAATGCCGGCAGCGCCCGCACCGTTCACCACCACCTTGCAGTCGGCGAGTTCCTTGCCGGCGACCCCGAGGGCGTTGATGACACCGGCAAGGCAGATGATCGCCGTGCCGTGCTGGTCGTCGTGAAAGATCGGGATGTCGACGAGTTCCCTCAGGCGCTGCTCGATGATGAAGCACTCCGGCGCCTTGATGTCCTCGAGATTGACGCCGCCGAAGGTCGGACTGATGAGTTTCACCGTCTGCACGATCTCGTCGACATCCTCGCTGTCGATTTCGATGTCGATACCGTCGACATCGGCGAAACGCTTGAACAGGACCGCCTTGCCTTCCATGACCGGTTTGGCGCCGAGAGCGCCAAGATTGCCCAGTCCCAGAACGGCCGAACCGTTGGAGATGATGGCGACGACATTGCCTTTCGAGGTATAGTCGAAGACGGTCGCCGGTTGGCGGTGGATTTCGAGACAGGGAGCCGCGACCCCCGGGGAATAGGCGAGCGAGAGCTCCCGGGCGGTACTGAGCGGCTTTGTCGGCGTAATCGCCAGCTTGCCGGGCCGCCCCTCGGCGTGGAACCTGAGGGCGTCGATATCACTGACCCTGACCTTGTCCGCCATGGAATGCGCCGCTTCTTCCCCGTGAACGACAAAGCGTAGCCTCACACCGACCCGCAATAAAGCGGCCAGATTTCCTGATGCCGAAAAACCCCTCATCTTCAACGTGAACGCCACGCACGCCAGGTGACAAAAGGCCGTGACCAATCGGAGAAAGCGGCGCTAGGATGGCGCCATGGGCGAAGGCGTTCTCACTCCCCAGACCCAGGCGCTTTGCGGCACGGCGCCGCTCCGGCGCCGGGAGCTGAAGATGCTGATGCGCCGTTCGGATCTCCCGGCCCTGATCCGCTTGCCGCTCTGGTATGGCGTGCTGGGCACCACAGCCCTCCTGGTGTGGACGGCACTCGGCACCTGGTGGCTCATTGCCGCCATGTTCGTTCACGGGGTGGTTCTGGTGCATCATTTCTCGCTGCAGCACGAGTGCACGCACTTCACCGCATTCCGCACACGACGGGTCAACGCGTGGGTCGCAGCGTGGTGCGGTTTCTGGATTTGCGTCCCGCCGGTCTTCTTCCGTTACGAACATTGTGATCATCACACATACACCCAGATCGTCGGTCGCGATCCCGAGCTGATCCCCCTTTCCGGGTCCGTGTGGGGGCATTGTGCCTACCTGTCGTCCCTGCCCTACTGGCGCGGCATGCTCGGCGACCTCCTCAACCACGCCCGGGGACGCCTCAGCACGGTCGAGAAGCGCTTCGTTCCCCCGGAGGAGCGCAGGGCGGTCGTCATCGAGGCGCGCGTGTTCCTCGCTCTCTATCTTGCCGTTGCCGCGGCCATGGTCGTCTTCGACTGGTGGCAACCCCTCTGGTTCTGGTGGCTGCCGGTTTTCCTGGGCGAACCCGTGATGCGCTTCATCCGCATGACGGAACACGTCGGCCGCCCCCATGTGGGCGACATGACGACCAACACGCGCACCACACTGGTGTCGTGGCCGTGGCGTTTCCTGGCATGGAACATGCCGTTCCATGCCGAACACCATTTCGCTCCGTCGGTTCCGTTCCACGCCCTTCCGGCACTTCACAAGAAGCTGAAAGGCCACCTTCACGTCGAAGCAGGCGGCTATCTCGGCATCCACCGGGGCATCGTCCGCCAGATCACCGGCGCCTCGCGCGCCTCGACGGTCCCGGAAGTGACCAATGCACAATGAACGCCGGGCGCCATGAACGCCGGGCACCATGAACGCTGGCGCAACCTGATCGCCGTCACCGGTCTCGACCGCGGCGATGTGACCCCCGCAACTCTCGACGGTCGGCGCCTGGCCGTCTTCGACACACCGGGCGGCATCCACGTCACATCGGCGCTCTGCAGCCATGGCGGCGCGGATCTGTGCGACGGCTATCTCGAAGGGTTTCGAATCGAATGCCCGCTGCACCAGGGGTGTTTCGATATCCGCTCCGGCAAGGCCACCGGCCGGCCGGCGACGCGGCCCATCAGGGTCTACGCCTCGCGTGTTGTCGACGGAATGATCCAGGTCTACGCGGCGGCATCACGGCCATCGCCGCCGCTTCCGGGCGAGACGGACTGAAGGGCCCGGCGTTTGCCGGGCCCTTCGCAGCAGGAACGATCAGACGGTGCCTTCGGCGAACCACCAGCGCTCCGGTGCGCGGTTGCCGTCAAGCGTCCACTCGCCCGACACGCTGTGTTTGTGCCGAACGTTGAGCCCGATGGCCCAGATATAGTTGCGAAAGAACGGCACGATCGTGCCGCCGTCGTCGCGCACGAGCCGCTGCATCTGCGAGTACATCTCCGCGCGGAGGCTGTCATCGAGTTCGGCGCGAGCCTGGATCAGCAGTTCGTCGAAGCGCTCGTTCTGCCAGCGCGCGTCGTTCCACGGCGCAGGACCGTAGTAACCCAGAGAGAAGATCATGTCAGGCGTCGGACGCGGGCCCCATCCGCACAGGCAGAAGGGCTTGTTCAACCAGACATTCGACCAGTAGCCGTCCTCCGCCTCGCGAATCACGTTGACGTCGATGCCGGCGGCCTTGGCCGCTTCCTGATAGTGGATCGAGAAATCGACGCCGCCCACGAACGGCACCTCCGAGGTCGAAAAATCGACGGCAAGGCTGTCCAAGCCAGCCTGCCGAAGGTGCCATTTCGCCTTGTCGGGGTCGTACACCCGCTGTTCGATATCGGGATCGTGGTAGGGCATCGTCGGGGGGATGGGATGATCGTTGCCGACCGTGCCATGACCCCGCAGCACGATGTCGAGCGCGCCCTCGCGATCGAGGGCGTACTTCAGCGCCAGACGGACGTTGACATCGTCGAACGGCGCCACGTCCGTGTGCATCGGCATGCTTGCGTGCTGACCGGTGGCGATCTCCTCGACGATCACGTTCTCGTTCTGCGCGAGGTAATCCGCTGTCTTCGGGTCGGCCTCGGTCATGGCGTCGAACTGGCCGGTCTGCACACCCGCCTCACGGGCGATCACGTCGGTCACCTGGTGGAGTTCGACGCCATCGAAGTTTGCCTTGCCCTCCTTGTAGTAGTTGGGATTCCTCGAGCCAATGGCCACGAGACCGGGCTCGAATTCCTCGAGCAGATAGCCACCCAGGCCGACTCCACTCCAGTCGATGCTGCCCTCGCCGTCGGAGGGAAACATCACGAAGTGATAGTCGGTCATGATGAAGGGCAGATCGGCGTTGCCGGTCTCAAGATCTATGCGCACCGTGCTGGCGTCCTCGGCCCTGATATCGGTGACGGTCGAAAGCAGCGCCGTGCCGCCCGAGGTCGAATTCTCGCCACGGTGATGGTTGAGGGAAGCAACCACGTCCTCGGCCGTGAAACTCTTGCCGTTGTGGAACTCGATCCCCTTGTGCAGCTTGAAGGTCCAGCTCTTGGCATCCGGCGTCGCTTCCCAGCTTTCAGCGGCATCGGGACCCAGCGCGTTGTCGGACGTGATCTCGGTCAGATTGTTGGTGATCATGCGAGACAGGAAAATCTGGAAGCTCGATTCATAGGCCGCCGGGTCCAGACTGTCGGTGGTGTTGCCGTCATCCATTGCGATACGGAACGTGCCGCCCCTGTGCGGCGTTTCCGCCAGGGCGGCCTTGTCGGCGAGCGTGGTCGCCGCCGCGGCCGTCACACCGAGCGCTGTCGCCTGCCGGATGAATGCGCGGCGGTCGATACGACCCTCAAGCGCCACACGCTTGAGGTCCTTCAACGTTGTCATGCTGTTTCCTCCTGGATTGTTTCCGGCTCCAGGCACATGCCTGAGGCCTCGTCATCTGAAACTGCACACCCTCATCATAGCGGACAATCACGTCGCGACGCCACCGAATCCTTGATGCTGCGGACCTTTTCGCCGGCATACCAGGAGCCGGGGGCGGCAGCAGAGGGTTGTGGATCGCCGGGTCTCGAGACGATTTTGCCGCCGCAGACCTCCAGCACCGCATCGCTGACCGGTCCGATCGCTCTCGTCCGCGGTTCACACCAGAATGGCTTGCCGGAACATCGACGATGTCGTGCACCAGGCCTCTTCAGCACGAGATCTTCCGAGGTCTGCCGTGACGTCCCCCGCGTATGAGGTCAAGGACAAAGGCGGGCGGAACGTGGATCAACCAGGCGGTGACGTCCCTCGCGTAGAGGTCAGGGGCGTCCCGACCGAACCACCGGTTGATTTCCTGCGACACGCCGGCCGATCATGATCGGCCGCATTGCCCTATGATGACGGGAATGGATGACGATCTCTTTCATCCGCGTCACTACAGGGACGTGCGGCGACCGCCGGCACAGGCATCAACCCTGCCCGGCTGGAGCTATGTGTCGGACGCATTCCTGGACCGGGAACGCGCACGCATCTTTTCGCGCGCCTGGCAGTTTGCCGGGCGGCTCGAGGAGGTGCCCCGGGGAGGTTACCGCTCTGTCGACACGGCAGGCGGGCCGATCCTGCTGGTCCGCAGCGACGGTCTTCGTGCCTTCGCCAACACCTGCCGCCACCGCGGCGCGCGCCTGGTTTCGGGTTGTGGCACGGCATCGCGGCTGGTCTGTCCCCTGCATGGCTGGCGCTACCGTCTCGACGGTTCGCTGGAATCGGCGCCGGACAGGACGATTGATCAGACAGGGCACGGACTCCATCGGATCCGCACCACGGTCTGGGCCGGGTTCGTTTTTGTCTGCTTCTCACGCCACACGGCCGGTTTCAGGGCCTGGGCCGGCGACATGACCCGGCGTCTCGCAAGCCACAACTTCGCAACATTCCGCGTGGTGCGCCGGCGTTGCTACACGGTCCAGGCCAACTGGAAACTCATCGCCGAAAACGCCATGGAGGCCTACCATACAGGGACCGTTCACGGCGACTCGCTGGGCGCCCAGGCTTCCCGGGATCTGGTCACCCGCGGTCACTGGGACGCTCTGCAGGTGCTCGGCGAGGCTTCGGTTGCCGTACTGCCCGGACAACCGCCTCCCTTTCCTGCCGTGCGATCCCTGTCAGCGGAGGCGCGGGCCGGCACCTTCTTCACGACACTTCACCCGAACACCCAGTTTGCCTGCGCCCAGGACAGCATGTGGTGGCTTCACTACCGTCCGCTCACGCCCGGTCTGACCCATCTCGAGGTCGGCCAGTGCTTTCCGCAATCCACCACACGCCGGAATGACTTCGCTGAAGGCTCGAAGGCCTATTTCCATCGCTGGGACACCGGCATCGACGAGGACAATGCCATCTGCGAGATCCAGCAGGCAGGGATTTCGTCTCCCTTCCACCGGCCGGGGCGGCTCTCGGCACGGGAACACGCGGTTCATCGCCTGAACAACTGGATTGTCGATCAAATCATCGACGACGGCCGTAGCCTGCGCCGGATTGACGCTCCCCGTTGAAGCCACTAGAACCATCGACGGAGAGGTGGCCGAGTGGTCGAAGGCGCTCCCCTGCTAAGGGAGTATGGGCCAAAAACCCATCGAGGGTTCGAATCCCTTCCTCTCCGCCACTCAAAGCCTTTTAGCTATTGATTTACAATGTATAATTACGAGTTTTGAACTTCCGCAATGGACAGTCGCAACAGCGCTGCGTTCAAGCCATCCACCTCCGCGCGCGTGGGAGGCTCTCCCTTGCCCCTCCGCCAAGTCATGGATTGCCTTACGATGGCCTGAATTAGCGCGCCCAGCTTGTGTCGTCGATGAGCGAGTGTCGATGACAGAAGGTGAACGATCGTCGGGCGTTTGCTCCCTCCTATCCAGAGGTCATCGCATTGGACCTGAGCTGCGACCAAAGGGAATGCCGCCCTGGAATTCCCGCTTCCTGGCAAGAAGTTGTGGAGAAGATCCGCAAGATCTTCGATGCATTGTTCCTCCGCGAGGTTCATTCACCACCCCACAAACATGAGAGGGGGGCGGCAAACATGTCTTGGCCAAAAGGAACGATTTGATCATGGTCATATAGAACCATGCCTTGGACGAACCGCTCGCCGCATGCGCTCGCAAGCTTCCGCATTCCTGAAAAGTCACCCGAAGAAACGGTAGCCGATGATTTAACCTCGATCCCGACAACCTCACCGCGTCGGTTCTCCAACACGATGTCGACCTCGTTTTTGTCCTTGTCCCGGAAGTGCGAGAACGTGCATCGTTGTTCGCTCCAGGTGGCAATCTTCTTAAGTTCACCGAGCACGAAGGTTTCCAGTATCGCTCCAAAGCTCGTCTTGTCCTTGCGGACCGCGTCCGGTGAAACGTCACGCATCGCGGCGAGGAGACCAGCATCATAGAAGTGAAGCTTGGGCGACTTGGTCAGGCGTTTCAGCCGGCTTGAGAACCAAGGCTGCAGAGTATGAATCAGATAGAGGCTTTCGAGAACACCCACGTACTTCTGAGTGGTCACATGGTTGAGGTCTAGGCTGGCTCCGATTGCGGTGTAATTCGCCAGCTGTCCCGAGTGTTCGGCGAGTACGGAGAGCAGTTTTGGCATGATGGAAAGTTGCTCGATCCGAGCCACGTCGCGGACATCGCGTTGGACGATCGCATCAAGATAACCCTGATACCAATCCTGCTTTCTTGACCACCGTGTCCTACCAAGAGCTTCTGGATATCCACCGGAGAGGACGACCTCCATGAGGTCATCTCCTACGATCATCTTCCCGGCCTTCGGTTTTTCGCGTGCGAAGGCTCGATCAATGAACTCTGATTTCGTGCCAAGGATCTCGGACTGCGAAAGCGGTAACAACCGCACGACCTCCATACGGCCGGCCAGGGAGTCTGCCACTTTCGGAATCGTCATGAGATTGGCTGACCCGGTCAGGAGGAAGCGTCCGGGCGTTTTGTCGTCATCGACCAAGCTCTTGATGGCGAGCAGAAGGTCCGGCGCGCGTTGAATCTCATCGATGACGGCGCGGTCCAATCCGCGGACGAAACCGACGGGGTCATCGATGGCCGAACGCAAGACGTTGACGTCGTCTAGTGTCAGGAAAGGCGTCTTGTCGGCGGCGATGTCGCTTGCGAGCGTCGTCTTTCCGGATTGGCGAGGCCCCGAGATGAGAACCACACGGGTGTCGTACAGCGCCTCCTCGACTCTGGTCTTCACAAATCGTGGATACATTCCGACTAGGCCCTTCTTCGACCGATTGAAAGTCAAGAGCCGACCGATTGAAAGCGCATCCTCGTCAGATTGGGATCAGACTGTCGACTAACCGTAAGCTTAGAGCCGACCGATTGAAAGTGAACAACCGCATAATCTCCCCGGTTCCACAGTGAAGTGCAACACCCGATGTGGGTGAGGCCTGGCCGGGTCGGCGCATGATGTTGCAAATTGGCCGGATGGCGGCGACAGTCCCTTCGTTGCGAGATGGAGACTGTCATGCCCGAGGGCTACCGCCACCTGACCCACCCCGGGAGATGCCGGATCCACGCGCTGAGGAAAAGCGGTCTTTCCGACGCGGCGATCGCCCGCCAGCTGGGGCGCTTGCTTTCGATCAATTCCAGTGCGGCGTCTTTGAACGTCTTGGACTGGACCTGCCGTTTCCTGGCAATCGGGTCTCCGCCCTCTTGGATCATGCGCCTCGCTTCCAGTGCCCGGTCGCGCGCCATGGCCAGTGACACTTCGGGATAGGCCCCAAGCCCCAGATCGTGCCGCTTGCCCATCACCTGATAGCGTAGCACCCAAGACCGTGCGCCAGAGGCTTTGACATAGAGAGACAGGCCCCGCCCATCGCCATGCCGTCCGGGACCAGCCGTTTCCACTTTGCGCGCACTCAAAGGCATATCGTTCCCACACTCGCAACCGATTTAGGATGAACGCCCGCGAACCGCAAGAACGCGGCATGAATTTATCTCATTGTTTTTGCTTCTATTTATCGAACACGCAGGGACGCCGCCGACCCCAGGAAAACCGCAGTCATACGGACTTCGTCTCCGCCACGATCTTTGCATATCGTGATGCGCGGTCACGTCTTGCCAGGAGGACGACAAGCAGTCCATTGCACGCTGCGTTTGCAGCGCTTAAGCTTGGCCCATGAGTGACGACATTCACCGGATCGACAAAGAGCTCGTCGCAATGAGTGGACAAATCAACACCCTGGAAGCAAGTCTCGCCGCCGTGCTGGAAGGGTTCCGCAAGGATCTGGAAGGGTTCCGCAAGGACATGGAGAGTTTCCGCAAGGATATGGCATACCAGGGCACAGAAGCCGCAAGGCGCGAGACCCGCCTGCTCCTGGCCATTGCCGCAATTGCCGCACTTGGATTCACCGGCCTGGGTTTGCTGATCCGCTGGCCCGGCTGACATGCCGGAAGAATCATCCCCTGTCACTGCGTCCACAGTGTAGGCAGCGATACGGAAAGGACGGGGTCGCGATGACCCCGGGCCAACACGGTCGCCGGCGTCATCGTCCTCATGCGCGAAACGTCCGCTCGTCGGCTGACAGGCTCGCGATGACGACTGTCACACGGCATCACGTCAGGAGTTCGCAGACGACCTCCTGATAGGCGGGAGCGCGATCAATCATGCCGCAGCGGGCGTAGGTCGCAAGGTTGCGCTTCCAGCGCCCAGGATCGGTGCTGACGGCGTGATCGAGTCCCTGATCTCCGGCGACAAGTGGAAGCATCATCTCCAGAATGCGTTGATTCTCCGAGACATCTTCGTGCTCGGCCGAATGGGCGGCGACCAGTCGGGCACACTCATCAAGGTTGGACATGGCCTGGCGCCAGCCCTCTCTGCAGGCGACAAGAAAGCGATGAAGCGCCGGGCCATGCGCGTCGATCATGGCGTCGGTCGTGAACATCATCTGCGCCCAGGGCCTCAGGTGGTCGTGGCGGATCGGGATAAGGTGCGTTGTCTGGCCAAGGCGCCGCAGATGGTGGGGTTCCGTCGTGGCGTAGCCCTGCACGGCATCGAAGGTGCCGTCGAGAAGCTGCCCGAGCGTCCAGCCTGACACGGTCTTCTCCAGGGAACCGGGATCAATGTCATGGAGTTCCAGGACCGTTTCGAGGAGGTGAATACCATCGCGGTGCATGGCAATCCGCCGCCCGGGAACATCCGCCAGGCACGACATCCCGCTTTCCGGCAGCGTGACAAGGTGCATCGGCGAATCCTGCATCGTCGCGCCGATGGCCTTGATTCCCTTGCCGGCAACCACAGCGCGCGCGATGAGGTTGTCCTCCATGCACCCCACACAGCACGCGCCGGCAAGCACGAGATCGAGAGTGATGGTGTCGGGGTTCTCCTCCGGGGACACCAGGCGCACATCGAGGCCATGTGCGGCAAAGAGGCCCTTTTCCCGGGCCCACAGCAGACCGGCGAACTGACAGTTGACGCTCCAGTCGAGATAGAAGTCGAGGACCAGGGTCATGCCGTCGCGACGCAATCAGGGACCGGGGCACCCGCAGGCTGTGCTGCCAGGGGCACGGTCGGCATCATCAGGAGACAGCCTGAAAGTAGATCGCGAGAAACTCGTGGTCATCCGCGGGTCGAGAGAAGTAGTCATCGTGATCGGCCCGGAAGGCTTCAAGGCTCACGCTGCCGTCTGATGCCGGATCGCGCTGCCAGAGACTGTCGGGGATTGCTCCCCAGGTGCAGAGTTCGACACCGGTGATCCTGATCCGGCAGCGCGGGGTCCTTTCGGCGTCATGGACCGTGTAGACCGCGCCGCAATGGATCGCGGTGTTGTAGGAGTCGAGTCCTTCGCTCCACGCCAGCGGTCGTACGGTCGCCGTCTTTGTGCCCGCGATGATCTGGTCGATCAGCACGGAATCGTTCCACTGCATGCGGTGCTCGTTCATCGTTGCCTTGTTCCCGGCCCTCGGAAGCTGAAATCTGCAGCGTCCTTGCGACCACATCAAGGACAATGGAAGAGTCCTGGCGCCCGGACACTTTGCTTGTCCTGCGAGGGCAAGATCATTGCCGTCTGTACTGCCTTCGTGACCGGCAGCTCCTGCACGGTGGCGCGCGCCATGAAGGGCCCGCGATTCATAAGGTGACGACCGTGTCGGTGTCACGGCGTCTTTCAACTGCCTGGGCTCCCGGGAACTTCAGCGGACCTGCCCTCAACGGCGGCGCCGTGGAACTGGTCGGGCCAGACGGCATGTCCCTCCCCATCGCATTCTCTCGCGCACGCCATCTCGCCATTCCCGTCCGGCAGATCCGCCCCAACCGGCCGGCCTGCCCGAAAACAGTCTCGTCACGTTGCGGCGATTCGTGGTCTCATCCGGCAGTTCCGAGAACCTCGTCGATAACCGGAATGGTCAGTTTCGCCGTTTCAACGAACTGCTCGCTGAACCATGCCGTCAGGCAGCCTGACTGTTCCGACTCCCTGTGCAGTTGAACCAGGAGTTGCCGCCAGTCCCCGCACTCGTCCAGAGCGCGGTACCAGGGCCACTCCTGGGTGTGCGAACCCCGCAATTGTGCCTGCATGCTCAGGCGTTCACGAAGGCGCTCCTTCAAGTCGTCTGCAGCTTCACCCGTTCCGAGATCGAGGCCGACGCCGAGAAACCAGCCTTGCGCATCTCCCTCTTGACCGAGACTGACAAAAGGAACGGCCGCGGCTTTCCCGGACCACGCGCCCCTGGAGATCCAGACGCCGTTCTTGTGCTTTTTGGTGTAGGCGGATCCGGTCTTCAGGTCTTCGAATGAAGCAAGCTCCTCTCCAATCCGTTGGCGCAGTGCCCCAAGAAACCGGTCCACAACCCGCTCCAGGAGCTTGGGCCATGCCTCGACGACCGACAAGGCCGCCTGCAGATTGTCGTCGTTGGCCAGAATGAACTCTTTCACCTGCTTCTGTTCACGCGTTGCTGTCATGTTCTCTCCCCAGTTCATGCGGCAAAAGCTCTCGAAGTCGCCCAGGAACCAGCGCAGACGTTCTGCATCGCAACCCTGTCGACACTCCTGCAGCCATTCGCACAACGAGAACGGCAGGCGCAACCGGAGATCGTTCTCGTCGTCCGTCGGGCGCGAACAGAACGACATGGTTGCCAGGCCTCTCTTGTCGGCATCTCCGGGGAGACTGTGTTCCGAGGGCAGACCTCCATGACGGCTCAGGTAAATCAGAAGAAACCGGCAGCCGTAATGCCGTCTCAGGAATTCAAGATCGTGAGCGACCTGCCCTTCGGAGTCCTGCGCATAGGGCTTGTTCTCGAAAGCGATACAGGCAGTCTTCTGCCCCTTCGGGTGAAGCTCGACGCAGATGTCCAGTCGCCCGCCTCGATCTGTCTGTCGTTCGCACTCAACCTTGACGTTGTCCTCGTCGTACCAGGCTGAATGGTCAATCGGCCAACGATCCGGCCCTGCCAAGTCAGCAATCTTCTGGAGGAAACGCGCTTTCTGACCATGCCTGCCGCGCGGATCGAGCAGGTCCCCGATGATTCTGGATCATCCGAGTTCGTCGGTGCGCAGATAATCAAAGGCATTGAAACGGCTGGCGAGCAGCAGGTCCCGTTCACGATCCCAGGCCCGCGCGCACGCCATGCGCGCCGTCAATTCAGCGAAGAAGCGCCCATGGCGCTCGCAGTCCGACCGTCTGATCAAGGCCAGGGCTGTCGAGAGAGGTGCAAGTCGATCCGAAACTCCGAGACGCATGCGGTTCTGGTTCAGGGCTCCAACCTGCAGGAACAGCCCGGGATGCGATGCCATGAAATCTGCCCGCCGATCAGAAGCCGTAGGTGAGATTGACGGCGATGAAACTGTCCCGGCGCGACGCGTGGGTCAGGTCGTTCGCGCCAACGTTGTCGAAGAGGGATCCCTCGATGTTGAGCGAAACATTGTCGTCGAGGCGCCTGTTCATCTGGACGTTAAATGAGCGCGTGCCGGTATCGACATCGGCCAGGACGCCGACGATGAGATCGGTGTCGTCAATGTCGTTGAACGCGAGCCTGGATCCGAGGAACACATCGTTCTGGAACACGTTGTTCGCCCGCTGCAGACGACTGTCGCGATTCCACTCGGCCAGCAGCCCGAGGTCGATGTCGGACTCGAACACGGCATAGAGGGTGTATTCGCCACCGGCGACGAAGGCGGTGAAGTCCTCCTTGTCGCCGCGCAGGTTGCTCGCACCGGTGCGCCGGATGGCCTCGAGTTTCAGCAGCCAGCCCCCGGTCGTCATCTGCGCATCGAGGCCGACCTGACGGATCTGTTCATAGTGGGGCGCCAGACCAGTCACCAGGCAGTTGGCTACCGGGCCGCACTCTACCACCGGCTTGAGATAGGCCTCCCGGCTTGTACCGTCGAAAATGCTCAATCCGATATCGAATGGTCCGACGCTGTGGCTGTAGCGCGCCGCGAGGTCCAGATGCCATTCACCGGCGCCGCTCTCGTATGTCACCCGGTCGTTGTCGACGACAAACGCGCCACGCAGGCGGCCATGACGGCCCGGATAGGTGCGGGGCCGGTGCCAGGGCATCGCGAAGAGTTCCGCCACGCCCCAGTCGCCGGACACTGTCAGATGGCCCATGGGCTGACCGAGCTTGACCTCCTCGTTCGGATTGGCAACCAGATCGGTCTGGTTGATGATGTCGACGAGGTGGCGGGACTCGGCGACCCCCCAGAAGACGTGATCGAAACCCAGGCGCAATTCCCATTCTTCGTCTTCGATCAGGCCCACAAGCAGCACATACGCTTCGCGCACATCGGCGAGGCGGCGTTCGGGGTCGGCACTGTCGTAGCGAAGGAAGGTCTCGAGAGTGAAGCTCGTGCCATCGGCTGTCTCGAGGTAGAGCGACGGCTCGGCGACGACGGCGGTGTCGGCACTGCGCTGCCCGGCATGGGCCGCAGATTCCGGAAACCACCGGTTTTCCAGACTCACGGTGCCGTAAAACTCGTGGTATTCGATAAAGGAGTCATCCGCCCCGCCTGCGAGCGGAAGCGTCATCGCAACGAGGACGAGACCCGAAAGCCCGTGGCGAAGGACTGAGCCGGGAAACATCAACGCAGGCGTTTCAAACCGGTCCGTGTGAAATCGCGCTCGTCGAGTTCGACCCCCAGTTGCAGATCCTGCCATAACATCAGCGTACTCTTGCCCGTGCGGTGGTTGACCATCGACTGCTGACCGGCGTACCAGAATCGCCCGAGGTGGAGTTCATAGTCGCTCGCCGTCAGTGTCTTCAGAAGTTCATCTCGGCGGTCGTAGTACTCAACCTTCCAGAGTCTGAACTCCTCCGTGTCGTGCCAGATCACCTGCCGACTGTAGCCGGAGTCATCTTCGCGAGGAGGCACGCGCTCGATGATCGTGCAGACAAAGTCACCGCACTGCTCGTCGCCAAGGTAGCGATAGGCAAACTTCTCGATGACCTGGTCGGTCAGGTCCTCATAGGCAAATTCGCTGCCCATGAAGGAGCCTGAACGGTTGGACGAACTGATCCGCTTGACCCGTTCGAGGGCCGGAAGAAACAGCCAGATATCATCTGACGCGTCACGGCTGGTGTGAATGAGAAACGCCGTTCCCCTGACATCGCGTGGCTCGTCAAAGATGAAGAGTGTCTTGTCGCCCTCATCCATGACTTCCAGAATCTTGAGTCTGAGGTGACGTTCGGTTTCCTGGCCCTGTCTGGTGCGCAGCACCATCGTCAGATTGGCCTCAAAGCTGCCGAAACCCTCGCCGCGCTCGCGCGCCTCACGGGCAATCTGAAGCCCGCGCTCCTCGACGCCCACATCCTCGGCAACGGCAGACGCACCCAGGCACATCATGCCGACGAGGAGGAGGGCCGACGCCCGGGATCGATTCGTGGCGGTCATCGCGCGCTCACAGCCAAGCGTTGCCGCCGACACAGGATGGCTGAATCCACGGTGAAATGGACATGGCCCTCTCTTCTTCTTCGCGCCTCGACTCTAGGCTTTGCGACGGACAGCGACAAGAGCCATTCTGCCGGAAAGCGACAAGGTGCTGATCGCTGGCCCTCAGGATCGTTTTTTCTCTGAAGCAACCACACCGACGGTCCGGTCGCCAAGCCAGAGCGTATCCTCGTTCGGGCATCCGGCGCTCCCTCAACGCGGGAACATCGCCGTGCGTCCATCGAGTCGGTCAGGGAGGAGACGACGCGAGGTGATGGCGGCGCATGCCCGAGCGCGCTGCCATCGAGCCCATCAGGAAGACGACATCTGCCTCGCGTTCGCAGCGCACGGCCCCTGAAACGCACGGCGGCGGCGTTCGTAGAGGCCGAGCGCGTGCAGGGGAAAGTACTGACGGTACAGCACGTAGTCCAACAGGGCCGTTCGAAAAAACACGCCCGCCATGTCCTGTTTGGGCCAGGTGCCGTCCGCGTCCTGCGATTCGACAAGGAAGCCAACGCCCCGTGCGATCGCGGCCCAGTCCGGTTCCTGCGCCTCGAGGAGCGCAATCAGCGCCCATGCGGTCTGTATGACCTGGCTCTCGTGATGCGCGACATAGCGGCCGGACAGACAACCGCTGTGGTGCTCGCCCCAACCGCCGTCCTTGCGCTGGCATTCAAGCAGCCAGAGACAGGCGCTGCGCACCGCCGGGTCATCATGGCGAACTCCGGAAGAGACGAGGCCCCTGATGCCGAAGAGGGTGCCGTAGATGTACTGGATGCCCCATACGCCACGCCAGGAACCGTCTGTTTCCTGGCTCCGGCGCAGCCACGCAACACCCCGGGAGACGGCGTCGGCGACCCCGACCTCCTCGGCAATCTCGGGAAAGTGCTCCTGGCAGGCGGCCAGCGCTGCGATGCAGGACGCGCCGCATTCCACGAACGAGCTCTCGGTCATGGATTCGCCAAACATCTCCGCGGGGTTCAGCCATTCAAGACCAAGGACGGAACGCCTCGCCTCGTAACTGCCGAAACCGCCATCCCTGTTCTGGGAGCGCAGGATGAACGCAGCGGCATCAGCAACGACCACCGGATCGATATCGTCACCCTGGACCGCAAGGATCCCGAGCAGCGCTTCCGCCGTGCAGTCGCTTACCGGCCAGCCGTGCCAGCCGCCGGCAAAGCACCAGCCTCCCCTGGGATTGGCCCGATAGGCATCGCGAAATCCGTCGAAACTGGCCTTGATCTGTTCTCCAAGCAGAAACCCGGCGCCGCGATCACGCGCCTTGCGGCATTCCTCGGCGTCAGGCAGAGCCGCCAGCGCCTGAAGCGCGAATCCGGTGTCCCAGGACGCGCTTCGCGCGCCCGTGACGCGCAAGCCCTCCTCTTCGTCTTCCCAGATCCACCCGTCCAGTTTCGCGAGAGCCTGCAGACAGTCGGCGTCTTGCGGGTCATGCAGCCAGAGCGAAAGGATGTTGAGAAGACCGCTGACAGGAGAGATGCTCGTATGACTGGTGGTCTGCAGTTCCCATTTGATTCGCTGAACGAACTCATCCGTGCATCGCGTGCGAAGGGACCTGCCATGAAAGCGCTCGTACAGTCGCGCAAGCCGGTACCCCGCCTTCAACCATGCCGTGGGCTTCGCGAAGGTGTCGGCGTCACGCAGGCGGGACGCTGCCTCGGAGAATGTCGCGTTGGCAAAGCCCTGCGGGTAAAGCTCCTCCCTGAGCGACTCGACGAGAGGGGTCACGGGCACCTGGAAGCGACGGGCGTAGATCGATGCCATCGCCATGTAGATGAGGCGCGTGTGGCAGTACCAGTTCGACGGGTGCAACGGCACCCAGCGCGGCAGGCGCCACAGTTCGGGCAAGATGGCGTTCACCCCACGCCAGTCATAGAGATTCAGGATGGCAAGCCAGAATTTGCCCCAGCTTGGAACATTGAGCACGTCTTCCTCACGAATGAACTTCAGGGCCGGGGCAATCAGGGCATCGTCACGTTCAAGGCCGAGCGTCCTTGCGGCAACATACACGAGAGCGGTGACGAACAGATGGGGCGACGAATGCTCGTGGAGACCCCACGAGCCTCCCGGGAGTCTCGTTTGCGCGAACGAACGCAGCACCCGACGGCGCCTGCCTGGATCAAGCGGCCTGCCGATGACATGGTGAAGCAGCGCATACTGTGCGGTCAGCATGGGGCACCAGACCATCTCGCCCTCCCACTGACCGTCCTTTCCCTGCAACGCGACCAGCTTCCGTACGGCCTTGTCCAGAGAGGCCGCGGCATCGGGCGCTCCGGTGCCTCCCGCCCGCGCGGGTCGCCTGGGCTCGTCCTTGCCCGGTATGGAGTGGATGAAGGCGCGCGCCAGATTGCGCCGTGCTTGCGCACTCTCCCCCTTGCCTTTCCTGATTGCATTCCGCATCTGGCGGAAGCCCATCTGGAACGCAAAGAGGCGGATCGCGACAGCACGAAAGACCGGCCAAACGCGCGGCCTCGTCAATCTGCGAAAGGCACCCAGACTCTCCCGGACCAAGGCGTAGGCGACGGTTCCGCCGAACGTGAACGCCATGCCGAACACCGATCGCTCCTCGCAGGCAAGTATGCGCATGGTGCGTTCCCGGTACAGCACGCTTGTCCGCCAACCATGGTAGACCGCATTCCTCAGCACGACCGATTCATCGCGCTGATCGGCCAGCACCTCGTAGAGACCCATCGCAAGAAGCTCGGGCACGTGAACTGCGCTGAACCGCTTCTGCGTGAACTGCTGAAAGTCGTCGCTTTCGGCCAGGTCTGTCGCATCACCAAATCCCAGGGTCATGCCGACTGCCGTGATGGGGTGATAATGCCCGGCCGCATCGCCGATCAGGATCCGGTCCGGCGATCCATAGGTCACACGCGGGCTCAGCTGGTTGGCGGCAACGTGGGCGCGGTCGGCGTGCAGTGCCTCGATGAAGGACGGCCCGAGGTCTCCGGGAAGCGCCCCTGCACAGGCTTGCGACACGAACCCTGCCCGATCCTCAAGATTCCAGCAACTCCGCGGAACGTCGACGTGGACCCGGACGGAACCGTTGGCAAGCCCGTACATCATCATCGGTCCCAGCCCGCCCATGACCACATGGCCATAGCCTTCGAACGGAAGGTTCACGTCCTGCAACGTGACCCCGAGCATCCATGAACACAACATCGATCTCATGGAGAGTTCGAGGGACTTGCGCACGACCGACGTGCGACCGTCAGCGCCGACCATGCGCGCAGCGCTTATCGAGCGTTCCGCTCCATCCTGCCAGAAGAACAGCCGCTGTCCCTCGATGGAACTGACCCGTGCGGGCAGGATGAAGTCGATGCCGGGCTCGTTGCTTATCGCCTCGTGCAGGCTTGAAACGAGCAGCGCGTGATCACAAACCAGTGCCGTCAAGCCATCCGGATACGGAAGCATGATCGGCTCGGATCCGTCCCCAGGGAAGAACGCGAAGCCGACGCCCGGTACGCCTCGGGACGTCGATTCAACATCGATGCCAATGTCGTGCAGGATCCTGGCGGCCGGTGGATGCAGCCACTCGCCCGCGATACGTGAAGCAATCCCGACATTCGCCTCCAGCAGGGCGACACGGGCCCCCCTGCGCGCATGGGCCAGCGCGCAGACGCTTCCCACGGGACCGGCACCGACAATGGCGACATCGTAGGTGGTGTTCCCCGCACCTGTCATCCGAAGGCGCCCGGTCGCGGGCGGCGCCGGTAGCGAAGTTGGCAGGGTGGTCTCGGCCCGGTGACCCAGCTTCCGTAGTTCGGCAACGGGAACTGTGCCGGAGGCGCGAAGTCAAAACGGTCAAGCAGCACCGTCCAGATCGCCTTGAGTTGCATGATGGCGAAATTCTTGCCCATGCATGCATGCTTCCCACCGCCAAACCCGATGAGGGCATAATGGTGCTGCTTCATCTCGGATGCAGGCGGCGCAAACCGGTCAGGGTTGAATCGCTCCGGTTCGGCGAACACGTCGGGCAGGAGGTGCGAGACAGCCGGGGACACCATGGCCATGGTACCTGCAGGCACGACACGACCCTTGTAGTAGAGCGGCTCCAGCACCTTGCGGATCAGGATGATGAGGGGCGGATGCAGCCGCTCGCATTCACGCACCGTGTGTTCCATAGCTGTCTGCTGCTGGAGGCTGTCAAAGCCTGTCGCGCGCGCGCCATCGCAGGCCTCCTGTCTCAGCCGTACGACATGGTCGGGCGCCCGGGCGAGTTCCATGCCCATCCACGACGCCAGCACGGCACTCGTGTGCTGTCCGGCAAACAGCGCCGTGATCAGGATCCCGATGATTTCGTCATCGCTCAGCGCACGACCGCTCTCGTAGCGGGCGTTCATGAGCGTGGTCATGAAGTCCTCAGGGGCGGTGCCGGACTCCCTGCGCGCGGCGATAATCCCGGCAAAGAGCGCCGCAATCTTGCGACGCGCCCGATCACGGCTCAGGTGAGAAGGAATGGGCAGCCTTGGAAAGAAGAACCCCAGAGGATTGATCCCGTTCTGAAGCTCATGGTAGCTTTCGGCGAATCCGCTTTCCACGCGATCCCGAACCTCCTGTCCGATCAGGCACCGGCTTGCAATCTTGATCGTCAGTTCGTTCATCTTCACCGGCAGGTCGATCTCCCCCTCGTCGCCCATCTCCCCGGCGAACCGGGCGGCCTCATCAAACATGATGTCCGCAAATCTTCGCATCCCCGCCTCCTTGAGCGCGGGGAACAGGAACCTCAACTGCTCGGCGAATATTTCCGGAGCGGTGTCGTAGGCGACACCACGCCCGAATATGGGTACCGTGAACTTGTAGGCAGTCTTCGCGTCCAGCTGCGACTCCGGCGCCCGGAAGTAGAAATCGTGTGCCTCGGGTCCGGTAAAGAGCGCGAAGTTGATGGGGCCGAGACGGAACCTGAAAAGATCACCGTGCTCGCGGCATCCGCGACCAAGCATCGCGACCGGATTCCGGCGGAACGCATCCAGATGGCCAAGCAGTGGCCACGCGCCCGCGAGTTTCGGGGCAGGCACCTCCGGCTGCGGCTTCTCAGCAACCTGCATCATGTCGCTCCCTCCCAGGGCTAGTGAATGAAGGGCACCATTGAGAATTTCGCCTTGCGCGAGTAGCGCTCCCATAGCTCGCCGTATTTTTCGCGGCAGCGCCGTTCGTCGCGCTGCGATCTGTGCCACAGCAGCAAAGCCAGCCACGCGGGCAGGAGATAGGGCACAAAGGACACGAATCCGGTGGTCAGAGCAAAAGCAAGGTAAATGCAGATCTCGCCGGTGTAGTTGAGATGTCGTCCGATGCCCCACAGGCCGGATATCAGGAGCCGTCCGTCCAGGGTCTTGGCCGGCTTTCCCCAGATCCTGACATGCGGATCCTGCTTGAAATTGTGCTTTTGCTGGTTTGCGGTCCTGAAGAGCCAGAAGCCGAACAGAAACAGCAAGGCCGCGGCAACGGCGACAACCGGTGTAACGGAATCCGGCGCATGGACCAGCCACCAGGCAGGAAGGCAATAGAAGAAAGGCACCAGAACGTAGTCGCCCCAGACGAGCATCCAGCCGAAGCGTTCGTTGATGATGTCCCAAGTATGGACCATGCCGTACTCGAACTGGAAATAATTCAGCACGTAGAAGAAGGTGAAGGCCTGATAGAGTGCCATCACAAGGGAAATCTCGCCGTAGGTCTCGTACTGCACCACGGCAAAGGAGACGTTGAACAGCGCCAGACCGATCAGCGAAGGACGGTAGCTGAAGAACTTCAGGTCAAGGCCGAACCAGCTCGGAGCGGCATCGATACCATAGAAATAACCGCGCCAAATCCCCGGCGACTTGCGCCCCCCACGCACGCCCCGCACGTAGAGCACACCGGAAAGAACAAAGGCGAAGACGTTCGCGACAACGAACAGTGCGACAAAATGGGCGTACAGGGCGGAGAGCGAAAACAAGCCCAGCCCGTGAGCCACAGCGACAGCGACAAGGGTCAACAGGAAGAGCGCAAGGCCATTGAGCGTGTAGACACGCTCGTTGCCATCGGCGTCCGGCCCCGCAATGCGAAGGCCGCGAACCGTCAGCGAGCCGATGAAGAGGGCGACGATGAACGCCGCGAACATCGCCGTCGCGCCGAGAAGCACCGTCCCGGAGAACACGTCGGCGAGACCGGGATACTCAGGCGGCAGCATTCCCGCTTTCCGACTGTCGCGCAAGATGCTCGGACCACTTGCGGACCGTCACTTCCTGGAAAGACTTGACCACCGGATTGAACTCGACGGGAGAGGCATCCCAGTGCCTCTCATAGCCCTCCTGCTCGGCTTCCAGTGCGAAGCGGTCCTCGGAAAGCAGGGGCGCGATGAGAACGCGGTTGGAGATGCGCATGACAAGATCCATGGCCATGCGCGGGATGCGCACTGGCAGGAAGGGTATCTTCAGGGACTTGAAGTAGAAGAGAAAAAACACCCGTGAGGTGCGCTCGTCCACCGGCAATACGAAGAGGTAGTGCTTGATCGCATCGTCGGTGTTCGACCATTGGTAGGGATACTCGTAGCAGAGCTTCATGTGGTTGGTGTTGAGCTTCTTGTGGTCCACGAACAGGCCCGACATGCGCCCGCGCCCGACCCGCGTGTCGTAGGCGAGGTGCACATCGTCGCCGAGCGTCTCGCAACTCTTGAGCGTGGCGTCCTCGAACGGCCGGAAACGGCGGTGCAGGTGCGCGTGCGTGAAGTCGCTCACGTTGTCGATGACCATCGAATGGTGCGCAGACCACTCGAAACGCAGCGGGATGCAGGTCCAGCGGTCCGGTCCCTCGAGTTCGGGAATCTCCGGGATCGCCCGCTGCTCTGCCATCTCGGGGTCGCCGGGAAACAGCCAGACCAGGCCATAACGCACCTTGACGGGATAGGTCTGCAGCGCCAGCCGCGGAAAGCTGTGTTTGCCGTGGTAGGGGACCCCGGGAGGGCGATCCTTGCCGCCGTACTCCCAGCCGTGGTACTCGCAGACCAGCCTGCATCCCTGCACGTGGCCAATCGAGAGCTTCAGCTGACGATGCGCGCAGCGGTTGTCCATCGCCTCGAATTCGCCGGCCTCGTTCCGGAAGAGTGCGATCGACTTCTTCCAGAACACGATCTCCACAACCTTGCCCGGCTTGATCCGGGCCACTTCCTCCACGGCGTACCAGTAATTCGGGTCCATGCCGGCGGCGCGTGCCTGCTGGCGCAAGGTGCGGGCTTCGTCGAACCCGGGCGGCGGTCCATCTGGTGCTGACTGCATCTCAAGCCCTTTCCGGAATCATGTGAAACTATTCCGCGGCAGAGGCGGCTGTCTGCCCCGCATGCCCGTCGTCGGGAACTGTTGCGCGAGGGCGGTTGGCATGCGGATTCCTGATCTTGTCGCGACCGTAATGAAACGCGTACGCCTCATGAACGGCCTCGAGGATCGTGGTCGGCTTGTAGCCAAGTTCGCGTTTTGCCTTGTCAAGGTCGGCGTGACGGCACTTCTTGAGGAGGCGTATGGCGCCAGGGGTGAAGCGCTGGGGAAAGTCGGGGTGACAACGGCTCAGATAGAAGCTCGCCACCTCCGAAAACGCGAGCATGAGAGGTGCGGGGATCTTGCGACGCGGGCGCGGGACCCCGGAGACTTCCTCGTACATGCCGACAATCTCGGATATCGTCTTGTATTCGCTGCTGAAGATGTACTTCTCTCCCGAGAGGCCGTGGCGCATGCACAGGATATGACCTTCAACGATATCGCGGGCGGCAACGAACTCGAAACCGCCATCGATATAGGCGCGAAGCTTTCCATTGGTGTAATCGCACAGCGTTCTTCCCAGACGCGAGGGGAAGAAATCGGCGCCACCGACCACAGCGCAGCAGGTCGCAACGATGACCTCCTGTCCCTTCGCCGCGGCGCGCCAGCACTCCTGCTCAACGAGCGACTTGCTGCGCTCGTAGGGCATGGTGCGCTCCATCGGGAAGAACGGCATGGTCTCGTCGCTTGGCGCGGAGGGATCGTCGGGATGATGCCCGACCGCACTGAAGGACCCGGTGACGACCACCCGCCCGGCCTCGGCGTCACGCGCCGCCTGAAGCACGTTGCGGGTGCCCACGACATTGCACTCAAACACCTCGCGACGATGAGCGCGGTTGCCCTCTATTGTCGAGATCTTGGCAGCAACGTGATAGACTCCCTGGCAGCCTTCGAGGGCGTGTCTGAACGAGTCCAGGTCACGGATATCCCCGAACACGCGCTCGACATCCAGGCCTTCCAGGCCTTCATTGTTGTCTTCATGACGCAGAAGGACCCGAACCCGCACGCCATCATCAAGCAGTCGGCGCACCAGATTGGCGCCAACATGCCCGGCTGATCCGGTCACGAACACGGGCTCTGCGGCCACATCCTGCGTCACGCTCATCTCCAAACTGCCAGGCGCCCCTGTGGCACCGGTCACGTTTGTTGTCATCCCAAGGTGCAAATCTAGGCGCTTGCGGACCAGCAATCAACCGCATTGCGCCTCAAGGCATGGCGATACCCTGGCGTCCCGGGTCACCCCTCTCCAATGACATGTCAGGCGTTGCGTGTCAGCGGCGTCACCGACGAGCGCGGCCCGGATGACAACGGGAGGGGCCATGACGCCCCCGGGTCGCTGATACCCGGGTCGCTTGGGGGAGCATAGGAAGAACGATCCCTCTGCAACGCGGTATCGTTGGATGGGCGGTCACGGCCCTTCTACAGCTTGATCGGCGCGTCGGGGCTCTGGGCCGTGAGGGCATTCACCCAGGCCAGACAGAGGTCGCGGGAGAGATAGCGGCCAAATGCTCGCGTTTCCTGACGCTCGACGATTGGGAAGGTGGAATAGATGTAGCGAATGTCCTCGAGATTGGTGACGCCGTAGAGGTGGAAATAGAGCGCATCGAGCTTTGCACGGAGATGAAGGCGCCGATCCTCGTCCCAGGGGAAGGGCGGCAGCACCTCACCCGCATGGTCCAGATAGCCCATGGCGCGGGCGAAGGGTGCCATGTCATGTGCCGTGTAGGTCAGTTCCAACACGGCCTCGCGGACAATCTCCGCCGCCGTCTTGGGCCCAAACCGCACCGTCTCGTAACGGTCCGGTGGCACGACGGGAAGTTGCTCGAGAATGAACCAGTTCAGATTCTGTCCCTGAACCTTTTGCCTCAACACGAAGTCGAGCGGCAGTGCATTCAGATTTGCAACGATTGCGGCTGCAAGATTGACGGATAGTGTGTGATTGTCGGCGGCCACAAGCAACGGCAGGGAATTGCCGACACCGGCACCCGGCATCAGCGCAGCTATCATGGAGCGAGCGTTGGTTGCCGCAGTGACATGCTTGAAGCCAAGCAGGTACGAGGCCCCGGGCTGGCTTGTCTCGCTCGCCAAAACCGAGAACTGTGGTGCTGGAAGCCAATTCGGGTTGCTGTGCTGCTCAAGCGTGGCGGGCGCAGGTTGCGCGGGACGGTGGACATTCTCCGAGTTGACCACAACCCCGGCAGCTCGGTGGTCGAAGGCCTGAACCATCTTGCCTTCGTAGAGAGGTACCCACTCTCCCGCCGGACTGTCGAAGCGGTTGCCGCCGATCGGCCATGCGCCTTCCTCCTCTTGCAGCTCCGTACGGGTACGAAACCGATGGGAGTCGTTGGTCATGTGGAACATCGTCTTGTACTTGACCGGCCACGCCTTGACTGTCTCACCCGACGAACGGTCCACCAGCACGGGAAGACGGTTGTAGATTGCAGAGGTGAGTTCCGCATCGCGGCGCGAGCGGAAGACCGGCGCCGTCCCGGTGTTCGGATTGAAGCGGGCGAAGTCCTCAGCACTCAGCGAGAAACACCGGTTCGGATCGTCGCATTCGGAAACATCCTGAAGAAAAAAAGCACACTTCGCGGCATCCGGCAGCGGCGTTGGGCTTGCAACGAAGACGCAGAACTTGAAACGACTGTCCACATCGGGAAAGAAAGGCGGGGCGTCATGGCGCGGCCGCCGGTTCTCGAAGTCATGGAGCGCCTTGAGGCGGCCTTGCGTCGCCACGCTCCTGAAGAACCGCGCTGCCGTCTTGTCCGAGGCAATGCCGGACGGGACAAGCAGTCCGACCATGCCGTCGGGTTTGACCAGTGTCATGGCCCGTTCGACAAAGAGCGAATAGAGGTTCACGTCACCGCCGGATAGCAACGGGTAGTCAGCCCCCTTGCGTGCCATGCGAAGTGCGGAGGCGGCCATGTCGCTTGCAACGGCGAAATCCTTCGCAAGGCGGTCTCCCGAGTTCTTCAGTTCGCTGACCATTCTCCTGCGGTCGGCGGCCCGCGGCGCCATGGCAATGTCGGCTCGCCGCGCGGCAAACCACTCCACTTGTTGCAGCTTGACCCGGTCCCAGGGCGGGTTGCCGATCACCGCATCGAAGCCACCATGCAGTGTATCGGCTTCCCAGTCGTGCCAGACGCCGGGGAAGGTCACTTGCCAGTTCAGAAATCGCTCGTTTTCGATGAGTGTGCGAGCGGATTCGAGAAGGCCGGAGAAGCGCTCGGCGCGACCGGAGCCTGCCGGTTCGGCGGCAGTTCCGTCGGCGAGGTTGATTGGGTCGCCGAATGACGCATCAAGCCAGGCGAGATAGACATCGTTGTCATCGCCGCCACGAACCTCCATCCAGTCGAAGGCATAGAGCAAGGAGAGGAAGGCGTTCATGGGTGCCGTCATTTCCAGGACTTCATCAAACACATCAGCGGAACGGTGCGCCTCAGCGATTTCGGCGTCCGTCAACCCTTCGATGATCTGCATGGAGGTGGCAGACCTCATGGCCCGATCGAGCTGTTTTTTCAGGAAAAGACCGCCCTGTCCCTCGGCCTCGTCAACGGCAGGCCGGATCCATGAACCGAACAGGCTGTCGCCGCAGCGCAGGTGATGATCAAGAAAACTGAGCGGCGCGCCGACCGTGAATGTATGCAGCCAGAGGGAGACTTTCGCGAGTTCGACTGCCATCGGGTTCTTGTCCACGCCGTAGATACAACGTTTGAGCACCATGCGACGGACAATGTGGCGATCATCAAGCTGTGCAGGATCGACAACCCAGCCGCGTTCTTCGGCGTTGGCCATGATCGTGTTGCGAATGGCGTCTATTCGTCCGCTCAGCGGCGAGATGTAACCGTCGCAAATCACTTCGGCCTCGGCCATGGCGGTGATCACACGGTCAGCGAGGTAATCGACAAGGTTGACCAGAAAATGTCCCGATCCCATGGCTGGATCACAGACCTTCAATTCGAGAAGCTTCTCCGCCGGATCGCGCGTTTTCAATCGGCCCAGACGGCGGTCTTCGGGTAGCTGACTTGAGTCCAGCGCCGACACTTCCGCCATGAAGGCGTTCATGGGTGCCGCCACGAGCGGTTCAAGCGTCTCCGCGATGATCAAGCCGACCAGGTCATCCGGTGTGTAGTAGGTGCCAGTGTTCTTCCGTGCGAAAATGTTGGGACGAACAGCCAATGCACCGCCTTCGAGAGCGATTTCCTGCTCCAGCAGGCGCTCATAAATCGAACCCAGGTGCTGGACACCCAGATCACGATAGTTGATGTAACGCCGTCCTCGCGACGTCTGCGCGAACGACAATGCGTCAATCACATTGGCCATCACCGTATCAGCGAGCCTGACACGCTCCAGCAGTGGGGTGCGACGTCGCTCGAACAGACCGCCATCGTAGGGCGGCAGGCCAATGGAGCCGTCGCCGGCGTCAATGGCACGGCACAGGTCGTCAAACACCGACCAATAGAACGCAGCAACGTCTGAAAAGACGTCACCCGCATCCTTGCGGCGTCCAACATCACCGCGAACCTTGTCCCTCAGCGCATAGTCGTCGTAACGCGAGTCACGAACCGGCAACAGATCACGGTCTTCGGAGTAAAGAATGAAGAGAAGCCGATACAGCAGAACGAACGTCGCTTCCCGCACATCCGCCGGTCGCGCATCAGGCGCGGCTTCTGCGAGCGCACGCGCAAGATCCGGGAAGACGCGCTCGAAAACCAGATCCGACAGGTCCGAAGCAACCCGCTCCTGATGAAAGCGCCCCTCCTCGATTGCGCGCTCATGGAATGTTCGTGGGTCTGCCACATCCGGCAAGAAGGCGTCGCGTCGAAAAACGAGCGCGAATACCTTGAGCCAATGACGACGCTGCACCTCGTCCAGAGCGTTCGGAGCGTCGTTGTGGTCCGGCAGGTTCAGAACAGCAGTCAGATCAATCTCAAAGAACTGTTCGGAGACGGAGAGTGCTCCCTGCCAATAGAGGCGCCAGACTGCACCATTGGTCAAAATGCCCCATCGGAGTCTGCCGGAAGACACATCATCGATGCGCCGCAGATACCGCAACATTTGCGCGGAGGGTGCCGTCTCTTCACCACGCCGTCCCGACCAGCGGTCAAGCGGCCGACCCCAACGCTTGGACTCCACGACCACAAGGCCGTGTCCGTAACGTCTCCATTCTTCCGCAAGGTGATTCGCCTGTTCCTTTGCCGCACCATCCGCAAACAACAACCCGTCGGGTACGTCCTGGCGACCATGCGCCGACAGATTCTGTTGCCGCAGACTCGCGGTCCAACCGAGCCGTGCCAGTACCGGCCAAATCAGATCGTCCTCGGTCTGACTCTCGTTGGGTGATTGATCTGCCGGAAATCGAGAGAACGCGTCCCGCAAGGCAGACTCGAGGCCTTCGAGCGTCGCATCATCGATATCCTGCCAGTCGACCAGGCCGACGATGGCCTCGCGAAGAAAATCCTCGGCAAGGAGACTTCCGCGGAATGGCCTGACAGTATTCTCCATTGGCCGCTCACGAGGTTTCGCTTCAGACTGAAAGATTTGAGGTATTAAGGACGGACTCCGCCCGCTGTTCCGCGGTGTGATCCGCCTGATTGAGCCCGAGGGCTGAGTTGGCTTGTGATGGCCATGTGGGGAACCCATCATTCGGAGTCCGCGAGGCTACTGTAGCACGCTCAGCCAGCACCGTCCTGAAAAATCACGTGACGCGGAAACGTGCGTGTCTCGGTGAGACTCTCTCTCAACGCCTGAGTCGCGACGCTACCGCTCATCTGCCCTGAGATGACCTCGTGACACACATGGGGTGGCGGCCCTGCCATCTTCGAAAGAGCCCAGCGCACAGACGATATCGCGAGCACGTGTCGGTGCTACGAACCTGTTGGCGCGGGCGTTCTCTGCACTGCTGAGGTCCGGGAACGGCACGAAGTGATGCGCCGGGCAACATCGTGTGGATCGCAGGGCAACACGCCGGTCCCGGTCGATGCAACTGGGATGGGAGTTGATACAACGCTGCGAGCGGGTGTTATCGCTCCATCAGGCTGACGTCGGGGACGGTCGTTGCAAGACGCGGCATCATCAATAGCCCTCGGGAATTCGGACGACGAGACCGTTCAGATCGTCCGAGACGATGATCTGACAACTCAGCCGGCTTGTTTCGCACGGGTTGTCCGCGAACTCGAGGAGGTCCGCTTCGATGTCACCGGGGTCACCGACCCTGTCCCACCAGGCGGGGTCCACGTGAACATGGCATGTCGCACACGAACACTGCCCGCCGCAGTCCGCGGCGATGCCTGGCAGGAGATTGTCGACCGCACCGTCCTTCACCGACTGTCCGCTCGGGACCACGAGTTCATGGTGAGCGCCGTCGGCACAGATGTACGTGATGGTAGCCAAGGACGTGTCCTTTCGCGGGCATGAGCCTCGGAGTGTGAGCAACCTCTCCAGCCATGTTCTGGAATGAGACCACACGCGGGCAGTATAGGGGACAACTGGCGCGTTTTGAAACGGATGTGACGTGCGCATGATGGAAGGCGGCCGCGCCGCTACCCTGTTCATCAGTGCCACACCGGAATCAGGCGCAGCAGTTGCCCGTCTGATTTGAGTGTTCCGCACGGAGATATCGACCTATGAACCGGCGAGTGCCTTGAGAGGCGATGCCGGATCAGCGATGCGCTCGGGCGCCGGTCTCGCGCCTGAGGCGATCAGCTTGCGGCCCATCATGTATTCGCGCGGACGATTGATGGCGTCGACAGCGAGAAGGCGGCCCTCCTTGAGGTAGAAAATACTGAATGCGCCGTCTGCCGGGTCGCCTCGCAGGACGGTTTGATCGTGGCCGGCGCTCAGGCCGGCGATTTGCAGCTTGGTGTCGTACTGGTCGGACCAGAACCACGGAACGGCGCTGTAAGTGCCCGTCATCGCGCACAGCGCTCTGGCCACCATGGTGGCCTGGTCGACGGCGTTCTGCACCGATTCGAGACGGACATGCATGCCATAGATGCCGTTGGGGTGCCTGGTGCAGTCGCCGCACGCAAGGATGTCGGGATCCTCGGTCTGACCACGGGCATCGACCAGGATGCCGTCGTCGCAGCGAAGTCCGGCGGTCTCTGCCAGTTCGATGTTGGGTACCACGCCGACACCAACGACGACGACATCGGCGGGAAAGACCCGGCCATCGGCAGTCACGACGCGTTCGACCCGCTTCCTGCCCTCGAAGCTGACAACCTCGATGCCGGTCACGATGTCGACACCATTGCCGGCGTGCAGGTCACCGAAGAAGGTCGAAACGACCGGAGCGATCACCCGGTTCATGACCCGGTCAGCCATCTCCAGCACCGTCACCGCAGCGTTGATCTGCCTCGCCGCCACCGCGGCGACCTCAAGACCGATGTATCCCCCACCGCAGATCACGAGACGCCGACCGGGGCCAAGATCTCCCCTGATCCTGTCCGTGTCCGCCATGGTGCGCAGGTAGTGAATGCCGCCCAGATCCGATCCCGGAAGCGCGAGGCCTCGGACCCTCGCACCGGTCGCCAGCACTAGCTTGTCGTACGGTATCGACCCGCCGTGCGATGTCGTGATCGCCTTCGCTGATCTGTCAATACTCTCGACCCTGCAGCCGAGTGCCAGAGCCACCTCATTGCGCTCATAGAAGTCAAGCGACTTCAGGTACAGCTCATCGGGGGCCATCTCCCCGGCAAGGTAGTTCTTCGACAGCGGCGGGCGCTGATAGGGCGCTACGGGCTCGTCTGCGACGATGCGGACCGGCCCGTCGTAACCATTCATGCGAAGCGCCCCGACGATATGACCAGCCGCGTGGCCGCCTCCAACGACAACAACGCTCATGGGACGGGCATCAGGGATCGCACTGCGGATCCCTGCATCGTTTCATCAAGCATGTCGGCGATGTCGCTCATGATCCTTCCAGAGAAGCCCGACGGACACCCGGTACCCTGGCATCCCTGCACGGCGATGTCGTTCATGGCTCTTGCGGAAGCGCCCGGTGGCATACCGATCTCGACAATTCCTTGCCCGTCACGTCAGACATCGGTGCGTACCGCCCGAACGAAGCACGGGGATCTCGATCAACGTGTGCATCCGGGGGTATCTGATGGGCGGGATTCGCTAGTGTCCTGTGCCATGAATGGATTGGGGATTGTATCGCTGACTGAAAGGGCGGTTGACAGGTGACTGCGATGGGGCAAGGGTGCGTGCGTCGGGACGGCGGGAACCGCCCGACGCCAAATGCCTATCTGGGGGCAACCGCATGGCGGACCATATCACTCATCGCCGGATTGTCTATCGCCTCTTGCCGGGCAGCCCTGCACGCGCCCGCAAGCTGGCCGCCTGCGCCGGGACCTGCCGTTGCGCATGGAACGCCATGCTTGAGCTGAAGTATCAGGCGGACGCATGGCAGAGGTTCTTCAGGGGACAAGGCGGGCGCCCTCGGTTCAAGCGGCGCGGCAACGACAGCGTGACCATCCCGGACAACGTCCGCATCAGGAACGGCAAGCTGTGGTTCCCGAAGATCGGTTGGCTTGCGTTGCGGCGCCATGGCGGCAACCCCTGGCCCGACGGCAAGCCCCTGCGCGTCGTCGTCAAGCGGGATTGCGGCAAGTGGTATGCCTGTGTCTGCTATGCCGTGGCGGCGGTCGGCGTCGCCATGAATGCCGGGCAGGTCGCGTCCAGTGACGGCGCGATCCATCACAAGCCCGCCACGAGGCGTCTTGAGGCGCGCCGGAAACGCTACGCCCGCAAGATGGCGCGGCAGGTCAGGCTTTCCCGCAGGCGGGAGAAGACCCGCAAGCGCCGTGCCAGGACCACCCGGCGCATCGCCATGATCCGCCGGGACTGGCAGCACAAGACAAGCCGGACCATGGCTGACGCGGCCCACACCGTGGTCGTCGAGGACCTCAAGACAGCGACCATGACGGCAAGCGCCAAGGGCATGCTTGGCGCACCCGGAAAGAACGTGCGGGCAAAGGCCGGCCTCAACCGCGTCATTCTCGACACGGGATGGACGGACCTGCGCCAGATGCTCGACGACAAGGCCGCCCGGCTGATTGCCGTCAACCCGGCCCATACGTCGCAGACGTGCGCCGCGTGCGGGACGGTGGATGCCGCCTCGCGCCCGTCGCAGGCGGTGTTCAAGTGCGTGGCCTGCGGCCATGCCGATCATGCGGACCTGAACGCGGCCCGCAACATCAGGCGTCGGGGGATGGCGCATCTGCACGAGGATGGAGTGCACGGGAATGGAGCGTTGCCGCCAGGCACTCCGACGATCCGTGAAATGGAGCGGAGGCTGGCAGCATGACGCTTTCAGTCATCGATATCATCCCCAATGGATTGAATTAATGCTTGGCCTCCCGGATCTCTTCCAGCCGTTCTCTGGCCCGCCTGATCCTGGCCAGGATGATGTCTTCGCTCCTGGCGGTTCACTTGCAGGGCCGCGGATTCTCGTTGTGCGCGTCCAGGTGGCGCACGATCTCGCGCCGCAGTTCGGTGAAGCTGGCGAAGCTGCCATCGCGGATGACCGCGGTCAGGTCCAGAACCGAGACAGGTCGTGCCATCACACCCGCCATCATACGCCCAACAGCGACGGTGGCGCGGAACCATTATTGGTTCAACCTACTTATGGCGCAAGACACTATGCCTTGATCCCCGTCTTTCTTCTGTCGAGTGCGAGGAGAAGGGGCGAAAAGAGGGGAAAGTCCACCACGAGCGCGATGACAACCGTCAGGCCGACCAGCTAGTCGAGCGTTTGATTGGCCAGCAGCATGCTTGACAAGGGCAAGCATGCTGCTGACCATCCTCGATGGGGCAGGCTGGCACCGATCGAAGGACCTGGCTGGACATTCCGGCAAACGTCTCACTGCTCCGATTGCCGCCGTACAGCCCGGATCTCAACCCCCGTCGAAACACTCTTCTCAGTCCTCAAGCAACGGCGCTTTGCGAACCGGGTGTTCGAAAATGCCGAACATGTCAGGAAAACGTGACGGAAGTCACAGGACACCTTCAGCCATGACTCCGAGGAAATCATCCCGATCACCAAACGGGAATGGGCCACACTATGAATGACAGACACAATCACATCGGTGATTACTTTGTTGGTCTGGTATTACAAAATGGGTGAGAACTCGCACGATCAGGACAGAAATAGACAGGAGAACAGAACGCATGTCCGAAGATCAAACTGATCCAATGAGGTTCCGGCCCGGTTCGGGGTGGTTCCAACCTGTGATTCCGGTAGCGCTGCTTAATGTGCTGATCATTTCCACAATAACTCTTGCTGGCGTTGGCGCACGCTTGGCTTGTTGCGGAGACTTCAACCTCCTGCATGCCGTTCTGACATTGTTCTTCGCTATCAACCTTGTGATCTGCTATTGGGAATGGTGCCTGTTCGTTAAGCGTGACGACATTGAGGAGCGCGCCGAATTCTGGCGCGAGCGCTGGCAGGAAACAGGCCGGGCACCACCCATTGAGTTTCTTGCATCCAAGGTGCCGTTGTCGAAGATGTTGTCGACTTCGATATGGGCGAATGTCTGGGCGACTTACTGCCACTTCGACAGTTCCTACTCTGACCGGCGGACATACGGCTACAATGTGGACGTCGGCAATGGCCTGAGCACTCCCTTGCCGTCACTGGTGCTCTTTGTTTCCTACACATTCGCCGCACTGCCGGCACAGGTTGCCGGAATCATCGGAGTCATGCTGTTCTGGCAGCTGGTGTATGCGACCTCGGTGTACTTGATCAGCTTTTTCATAGCCGGACGGCATACTAGGATCTGTCGCCGGGACCTTTACATGTATATCTTCGCATTGAATTCACCCTGGATCCTGTGTCCGTTGCTCGGCCTTTGGGTTTCGATCCGCCTTGTCGTGGATGGCAATTTCAGTGTGCTTGGCCATTGAGGACCTTGCTCGAGGAACATGAATGCCCGTGGAGACAACTCGATGTCCCTGCCTGCAACGATGTCCGGTCTGTGGAACTGATTCCAAGGGGAGCTGTTCCCTGATCTGGCCGAGGAGGTCGCTCCCCTTCCTCGAACGGCACCGGCGTTTCGTGACGGCCCTCGAACTGGTTCAGGTCGAGCGCTTTGCCGGTCAGGCATGGGGCCGGGTCTTCATGCATGAGCACCCAGAGACTGGGAGGACGGAGTCGTTACCGAGCATCCATGTTTCGATGCAAGATACTTGTGAACGTTGGCGGAGATGTTTCCCGTGATTGCCCACATGTGATCCGGCGTCACGACCGTTCGCTCTTATTGAAGGGCCTCTCTGTCAAGCGCCGGGCATGGGTGTGATCTACGGCATGATCGGCTCCCCTGCTGTTTCCTCTTCCAGGCCACCTTGGGAAGCGGTTCCGCGTCTGGTATTGCCGGATTGCATGGCACCGGTCGCGTGTGTGGCGCGCGCCCAACCCTGATCCGGGCGGTCGTCGGCAGCATCGCCGGTCCGTCCCTCAATCCCGCTTGCTTGCGCTCCCCACGTTCCAGAGGTGGAACCCGTCTTTCAGCCCAGCGAACGTCCGGCCACGCACCACCAGCCGTCCGCATGCGACCCGCCCTCGACGGCGCATGCCGGAACGACATGCTCATCCGCAGCCGTGCCGGGAAATCCGTCCGCACCGATGATCAGCCAGGCAGGTGAACAGCGGCGCCTGAATCCCCACAACCGTGGACCCTGCGCCCACCACCGATGCCGCACAGCCGACATCACCCATGAAACCCGCCGCTCTGTCGAGCACCGTCACGTGACCGGCGCATCAGGCGATGCAACACCGGCGTCCCGTCTTCGCCTGCACCGGCCCGGCACTCAGCTTGACTTCATCACTCAAGTGCACTTTTCCACCGTCGCTAACACAAGCACCGGCGGTAGGAGCCGTATGCCTTAATCAGGCGCGTACGAATCTGTGCAGGGGGGCTGGAAACAGCCGTCCCTACGCCGCGATAAGGGGTCCGGCGGATCCCCTACGGTCAGAGTGAAGGGGGCGGCGCGCCCCGGAAACGCATACCCCGCCGGCACGGCCGCGCTAGAGGACGATCTTCCGACCAAGCCATATCCAGCCGATGAGTTTCCCAGTGGGGAGGTCTTTCGGCAACGCCGCCCGGCACCAACCGTCGGGAAACGGATGCGGCGGATCGTGCGGACGCCTGCCTGCCGGTCGTTTCGACCGCATCATCGCTTCCTCCGGTCGATGGCGATCAGCACGGGCGGCAGCAGCAGGAAGTCGGCAAGCAACGCGAAACCGATCGTCAGCGCGACCAGGAAGCCCAGCGTCCAGCTGATCGTGAACCCTGACGTTGCGAACACCAGGAAGCCCAGCGTCATGATCAGCGTCGTCGTCAACAGGGCATACCCGACCGTGCGGAAGGCGGCCCTCACCGCCTCGGACGCGGAACGGCCCTCGCGGCGCGCCTTGAGATACCTGGTCATGAAGTGAATCGTGTCGTCGACGACGATGCCGAAGGCGATTGCGGTCACGATCGACCCCGCGAATCCCACTTCGCCGACCAGATAGCCCCACACACCGAACGCCATGGCCGCGGGGACGAAGTTCGGCAGGAGGCTAACCAAACCGAGGCGGACACTCCTGAATATTCCGATCAGGACCAGGGAAATTAAGGCCATGGCGATAACCGTGCCCTGGATCATGCTGTGGGTGTCCCGCTTGGCCAAGTGGGCGAAGATGATGCTGATTCCCGAGGCCCCGGTCGCGAGGTCGGGCGCGTTGGCGCCGAGCCAGTCCTGCGCACGCCTGTCGAGCCGGAGCTGTTCCTTGGACTTCAGCCTAGCCACCGTGACGGTCATGCGCGTCGCGGTCTTGGCGACGTCAATGCGGTTGTTAAGGTCCCGACCGGAGGGGACCGAAAGTTCGTAGAGTAGCAGATACTGCGCGGCCAGCCCGGAGTTATCGGGCAACCGGTAGAAGGCAGGATCGTCACCGTTCATGCTCTTGTTGAGGCGCTTCATGATGTCCGAAAACGCCTGGACATGCATGACTTCGGGCTGAGCGCGATACCACTCGGCGAAGGCGTCGACCTTGCGCAGATAGTCGGGATCGGTGATGCCGCCTTCGCGCCCGGCGTCCAGGGAGTACTCCAGGGTTTCCATGCCGGTCAGGTTCTCGATGACGAAATCCGTGTCGCGCCGGAACTCGTAACGCTCGTCGAAATACTGCGTCCAGTTGTCGGTCAGTTCCACACGGGGCACGCCGGTCGCCAGGGCGACCGCCAGGGCGGCCATGACCCAAAGCAGCGGAGTGCGGCGCGCAACGACGAAGGCACCGAAGCGGTCGAAGAAGACGGAACCCCCGACGCGCGCACGACGCGCGCGCAACGGCAGCACCGCGAGCAGCGCCGGCAGAAGCGTCATGGAATAGGCGAAGGCGCACAGCACGCCGAAGGCCACCAAGTTGCCGAGGACCTCAAAGGGCGGAGAATCCGAGGCGTTCAGGCTGAGGAACCCGATCATCGTCGTAACCGTCGTCAGGAACACGGGCCATGCGTTGTCGCACACTGATTCGGCGACCGCCGCGTCCCTGTCCAGACCTCGGCCCAAGCCTGACATGACCGTGTCAACGATGTGGATGGAGTGCGCGATGGCAAGAGTCATCACGATGATCGGAACGCTGGAGTTGGCGGAATTGAGCACCGTGCCCGTCCAGCCGAGGACGCCCATGGTCGAAGCAATGACAAAGACGAGCACGGCAACGAGGGAGAGCGTGCCCAGAAAGGAACGCAGGAGGACTGCCGCCACGGACACGATGACGAGGACCGCCGCCGGCGCAAGGACCCGCATGTCGTCGTCGACGGCTTCCGCCAGGACGTGGCTAATGAAGACATCGCCGGTCATGTAATAGGCGATATCCGGGTGGTCCGCCCGGGCCTTGTCCAAAACGCCGCGGAGATGCCGGGTGATTTCGACCACAGCGGCCTCGTCGTCCTCGGGCAGCGCGAACGTGATCGCCAGTCCGGCAACGCGCCCGTCCCTGGAGACGAGCCGGCCCGCGATCTCGATCTCGCCTAGCGCGATCCGCTCGATCCGTGCGAGGCCAGCATCGTCAAGCGAGGCCGCGTCCTTCACCAACCGCTCGACGTTCAGGACGTCCCCGACCGCTTCGCTGTGGTAGTAGTTGGCGAGGGAATCGGCACGGATGGCCCAGGGCACGTGCCACGCGGCCTCGGTCAACGCCTTGAGGGCGCCGAGCGTCTCGCGGGTGAAGACGGACCCGCTTCTGGGTTCGAGCGCGATCAGCGCAACGTTGGTCGCCGAATAGGTATCCTCCAGCCTGTCGAATGCAACCAACTGGGGATTGTCTTTGTCGAACAGGTCGCGCCATTCGTTGGAAACGGTGATGAACGCCAGTCCGGTCGACAGCGCGAGCATGACCGCCAAGGAAGCGGCGAGCACCGCCCACCGGTTGCGTACCGTGAATGCGGCGTAGCGGTCGAGGGAGACGGAGGTTATCGCACGGCCCCCGCGTTGCGCGCCAGCCCGCCCGTCATGTGAACCGGATCACGTCGTGAACGATACACAACACAAGCGGCCCGAACGAGAGAACGTAGCCGATTGTGGTCGCCGGGTTATCGAAGACCGGGGGGTTGCCGACAACCGGCGCGCCGGCAAGGCGCTTCCGGATCGCCACTTCGGTGGTGGAGAACAGGATTGCCAGTCCATCCGCGGGTGGACCGGGAAGACAATTGATGATCCCGAATGCCATCGAGAACAGTGCCAGCAGCTTGAGATAGTCGCCGAAGTCGAGGTTCCGATCATCGAGACCGAGCTGCGTGAGCTGAAGCCCGCCGAACAAGTTGAGAAAGCTGATGTCACCCAACAGCATCTTGATCCCGGCCCCGGCCATGGACCAGCCGAGCCTCACCGTGTCCGCGAAGGCAGTCGCTATCTCGCTGACGACGCCCGAATCGTCGTCGCTGTCGGGCGGCCTCGGGCGAAAGCCGAGATCGTCGAACGCATTGATCCACGCCCTGTCGGACTGCCAATCCCGAATGGGAATTTCATAGGCATGGGCGGCGCCGTCTCTGCGGATCGAGATACGCAGCGCGCCCGTATCGCCGGCGCGGCTCACGAACGCCGATCCCACGCCCCGCCAGTCGCGGGTATCCGTGCCGTCCACCGAGACGATGCGGTCCCCGCTCTGCATTCCCGCGGTCGCGGCGGCGCCCCGCGGATCCGTGATGTCGACCACGGGCGGATACGAACTCGGATACAGGATGTAGGCGATGGCGAGGAACAAGAACGTCGCTCCGAAGTTCGTCACGGGGCCGGCCGAGGCGACGATCAGCCGGCGAAACGGTGAAACGGACCGATAGACTTTGGGGTCGAATAGAACCGCAGCGCCGGGGAGCGGACCGTAGAGAAATCTTGCACCCCCACGCCCGACTCTCTCTCGAATGACCGGACCGACGCCGAGGTGGGCCTTCGCGACGGGAAGCTTGACCAGTCGAGCTGTAAACAGGTGGCCGAGTTCATGCATGTAGTTGGCTATAATTGCGCTGACGACAGCAATAGCGACGACTTCCATCCGGGCCTCCCTGGCCGTTTAGTATGGCTTCAGATCCATGGGTCTTCGCTGACATCCTCCCGATGACGTCAGATGACAGTCCGCTTGGCTTTGACCCGGAACTTCATGCTCTTGCGCGGAGCGTTGACCGGGAAGGGGTTCATTCTTATCGGGTGGCTCGAGGGCGGCACTTCGAGGTCGACGTGGCGGGCGACCATCAGCAAATTGATCGCCAGCTGGTGTTCCACCAATCGCGACGCCAGGCACGTATGCGTGCCGAGGCCGAACGCCGCAAAAGCCCCGCGTTTCCTGTGCTCTTCCCGTCCCGGGAGATAGCGGTCGATGTCGAATCTGAGCGGATCGGTATAGTTCTCCTCCAGATAGTGAACGGCGGCGGATGCCACCACGACCCGCATGCCGACCGGCAGTTCGTAGCCACCCACGACGCAGCCGTTCATCACGTTCCGCAGATGCACGGGCACGGTGGGGTAAAGCCGGAGGGTTTCGAGAACCACCCGGCGCGTAACGTCGACTGCATCGCCTTTGAAGTCCTCCGGGCCGGGGTCGCCGTCCGCGAACAGCGCGTCGGCTTCCTGGCGCACACGCCGGTAGATGTCGGGATTGGAGGCCATCTCGCAAAGCGCGAACGCGAGGGCGTTCGCCATATACGAGGCAGTAATGAGTGCCATGGTTACCGCAAACTTGACATCGGCTTCCGGGAAAAATTGAGGGTCGCTGGTGTGCAGGCCGAGGAGTTCGTCGATCAAGTCGCGCGGTTTACCCTCGCGCTGCGCCGCGGTATGCGAATTCCGGATATTGGAGAAGACATCTTCCACGACTCGTCGGCAGGCAGTCATTTCTGGCGTTCGAAGCATGAACTTCGGCAAGGATGCCTGCACATGGGTAATCAACGCACGGTTCTTGTATTTGAGGACGCTCCCCATTTGGCCGCTGACGTCCAGGCTGGCGGCAAGTTGACCGGTTTGACCCGACATGAGTCGGCGGGATGCGTCCAGGACCACCAACACATCGCCTTCGTTCCACGTATCCAGGACCCGTCGGATCTCCCAGAGAACCTCTCCGAGACGCTCATCAAGGCGCTGGCGGCTGACGGCTGGCTGCATGACCTTGCGCAGCCGGTAATGTTCGGCCCCGTCCATGCTGGACAGACTTCTGGCGGCGCCGAACACGCCCTCCAGGCCCGCTATGTAGTCCTTGGCCCGCAAATACAGCCGACCGTGCCGGTTGACCCAAACGTTAGCGTCGTTGCCGGCAAGAATAACGGCCTTCTTTCCGGTAATCGGGTGCCTGACCGCACAGACCGCCCCGTGCTGGCGATAAAGGCTGGCTAGCAGCCTGGGTATGTTTCCTTGCCAACACGCCTTCTCTCGGAGCACTTTCAGCAGACTTACGCTGGGGATAGGCCTTGTCGCAATCCCAATAGATCGGCGGACCGAAGTCGCCGCGACAGCCGCGGCGACAGACTGACCGATGAGATCCAGCTTGCTCACCTGTTCGATACGGTCGCGCTGAGCCTCGAAATCCTCGGGTTCCAGAAGGAACCTGAATGCGTCGCAGGCGTTAGCGAGTCCGACAATGATCGCGTCTTCAGGGAGGGGTATATCGGGCTTGACGATTGTCTCGATGATGCGCTGGCGCACCGCGACCCGAGCATCGCTGCTGACCGCGCTTCGAGAAAGCGACCAGAAACCGCCGCTCGCGTGCTTCAGGATGCCGCTTTCCGTCATCCGTTCGAAAACCCCTTCCAGAATCTCGTCCGACATGCCCGCGATCTTCTCCACCCAATATTCAGTGCTGCGCGGTTCCGGATCATCAGCGATTTTCTTCAGTAAGGGGTCGAGGATATTGTCTCCCAAGGGGGTTGCATCGGACAGCGAAAGTGACTCCATATCGGTGTCGACGCGGTATTCCAGAGCAAGGTCTGCAAGGGCGGCGCCTGCAAGAAGGCACGAGAGGTTCCAGCCGGCGACTTGTTCAAGATAACCGCTCTCCTCGTTCAGCAGGAGCATTACGATTTCTTCTATCTTTCTCATTGGAAGGCTATTCCATAGCACAAAGACAATTGGGACAACTGCTTAGGTACAGATCTACTGGTCCGCCGCAGCGCGCGCACCGGACAGACGCGACAGGCAGCCACAAAAACACAGGCGAATCGAAATGTAAAGCCTCAGCAGGGCTCTGGGCCAGGGCCATCCCACGCTCAATTCGGGTTGCTTGTTGTTGCGTTGCATACGCCCGCGGGTGACGGCCCGGGATCTTGTTCTGACATTCTCACACCCGCTATGCGACGTTCGCGGCATGTCGATTCGCAAACGCGCACAAGCCTGTCCGATTTTCGGGAGCGTTCCCGAGCATTTCTCCCTGAGCGAGGTCGCGATCCGCCTGGCGACGCCGCAGGAGCATCCGCCCTGGGATGCTGTGATGGACGTACGCCATGATCTTGGCTTTCGCCGGCTGGCAGGCTGTGGTCTGCGCTATGTTGCGATCTTCCGGGGCCAGTGGCTGGGCCTGGCGGCGTGGCAGAACGGCACCTTCAAGTGTGGCGCGCCTCGCGCTGATCGCCAACAACACACGCCTGCTGGTCCTGTCCGAGCCCGGGGTGCTGCCCAACGTCGCCTCGTTCTTTCTGGCGGGCATGGCCCGCCGGCTGGCCGATGATTGGTTGAACGTGCACGGCCATCGGGTTGTTCTGGCCGAGACGTTCTGCGACCCGGAGCGCTTCATCGGCACGCTCTACAGGGCGGCGGGCTGGGAGAAGCTGGGCAAGACCCGTGGCTTTGCCCGCGCCAACAGGCGCGACATCGACCCCCACAACAACAAGAAGGAGATCTTCGCTGTGTTGCTGCGGCGCGACGCCCGGGCTCTGCTCGGCAGTCCCTGCCAGCGGACGTCATGCCGCCCGCCGATCCCGCCCTGGCGCCCCGGGACCCGCAGACGCTGCGCCGCACTGGCGGCGGTGGACGACTTGTGCCGGGCCCAGGGCAGGAAGCACACGCTCGCCTGCGTGCTCACCGTGCACATCCTCGCCGCGATGGCGAACCTGAAGGGCTGCCTGGCTGCCGAGCAGTGCGCGTCCTCTCTCACCTTAGGAGGAACTGGAGGCCATCGGTGCCTGGCGGAACCCGAAGACGGGGCTTTGTGAGCCAGTCTCCAAGTCGACCCTCCACAGGATCGTGCAGGCGATCGACCCGCAAGCCCTGGAGGACGTGATCAAGCGCTGGTGCCAGCCCCGGCTTGCCATCGCCCTCAGCCCTTGTTGCCGACGGCAAGCGCATCCGCGGCGCCAACCGCCACGGCACGGGCCATCTGAGAGACCGTGGACCCCGGCTGCCAGACCGCGCACGTGCAAAACAGCTCGACCCATGCCGCAAACGGCGCCGGAGGCAGCACGCGCAGGGCCTCGAACGCCCCGATTCGCACCACAACGCAGATACCAGCTCGCGCGAAAACGTGCCGAACCGTCCCCCAGTCATCGCAAATCTGCCCCGTCAGCCATAGCGTGGAAAAGTCCTGCATTCCAGGTCAAGCTCTGAGATCAGCCGCCACCTTCTTGCAGGCCCTCGAGGTGCCTGACGGCCTCCTCGTGGACAAGGGCCTCGTAGGCATCGCCGGGCGGGATCGCGACAGAGTGCATCAGGAGTTCACGAGCCCTTGTTCCGTAGGCATCTTCGTCGAGGGTCAGAAGCCCCAGTGCAAACTGCAGGGTCACCTCCTTCGTGTCCGGTGCCAGTTCGAAGGCACGCTCGAGATGCGCCAGGGCGTCCTTCTCGCGCGCGCCGTAGAGTGTTCGCGCCAGGAACGAGCCCATCACGTTGATCAGTTCGGCGTGCAGCCGGCCCAGCGAAAGATGCGCCGCGACCAGATCGGGATCGATGCCGAGCGCCGTTTCCGCGGCCTCCCGGATCATCGTGACGTATCCCTTGTTCGAAGCTTCCATGGAACTGATCACCTGCGCGTGGCGACCGAGGGCCGCAGACAGCATGACGTGCGCATCAGCATTGCCCGGGTCGCTCTCGACGGCCTTCCTGGCAAACTCGATTGCCCGCAGCAGGAGTGGCTCCCTGGTGTCGTCTCCCTCCCCGAGGATGTAGTGGGCGTAAATCCCGAGGGCCCTCGAGGCAAGCACCTGCCCTTCGGAGGTATCAAGCTCTTGAGCTATTCGTGCGGACTCCTTGAAACGCCCGTCAGCCAGGGCGATGCGCGCTTCTTCGATGGATCCTGCCCCGGCGCTGCCGGGGAACACCATGAGGCACGCGATCAACCCGACCATGATGACAGGTGCCAGGGAACGCAGAGTGATCTGGAAGGTGCAATGGACGCCCAGCAGTGAGGGGGTCATGAGTGATTCCTCCCTTCGTCCCCGGGATTGACGACAGGTCTCGCCACAACCGCCGAACGGAAGGCCTCCATGTGAAACCGTGCCTGGCCGTTCGGATAGCGATAGCGTTGGCCGACGGGACAGGCGCGGCGCGCCCGGCACCCGAGATTCATGCAGTCCGTCCCTTCGGGTGACTGCAGATGACGTCGGCAGGCGGGAACATCGTAGGAATCCGCATCGAAGGCATCGACCGGACAGGTTGAAAGACAGGGCTGTTCGTCACAGCTCTCGCAGGGACTTGCGACATCATCGCGCAATGGGAGACCGGTGACCGCTTCGCGGAAGACGAATGCGCCGCGATAGGCATGCCACAGACCGTACGTCGCATGAATCAGGATGCCGAGGGGCGAAACGGACACGGCGTCGGCACGCATCGCCCAGCTCTGGAAAGGCCGCCACGGCGGACCCTCGAATGGAAAGACGACCGCGCATCCGAGCCTGCAGGCGATGGCGCCAAGAACCCTGTATGTCCAGAGATTCAGCGGATCCTTGTCGGCTTGCGGACCTGCCGCGAAGCTCCGCCACATGGCCGGGCCGGCGTTGCCGACCATAACGACGCACCGCGCGTCGCTGTCGAGGCCATCGGCGGCGTCCGGCGCGAATCCACCCCGGGCAATCAGACCGTGCGGCGCGAGCGCAAGGCAGATGTCATCATAAGTCACGAATCGCCGGGCTCGGTCGAGACCATGGACGGTCTCTGTGAAAACTCCGCAAACCAGTGCTCGAGCGCACCGTGACCGGCCCTCCAGTCGAGGTCGGCATGACGGAACGCCACGTAGCCGAGGGCCGCGCCGACGGCAATCGTCGAAAGATCGACCTTTCCGGCGAAGGCATCCGCCTCGCGCTCGAGAATCGCCATCGACCGCTCCATCTTGCCACGCTGGTGAGCGAGGAAACCATCCCACTGCTTCTCCTCGGGACGGCGGCGTTCCATGACGCTCAAAACGGCCGCCTCCATGATCCCGTCGGCAAGTGCATGCCTTCGAAGGACATCCGATCGTTCGCGGGCATCATCCGGTATCAGGTTCGGACCGCTGCCACACGAATTGAGCCAGTCGACGATCACGAAGCTGTCAAAGAGACTGCGGCCGTCGTCCAGAATCAGCGTCGGAACCTTTTCCAGGGGGTTGTCCGAACAAAGGCTGTCGGACCCCGCGCCCTGTGGACCTGTCAGTTCGATTCGATGAGCGACACCCCGTTCGTGGGCAGCCACCATCACTTTTCTCACGAACGGCGACGTCGTGCTGTAGTGAAGCTTCATGGATCCTCCGCATGGCAGTCCGTTCGAGGATAGGAGAACAGTCCCCCGGGTGCCACCACCGCTGCGGGACCGGCAACGGCTCTCCCTTGAGACAAGACATTCTTCGGGTGACAGCGGCACGTCCTGCATGTTGGTTCGCAGGGAGCCGCCGCTGCAGCGGTGGGTCGCTCCCTGTCGAATTCAGGTATGCTGGGCGATAAGGTTGCAGACGGAGAGCCATTGTATCAGGACGCTTGCGAACTCGATTCCTTCTATTCCAGCCGCCTGGGCAACATCACCCGAAAGCTGGTGGGGACCCGCATTCGCGCCCTGTGGCCGGACGTCACCGGCTTGCGGGTCGCGGGGCTGGGATTCACCGCGCCCTTCCTTGCCGTCTTCCGCAACGAGGCCGAAAGGGTTCTCGCCCTGGCGCCGGCCATGCAGGGCGCGATACGCTGGCCATTGGAGGGGATGAGCAGGACCTGTCTCATCGCCGACGATGCGCTTCCCATTCCCGACCAGTCGGTGGATCGCATCCTGCTGGTTCATGCCCTGGAACACTGCGAACCACGCACTGTCGCCATGCGGGAACTCTGGCGTGTGCTGACGCCGGCGGGGCGCATCGTTGTCGTTGTCGCCCATCGCGGCGGGATCTGGTCCAGAGCTGACCACACACCGTTCGGCCATGGCTATCCCTTCAGCGAACGCCAGATCAACCGTCTTCTTCGGGAGTCCCTGTTCACGCCGCAGACGGTCGAGCGCGCCATCTATGTTCCTCCCAGTCACCGGGGTCTTTCGCTCTGGTCGGCGCCGGCATGGGAACGCGTCGGACGAAAATGGGGGCTGCCCTGGCCCGGTGTTCTCCTCGTGGAAGCCGTCAAGGAGGTCCATGGCGCCATTCCGGCCGCAAGGCGATTCCGGCTCCGGCGACTTGTCGCGAGGCCAGGCCGCGTCCAGCCGGTCCGCTCGCATCACGCAAACCGGACGCGGTCAGGACCGGCGGCGTGATTTCCGCCGTTTCGATGGCAACACTTCGAAGACCGCCTGCTCGGCAAAGAGGTTTGCCTGTCCCTCGAAGCCGTGACGGATCACGGTGACCTCCCGCTCTTTCGCGATGCCATAGCAGTCGCCCGTCAACAGACCCTCGAGACGCACGAGATCCATGAAGTCACGCACCGTGCATGGACGAATGGTGCTGGTCATGAACCAGGGTTCCGGGAGAACGCGGGTGTGAGGCATGCGTCCGCGGGTCACCATCGAGAGTCGCGCCCTCCAGTGCCCGAAATTGAGAATGGATACGATGGCAACGTCGGCGATCCGCATCATCTGGCGCAGGACCTCGCCTGGCCGGTGCACGGCCTGCAGCGTGTGACTCAGGATGACGCAGTCGAAGCTGTCATCGGGATAATCGACAAGGTGGCGGTCCGCATCTCCCTGGACCGCCGGCAGTCCGCGCGCCACGCAGGCATTGACACCGGCTTGGGAGATCTCCATGCCGCGACCATCGCAATCGAGTTCCCGAACGAGATAGTCGAGCAGGGCGCCGTTGCCGCATCCGACATCAAGAAGGCGCGATCCCGGCTCGATCATGCTGGCGACCAACCCGAGATCCGGCCTCAGACCAAAGCGGTTCTCTCCAAGAATGAAGCGGTCGCGCGCACCGGAAAGGAGACTCATGATCCCCGGACCCGTACCTGACGTGCCAGCGAAGGCCATCCGGCGTGCGGCGATTCAATCACGGTTGCGCTGCCGCCCCCGGCATGTGTGATGGTCATGCTCTAGAAGCCAAGATCGCGCGCGACACTGTCGAGAAAACCTGCCGTGGTCTCGAACAGGTCCGGTTCGTGAAGCAGGAAGGCATCGTGACCCTTGTCACTTTCGATCTCCACAAAACTCACGTTCACACCGGCCCGGATGAGGGAGTGTACGACCTCCTTGCTCTCGGATGTCGGAAAAAGCCAGTCACTGGTAAAGCTCGTCAACAGGAAACGCGCCTTTGTCTCCCGCCAGGCTTTGGCGAGGTCTCCGCCGTGGTCGGCCTCGAGATCGAAGTAATCCATGGCGCGGGTGATGTAGAGATAGGCGTTGGCATCGAAGCGCTCGACAAAGCTGGCACCCTGATGGCGCAGATAGCTCTCGACCTGAAAGTCGGCGCCGAATCCCTCATAGGACTTCATGTAGCGGTTCTGCAGTTCCCGGCCGAACTTGCGCCATAGCGCCGGCTCCGAAAGATAGGTGACGTGGGCCGCCATCCTGGCAACGGAGAGCCCCTTCTCCGGGCGCTTTCCTTCGCGATAATAGAATCCGCCACACCAGTTGGGGTCAGCCATGATGGCTTGGCGTCCGACCTCATGGAATGCGATGTTCTGTGCTGAATGACGGGCGGCGCCGGCAATCGGCACGGCACTGACAACCCGGTCGGGGTAACGGGCGGCCCAGTCGAGAACCTGCATGGCGCCCATCGAACCGCCGATGACGCACATGACCTTCTCGACGCCGAGGTGATCGAGGAGCATCGCCTGCACGTTGACCATGTCGCCAATGGTGATGATCGGAAACGACGTGCCGTAGAGTTCACCCGTCTCCGGATTGACCGCCGCAGGCCCTGTCGTTCCCATGCAGCCACCAAGGCAGTTCGGACAGATGACATGGAAACGGTCCGTGTCGACCGGCTTGCCGGGCCCCACCATCGACTCCCACCATCCGTTCTTTCCGGTGACGGGATGGGTGCCGAAGGCATACTGATCGCCCGTCAGGGCATGGCAGATCAAGACGGCGTTGTCCCGGGCGTCGTTCAGGGTTCCCCATGTCTGGTAGGCGACGCGCACCGGCCCCAGCCTTTCGCCGGATTCGAGCCTGACGGCCGCGCCTCCGGCCAGTTCGACACGTGGGCCCGGAAGGTCATCCTGGATTTCGTGAACGGCTTTGGGAGCCTCGGTCATGTCCAACTCATTCCGCCGTGTGGCCAGATGCCATGAACCTGAGATGATGGTCAGCGGAGCGTGGAAAGCTCTATGGAGGCCGCTCGCCGGGCTGTCAAGCCTTCGACCGGGCGCGCCGCCTGCCGGCAGACGGGTGGCATGGGTGTGCGCCGTTTGCCATGATCAGGACTCTGCAGCTGCAGAGTCCTGATCATGGCCGGCGGCGAAGAGCGAAACGCCCTTCATGAACCTTTGCAGCGGCACTTTCGGGTGTCGGCAACCCTGGACCATCGACAAGGCGGCGGCAATCCCTGCTGACGTCATCCGGTTTTCTCTGAAACACTCTGTTTGATGCGCCGGGGCGAGCGCTCCAGGCATGCATGTCTGGTTTTGCCTTTGGTACGGATGTCCCCTAAACAGCATGCCTGACCCAACACAGCGGCCGGGGCATCACGCTGACAACGCCCGAACACACCCTCACCCGCCTGCGCCGGGAGATTGACACCGTCGACGACGGCATTCTCGACCTCATCTTGCGTCGCGTCGAACTCGTCGACGAGATCGCCGAGGCCAAGTCGCAAGCCGGCACACTCGATCGCTTCGTCAGGCCGGGCCGGGAAGCGATCATCCTGCGCCGCCTCCTGGCCCGCAACCGTGGCGCCTTTCCACCGGCTGCGCTGGTGCGCATGTGGCGTGAAATGCTGTGTGCCCTGTTGCCGCTCCAGGGAGCCTTCTCCGTCGTGGTGGGTGGGTCGCAGGCTGGCCTCCGTGACACCGCGCGGGATTTCTACGGTTCGAGCACCCGGATGCCTGAAACCGAAGACGCCATCGAGGCCATGCACCGGGTGGCGGAAGGCCGGGACCGACTGGCGGTGATTGCGGCCGGGGACCATGATGCCCTTGACCTCCTTGTCCGCGGCGGACATGCCGCACTCCATATCGTCGCCCTGCTTCCGTTTGTTCCTCCAGCACCTCAATCAGGGTCGCGCTGCGAGGCGTTCGTGCTGTCGGCGACCGCACCTGAACCTTCGGGAGACGACCGGACCGTGGTCGGGGTCCTCGACGGGTCCGCTGACGCTGTTTCACAAACCCGGATCACAATTCTCGACGGCTGGCACGCGGGAGATGAAGGGCGCCGCATTGTCATGGATTCCTTGACTGGCATGGTCCTGGGGTCCTATCCCGCACCGTTTGAACAGTGATTCGGGAAAAACCATGAACGCACCCGCACCCCGGGCCGGCATTCTCGACATCAAGGCCTACGTTCCCGGGAGAAGTTCCGCCACCGACTCTGAGGGCCGCCGCGTCATCAAGCTGTCTTCCAATGAGTCGGCTCTCGGACCCAGTCTACGCGCCATCAAGGCAGCGCGGACGGCGGTGGACACAGTGGTCCGCTATCCCGACGGCAGCTCCCATGATCTTCGTGAGGCCATCGCCCGGTCCCAGGATCTGGACCCGGAGCGAATCATGTGCAGCAACGGGTCGGATGAGGTCCTCCAGCTTTTGGCGCGCATCTATGCCGGTCCAGGCGACGAGGTCCTTTACAGCCAGTACGGCTTTGCCATCTATCCGATCGCCGCCCTTGCCGCCGGGGCAACGCCCGTCAGGGCTCCCGAAAGGGACTTCCGGGTGGACGTCGCAGCCATGCTGGCGGCGGTCACCGAAAGAACGAAGCTGGTTTTCCTTGCCAATCCCAACAATCCGACGGGCAGCGTCATTCCGGCCGGCGACGTTGCCAGGCTGCGAGCCGGCCTGCCCGATCACGTTCTTCTCGTGATCGATTCCGCCTATGCCGAGTTCGTGACCCGCGATGACTACAGTGCCGGAGCCGAACTCGTGCACGACAGCGCCAACACGGTCATGACGCGAACGTTCTCCAAGGTCTACTCCCTGGCCGGCCTCAGGGTCGGCTGGATGTACGGTCCGCCGGCTGTCATTGATGCGCTTCACAGGGTCCGCGGTCCCTTCAACGTCAATGCCGTCGGCCAGGCTGCGGCGACCGCGGCGCTTGACGATGCCGACCACCTGCAGCGTGCTGTCGAGCACAACACACGCTGGCTGCCCCGACTCACCCGACGCCTGCAGGCGATCGGTCTGGATATTCCCGAGAGCGTCGTCAACTTCGTCCTGGTGCGTTTCCCGGGCGGCCCTTCCCAGGCCACGGCCGCAGAGCGGTTCCTGGCATCCGAGGCGATTCTTGTCCGCGATCTTGGCGCCTACGGAATCCCGGACGGTCTGCGAATCAACATCGGTCTCGACGACGAGATGGAGGCGCTCATGGACAGCCTCACCCGCTTCATGGGCAGCACATGAGTCGGGATCCGCTGTTCGATACGGTCTGTCTGATCGGCATCGGCCTGATTGGATCCTCGCTCGCACGAGTCATTCGCCGCAAGGGTCTTGCACGGCGGATCGTCGCCTGTGCGCAGCGCGATTCAACCCTCGAGACGGTCACAAGACTGGGTCTGGCCGACCGGGTAACGAAGAACCATGCCGAGGCTGCCCGCGGCGCCGATCTGGTGGTCATTTCCACCCCGGTCGGCACCAACGGCATGATCGCCAGAACCATCGCGCCAGTCCTGAAACCGGGCCAGATCGTGACCGATGTGGGGTCTGTGAAACAGGCTGTCATCCGCGACGTGGCGCCCGCCATTCCCGACGGCGTCCATTTCGTCCCTGGTCATCCCCTTGCCGGAACGGAGGATTCGGGTCCCGAAAGCGGTTTCGACAGCCTGTTCGAGGGCCGCTGGTGTGTGCTCACACCTCCTGAAGGCACGGCGCGCGAAGCCATCGAAAGGGTCTGCGAACTGTGGCGCCGCGCCGGTTCCATGATCGATATCATCGATGCCGATCACCATGACTGGGTGATGGCGCTGACCTCCCATCTGCCGACACTGATCGCCTTCAACATCGTCGGCACCGTCGCCGACATGGAAAACCACACCAGGCATGAGGTCATCAAGTATTCGGCGAGCGGATTCAGGGACTTCACGAGGATCGCTGCCCAGGACCCCGTGATGTGGCGCGATGTCTACCTCAACAACCGCGAAGCCGTCCTCGAAATGCTCCAGCGATTCAGCGAGGACCTCTCCAGGCTTCAGCGCGCCATTCGATGGGGCGAGGGCGAGGAGCTCGAGGATCTCTTCCGCAGAAGCAGGGACATCCGTCGCGGCATCATTGACGCAGGCCAGGCCTGACCGTCGTCTCCCGGGAGAATCACGCCGGCGAGGCACGACAGGCCCATCCTTGCGATCTGAAGACCAGACCTGCGAGGCGCCGGCGCTCTTGCCCGGAAAATCGTCGACGGGACTCATCGACAACCATCTCGCCGATTCCCCTGCGACATCGCCGGTATGGCAATGACCCTGACGGGAACATCTCAGGCGCGAGGTACGACAACCCGATCGAGGGTCGTGAGCGAGCGCTGGACCGTTGCGGTCGTCAACCCCGCCATCCTTGCCCTGATGTTTTCAACAGCATCGAGATCGATATCGCAGGCAAGACCCCGTTCCTGGACGATGTGCCAGGGTGCATGGGGTGAAAACGAACTGTGCGGCCGCCCGCGCCGGTGACGGCGCGGTGTCGTGAATGCCGGCAGCATCGGGGGCCCGGGCGTGACATGGTTTCCCCGGTTTTTCCGACACACTGTCTTCATGCGCCGGGGCGAGCGCTCCAGGCACTCATGGCTGGTTTTGCCGGTTCTTTGGACCTGTGGCGCCCCGTTCGAGACGGGCAATGATGTCGTCGAGCTGCTCGAGCGTCCGGTAGGTCAGTGTCAGTCTCCCTGTTTCGCCTCTGGGATTGATCGCGACCTTCAGGCCGGTTGCCTCGCCAAGCCGCCTTTCGAGCGCCCGAACGTCGGGGTCGACGGATTTCGTTGGCCCTGAACCACGCCTGCGGTGACTGCGCACCAGTGCCTCCGTCTGGCGCACTGACAGTCGTTCCTTCAGGATGCGCGCGGCAAGGACTTCGGGCTGGCCGGCCCCCAGCAAGGCTCGACCATGGCCTGCACTGAGCTGTCCCTCGTTGATCAGCTTGCGCACCGGCTCGGGAAGCTGAAGCAGGCGCAGCGTATTGGCGACATGAACCCTGCTCTTGCCGACAAGGGCCGCGATGGCTTCCTGGGTCAGGTCGAATTCCTCGTCAAGACGGCGATAGCCTGCCGCTTCCTCAACCGGGCCCAGATCCTCCCGCTGGAGATTCTCAACCAGTCCATGTTCCAGGGCCTCGCGATCACTCATGTCCTTGACGACGACAGGAACATCGTGGAGCCGTGCCCGCTGCGCCGCCCGCCAGCGCCTCTCACCGGCTACGATCTCCATCATGCCGTCGCCGGCGGGTCTGACGATGATGGGCTGCATCATGCCACTGTCCTCGAGGGACTGGGCGAGACCGTCAATATCCTGATCGTTGAATCGGGTGCGGGGCTGAAAGCGACCGGGCCTCAGCGCCGAGATGGAGACCGTGCGCATGCCGGAGACGGCTGCCCTTGCCGGTGTTCCGATGAGCGCGTCGAGGCCGCGTCCAAGACTTCTCGCCCTCGTCATGGAGCGCTCCCGGTATGCACGGCGTGGCGACTCAGGAACTCCTTTGCCAGACGCACATAGGCCCGAGCCCCCGCACATTCAACATCGTATACAATCACAGGCATGCCGTGTGATGGCGCCTCGCTCACCCTGACGTTGCGCGGAATGAGCGTACGATAGACGACGTCTCCCATGACGCGGCGCACATCGCGTTCCACCTCGCGGGACAAGCGGTTCCGGCGATCGAACATCGTGAGCACGATCCCGCCGATATGCAGTCCCGGATTGTGGGTGCCGGCAACTCTCTCGATTGTGTCGAGCAGCAGCGAGAGACCCTCCAGGGCGAAGAACTCGCATTGCATGGGAACAAGGACCTCGTCGGCGGCCACCAGGGCATTGAGCGTCATCAGGCTGAGCGACGGCGGACAGTCGACAAGCACGAACTCGTATCCGCCAACCACTTCTGACAGCGCCGTCGCAAAAACGCTCTGGCGGTCGGGAACGTCAACCAGCTCGACATCCGCACCGGAAAGATCGGCGGTCGCCGGAATGAGGCTCAATCCGGGTATCATGGTCGGCGCCGGTGTCACGTTCCCTGCATTGAGCAAGTCGTATGTCGTCGTCGTTCTGGCCGAAGGCTCGACACCAAGACCCGTGCTGGCATTTCCCTGGGCATCGGCATCAACGACGAGGACCTTGTGCCCTGTGGCCGCAAAGGCGGTCGCAAGGTTGATGACGGTGGTCGTCTTTCCGACCCCGCCCTTCTGGTTGGCCACGGCGACCACACGTGGCCTTGAGGCGCGGTTGCGGTCAGGAATCATGGTGTATCCTGTTGATGACCAGAACGCTGGATTGTGCATCCGAAAGACTGGCGTGGCGCGAGAACCACATGTGCCAGTGACGGGCGGCGGACTTCAGTTCTTCGTCCACGGACCGTCCTTTGGGGAAAATGGCAACGGAACCCTCGCCCAGAAAGGGGGCCGTGACGGGCAGGAGCGCATCAAGGGGGGCCAGAGCACGAGCCGTCACGACATCAGCCGGCTCGCGAGGGAGATCCTCGATGCGCATGCGGTGAATGGTGACATCGACATCACAGACATTGGCTGCAGCATGAAGAAACGCCGTCTTGCTCTCGTCTCGTTCCACCATCTCGACGCCGGCAACCCCCATGATGGCGAGAATCATGCCGGGCAGACCGGCACCGGAACCGAGATCGACGAGTCGCCGGCACGTCGGCGGAACATAACGGGCAATCTGCCCGCAATCCAGAATGTGTCGCGACCAAATCTCGTCAACAGTCCCGGGGCCAATGAGCTTGAGGCGCGGTTGCCATGCGCCGAGAACGGCAACATAGGCGGCGAGGCGCTCGGACGTTTCCGGCGTGACGCCAAGACGCCGGCACACGTCGTCGCCGGTCACGCCGCCTCCCGCCGGACGTGGCGGAGCAGCGCCTGCAGGGCGGCAGGCGTCACGCCTGGAAGCCGCGCCGCCTGTCCAAGTGTGGCCGGACGGGCAACTGACATCGTCTCGCGCATTTCGGCAGACAGTCCGCCAACACGGGCGTAGTCGAGACCGGGTGGAAGATCGAGGGCCTCGTCCCGGCGAAAGGCGGCAATGTCCGCCTCCATGCGACCCAGGTAACCCCGGTAGCGCCCGGCAATTCTCACCTGATCCCTCGCGTGATCGGGCCATGACGCGATCTCCGGCCACAGGGCCAGAAGTCGCTGATCGTCCTCGCAGGGCGCCGCCGCAAGGTCAAACAGGTTGCGGCGGCGACCATCCCTGTTGACATCGAACCCCGCCGCGCGCGCTTCATCCGGGCTGACCTGCAGCGCACAAGCCCGTGTCATGGCCGCCGCAACCTCCCGGCGGCGGCGGGTGAAGACCCGCCATCGCCTCTCCCCGACACATCCGGCCTCACGGCCCTTCGCGGTCAGGCGCAGGTCGGCATTGTCGGCTCTCAGGACGAGACGGTACTCTGCACGACTCGTGAACATGCGGTAGGGTTCAGTGGTCCCCCTCGTGACGAGATCATCGATCATGACGCCCAGATAGGCTTCTGCCCTGTCAAACCGCACACCTGGAAGACCGCCCGCGCGGCGCGCCGCGTTGATTCCGGCGACCAGCCCCTGCCCCGCCGCCTCCTCGTATCCCGTGGTGCCATTGATCTGGCCGGCCAGGAAGAGCCCCGGAATCCGTCGTGTCTGCAGCGTGTGATCAAGCTGGCGCGGATCGACGTAGTCATACTCGATGGCGTATCCGTGACGCAGAATGCGCGCCCCGGCCAGTCCTGGAATCGTGGCGACAAAGGCCTCCTGAACATCGCGCGGCAACGACGTGGAGATGCCGTTCGGGTAAACCGTCTCGGTCTCAAGCCCCTCGGGCTCCAGAAAGATCCGGTGGCTCTCCCGGTCGCCAAACCGCACCACCTTGTCCTCGATGGAGGGACAGTAGCGCGGGCCTGTTCCGTCGATTCTGCCGGAATAGACAGGCGCCCGGTCAAGGTTGGTGCGGATGATGTCGTGCGTGGCGTTCGTCGTGGCCGTCATATGACAGGGAACCTGTGGCACGGTGATCGCGCGGGTCAGCCACGAGAACGGTTGCGGAGGATCGTCTCCCGGCTGGACCTCCAGGATGGCATGATCGATGGTCTGCCCATCGATCCGCGGCGGCGTTCCCGTCTTCAGCCGTCCAAGGGAAAAGCGATGCCTCTCAAGCGTCCGGGCGAGCGCCACAGTGGCGTCATCATCGATCCGTCCCGCCGGCCATCGCTCTTCGCCGACGTGAATCATCCCGCGCAGGAATGTTCCGGTGGTGAGAATCACCGCACGACCACGGCAGAGCCTGCCGTCGGCAAGCCTGATACCTGCAATCTCTCCTGCGTGGTCAAGGACCAGGTCGGCGGCCTCGCCTTCCAGAATGTCAAGTTGTTGTTGTTTATCAAGAAGTTCTCTGACCGCACGGGCATAGAGCGACCGGTCAGCCTGGGCCCTGGGGCCTTGAACGGCCGGCCCCTTGCTGGCGTTAAGAAGACGGAACTGGATGCCCGAGCGGTCTATGGCCATCCCCATGAGGCCATCAAGGGCATCAATCTCGCGCACCAGGTGCCCCTTGCCGAGACCACCAACGGCGGGATTGCACGACATTGCGCCAATGGTCGAACGGCGCAGGGTCACAAGAAGCGTTGCAGCGCCGCACCGGGCCGCCGCTGCCGCCGCCTCGGTACCAGCATGCCCGCCGCCAATGACAATGACATCGTGAACAAGGGAATGCGTCATGACCGGAATGTAGTGATGGCGGCCCGGAGGGTCAAAGCGTTGTTTCACGTGAAACAATCACTTCCCGATACAGAACTCCGAGAAGATCACGTCGAGAAGATCCTCCACGTCCACCCTGCCGTGAAGTCGTCCCAGTGCCGTGGCCGCCACACGCAGGTCCTCGGCTGCCAGCGTGATATCGCTGGTCTGCGGGTCACGATAGCGCGCCAGGGCCTCCGCAACCTGCAGAAGCGCTGCCCTGTGTCTGGTCCGCGACGGCGACAGTCCGGCTCCCTGCCATGCCAGGTGGAAGCGCCGGGCCATGGCCTTGATGAGGCGATCAATCCCCTCCCCGGTCTTCGCCGACAGACCCGGGATGCCCGGGGGAGGACGGGCGAGGTCTGTCTTTCCGGCCACGACAAGCGCATCCTCGCGGCAATGGGACTCGATGGCGGGCCATGTCTCGTCCCAACGGCTGGCATCGCCAACAAGCAGCGTCAGGTCAGCTTTCTGCGCCCTCTTCAGGGCCCGCCGGATCCCTTCTGCCTCGACACTTTGCGGAACTTCCCGCAATCCTGCGGTGTCGACAAGGCGGACGGCAAAGCCAGCGATATCCATGGTCACCTCGACCGCGTCCCGCGTCGTTCCCTCCTCGGCGGAAACAATCGCCGCATCGCTTCCCGCAAGGGCGTTGAGAAGGCTCGACTTGCCGACATTGGGTGCTCCGAGAATGACAACGCTGAGACCCTCGCGCAGCCGCTCGCCACGGCGTGCGTCATCGAGATGGGCGCGCACCTCTCCTTCGAGAGCGATCATGGCCGCCGTGTTGTCATCGATGAGGCCGGCCGGCAATTCCTCGTCGGGAAAATCGATGACGGCCTCAAGGCGCGCCATGGCGGCGACAAGGCGCTGACGCCACCCGTCATAGAGAGCGGAATGCGACCCCTGGAGCTGGTCGAGAGCCTGATGGCGCTGACGTGACGTGTCGGCAGCGACGAGGTCCGCCACCGCCTCCGCCTCCACGAGGTCCATCTTGCCGTTCAGCACAGCACGCCTTGTGAATTCCCCCGGTTCGGCGGGCCGCAAGCCGGGTACGGATGCCAGGGCGTCGAGAACGCCGCGCACCACCGCGCGTCCACCATGGACGTGAAACTCCGCCACGTCCTCTCCCGTGACTGTCGCGGGTCCCGGAAACCACAGGATCAGGGACTGATCGATCACGTCTCCCGAGCGGCCATCATGAAGACGGCGCACGACCGCCTGTCGGGCAGCGGGCAGATCTCTGCCGGCAAGGCGTCTCACCGTCTCTCCCGCAGCCGGGCCCGAAACCCGGATCACGGCAATGGCTGCCCGGCCAGGGGCCGTGGCCAACGCGAAGATGGTCACCGTCGGGGACCTGCAGATGAAAGTGGACGATCGCCTTTCATGGCACGGCACGGCACATCAGCAGATGGCACGATCAATGCCTCCGTTGCATCGGGGACTGGCGCAGCCGGACGGCGAGGGTCTTTTCCGTTGGCAGCCCCTGTGACCCGTCACGATCACCGCGTTGCGCATCGTCGCTGCGTCACATGTGCGACCCGCAAGATCGCAGCAGGCGATTCACGGTCCCGTTCGCCCGCCGGGCCTCCGCATGGATCACGCCACTGTTTCACGTGAAACAGTGGCTCAGTCGCGTTTCGCCGGGTTCAGCATGTGGCGCCACATGTCAATCATCTGGTTCATGCTGTCACCTGACGTCCCGGTCCATTCCTTCAGCATGGCTTCGGGGTCGAACCGGGACAGCGCTTCGTTCATGCGTTCCTTCAGTCCGGCCATGAATTCGTCCTGTATGGGACGCATGTCCGGCATGCCCAGACATGCGCGGGCCTCCTCAGGGGTACAGTCGATCTTGATGGTCACTTTCATGGCGAATACCGGTTGAGAATGTCGAACGCAGCGGTCAGGGTAGGGCTCCCGAACCGGCGAACGCAACATGGTCCTGGATTTCCGGCGCAACAACCTCGACGGGGAAACCAGTCCCTATCTCCATCAGCATCGCGACAACCCTGTCCATTGGCAACCGTGGCGCCAGGATGTCCTGCAATACGCGCGGCAACACGACAGGCCGATCCTGCTTTCGGTCGGCTACGCCGCCTGCCACTGGTGTCACGTCATGGCCCATGAGAGCTTCGAGAACGAAGAGATTGCCGGCGTGATGAATGACCTCTTCGTCAACATCAAGGTCGACCGGGAGGAACGACCGGACATTGACGCCATCTACCAGTCGGCCCTGCAGCTGCTCGGCCAGCAGGGCGGATGGCCGCTCACCATGTTTCTGACACCTGACGGGGAGCCTTTCTGGGGCGGCACCTACTTTCCGTCGGCGCCGAAGTTCGGTCGACCGGGATTCACCAAAGTGCTGCAGGTGGTGGAGACGACCTACCGCGATCAGCCCGAAAGGGTTGAACACAATCGCACGGCTCTCGCCGAGGCGCTGGCCAAACTCTCGGCGGGTCAGGGAGGAGGCGACATCCCCCACGATATCGCAGACACCACCGCCCGGCGTCTGCTCGACATCGTCGACATGCGTTTCGGCGGGCTCGGGGAAGCGCCGAAGTTTCCCCATGTCGGCGATCTCGACCTGTTGCTGCGTGCCTGGCGCCGGGAGGGGGAAGGGGCGTTCATGCAGGCCGTCGAGGTGTCGGCTGACGCCATGGCGCGCGGCGGTCTCTACGATCATCTGCGGGGCGGCTGGGCACGCTACTCCGTTGACCGCTACTGGCTTGTTCCGCATTTCGAGAAGATGCTCTACGACAATGCCCTTCTGATCGACTTCTATACCCGGTTGTGGCTCGTCACGGGAAAGGACCTCTACCGCAGGCGGGTCGAGGAAACGGTCGCCTGGCTGCAGTGCGAAATGATGACCGGGGAAGGCGCCTTCTGTTCCAGCCTTGATGCCGACTCGCTGAACGCCGAGGGGCGCGGGGAGGAAGGAGCCTTCTATGTCTGGACAGAGTCGGAAGTCGACGAGGTTCTCGGAGACGATTCGGCGTTTTTCAAGGAGTTCCACGACGTCCAGGCACACGGCAACTGGGAGGGAAAGACAATCCTGAACAGCCTTGTCAAGGAGCCCGATGCGGCCGGCGAGATCCGCCTCGCGCCGCTGCGCCGGCGTCTGCTCGAACGGCGCGCGAAGCGGCCCCGACCGGGCCTCGACGACAAGGTGCTGGCGGACTGGAACGGTCTCATGATCCGGGCCCTCGCCCGCGCCGGCGCCTCTTTCGGGCGAACGGAGTGGATCGCCATGGCGCGGCGCGCCTTCCATCATGTCTCGGGCGCCATGGCGTCAGGGAATCGTCTGGGACACAGCGCCAGGGCAGGCGCCACTCTCGATGTCGCGATGATCGACGACTACAGTCACATGGCCGACGCCGCGCTCATCCTCCATGACGTGACCGGCGATGGACACTTCCTCGAACGGGCCCGCGCATGGGTCGATGTGGCAGATCGGTTCTACCGGGACGGCGATGGTGGCGGCTACTTCTTCACGGCCGACGACGCCGACGCGCTCATCGTGCGCACCAAGACGGCCATCGACAATGCCACGCCGTCGGGCAACGGCACCATGGTCGGCGTTCTGGCCCGTCTGTGGCGCCTGACAGGACAGGAAGGGTACCGCGAACGGGCCGAAGAGACCGTGGCCGCCTTTGCCCGGGACCTGGCGAAGAATCCCGCCGGACATGCGGTCATGATTCTCAACCTTGATCTCCTCCTCAAGGCGATTGACGTCACCATCATCGGAACGAGGGGCGAGAAGGCGACGGACTCGCTCATTACCGCGGTTTGGCGATCGGCACACATGCACCTGGCGTTTCGCGTTGTCGCCCCCGGAGAGGCCCTGCCCGCAACCCACCCGGCCTCTGGCAAGGGCGCTGTCGATGGCCGGCCAACGGCCTATGTCTGCCGTGGCCAGACCTGCTCGCTGCCGGTGACGGACGTCGAGAGTCTCGCACAACTGCTTCACCAACCATGACGCAATCTAGTGTCATCGGGGATTTTCCATGACAGAGACACCCTATCCCCATGTCTTCCGCCCGGTGACGCTGCGCGGCCATGAGCTGAAGAACCGCATCGTGTTCGGAGCGCATACGGCCAACATGGCGGAAGGCGGCCTGCCGCTCGGCAGGCACCTGGGATACTACCGGGAACGCGCCCGTGGCGGGGCGGCGATGATCGTCGTCGAACCGTCTCCGCCACACCCGACGGCCATCCTCACCCGGGGCAACTTTCTCGCCGATGACGTCGTCATTCCACACTTCCGCAAGGTGACCGACGCCTGCCACGAACACGGCACCGTCATGTGCCATCAGATCTACCACGTTGGCGCCCATGGCGATCAGGACAATTCCTGGACCGCGTACTGGTCTCCCTCGGGCCAGGTGAGTCATCACGATCCATGGGGCAGCCACGTGATGACCGATCGCGAGATCGAGGAACTTGTCGACGCCTTCGTCAGCCAGGCGAGACGCGATCAGGCCTGCGGTTTCGATGGCGTCGACCTCTTCGCCGGCTACTCCTGCCTGATCGATCAGTTCTGGTCTCCTCTCACCAATCGCCGCGACGACCGCTGGGGCGGCAGTCTGGAAAATCGCCTGCGTTTCGTGACACGCATTGTCGAGGGCATTCGGCGGGCTTGCGGAGAAGACTTTATCGTCGGCATGACCGTTTCGGGTGGCGAGCCCTATCCGGGCGGTCTGACCATGGCCGACAAACTGGAGATCTTCGCCTGGCTCGACAAGCGCGGTCTTTGCGATTACCTGTCCTGCGGCACGGGAAGCTATCTCAACCATTTCTCGAAGATCGTTCCCAGTTTTCATTTCCCCGCACCGCTGGGCCCGGACGAGGCAGGAGAGATCAGGAAGGTGGTCACACACGCCCTCGTCACAGCCGAGGCGCGCGTGAAGACCCCGCAGCGCGCCGAGGAGGCGCTCGCCTCCGGCACATGCGATCTGGTGTCGATCGTGCGCGGCCAGATTGCCGACCCCCACCTCGCCAACAAGGCAGCCAGCGGACGGGCCGAGGACATCCGTCCGTGCATCTCGTGCAACCAGCTGTGTCTCGGCCGCCGTATACGCGACTACTGGATTTCCTGTCTCGTCAATCCTTCGGTAGGGCGGGAAACCCTGTGGGACGGCGACAACGCACCGCAGACCGGCAATCCCCGCCACATCCTTGTCGTCGGGGGCGGCCCGGCCGGTCTCGAAACGGCGAGAGTGGCGGCCATGCGCGGTCATCGCGTCACGCTCGTCGAGAAGAGTGCCGAACTCGGCGGCCAGTTCCGCCTTGCGGCCGGTCAGCCTGAAAGGGGAGAGGTCGGTGAGTTCCTGACCTGGTGCAGCCACCAACTGGAAAAACTCCAGGTGCGCGTCATTCTCAACACCGGCATGTCAGCCGACGACATCCGTACCTTCGGGGCCGATGACGTGATCCTCGCGACAGGTTCGGTGCCCACACGCACGGGGTTCCAGCGCGCCTTTCCGCATGTCGAACGCCTGGCGGGGGTCGAGCAGGACAACGTCATGACGGTCCACGACATTCTTGAAGGCAAGGCCATTCCGGGCACCCGTGTGCTGCTCCTCGACGACATCAACGGCTGGTGGCCGGCGTCCGGAACGGCCCTGCACCTCGCCCTTCAGCGCCACATGGTGACCGTGGTGACGGCATCCGAGAAAGCCGCCGAACAACTCGACTTCTCGCGGACCGGCGACACCACCCGCGAGCGTTTCTGGAAGCTCGGTGTCGAGGTGATCTGTGGTCATGCCCTGAGCGCATGGAACGGCAACACCGCCACGCTCATGAACCTCTACACCGGAGATACCGAGGAACGCGACTTCGACAGCCTTGTCCTGGCCACCACGAACACGGTGGAGGACAGCCTGCGCCGCGAGCTCGCCGACGACGACCTTCGGATTCACAACCTCGGCGATGCCGTCGCCGCACGCACCGCCGCCATGGCCATCTTCGAGGCCCGCACCCTCGCCATGTCCCTGTAGCGCCACGCACGCTGAACCACTCGCCCATTCCCGGCACCACGACGCACGAAGGGAGACCGACACCTTTCGGAGCGGCCTCCCTCGCCATCTCCCGGCAGGGGATGCGGTTCAGTCCTGAGCCGCAGCTTGCAGGAGCAGGCCCGCCCATTCCTCGAGAGACGTGCGCGGCTGGTTGCGGATCCTTTCCTGGGTGTTCATGCGCTGGCGTCTCGCCTTCAACGCCTCTGTCCACGCGCGGGGCCAGGCCGCGGCCCCTGCATGGGCTCCGATGAGCGCTCCGGCGATGCATCCGTGCGTATCCGTATCGCCGTCCCCTTCGATGACACAGGCAAGCAGCGACGCCGGATCGTTCACCTCGTACATGGCCCAGCGCCGTTCCGCCTCGAGCGCCATCGTGAGCGATGTCACGGTCCAGCCCCATCCGTGCCCTTGCGCGATGGCCATGAAATCCTGGCGCCCTGCCGCATCCTCACAGGCCTTGCGGACACTTTCGGGACAGTGGCGGTATCGCTCATGCCAGGGCTGGGCTCTCGCCCCGTCATCAAGATACGAGGCCATCATCTCCTCACACCTTTCGAGTGTCTCCGTGACCGGCTGCCAGTGAAGGTGGCCGCGGATGGGCCTGGCGCAACGCTCCACATAGACGAGACAGCTCCAGACGCATGCCGGTGCGGCATGGGTCGCCGTACACTGCGCAATCGTCGCCTGAACAAGCTCTTCAGGACAATGAGCCCACCGCACGGCAACCGGAGAGGCGCGCATGAGAGCACCGTTTCCGGCGTCCCTCCCGCTTCCGGCAAGGCGCTCGGCACACGCCAGGGATGCCTCCCACATGGTCCTGTCGGTCGAGACGCTGCGTGCCTCACCGGCCTTGCCGGCACGGCGCATCGGCTGCATGCCGCTCCATTCCTTGAGCACCCCCCGGGTCAGACCACCCATGCCGACGCCATTGAGCTCGCCCCACGCCCACAGCGCCTCGGGAAGTGCGCTCATCTGTGGGCCCGACAGGCAACCTTCAGCCACCAAAACCGTCTGCGCCAGGTCATCATCGTCGCAAGGGTCGTCATAAGGACAGTCGTCAATGATCCAGACGGAGTCGCGCAGGACATCCTCGGCGCCGGGAGCGTTGCGGAATTCGAAGGGAACGCCGAGCACGTTGCCGAGGCCGGCACCAACCATGAGTCCACGTGCCGCATTCTCGCGCTCACGTCGATGACGGAAGGATCTGTACTCGTCCAGATCGCCGAATTCGTGGAACGCTCCGTCACTCCCCGTCCATTGAACGAACCAGACACCGTCGCGATGGCCGCCATGCGGGCGCTGTCCTTCGCAGTACGGAAGGTCTTCGTATCCGTTGTGCCAGACGACCCTGGCATAAACCGGCCCGTAACGAGGCGGCGTGTCGTCCCGCGAGCCGCCCATCAGGTGGGGACACACCGTCCACGCAGGCATCTCGATGTCAATGCCCCGCAGACCGCAGCGCGGCGGCTTTTCCCCCATTGGTCGCTGAAACCAGGTGCAACTCCCGCAATGTTCATGTCCTCCGTTCGGCATCACGAAAACTCCGCAATGACGTGAATGAGCATGGCGGCCACAATGGCCAGGGTGCACACAAGTGCCTGTTGGCGCGGGCTCAGATCCATGATTGTTCTCCTGCAAGGTTGACATGCATTGTCGTGCGGGCGGCCACCAGGCGGTCGGCACAGTCTTCCATCCGGGTGCGCCCGGCCCTGAGTTCGGCCTCCCGTCGACGCCAGCGTTCGGGAATCGCCTCGAGGCCGAAGCGGGCGCCAAGGACAGCGCCGGCAATGGCGCCGTTGGTATCGGTATCACCCCCCGCCTCGACAACCCGGCGCAGGCCCTGTTCGAAATCCTCCGCCTGCCAGCAGGACATCAGGGCCGCCTGGAGGGAAAGCAGCGTGTACCCCTTGTCGTGACCGTCAAGCGCCACGTCATCGATTGTCGAGACCGACGCCCTGTCGACCGCGGCCACCACCCTGTGCGGCGCTTGCGCGGTATAACCGTAGGCCTCGACCCGCGGCAGGGACGCCGCCATGCCAGCCTCGACTTCCCTCATCAGCGCGTCCGCATCGAGGGACGTCCCGTTGAGAGCCGCAGCCGTGACAAGATTGGCGATCGCGCACGACCAGCCACACCGCACGTCCCAGTGTGTCGGCACGGCCGAGAGCACGCTCTCGCACACCAGCCGATCCCTGTCATCGTGCCAGAGGATCGACAGGGGGCTTGTGCGCATCAGGGCGCCATTGCCCGCGCGGCCGCCTTTCCAGCCCTGCCTTGATGCCTCGGTGATCGGCAGGCCAGCCGGCGGGCGAGCCTGGCCGACGGCACCATAGCGGGCGAGCCGTTGAGGATAGGCACCGCCATGGAGCGACAGGACCGAGCCGGTCAGCCTGCCCATTCCTGCGTCATTCTCTTCCGCCCAGCACCACAACCACCGGCCAAGATCATCGACGTCGAGGCCGTCCGCTGCGCTTGCCGCCTCGGCCATGATGACGGCCTGCGCGAGATCGTCGTCATCGGGATAGCCGGGCCGCGCAACGATGTCCGTCATGCCCTGGGGATACGCCCTGGCGATCGACCGGGCTCGCCGGCCCTCCGTCGTGATCCCCAGGAGATTGCCGACAGCCAGTCCGATCATCAGACCCCGTTCGCGATCATTCACCATGGTGCGCACTCCCAGCCGTGTTGAACGAGGCATGGACCAGCGCGTCATCGAGGGTGAGCGCCTGGCCCGTCAGGCGGCGTTCGCTCACCCGATGTTCGTGGCCAAGGCCGACGCCGGGCGCAGTCTCGGCCGGCGACACGTCCAACCGCCTGATGTTGCGCAGGGCACTGGTGGCTGACGGATAGCCTGTGCGCGATCGTCGGCTTTCGATGAAGTGCGAGCGAACGAGTGCTCCCCAGTGTGCACGGAGAAGATGCGGTGCACCGAAGAGATCCATCGCCGTGATATCCCGGCCCCGCGCCACGACCATGCCGCATTGTCCGGGAAGCGGACCACGGCGCACGAGGGTTTCGACGGTCTTCCTGTCGCCGTCACGACGCCGATAGGAGTTTTCAAGATCCTCGGCGGCGCTTGTGGCTGATGCGACACCTTCGCAAAGGATCATGGACGAAATGTCGTCCCAGATGGCATCCTGATCGCTTGTGCGGCGCCCGTCGGTCCTGAAGGATCTGTTGACGCTCGCCCGCTTTCTGGTCCGGATGCTCCCGGGGGCAAAGGCCTCGGTGCGTCGCCACGCCCGATGACGGCCCCAGCGGCCCTGTTCCATGCACGACACGGGAACATCGAGCCTGGATTCCGCCGGAACAAGAACGGTGGCATTGACGGCACGGTTCTGCTTGCCGCCGGAGAAGTGCTCTCCTTCAATGATCAGGATCGGCTTCGATGTTGGATTTTCCACCCGGAGCACCCCGACTGCCGCATCATCAAGTTCGCTGATGATCAGTCCGGATGCGGGACCGGTGTCGATGGGTGGCAGCGAGTTGTCCTGCAGGTAGACAGGAAAGAACGAGATGCCGAGGCGCGAGATCGGCAATCCTATCGAGACACTGTCGAGATTGGGTATGGTCATGCTGGCTCCTTTCAATTTATTGTGTTCGCGACAATAATATAGGGATATATATTGTCATTGCAACAAATAATTTTCCGTGAGGAACCAGGAGACAAACTATCGTGAGTTATCCGCCATTTGCCGTTACCGTGGACGTGGTGCTCTTCACCCTTGAGGACGACACCTTCAAGATTCTTCTCATTGAGCGTGGCCATGATCCCTATCGTGGGCAGCCTGCCCTGCCAGGCGGCTTCGTGCTTCCGCAAGAGGATCTCGATGCAGCCGCCGCGCGGGAGCTGGAGGAAGAAACCGGCCTCGCTGACGGCGCATGGACCCTCGAACAGCTCGCTGCCTACGGTGCACCTGCGAGAGATCCACGCATGCGGACCGTGACCGTCGCCTTCTGGGCCGTGACCGCCGATGTTCCCCGCCCCCAGGGTGGCAGCGACGCGGCAAGCGCCGGACTCTACCCCGTGGACAGCATCGAAAACGGAGACCTTCGCCTCGCCTTCGACCATGACCACATTGTCGCCGATGCCGTGGAAAGGATCCGCTCGAGAATGGAAACGACGAGCATCGCCGCACGGTTCTGTCCGCAGGTCTTCACCACGACGCAACTGCGCCGGGTCTATGAAAGGATCTGGAAGACATCCCTTGATTCGGGCAACTTCCACAGGTTCATGCGCGAAAGCGGCGCCTTCGTGCCGGCGCCAGACACCGACGCGGGTGCGCCGCGACATCCGGCCCAACGAGAACCAGGTGACCTGGCGATGGACACCGGCGCCTCTCTCTCCAGGGTCCCTGCGATGCGACTGCATGATGGCAGCCGTGGACGCCCGGCAGTCGCATGGCAGATGCTTGACCGGCAGTCAGGCCCGCTTGCCCGGCCGCTACGGCGCAAGAGCGGCAGCGCGTGACGCGGTGAGGATGCCTCGGGTTCGCTGAACCACATGCTGCTGTCTGACGATCCGCATCGCCCCGGCAACTGGTTCCGCGGCGCGGCAGACTCACGCCAGCACCTTCGGGGCAGCATGACCGTGCCCATCGCCCTGCTGTGACGGCATCGCCAACGCCTCCCGGAGACTGGCAGACCGCAACCTTGCCGAGGGGACCAGGGGAAGACCGACAGAACAATCCACCGCAATGAGTCCCGGGCCGATTGAAGCATCTGGCGGCTTCTGACACGGTTTCTTGCGACACTCCGTCCCACCATTGGACGCTTCAGGGCGCGGAGCGTTGCCTTGTTTCCTCCGGCATCTGACCAAGGTCATCGCCTTGCAGGTCTATCTTCATCAGGGTCTGGACCCGGGGCGGATCCCCAACTTCGCCAAACTGCGCTCACAGTTCGAGGTCGGCGACTTTCGCTCGGCTCAAACCCGAAAAGTCGGGGACAACCTGTTCCGCGCCCGGCTCGACATCCGCAACCGCATCCTGTTTTCCTTCGCCCGGCACGCCGGGGAGACCTCTGTCCTGGTGCTGGAGTACATCCCCAACCACGACTACGCGAAATCCCGCTTTCTCAGAATGAGGGAGACGGTGGACGAGATTGAGGGCCCCGGGGTATCGGGCTGCGGCGCGATCCCGGATGAAGCTGAAGAACTGGCCTATGTCGGCAGCGGGCGGGGATCGTTCCACGTACTCGACAAGGTGATCTTTTTCGACGACGCCCAGGACGAGGCATTTGCGCTGGCGCCGCCATACATTGTCATCGGTTCCGCTGGCAGCGGCAAGACCGCGTTGATCCTCGAGAAACTCAAGCAGGCCGTGGGGGATGTCCTTTACGTCACCCGCTCGCCGCACTTGGCCGACCGGTCCCGGGAAACCTACTACGCACTGCATTACGAGAATGAGGACCAGGAAACCAGTTTCCTGTCCTATGCGGAGCTCCTCGAGAGCATTCGGGTTCCTCCGACCCCCGAGATCGTGTTCTCGGAGTTTTCGACATGGTTCTCGCGCCATGCCCAGGCCACCGGCCTCAAGGACGCCTACCGGGCGTTCGAGGAGTTCGCCGGCGTCATCACGGGCGCGACGATCGACAGCCCGTACCTTTCCCTTCAAGAGTATGAAGAACGCGGAGTGCGGCGCTCGATCTATGCGCCCGAAGATCGAAGCCCCGGGTCCACGGCCTGTTCCTGAAGTACCTGTCGCACCTTCAGGACATCGGGCGGCACGACACCAACCTCCTCAGCCATGAATATCTCGCGCTGGTGGAACCCATGTGGGACTTCGTGGTGATCGACGAGGCACAGGACTTCACCAACGTCCAGTTGGAGCTGGTCCTTCAATCGCTTCGCGATCCCCGGGGATTCATCCTGTGCGGCGACTCCAACCAGATCGTGCATCCCAACTTCTTCTCCTGGTCCGGGGTCAAGAGCCACTTCTACCGCAGGCGGGACGACGACCGCCAGGCGGCGCCGGAAGAACTGATCCGGGTGTTGACGACAAACTATCGAAACTCCCGGCAGGTCACCGAGACGGCCAACCGCATCCTGCGGCTGAAACATGCCCGCTTCGGCTCCGTGGACCGCGAGAGCAACCACCTGGTGACCAGCAATTCCGGTGTGGAGGGCGGTGTGCTGCTTCTTCCCGACACGCCGGAGGTCAACCGGGAACTCGATCGCAAGACGAAGCAATCGACGCGGCATGCGATCGTGGTCCTTCATCCCGAACAGAAGCCCCTGGTGCGCGAGCGATTCCAAACCCCCCTGGTCTTCACCATCCAGGAGGCCAAGGGACTGGAGTACGACCACGTGACGCTCTACGGGTTCGTCTCCGGGGACGCCGACCGGTTTCGCGAGATTACCCGGGATGTCGAGGCCGGGCAGGTACAGGCGGGAAATCTGGAAGAACTTCGCTACGCCCGCGCCCGGAAAAAGGACGACAAGTCGCTGGAAGTCTTCAAATTCCACATCAACGCATTGTACGTGGCGGTCACCCGGGCGGTGCGGCGTGTCTATCTGGTCGAACCGGAACCGGAACACCGCATCTTCGATCTCCTCGGTGTTTCTCTCTTCAGGGGCGCGCTGAACCTCAAAGATGAGCGATCCAGCCTCGCGGAGTGGCGCCTGGAGGCGCAAAAGCTGGAGCGGCAGGGCAAAACCGAGCAGGCAGCGGCCATCCGCGAGCAGGTTCTCGGAGTCCGGAACGTTCCATGGCAGCCCCTTGACAGGGCCGCCCTCGACAACCTGACCGCGCGGATTCTTGACGGCGCGGGCGATCGCAAGTCCATGCTGCGCCTGTATCAATACGCCTTGATCAGTCGCGATCGGGTTCGACTGGGACACCTTCGCAAGGCGCAGTTTCGTCCAGCTCTTGGCTCCATGGAGGCAAACTTCCGCAAGCTTATGGACAGCCACTTTGCGGCCTACTCGTTTCGCAGCACGAACTCGATCCGTAAACTGGTAGAGAAGTACGGCACCGATTTCCGCGACCCCTTCAACTGTACGCCACTCATGCTGGCCGCCCGTTTCGGACACGAGGGTGGTGCCGAGATGCTGGCCGACATGGACGCGAACCCCGACCTGGTGAACACCGCCGGCCTGACGGCGTTCCAGATTCTTCTTCAGGAAATCTCCCTGGACGAACATCGTGTGCAGCGGGCGCTCGAAACCCTCTGCAGGGCATTGTGCCCGTCGGTCATTTCCGTGATGGTGAACGAGAGGCTGGTGAAGCTGGACAGCCGAAAAGCCGAATTCCTGTTCTTCCATCTCTTCACGGCGCTCTTTGCCACCCGTATGGCGGACAACGTCACCACCTGGAATATCGGACTGCGCGCCAGCGACCTGGAAGAGATTCTTGAGCGACTGCCAGATTCCCTGGTCCCCGCCTACCGCAAGAGGCGGCCCTACATATCGTCGGTACTCGCGCGCAACGAAGTGGGCCGTGACACACCCGCCAACCGGCGAATGTTCCGGCGGACACGTCATGGCGTCTACATCCTGAATCCGAAAATGAACGTGCGCGTCGGAGAAAAGTGGATCGGCATTCATGACCTGCTGGACCCCGAAGCCCTCATGGTGAACAACATCCCGCCGGGGCCACGCGGCGACCTGATCCGAAAACTTGCTCTCTCGTCCGAACATCATCGGCGGCGCGAGGTCATGGCGACCCTGAGGGACGAGCCCGCTCCCGATGTGTTGTGATCTTCCAGCGCCACTCAAGCGAACACGCACCAGGCATGCCGCCTCAATCCTCCCGGAGGTGGCAGATACCATGCCCGGCTGAAGGACGACGCAAGTTCCGGGCAAGGAGAGATGGAAGCCCGGACAAAGACCGTTGAAGATTGGTTCGCCATGATCCGTGCCGGGTTAGGGATCTGACATCCATGGAATCGGAAAGCAAGAAGCGTACCGGGCTCAATGAAGAGACACGCACGGGCATGGGCAGCCCTGCGAGAAAGCGCACGGAACGACGTGGAATGTCCCGATCCCGTGAGTGGCAGGTTGGATGACGACACACGGATGATGAACCGAAGCACGACGGTGGCCCGCGCGGTTGACGGCCCCGGTGCCGCCGATGCGGTGCGGATCCTGTCGCTCGCCGCCGTTGCCATCGAGGAACAACATGAAGATGGCTGTCTCTCGATGCTGGCGGGGGAGGCGCTGCAACGGAAGCTTCCGGGTGACGCGCCGGGGATCCGGAGGACGACTCGTACGGCGACGGTCCGGACACGTGCGACGACAGCACACGACCGTTCTGATCGCGGAGAGATGGACAATCTCGTGATCACCGACAACGAAGGGCGTCCATCATGAGCCGGGCCTCACCATTCACGTGGCGACTCGAGGTGTTCTGGCGATTTCGGGGTCACGGTCATTCCCTGGGACACCCGGCCTGACCGGCGTCATGCGATGGAAGGCCGCGATCCCGATGGGCGCTCGACACGCACGGTCAGGATATCGGCGTCGGTGAAGCTCTGGTGGCGGACCGACGACGTGTAGTGACGCAACAGCCGCAGGGAAAGCTCCCTTTCGACCATGGTCCTGTCAGGCTGCTCGCCGAGCAGCATGATCTGGTCTTCAACATTGCCGCCGCTTCCTGTCGTGGCGAACTCAAGCTCCATGGAAGAGCCCTCATCGCGTGCCTTGACCACGAGCCGCCTGGCGTCGCCGCGACCGGCAGACGATATCAGGGTTGCCGCCATCTCGTCGCCAACAAGGACGAGGCGGTCTGCCTGCTCCACCGTCCAGCCATGCGCCGCGGCGGTCCTCCTGAGGAAGCCGGAAATCTCCTGGAGAGTGTCGTTCCCCAGTCTTGTCTTGAGAACCGCGCTCCTTGATGACATCAGGTTGAGGCACACCGTCAGCATGACAGCCGTGACGCCTCCCGCCGTCATGCCATTGCCTGCGAGACTGCTCACCCATGGGCCCAGAAGGTCCGGAAAGATGACACCGAGCTGAAAGCCGGTGCCGATCCAGAACGCCGTACCAACCATCAGACTCTTGCGGTAGTCCATGCCATCGCTGATCACGAGGCGCATGCCGGCGACGAAGAGAAGGCCGAGCAGGACAACCAGGTAGGCGGCAGCGACCGCCGGCGGAATCGCCAGCACGAGGGCCGCAAGTTTCGGCACAAAGGCGACCGTCACGAGAACCAGACCAACACAGACCCCGACCCTGCGTGATGCGATGCCGGTCAGTTCGACGACCGCGATGCTCGTCGAATAGGTGGTGTTGGGAATTGTTCCGGCGAGTCCGGAAAGAAGGTTGCCCACTCCGTCGGCTGAAACCGCACCCTGAACCACCTTGTAGTCGACGGCCCGCCGGTGCTTCCACGACACCGACTGGATGGCGACGGCATCCCCTATGGTCTCGATGGCGCCGACATAGGTGACAAAGATGAACGCCGGCAACAACATCCAGAATGTCCGTCCGAAATCAAGGTTGAACCCGGGCCAGGCGCCGTCGGGAATACCGATCCAGCCGGCTGCGCCAACCCGGGACATGTCGTAGAAGCCGAACCATGCGGCAACGAGACAGCCAACGACAATGCCGATGATGGGCGCCCACAGGCGCAGCGTGGACCGGGAGCCAAAGGCAATGGCGAGCATGACGACCAACGTCACGCTTGCCACCAGTGCAGGGACCAATGGCTCGACATGCGCGGGCTCGACATGCGCGGGAACGTCCGCGAGCATGTCGAACACGATAGGCATGACAGTCACCGGAATTAACATGATGACCGTTCCCGTTACCGCCGGTGTCAGGATCCGGCGCAGGATCGAAAGGCGCCTCGCCAGCGTGAACTGAACCAGGGACGACAGCAAGACGAGCGTCGCCAGCATACCGGGTCCACCTTCGGCAAGTGCTGCGACGCACACGGCAATGAAGGCGCCTGAGGTCCCCATGATGAGAATGTGACCGGCGCCGAATGTCCCGATCCTGCGCGCCTGGAGAATGGTTGTCAGACCACTCACCACGAGGGCAGCGAACGCCGCCCAGACAAGAAAGACCTCGCTGCCCCCGGCGGCCCTGACCACAATCGCAGGTGTGAGGACGATACCGGTGACCACGAGAATCGCGAACTGGGTTCCAAGACCGATGGTCATGAAGAACGGGGGCCTGTCGTCGGGTTCGAAACGCACACCCGTCTCGCGGATTTCGCTCATGTCATACGCCGCGTCCCAGCTTGCGCAGGGCAAGTCCCGCGGCCAGGTAGACAATGACATAGACGATGACCCGGTAGACGGCGGCCGAGCCCGGCGGAATGCAGATGAAGCTGAAACCCGTCACACCACGCCGGCCGATCTCGTGGGCAATGCGTATGACTTCATAATCGGTCATGGCGATGGGTTCCACCAGCTCGCCGAGGATGTCTCCGGGCGCCGGCCCGGCGCCACCCATGACATCCATGTCGAAGTGGGCATAGACACCCCGGGTGCCATTCCAGGCACGATCGAGGGCCTCGACACATCCCTCGATCCCGAGGCCGCTGCGCAACTCCCACGAAGAGATGAAGCGGGCACCGTCATCAAGGTAACGACGAACGATGTCACTCGTCTCCAGCATGCCGCGTTCGCCGATCTCGACAAGATTGCGGGGATGCATGTTGTCGAGAAACTCGTACATCTTGTGTTTCCAGGATGCGGCGCCTGCAATGCGCGGATCACCGGTCAGATAATCGACAGGCTGGGCATCCCAGTGCGTATCGAGACTGACACAGCCCACCGCGCCCTTCGTATGTTCGGCGCAAGCCTTGGCAATGGCATAGCTGCCGCAGGGGCTGTTCTGCCCGATCACCACCGGAACCGCTCCGGCACGCAAGGCGTCCCGGCACTTTGCCTCCACGGCTTCCTGCGCGGCGAGAATGCCCTCGGGCGTCTGGTTTTTCATGATGTCCGGGGGAATGTCGGCATCGCCGTAGTCGACCATGGTGATGTGATCGAAGAGTTCCAGGTCGAAGTCCTGGATGTAACCTCCCGGATAGCGCGCCGACTGCTGGCGCACCCGCTTGGGCGCTTCGATCCACTCCTCCATGGCGACGCCGGCATATCTGCCATCCTCGGCAGCGACATAGGGCGCACCGATGATGACCACATCTGCACCCTCGAGATCATCCGCCTTCCTCGCCACGGGACGCGACATGAACGACGGCGTCTCCGGCGCGACAAGCGGGAACTCTCTTCTGCCGGCGAAACTCGTCGCCATGAAGGTCTGCCAGTCCGGATAGCTCGTGCTGCTCATGGCAAATCATCCTCGCTCAACGTTCCGTCGCCAGCGTCGTGGTCCTCGCCAACAATTGCAAGACGACAGGGATCATGTCCCGGGCACGATCATCCCGCCGCCACATCGGCCCGAAAGTCCGGAAAGCCGCTGACAGCACATCGGCTGTATACGCGATCCTGACCGCCCAACGACACGATCACCGTCGCGTGGGAAAATCCTGGCCCGGGCTTGTCCTGTCGACGCACTCCGTGGCATGTCCCTCTGTCAGATGGAGGCTCTGGAAACGATGCCGGGTGCATTGCACGGGGTGCGCATCATTGATCTGACCGGCATGGTGTCGGGACCTTCGGCCACCATGCTTCTCGCCGATCAGGGCGCCGATGTCGTCAAGGTCGAGAACCCCGCCCGCGGTGGCGATACCACGCGGGGCGTGTCGGCCAATGAACATGGTCTCGCATCGTCCTATCTCAACAACAACCGCAACAAGCGATCCATCGCCATCGACCTCAAGCATGCGCGCGGCATTGAGGTGCTCATGCGTCTTGTCGCCGGCAGCGATGTTCTGGTGCAGAACTTCCGGCCCGGCGTTGCGGAACGCATCGGCGTTGGCGAGAACGATGTGAGGACGCACGCGCCTGCCATCATTCATGTGTCGATCTCGGGCTTTGGCGCAACAGGCCCCTATGCGGCAAAGCCGGTCTATGACCCCCTCATACAGGCCCTGTCCGGGCTGACAACCGTACAGGCCGGATCAGACGATGCGCGGCCGCGCCTGGTACGGACCATCATCCCTGACAAACTCACCGGTGTCGTCGCTGCCCAGGCGATTACGGCAGCACTCTTCAACCGGGAAAGAACCGGGGAAGGTCAGGCGATCCATGTCTCCATGCTTGATTCGGTCATCGCCTTCCTGTGGGGGTCCGACATGGAATCCCAGACCATGGTCGATCACACAATCCGCCAGCAGCATGCCCAGAGTTTCATCGATCTCATCTATGAGACTCATGACGGCTACATTGCGGTGGCGGTCCAGCAGGACAAGGAATGGGAAGCTCTCACGCGCGCCCTCAAGAGGCCCGCATGGCTCGATGACGAGCGCTTTCGCACAGCGGCGGGACGCCAGCGTCACATCGACGCCAGGCTCGCGCTGACCCAGGAGGTCCTCAGGATGGCCACCACCGCCGAATGGCTTGAACGACTCGAGGCCGAGGATGTCCCCTGTGCCCCCGTCCTCAACCGAAGCGAGATGATTCGTCACCCGCAGGTCACCGCCAACGGCATCATCACCGAACACGATCATCCCGTCGTCGGCAGGATCCGCCAGGCAAGACCTGCCGCACAGTTCTCGAAGTCAGGTTTCGAGGTGCGCCAGCCGGGTGCGCAGCTCGGCGAAAACACGGACGAGATCCTTGAGGAGGCCGGCTATGATCCCGAAACAATCGCCTCGCTGCGAAGCACCGGGGCTTGCGGTCACTGATCGATGATCGACTTCTATTACTGGCCGACACCCAATGGCTGGAAGGTGGCCATTCTCCTCGAGGAACTCGCCGCCACCTACAGTCTGATCCCTGTCGACATTTCGAGGGGTGAACAGTTCGCACCCGACTTCCTCAAGGTGAGCCCCAACAACCGCATTCCCGCCATCGTTGATCACGATCATCCGGGAGCACCGCTGACCGTCTTTGAATCAGGCGCCATCATGCTCCATCTCGCGCGCAAGCACCGGCGATTCATCGCCGACGATGCGCTTGGCGAAAAGGAAACCCTCGAATGGCTGTTCTGGCAGGTGGGCAACCAGGGACCGATGGCGGGCCAGCTGTCACACTTCGTCAACTACGCACCCGATGATCAGCCCTACGCCCGCGATCGCTACGCACGGGAGTACGACCGCTGTCTGGGAGTCCTGGAGCGCCGCCTCGCCGAGCGCACCTGGCTGGTCGGAGAGTCCTATTCGATCGCCGACATGATCTGCTGGCCCTGGGTTCTGATCGCAAGGCCACTCACGGCAAGCCTTGATGACGTTCCCAACGTGAGAGACTGGCGCCAGCGGATCAAGGAACGCCCGGCAGTACAGCGCGCCGTGGATCTCGGCAGGGAATTCCGGCGTTCCAACCCGCCATCGCCCGAGGAGCGCGACATTCTCTTCAACCAGACCTCCTCAACAGCCCGTCGCTGGCAGGCGTGATCAGTGGCGGAAGTGACGCACGCCCGTCATCACCATGGCCATGTCGTGGGCATCCGCTGCGGCGATGACCTCGTCGTCCCGCACGCTGCCGCCTGGCTGGATGACGGCTGTCGCCCCACCCTCGGCGGCTTCGAGCAGACCATCGGCGAAAGGAAAGAAGGCATCCGATGCGACCACCGATCCGGTGATCGCAAGGCCGGACCGGCCGGCCTTCTGCCGGGCGATCATGGCGCTGTCAAGACGGCTCATCTGTCCCGCACCGATCCCGAGGGTCTGTCGGTTCCGGGCGTAGACGATGGCATTGGAGCGCACATGACTGACCACACGGAAAGCAAACAGCATGTCGTCAAGTTCAGCGGCGTCCGGCCGGCGCCTGGTCACGACCGCCACGTCGTCGATTGACAGGCGGTGCCTGTCGGCGACCTGTGCCAGAAGTCCTGAGCCTGCGGACCGGATCATCAGGGATCCTTCTGCCGGCGGCTGACCGTTGGCGAGAAGCAGTCTCGGGCTTTTCCTCCCCTCCAGGAGGTCCTGCGCCGCACGGCTGGCGTCGGGTGCGATGACCACTTCCGTGAAAATGCCGGTGATGGCTTCCATCGTCTCGTGATCGAGGGGCTGATTGACCGCAACCACACCACCGAATGCGCTCAATGGATCACAGGCGAGCGCCCTGCGGTAGGCATCGAGCAAAGAGTTGCCGAGTGCCACGCCGCAGGGATTGTTGTGCTTGACGATGACGACGGCTGCTCCGTCGTGGTCGGGATCAAACTCCGCGATGGTCTCCAGGGCAGCGTCGGCGTCGCTGAGGTTGTTGTAGGAGAGGTCCTTGCCACCCTCCTGGCGCACAGGTGTCAGACGCGGCTTTCCGCTTGCGACATGATAGAATGCGGCCGCCTGATGCGGGTTTTCTCCATAGCGCAAGCGGCGCTCGAGACGGCCCGAGACGGTGAGCCGGCGAGGAAAGATCTCGTTCGATTCACCCAGAAACCGTGCTGCCACGGCAGCGTCGTAGGCGGCCGTCACCTGGAAGGCCATACCGGCCATGCGCAGGCGAAAGGCGCTGGAGGTGGCGCCATCGTGGCGTTCCATCTCGTCAACAAGGGCGCCATAATCTCCAGGATCGGTCATCACCGTCACGAAGGCATGGTTCTTGGCCGCCGCCCGGAGCAGCGCGACCCCGCCAATGTCGATGGCCTCGATCGTCGCGTTCCAGTCACCGCCGCTGACGACCACGTCATCGAAGGCATAGAGGTTGACCACCACGAGATCGATATCCCGGATACCGTGGCCGGACATGTCGCGGGCGTGACTGGCCATATCCCGGCGACCCAGAATTCCACCGTGAATGGCCGGGTGGAGTGTCTTCACCCGACCGTCAAGGATTTCAGGAAATCCCGTGACCTGGCTCACGGGGACGACGGGCAGATCCTCGGCGGCGAGAGACGCAGCAGTGCCACCCGTCGATATGAGTTCAACGCCCCGGGAAGCGAGAAATCGGGCAAGGACGGCCAGACCGGTCTTGTCGGTGACGGAGAGAAGCGCTCGCCTGATGGTCATTCAGCGACCCTGGGCAGGCGAAATCAGGTGTTCATGGAGTCGAAGAAGTTATCGTTGTTCTTCGTGCTCTTGAGCTTGTCGAGAAGGAACTCCATGGCGTCCACGGAACCCATGGGCATGAGAATGCGGCGCAGCACCCACATCTTGGCGAGTTCTGCCCGGCCAACCAGGAGTTCTTCCTTGCGGGTGCCCGATTTGCCGATATCGATGGCCGGGAAGATGCGCTTGTCGGCAATCTTGCGATCCATCACGATTTCGGAATTGCCGGTGCCCTTGAACTCCTCGAAGATCACCTCATCCATCCTGCTGCCGGTCTCGATCAGCGCCGTGGCAATGATGGTCAGGCTGCCGCCGCCCTCGATGTTGCGCGCCGCTCCGAAGAATCGCTTGGGACGCTGCAGGGCATTGGCGTCAACACCACCGGTGAGCACCTTGCCCGAGGACGGCACGACCGTGTTGAAGGCCCGTGCCAGGCGGGTGATCGAATCCAGCAGGATCACCACGTCGCGTTTCTGTTCGACGAGACGCTTGGCCTTCTCGATCACCATCTCGGAGACGGCGACATGGCGGCTGGCCGGTTCATCAAAGGTCGAGGCGATAACCTCGCCCCTGACCTGGCGCTGCATGTCGGTGACCTCCTCGGGGCGCTCGTCGATGAGCAGAACGAGCAGGTAGACTTCCGGATGATTGCTTTCGATCGCATGGGCAATGTTCTGCATGAGAACGGTCTTGCCGGCGCGTGGCGGTGACGTCAGAAGGGCCCGCTGTCCCTTGCCGAGCGGGGAAATCAGTTCGATCACCCTGGTCGACAGATCCTTCCTGGCGGGATCCTGGACCTCGAGGCACAGTTTTTCCTCGGGATAGAGTGGCGTCAGATTGTCGAACGGCACCCTGTGGCGCGTCGTCTCGGGTTCCTGGAAGTTGATGTGACTGAGCTTGACGAGGGCGAAGTAGCGTTCGTTCTCCCGGGGACTGCGGATCGTTCCCTCCACCGTGTCGCCGGTCTTGAGGGAGAACCGCCTGATCTGTCCGGGGCTGACGTAGATATCATCGGGACCGGGCAGGTAGTTGGCCTCTGGGCTGCGCAGGAAGCCGAAACCGTCCGGCAACACCTCAAGCACGCCCTGACCACTGATCGGCACATCCTGTTCCGCCATCTCCTTGAGAATGGCGAACATAAGGTCCTGTTTTCTGAGGACGCTCGCTCCCTCGATACCGAGTTCCTCGCCGTAGGCAAGGAGCTCCTCGGGCTTGCGATTTTTCAACTCCTGCAGATTGAGCGCCCCGTGATTCACGGCGGCAAACCCCGTCTGCATACTTTCATTGCCCGTTAAGCTCATGATGAACCTGCTGAGTGGCGATGGGAGAGAAGGAAACGACGTTGTTGATGTCACGTCTGACAAGGGTGCCGAACTGCGTCCCGCAAACGCGGGTGATTCGACTGCACAGGGAATGAATCACAAACCTAGATCAGGTCATCCGGGCCTGTCAATCCGTGATTCCAAGAGGCCTGGCTAGAACGGCCTGACGACGACCATGATAACAATGATGACCAGCAGCCCGGTCGGCGCCTCGTTGACCAGCCGAAAGAAGCGGCTGGTATGGTGGTTGCGGTCCTCGGCGAAGGCCCGCCACAACCTCACGAACCACCCGTGAATTCCCGCCATCGCCAGGAGCGCCACGCCCTTCACGAGCCACCAGCCCTCGCTCCACAGCGTCCAGCCGGCGTCGAGCATCAGGAGGATGCCGAAAACGAAGGTGGCAATCATCGCCGGATTGATGATTCCCTTGAGCAGACGGCGTTCCATGACCTTGAAGGTGTCGGACTGCCGCGATCCGGGCTCGCAGTCGGCATGATAGACGAAGAGCCTGGGGAGATAGAGCATGCCGGCCATCCAGGCGATGACCGCCAGGATGTGAAACGCCTTGATGACGTCATGCCAGGCCCCGAGAAACCCGTCCACGTCAGACTGTCCTCAAGGGACACCTGGTGAACGGCGCCGGGCAGATCCTGGCACCATGTTCTGACGCAAGCGCCGGTCGGTCCTCCTGGAGAACGGACCTGACGAGAGCCGCAAGACCATTGATGAAGATGTCATTGCACGACACTGTCGCAATGCGCGTGAAAAACGGACATCCCGCGTTCCGGGCCCGCCGGCGGTACTCGATATCGAGTTCGACAAGGGTCTCGCTGTGCTCGCTGACAAAGGCGACCGGAACAACGATGACCCCCGTTCCGGTCCTGCCGGCACGGTCGATCTCCTCCTCCGTCGAGGGGCCTATCCATTCGAGCGGCCCGACACGCGACTGATAGCACACCGTCCAGTCAAGGTCGCCGCGAGCGACATCATCAACAATGGCCCCGGCCGTCTGCTCGATCTGCCACTGATAGGGATCACCACGCTGAATGATCTTCTTCGGCAACCCGTGGGCGGAAAACAGAACCCTCGCCGGCTCACCGTCGGTGTCGTCGAGAGCACGTCTGACGGCCGCCGCATAGCTGCCGGCAAGAGCGCGGGACTGCGGCCAGCAACACACGATCCTGGTTGGCACCTCCTGGCCATGACGCTTCCACGAGCGAAACCATTCCTTCATCGACGATGCCGTTGTCGTTGTCGAGAACTGCGGATAGAGCGGCAGCAGAACGATCCTCTGCGGCTCGAACCCGGCCACCTCGATCGCTGCATCCTCGCTCATCGGATGCCAGTAACGCATGGCGACGAACACCCGGATCGCGTCATTGTCGAGCGTCGCCTCGAGTGCCCGGGCCTGTTGGCGCGTGTTCTCAAGGAGCGGAGAATGCCCGCCGATCGCTTCATAGATTTTCTTCGCCTCGCTCTGGCGGCGATGCGAAATCACCGAAGCAAGAACAGGACGCAACGGCCAGGGAATGGAGATGATCGCCGGATCATTGAAGAGATTGTTGAGAAAGGGCTGGATGGCCGCCGGAGAATCGGGACCACCCAGATTGAAGAGCACCACCGCTGTTCTGTCCACCGCCTCACATACCTCCGGAACGCACTGTGTTCACCAGATCCGCAACATGTGACGCAGGTGTGTCCTTGATGATGCCGTGCCCGAGATTGAAGATGTGACTTCTTCCTTCAAGGCCGGTCACGATCGCGCGTGCCTGGCGCTTCATGGTGTCTCCACCGGCCAGAAGAAGACCGGGATCGAGATTGCCCTGAACAGGGCAGATCGACTGCAGTTCCCGCATCGCATCAAGGGACACGTCCTGATCGACCTGCAGGGCCTGAACACCGGTCCGGCGAGCGAAATCCGCATAGTCCTCACCCGCTCCGCGTGGAAAGCCAATGACGGGAATGCGGGGATAGACTTCTCTCACGCGCGCGACAATGCGCCGGGTCGGATCAATGCACCACCTGGAAAAGCTGGCCTTGTCCTCGAGAAGACCGGCCCAGCTATCGAAGATCTGCACGGCATCGGCGCCGGCCTCGATCTGGGCAAGCAACAGTCCGCTGACGGCCTCGGCAAGTTGCGCGACAAGGCGGTCAACCAGACCCGGGGCATCCGTCATCAGTTGCTTCGTTGCACAGAACCCACCGCCTGATCCGTCGATCATGTAGGCGGCAATCGTGATCGGGCCGCCGGCAAATCCGATGAGTGCCGTCCTGTCATCGAGTTCCCGCTTCACCAGGCGCAGGGTTTCCATGAGGGCGTGGTTGTTCTCGACTGCGCCGTCCGGATCAAGGGCATCGATATCCGCCGCGCCCTCAAGGCGTGTCAGAAAGGGACCTTCGCCCTCGAGAAAGCGAACGGTGCGCCCCATGCCATGGGGAACGATCAGGATGTCGGAAAAGACAATGGCTGCGTCAACGGCAAAGCGGTCGACCGGCTGCAGCGTGATCCTCGCTGCAAGTTCCGGGGTGTTGCACAGGGAGAGGAAGTCGGGACTTTCGTGACGCAGCTCCCGGTACTCGGGGAGATAGCGCCCGGCCTGGCGCAGAAACCAGACGGGAGGCGGGTTGTGCGCAGATCCCTGAAGCACGGCGATGACGGGCTTGTCGGCAGGAGGAGAGAACATGCCGGACATGATCCGACGAATGGGTATGCTACATCAAAGAATCATTTGTAAAAAAAAAGATGGTAGTGACAGGTCCTGTGCATCATGTGGATGCAAGACTGTCATCGCGCCTGTCAACAGTCCGGCCTGACGCTGACATATCTCCTTGGGTGTCTGTGTGTGGTTGGCGGCGACTCCGTGGCAGAGAGCCGGTGTTCCTCTTCATGTTGCATGTGGAAAGGAGTTCCCTCGATTGTGGATGATCGGTTTGTGTGCACGATATCCTCCATGTGACGGGTCCGTTTGTCCCCGGGCATGAACGGATGCACAGATATCTCTCAGGAGTGTGATAGTCTGCGTCAGCCTTCCCGCGAGCCAGTTGTTCACAGGGTGATCAGCCTTTCCTCCCCATGGTCATGACCAGGTTTCATGTGCATCTCGTCTCCGATGCAACAGGTGAGACAGTTCTCGCGGTGGGTCGGGCGGCGGTTGCCCAGTTCGAGAACGTCGATGTGGTCGAGCATGTGTGGACGCTGGTCCGCACGTCACGGCAGATAGACAGGATACTGAAAGCTCTCGAATCCAGTCCTGGCATCGTCATCTTCACGCTGATCAATCCGGAACGCCGCGACCAGCTGGTCAAGGGATGCCAGAACCTCGGGATTGTTTCGGTGCCGCTTCTCGATCCTGTCCTTGCCGCGCTCTCAGGTGTTCTCGACCAGCCGGTGAAGGGACAGCCCGGAGGACAACACACGCTCAATGCAGACTACTTCGAGAGGGTTGATGCCATCCAGTTCGTCGTTCGCCATGACGATGGCCAGTCGCCCCATGATCTCGACGATGCCGATGTCATCGTTGTCGGTGTGTCACGCACCTCGAAGACGCCGACCTGTTTCTATCTCGCCAACCGGGGTGTGAAGGCGGCCAACGTGCCCATCGTTCCGGGTGTGCCGCCGCCCGCAGAACTTCTCGAGGCCTCCAGACCGCTCGTTGTCGCCCTCAGTCAGAACATGGAGCGTCTGGTCCAGGTCCGGCGCAACCGCATGAAGCTTCTTCACCAGGACGGGGAAAGCGACTACGTCGAGCCGGATGCAGTGCGCCGCGAGATGGCGGAGGCCCGAAGACTCTATGAAGAAAGGGGATGGCCCGTGATCGACGTGACACGGCGTTCCATCGAGGAAACCGCCGCGGCCATTCTCCAATTCTACAGGGAGCGGTTTGGCGCGCTTCCCTGACTGTTCAGGGCATCGCGCACCATCCTGTGGAAGTGGTGGACGACATGTTCGCCCGCACCGCTCGCCTCGCCGTCAACGATGAACCGGCCCTGATCGTAACCCCGGGAGAACAGCCCCCTTTGAACCGATTCGCACAGCAGGAGGTCTTCCCTTCCGAGTATGTTCTCCAGATAGTTGCGCCGGTCCTTGTTGTCAGGCCGACCGTCGGGGGAGAACCGATAATTGATGAACCGCGTGGCGAGGTGGCTGACCGGTACCGCGGTGGTGATCAGGAGGTCGCCGTCTCCGGGCAAGACGTTGATGGTTGTGGTCGGCCATACGTACCAGAAGAGGGAATGGGGCATGCGGGCATCGCGGCTGAGGCGATAGGCGCTGTTGTCATGGAAGACATCCCAGCCCTTCTGACGCGCCGTGATGCCATCGATGGTGTTCTCGTAGGTCGGCATGGAAATGATATCGCAGAACTGCGGATGCGCCACTTCGCAGTGGTAGCATTCGACATAGTTGTCGATCACGACCTTCCACCCGGCATCCATGGCGCGGCCCCCGAAGTCATAGGATTCGGTAAGGGTGAGGTCCTTCCAGTAGGGAAGTTCGCGACAGATGTCGGCCTCGAGGTTGGGTGCCTGACTGGCAAGGGGAACCGCATCGTTGTCGAGGTTGACGAAGACGAGGTTGCACAGGACCTCGACGCGAACCGGCTTGAGGGAAAACAGCGATGTGTCGAAATCCTCCACGCGATCGCTGTGGCGGGCGAAACGCAGCTGACCGTCGAGACCATAGGCCCAGGCGTGGTAGGGGCAGGTGATGGTCGCCTTCAGTGAGCCCTGGCCCTCGACGAGGCGGTGCGCCCGGTGCTGGCAGACATTGTAGTAGCCGCGCAACGCATCCGAACGGTCGCGCACCACGAAGACATCCTGATCGAGAATGCTGCCGGCAAGGTAGTCGCCAGGGCGGGCCACCTCGCTGGCATGGCACAGGTACATCCACGAGCGGTAGAAGATCCTTTCCCGTTCCATCTCGAAGACTGCGGGATCGGTATAGTAGCGTGACGGCAACGTGTAGGAACGGCGGGGGTCGGCGCCGAGTGGATGGACAAAGTCGACCTTCAGAATCTCGGCCATGACATGTGGTCTCCCCGTGTCGGGATTCCGCAAACATAGCACACGGACCCCTGCAACAACGATATCCGGCTTCTGCGGATCAGACCTGCCAGGAGGCGATGATCTGTGCGGTCGTACCGATCTCGATCTGGTCCTCGAATCGCCGGTAGACGAGATTGAACATCGCCCTGTGGGCGTCGTCGTCAGAACTGGCGACAGCGTCTTCGGCAATGATCACGCGATATCCGCGGTCCACGCCCGTCATCACAGAGGCAAGAACGCAGACGTCCGTCTCGACACCGGTCACAATGAGGGTCTGGCAGGCCATGGCGTCGAGACGACTGACAAAGGCATCGCTTTCAAAGGCCGAATAGGTGGTCTTGTCGATGACATGGGCCGGCGGAACGAAGGACCGGAAGTCGCTCATGAGATCAAGCAGGGCGGGGTCCATGGATGATGTCGTGACGGTTGTCCAGCGCCGGTAATAGGTTTGCCATGCGCCGCTCGTTTCGTCCGCCGTATGGGGCGTCATGAATCGTGTGAAGATGGTGCGGTCGCTCCGGTGGGTCACGAGATGTCGGATGGCAGGAGTGATGGCGGGTATGGACGGCGTGTGCCATACGGTCCTGGCCGCAAAGAGATCCTGCATGTCGATGACGACATGGACCGCATCCTGGCCAATCGGACGGATGTTCTGCATCAGTCCCCGACCACGACCGAATGGCTGGCCGGCCAGACGAGGGTCACCCGTTCACCGATGGCGATGACGTCGCTGTCGGCATTCTGCCTCACAATACGCAAGGGTCCGGCTCGGGTATCGACAATGTAGGTGAGGCTGGCGCCGGAAAAGATGCGTTCGGCGACACAACCCTCGATGGAATTGTCCTGCGTGGCCGTGTCGGGAGCCACGAGGCGAATCCTCTCGGGCCTGACGGCAATGGTTGCCTCGCCGGCCGGCAGGGGCGATGCCGTGGCGATGCGGCCCACGTGATCGACCATGATTGCGCCGTGATCGACCGGCCCTGAAAGAAAATTGGCATCGCCCAGGAAGCTTGCTGCGAACCTCGTGTGTGGCCGGTCGTAGACAGAGCCTGGTTCGCCCACCTGGATGAGCCGACCCTCGTCTATGATGGCGATGTGATCGGACAGCGTCAGGGCCTCTTCCTGATCGTGGGTGACGAAGATGGTCGTGATTCCCACCGTGCGCTGGATACGTTTCAACTCGCCCTGCATGTCCTGTCGGAGTTTCTTGTCAAGCGCACCGAGAGGTTCGTCGAGCAGCAACACCCGAGGTTCGGTGACAAGGGCACGCGCCAGGGCGACGCGCTGCTGCTGCCCCCCCGAAAGCTCGCGCGGTTTGCGGTGATCGAGCCCGTCGAGGCGTACCAGCTCGAGGATTCTCACCACCCGTTGGCGCACCTCGTCACGCGGCAGGCGGCGCACGGTCAATCCGAAGGCGACATTGTTGAATACCGACATGTGCGGAAACAGCGCGTAGTTCTGGAAGACCATGCCGATGTTGCGGCGGAACGAAGGAATGTGCGCTACATCCTGATCATCGATGAGAATCATGCCGTCATCGGGTTCCACGAATCCGGCAAGGGCTCGCAGCAGGGTGGTCTTGCCGCTCCCCGAAGGACCCAGAAGGGCAAAGAACGATCCGTTCGGGAAGGTGAGCGAGACCCGGTCCAGGGCTGTTACCGCACCGTAGCGCTTCGACACGTTGCGCACGTCAACGGCACTCATCGTTCGCCACCGAATTTTGACAGGCGGGCAAACAACAGGAGCACGGTCATGGACATCACGATCATGATCGTGGAGATGGCGTTGACCTCAGGCGTAAATCCCTTGCGTATGGCGGAAAAGATCTCGACGGGAAGCACGGAGACACCAGGCGGTGCCAGGAAATAGGAAATGACGAACTGGTCGAACGACACGGCAAATGCAAACAGCGCCGCAGCGACGATGCCAGGCGCCATGACGGGAATCTGCACCCGCACCAGGGACTGCCACGGTGTCGCGCCAAGACTGGCGGCAGCTTCCTCGAGGTCCGGTCCGATACTGGCCAGGCGGGCGCCGACGACAATGATGACATAGGGCAGGGAAAGAGCCACGTGTCCCAGGAGCATGGCGTGAAGTCCCCGGCCGATACCCGTCCAGAAGAACAGCACCAGCATCGAGGTGCCGATGATGAGCCAGGGAATGGTGATCGGGGGAAACAGCAGCAACTGCAGAACCGTGCGTCCGCGAAACCTGTACCGGGCAAAGGCGCGTGCCGCCATGGTTCCCAGAGTGGTGGCGATGACCGTGTTGGCCAGCGCCACGGCAACGCTGTTGAAGCTGGCTTGCAGAAGACGCTCGTTGCTCGCCAGATCCTCGTACCAGCGTGTCGTGAACGTGAACGGCAGGGTGTAGTGCACCGAATCGTTCAAGCCCATGATCGCGAGCACGAGTATGGGAAGATAAAGAAAGAGCAGCACCAGAAAGAGCCAGGCTCGCCCCGCTCCCTCGCCGATCAGCACCATCCAGCGTCCCCGGATCATGTCGTTCTCATGTTGTGCCTGAGAACCGGCGCCGCCACCGCGAGGATGAGGAGAACAATGGCCAGCAGGATGAACGAGAGGGCGCCACCGAGTGGCCAGTTCGAGACGACGGTGAACTGTTCCTCGATCACCGTCCCGATCATCGTTCCCTTCGGCCCGCCGAGAAGGCGCGGTTCGAAGAAGGAACCGATCACCGGAACGAAGATCAGGATGGATCCTGCAGCAAGGCCGGGAACGGCAAGCGGCAGGATGATTCGCCTGAGGATGGTCCATGACCGCGCACCAAGGCTGCGCGCCGCCTCGAGAAGCGATTCGTCGATCGCCTGCAGCGAGAGGAAGCATGTGAGGATCATGTAGGGCAGGTAGGAATGAACGAGTCCGATGATGATGGCAGGATAGGAGTCGGTCAGGTCAATGGCGGGCAGTCCGGGGATGACGAGTTGTACGGCGCGGTCAAGGACACCATCAGGACGAAGCACGATCGTCCAGGAAAAGACGCGAACAAGTGCATTGGACCAGAACGGCAGGACGATCAGCAGGAACAGGGCCTCGCGCCAGCGCCCGCGTAGACGTCGGGCCAGCCAGTAAGCGACGGGGAAGCCAATGAGCATGCACAGCCCGGTCACGTGGAATCCCATTTCCAGCGATCGCCACATGAGGTCCTGGAGATAGCCCTTGGTGAAAAAGGCTTCGTAGTGCTTCAGCGAGAATTCGCTCGTGTGCCGGCCAAAGGGCCCCTTCGTCTGGAAACTGAAATAGAGCATCGCAGACAGGGGCAGAAAGATCGTGACCGCCAGCCAGAGATAGGCAGGCCCCGTCAGCCATGCGATCGCCCAGCGCCGCCGGGACTCGATACGCATGGTCAGCGGCGCCGCCCGAGCGCCGGACCGTCCCGCACGAGAGCGGGACGGTCCGGCGAAACAAAAGAATCAGCTATTCGGCGTACCAGGCCTTGGTTTCCTCCCAGATTTCCAGAAAGGTCTCCCGCGTCTCGTCTGACAACGGCGCCATGAACTGGAGGTTCGCGGTGGCGGCTGGATTGCCGAGCACCTGGCGGTTGAAGGCATCTTCGGGGAGCTGGTTCATGGCCACGCCATTGGCGGAAGCGGGCGCTCCGACCTCGGTATCCCAGCGCACGAAATGTTCCGGACTGACCATGTAGTCGATGAACTGGAGCGCGCCTTGCGGGTTGGCCGAGCCGGCGGCAACAGAGAGGCCGTCGAGCCAGGCGATGGCGCCCTCATCCGGGATGAGATAGCCGACCGGAAGCCCGAAGGCCTTGGCGCTGCGCGAAGCCGAACCCGACCAGTAGACGGCAAGATCGAAGGCGTCGGCAGCGAACTCCTTGTTCCACTCGTCCTCCGACGACCAGAATGTGCGAATCTGCGGCTTGAGATCGCGCAGCTTCTGGCGGATGGCTCCAAGATCGTCCGGCGCGTTCATGTTCTGACCCGTCGCGAGTGCGGCGAGATAGACGTTCTCAACGGAATCGTCGCGCACGGCAACGTTGTCGGCATGGGCCGGATCCCACAGGATGTCGATGGAGTTGCCCGGATCGATTTCCTCGGTGTCATAGGCGATCGAGGTCAGGCCCCAGGTCCAGGCGATACCGTAGAGGTCTCCGTCGAGCCTGAACTCGGCGGCATCCCTCAGACCCGGAGAAAGATCGCCGAAATTGGAGATGGCCGCACGGTCGATGGGCTGAATGAGGCCTTCCTCTGCAGCCTGGATGGTGAAGGCGGAGTTGATCAACACGACGTCGTAGGCCCCAGGACTGGTGCGCAGCTTGGTCAGCATTTCCTGTTCGGAATTGAAGTAATCGTGCACCACGGTGTGGCCCGTCGCCGCCTCGAAGGCCTCGACGCCCCAGGCTTCGTCGGTACCGTACCCCTGCCAGTTCAGCACTCTCACCTCCCCGGCGGCCAGCGGCTGGACTGTCACCGCGGCGGCCAGCAATGCAGAGGCAATCACTCCTGATGTACGCATGGTTCTGCGTTCTCCCTGCGAACGTTGTTGTTGCCGGGGACGCTGTCACAGCACTCAACGGTCGTCAACGCAAGGCTTTCTTGCCCCCCGGGGCCTGGCAGTCGCTGCGGGCGCTGTGTATAGACCGGAAAAAGACTGAACCCGGGCCATGCCTGCCGTTCGAGCCACGCATCACGTGGCGTTGCGGGCTGTGTGATGAACCGGAAAGGGCGTGATGAAGCGACACTTGCGACCAGGGCTCTACGAAGATCTGGTGACCTCGTCCCTCAGGCAGCAGATCGAGCTCCTGCGCGAGAACAACTGGTCGGTCGAGACAGACAGGGCCGAAGACGGCCAGTGCGCAGATCTTCTGACCGGCCATGTTGCCGAGCGCCTGCGCCGCAAGCTTGACAAGATGTCCTCCCAGGACAGCCAGATCGAACTGGCAAACCGCCTGCTCGACGTGCTTGGCAACGACGAGCGCATCGTCGATCCGGCCAGCCTTCTTCTTGGCGTCATCAGAAACCAGCAGGGTCTTGGCAGCGGGTCGGCGTCAGCGCAGCGGCCGATACGCTCATTGCGTGACACAGGTCTTCTCGTCAATGGTCGGCGCGACGTGCAGGTTTCCGGCGAGATCGTTCGCGAGATACCGAGTGCCGACGGCATTGACCTTCTGTGCGCCTTCATTCGCTATACGGGACTGCGGCTGTTCCAGCGTGAACTCGCCCAGAGAACAGCGGCCGGTGTTCGGGTTCGCGTCATCACCACTGTCTACACGGGGACGACGGAACGCCGGGCTCTTGACGCACTCCGCGAGCTCGGGGCTGAGGTCAAGGTTTCCTTCGATGTCAACCGCACCCGTCTCCATGCCAAGGCGTGGCTCTTCCGCAGAGAGAGTGGTCACCATACCGCCTATATCGGATCCTCCAACCTCACGCACACGGCCCAGGTGGACGGTCTCGAGTGGAACGTGCGGCTCAGCACCACCCGCAATCCGGAGGTGATCGACCGGTTCCAGGCGACCTTCGAGCAGTACTGGCAGGAGCCCGAGTTCGAAGCTTATGAACCGGAACGAGACGGTCGGCGCATTGACGAGGCGAGCAAGAAGGAGCGCGGCGACAGGCCTGGCGTCCCGCTCCTCATCGATGCCGTCGCCAAACCCCACCAGGAGGCTGTTCTCGAGGCCCTTGAAGCCGAAAGAAGGCGCGGTCATCACCGCAATCTTGTGGTCGCCGCCACGGGAACGGGCAAGACATGGATCGCTGCCTTCGATTTCCGCCGGCTGCGCCAGGAACACAAGGTCCGGTCCCTTCTGTTTGTCGCCCACCGCAAGGAGATTCTTGCCCAGAGTCGGCAGGTGTTCCAGATTGTTCTGCGTGAGTCCTCGTTCGGCGAGCAGCTGGTTGGCGGCCAACGCCTGCAGGAGGGGCGGCACGTCTTTGCCTCCGTTCAGTCCCTGCGGAACCGGATTGACGGCATTGATCCGTCACGATTCGATGTTGTCATCATTGATGAGTTCCATCATGCCGCAGCGGATAGCTACGCGCGTCTGCTCGAACATCTGCAACCACGGTTTCTCCTTGGTCTCACGGCAACGCCGGAACGTGCCGACGGCGGGCCGGTTCTCGACTGGTTCGATGGCCGCATCGCCTCCGAATCAAGGCTCTGGGATGCCCTCGATCATGGGCTGCTGTGTCCCTTCCACTATTTCGGGATCAACGACGGCACGGATCTTTCGGGCGTGCGGTTCGAGCGCGGGCGCTATGTGCCGGGCGAGCTCGACAAGCTGTTGACCGGTGATCATGTGCGCGCCCGCCGGATTGTTCAGGCCATCCATGACCATGTTGGCGATCCGGACCACATGCGCGCTCTCGGATTCTGCGCCGGGGTTGGCCATGCCCGCTTCATGGCAGAGCAGTTCTGCCGTGCGGGACTGAGGGCAGAGGCCCTTGATGCAGCGACACCGCATGGGGAGCGTGACGGGGCGCTTTCCAGCCTGCGCCGGGGCGACCTCCACGTCATCTTCACCGTCGACCTCTTCAACGAGGGTGTCGATATCCCCGAAGTCGATACCATTCTCATGCTGCGTCCGACAGAGAGCGCCACGGTCTTTTTGCAACAGCTTGGCCGTGGCTTGCGCTGGGCCGAGGGCAAGCAGGTTCTGAGAGCCTGAATCTAAATAGATGATATCATTATGTTTTTGTATTCACGCGGTTTTCCCCGTGCGATGCGGCGCACCAGAAACCGGCAGGCCGCCAGCCTCGCCCACGCCAGGGAACTCTCCAGTGTCCGTTCGAAGTCCTTGGCCAGACGCCGACAGCGCCCCATCCAGGCAAAGGTCCGCTCCACCACCCAGCGCCGGTACAGCACCGTGAAACCTCTGCTTTCCTTCGGCTTTTCCACGATCTCCACCATATCCGCAATCCCCATCTCCCGAAGCGTCGACGCCAGTTTCGGTCCCTGATAACCGCCATCGGCCCACAGCTTGGTGACCGTCGGCGCCTTCTCCAGCATGGCAAGGATCACCGCCGGGGCGCCGTCCCGGTCCTGCACAGATGCCTCCTGGACTTCCATGGCAATCGGGAAGCCTTCCACGTCCACCGCCATGTGGCGCTTGCGACCCTTGATCTTCTTGCCGGCATCGTAGCCCGAAGGGCCACCGCTCTCCGTCGTCTTCACCGACTGACTGTCGATGGCTGCCGCCGTCGGCTCCTCGCTGCGTCCCACCTGTGTCCGTGCCTGATCACGCAACACATCCAGCAGACGCTCCAGGGTGCCCGCATCACGCCATGCGTAGAAATAGTTCTGAACTGTCGTAAACGGCGGAAAGCACCGGGGAATCGCACGCCACTGACATCCCGTCGCAAGCATGAACTGTATCGCGTCGAAAACCTCACGAAGGTCGGTGCTCCGTCGTCGACCCAGCCGTGCCGGTGGCGGCAGCAACGGCTCGATCACCGACCATTCCGCATCCGTCACATCCGTTTCAAAACGCTCCATGCCTCGCCTATACTGCTCGCGAGTGGTCTCGTTCCAGGACATGTGCTCCTCCTTGGCTGGTGTTGTAGTCAACCAAGAAATACCACATCCGGAGAGGCCACTCACATTCCAGGTCAAGCTCTGACAGTGCTCGATTTTGTCGGCCAGGCGCGGCGCGAGTACCGCTTCGACGTGCGCTACCGTGCCCTGATCGGCGGCACCAGAAAACAGGTCAGGGATGCCGTCGAGAAGAATTTCCCCTATCTGCCGCCCGGATGCGCATTGCGGCTCGACCGCATCACGCGCCAGAGTGTGCTCGACAATCTCGAGAATGCCCTGCGCAATGTGCGCAAGCATCTCGTGGAGGACCTTCGCACCCTTGGTCCCTCGACCCGGCTCGGGGCCTTCGTCAGGGCTTCGGGCGCCGAGCTCCACGACATCTACCGCAGACCGTCTGCCGCCCACTGTTTCACGGAGCTTCTGGAGCGCTCGGGTTTTGCACCGCGGAGCGAGGAGAGAGCGATCATGAAGACGGTGGGTCGCATGCTTCACGTTGACGACCAAGAACGCCTGCGAACCTGGCGCTCCATCCTGACAAGCAACACACCGGTGGATCATCTTCCTGCCCGACAGCGGCGCCTCGCATGGATGTTCTTCGGTCTGCTGGCCGGCAAGAGACCGCTCGGCGACGCCGATGAGGTCTTTTCGACCATTCGCGCCTGGACCGATATGCGTCATGAGCTGCTCGATCTCCTCGACATTCTTGACGACCGCACGCGTACCCTTGCCCGGCCGCTCGAAGACGCCAGCGTGAACCCGCTTGCCAGTCATGCCACCTATTCGCTGGTAGAGATCACCGCCGCCTACGGCCTGACCGATGCCAGGGGGATTCTCAAGAGGCCACGCGAAGGCGTTTTCTGGGAGCAGACATCGGGGACGGACCTGCTTTTCATCACCCTCGAGAAATCGGAGAAGGACTATGCGCCGTCGGTCCGCTATGCCGATTATCCGATTTCGCCGGAGCTCTTCCATTGGGAGTCCCAGAACACGACATCCTCCGACTCCGCCACCGGTCAGCGTTACACGACAGCCAAAGGCAAGACACTTCTCTTCGTGCGTGAGCGCAGGCGCGATGAGCGTAACGAAACACGGGCCTATCACTGCCTCGGATACGCCAGCTGCCGGCACCACGAATCATCGCGGCCGATGAAGGTTGTCTGGAAGCTCGGGCGCATGATGCCGGGGTGGCTCTACCAGGCCGGCAAGATGGTCGCCGGCTGACGACTGTGTCGTAGCGGTCGGGCGCCCGCAGCAGGACTCCTCTGGCGCATCCCGGGTTCCGGCCGGATGCCGACGCAACACGAGGAAGCAGAGAAACCCCAGGTGATCGATCCCCCACGGAAACTCAGGGTTGATCCGTATCCTTCAGCATGCCACTGGTCGGGTGCCGGATCATCACGCGGCCACGATCGCTCGGAGACTCGATGCATGACGGCGTCACGCCAGTCCGGGCACCAGATTCATGTAAACGACACGCCACGTGGCTTCGTACTGAGGTGTTGCCGTGTAATGATCGATGCGGGTGACCGAGAGATTCTCGGTTGCACACTTCAGTGACGTGTCGGGATCAAGTCCCAGGGCCAGTCCCAGGGCCGCGCGAATCGTCCCGCCATGGGCGACGGCAATGATGTCTTCGCCAGCCCACGCGGCAGTCAGCCGATGGATCACCGGCGCGACGCGGTCACACAGGTCGGCAAAGCTCTCGCCGTCGGGCGGTGTCGTGGTGGCCGGGGCAAGCCAGAAGCGATGGGCAGTCACCGCGTTCGAGAGCTCGCTGTACGTCTTGCCATGCCAATCGCCGAAGTCCTGTTCGCCAAGCCCGGGCTCGGTTTCCGGGCTGACCGTCCTGCCGCCGGCCGCGGCGATGCTGCGGGCCGTCTGCCTGGTGCGGCGAAGATGGCTCGTCACCCAACGCGCCTTCTGCGGGAGCAGGGCCGCAAGGGCAAGGAAACTCTCGACGTCGCCGGTATCCGCGTTGGGATCGGTGGCGCCGTAGATGCGCCCTTCGGTCTCGGTGACCGGTGCATGACGGACCCACCACCAGCGTGTCCGGGTCATGTCACGGCCACGACACCGGCAAGAATGCCGATTTCCGAAACCTGCTGAATGGCGCCCAGAACGTCACCGGTTTTGCCCCCGAGGACCGTCATGGCGAGCCAGCCAACAACGCATGCAGCAATGCCGCCACCGGCCAGTGCTGCGATCCACGTCCAGGGAAAAAGGAACACCAGTCCCAGGACAGCGCCAATGCCCAGCGCGATCATGGCCTCGTCGAATGCCGGCTTGCCCGCCATCGATGCCATACCGTCCTGCTTGGCAGCCGGCATCATGCGCATCGCCACCACCATGATGGCCCGGGAAAAGGCGGCGGCAACGATGAGTGCCGCCATGACAGCCGTGGTGTTCTGGAGATCCGTTACCGCGGCCACCCGGGCGCCCATGACGATGACAAGCGCCATGGCGCCGAAAGCGCCGATACGGCTGTCGCGCATGACCGCGAGACGACCCTTCCGGTCAGCATGCGCGCCAAGACCGTCCGCAAGATCCGCCAGCCCGTCTTCGTGGAGGCCCCGGGTGAGAACCAGCATGGCAACAACGCAGATGATTGCTGCCAGGACAGGTCCGAGGCCCAGCCAGGAGGCAATGAGGTAGAAGAGTGCGCCGACGAGACCGATCGCCGCTCCGATGACGGGGAACATCATCACGCACCGGGCGAGGGGCTGCTCGTGTCCGCCACCGACCGGAATCAGGGTCAGAAACCGTGTGGCAACTGCCAGGCTGGCAGCAAGCCCGGGTCTTTCCTGATCATCCGGCATGGTGGTGGTTATCCGATGGTTGACAAGAGAGGTCAAGGGTAAGAAAGACGCCGACCAGCCAACGGATTGCAGAAGCCCATGATCTCTTCTCTTGCCGACATCAGGAATCTCGTGCGGGACCTCCCGCTCCCCGACGCCGACGCGGCGACCGCAGCGGCAGCGCGCAATGACATGTTGACGAAGCCGCCCGGCTCGCTTGGCAGGCTGGAGGAGCTGGCGGTCTGGATGGCGTCGTGGCAGGGGCGTCATCCACCGCGCGCCAGCGATGTCCTCTGCATGGTGTTTGCCGCCAATCACGGCGTGACGGCACAGGGTGTGTCGGCATTTCCCGCCGATGTCACGGAGCAGATGGTTGCCAATTTCGCCGCCGGGGGTGCCGGCATCAACCAGTTGGCCGGGCTGCTCGATGCCCGCCTCGAGGTGGTGACGTTGTCGCTTGAGTGGCCCACCGCGGACATTTCACGGGAACCGGCGATGTCTGCAGACGAGGCCTGCGATGCCTTCAGGAAGGGTTTCGAGACGGCGCGAAGGGCGGATATCGCGCTCATCGGTGACATGGGAATCGGCAACACGACCGTGGCAGCTGCTCTGGGCGCAGCCCTCTTCGGCGGTGACGGTGCCGACTGGGCGGGTCCTGGAACCGGCCTTGACAAGGAAGGCGTGAACCACAAGGCCGCCGTGATCAACCGTGCCCTCGAACGTCATCGCCGGCAGCCGATGGATCCCCTTGAAACGCTTGCGTCACTGGGCGGGCGCGAAATTGCCGCCATGGCAGGCGCCATTCTTTCCTGCCGGCTGAACAGGACACCGGTAATTCTTGACGGCTTCGTCAATTGTGCTGCGGCCAGCGTCCTTCACTGTCTCGACGCCCGCACTCTCGATCACTGCGTGGCCGGCCATGCCAGTGCCGAGCCCGCGGCGATGCGGTTTCTCGATCATTTCGCAAAAAAACCGTTGCTTGATCTTGGCATGCGTCTCGGCGAGGGGTCGGGCGCTGCCTGCGCAGCCCTCGTCGTCAGGGCGGCGGTGGCGCTCCATGGCGGCATGGCCACCTTCGCCGAGGCCGGGGTCAGCGGCAGACAGGATGATCCTTGAGCGACAACCGGCAACGCGCCCTTGATCTTGCGCGTGGGATCGGCCGCATGTTCGCGGCCATGAATCAGGTGAGCGTGACGGAATTCACGGTCAGGAACGGCAGGAGAGCCGATGTTCTGGCGCTCGACGGCAAGGGGCGATTCACGATTGTCGAGGTCAAGACTTCCGTCGCTGACTTCCAGTCCGATGCCAAGTGGACCGACTACCTCGAATACTGCGATTTCTACTACTTCGGCGTGCCGGAGGACTTCCCGGCCCACATCCTGCCGGAAGGACACGGCCTCATCATCGCCGACCGCTACGGTGCTGCAATCGTGCGTCAGGCATGCGACGTACCGATCAATGTGGCCCGCCGCAAGGCCCAGACCCTCGCCTTCGCCACCCAGGCAGCCCGTCGGTTGCGCCACCTGACCGATCCACGGATATAGATGTCTGTCGGGGAGTGTGTTCGGCCACACACTCTCAACGGATGACATCGTGATGTCCATGAAACCCGGGCACGTGTGCGCCCGGATCATGAGATGCGGCTGCAGGGCCGGTGAACACCACGCCCGTCGATGCCCCGTGCGTTCGGATCATGACCCCGAGAGGGGGAAGCGACATTCCCGCATGACAGCGGTGCCGTGTTGACACCACGGGCGGTGCGGTCCTTCGCTTGCCTGCCCGTCAGTCGCCACGCAGTGCCTGAACGTTCATCCGGTCGAGCACCTCATCGACTTGTGGCAGGCTGTCCATCGATCATGGAGGCACGCCAGGCGACCCGGGTTTGACAGGATCGGGGGGCTTGCGCTACCGCTTCGACGGGCATGGCATCATTCTCCTTCATCCACTGCGCCGATATCCATCTTGACAGTCCCCTGAGAGGGCTGGCGGCCCAGGACGGTCATGCGCCCCGCCTCATTCGCTCTGCCTGTCGCCGGGCATTCGAGATCATCGTGGATCATGCGATCGACGAGGGCGTCGCATTCGTCATCATCGCCGGCGACCTCTATGACGGCACCTGGCGGGACTGCAACACCGGCTTCTTCTTCATTCGCCAGATGGGACGACTCAACGAGGCGGGTATCGACGTCTACCTGATCTACGGCAACCACGACGCCGAGAGCAGGATTACCAGGCAGCTGACCCTTCCTGCCAACGTCCACGTGTTCGCTGCGTCCGCTGCCGGGACCTTCATCCATGAGGCAACGGGAGCGGCGGTCCATGGCCGCAGCTACGCGACCCCCGATGTCACGGAAAATCTCGTCCCATCCTATCCCGGGCCCGTCGCCGATGCGTTCAACATCGGCGTGCTGCATACCGGTCTGGGTGGCATGGGCGGTCACGCTGACTACGCCCCCTGCACACTCGCCGATCTCGTGGCACGGGGCTACGACTACTGGGCTCTGGGTCATGTCCACCGCCAGGAGGTACTGCACCGGGATCCCTGGGTGGTTTTCCCGGGAAACATCCAGGGGCGCCACATCCGCGAAACCGGTCCCCGGGGATACATGCATGTGACGGTTTCGGAGAGCGGTGTAGACGCCCTTGGTGTTGCCGTCGATGTCGTCCGCTGGGCTCATGTTGTGGTCGATGCCGGCGGTGTCGACGATCTCGATGACTTGTTGCCGCGCATGGCGCGGGCCATCGAGGAGACGACAGATCGGGATGCCGACGGCCGCCTCATGGCGTGCCGGGTGACGTTCACGGGAGCGACCAGCCTGCATGGAACGCTCGTCTTGAGGGAGCAGCAGCTTCTCGAGGAAGCACGTGCCATGGCTCTGGGTCTGGGAGAGGAACAGGTCTGGATCGAGCGCGTGGTTCTCTCCACCAGCATGGTGGCGGAGCGCGGTGCCGATGGCAGCATCGCCGACATCGCCGAGTTGATGGCGGGTGCTGCCGACGATCCGGACCTCGTGGAGCTTCTGAGAGGCGACATCACGAAGTTTGTGGCGAAGCTACCACGGGAGATGATCGCCAGTCCCGAAAGGGATCTCCTCAGGCTGGCGGGAAATCTGGATGTCGGTGCGCTTCTGCGCGAGGAACGGGCCGGGGTCGTTTCCCGTCTTCTCGGAGACTGATCGTGAGGGTTTGCCGCCTCGACCTCCTCCGCTACGGGCATTTCAGCGACCGCTCCCTGGAGTTTCCCGAAGGCCGCCACGACTTCCACATCATCGTCGGGGCCAACGAAGCCGGAAAATCGACGGCGCGCAACGCTCTCGAAGATGCGCTCTTCGGCATTCATCAGCGCTCCGCCTTCGGCTTCCGGCACGGCTATCGTGACATGATGGTGGGCGCCCTCATCGAACACATGGGCCGCAGACTCGCCTTGCGCCGCCGCAAGGGGAAAGCGAACACGCTTCTTGACGCTGATGGCCGGACGCTTGCGGATGACGCCCTGCGGTTCTTTCTCGGAGGCGCCGACCGGAACTTTCTCGAGCGCATGTTCAGCCTTTCCCACGAACGCCTGCGCAGGAGCGGTCAGGAACTCTCCGACCCGCAGAGCGAGACCGCAGCCATGATCTTCGGCGCCGCGACCGGAACCGAGGAGATCGCCGCCCACATTCGCGCCATGAAGGACGAGGCGGCGACACTCTTCACACCAAGGAGATCGGCAACAAGGCCATTCTACCAGCTTGTCGACAGGTTCAACGCCGCGTCTGCCGCCCTGAGTGAGGCGACCATCACCGGCAATGACTGGAAGAAGGCCCGACAGGAGGCAGACGAGGCGAAGGCGCACCTCGAGGGCCTGAGGCAACAGCGGCGCGACCTGTCGCAGGCCACCGCACGCCTCAACCGCATCCGGCTCGTCTATCCGGACCTCAAGCGCAAGGAGGAGGCACGTGCCAAACTGGCCGAACTTGGAGACGTTCATCCCTTTGCCGACGATGCCCTCGACGTTCTGAATGCCGCCGAGCACGAGGTGTCGCGGCACGACGCAAGGATCGAGCAACTCACCGAGCAGATCGACCGTGACCGGGAGCAGGCAGCGTCCATCAGCATCGCCGGTGCGCTGCTGGAGCATGCAACCGAGATCACCGATCTTGATGCACGGCGTATCCAGCTGCAGCCGGAAAGAGAGGATCTCCCCAAGCGGCGCCGCGACCTTGCAGCGGTTGAGCAGCGCCTGGCGAGCCGGGCCCGGGCTCTCGGACTGGAGGACATGGAGAGCTGTCATGTGCCGCCACATGATGTCGTCGAGCGATTGCGGGAACTCAGCGGCGAGTGGGTGGCTCTGGGACACGCCCGAGATCTGGCGCGACAGAAGGCAAGCAGTGCCGCTGACCTCACCCGGAAGCTGGACGAACGTCTCGACGAGACAGGACCGCAACGGGATATCGGACCGCTGCTGGCCCTCCTGCAGACCACCGACGGCGGCGCCGACCCGGAAACCGCCCGCAAGGCGATGCAACGCGAGCACCGTGATCTGGCGACGCGCAGCGAGGCGCTAGTCAAGCCCTTGCTGTCGCTGGTTGGTGATGTCGAGCGCTTGGCCAGTCTGTGGGTGCCACCGCGCGAACGCGTGCAGGAGCTGCGTGACAGCCTCAAGCAGACGGTTGATCGTCTGACTGCCTGTCGTGAGGCACTGAGTTCCGTCGAACGCGACCTCGCAAGCCGTGAAGCAGAGCGCGCCGGCCTTGCCGCGCACGGCGAGACTCTCACGACGCGGGAGATCGAAAGCCTGCGCGCGGTGCGCGACCGGCATCTCGACACGGTGCGCACCCGTCTGGTCAGCGGGCTCGTCGATGCCGCAGCAGATGCTGCCGGTGATCTCGAGGAGACCATGCGTCAGGTCGACGAGGCGGTGGACAGGCGGTTCTCCGCCGTGCGGACATTGGCCCGCCTTGAGGACATCACCGATGTCATCGTGCACCTCGAGAGCAGCCGCACGTCACGTCATGCGGAATACGAGGGACACACCCGCCGCCTGCGAGATCTCCAGGAGACATGGAACGATCTCTTCCGCGACTTTCCGGGAGAGCCGCTCGATCCCGATGCCATGATGAAATGGCTGGACGATCGACAGACCGCGCTGCAGGCACGTGAAGAGGAGAGCAGGGCGGCGCGCAACCTCGCGGCCGCGGCGGCGGAAGAAATGAAGGCGCGTGATCTGCTCATCAACGAAGCGTCCGCTCTCGGCATGGAGACGAGCGGTCTCGGCGCCAGACCCTTCGGTGTCGTGCGCTCTCTCGTCGCCAGCCACTGCGACAGGCTGAAAGACACGAACCGCACACGCGCCGACATTGAACGTGATCGCGAAGCGGCGCGCCATGACGAGCGGGTGGCGCAAGCCGCCCTTGCCAGGGCGGAGGCGGAGATCGAGTCGCTGTGTGAGTCGTGGCGTGTTGCTGCCGCCGGATGGGATATCCTCGGATCGCCCGACCAGGCCAGCGAGAGACTTCGCGTGATCGAACAGATGCGCGGCGACCTCGATCACGCTGCAGATCTGCAGGAGAACCGGATCGGCAAGATCGAGAGAGACCTCGAGGTCTTTGCGCGCCGTGTCGGCACTCTCGTCAAGGATCTGTCGGAGGAACCGGGAGAGAGGGATCCAGACGCCCTAGTCAAGGATCTTGCGCGGCGGCTGGTGCACGAATCGACGAAACGCGCCCGGTTCCAGGAAATGGAGAATTCGCTGGCCGACAGCGAGAAGCTCCTGGACAAGAAGCGCCAGGCCAGAGGCGAGGCAGAGATCGAGATTGGTGCTCTCATGGCGTGCGCCGGCGTCGAGACCTGCGACGACCTGCGCCGCGAGATTGCACGATCCCGGGAAGCCCGGCGTCTCGCCGGCGCCGCGGCGGCGTTCACCGAACAGCTGGCGAGAAACGGCGACGGGCGTTCCGAGAAGGAACTCGAAGAGGAGGCCCGGGGCATCGATGCGGATCATCTGGGTGCGGAGATCGACTCCCTGTCCGACACGATGAAGCAGCTCGAAGGACCCATTGACATGGCGGTTCTTGCCGAGCGGCAGGCGGCGGACGCCCTCAAGGCGATCAATGGCGGGGATGCCGCCATTGCCGCTGCCTCGGATCGTCAGGCGATCCTGGCGGAACTGGAAGAACTCTCGGCGCGCTATGTGCGCGCCCAGACCGGGCTCAGACTCCTGCAGTGGGCCGTCGACCGTTATCGGGCCGAGCGTCAGGCACCACTGCTGGAGAGGGCCTCGACGCTCTTTGCCACCCTGACAGGAGGGTCGTTCAGCGGTCTTCGTCTCGTCTACGACGACACCGACAAGGCGGTTCTCAACGGCATGCGGGGGGATGGCAGCGACGTCGATGTCACGGGCATGAGCGATGGGACGGTGGATCAGTTGTGGCTTGCGCTCAGACTTGCCGCGATTGACGGCTGGCTGGAAGGAAACGCCGCCCTGCCGTTTGTCGCCGACGACCTCTTTGTCAACTTCGATGACGCCAGGACGGGGGCTGGCCTGAAAGTGCTCCACCACCTGGCCGGCCGTTGCCAGGTGCTGGTGTTCACGCACCATGCGCATCTTGTCGCCCTTGCCCGTCAGGTGCTGGGCGACGACGTTTCGGTCATCAGTCTGGACGCTGCATGACACGCGGACCACGCGAGGGCACGGACCGACAGCTGTCGCACCGCGGTCCCGGCATCCCGGATCTTGAGTTGCCTGCGCCGTCGGGTGCACTCTTGCCGAGACGGTGCGGGAGCGCATGATGAGCGAACAACGCGTCATCTCGGCTGACAGCCACGTGCAGGAGCCCCCGGAGGTCTATGCCGAGAGGCTCGACAGGAAATACCGGGACCGCGTCCCGAGGTTTGAGGAGCACGGCGGCGCCACCTACTTCGTGGTGGATGGCAAGAAACCCCGTCGCGTTGACCTTGCCTCGGAGCGCACGGACGATGATGACCAGAATCGCGAATTCCGCAATGATCCCGGCGGCGGCCGGGACATCGAGCGCCGCCTGGCGGACCAGGTCCGTGACGGTATCAGCGCCGAAGTCCTCTATCCCAATACCTCGCTCTTTCTCTACAACTCCAGGGATCCGGGCTACCAGTTTGCCGTGGCGCGCGCCTACAACGATTGGTGCATCGAGCACTTTGGCGGATATCGCGGCAAGTTTGTTCCCGTCGCCATCGTTCCCGTCATCGATCTCGACGAAGCCGTTCGCGAGGTCGCGAGGGTGGCGCGGGAGGGATACCGCAGTATCAAGATTCCCCTGACCGTGGACGACAGGCCCTACAACCTGCCCGACTATGACCGGCTGTGGTCGGCCTGCGCGGATCACGATCTCGTCGTCTCGCTCCACGCCTTCACCGAGAGCGAAGACCACTATCCCGACGACTGGGGCGAAGAAGAGGGCCATGGCGGTGCTCTCGCCCACATGGCCATGAGCATGGCCAGGGGGCAGAGTCCGGTCGCGCTGCTGATCGCGTCGGGTGCGCTGCAGCGCTATCCCGATCTCACGTTCGTCGTTGTCGAGTGCGGTGCCGGATGGCTTGCCTGGCTGCTCCACGTGCTCGACGAACAGGTGGAGAAGAAGCACATGTGGATCCGTCCCCGGCTGGAGATGAGACCGAGCGAGTTCTTCCGGCGTCAGGGCGCGGTGACCTTCAGCGATGATCCCGTGGCCTTGAGGCTGCTGGACTTCACCGGACCGGAGGTCCTCCTGTGGGGCAGCGACTATCCGCACGACGAAGGGACCTTCCCGCACAGCCAGGAGGTGATCAGGCGCACCTTTGCCGGCATTTCACCGGAAGACAGGCGCCGCATCGTCTTTGGCAATGCACGGCGCATCTACGGTTTTGCCTGACCTCAAGACGCCGGTGATCGGGGTGACGCGGCGACATCGCCGCCATGGTTGTCGGCGGGGCCGACCGGGATGACCACATCTGCGATTGATTCCACAAGATCGATGATCGTGCTCTGGCAATCATGCCGCGCCCGCCCTGCAACCCTGATTCCGGGCTGGATCGGGTCCCTGAAGGGGCCATCGCGTGTCTGCCTTGAGGCATGCCGCAGGGCGCCCTGATCGGAGAGAATGTCATGCACAACGTGCCGTTGATGATGGTGGTCACCAGCGATCTTGCAGGCCAGGTGAGGGGCAAGGGATTTCCTGTGAGCGCGTGTGACGCGTGGCTGGGCAAGGGGGTCGGCTACACGTTCACCAATCACATGATCAACTGCTGGGGCCAGATCCCCTCGACACCCTGGGGGCCGAGAGGCGATCTTGTTTTGATGCCCGATGCGACGAGCGCCGTCGAGGTCGACTTCGGCGATGGCAGCGCGGCGGAGCGCTTCATGCTGGGTGATCTCCTGCGCATGGACGGCACGCCATGGGATTGCTGCCTGCGCCACTATCTGTACGGCGCGCTCGACGCACTGGAGAGCGAGACCGGACTGCAACTGATCGCCGCCTTCGAGCACGAGTTCCACGATGGTGGCCTGGAAGAACGCGAAGGTGATTCCTACAGTCTCGACAAGGTGAGGCGCGCCGGCGATTTTCCCGGGGCGGTGCTCCACGCGCTGCACGCTGCAGGGGTCGAGCCCGAGACCTTCCTGCCGGAATTCGGCCGCAGCCAGTTCGAGTTCACCATGCACCCGGCGCCGGCCATGGTGGCGGCGGACCGCGCCATCATCGCCCGGGAAATGGTGCGTGCCGCTGCCAGGCGCCTCGGCCGGACTGCCAGCTTCTCGCCGCAGGTCGATCCCGCCGGTCCCGGCAACGGCGTCCACATCCACATGAGCTTCCAGAATCGCGAGGGCCGACCGGTCAGCCATGATCCGGCGCAGCCCTTGAGCCTCTCGCGTGTCATGGGAAGCTTTGTTGCCGGGATCCTGAAGCACCTGCCGGCGATGGTTGCCGTCACGGCGCCGTCGGCAGCCTCCTACCAGCGTCTCAAGCCGCACTCCTGGAGTTCTGCCTACAACAATCTGGGCTGGCGGGACCGCGAGGCGGCGATCCGCATCTGCCCGGGCCCGGAAACTCCCGGCGCGGATGTCGCCTCGGCCTTCAATGTCGAATTCCGCGCCGGTGACGCGGCCGCCAGTCCCTGGCTCCAGCTCGGCATTCTCGTGCGGGCCGGTCTCGAAGGAATCCGCGCGGGCCTGGCGACGCCGCACCCGGTGTCATCGGATCCCGATGCGATGAGTGACAGCGAGCGCCGCGGTCACGATGTCGAGCGTCTGCCGGTTTCGCTCGGCGAGGCTCTCGACCGTCTCGAGCGCGCACCCGATGCGGGGACACTGCTGCCGGGCGAACTTCTTGGTGCCTACATCATGCACAAGCGCGGTGAACTCGAAGCGGTTTCGGAATGGACACCGGAGGAGGTCTGCCGGCGCTACAGGGCCGTCTACTGATGAACGAGGAATCTTTCTGGCGCACCAGGTCCCTGGAGGAGATGGACGAGCGGGAATGGGAATCGCTCTGCGACGGCTGCGGCAAGTGCTGCCTTGTGAAACTCGAAGATGCTGATGACGGCACCATCTCCAACACCGATGTGGCGTGCTTCCTTCTCGACGCCGTCACCTGCCGCTGCCGGGACTACACAAGACGCCTTGAGTGGGTTCCGGAATGCATCCGCATCACGCCGGACAACATCCCGTCCCTGCTGGCGTGGTTGCCCGGCACCTGTGCCTATCGCCTGCTCCACGAGGGCCGCGATCTTCCCGATTGGCACCCTCTGGTGTCGGGTGATCGCGACAGTGTGCATCGCGCCGGGGTGTCGCTCTCGAATCGAGTCGTCTCGGAGGCCGATGTCGCCGACGAGGACCTCCCCGACCATGTCATCGACTGGCCAGTCTGAAGTCGGACACAAAGGCATGCCGCACGATCCTGTCACGCCCGACTGGCGAGAACAGCTCATCCGAGCCTACATCATGACGGGGCCAGCAGGGTCGGGTCAACGACGTCATCGATCGTGTGGATCTGATAATCGCACAGCATCGGGTAGGTCATGGTTCCCTCCGGGTCATCCCGGTCCGGCTCGAAACAAGCCGGCCGATATGGCCCGTCGGCCCACAACAGATGAGGGTTCTTCGCCGGAGCGCGGTAAAGCTGGTTGATTCCAAAAATGTGGTTCGACAGTTCCAGGTGCAGGTGGCGTCCTCTCCAGCAGAGGAATCCTGGCTCGGGCTCCCCGAGATAGGCGACGATATCACCGCGCTTGACGTGCTGTCCGCCGTCGACCAGACAGTCGCCAAGATGAAGAGAGTAGGCGACCAGGCGCTCGCCATTGAGATCACGGCCATGATCGATGACCAGGGTCGGGCCAGCGCAGGATTCGTTGCCCCTGGTGACCACGACCCCGTCCGCGATCGCATGAATGGGCTGCCTTGTGCGACCCCTGATGTCGATACCGTCGTGAGTCCTCCCCTTCAGGTAGCCGGACCTGTACGTCGCACCGAAGTCGACGTAGATCTTTCCCTCGTCGCTGATGCCTTCCGGATAGGGGACGTAGGCCGGTTGATGGATGGCAGCGGTGTTTGTCCGGCAGGCGGCCACCATCAGGCTGACGGCTGAAGCCATGATGATAGATGTCCTCCAGAAGAGATGGGCCCATGACTGTTTGCAGAGGGCCATGGTGGTGGGCTGGTGCTGGATCTTGCGAACGAGGAGCGGGTCAGATGATGCCGGCGGTGCGGCGCAGCACGTAGTGCAGGATGCCGCCATTGAGGAAGTAGGTGGCTTCGTTCCCGGTATCGACCCTGCAGACAAGAGTCGTGTCGATGAATGAACCATTGGCCTTGCGGATGGTGGCGGGCACATCCATGCCGGGCACGATGCCGTCTTCGAGACCGGTGATATCCCAGGTTTCGCTGCCGTCGAGGGCGAGACTCTCGCGGTTCTCGCCCTCCCGGAACTGCAGCGGCAGGACCCCCATGCCGATGAGATTGGAGCGGTGGATGCGCTCGAAACTCTCGGCGATCACCGCCTTCACGCCCAGGAGAGCGGTTCCCTTGGCTGCCCAATCGCGCGACGAGCCGGTGCCGTACTCGCGACCCGAGACAATGACGAGAGGGATGCCTTCGTCGCGGTAGCGCATCGCTGCCGCGAAGATCGACATTTTCTCGCCGCTTCCCTGATGACGGGTGACGCTGCCCTCGGATCCGGGAACCATGAGATTCCTCAGGCGAATGTTGGCAAAGGTTCCCCGCATCATCACTTCGTGATTGCCGCGCCTGGAGCCGTAACTGTTGAAACTCCGCTCGCCGACCTGACGCTCGTTGAGCCAGGTGGCGGCGGGACTGCCCGCGGCGATGCCGCCGGCGGGAGAGATGTGATCCGTCGTGATGCTGTCAGCGAGCAACGCGAGCACCCTGGCATTGATGATGTTGTCGGGAGCGGCAGCCGGCAGGCGCGGCATGTCGTCGAAGAACGGCGGGCGGTGGATGTAGGTGCTTGTCGCATCCCATGCGTAAGCGCGGCCTTCGGGAACGGCGACGGCCTTCCAGGCGTCATCGCCACTGAAAACGTCGGCGTAGCGCTTCTTGAACATGGCGGGCGTGAGGTGGCGGCCGATGGCGTCAACGATCTCGTCGTTCGAGGGCCAGACGTCCTTCAGGTAGACCGCCTCGCCGCTGTCTGCCGTACCCAAAGGTTCGGACGTGATGTCGCTCATCATCGTGCCGGCCAGGGCGTAGGCCACCACCAGTGGCGGAGATGCGAGGTAGTTCGCCCTGGTGAGCGCGTGGACCCGGCCCTCGAAATTGCGGTTGCCCGAGAGCACCGAGGCGACCACGAGGTCGCGTTCCCTGATCGCCTCCTCGACCGCCTGCGGCAGCGGGCCCGAATTTCCGATGCAGGTCGTGCAGCCGTAGCCGACGATGTGAAAGCCCTGTTCCTCGAGCGCCTCGAGAAGTCCGGCCTCGCGAAGATAGTCGGTGACCACCTGGCTTCCCGGCGCCAGGGAGGTCTTGACCCAGGGGCGTGTCCTGATGCCGCGCTCGAGAGCCTTCCTGGCGACAAGGCCGGCAGCGATCATCACGGAAGGATTGGACGTGTTGGTGCAGCTGGTGATGGCGGCGATGACGACATCACCGTCGCTCAGCCGGTTGCCGTCGGCCATGGCCGCCGAGACGGCGGCATCGGCGTTGCGACCGGCCTCGGCCATCACCTCGCCAAAGGCGCTGCCGGCACAGGAAAGGACGATGCGGTCCTGTGGCCGTTTCGGACCGGCAAGGGCGGGTTCGACCTCACCGAGATCGAGTTCGAGGACATCGCTGAAGAGAGGTTCCTCGTCGCCGCGCCACAGGCCCTGTTCCTTGGCGTAGGCCTCGACGAGACGGACCTGGGCGTGCGGGCGCCCGGAAAAGGCAAGATAGTCGATGGTTTGCCCGTCGACCGGAAAGAGCCCAGCGGTGGCACCGTACTCGGGCGCCATGTTCGAGACCGTGGCGCGGTCGGCCAGGGAGAGGTGTCGCATCCCGTCGCCGGTGAACTCGACGAATCTGCCGACGACCCCCCTGTGTCGCAGCATCTGTGTGACCTTGAGAACAAGGTCGGTGGCGGTCGTCCCTTCACGCGGTTCACCGACAAGGCGGAATCCGACGACCTCGGGAATCAGCATCGAGATCGGCTGGCCCAGCATGGCCGCTTCCGCCTCGATGCCGCCCACGCCCCAGCCGAGGACAGCCAGCGCGTTCACCATCGTGGTGTGGCTGTCGGTTCCGACCAGGGTGTCGGGACAGGCGACGCCATCGTTGGTCCACACGACCTGGGCCAGGTATTCGACATTGACCTGATGGCAGATGCCGGTTCCCGGGGGCACCACCCGGAGGTTGTCGAACGCCGTCTGGGCCCAGCGCAGGAACCGGTAGCGCTCCTGATTGCGCTCCATTTCCCTGGCGACGTTGTGCCTGAAGGCATCGGCGCTGGCGAAGCGGTCAACCTGCACGGAATGATCGATGACGAGGTCGACGGGAGTCAGGGGATTGATGCGGTCCGGGTCGTCGCCGAGACAGGACATGGCGTCGCGCATGGCGGCAAGGTCGACCACCGCTGGCACGCCGGTGAAGTCCTGCATGAGGACCCGCACCGGTCTGAAGGCGATTTCCCGCGAGACGGATCGCGTCGTCGCCCAGCCGGCAAGTGCGGCGATGTCATCGGCGCTGACGGTATCGCCGTCCTCGTGGCGCAGCAGGTTCTCGAGGAGGATCTTCAGCGAGACGGGCAACCGGCCGATGCCGCCCAGCGTCCGGTCGGCCTCCTGCAGGCTGAAAAAATCGTATCGCGTACCGTCGATCGTCAGGGCTCGACGGCAGTCGACGTGGTTGGCGCTGGGCACGGATGGCGACCCCTCAAGTCATCATGCGGTCACCATGCCGCGCCTTGTCCGACAAGGCAATGTGGCGGGGTCAGGAGAAGAGGCGGCCGGTCAACCGTTCACAGGCCTCGATGTAACCGTCGCGGATGCGCGCGACGATCTCCCGAGGGATGTCGGGCGCCGGTGGTGTGCGTGTCCATGCGGTCCGGGTTTCAAGCCATGCGCGCAGGATTTGCTTGTCCAGCGCAACGGGCGGGGTTCCGGGCTGCCAGCTGTCCATGGGCCAGAAGCGCGAACTGTCGCTGGTCAGACACTCGTCCACGAGGGTGATCTCACCGTCGATGATGCCGAATTCGAACTTGGTGTCGGCGACAATGATGCCGCGCCTGGCGGCCTCGGCATGTGCCTGGCCGTAGAGTTCGAGAGCCAGCGAACGCAGGCGTTCGGCGCGTTCGTGTCCCAGCCTGTCGATGACGCCGGCAAAGGTGATGGTCTCGTCGTGCAGTCCCCGGGGCTCCTTGGTGGAGGGCGTGAAGACGGGTTCGGGGAGTTTGTCGCCATGCCTCAGGCCTAGCGGCAGCTTCAGCCCGGCGATGGCTCCGCTCGCCTTGTAGTCCTTCCAGCCGCTGCCCGCGAGATAGCCGCGGACAACACATTCCACGGGCAGCACCCGGGCCTCGCGCACGATCATGCTGCGACCTTCGAGCCAGGCGCGGTCACCGTCCCGGAGGTCGAGGCCGGCAAGGTCGGTGGAGACAACGTGGTTGGCGACCACATGCTGCAGACGGTCGAACCAGAAGCCGGAAAGACGTGTGAGGATCCGCCCCTTGTCCGGTATGGTCGTCGGCATCACCACGTCGAAGGCGGAAATGCGATCACTCGCCACCATCAGCAGGCAGGTGTCGAGCCGGTAAATATCCCGCACCTTGCCCCGTGCAACCAGTTCAAGGTTGTCGAGGGTCAGCATGAACGCGTGTTTCCCCTGCCGCCGGGATCTTGTCAACCAGGGGATGAAGCGCCGGAGGCATCGCGGCAAGGACAAACGCGCTTACAGCGCGCCGAGGAGGATCCAAAGCCGAATCTGAGGGAGGAAACGTTGCCTCCGGCATCACCCTTCATGGACGGCGCAGCACAAAAGCACAATTGCATATCCCGAAACCGAGATACGCAACAAACGCATGGCTTCGCGCATCTTGAAGCGGGCAGGATTCCCTCGCAAGCTTCCGCGGCGGAGGTACAGCCATGTCGATCATTCTTGCCGTCGAGTTCTGGCCGTCCAGCCACCTCGGCTCCATTGCCGACACCTTCGAGCGCCATGGCGCGAGGACGGTCTACGTGCGTCCCGAAGAGGGCGAAACGCTGCCGCGGGAGCCGGGACACTGGGACGGCCTGGTCATGCTTGGTGGTCCGCAGAATGCCGAAGACGATGCCCGTTATCCCTATCTCGGTGACGCGGCACGTCTGGCAGCAGCGTTTCACGAAGCCTCGCGACCGGTCCTCGGGGTCTGTCTTGGCAGCCAGATCCTTGCCAGGGCACTTGGCGCCCGGGTGAGGAGGCAGGGCTGGACAGAGGTCGGGTTCACGGAACTCGAGCCGACCGGAGATGCCGAAAGCGATCCGCTGCTGGCGGGAATCGGCCCTGTCAGGATCCTCCAGTACCACGAGGACACCTTCGATATACCCGACGAGGCGGCGCTGCTCATGACGGGCGGGCGATGCCGCAACCAGGCGTTCCGTCTTGGCGCAAGCTATGGCTTCCAGTGCCACTTCGAGTGTTCGCCCGTGCTGTGGCAGGAATGGTGGCCGCACTTGAGCGAGTCGCTCCTCGAGACCGACCCCGGTTTCCACGCCGGATGGCGGGAAGAGTTTGCCAGGCACGATGCCGGAGCACGGGCATTCTGTGATGCCGTTTCCGGCCGCTGGCTCGATCTCGTCGAGGCGAGTCGTTGCCTGGCGACATGAACGTCAGGGATCGCTGCCGATCTCAAACAGGCTGTTGTCGAGTTCGACGTCGAAGCGGGGACTGACAAGGGTGACGCGCGTGACCACGCCCTGGACATCGCGGACCAGCCACTGTTCAAGAGCCAGGGGATCTTCGGCAAGAATGAGCGAGATCGACCCTGTTCCCGGCTCGTCAGACGACTCCAGGGTGATGGCCACGAAGCCGCTGTCCCGTCTCACTGCGGCGACCCGCACCTCGTCCCCGAAGCGGATTTGCGGGCGCAGCAGAAACTCTGCCGGCGTGCCTTTGACCGAACCTTCCGTGATCTCGCCGGTCTCGCCGTCACGAAACACGAGACGCTCTCCCCTGGCAACGATCAGGGTCGGCGGGTCGTCATAGGCGAAACGAAGAAAGTGCGGCCGCTTGAGCTGCAACAACCCGGCCAGATGCGTCAGATCCTGGTTGGTCTGGACGAACCGTGATTCGAGTGAGGTGATCGAATCGAGATAGGTTTCGATCCTGTCGAGGAGTGCCGTGTTGTCATCCGCCGAGGCACCGAGGGTGACGAGGACCACAAGGGCGGCAATGCGGCCGATCAATCAAGCTCTCCCGAAGCGGAAATCCGTGCTGCGTTGTTTGCGGAAGCCTCGATTTTGCTGACGACATCCATGCCCTCGGTGACGTGACCGAAGACGACGTGCTTGCCGTCAAGCCATGGCGTCGCAACTGTGGTGATGAAGAACTGCGAGGAGTTGGTGTCGGGGCCCCGGTTCGCCATGGAAACAAGGCCCGCACCGGTATGCTTCAGGGTGAAGTTCTCGTCCTCGAACATGGCGCCGTAGATCGACGTGCCTCCGGTTCCGTCGCCCCGGGTGACATCGCCGCCCTGGATCATGAAATCGGCAATCACCCGGTGAAACCGTGATCCCTCGTACCCGAAACCCGCCTCGCCGGTGGCAAGCTGGCGGAAGTTCTCCGCGGTCTTCGGGGCGACGTCCATTCTCAACGCGATGACGATTCGTCCGGCCGGCTCGTCGTCGATCTCGATATCGAAGAACACCTGCGGATTGTGATCCGCCGCCGCTCCGGCTGCGCCAAGGCCGGCTGCGACCATGAGAGCGGAAACAAATCGTTGTATCATGATTCAAGATCTCCCTGACGTATCGCTGTCATGTTGTGCCGAGGCGATAATGTGTTCGTTCGTCCGGTGTGCCGCCTGCTTCGATCAGTCCCTGGTCAACGAGATGGACGATGTGGGCCAGAACGGAACGCCGGGCCGCAGGAAACAGGCGGCGGTCGGTGGTGGCATAAAGTCTCTCGACCATGGCCGGAATGGTTCCGATCCCGTCTTCGAGACAGGCGATGATCTGCCGATCACGCATTCTGCGATGGTCGATGAGAGCACGCACAAAGGTCGCCGGATCAGTGATGGCGGCGCCGTGGGTGGGCCTGAGGATGGCGTCGCCGCGTTCGAGGACACGCTCGAGACTGTCGAGATAGGCCGCCATGTCGCCGTCGGGCGGCGAGACGACAGTCGTCGACCAGCCCATGACGTGATCGCCCGAGAAGAGCGTCGCCTCCTCGTGAAGCGCATAGCACATGTGGTTGGAGGCGTGACCGGGCGTATGCACGGCCTCGATGGTCCACCCCGCGCCTGAGATTCGCTCGCCGTGGCGGAGCAGATGATCGGGAACGAAGACGTCGTCCTCGCTTTCGTCCACCGGTGTCATGCCGTCATCGGTTCGCCTGGCCGGGCCATAGGCCCATGTTTCGGCGCCGGTGGCCTGCTTGAGGAGCCGTGCGGCGGGCGAGTGATCGCTGTGGGTGTGGGTGATGAACTGGTGCGTGATGGTCTCGCCCCGGGTGGCGTCGAGAAGGGCCTCGACGTGGCGCTCGAGCGCCGGACCGGCGTCGATCACCGCCACCTCCCCGTGGCCGACGATGAAGGTGCCGGTTCCATGGCAGGTGAAGATCGAGGGATTGTTGGCGACGACGCGGCGCACGAGGGGCGACATGCGGGTCGCCACGCCCCTTATCACCTCGTGCTCCTGGAGAAGGGGAACCGCCATCCCTCACGCGCCCCCCTCACGCGCCCCTGGTGATGAACAACAGACTCGACAATCTGACATACCGCCTGATTCTTTCACGGGACGCGGAGCCAACGGTGCGGAAACATGTTGTTTCCCGTCTCGTGGCGCAACGGAGGACGAAGCTATGTCATCCGGACGCCCGGCGCAATGTCGCGTCGATGCGACGCGGCACGACCGTCGGTTTCACCCTGACGTGCGGCGCGCCGCACGTCAGGGTGAACGCAAGGCTCGTTTTGTCCGGCAGCGGGTGATGCGAGCGCGTTCAACGGGCCATTGCGGGGAGAATGTCGTTGTCCGTGTGCCGGTGCGGGCCGCATGCCGCTGCTTTCGACAGCATCACGGGCAGCCGTGCAGCGCTCATGGGCACTCACTGCCGACAATTAAGATGGCCCTGAGGGTGAACGAGCGCGGTTGGCGGGCTGGTGAGAATCCGTCTACACTGCCCGCATGAGCGAGGCGCCGGACAATCACGCATTGGCCCGGCAGCTCGCTGTCCTGGAGGAACGCATGAACACACGGCAGGCGGAATATGAAAGCGCGCTTGAGCGTATCGCCGGAGACCACAGAGATGCGCTGGGCCGGCTGCAGACGGACATGGCCAAACGCGACAAGTCGAACATCCAGTGGATTGCAGCCATGATTTTTGGCGCGTCGGTGCTGATCATCGCGGTCATCGGGCTGATGATCCGCTCTGGCGGCTAGGAGCCGTTCTCCGGGTCGCGCACCGCCGGACAATCACGCACTGGCCCGGCAGCTCGCTGTCCTGGAGGAGCGCATGAACACACGGCAGGCGGAATATGAAAGCGCGCTTGAGCGTATCGCCGGAGACCACAGAGATGCGCTGGGCCGGCTGCAGACGGACATGGCGGCGCGTGACGCGGAAAACGCCAAACGCGACAAGTCGAACATCCAGTGGATTGCAGCCATGATTTTTGGCGCGTCGGTGCTGATCATCGCGGTCATCGGGCTGATGATCCGCTCTGGCGGCTAGGAGCCGTTCTCCGGGTCGCGCACCGCCGGACAATCACGCACTGGCCCGGTAGCTCGCTGTCCTGGAAGAACGCATGAACACGCGGCCTGGGCGTATCGCCGGAGCGACGGCAGGCGATGATGGCGGTGCGTGGCGACACGGCAGACAGCCCGTGGTTTGCCGGCACGATCCCTCGCGCGTCGGTGCTGATCATCGGGCTGATGAACCGCTGATGTGACGGTGGGATCATCACGAATGCCACACAGAGCCGCCGACCCGCAAATGCGCCGTGCCCGGTTCGCCACTGTCGGCTTCATCATCGTGTTCCTGACACGCCGATCCGGCAAGACCGTGACAGCGATGTCATGAGAATCTCGTCCCCGCACCCTGCGTGCCTGATCACGCCGGGAAACACCCGTGTTGTGTCGCACAGCGAGGAGAATGCGCCGCGGCGCCTCCTCCGCGCACCCATGCCGCCATTCAGGCAGGCGCAAGGCCGCCACCGCTCAAGGCTTGCATCGCCGCGTCGATCACTGCAGGTTCCGGATGTCCGCTGACGTGGCGCGGTCATGAACGCAACGGGATCACCTCACAGACCGTAGCGCTGCCACGCCAGCCGCTCCTCAACGGCACCGACGAGGTCATCCGCGAGAGCGTCGGCCGGCGCGATGCTGCGCAGGGCGAGACCGCCGAGGGGCTGGCGCCTGGCGATGGATCTGAACCGGGTGTTGTCGCCAAACCGTTCGCGCATGATGGAGCGACAGTCACCGATACCATCGACGAGACCCAGCGCCAGGGATCTCTCGCCGGTCCAGAACTCGCCCGAGAACAGCCTCCTGTTGCTGGCTTTCAGGCGGTCGCCGCGGCGTTCGCGCACGTGATCCCTGAAGGTGACGTGCAGTTCCTTCAGCAGCGCCGACAGCCGCTTGACGTCCTGTTCTGATTCCGGGGCGAAGGGATCAAGCATTGCCTTGCGGTCACCGGCGGTATGCAGGCGGCGCTCGATCCCGTGGTTCTCGAGAAAGCGGTGCAGACCGAACCCGGCATGGATCACGCCGATCGAGCCGATGATCGAACTGTGGTTGGCATAGATCTCGTCAGCGGCGCAGGCAAGCCAGTAGCCGCCGGACGCGGCGACATCCTCGGCGAAGGCGATGACGGGGAGCTTCTTCTCGTCGGCCAGCATCCGGATTCGTGCCGCGATGAGCGCCGACTGCACCGGTGAGCCGCCCGGCGAATTGATGACAAGGGCGACGGCGACCGGCCGGCCCGACGAGAACGCACGGTCAAGCAGGGGTTCGAGGCCCGACAGGTTGAGGCTGCGCCTGACACGCGAGGCCGCCATGATCGTCCCCTCGAGTCTGAGGACATTGACCACCGGGCGCCTGCCGGCGACGCCGACAAGGGGAAGCCACTTCAGGGGTGGTGAACTGCGCCAGGACCGGAGGACCATGGCAATCACATAGTGGTATTGGCAGCGGGCAACAAGTCCCCCTTGGTCTCCTTGTGATCCCCTTGACCGGTTTGCCGCCACGCCACATAACCGGTGAGGGCGGCAAGACCCCGGGGTGCGAGGCGACAGTGCAGATTCACCATTCCAACAGTCTCAAGGCACTCGCCGGCGATATCGCGGCGCGTGTACGACAGGACCCGGCCGATCCCATCGTTGCCGAGAGAGTGGTGGTGTCGCATGCGACCATGCAGCGCTGGCTCACCCTGGAACTGGCCCGTGCCAACGGAATCGCGGCGAACTACCGCTTTGAACTGCCGGCGCAGTTTGCCTGGTCGATGATGCGTGATGTAGTGCCGGAATTGCCCCAGGCGCAGCCCTTTGCGCCGGACAACCTCAGATGGCGCCTTTTTGACATGCTGCCCGGCTTTGCAAGAAAACCCGCTGCTGCACCGGTGCGGCGCTACCTCGAAGACGGCGATCCATGCAAGCGATTTGACCTCAGCAGCGAACTTGCCCGGATGTTCGACCGCTGCCTGCTCTATCGACCGCAATGGATCAGGGAGTGGGAAGCCGGCGCGTCGCCGCACTGGCAGGCCCGATTGTGGCAGGAGCTGGTGGCCATCGTCGGCAAGGGACACTGGGTGAATGCCCTCGATCGCTTCCATGCCGCCATGGATAGCGGCAGCGCGCCCGACGACTGGCCGGCACGTGTGACATTCTTCGCCGTTCCGTCTCTTTCGCCCTCCTATCTCGACCTGCTCCGCCGCATCGCCTCCCGGGTGGAGGTCCACTACTGCCTCATCAATCCCTGCAGGCAGTACTGGGGTGACATTTTCACCCGCTTCGAGACCGTGGTGCGTTCCGGGGAGGAAGATCCCGCGGCGCTTCACATCACCGAGGGAAACGAGCTTCTGGCGGCCTGGGGACGCATCGGGCGCGACACCTTCGATAGCCTTGTCGACATGGAGGATGCCCGTGATTTCGACCACTTCGTCGAGCCCGCAAGCCGCCACTGCCTGGCGGATCTGCAGCGCGACATTCTCGATCTGAAGCTTGCCGGCGACGACAAGGCGCCCGGCGTACCGGCCGATGGCTCGTTGCAGATCCACTCCTGCCACTCCGCCACGCGCGAGGCCGAGGTTCTCCATGACCGTCTTCTTGATCTGTTCGAGAAGAACCCCGACATTCAGCCGGCGGATGTGCACATCCTCACACCCGCTCCCGCACGCTATGATGCCGCGATCTCGTCGGTCTTCGAATCGCGAGGACAGATTCCGTTGACGCTGTCGCGCGGGCGACCCGTCGAGACGGCCTCGCTGCGGGCTCTCTTCGATCTGCTGAACCTGGTTCGCTCACGATGCGGCGCCGAGGAAATGATGGCGCCTCTCGACGCTCCGCTGGTGTGCCGGCGCTTCGGCATCGAGCCGCAGCATCTGGTCGACATTCGCCGCTGGGTACACGGGGCAGCGATACGCTGGGGGATCGACGCCGATCACCGCAAGGAGGAGGGCCAGGTTCCGCGATCCCGCAACACCTGGTACGAGGGCCTGCGCCGTCTTCTCCTGGGCTATGCGGTGGCCCATGACCGCCGGACGATTCACGACGTCGCTCCCTGCCGGCTGGAGAGCCGGGGCCTCCAGTTCGCAACGCAGAGCGAGTATCAGACCCTCGGTCGGTTCGTGTCCTACTGCGAGGCTGTCTTCAGCCTGCGCGACAGCCTGGCAGCGGAACGCAAGGCCGCAGACTGGGTCGTTGCCTTTCACGACGTGATCGACAGTTTCTTCGTTCCGCCGACGGGCAGACTCTTCACCGAGCATGCCGATGAGGTCGATGCGCTGCGCAGAGCAGTCGCGAAGTTCGAGGATCAGGCCACACAGGGCAGTGCGGCGCTGTCCTTCGATGTCGTTCGCAATGTCCTTGACGACATCGCGAACGGACCCGCCCCGGACTCGACCTGGCTGGGTGATGGCGTCACGGTGAGCAAGCTCGCCGAAGGCCAGCCCCTGCCGTCACGCGTCGTGTGTCTGGTGGGTATGAACAGCGACATCTTCCCGAACACGCCGCGTTCCTCGACTTTCGATCTCGTGACCAACAGTCCGCGCCAGAAAGGTGACCGGGACGTCCGCTACGAGGATCGTTTCTCGGTGATCGAAGCGCTGCTGGCGGCCGAAACCGGGTTGATCGTAACCTACACCGGACGCAACATCAGGGACGATTCCTCCGTCCCGCCAAGTGTCGTGATCGACGAGCTTGCCGACTATCTCGCTGAGCGCTTCCCGGACGGCGCCTTCAGCACGGATCATCCCCTGCATCCCTTTGATTCACGTTACTTTCGCGCCGACACCAACCTTTTCAGTTATGCGGAGCGGATGTGCGATGTGGCCCGCGCGATTGACGATGCGGGTGATCAGCACAAGGATCCCGGCCGTTTCAGAACGCCGCTTGCCGGGTCCGATGACGCGGTTGTGACCGTCGGTCTCGCTCAACTGGAACGGTTTTTTGACAATCCCGCCCGCGCCTTCCTTGGCGAGCGGCTGGGGATCCGCTTTGCCCGCACCGGCATCGCACTTGAGGAGGAGGATCGGTTTTCCCTTGACGCCCTGGAGTCATACCAGCTGCGCGTCGACATCGCCGACATGCGCCTTGCCGGCATGCCTCCCGGCGATATCGAAGATCTGATGATTGCCTCCGGGAGGCTGCCGCCCGGCGAACCCGGGGTTGTTCTGGTCGCCGACGAGGTCGAGCGGACGCAGAATCTTGTCGATTTGCTGGCGCCCTTTCTTGAGACGATCACCGCGACTCCGACACCCATCGACGTCGAGGTCGCGGGCTGCCGTGTGATCGGAACCGTTCCGCACGCGGGTCCGCAAGGCCTGGTGTGGTGGCGTCCGGGAAGGTTCCGGGCCATTGACCGGATCGCGATTCACCTGCGTCAGCTGACCCTGGCGGCTGCAGGACACCCGCCACCGGCGGCGACGGCGGTTTTCTGCGAGGCCGGTGTGTGGGAGAGCATGGTGCTGGCGCCGCCGCTAGGGGAGGGCCTTGGTCCGTGGCTTGCCGCCTACAGGGAAGGATTGAGGTCTCCGCTTCCCTTCGCACCGCAGACATGTTTCGCATGGGCCGCACGGGACGCAAAGGCGCAATCGGATCCGGACAGTGATGCGATCCGACGCACCGTTGACAAGACCTGGCGGGACGGTTTCGCCGGCGCGGGCGAAGGCAGCAAGCCCGAGGCTTCCCTTGTCTGGGACAGGCAGCATCCTGTCGATCTCGGCTTCGCCGACTGGGTGGACCTGATGAAGCCCCTTGCCAGGGAGTAGACATGTCCACGCCGCTCGATGTCGCTCTCGATTGCGCAGGTCTGACACTCATCGAGGCGAGTGCCGGATCCGGCAAGACGCGCGCCATCACGACGCTGGTGGCGCGTCTTGTCGTCGAACGCGGTCTTGAACTCGACGGTCTGCTGATCGTGACCTACACGCGCGCCGCCACGGCTGAGTTGAAGGAACGGATCCGCCGGACCCTGAAATCAACATGGTGCGCCATGACGTCCTCGGGCGAAGGCAATGATGACCAGGCGCAGGAACTTGTCAGGCACTGGAACGACACGGGCGTCGATGCCGCCATGGCCGCGCGGCGCCTCGATCTGGCGATTCACGACATCGACCGGGCCAACATTCATACCATTCACGGAATCTGCGCGCGTCTGCTGCGCGAGTTTTCCTTCGAGTGCGGCCTGCCGTTCCACTTCGAGGTGACGGGAAGCGCCGATCGATGCGTGGTGCGCGCCACCCACGACGTCTGGCATGAAAGGACGCTGGCCTTCACGCCTGATCTGGCCCGGTACATGAACGGCGAGAAGGTCTCGCCGGAATCTCTGGCCGGGTGGGCGGCGGACGTGCCGCTGCAGCCCGGCCTGGAGATCCGTGGCGCGCCCGACAATCCGCTGTCGGCGCGGACGGCCGAGGAGCGCTGGAAGGTCGCGCTGGCGGATTTGCGCACGTTGTGGCCGAGCCATGGCGTCGCCTTCGAGGCGGCGCTGTGGCAACAGCACACGCTCAGCAAGACATCCCATCCCAGGGAAAAGTCCATGGAGCGGCTGCAGCACATCGCCGACACCCTCCTCGACAGGAACGATGACAGGCTGTGGGAGTCCGGTCGCGCCGGCCGGTTCGGCAGGACCAAACTTGAAAGCGCGCTGCTGAAAAACCGGAGCCTTCCCGACAACCCGCTTATCGACGCCTTCGAGCGTCTCGAGCTGGCAGGTGACCGGGTTCGCTTCGTCTATGCCGGCATTGTCCGCGAGATCAGGAGCGACATTCTGGAAAGAGTGAAGAGCCTGCGATCCAGACTGGTGCGCGAAAGCCGGAATCTGGGCTATCACGACCTTCTCAATGAACTCCACGAAACCCTGGATGGGCGCAACGGCATGGCGCTTGCCCGCGGTCTGCGCGAACGCTACCCGGTGGCCCTGATCGACGAGTATCAGGACACCGATCCGTTGCAGTCCAGGATTTTCACCCGCGTCTACGGACCGGCGCTGAAGGCGCCTGGAACCCCACCTGTTCTCTTCATCGTCGGTGATCCCAAGCAGTCCATCTACTGGTTCCGTGGTGCGGATGTCTTTTCCTACCTGGAAGCAAAGAAGCGCGCTCGCAACACCCTTGCTCTCACGAAGAACTGGCGCTCGGCTCCGTCTCTGGTGCGGGGCGTCAACCATCTCTTCGACACCCGGGCGCCTTTCCTGATCGACAGTATCGTTTTCAGTCCGGCGGTGCCGGGGCGCGACGAGACTCCGGCGCTCGAAGTGAAGGACGACAGGGCTCCCTCGCTCCGGGTATGGAACCTCGGAGCCACCACGAAGTCGGACGCGACACGACAGGCCGTCGAAAGAACCGGCCGCGAGATTCAGAACCTGCTCCAGGCGTCGCGAAGGGGCGATGCCCGTCTCTGTGGAAAGCCCCTCACGGGGTCTGATATCGCGGTGCTCGTTCGCACGCGCCCCCAGGGACGCGACATCGCGATGAATCTGCGCGGGAGGGGAGTTGGCTGCATCGAGATCCATGATGCGAGCGTTTTCGATTCGCGCGAGGCCGAACAGCTGGAAAGGGTGCTGTGGGCCCTGGCCGAGCCGGGCCATACGGCACGCGAGCGCGCGATGCTGACAGGCGACATCTTCGGTCTTGGCAACGAGGAGCTGCTGGCGATCAAGGACGATGACGCCACCTGGAACCGGTGGCTGGACCGTATCGGCGCCTGGCGGCATGTCTGGCGGGTTCGGGGCATTGGAACGGCACTCCATCACATCCTCGCATCCGGGGACAGCCTGACGGCATACGGCAATGCGCCCCGGCGACTGAGCAACGTGCGTCACCTCATCGATATCCTTCAGGATACCGAAGCCGACCTGCGCCTCGGGCCGGTCGGCCTCGCCACCTGGTTCAGCCGACAGCTGAGCGACTCGGACCAGCGCGACGAGGTGTCACTGCTGCGTCTCGAAAGCGATGAGGATCTTGTGCAGGTGGTGACGGTTCATGCCAGCAAGGGTCTCGAATTCCCCATCGTCTTCTGTCCGTTCACGTGGGATGTTCCGAGAAGCCGCAAGTCCGGCGCCGCCACAGCGACCTGTCACATCCAGGGGGATGACGAAAGCGGCGCGTATCCGGTGGTGCTCCATCTCGATCCCGGCCCCGGCGATCGCCTCTGTGAGACTGTCGAGAACTTCATGGAGGACGTGCGCCTTCTCTATGTCGCCGTGACACGCGCCCGGGAACGCTGCGTGATTGCGACGGCCAGGCCCGACAGGACACAGGAAATCTCTGCACTCTCATGGCTCATTCATCATGGCCCGCTGAGCGAAGGCTGCGAGGCGCCGAAGGCTGCCGACAGGACCGAAACGTGGGCGGTTCCGTCATCTGTCTCCAGCCTGCACGGGACCGTGAAGAGATCATTCAACAAGCTGTCCGATGATGAGTGGCGCCAGCAGATCGACCAGTTTTTCGAAGACTCCGGGGGCGCCATCGGACCCGGTCCGGAGAGCCCGGGTCTCTGTTCCCCTTCAGAGGTATCCGGAACGGATGTCACGGCGGCCCTCGAAGCGAGGCGGTTCACCAGGAAACTGGAGAACATCCGCCAGATCACCAGCTTCTCGGCTCTCAGTGCTGATCACGGTCCGGGAGGCCGGCTGATCGGGCGACCGGACCATGATGACGACAGGCAAGAGCCGAGCGACGACTCCGGTGAGGCACCGCGCGACATGCTCTCGCCCTTCACCTTTCCCCGGGGCGCCACCGCCGGCCGGTGCTTTCACGGCATTCTGGAGGCGATGGACCTTGCACCTCAGGCTGACCTCGAGGCGATCTGCCGCGGGCAGCTGCGCCATTACAGCATCGATCTCTCCTGGACCGACGTGGCGAAGGCCGTCGTCGTCAACGCGCGCGCCACGCACCTTGAGGAGCCGGGGCACGAGGGTTTCTGTCTGGCCGACCCCTTGAAGAGGCTGCCGGAACTTGAGTTCAGCTTCCCCGCCGACAGGTTGCGGCTGCACCGCATCTCCGAGTGCCTCATGCGTCACGGTTACCCTGATCCGATCCCGTCGTCGGCTGACGCGGATCCCATCACGGGCTATCTCAGGGGCTTCATCGATCTTGTCATGGCGCACAACGATCGCTGGTACGTCCTTGACTACAAGTCCAACTGGCTCGGCAACAGGGCCAGCGATTACACGTCGGTGCGGCTTGATCCGGCGATGCACAACAGCGGCTACACGTTCCAGTACCTGCTCTACCTGGTTGCCCTTGATCGCTACCTGGCGACACGGATCAGGGACTACGACTACGAACGCCACATCGGCGGCGCCTTCTACCTGTTTCTCAGAGGCATGGACCCTGAAGCCGGCATGACCCGGGGCGTGTGGTTCGACCGGCCGACGCAGGCCTGCATTCGGGATCTCGACGCCTGTTTCAGGAGTGAGGCGTCGTGAAGGCGCCGGGAATCGTCGAGGAGCTGTTGAGGGAGCGGGCCATCGCGCCCATCGACCGGCATTTTGCCGCCCTCATGACCGATCTCGTCCCCGGCGACGACACGTCGGTGGCGCTGGCTGCGGCCCTGGCGAGCGCCGCCACCCGCGCGGGCCATACGTGCCTGGATCTCGAGGAGCTTGCAGGCCGGGAGGGACCGGCGGGCCTACGTATGCCTGACCGGGATGCCTGGATTGCCGCGCTTGAAGCCAGCCCCGTTGTCAGGCCGGCAACCTCTGCGGCGCCCGCACCCCTGGTTCTGTCCAGGGGTGCGGGCACACGGCTCTATCTGGAGCGCCTCTTCGAACTCGAAAGGGAGACAGCGGCCAGCATCCGCGAGCGGTGCGCCGGGACAATGAGAACAGCGCCGTCCCACAGCGCCGTGGTGGATCGGCATGTCCCTCGGGACGCGCTCTCGCAGGGATTGCGCAAGGCTGTCACTATCGCCCTTGGCGGCGGGTTGTGCTGTGTCGCCGGTGGTCCGGGAACGGGCAAGACGACGATCGTCGCCAGGATTCTCTCGGTCCTGCTGGATACCGGGATGGTGTCGCCGCAAGGCATTGCGCTGACAGCGCCGACGGGCAAGGCGGCAGCCCGACTGCAGCAGGCGGTCCGTGATGAGTCGCAACATGGCGACGTGGCGAGGCTCGAGGCGCGGACCATTCATCGCTGGCTGATCTCCAGCCGCTGGCGCGCGGAGCCGACGGATCTGCTCGTCGTCGATGAGGCGTCCATGGTGGACATCAACATCATGGGCCAGGTTCTCGCCACGCTTGCAAAGAACGCTCGCCTTATCCTGCTCGGCGATGCCATGCAGCTCGCGTCGGTGCAGCCAGGTTCCGTCTTCGCCGATCTCGTCGCTGCGGCCGCCTCGGGCTCGTCGCCGCTTCATGCGCGCATCGTCGAACTCAGCCATAACTGGCGCTTCGATGCCAAGGGGGGTATCGGGCGCCTTGCCGACGCCATCAGGCGCAATGATGCCGACGGCGTTGTCGCGGCGCTCGACGATCCGGGCGAACCGGCCATCACGCGTCGACCGCTCCGGGGCGTCGAGGGTTTCGAGGAACTCGCCCGGCAGATGACACAGGAGGTATACGGTCCTCTGGTGCAGGACATGAGCTCCGCATCACAGGAGGGTTTCGACCCCTTCTCCCGGTCCGCCGTCCTGTGCGCCCATCGCCGTGGCCCCTTCGGTTCGGCGCGCTTCAACCGCCTTGTCGAAGCGGAGCTGAAAGAAAGCGGCCTCGTCCGCCAGCGTGACGGGTTCTATATCGGTCGTCCGCTCATCATCACGCGCAACGACCCCTCGACGGGTCTTTCCAATGGTGACACGGGCATCGTCGTCCCGGCGGATGGCGGTGGCCGACATGTCCTCTTCCCCCAGCTGCGCGACGCCGCCGGCAAGGCGCGTATCCTGCCTCCGGGGCGCCTGCCCGACCATGAAAGTGTCTTTGCGATGACTGTCCACAGGGCCCAGGGCTCGGAGTACCAGGACGTGAGGGTTGTTCCCGGTGACGCGGACTCCGCGATCCTCACCCGCGAACTCCTGTACACGGCCGTCACGCGAGCGCGCCGCACGGTCACCGTCCATGGCAGCGAGGGTGAGATCAGAGCAGCGCTCAACAACCAGACGCGGCGCCTCTCCGGTCTCTGTGACGCCCTGACGGCTTGAAGAGCTACACGTCGCTGGCGACGAACCGCATGGCCTGACGCGCCGTGCGGCGGACCATCTTGCGCCGCACCGGTGAATGAAGCAGGCGGTTGAGGGCGGCGAGCGCCACGTCGCCTGCGTCGCCCGCGTCACCTGACGAGACGAGGCAGCGTACGGCTTCGGCCGTCTTGAGGAGGTGGACCGAAACGATGTACTCGTCCTCGCCATGGTCGAGAAGTTTCGCCTCGACGTCACACCAGAAGCCGGCGCGATCCACAACCCGCCAACCCTCGAGGTCCGCGTCCGGGCTCTGATGGCCGATGTTGCGGCCCGCGAAGCAGGCCATCTGCAGCAGACCGGCAGGCCACAGGTCGTTGTGGCGCGAGCACAGCCGCAGCACGGCCTCGCCGAACGTGAGGCCGTGGGTGAGGTCGAGCCAGCCGAAATCGCTGCCGTAGGGCTGATCGATGTCATCGAGGTGGGCCAGATTGAACGCCAGCATGTTCATGGCGTTGGCGCCAAGCAGGCTGCGGTAGAGTTCGAGAGGCGCCGCCTGTCCGTGGCGGGCCGTGAACTCGACAGCCTTTCGGGCATTGAGCGTCGCGTAGTCCGCTGCAGCCGGTAGCGCGCCGTTCGGCCGTGCGCCGAATGACTCGAGAGCGGGTCCGTAGGCGCGGAACTCGGGAATGAGGTCTTCGCGGAAAGACGACACGAGACTGCGCACGAGGGACAGCAACAAGGGTTCCGCAACCGCGTCGCCGAGGCGTTCGACGAGGCCGGGAAGTTTCGCGGCGTAGATGGCCGAATGACCGAAGTCGGCGTAGTGCGCCAGGGCCGCCCGGGCAAGGCCCCGTTCCATCGTCAGGTGGGCGTCGCCGGCGGCAAGCGCTCCCCGGGTGAGGCGGATGGCGCGGTCCTCGTCTTCGCTCTCGACGGCCGCGACGAACGCATCCTCGTCCCAGTCCAGGGCCCCCCGGGCATAGGGATAGGTCTCTTCGCGCAGTGTATCGTCCGACATGTGACCGACCGCCTCGAGGAGGCAGATCAGGCGGTTTTCCGGGTTGTTCGCATGGCGGTCGTAGAGCGCCAGCCAGTCGGCGGCGCCGGCATAGGCATGGGTCCAGCCGTACTCGAGCCGGTCGTGGGACCAAACAATGGCCTTCACCATGGCGATGAGGGGGTCGCCACCCATGCGCATGAGACGCGCGATTTCACGGCTCATCTGTTCGTAGACGTGATCGTCGAAGCCCTTCTTCAGACCCTCAAGGGCGCCGGCGACCTGTTCCTCAAGTGGAGGATCAACAATCTCGATCCAGACCTCTCCGTTGCGCAACGCGACCGGATAGGTGCGCAGCCTGTCACCGTCGCGCTGGTTCTCTCCGGTCTCGAGGTCGAATTTCCAGTTGTGCCAGTTGCACGTCAGCTTGCAGTCCCCGTCGAGCGTGCCCTTGCTGAGCGGGTAGCCTTCGTGCGGGCAGCGGTTGTTGCAGGCGACAATTCCCTTGCTCGTGTCGAAGATGGCGATCTGGCGATTATCGAGGCGAAAGACCGTGCGCCCCTTCTCGGCCAGGTCATCGCATGAAACGGCTTTCACCCACCCCACACTCATGGCGGCCTCCATCGGTGTCCATGTCAGTATCCGGCCAACGATACCACAACGCCTCGTTTCCCCGCGAGACGGGCATCAACGGCACGACAGCACATCAAGGACCGTTGCCGTGAAAGGGCGCAAAATCACGCGCCGACAACAAGCAAACAACGTTTCTTCACACTCTGGGGCGGCTTTTCGATCAGCACGGCCGCACCTTGCCTGGACCGGTGTATTTGACGACGATGCCGACGGGAGGGGGCGAAATCATGATGGGTCTCGACGCGTTGCTTGACGAACTTGCGCGCTATGTTGGCATGCCCGAGAACGCGTGCGTGTCATTGCCTCCCGATGCCTATCTTTCGCCAGACCTTGCGGCTCTCGAGGTTGCCGCCATCTTCGAGCGCTCGTGGCTGTGTGTCGGCCGCGAGGAATACGTGCCGCGTCCGGGCGACTACTACACCCTGGACGCACCTTCGGTGCTGAACCGGAACAATAACACACTGAAACACAACGCGTTCTCTCTCAAGGAATTTCACCGGGAAAGCGGATTCACGCCGTTTCCACTTCCCCCGGTGCAACAGGAACCGGAGAGAATGCCATGGCGAGAATCCAGCTTACCCAGCGACGGGTCGATGCTCTCGAACCACGCAAGACGACCCTGGACGTTCGCGATTCCCTCATCCGGGGTTTCGGTGTGCGTATCCTGCCATCGGGGCGCAAGAGCTATTTCCTCCACCATCAGGTCGACGGCAAGCGGGTCTGGCACACGATAGGCGATGCCCGCGCCATGACCCTGGCATGCGCCAGGGAACAGGCGACATCCCTGCTGGCGTCACGGTCTCACGATGGGGACGCATCGCCTGATGGCGATCAGACCATCCTGTTCGAGGATGTCGCCGACGAGGTCTTCCGGCGCTACCGGCGACACTGGAAGCCGCGAACGCTGGAGGTCAATCGCTATTATCTGAAGAATCAGATCCTTCCGTGGTTCAGGGGCCGTGCCATCGGCGACATCACGCGCCACGACGTGCAACGATGGTTCGCCTCGCTCCACGCCACGCCCGTGGCGGCGGATCGCTCGGCGCCGGTTCTCTCCGTGATCCTGCGCCAGGCGGAAGTCTACGGCTACCGTGCCGAGGGCACCAATCCCTGCACCGGCATCAGGCGCTATCGCCGGCGCCATCGGGAGAGGTTCCTCAACGACGACGAGATCCGGCGCCTGAGCCGCGTTCTCGACGCAAGGCTGTCACAGCAGCCGCTGCTGGTTGCCGTTGTGCGCCTTCTGCTCCTGACCGGGTGCAGGAAGTCCGAGGTCCTGACTCTGAAGTGGTCGGACTATCGCGAAGGCAGGCTCTGTCTTTCCGACAGCAAGACGGGCCCGCGCACGGTCTGGCTGTCATCACCTGCCCGCACGCTCATCGACGGGCTGCCCCGAAAGGGTCGCTGGATGTTCCCGTCGCCTCGCAGGCAAGATCACCTGTCGACGGCGCCGCTCGACCGTTTCTGGTGGGCGATACGCAAGGAGGCGAAGATCGAGGATGTTCGCTGCCATGATCTTCGTCACACCTATGCTTCAGTGGCACTCGCTCATGGAGAGACTGTCCTCACCATAGGCAGGCTCCTGGGCCACAACGATCCGACGACCACGCTGAAGTACACGCACCTTGCCGATGCCTCGATCCACGAGGCAGCGGAGGCTCTCGTGTCGGTCCTCGGCGTGGAGGGCTGAGCCATGGCACGCAGGATGCGTCTGAGCGATCATGGCGTTGCCCGGCTCCGTGCCGCCTCGAGCGAATACACGATCTGGGACACACGGATGACGGGCCTTGGCGTCAGGGTCCGCCCCTCCGGTCACCGGTCGTTCGTTCTTCTGAACGACACGGAAGGCACGTCGAAGCGCCTGACCCTCGGTCCCGTGGCACACATGACGGTCGACGAAGCGCGGTCCCGGTGTCTCGCCATCCAGTCAGGTGACGATGATGGTTCGACAGAGAACTCAGCGATTCCGGCACCGCTCTTCGGCGACTTTGTCGCGAACGTCTGGCGATCCGAGTGTTTCGATCGCATGAAGCCATCGACCCAACGCACGACCAATTACATCATTGCAAATCAACTTGTGCCGACGTTCGGTGACTTGCCGCTTGGCCGGATCGGACGAGAGGAGGTGAACAGGTGGTTTGACCGCTATAGCGAGACGGCGCCAGGCGGCGCCAACAGGGCTCTCGACGCGTTATGCCAGATCCTCCATCACGCCGGGGTTCACGGCCATCTCAAGACCAACCCGGCAAGCGGAGTACGCCGGAATCCGCAGCGCAGGATCAACAGGTTCCTTTCGCGGGAAGAGTCCAAGCGTCTGCATTGCGAGTTGGACAGACTGGTTGCCGAGCGCCCGGAGCGAGCCGCGCAGGCGGACATCATCCGCCTTCTCTACTACTCGGGGTGCCGTTGCAGCGAGATCCGGACGCTCAAATGGTGCGAGGTGGGTTCCGGCGTGCTCGATCTTGTCGACAGCAAGACAGGGCCGAGAAAGGTCTATCTCAACAGCGAGTCTTGCAGGATCATCGAGCGCCAGCCCCGTACTGGAAGCGCTTATGTCTTTCCCTCGCCCTCGGATCCGTCGTTGCCAATCTCAAGCACCATGCGATTCTGGTTCACACTCCGTAAACGGGCGGGCGTCGAGGATGTTCGTCTCCACGACTTGCGGCACAATTTCGCCTCGCAGGCCGTCCTCAACGGTGTGCTTCTCCCGACGGTGGCTCGACTTCTCGGTCACCGGCAGGTTTCCATGACCTTGCGTTATGCGCACATCGCGGACCATGACGTCGAGGCTGCGGCCGAGAGAATCGGAGATGCGATCTCGGCCATCTGCGTGGAGGAGGAGTCATGCTGAAGGTACGCGCGCAACAATGCCGTACACCGCAACACGACATCTTTGCCCTCTATGGATCCCCGCTCGCTGTGCATCGGCCGACGCATGGCTCGATTCGAGAAAGTGTCTTGTGAGCGGGTTCACGGCTTGATCTTGGTCAACGACTCACAACATTGGACAGATGGAAGGCCTGCCTGAAAAGTTTGAACGCCAGTACTGGACGCGCGGTCCCGCCAATCGCGACCACCGCAACCCGGTCTCCGAGCGCTACGCGTCGACGCTCGATGTCGTTATCCGCGACTCCATCTTCAGAGCGATCGAGGGCGAAGGCCGTGGCAGGCCGGCAGGGTGCACCTCGACGGCATCCATTGGGAACAGAAGACATGGCCGCGCAATGACTTCCCCGCCTTCCGGGATCACATCGCCAGCCTCATGACGTTTACGGCTCCGAGCTACGATCACTGACAATCACGCAGCCTGTCCGTGGTGAACGATGCCCTTTGCCACACATCACCGGAGCAGAAACTCTCTCCAAACGAAAATTCGGCAAGATGATCAGGGGTGAACGGCCGTGACTGATGAAATCGTTTGTTTTCTTCTCGAACATAGCGCCACAATTCGCGACTGGCTGATAGTCGTCGCGGGTGTGGTCGGCCTAGTTTTTGCGCGCTGGCGCTGTCAGACGGCTGATCGCAACTTAATTACCGAGCGATATCGGCTAGGCAGCGAGTTGCTCCAAAAAAGAGATGCCAACGGAGCATCGTATTACGCATCGAGAATTTCAGGAGTGGCTGTTTTGTCGAAAATCCTTGAGGACAAAAAGTGCGATGACTTCGACGAGCCGATTCTGCGGGCCTTTGAGACGTATCTTAGAAGCCCACCAGTGTTCGCGGACAGCAGACCGCTCGCCGGAAAGACAGATTACGAAAGTCGAGATACATTCTTGGTTATTAAGGCTTTGCGCATGTACTGCCTGGATCCTGGGAAGCCACCATTGTTGCCAATTCCCTCGCATGTTCCCTTTAGAACGACAGGTCGTGGTGTTGAGCCCAATCGCGAACATGATGACTACAAGGAATGGATGAGGGTCATGGAACGGGAGCCTTTTTACGAGATCGAGGAAATGCCATCCGTTGCTAAGCGGCGGAGATTTTTTGGTTTGACGTTCTGTTAGTCCGCGATTTGTCGGGAAGATCCATCACAAGCAAGCAATGAGTATAATGATCAGGATCTGTCCGGAGTGGCGGCTCTTGGAGTTTACGCTCTTGGCGAATTCCGGCCCAACGGTAAAAGTCACGCTTCCTCATGGAGTCTAACGATGCTTCGCCTCAAATCAACGGGCAACACGTTGACGCCGAATGGACCCGGCATGACGCTCTCTTCTCCCGTGCCTGATGAAACTTGGCTCAGCCGTCAACAATCGGTACACTGAAGCATTCAAGCTGTCTGTAAAACCAAACCTGTCTCGAATTCACGATCGGTGCCGCGCAGCCATTGATGAAATGCAATTGCTGTTTCCTCTGTCCGTGCGCCACGCAGAGCGCACTCCCAAACAATTGCAACTCTCCAACCCACGTCCAACAATTGCACCTTTACTTGTTTGTCTCGATCAACATTAGCCTTGAATTTCTGTAGCCAGAACTCGGTTCGAGTTGAAGGGCTAGTAGTGTACGGACAACCAGCATGTCGGTGCCAAAAGCAACCATGCACGAAACAGACTGCATTGAAACGAGGGAACACTAAGTCTGGCTTTCCAGGTAGTTTCTTGTCATGCAACCGGTATCGGGCACCTTGCGCGTGAAGTGCCTTCCTCAGTACACGCTCCGGTTTCGTGTCCGTGCTGCCGATCGTACGCATCATGCGTGAACGGGTTTCTCGATCTACTATGTCGACCATCGATCACCTGCGCCAGTGGCGGGAGTGTGCGCACGCGCACACCGGGGTCTTGCAAGAAGGTAAACATAGTGTCAAACCCAGTTCAAACATCGATCCTGGCTATTGGTCGTGGTAGCGTGCTACTAGAGCTCAGATGAATTTCGTGGTAATCGATGCCTGTCCACGAACGGACCCATTGCCGTGCTTCTGTCCAATCCCTTCGCTCTGGTGTCTTTGATTTCGGTGTCTAGAGTGGCAAACTGGCTATGAAGGTACCAGTCCCTGTAGTGGATATCTTCTCGGGCCCGGGAGGGTTGGCAGAAGGTTTCGCCAACCTGCGAGATTGCAATGGCAGGCTTCTCTTTCAGGTTGCTCTTTCGGTCGAGATGGATCCAACTGCGTATCGCACCTTGCGGTTGAGAGCGTTCTTGCGAAAGTTCCAGACGAGCTTCCCACAAGTGTACTACGATTTCCTCAACGGTTCGCTGCTTGATGAACCCGATTGGAATAGTCTCTATCCAAATGAGTGGGGAGCCGCGTCTTGTGAAACACAGTGCCTAAAGCTCGGTACAACCTTCGCCAATTTCGTTGTACAGAAGAACATTCAAGAGATCGTCGAGAAACACGGCAACAGGACGGTACTTATCGGTGGGCCACCCTGTCAGTCCTACTCCGTGGCTGGAAGGGCCCGCAATGCCGGCAACTCCGGCTACAATCCTGACAAGGACGAACGGCAGTCTCTGTATCAAGAATATGCCGCGGTACTCGGGCAGCTTCAGCCTTCCATTGCCGTGTTGGAAAACGTCAAGGGAATGCTCTCTGCCCGACACAATGCAAAATTGATCTTTCCTGAAGTGATGGACTCTCTGATGCATGCCGGAGGTGCAAACAGATATCGCCTCTTCGCGCTTTCCTCTACACAAGCTGGGCGGTCATGGGGCGAAGGTGTTGACCCCAAGGACTTCCTAGTGCGTGCCGAGATGCATGGAGTGCCTCAGACCCGACACCGCGTGTTTATAATTTGTGTTCGACGAGATCTTGCGGAGAAACTGACCGCGACGCAACTGCCAATACTTCATCCGGGTAATACAACCGTCACCGTCAGAGATGTTATTGGACATTTGCCGGCCTTGCGTAGCCGACTGAGCTGCGAGGACGACGCCAAGTCTTGGCAGCGTGTCGTTGTTGAGGCTCACAAGACAGTTAGGCGTCATCAGCCAAGCATGCCTGCCCAACAGAAATTGAAATTTGCCGAAGAGTTAGATCGTGCACTGAATTTCACCGTCTGCACCGCTCCCCCCTTTCGCGACGCTGAAGGCGGTACTGTCTTTCCCAATACTTGTCCCGCTGACCTGCGTGATTGGATCTACGACCCCCGCCTAAGCCGTCTGCCCAACAATGAAACAAGAGGGCACATCGATGAAGATATGACACGATACCTTTTCGCCGCCGCATTCGCCTCGACGTTTGGACGCTCTCCCAGAGCAGCCGACTTTCCTGTAGCACTTGCGCCGAAGCATGCGAGTTGGAACACTGGAAGATTTGGCGATCGTTTTCGAGTGCAGCTACACGATCGCCCATCCACCACAATCACCAGTCACATTTCAAAGGACGGTCACTACTTCATTCATCCCGACCCTGCGCAATGTCGAAGCCTCACTGTCCGAGAGGCAGCTCGTCTGCAGACATTTCCTGACAACTATTTCTTTCACGGTGGCAGAACGCAACAATATGTGCAGGTCGGAAACGCGGTTCCACCCTACCTTTCACAACAGATTGCCATACAGATCTGGAAAACACTACAACACCACGAGTGAAACGACTCGAATTTATTGAATTGAATCACTTTATAGACAGATCCAAACCTTTCTCCTCCAGTCTCTCGAATAGGTTCTTTAATGCATTCGTGTCGGTCCTAGTCAGAGGAAATTTCTGCTGCGCAACCTTGTCAAGTGCCTTCAGTGAATTCGGGGACAGCAAGCGCCGTTCCCTTGCGAAATCTCGTATCTCAGACACTCTCGGTCGCAACGCCACTAGGTTGTTTTCAAAGTCTATCTGTCGGTCTAGTCGTCCAGTTGCCAAGTGGTCCCTTTCGCGTCGTTTTTTCTCATCCAAACCTATTGTGGCAGTATCGAGGTTGACAGGCAGTCGAATGTCCAGCTCCGCTATAGTCTCCCAACATTGCACACGTTTGGCATACTCACTTACGTTCCGCACGTCATCGGGGGTCTTCTTGATTTTGCTGGCAACACTCTGTGCCACAACCATGAGGGCCGTCGTGAGCACCTCCGGCGTTTCCTGCCTACTCCAGATCAGTTGAAAGTCGATTGCTCGGCTTCGCTTCTCCCTGAGATTGTTGACCAACCATGCGATGGCGTAGGTGACGATGTTGGCCTTGTAGCCCCGATCGGCCCGATACCAATCAGAAGTCCCGACAAGTCGATCAGTCGTCCGAAACACAATGGCCTTGGCCATGGATGTCTGGAAGTATCCTTCATTGAATGTTGTCTCATTCTTTTTCCACGCCTTGTCGACCCTTTCTGCGAACTCGAGGAAGCACTTCTGGGCACCACGGCTGACCAGATGCGGCATGCACTCGAATGTCGTGATGAACTTGGCGAGATCGGTCTTGTTGACGACCTGGTTTCTCGGAAACTCCGTGCTAAACTTTTGGCGCTTGCTTTGCGTGTCATAAGCGCTGGCATCCTTGTATTGTCCTCGAGCTCGCTCGTAGAACCACTTGGATGGCGCAAGTTCGCCGGGTCTCGTAGGAGCCGACAGTCGCCGGGATATCTTTTGCATTTCGACGTGAAAGGGGTGCCCGGAGAAGAAGTCCGCGCCACTGATCCGATTTTGCGTGTTTGAATATCGGGAAATATTCGGAACAACCTCCTCGACATTGTCGGTTTCGATCACAGAGAGTTTCATCTGAACAAAGACATCGGTCAAATCTGCTTTGATCTGGTCACGCGCATAGAGGATTGATGCCGTCGTCTGGCCTCCGTTCACTATCTGGAGGTTGGCTATAGAGCAAATCCCGAGAGTTCCATCTGGACGTCGCTCAAGGTCCACGTGAGATGCTGTTGCGGCAAGCCCATTGTTGTATGCAAAGAACATGTCTGGCACGTCACGGATGGTGTCGATGATCCCTTGATTCACCTTGGTTCGCGCCTGAAGAAATACTCGCACGTTCTGCTCTAGGAGTCGTGTTCCATACAGGCCATAGACTTCAGCCAGGAATGTTCCAGGAAGGACTGCCAAGTAGGACTTGTACTTTGCTCCATGGACGTGTGCCGGCAAACAGGACAGTGATTCACCGTTAATCGGCACCACATCGATCTCGATCGGCTCGGATTTCCCTTGTGCGGTTACAATGTCCACATACCGTGCAAAGTCCAGAACATTGTAGGCAACCGGTACCCCAATTGCCTTACCGGCCTCCACGGACTTCCGGCGAACTGTCAGAATGGCATTAGTCAGCAGAATAACTCGGATCCGCCTGATCCTCTTGCGATACTTGTAGATTGGGTAAGTAGCCTCGAATGCGGGACTGGTCTCTTCAAGTTCCCGTACAAAATTTGGATCCACTGCTCTCTCACAGAAGGCGTCGACCCGTCGAAATAGTGTCTCCATTGCAGATGCGTTGAGAGATTGCAATGTCGACTCACTGTAGAATGCGCATATTGCAAGAAACAGTTCACCACGATCTGGGTCGACAGCATACCCATCCACCTGATAGCCACCACGCCCATTCCTGCGAACGGGTGTATAATTCAGATCCGCCGTATCGCCGTTTTCGGACGCAATTTCGGAAAAAAATTTGAAGAAACACATATGCTGAGGATCACCGGAGATCTCAGCTTCAAGCAGGAGATCATCCACGAATCCACGATACGCGTCATGGAGCCTGTCTTCACTCATCCAGTATCCACCTTTTCGCTAATGTCTCGTCAATCTCGTATTCCTCACACGCTTGCAATGCAATGCAATAATGCACGCCGTGGACACCGGTACCCAACATCTGAGGAACAATGCGCGGGAACCCCTCACGCACTTCATAGAACGATCGACTGTTCAACAGCCAGTAAGGTCGATCGTACTCTTCACGTTTTCTGTAGCCCGCTTCAAGCAGTGCTGACTGGAACAAATTCGCCGCATCACTGTCTTTGGCATCCACTCGCTCGGCAAGCAAGGTAACGAGCCCGTTGAGAGACATAGCACCTCCTTCACTGTTGGCCGGTGCACTTAGAGTCTGATGACAGATCAGTATTCGGCCTGATGTCGTATCCAGTTGGTCTTCGGAACTGATGGTCAGGTGTCGATCAGATGTGCTGAGCTGGGTTTTCACCTCGATAATGGATCCGGACATCAGAAAATCCTGTTCGTCCCCAAACGGTCCTCGCCACGACCGGACGGCATCGAAGGGGTCAAGCCGTGACAGGAGCATGTCGCGGAGTACCAGGAGTTCGCCGACCAGTCCGATGATCATCGACTGGTTCAGGAGATCATCGTGTGCTCTCTTGAGCAATCCCTGCCAGCGCCGGAGCCGCTGGAGGGTCATCTTTAATCCGGCAGCACTCTCGCGCCTCGCCAATTGCGCTGTTCCCTCCATCAGATCAGCGCAAAGAGCCCGAAATATGTCGAACTGCGCCGATTCAAGCAGTGTCAGTACGAGTCTGCAACGTGCATCCCCCATGCGGAATGTATGTAGATCGATGCTCGCAAGCTTGGGAAGGGTTGATGATTTTGGCGCATTCACATCAGCGTCGAGACAAAACACATATCTCCCACGCACATCTCTGGCGAAACGGTAGTCTAGCGGGTGCTCCGCATCTGCACGACGGACATTGAGTGAGTGATCATCGCCTGGCGGCTCAATGTTGCGCCAGGGATCATTCGCTTTTCTCATCTTCCTGCATCTTCTCCTCGTCATCATCCATTTCCAGGTCCAACGTTAGTTGCTTCCGATACACGGTATTAACCTGGTACTCTCGTGCAACTGGCGTTATCCGCGTCTCTGGCAGACAACAGCTCAGCGATACGACGGGCCCTGTGAATTTCCGACTGCTGTCGCTTCCTGTATCACCGATGACATGAATGATAAGCAGTGGTCTCTTTCTCACTTTGCAGAATGCCCTGTCCCCTCCTTGCTTTCCATACTCCTTCATTGCCCTATCCCTAGCATCTTTGATTTCGTGTGTATTGAGCAACAGCTCTGCATCATGCGGATCTGCTATCTTGTTTCTTCTTTCTGTCGGTCGCCACAGACCTTTCTCGTAGCGCCCCTTCTTCCGTTCCCGCAGAGATATCTCCAAACCGAAGATACTTTCCTTCTTCCCTCCTTGTTTGCGAAACGGAATGACGACATCCCATGATTTGAGTTCTGATTGAATGCGATCACCAACATAATCTCGGAACAATGAGCGCTTTCCTGCAATCTGACCAAGCGCATTATGCTCAGGTGGGAACTCGAAGTCATCGATAAGGCCCAAAATCTTCAAACCATCGACACCCGACCAGTAGTATAGCACGCCATCTTCTGATTTGGCCGGCACACCCAGCGACTGTATAAATTTATCAGTCTCATGAATGTTGCGCCTGTTTACCTTGTCATCGTTGAACAGTACATGCCCTTCGATGTGCCTGCCCGAGTAGTCTTGCGCAAGCGTGATGCTAGTTGCCGCCCGCATCTTGTTTGCAGCGGTGATGCGAAGCGCGGTCGGACTCTGTCTCACCTTGAGTCCAAAGTCCTCGGGCGTCTGCTTTATGCTCTCCATTCTCTTGACTTCATTCCGGAGTTCTTCGATCGCCTCGTCAATGTACACGTAATGTTCGAGTGAGCTCTCGGGCAGGTAGAGCCTGCAGATGTCTTCATAGTCTGGCCTGTATCCGAACCATCGAGCCATCTGCATCAGCGTGTCCGATGCGGCGGTGTTTCGCAGTATGTAGGATACTGTCAGTCCCTCGAGCGTCAGACCCCGCGACAACGCGAGACCACCGATCGCCACGATATGGAGGCCTCCAGTCCTGTATCGCGAATAGTCGAGAGTTCCACCCCGCATATTCACGGCCTTCACCGAAATCGAGTTGATCGCTTCTCCCAGTTTCTCGAGTACGTGGGCGAAACTGCACTCCGTATCTGCAAACTCCCTTCGGAAGTCCGCTGCAAGGTCGCGCATGCTGTCGTCAGTAACCCTAGAGATCGGTAATCCTGCATTGACCGTCACTGAATTGCTCACTTCAAGGATATAGCTGTAGACCAGTCCAACGATTTTTTCCTGAATGTCATTGAACCGACTAGCATTGATCATCATCGAACAGTGATCGTCGCCCTGGTTCCGAATGATTCGAATTGCTCTCGTCAACAGAAATACACGAACTGCCTCCTTCATCGATGGAGGCAGTAGATCCAGTTCGTGATCACGATTATGCTTTAGTGGAAGGATATCTTCATAGTCGTCCACCACTCGTATCATCGTGTCTCTAAGGTCGCCTTCAGTGGCGAATACCTTCGATGCGCCGACATAGTTTGAAGGCGGGTCAAGCGCCTTGATGAAATGACTTGGGAAGAGATCATCCGTCAACATGTCGTCTTCTGTAGCGGGGTCGATAAAGATGTTTGCAAACGGGGTCGCCGTATAGCCAACATAGGACGATCGTCGGAACAGCGCGAGAATTTCTCGGATAACCCTGTTTATGGCTGTTACCTTCTCGGGATCCGCCGACGTGTTGATTGATGCATTGTCAGCTTCGTCATCAATCAGCAGGATTGGTTCGTCAATGAGTGTTCCCAGATTTTGGTCCTTCAGCCAGTCCCTCAACCGCGCCAGGGTGGATTTGTTCTTCTTCGTTACGAAGATGATCGGCTCTCTCAGAGCGCCGAGCGTTATGCCGTATGTCGATGCCGCCCGCTTGGAGAAATCATTGTCCCTTGATGTGCCATATGCCGGGAAACGGCCAGCACCAAAGACCGTAATCGGGAGTTCCGTCTGTACTGTTGGGTTGAACACAGACACCTTGCCTATGAAGGTTTCATCAAGTCTTTCTTGAGTCTGCGCGCGCAGCGAGTTGGTTATCCCCGCCAGCAGGATCACTACCTTGTATCCTGCGTCTGCTGCCTTGCAGATTAACCCTGCATAATTTGTTGTCTTGCCTGATTGAACATGACCCATCACCATGCCGCGTCGCGACCAAGCCCCCGCATCATCCGGATCACCGCAATAGTCCAAGATCTCATCGGTGTCGTTGTCCAGCCTCGATACAACTGATGGCGGCAGTTGCCCGCCTTGCACGTAGAATTTCTTCAGCCTGTTCCAGTAGAAGAAGTCGATCGATGCACGCCGCTTCTCCAACCACGGCCTGTAATCGCTCTGCACAGATGAGCCACGGGACTGCGTCGTGGTGAAGGTGCTCTCCAGATGACGAATAACCGCGTCCTGCTGATCACTGGACAGCGAAAATGGTCCGGAACGCACCTCCGCTTCAACAGCCTCCATCTTCAGTGGCCCGCCATCTGGATACAGTTCGAACAATTTTTGCCTAAAGTAGGCAAGCTCCGCTTCAAGTCCTGTCATCGATCCAACCTTTTTCTTCCAAGTACTCCTCTACCGGCCTCCAGTTCGAGCAAAAGGGTTCGGTGCAAAGAAGTTTCTTCTTCAAATTCCGATAATCTCCATTGGCCCGCGCAAGAACTACAGGCACTGCAACATCGAGAAACTCGCGAAATTCAGTGCCGTGTGCTTCCGTCTGATGAATTTTCTCCGAATGGTTGACAGTATCCTGACCAAAAAGTTCCACTGGGAATCCCTGCTCGATTGCGAGCAATGCGGTCGTCACTTTACTTCGTTCATTCTTTCCACCCAACCCCAAAAGGGTCGCAATCAACGGGTGGGAACGATTGATGCGATAGTTGATTTGCCCGCTGTGCGCGTATCTGTCCCAAACTGCGATCCTCGCGCCGGTAGACACTCGCCCGCCCTTCGAGCGATACGCTTTCGATGATCTCTTCCTAAGATCTTCCACGATCTGGCGCAATCTCCTGCGCAGCACCGCGGGAAGCTGAGCATCGGATTTGTCCACCGTAATTTTCCAGAGATCGTCAAGTGAGTTGGGAATGTCGACACTGACACGTACAAGCTGCGAGAATTCACCATACTTTGCCAGCCGAAACCATGTGCCGCTGATGATCAACCTGTGATTGCGATAGACATAAAAACCCTGGTTTTTGAGAAAGCCCTCTTCACCCGCCAGCCTGTCATGATCGCTTTTCTTGAGTTTTGAGAAATGTGGAAGGATGTATGGTTGTATCGTGATCTTCTTGCCTTCGACATTCACTCTCTCCGGCGGCCGTTGCTGTGTTGCATCATGACTTGTATGAAATGGGTCGTATGGTTCGATCTCTTGATCATTGAGTGCTATTGAGAGTTTGCGGCCACGCACCTGACCAGACAGATACTTGTGATATGTCAGTGCAAGACGATTCTTGGTGTGTGCCACTAGCGCATTGAACTCCCGCTCTTGCAGTGTGCCATTTTCCGATAAGCGATCACACTTCTGCCAAACAACTTCGGTGCCGTGCGCTCGTGGTGTTGAATTGGAGACGACTTCCGCAATCTCCACCCCTGACAACACACCCATTCGCCAATCGTCCAGCGTCTCGAGATCCCAGACGGCGCCGGCAGTCTTGCCTTCTTTGGTCGAGATGACTGTCAATCGGGTACACTGAGAAAAGGATGCTGACTTCAACCCCCATCCGAACCGCCCTAGATCGTCTGGCGAGCGCTCATCTATGGGGTTTTGGCTGGCCGGTCGCATGGCATTCCGCAATTCAGCTTCAGACATGCCATTTCCGTTGTCCGTCACTCGAACCTCCGGTGCGCCGTTGTTGAACAGACAGAGGAGCAGAATGTTTTTCGCTCGCGCCTTTAGGCTGTTGTCGATCAAATCAGAAAGCGCACCGGCCAGATCATAGTTCCCGAAACTGCGGGCAGACGTCATGAGTGACCGTGCATCTGGTGGATTGTTTATATACTGCACGATGTTCTGTCCATTATCTGCATAGTTGTGATTTGGTTGATGTTTGCACAACACTCAATGCCACCCAACGGTCAAGATCATGCGCCCACCTCGATCAGGAGCCGGCAATGATCGCTCGATCCCCATTCCTCGACCCCGTTGAGGGCACGGACCCTGACGTGTTCGTGAAGGCCGCGCGACGCGAAGACATAGTCGAGCTGGCGGTTGGCCTCTGCTGGCTTCTGTTTTCTTTTGTGGTACGTCGGGACATTCCGTGTGTCGCCCGGAACATCCGGCTGGGCTGATGTTGCCTCGCGGCCGTTCGGCAGTTGCGGTCCGAGGAACTCAAGCCCGAGTGCATCGAACCGGTCCCAGACCGTGCGTTCACGGCAGGGCCATGACAGTTCGTAGCCTGTCGCGCCGTAGAACATGTTGAGGTCGCCCGCGGCGAGAATGCGGTATCGCGACGGATCCAGATCATCGATGAAGGCCTGGATGTCGGAAAGAATGCGGTGCGCGGAAATATCGGCGTATTCGCCAGGGTTCTTCCTGGTGATCGCCAGGGCCCTCATCCATCGCGCGTACATGGAGACAGTCACGAACGCCTCCTCCGGGCGACCGCGCGGCGTCACCCGCGCAGCAGCCATGGTCCCGATGCAGCTCGTCGCGACATCATGCTCACCCAGTCCGCCGGACGGAGGAACCTGCCGGAACCACTCGACTTCGACCCGGTCCGACAGTTTCACGACCAGCGGCCAGCGGTCGCAAGAGGGCGGCTCCCAGGCGATGTTGTCCTCGTCGCGAAAGGTACACCGATCCCAGAAGACGTCCTTCTCGAAGGAGAACGCATTTTCCAGATCCCCGGGCGGGTTTGCCGCCTCCTGCAACAGCGCGACATCGGCCTCTCCCCGGCGCGCCATCCCTGCCAGCTCGCGCCACGGTTCCTTCTGCCTGTTGATGTTCCAGCTCACGATTCGGATCATTCGGAACACTCCCCTTGCCGCAAGGCAGCACAATAAGGGCCCAGCGCTCCTGTCGCCACCGTGTGAGGGGCAACCTCCTTTCCCGGCGTTCCAGGTGTTCGTTCGCCCGGACGCGGCCGTCGAGTGATTCCGCTTCGATCACCGCGTCATCGCTGGACAAGGGGGTCCATTCCCCCTCGTCGACAGTTCAGCAGTTGCAATCGCCCCGTTCCTGTGCGCATTCCTGTCATGGAGGAGGAGAACAGGGCCGTCACGTCAAGGGAGAGACATCATGACGAAGCGCAGGGATCTTCTGAACCCTCAGGTGTCCACACAGCGCCTGGCGCCGGCCGACCGCGAGACCCTGGAGACAGTGCGGGATTTGCTCGATAAGTGCGCCACTCTCGTGGCGGCGCAGGGTGCGGCGATGGAGCAGACTGCAGCCGGCCAGCAGGCGATGCTGCAGGCCTGCACGGACGCCCTCAAACACCTTGCGGAACGGAGCGACGCCAGGGACAGGGACGACGCGGCGCGTCATGCGGAGCTGATGGCAGCGGCGGGCGCGATCCCGGCCGCCATCGCCGATCTTGCTGAAAGGGTCGACAGGGCCCGGCTGGACGACACGGCCGGCATGCGCAACGCTCTCGCAGGTCTGGGCGCGACGCTCGATCGGGTTGCCGTCACGTGCATGTCCCATGACCGTCGGCATCGCGAGACGGCAGAGGCCCTTCGGGTCATGGCGCACACCATGGCATCGCTGCGCGACCCGACACAGGGTGCGCGTGCCGGCGAGGCACGGGCGAGCCAGGCGCGCACGCCTGGTGATCCCGCCAGGCAGACGGCGTCGCCCGGCGCCCGGTTCGGGCGCGTCGCACAGGCATGGTCGTGGCGCGGGAACGACTGGCGGGCCATTCTCACCATCCCCCTTCTCCTCGGCTTCGTTTACGGCGCCGGCCTGATGACCGACGTCATGGTCCGGTTCATCGACGGATCCGCAGGCCAGTCCGCGCCGGTGGTGACGGTGGTGACGGATCTGCCGCCCTGGCCGCTGCCGGATGCGCTCCCGGAGATCACGACGCCGGAGTAGCGGGCGATGGTGGCGACGGTCCACGCCCTGGCGTCCTCGGCGACCGCGGTCGCGTACTACGAGAAGGACGGATACTACGCGAAGAACGATCCGGAGCACCGCAAGGCGAGCTTCTGGCACGGCAGGGCGGCGGGCGATCTTGGCCTGAGGGGTCATGTGGTGCCGTCGCGCTTCGAGGCGGTGCTGTCGGGGAAGGTGCCGAAGACGGACATCCGGCTGGGACGGATCGTCGAGGGAGAACGTCAGCACCGCCCGGGCTGGGACATCACCTTCTCGGCGCCCAAGTCGGTGTCGCTGGAAGCGCTCGTGATGGGCGACACGCGCGTCATGGCCGCCCACGACGGGGCGGTGCGGGCGACGCTCGACTGGATCGAGCGCGATCTCCTCGAGACCCGGGGCTGGGATCCGGTGACGAAGCGCCGTCCCCGGGTGAAGGCCGACGGCATGGTGACGGCGGGGTTCCGCCATCTGACCAGCCGGGATCTCGACCCCCAGCTTCATACCCACTGCATCGTCGCCAACATGACCCGTGCAAAGGACGGCGCCTGGAAGAGCATCGAGCCGACGACCCTGCGGCGCAACGAGAAGCTGATCGGCGCACACTACCGCAACGAGCTCGCATCGCGGCTGGTGGCGCTGGGCCTTGCGGTGACGCCGCGGATGATCGGCCCGGTGCCGGGCTTCGAGCTGGCGGGCTACGACGGCGCGTTCCTGGATGCCTTCTCCGGGCGCCGCCGGGAGATCCTGGCCTATCTGGACAAGCACGGTCTGCCGCACACGAAGGACGCGACGCAGAAGGCGACGCTTCACACGCGCCGGCGCAAGGTGGAGGCGGGTCTCGCCGCACTGGTGCCGCAGTGGCGGGCGCGCGCCCGGGCGCTGGGACTTGCCCGCGACGAGGCGGCACTCAGGCCGCCGCGTCCGGTCGACCCGGAGACGGGGAACGCGATGCCGCTCCCCCGGCATCCGGACGCGGATCTTTCGAAGAACGCACGGCGGCGGCGGCGCCGGGCGCCGGCCGTGCCGGATATCGCACCGGCGGTAGAGACGGCAGCGCCGGCGCGGCGGCGGCGCATCCGGCCCGGGGCTCCGGCGGAACGCATCGCCGAACCTGAGACGGGTGTCCTGGAGGCGGTGGCGCGGGCTGTCGCCCACATCGAGGAGCGGCGGACCGTCATCCCGGCATCCGAGATTCGCGCCCTGGTGCTCGGCCACGCGCCGGGACGCCATGGTCTGGGCGCGATCGACGATGCGATCGCGCGTCTGGTCAGGGAAGGCGAACTGAAAGAGACCGTGCTCAAGGGTTCCGACCGCTCCTTCGTCACCGACCGGGCGGTGAAGGCGGAACGCACGATCCTCGAGGCGGTGAAGCAGGGCCGGGAGACGGTCGGGGAGGCTCTCTGCCCCGACGGCGTCATCGCCGCGCGCCTTGCCGGGACAAGACTGACCGAGGGTCAGGCACGCGCCGTCCGGCACATTCTTGGAGAAGGCGACGCGGTGATCGGCGTTCAGGGCCGCGCCGGCACCGGCAAGACGACGATGCTCAAGCAGGTGGCGGGGCTTGTGGAACGGCCCCTCATCGGCCTTGCGCCGTCGGCCGCCGCAGCACGGGTTCTCGGCCGTGAGGCCGGGATTGCGACGCGGACGCTGCAGTGGTTCCTGGTGCGCTACGGCGACCTTGCGGATCCCGAACGCCTGAAGCAGGCCCGGGCGGATCTCGAGGGATCGGTGCTGGTGGTGGACGAGGCCTCGATGATCGGCACGGTGGCGATGCAGAGGCTCATCGCCATGGCCGGGACGACCGGCATCGCCCGCGTGGTGCTCGTCGGCGACACGGCACAGCTGAAGGCGGTCAACGCCGGCCAGCCCTTTGCGCTCATGCAAAAAGCCGGCATGGCGACGGCGGTGATGGACGAGGTGCTGCGCCAGAAGGATCCGGAGCTCAAGGCAGCGGTGGCGCACGCCCGCGAGGGCGAGGCGGGTGCCGCCATGACGCGTCTTGCCAACCGGGTGACGGAGCACGCAAGAGAGGACCTCGGGGTCGCGGCGGGCGACGCCTGGCTCGCGCTGCCGCCTGAGGAACGCGATTCCTGCGCGGTGCTCGCCCCGACCCACGCCATCCGCCGACAGATCAACGCCACGATCCGCGAGGGCCTGGCCGAAGAGGGACGGCTGTCGGGACGCACGCTCACCCTTCAGCGCCTGGTCGACCGGCGCTACACGCGCATCGAGGCTTCGGTTCTCGCCAACTACGAGCCCGGCGACACGGTGGTCTTCCACCGCGACGCCTACGGCTGCCGCACCGACGATCTCTGTACCGTCACGGCCATCGAGGACGGCGAGGTCGTGCTCATCCGTGCCGACGGCGAGGAACGGCGGTTCCGGCCCTCGGGCAACGCCGCCCGCAACCTCGCCGTCTACGCAAGCGTGGCCATAGAGATCCGCGCCGGCGACCGCATCCGCTGGACCAGGAACCGCAAGGCCCGGCGCCTGACGCCGGCGCTGGTGAACGGCGAGGAGGCCCGCGTGCTCTCCATCGGGCCCGAGCGCGTGCGGTTCATGGCGGCGGACGGCACGGAGTATGCGCTTCACCGCAGGGATCCGCATCTGCGTCATCTCGATCATGCCTGGAGTGCCACGGTGCACGGCGCCCAGGGGAGGACGGCACCGAAGGTGATCGCCGTTCTCGACGCCGGCGGCATGGCCAACCAGGAGATGTTCTACGTCGAGGTGAGCCGGGCGTCGCAGGGGTTCATGCTCATGACCGACGATCGCGAGGCGCTCATCGAGCGTCTCGAGACCTCTCACGATGTCCCCGACGCGGCCCTGGAGGCACTGGGCGAGGATCTCGATGGCGCCATCGTGGATCCTGACGAGTGGGCCGATCTCCTGGCCGCCTGGCAGGCGGTGGAGGAGGAGGCGGGACGCGCGGGCACACAGGCCTTCGACGTGCCGGCCTGTGCCGGCGTGATGGCGCGCATCGCCGCCTTCGCAGCGATCGAGGATTTGCCCGACGATCAGCGCACCTTCGTCGACGAGCGCCTCGGCGCCCACGGGCATGCCCGTGCCGCACAACGCGCGGTCCGGGATCTCCTCGCCGGCCTGCAGGCCCAGCCGCGGCGCTGGCCGGAGGTCCAGTGGGCGGCAGGATCGCACGCCGGCGGGATGGAAGACCATCCGGCATGGCGGCAGTGGCGCAACGAGGGCACGGCTCTCGTCGAGGCCGCCCGGCAACGGCTCACCGAACGTCCGGTCCTCCCGGCGGAGAACCGCCGGCGCCTCGAGACTTCGCTTGCCCGTGTCGAGACCGTGCGGGCGAAGGACGATGCCGTGCGTTTCGCCCGCGACTGGCAGGCCCTCGTCGACCGCGCGGAGAGTGACGCCGTGCCGCTCTGCTTCCTGGCGGGCTACGACGACCTGGCGCGCCGCGGCGCGATCCTCGCGCGGGCGACGACGCTGACGGCCGACGAGCGCCGCGCCCTGGAGGCCTGGCAGGCGCGTCACGGGGCGGAGACCGCGATCGCCGACGCCATCCGTGCGGCGCCGGAACAGGCCAGGGTCGTGACGGCACGGCTGACGGAACAGGTCGACCGCGACGGCGCGGCCGGCGTCGATCCGCACGCTTCGGGCGTCGTGCGTTTGCAGCGCGACGCCGACGATCATCTGCGGCACCTCCGCGCACTCCTCGCGCCTGCGGGTCCCCACGCCCTGCATGTCGCGGCCATGCCGGGAGCGAAGGAGGAGATCGAGGCGGCGGCAGCCGGGATCGAGGATGCCCTGCGGGCGCTGGAGCAGGCCACGTGCCTGTGGCGGGTGAACGCAATCGCCGGCGGCGCCGACGCCGCAGGCATGCTGCCTCTCGACATGCCCGAGTGGTCCGAGACACTGGCCGCGATTCGGAATGCCGTCGCGGGCGCCGATCCCGGCGAACCGGCGGTCCGCCACCTCGCTTTCCGGGTGGCCGAGGACGGACGCTGGCGCCGGAACCGCGTCCAGGTGGCAGCACTCCTCGACCGCCTGACGACGCTCAAGCGGGGGAGACCGCGCCATGCGGGCGATGGTGTCGCCGCCGATGCTGCGGACCGTGCGGCGTGGCGTGGGCAGGCCGAGACCCTGGTGGGCGAGCTGGCGTTCGTCGATGCCCTGCCCACCGTCGAGAGAACCGCGCACCTCGCAGCGTGCGGCATGACGGTGCGGGCATTCGGATCCCTGGCGGACTCCGTGCCGCGGTGGCAGGCCACCGACGACGCTCTCGTTCGCCTTGCCGACTGGACGCAGCGGGCTGCGGCGGTGCTGGACGAGGGAGAGCGGGATCCGGCCACCGCGCCCGGCGATGCCGATCATGGGCGCGCCCTCATCGAAGAAGGACGAACCCTGCCCCGGGACTGGGCCGCCGCATCCCTGCACGAGGCCGACATGGACGGTGCGGCGGATGCCGTCGAGGCCGTGATCGGTCGTCTCGAGGCGGCATCGCTGGCACACGCGTGTCGGGCATTCTCCGACCTCGCCCGTTCGGTCAATGCCGCGATGAAGGAGAAGAACGTGCATCCGCTCGATACGGCGGACTGGCCGCGGCTGGTGGCGGCCCTGGAGGCTCTGGCGCGCCGCGAGGACGTGCCGCAAGAGACGCGCGCGTTGATGGCCGACTGGCGCGACGCCGGCCGGCGCTGGACGCAGGAACGCAAGGAGACGGAGGCCTTCGTTGTCGAGGCCCGTGCCCTGGCAGAAGCCGGAGGGGCCCTGGCCTCCCGCCGTGCCGGCGCCGACGATCCCGATGCCGTCGCATGGCGTACGGAGGCATCGCCATGGCTGACGACCGCCCGGGCGATGCTGGACGACAACACGCTGAAACGCCTCCATCTCGATGCCCTGCCAGGGGCCCGTCACGACCTCGAGGCGGCGGTGGCGGCCATCGAGAGCACATGCCGGGCGCAGGACCGTGCCACGCTGCTGCGGCGCATCGAGGAGATGGAAAACCTTGCCGAAGCAACGAGCCGGCTCCCCCTCGATCTGCCCGCATGGTCCGGTGTCCTCGAGACCATCCGCGCGATGGTGAAGGACGGGCCGGCGGACGACGACACCCTGCGGGATCTTGCCCGGCGTCTCGCCGCCGACGAACGCTGGCGCGCGCATCGCAAGCCGGTGCGCGCGGCCGTCGACCGCATGGCGGATCTCCAGGCGCGCCGGCCCCGCCATGACGGCAACGTCGACGAGGCGATGGCCGCCGGGCCGGAGCGTCGCGCCTGGGTGCGCGATGCCGCGGAGGTGGCCGCGGCGCTGGACGCCGCGACGGCGTCCCTCACGCACCGTGAACGCACCGCCCATCTCGTCGCCTGCGGCACGACCTCAGAACGGGTGCAGCGATTCGTCGACGCGATCCCCGGGTGGCGCAAGGCCGATGGTGCCCTCGCCCGCCTCGCGGACTGGCATGGCCGGGTCACGCAGGCGCTTGGCGGCGGCGATGCCGGAAAGGCACACGCCCTCATCCAAGAAGGACGCGCCCTCCCGGTCGAGGCCACGCGGCCCTTCCTCGGCGACACGTCGGCCATGGAGGCCGGGATCGCGCACGCCACGGAGAAGCTCGATGCCCTGTGGCTGAACGATGCCTGCACGGCCTTCAGCCGTCTGACACACGCGGTGGCGCGCGAGCGGGAGGCCACGGGCGCCCATGCCCTCGACACGACGGACTGGCCACGGCTTGTCGCGGCGCTTGGCGCGCTGGCACGCCGCAAGGACGTGCCCGAGGCGACGCGGGTTTCGATGACCGACTGGCAGGACGCCGGCCGGCGCTGGAAGGATGAACGCCGGCAGGCTGCCCGGCTGATGGAGCGGGCCCGGCATCTGGAGACCGGGAGAACGGCCCACCGCAATGAGGCCGGCGGACGCCCCTTGCCCGATTCCTGGCGCCGCGACGCGCAGGCCCTCGTGGCCGATGCCCGGACACTCCCCGACCGGGAGCGTCACATCGAGGCGCTGGGCGGCGACGGCCATGCGTTCGATGCCGTCCTCGACGCCATCCCCGGATGGCTCGAGGCCGACGACCGGGTGCGCGAGGAAGCAGGCCGCGACGATCATCTGCGGCGCTTGCGCGCGGCGACGGACGAGATCCTGAGACAGCCTCTCGCCGGGACGATCCCCTGGCACGGCACAGAGCCCCTCGTGGAGGGCGACCGCCTCGTCTGGGTCGATCGCGACGGCTCTCACGATGCGGTCGTGGACCGCATCGTCGCCATGGACGACGACGGAGGGATCAGGTCCCTGGCGCTGTGCCCGGTCGAGGTCGCCCGCCAGGGGCGTTCCGGGTTCATCATGCCGACCGATGTCGCCTGCTTCCAGGACGCGTCGTGCGTGCGCGCCGCGTGGGCGGACGAAAGCCTGCGGGCCTGCGAGATCTCACGCCAGTTCCCCGCCACCGACGCCACGTTCACCATCCCCTGCACAGCTCCGGTGGTCCCCGGCGACCGGATCCGCTGGACGCTCGCCCGGCCCGGCGACGCGCTGCGCCCTCGCCTCGAGGGCGACACACCGCAGATCGAGGCGATCGTGGAAGGATTCTCGCCCCATGCCGTGTTCGGCGCCGACAAGCTGGTGGCGATGACGGTCATCCGTTCCTGGGGCCGGGGCCGTCCGCCCGCACCCGGCGAGACCATCGATCAGCGGATGAGCGCACTCTTCAGGCGCGGCTGCGTCAGACAGCCCTGGGCGGACGAGAGCCTGCGGGCGGAGAAACTGGCCGAGGTCGAACGCGAGATCCAAAGCTGGGGACGGTCTCGCGGCCTGTCGATGTAGGCGGCCCGGCGGCACTGACGCCGCAACGCTTTCTCCGTGGACGCCGTGCCGCAAGGTTCCCGACCGGGCCCGCGTCGTGGCGACGGACCATGACGTTTGTTACGTTGCGGCCAGCACCGGTTTGCCGTCGGAGGGCACTGACGATGAGTGTTGATGATCTGGTGGCGCAAGCGATGCACGCATTCGACCGCGCCGCCGAACGGCCATGCTGTGTGCGTCCAGCGGTGCCGATCCTGTTCTTCGGCGACCTCGATGCCTGGTGGACGTCGCCGCTTCGGGTGCTGACGGTCGGATTGAATCCATCGCTGCACGAATTTCCGTCAACCGATCCGTTCTGCCGCTTTCCGCTGGCGGCCGGCGGGCGCGAGCCGTCCCGCTACCTCAAGGCCATGTCCGCCTATTTCTCCACCCGTCCCTACCGGCGCTGGTTCAGTGCGTTCGAGCATCTGCTGAATGGCATGGACGCAAGCTACTACGCAGGCCGGTCATCGACGGTCCTTCACACGGACATCCGCTCGCCGGTGGCGACCGATCCGACGTGGAGTGGACTGGACATGACGGATCGCGGGGCGCTGGCTCGGGACGGTCTTGCGCTCTGGCACCTTCTGCTGGAGGAACTGCGCCCGCAGATCGTCGCGCTCTCGGTCGCGAGAACATACCTCGACGACATCGGATTCGATGCGATGACCGATTGGAAGACCATACACTGCGTCACGCACAAGGAAGATGGCGATCTGCGCCGGTACCCCTACAACGTCAGGGCCCGCTGGTACGCTGTGAGTGGCGAGCCAACGCTCTTCGTCTTCGGCGCGGCAGCCCAGACGCCCTTCGGGACGCTGGCTGCCGATGAGAAGCAGAGAGCAGGCTCGGCAATTCTGGCAGCCTGGCGCGAGGGGCAATGAACGTTGCGTCGTTCGGTTCTCCCATCCCGGTGACGAACGCTGTCCCGGTCGCGAAGGTCACACGTGGAACGGCGCCAACGCCACGACAGGGACAACCGCGGTGCGACAATCAGCCCGGGAACTTCCTTGCTGCGGTCGTCGCGTCGCAGTGCCTGCCGTCCCCTTCAGATGCCGTGAATTGCGGCAGCACCGGAACAGGTGGAGGGACGACCTTCCTGAAGGCGTCTGAACTGCCGCGATCCGTGGATTGCCGTCAGGAGAAGAGATCCGGCTGATCCGTGTTCACGGCGCGCGGGCGCGGACGTTTTGTCGTCTTGCTCTTGATGGAGGTCATCACCACGGCGGCCTGGTCCTCCCCGACGATCCGCGCCATCTCGCCATGGAGGTCGTCTTCCCGGCCGCGGGCGATGACGTCCCCGGCCCACACGCTGAACATCACCTCGATGCGCACCTGGATGTCGGCAATCAGCGACGGCGTGTCGCCGTCGCCTTCCAGCAGGGTGAGGATCGCGCGGTGACACGCCAGGAGTTCGCGTTGTCGAACGGCATCGAGCGCCAGTGTTGCTCCCGCGTTCGCGTCGGCCCCGTCCCGCTCCGCCAGGCCCACGAGATAGCGGGCCCTGGAAAGCCCGCTGCGCGCGGCGGCAGATCCCACCATCTCCCATTCGTCGTCCGTCGCCGTCACCGTCAGGTGCTGCGCCGGCGGCTTTCTCCGGCGGCTCCGCCGCGCTCTCACCGCCATCGGCTCATCACCGCCACCGCCCCAAGCAGGCTCAGCCCCTCGGTGCCGGGAAGTTCCCGGCGCAACGCGATGGCAAGAGCCTGCATCGTCCTCGTGCCCTCGAGAATCTCCCGCTGCTCCTCCGGCGACAGCACCAGTGCATGACTGTCGGGATCGTCGCTTCGCACAAGGTCGAGGAGATAGCCCGACAGCGTCTTGCCGGCGGCCTTCGCCTTCGTGCGGATCATCTCCTGTTCGTGCGGCGGGCAGTGAAGAGACCTCTGCCGCTTGAGCTGACGGGTCATTCCCCGTCGTCTCCTGCCGCCTTCCAGCGGTTGGCCGCACCCGGATCGGTGAGATGCGCCAGGACGCCCTCGCGCTCCAGCCAGTCGTCGACCGCCGACGAGGCGTCGTCCCAGGCCTCCCCGGCACCCGCCTCGCGCAGGCGCCGTTCCTCCAGAAGCGCCAGGACGAGAATCTCGCGCACGGCCCGGCGCAGCACCTCCGCCGGCAGGGCATCCGGCATCAGGGTCCTGTGGACGACGTAGCGCGAGCGCTCCATGCCGCACGCATCGGCGGCCCGGCCCATGCGCTCCCATTCGGCGTCCGTCGCCATGAGAGCGCGCTGGCGACGCTCGGTCATGGGACCGGCACCGGCCGCAACATGGGCATCGCGGGAAACACGATCATGGATGGAATTCTCCTGCGGTTGTCCTGTCAGTCACCCTGGACACACCGTGTAGAGTGTCGTTCCGGTGTTGCGCTAAAATGACAGCAAAGCGTGGCTTCTGCACCTCGCCGCATGGGCGCGGCCACTGACGATGATATGCACATTACTTCCCCGAGTGCAACAATGCAACGACATCGAAACGACATCGTGTCGTCTTGCAGCGATGGATTTTACGCTTGCGGTGCCATCTAACGCGTTGTATACAAGCCGGGATGAGAGAGATGACAGTTGAGTGTTTCAGGTTGTGCAGTGCAGTAGAGAGCGATTTGTCGGCCTACACCCTGGACGTCATGGGCGAGCCGGTCGTGATCGTCAGGGACACGGACAGCGTTCTGCGCGCGCTCAACACGGCGTGCCGCCACCGGGCCATGCCGGTGGTGACGGGCAAGGGCCACGCCAACCGCTTCGTGTGCCCCTATCATTCCTGGACCTACGGTACCGACGGGCGCCTGATCGGTGCTCCGCACATGGAACGAAGCGCGGTCTTCGAGAGGGCCGCCTGCCGCCTTCCGGCATACCGCCTGGAAAGCTGGAGGGGCTTCCTCTTCGTCAACCTTGACGACGATGCCGACCCGCTCGAGGTCACCATGGCGCCCATGGGACGGGCGACGGCCAATCACCGCATCGAGGATCAGACCGAAGTCTTCCACTACGAGACGACGTGGGACGGAAACTGGAAACTCTCGGCCGAAAACTCCATGGAGTACTATCATCACATCGGCCTGCATGCCGGCACCGTGGGTGTGCAGATGCCGGCAAAGGGGACCTACTTTCCCGAAGAACCGGCGGTCGATCACACCTTCACGCACCAACGCTGCAGGATGGGCGAGGAGTTTCTGGACGCGTGCGATCACCCGCTCAATCCTCGAGGCGATCTCGCGGGCCTGACGCGCGAGGAGCAGGAGACAGGCTACCTCGTCTACGTCTTTCCTGCCTTCACCATGGCGCTGCGCGCCGGTTCGAACAACTGGCTCTCCTTCCGTCCCGACGGCCCCGACAGGACCCGTGTGCTGGGCGGCTATCTCGTCTGGAGGGACCTGGTGTCGCACGATGCAGGGACGATGCGTGCGCGCGCCGAACTGATCGAAAGGGTCAACGCGGAGGACGCCCGGGCGACAACCGAGCTCGCACGCACCATGAGGAGTCGCAAGGCACCCCGGGGTCCGCTCTCGCCTTTCGAGAAGACGATCGCGCAGTTCTACGCCTATCTCGGCCGGACGCTGGCTGGCGCCTGATATCCCGCCACCGCCCCGCGCAGAACCCATGTCCGTGTGTCCGCCCGACAACCGCATGTTCGGGGGCCGTTGGCACAGCGTTGGACTTGCGCAAAGGCAAGGCGGTATGACGGTCAGCTGACGGCAGGGAACACGGATATGCGGTTTTCGGGCAAGCGCGTGATCGTGACCGGCTCGACGCGCGGAATCGGCAGGGAAACGGCCCGGCTCTTTCTCGAAGAGGGCGCGCGGTTGGTGATCCACGGACGCTCGCAAGAATCCGTCGACGAGACGGTGGCGGACCTCGGGAGTGGCCGGGGACTGTCTTCGGATATCTCGACCCTGGCAGGATGCAGGGAGCTCGTCGACAGGGCCCTCGACCACCTCGGCGGTCTCGATGTCCTGGTCAACAACGCGGCGGTGGGTGATGGCGGGACGATCGAGGAATCGGGCGAGGCTCTGTGGCAGGCCACCATGGACATCAACCTTCGCGCACCCTTCTTCCTGACACGTCATGCCCTTCCCGCCCTGCGCGCCAGCAGGGGCAACGTGGTCATGGTCTCGTCGGTCTCCGGGCTGATGGGCCATGGGGATGGCGCCACCGTCTACTGCGCCTCCAAGGGGGGTCTCAACAACATGACACGAGCCATGGCGCTGGAACTGGCCGGCGCGGTCCGCGTCAACGCCGTCGCGCCGGGGCCCGTCGACACGGACATGCACCGCATCCCGGCACGACAGTCCGGTGACGAGGACGGCTATTTCAGGGACATCAATGCCTGGGTGCCCATGGGCCGGATCGGAACGGTGGGGGAGGTTGCCCGAGGCATCCTGTGGCTGGCGTGCGATGATGCGAGTCTTGCCACCGGCGTGATCCTGTCGCTCGATGGCGGGGCGGGCGCCGGCCATTGACGATCATGACGCCGTTCACGGACGTTGAGCCAGCCCTTGTCGTCACGGACCTTGCCTGTGAGCGTGGCGGCCGCCTGCTCTTCCAGGGGCTGACGGTCTGCCTCAACGCCGGGGATGCGCTCATCGTCGAGGGCGCCAACGGCAGCGGCAAGAGCAGCCTGCTCCGCATCATGGCCGGCCTTGTCGTTCCCCGTGCGGGCCGGATCACCTGGCGTGGTCTCGACACCCGTCTGGAGCCGCAGCCGTGGCGCCGGGAGATGGTGTTTCTCGGGCATCTCAATGCCGTCAAGAGAACCCTGACGGTACGCGAACATCTTGCCTTCCTGGGGTGCGATGACTGTCATGGTCTTCGGCAATCCCTGAACCTTGAGGGCCTCGACCATCTTCCGGCGACCATGCTGTCGGCGGGACAGTTGCGCCGCCTGGCCCTGGCGCGTGTGGCGGCGCGCCCCGGTGGCTGCTGGATTCTGGACGAGCCGGCAGCCAATCTCGATGCCGACTCGCGTGCCCTGCTCGATGCGCTGATCGCCAGTCACCGCGCCCGCGGCGGGGTTGCGGTCGTTTCCGCCCATGCCCTCGACGAGGCGCAGACAGTGAGCCTGGGGACTCTCCGCCCTTGAATAAAAGACGGTTTTCTGTCCCGCAAAGGGTCGCCGGATGACGGCGGGGGGGCGCTTATGACGTTCGGCATCCTCGTGAGGCGCGACCTTGCGCTGGCGACGCGACGCGGCGGTGATGCGGCGTTGACGCTCGTCTTCTTTGTCGTTGCCGTTGCGGTTTTCCCTTTTGGCGTTGGCCCCGATCCGGATCTTCTTGCCCGCATCGCTGGCGGGATCATCTGGGTCACGGCGCTGCTGGCCTCCATGACTTCGCTCGAACGCCTCTATCGCGCCGATCTGGAAGACGGTTCCCTGGAGATCATGGCGCTCTCGGCCGAGCCGCTGGAACTCCAGGTGGCGGCCAAGTGTCTCGCCCACTGGATGACATCCGGCCTTCCCGTTGTCGTCCTGTCGCCGCTGATGGCCATGCTGCTCAATCTCGATACGGCCGCCTGGTGGATTCTCGTCTTGTCGCTGGCTGTCGGTACGCCGATCCTGAGTCTTGTCGGCAGTATCGGCGCTGCCCTCGTCCTGGGCGCGAGAAAGAGCGGGGCGCTCATCGGATTGATCGTCTTGCCGCTTCAGGTTCCGGTTCTCATCTTCGGGATCGGCGCTGTCGAGGCTGTCTTGAGAGAAGCGCCCTTCTGGCCTCCCCTGCTCATCGAGACCGCACTCCTCATTGCCGGGACGCCCCTTGCCCTGTGGGCGAGTGCTGTGGCATTGCGCATGGCCATCGAATGATCCTCGAGGACTGCCGGAACACCACGTGACCACCTCCTTTCACAGGCTGGCGAACCCGGCGCGGTTCCAGAAGTTCGCAAGGCGCGCCTTGCCGTGGAGCTGGTCCCTGGCCGTCGTGGGACTGTCAGGCGGATTCGTCTGGGGCCTGGCGCTGTCTCCCGGCGACTACCAGCAGGGCGACACGGTCAGGGTCATGTATGTCCATGTGCCGGCGGCCTGGATGGCCATGGCCTGCTACGCCCTGATGGCCGTTCTGTGCGCCTCGTTCCTGGTGTGGAAACACCAGCTGGCCGGCATCGCCGCGCTGGCCGCGGCGCCGGTCGGCGCCTGCTTCACGGCCATCGCACTCATCACCGGGAGCCTGTGGGGCAAGCCGACATGGGGAACCTGGTGGGTGTGGGATGCGCGTCTGACATCCGTCCTTGTTCTGTTCTTTCTTTACCTCGGTTACCTGGCGCTGGCCGGCGCCTTTGACGACCGCTTGCGGGGGCTGCGCGCGGCCTCGCTTCTCGTGCTGGTCGGCGTCATCAATCTGCCGATCATCAAGTTCTCCGTCGACTGGTGGAACACGCTGCACCAGCCGGCCAGCATCCTGCGCGCCGGCGGACCGTCGATCCATGCGTCCATGTTGTGGCCGCTGATGGTCACGGCCCTTGGATTCGCTGCCTTCCTGGTTGCTGTTCTTCTGGTGCGCATTCGCTCCGAGCTGGCGCTATGGAGGGCGGAAGCCCTCATGCGCCGGCACACCCTGGATAGCCCGTGAGCGCCTTTTTCGACATGGGGGGGCATGCGGCAACCGTGTGGCCGGCCTACGGCGTCACCGTTGCCATCCTGGCGGCGCTCGTGGTGGCGAGCGTGTGGAGATCGCGCCGCCGCCACAGGGAGCTGGAGCGCCTTGAGCGCGAAACCCGAAAGCGCCGCAACCCATGAAGCGCAAGCAACAGCGTGTGCTTTTCCTTGGCGTTCTGGTGGCCTGCTTTGCCACAGCCGCCGTTCTCGTGCTGATCGCTCTCGAGGACACGGTGACCTTCTTCCATTCCCCCGCTTCTCTCGCCGGGGCGCCTGACATGGCCGGAACCGAGATCAGGCTCGGAGGTCTGGTGGTGACGGGCAGCATTCAACGGTCCGCAGACGGGCTCACCACGATCTTCGATCTCACCGACGGTGTGGCCACCATGACAGTGGTCCACGTCGGCATCATGCCGGATCTCTTCAGGGAGGGTCAGGGAATCGTCGCCCGGGGAACGCTGTCCGACACCACTGGCGCGTTCGATGCCGTCGAGGTTCTGGCCAAGCATGACGAGACCTACATGCCCCCGGAGGTGGCCCAGGCGCTGAAGGACTCCGGCTACTGGCGAGACGACCCGTGACAGGCCAGGCGGGCGCGGTCCCGGCCATGACAACACGGTCCCGCCGCCAGGTGGCGGTCTGGCTCCTGGTCGTGGCGTTGCTGGTCTGCGCCATGGTGGTGCTGGGCGGCGTCACGCGCCTCACCGGGTCCGGGCTTTCCATGACCGAATGGAGGCCGGTGACGGGCTGGCTGCCGCCGCTTGACCTCGCCGGGTGGAACGCGGCCTTTGATCTCTACCGGCAATCCCCGGAGTACCGCGAGATCAACCGCGGCATGGCGCTGGACGAGTTCCGGACAATCTTCTGGTTCGAGTACGCCCACCGCCTTCTCGGGCGTGTGCTCGGTCTGGTCTTCATGGCGCCGTTTGCCTGGTTTCTCGTCACACGCAAGCTGACCCGTCGCCTGGCTCTGTGGCTGGCCTTCATCCTCGTTGTCGGCGGACTGCAGGGAGTGCTGGGCTGGTTCATGGTGGCCAGCGGCCTGGTCGATCGTCCGAGTGTCAGCCCGTTCAGGCTTGCCATGCATCTCGCCCTTGCCTTTGCCATCCTCGGCATGCTGGTGTGGACAGCGGCGTCACTGCTGGGGGCTCCCGGCTACGGCGCCGCCGAACCCGGCGTCGGCGCGCCACGGCGACGGGCATGGGGGGTCCTTGTCCTCGTCTGCCTCACCATTGTCGCCGGCGCCTTTGTTGCCGGCCTCGATGCCGGTCTCTACTACAACACATTTCCGCTCATGGACGGCAGGCTGGTGCCCGCTTCCTGGGCCGATATGGAGCCGTGGTGGATCAATCCGTTTCTCAATCCGGTGGCTGCGCAGTTCAATCACCGTCTCCTTGCCGTGGCGGTGCTGGTTGCCGCACTCCTCATGTGGTGGTCGTTCCGCGGCTCCGGCCTGATGGCGCGCACCCGCCACCTGGCAGCGTCGACGGCGCTTGCTGCCGTGGCCCAGGCCGGACTGGGCATCGCCACGCTCCTGACCTATGTCCCGGTGTGGCTCGGTGCGCTCCACCAGGCCGGAGCCCTGGGGGTCTTCACGCTCGCCCTTCTCGTCGTCCACAGCCTCAGGCAGCGACCGATCTCTTGAGTCAGCCGGCGAGGGCGCGACCCACGGCCTGGAAGCAGCGCGCTGCATCCAGATCGATGTTCTCGTCGGTCGGCAGGGGCTGGGAGGCGAACCGGGCGATGACGAGACTGGCCACGGGGTCGATCCACAGATACTGGCCGTAGACTCCGATACCGGTATAGCAGCCGTGTGCGTCACCCATGATCCACCACGCGTTGCGATAGCCGCCTGACGGATTGGCCACAGCACCCTCGCCATGCGCCCACGCCTGCCGGTCGGGGTTGAAGCGCGTGTCGGTCACCCAGGAGAAGGGGACCACCTGGCGACCGTTCGCCACGCCGTCTTCCAGCATCATCAGCCCGACCCGTGCAAGGTCGCGCAGGGCAAGGCAGATGCCGCCGGCGGACCGCGGCGCCCCCAACCTGTCGACGGTGACATAGCCGTCGAATTCCGCGGCCATGGGCTGCCACAGCAACTCGCTCACGGCCTCGGCAAAGGTTCTGGCCGTGACGCGCTCGATCACCCAGCCGAGAAGGTCGGTGACCGGCGAGACATAGTGGAACGCGTGACCATGCGATCCGTTCGCGCTGAGGGTGGTGAGCCAGGAGCGCAGGTCGCCGGGCCGGTCGGGATCGGACGGCGGTTTCCAGCCGGAGACCTCGCGGTACTCGGTCATCGGTCCTTCGGAGGCGAGATAGTCTTCCGTGAAGTCGACGCCGACCGTCATGTCGAGCATGTGCCGCAATGTGCACGCGGCGAATGCCGAGCCCCTGACCTCGGGAATGATGGCGGCAATGCCGCGCGCGGGGTCGAGAAGACCGCGCTCGACGAGAATGCCGATCACCAGTGCCGTGATCGACTTGGAAATCGACATGAGGATGTGCGGCCGCCAGTCTTGCAGAGCGTTGCGATACTGCTCGGTGATGATGGCACCCCGGTGCAGCACGCAGAGCCCGTCGGTCGCGGTGGAATCGAGAAAGGCGCCGAAGGTGGTATCCGCGCCCGCGTGGTCGACGAAGGAAATGGTCGAGAGATCTTCCGGTGCCCTCCGCAGCTCCCGGGCCCGCCCGTTGCCGCGCCAGATCTGCGCCGAGGGTACGAGTTCGCCGACATGCTGGAAGGCCCAGCGGTTATGGGGCGGCGTGCGCCAGTTCTCGAGAGTGACCTGGGCGGTGCCTTCGGGCGGGAAGGTCGCCATGAGATCGTGTTCCGGCATGGTCCTTGGTCTTTCGTGCTGTCCAGGGTGGACTCCCATGGTACCTGATTGTGTTTGCCCGGGACGCTTCCATGCGGATGGCGCTTTGGCGCAGACCCTCTCACGGAGCCTGATTGTTTGTACCGGGGTGCTTCCCCTGGTCTGTTCGGGGCGACATAATCCGGTCGGTGAACGAGGGAAAACTGATGAGCGGGAATGCCGTCGTTGACCCTGCGCCGGAGGAGGCGCTGGCGGAGCTTCGCCATGTGTTCGGCGAACGCTTCTCGACCGCTGCGTCCGTTCTCGAACAACATTCCCACGACGAGAGCTGGCATCATCCCGAAGCTCCCCATGCCGTGGTCTGGCCCGAGACGTCGAAGGAAGTCGCCTCCGCCGTCGACATCTGCTCACGCTACGCCATGCCGGTGATACCCTTCGGTACCGGCACCTCCCTTGAAGGGCAGGTGGTGGCGACGGTTGGCGGTGTCAGCATCGACATGATGCGCATGAACCGCATTCTCCGTGTCAGCCCGGAAGACCTCGATGCCACGGTCGAGGCGGGCGTGACGCGCAAGCAGCTCAATGAGCACCTGAGGGACCAGGGCCTCTTCTTTCCGGTCGATCCGGGGGCCGATGCCTCGATAGGCGGCATGGCGGCGACCAGGGCATCGGGTACCAATGCCGTGCGCTACGGCACCATGCGCGAGGTGGTTCTCGCCCTGAAGGTGGTGACGCCCGACGGACGTATCGTGGAGACGGCACGGCGGTCCCGCAAGTCGGCGTCAGGCTACGATCTGACACGGCTCTTCGTCGGTTCGGAGGGCACGCTTGGCGTCATCACCGAGGTCACGGTCAGGCTTTTCGGCATACCCGAGGCCGTCAGCGCCGCCACGGTATCCTTTCCCGATATCGCTTCGGCGGTCGATGCCGTCATTCTCACCATCCAGTCCGGTCTTTCGATGGCGCGGATCGAGCTTCTCGACGACCTCCAGATCGAAGCGATCAACGCCTACTCCGGTCTCGACCATGCTCGCGCTGCGACGCTGTTTCTCGAATTCCACGGCACCGCCGACGGCGTCGGCGAGCAGGCCCGGAGAATGGGCGAGATCTGCCAGGGTTTTGGCGGCAGCGACTTTGTCTGGGTAACCCGTCAGGAGGATCGCAACCGGCTGTGGCAGGCACGCCATGACGCCGCCTGGGCGGCCAAGGCGCTGCGTCCCGGATGCGCCATGTGGCCGACCGATGTCTGCGTGCCGATCTCCCGGCTTGCCGAGTGCATCGTCGCCACCAAGGAGGACCTCGAGACGACCCGCATTCCGGCGCCGATCGCCGGCCATGTCGGCGACGGCAACTTCCACCTCGTTTTTCTTATCGATCCCGATGATCCCGCCGAGCTCGCCGAGGCCCGGCGCCTCAACACGCGCCTCGTCAGGCGGGCCCTTGCCATGGACGGCACCTGCACCGGCGAACACGGTGTCGGTCTGGGCAAGATGGCGTTCCTCGAGGAGGAACACGGCGGGGCGGTCGACCTGATGCGTCAGATGAAACGGGCCCTCGATCCCGGCAATATCATGAACCCGGGCAAGATTTTCACCATGTGACAGCGTCGATGACATTCTTTTGCATTGAGCCGTCGCCCCGACCATCGGCGCCGAAGTCAGAGATATCGACCGTGCCTCCCCCCTCGATGACACGGTGTGCGGGGCATTGGTGGAAGCGTGGCACCAACACCATGTTCTCTTCTTTCGCGACCAGGACATGGACCCGTCTTGCTGCAGCGCCCGGGCAGGCGGCTTGGCCCGCTTCACGTCCATCCGCAGGGCGACGTCGGGGGATACGAGGGCATCATGGCGATCCACACGGACAGGAATTCGATGACCTGCAGCCGCAGCAGGTGGCATGCGGACGTCACGTGCGACCTCGAGCCCCCGACCGCCAGCGTCCTCTATCTCGGCATCGTGCCGGACCCGGGCGGCGACGCCCTCTTCGTCAATGTCCACGCCGCCTACGATGCCCTGTCCGATCCCATGAAAGGTTTTGAACGAAGGTCTGACGACCGTGCACGCCGGCTCACTGTGGCAGGTACTACGGCACGAAGGCGCAAGAGACGCGCGCCGGCGCCTTTCCGGAGGCCGTGCACCCGGTGGTCGCCGCCAATCGGGCGCCCGGCCGCAAGATGATCTACGTCACCGAGAAGATCGTTGAACTCGAGGAAACCGAAAGCCGGCTGGTTCTCAAGTTCCTGTGGTCGCACATCGCGCAGCCGCGATTCCAGTGCCGTTTTCGCTGGAAGGCCGACTCCGTTGCCCTGTGGGACAATCACGCGACGCAGCCGCGCTTCCACATGTCGGCCCAGCCGTCACCGCCGCTGTCCTTCCGCGCGCCGCGCTCGAAGCCGTACCAGTCGCCCTTCGGGTCGACCTGCACCGGCGTCGGCTCATCCAGCAGACGGCAAAGATCGATGAAGTGTTCCTGCGATGCCGAACTCTCCTTCAGCTCCGACGCCCGCCACTTGGCGATGAACGCGCCGGGCGTCATTGTGCTGTCCGTCTCGGACATCGGCGGTAACGTCCGTGCGCGCATGATGTGGTGCCAGTCATCAGGAGCAAGATTCCTCTATGTGCTCACGATGCAGCCACCCCGCGCGCGCCGCAAGCCCGGTGCACCGGCGGGAAAACTGGCCAGCATGATCCTTTCCATGGTGACGTCGGGGATACACAATGACGACCGAAGTGGACGAACGTGACGCATTTGGGAGATGGCGATGGTGAAACTGGCGGCATGGAGTATCGACCGGCAGTCTTCAGAGGAGGACTCGCCGCCGATACCGAGGAGGATTGGGCACTCCAGCATCGGGCTGGAAAAGTTTTTTGAGGACTGGATTGCCAAAGACGTCACGCTGATCGGGGAAGGGTTGACGCTGGTCGGCCGTCAGCTCGTGATCGACGATGGTCGCCTCGATCTGCTGGCCATCGACACGCAGGACCGCTGGGTGGTGATCGAGATCAAACCCGAACGGCTTGACAGCTTTGCGTTGACCCAGGCTCTTTACTACGCCTCCTCCCTCGCCCGTCTCAGCGCTGAAGATCTCCTGAACAAGATTGAGTCTCACCCCCGTTTCAGCGAATTGGGTGACGCGAAACAGCTGTCGGCGCTCGTGAAGCGCCAGCTTCAGGGCGAAGATGACGCACAAGGACGCGAGATTACCGTGCTGCTCGTCGGCGCCGGGGTTAGCGCCGGATTGGCGCGCATGAACGAGTTTCTCGGTCGCTTTGGCATTCCCATCGGCGTCGTCAGTTTCGAGGTCTTCGAGCTGGGCGGCGGCCCACGACTGCTCATGCGCGAGGTGATCGACGAACAGGTCGATCAACCGGTTCATCCTCGCCGGCAGCTCAGAGTCGGGAAGATCCGTGACCAAGCCATGGAAGTGGGCGTGGAAGATCCGTTCGACCGTTTCGTAACCATCGCGGAAGACGCCGGGCTGGCGGTGCAGCCCCAGCGGGCGTCCGTGAGAATTGCGCCGCAAGCCAACCGTACCCGGTTCCTGATGTACGCCAGGCCCGACAAGGGAAGCGACGGCGGCGTGCTCCATATCGAGGTTGGGCCGCAAGCTTTTGCCGAGTTCTTTCACGTGTCCGAAGAGGAGGCCATCAAGGCCCTGGAGGGAGTGACTGGAACGTATGCGAAGGGAAACGAACTTGATGAAGTGCTCAAACAGATCGAAGACTTTCTTGCCAGCCGAATCAAGCAGCCCATTGGCAGTTCATAGGTAAAGGGAGAGCCGCGGCCAAGACTGGGAGGCTTGTCGGGCGGCGAACTGGCCCGTGCTTCATCCGTCTGCGATCCTGCCAACCCGGCGTCAACCGGCAGACGGTTGAGCGAGCAGTGGGGAAATCAGCCCATCGATTCGCTCTGCGGCGGCATCAGTCTCGCGATCGCCCGTGTGGGCGTAGCGAAGGGTCATGCTGAAAACGTGCGATAGTACTCGCGGATTGATCCCCGGCTCCCGCAACACGACACCGTTCGCACTCACAGAGGCCTGTGAGATACGGTCGATGCTTGTGAAGTGCAGTAAGCCTGCCACAGATTATGAAGGAAACGGGATATCAACGTGATCACCAGAGCGCCGACTGTGCAACCGCAAGTCATATGCCATTGCCCAGACGGACGGTCTATTCTGCAGGCAGGAAGATGAAGTTGAAAACATATTCCCCAATGCCATTGCCCCCCCCCCCGCTTTTTACTTGGCTCTTGGGCGACTGACGGAGGTCTGTGTTGAAGGCGCCAAACGACCGTAGACGGCCTCGGTGAAGGACCATGCAGGTGTAGCCATGGGCTTCCACCTCTTCCACCTGATCAGAGACGGGACGACCGGTATGTACTTCTTCAATCTCGACTATGAGTACCGGACGACATCGTGCCAGAGTTTCTCGCGCCCCTTCGAGAACACACAATTCGTGACCTTCGACATCGACCTTCATGAATCCTATGTTCTGGAGTTCCAGGTCATCCAGCCGCCTTGTTTCGACATCCAGACTTCCGTGCCCCCCTCCATCCGGAAGAACTCGCAACGTCGCCCCCTGATTCGAGTATCCCCCGGCACGCTTGGGGACGTTCAACAACCCTCTCCCGCTTACGTTTGACAACGCTGCGGAGTGGCACACGACATTGGACGCAGCGCCCCTCTGGAGTATGGAAAACGCCTTGGGATTAGGTTCGAACGCATGAACAATAGGAACCATGCGGGCCAGAAACCAGGACCAGACCCCCTTGTTCGCACCGACGTCCGCCGCATTCTTGCCGTCATCGACAAGAAGCGGTAACAGCTTCAGTTCAGGCTCCCCGCGCCGCCACTCTCTTGTCGCCCTCATTCGAATGTAGAGCGACGCCGGGATGACAGCCTCCTTCAATCTTTCCTCCAGCGTCTTCGGAGGAGACCACGTCGATGTTGTTGTGTTCATTGGGTCTCCAATCGAGCACGGCTCTGATGTTGTCGCCTGTCAAGGCACATGCTCCGGTGCCCAGGACCATTTTATTGTCGGCAGTGAGTGCCGATGACCGCTGCACGGTTGCCCGTGATGCTGTCGGCAGCAGCGGCATGCGGCCCGCACCGGCATACAGACAACGACATTCTCCCCGCAACGGCCTGTTGAAAGCGCGCGCATCACCCGCTGCCGGACAAAAACGAACCCTGGTTCCTTCCGTGCCCGGCGTAGGGTGCACGGGGCATTCGGACCATACTGGTCAGTGGTACGCCTTGCACACGTCGACCGGCGACTGACAGGTCTGCATGGTTATGTGCCAAATCCGCTCTTCGGTTTCAACGCCCGGGCCACCTGGCCTGTCTGGTCCGGTTTCGCCGTCATCCCGATCGACCATGCTCTTGTCAGCCGCGCGTTGTGCATCTTCAGACATCGGCTCCGGCCACCGACCCACCCTGTTGAATGCCGTGCTGGCCGGACCGAAGGTTGTTCAGGGATTGCCGTAGCGCGGACCGGGCCGGACATCCGCCCACTGCAGCGGGCCGTGACGGACTTGACTGCCGGAAACCGGGCTCGCGCCATGACTCGCGGATCCGAACGCCTCTTGAGCCGGTCGCCACCTTTTGCCGCTTTCAGATCATTTGTGGCCTGCTGACACGATCCGATCCCTGAGCGACATGCTGCTGTGCCATCCGATACCGGATCGGCGGCGCAGCCACAGGCAGGGCATGAGTCCACCGAATCCCGACAGGATTGTTCATGCCGACCTTGGAGATGCATGGTCACGGATGCCGCCGTTCTCATGTGCTGGAGGAGGCGGTATGGTGACCCGGTTCGATTCCAGCAAAGCCACGTGACGACTCTCGCCGCCGCCCGCGCGGTCCTCAACAGAACCTTCGGCTACGACGACTTCCGGCCGGGTCAGGCGGAGATTGTCGCGGCGTTGCTGGCCGGCGAGAAGGTGCTGGCGGTGATGCCGACCGGTGCCGGCAAGTCGCTGTGCTACCAAATTCCGGCACTGGCGTGCGATAGCCTGACCGTTGTCGTCTCGCCGCTCATCGCGCTGATGCGCGATCAGGTGACGGCCCTGCGTCTCAACGGCGTGGCGGCAGGCGCCCTCAATTCGGCAACGCCGCGCGAGGATGCCGTATCGACGCACAGCCTGCTTCGCGAGGGCCGGTTGCGCCTGCTCTACATCTCGCCGGAACGTCTGATGGTTCCGGACACGCTGGAGGGCCTCGCCCGCCACGCTCCGGCGCGCTTTGCCATTGACGAGGCCCACTGCATCTCGCAGTGGGGTCACGATTTCCGGCCCGACTATCGTCGCCTTGCAGAATTGCCGGAGCACTTTCCCGATGCCAGGCTCAGCGCCTTCACGGCGACGGCGGATGCCGTGACGCGCCAGGACATCGTCGCACGCCTGTTCGGCGGTCAGGCGAAGACTTTCGTGGCCGGCTTCGATCGTCCCAACCTGCGTATCGGTATCGCGCCGCGAAAGTCCGGGGCGCGGCAGATCGACGATCTCCTGGGCCGATATGCCGGACGGGCCGGCATCGTCTATACCCTGTCGCGCAAGGAGGCGGAGCGGACGGCGGCGCGCATCGCTTGCCGGGGGACGGTGGCGCTTGCCTATCACGCCGGCATGGACCAGGGCGACCGGGACAGGAACCAGGACCGGTTCCTGACCGAAGACGGCGTCGTCATGGTGGCGACCATCGCCTTTGGCATGGGTATCGACAAGCCGGACATCCGGTTTGTCCTCCACGCCAACCTGCCGTCGACCGTCGAGGCGTACTACCAGGAAATCGGACGGGCCGGACGTGATGGCGCGGCAGCGGAAACCCTCATGCTCTACGGCATCGATGATATCCGCATCCGCCGCCTGATGATCGACGATTCCGGTCGCCCCGACGAGGTCAAGCGGGTCGATCACCAGCGGCTCAATGCACTGCTCGCCCTGTGCGAGATCGCCAGCTGCCGGCGCCAGGCGCTGCTCGGTTATTTCGGCGAGGCCAGCGAGCCGTGCGGCAACTGCGACCGTTGCCTCGAACCCGTCCCGACGATTGATGGCACGGTGATTGCGCAGAAGGCCCTGTCGGCTGTCCTGCGCACCGGCGAGCGTTTCGGCGCCGAACACCTGATCGCCGTGTTGCGCGGCGAAGCGACGGACAAGGTTCTCCAGCACCGTCACGACGGGTTGGTGACATTCGGGGTCGGCGCGGACATCGACAGGACGCGCTGGCGCTCCTATCTGCGCCAGCTGGTGGCAGCCGACGTGCTGAAGATCGATATCGGCGGCTTCGGCGCCCTGAAACCCGGAAGCCGCGGTCGTGCCGTGCTCAAGGGCGGCGAGAGCGTGGCATTGCACGGCGAATCGGCAGGCCGGCGAAAGCAGAAAGGCGCTGCCGCAGAGGCGCTCGCAGATGATGACCAGGCGCTGTTCAACCGCCTCAGGCAGGTGCGTCTGGACCTCGCGAGAGACGCAGGTGTGCCGGCCTACGTGATTTTCAACGATCGCAGCCTGATGGACATGGTCTCGCGCAAACCCCGGAACCTCGATGCGCTCGCCGTATGCCACGGTGTCGGCGCCGGCAAGCTGGCACGCTACGGCAAGGTTTTCCTGGCTGCGCTGAACGCGACCGAAGGCCTTTACGGCGCGCCATCGTCCTGAGAGCGGGTCCGTTGTCTCTCCCGCAAAAACCAGTCATGAGTGCTTGGGAGCATGTGCCCCGGAGCGTGAACCGGTGTTTCACGGCAAAATGAGTGGAATTCTGGTGGAGCTGAGGGGATTCGAACCCCTGACCTTCGCATTGCGAACGCGACGCTCTCCCGACTGAGCTACAGCCCCCCATCGGGAAGCGCCGGTGTAGGTGCGATGCCCTGCAATGTCAAGACTCCGCACGCTTCTCAAGCGCGCAAGAGCGCCACGTGCGCCTTCGAGGTGTCAAGCCGGTCGAGGGCAGCTCCCTCGTGGCGGCGGCTGACAGGGTGATGGCCGATTCCGGAGCGTGTTTCGTCACGGACGTCTGCGATGACCTGCGGGATCGATCAGCCAATCCTGGCCCATCTGTAACTGCTCACCCCCTGATTGTGTGTGATGTTGTTGTGACGACGAGGTGTCTGCGTTGACAGCGTAGCCGGATGGCTCTATCGGTGGTTTTGTGAGCGGCGGGGAGCGCCGGTGGGATACTTCGGATCCAAGGCGACGAGCGGTCTGTGCCAGATGCTGCTGGGGCTCCAGCCGGCCCATGATCTCTATCTTGAGACGCACCTTGGCGGCGGCGCGCTGATGCAGCGCAAGGTTCCGGCGCTGCGTTCGATCGGCATTGACCGGGACCGGCGTGCGCTGGAGGGCTTCACGTGCGCCTATCCGGTGGAGTTGATCCACGGCTGCGCCCATGAGGTGCTGGCCACCTTCCCGTTGCGGGGCACGGAACTGGTGTACAGCGATCCGCCGTATCTGCGAGCGACCCGGCGGTCACGGCGGCGCTACCGCCACGACTACGGCGAGGCCGACCATGTGGCCCTGCTTCATCTGCTCAAGGGTCTGCCCTGCCAGGTGATGATCTCGGGCCACCCCTCGGCGCTCTATGACACGATGTTGGCGGACTGGCGCCGTGTCGCCTTTCAGGTTGTGACCCAGGCCCGGGCGCGCACCGAGGTGGTGTGGTTCAACTTCGCGCCTGGCAGGACCCACGGGGTTGGTCATGCCGGGCGCAACGCCACCGACCGTCAGCGCATCAAGAGGAAGGCGACGCGCTGGGCCGAGGGCTACCGGAAGATGCCGCCGGCTGAGCGTCAGGCGGTGATGGCGGCGCTGATGGCGGTGGAGGCCTCCTGATGGCAACGGTGAACGCCGCCTCGCTGCGCGACGAGTTCGAGGCCGCGAAGGCCCGCGTCGCGGCGCTGCGCAAGGACGGCAAGGTGTCGGCGGAAGCCGATGCGATGTTCAGGATCCTGATCACGCTGATGAGCGTGCTGATCACCATCCTGCTGGAAAGGGCAACCCGCAAGACCAGCGCCAATGCCAGCCTGCCGCCGTCGCAGACGCCGCAGGACGAGACGGCACAGCGTGCCTCCACAAGCAGCGGCAAGGGGACGCGCGGGAACGGGCAGACCAGCGCCACCCTGCGCAAGGTGATCCATGAGGAGACGGTCACGGTCGAGACCTGCGAGGCCTGCGGCGCCGACCTCTCCCACGTCGATCCCGTCGACCGGGAACGGCGCATCCTCTACGACATCGTCTTCGAGGTCGTCGAACGCCGCGTCGAGGCCGAGGTCAAGGAATGCCCGGCCTGCCGTGACCGCACCAAAGGGCGCTTCCCCGATACCATGCCGGGGCCGCTGCAGTACGGCCCCGGCCTCAAGGCCTTCATCATCAACCTGCTCATCGCCCCCATGCTCTCCCTGCGGCGAGCCACAGCCCTGGTGCAGGCGATCTCCGGTCTCACACTCTCCGAGGCCACCTGCCTGAGCTACGTGCGGCACCTCCATGAGGCGCTCGCATCATGGGAGGACAACGCCATCGCCATACTCCTGGAACGTCCGGCGCTCCATGCCGACGAAACCGGATTCCGGGTCGACGGCAAGACCCGGTGGCTCCACGTGTTGAGCGACGGATCCCTGACCCTCAAGCGCCTGCACAACAAGCGCGGCAGGCAGGCCATCGACGCAATCGGCATCATCCCCCGCTACAAGGGCATCCTGATCCACGACTGCTGGGCCTCGTACTTCGTCTACGAGACGTGCCTCCACCAGCTGTGCGGCTCCCATCTGCTGCGCGAACTGACCTTCGTCGTCGACTCCAACGCCATGCGCTGGGCCCGCCTGATGACGACGCTGCTCCGCCTGACATGTCACCGGGTCAACCAGAGCCCCACCAAGACCCTGCCCGAGGATCTCCGACGGACCGTGCGCAGGCGCTATCGCACCATCCTCGAGCATGGCTTCAGGGACCTGCCCGCGATCCCGCCACGCCCCAAGGGAAAACGCGGCAGAATCGCCAAGTCCGACGCGCACAACCTGCACGAGCGCCTCGTCAAGCACGAAGACTCCGTCCTGCGCTTCATGGAAGATCCCCATGCCAGCTTCACCAACAACACCGGCGAACAAAAGATCCGCATGGCCAAGGTCAAGATCAAGGTGTCCGGGTGCTTCCGTACCCAGCTCCACGCCGAAGCATGGTGCCGGATCTCAAGCTACCTCAACTCCATGGCCGCACAGGGCTACAACCCCCTCGTCGCCATCCAGATCGCCCTCGCCGGAGACGCCGCCAACATGATCAGAAAGCACGACGCCTGAACCGCCTCCACAGGGGGTGAGCAGTTACGCCCATCTTTAACATTGGGTACAAAAAATGATTGAGAATCAGCGGGGTAAGATTCGCAGTGGCACGACAAGTGGGATTGTGCGGCTGGCCGCTCTACGAAATCAGGCGGGATGCTTAATTCACACGATGGTCTTGCGGGTGAATGTGGTGGAAGCGCGGATGAACACGGGATGACTGTAGGGCCTTGGGGGCACGACACAAGGCCCTCTCGCAAGACAATGGCACTACTAAGCTCGTTCAGCCATCACGTCGAGTCGGGCGACAATGTTAAGATATTGTTATGACGTGACATTCACAAAATTCTGTCAGAGCCAGGAGGCACAGAATCCGGCAAATTAGCCCTTTCAGGTGGGGAAAATGTTAAAGATGGGCTGGCGAAGCCGATCGCGAAGTACCGGTGGCTGTCGAGCCGAAGGCGCGTTTGCCTCTTCGGGAACCGGGAATTCCCTGGCGCCACGCCATATCCACGCCGCCGGCAGGTTGTGCCGGACCCCGCGACCCGGCGTCCGGTCAGTCACTGCCCAGATGGTCGAGATGGGTGATGAGGCCGCGCGAGGAGCTGTCGAGTTCCTCCGTTCCCGCGCCCTCCTGCAGCATGGGCAAGACCTGCAGCGCACGGCCCTTGGCGAACTCCACGCCCCACTGGTCGAAGGGATTGATTCCCCAGATCACAGCCTCGACAAACACCTTGTGTTCGAAGAGGGCCACCAGGCGCCCAAGGGTCATCGCATCGAGCTGGCGATAAAGAATGGTGGTCGACGGGCGGTCGCCCGGAAGGGTTCGATGGCCAACCAGGCGATCAATGTCGTCTCCGCACGCTCCTGATGCCGCCATTGCCGTGCGCACTTCATCAGCGGTTCTGCCGAAAGCAAGTGCCGCCGCCTGCGCGACCGCGCTGGCGGTCAGGATGGCGTGGTGGCGACCTGGCGCCGCGTGTGGGCGGGCGGCAAGAAGAAAGTCGACAGGGACCGTGTCGGTGCCCTGGTGGAGCAACTGGAAGAAGGAATGCTGACTGTCCGTGCCGCATCCGCCCCAGACGACCGGTGCGCCTGGCCTCGTCAGCGGGCGGCCGTCGCGATCCACTCCCTTGCCATTCGATTCCATCTCCAGCTGCTGGATATAGGCAGGAAACAGACGCAGGCGCTGATCATAGGGAACAAGAGCCCGTGTCGGCCAGCCCATGGCATTGCGCCGCCAGATACCGACGAGAGCAAGGATAACGGGGAGATTCCCTTCAAGGGGTGCGGCAAGGAAGTGTTGGTCCATCTGACGGCCTCCTCCCAGGAAGGAACGGAAATGGCCGTCGCCGACGGCAAGCGCCAGGGAAAGTCCGACGGATGACCACAGGGAGTAGCGACCGCCGACCCAGTCGGCGAAGCCGAAGATCCGCTCGCTGTCGATGCCGAAATCCCGCGCCGCCGCCGCATGACTCGTGACGGCTGCCATGTGATGTTCCGCGGCATCACCGAGCCACGAGCGTGCCGTGTGGGCATTGGTCATTGTCTCGAGGGTGCCGAAGGTCTTGGATGCGATGGTGACGAGGGTCGTGCGGGGATCGAGGGGCTTCAGGGTGTCCGTGATGTCTGCGCCATCGACGTTGGAAACAAAGTGGAGCCGTGGTCCATCGTGGCAGGGGGCAAGCGCCCGCGTCGCCATCAGCGGCCCGAGATGGGAGCCGCCAATGCCGATGTTGACCACATCGCTGAAGGGCTCTCCCGACAGGCTCGCCGCGCGTGCGTTGCGAATGTCCATGGCGAAGGAGAGCATGCGTTGGCGCGCCTCCACGACCTCGGCCATGACGTTCGCGTCGGCTGCGTCGACAGGGCCTCTCAGGGCCACATGGAGTGCGGCGCGGCGTTCCGTGACATTGACCGTCTCTCCCCGGAACATCTCATCGCGTCTGCCTTCGACGCCGGCGGCCCGCGCCAGGGAAAGGAGGCTGGCCAGGGCCTCGGAGTCGAGTTTTTCCTTGGCGTGGTCGACAAGGATGTCGTCAAGGCGGAACGACAGGCGATCGAACCGGTGCGGGTCCGCGTCGAAAAGTTGGCGAAGATGAAGCGGCTTCAGCCGCGCGGCTTGGCGATGGACGTTGTCCCAGCATCCGCTGATGTCGGACATGATGCACTCTCGGTCATATGGCGGGAGTGTATCGCGTGACGCCGGCAAGCGGCGAGAGTGATCGGGAGATGATATGCTGGTATGCCGGATCGTGAGCAAGGAATGAGGCAGCGTTGCGTGTTCTGACTGTCGCCACGCGGCCGATTTGCGGCCAGGAGCCGGGCACCTCGGGTCTGAGGCAAAGGACCCGGACCTTCATGCAGCCGGGCTATCTCGAGAACTTCGTCCAGTCGGTTTTCGACACCATCGGAGGTCTTGCCGGCAAGACCCTGGTGCTGGGCGGCGATGGTCGCTACTTCACGTCCGAGGCTGCCCGAACCATTCTTCTCATGGCGGCGGCCAGCGGCGCCGAGCGCGTGGTCACAGGACGCGAGGCGCTGCTGTCGACGCCTGCCGCATCATGCCTCATACGCAAACACGGCGCCGCCGTCGGGCTTCTCCTGACGGCGAGTCACAATCCCGGTGGTCCGAATGCGGATTTCGGCATCAAGGTCAACACGGCCACAGGCGGTCCCGCACCTGTCAACCTGACAGTCCGGATCCACGAGCGCACGAAGACCATCGACGCCTATCGAATCCTCGAGGCCGGCGATGTCGATCTCGCAAGGCCGGGAACGGGCATGCTGGGCGCCACGACCGTGGAGGTGGTTGATCCGGTCGCGGACTACCGGGATCTGATGGCAGGCCTCTTTGATTTTGACGCCATAGGTTCCCTCTTCGCAGGCGGGCTCCGCATGCGGTTTGACGCGCTCAATGCAGTGACCGGCCCCTATGCCCGCCAGCTTCTCGAGGAGGATCTGAACGCGGGCCGGGGCAGCGTGGTCAATGGAACGCCACGTGCAGATTTCGGTGGTCTTCATCCCGATCCCAATCTGCTCAACTGCAACGACCTCGTGGCCTCAATGATGTCGCCACAAGCGCCCGACCTTGCCGCTGCCGCGGACGGCGACGGCGACCGGGCCATGATCCTTGGCCGTGGCGTCATCGTGTCGCCGGGCGACAGTCTGGCCGTCCTCGCCGCCAATGCCGACCTTGTGCCGGGTTACCGGGGGGGCCTCGCCGGGGTCGCGCGATCCATGCCGACGAGCCGAGCCGTGGACCGGGTGGCCGAATCCCTTAGCATCGACTGCTACGAGACGCCGACGGGCTGGAAGTTCTTCGGCACTCTCCTCGATGCCGGCAGGGTGACGATGTGCGGCGAGGAGAGCGCCGGATCCGGGTCGTCCCACATGCGCGAGAAGGACGGTCTGTGGGCCGTCCTGTTCTGGCTCAACATCATCGCCGAGCGCCGCCTCTGCGTTGCCGGAATCCTGGAAGACCACTGGCGCCGGTTCGGGCGCCACTACCATTCTCGCCATGATTGGCACATCCCGCAGCCAGGCATCGCCGAAGACCTTGTCGAATCCCTGCGTTCGCGGCTTCCCCGCCTCCCCGGAAGCGTCGCCGCCGGACTGACGGTGACGACAGCCGACGAGTTCCATTACACGGACCCGGTCGATGGCTCGACGGCCAGGAACCAGGGACTGCGGATCGCCTTCGAGGGCACAATGCGGGTCGTCTTCCGCCTCTCGGGAACCGCAACAGGGCGCGCGGTCCTGAGGGTCTACCTCGAGCGCTACGAGGCGGATGAATCATCCCTCGATCTCGATTGCGAGGAGGCGCTCGCACCGCTTGCCGCCGCGGCCGATGCCATTGCCGGCATCAGAGCCCGCACCGGACGCAGCCAGCCGGACGTCACCACCTGACCCCACGGCTTGCGGCGCAGGAAGAAGGCAAATATGGTTCAACCGTACTCCCGATATGGAAGACCCGTATGAAGACCACCATCGAACTCCCCGACGCGTTGATTGAACAGGCGCGCCGTGTCGCCCAGGGGGAGGGCGCCACGCTGCGGGCTTTGGTTGAAGAAGGTCTGCAGCGCAGCCTCGAAGCCCGGCGACGGGCGCCGCGCCGCCAGCTCGATTTTCCGAGCTACGGCGGCAGCGGTCTCACCGAGGAGTTCCAGGGTGCGCCCTGGAGCCGCATTCGTGATGAAATCTATCACGGGCACGGAGCGTGATTGCCGTCGACACAAACCTGCTCGTCTACGCCCATCGCCCGGAAATGTCCTTTCACGAGCGTGCCCGACAGGTGCTGGCGGAGGCAATCGCCGCACCGGAACCGCTGTGTGTTCCCTGGCCCTGTGCCCACGAGTTTCTTGCGGTGGTCTCCAACCCGCGGATCTTCCGGGATCCCACACCGATCGACGTGGCCCTGGATGCCGCAAGGCGGCTCTTCGCAAGCCTCTCCGGCGGGTTCCTGGCTGAGGGTGATGGCTACCTGGCTGCGCTTGAGCAGATCGCCCGGCCGGCTCGCCTGCAGGGCGCACGCGTGCACGATGCCCGGGTGGCCGCACTGTGTCTGTTTCACGGAGTGCGTGTCCTGTGGTCAGCTGACCGGGATTTCTCGTGCTTCCCTGACGTGGTCGTGGTCAATCCGCTCCCGAAGGGATGAGGCGATGGGCCAGTGCGGGAAACTGCACGAAAAAAGACCATCGAGGCAGCGATGGACACCGAATTGCCATCGATCCTTGTTGCGAAAAAGCGTTGGCGCCGCTGGTCGCCGCAGCCGATGCGGTTGCCGGTACAAGGGCCCGAAACGGGCGCAGACAACCGGGCGTGCCTGCCTGGCTCCACGGCTTGGCGCCACGTCGTGGACATGGAGACAGCACACCATTCGCGTGGTTCGCCAACACACGAATGGCACGAGGTATTCTGAATGCCAAACTCATGGGTAAAGGACGGTTTTTCTGTCCTGCAAAGGATCGCCGGATGACGGCGGCGGGGCGTTCTTGATGGTTGGCAAGAAAGCGGTAGACATTTCACCATGTCCATTCCTTGTGACGTGACAGGGGGAATCAAGACCCGGTGGCGGACTCGCGGGGGACCCGTGCCGGTCAACCCAGTGGGCGTCACTTTTTCCGGCGATGCCGCTTGCATGGACAATGTCAGCGAAAGCATTACCGGAGAGACCGGCGTATGACACCCACGCCGCCGCCCTACACAATTACTCCTGCCATATCCACTCTTGCCGTCCGGATTGGTGAAGCGCTCGGCCGGGCGGACTCGCGGGTCGGGGACGAGAATCCGCACCTGCGGCGCATCAACCGCATCCGAACGATCCGGGGATCCCTGGCGATTGAGGGCAACACGCTCAGCGAAGGCCAGATCGCGACAATCCTCGAAGGAAAGCCGGTCATCGCGCCACCACGGGAAGTCCAGGAGGCGCGCAATGCACTGGCCGCCTATGACATGTTCCCGCAATGGGATCCGGCGCGTGAGACCGACCTCTTCACCGCTCACCAAACGCTCATGGCCGGACTTCTCGATCTTGCGGGTTGCTACCGGCGCTCGGGAGCCGTTGTGGCCGCAAGCGATACCGTCTACCACATTGCGCCGCCTGCTGACCGTGTGTCCGCAGCCATGGCGAATCTGCTTTCCTGGCTGGGTGGAACGAACGAGCACCCCTTGATCGCCAGTTCGGTTTTCCACGACGAGTTCGAGTTCATCCATCCCTTCGAGGATGGCAACGGTCGCATGGGCCGCCTTTGGCAGACGTTGATCCTGACACGCTGGAATCCGCTCTTTTCCAGCATTCCCGTGGAGAGCATGGTCCACGCGCGCCAGGGCGATTACTACGCCGCCATTCAGGAGAGCTCTGCAAGCGGCGAGAGCACCCCGTTCATTGTCTTCATGCTGGAGGCGATTCTGGAAGCGCTCTCGACCCCCCAACAACCCCCCCCCCCCCCCCCAGCAAACCCCTCAAGTAGGGCGGCTGCTTTCCGTCCTCAGGGGAGAGATGTCAGGGCGCGAGATTCTTCAGGCCCTTGACCTGAATGATCGCAAGTCGTTCCGGCAACGTTATCTGTTGCCTGCTCTGGAGCAGGGCTACGTGGAATTGACCAACCCGGCGTCACCACGAGCACGAAACCAGAGATACAGGCTCACGGCGCGCGGCCGGGCAATGGTGCGGGAAGGCGAAGGATGATGGTCCGGTGTCCGTGCGCCGCCAGGCCGTTGGATGGACACGCGTCAACCGTCGACAAGGGTGTCGCTGTCGCCGCGTTGGCCTGTCAGCATGCACGGATTCGAAGGGCACGTGCCTCTTTCGGGGGGCGTCAAATCGGATAGAGTGACCGCATCCTGATGAGGTGAATGCGATGCGCGCCGCGCGGCTCCACGAGAATGCGGACTCCCTGGTCGTTGAAGATCTTGATGATCCGAGTGTGCCGGAAGGCTCAGCGGTCGTCGCGGTCGAGGCCGTCTTCATGTCCCCGTACATGGGGGCGCTGATCGCCGGCAACGGCGGTTTCGTGACGCCGCACCGGCCGTTTACGCCGGGAATGGACTGTGTCGGAACGATCATCGCGGTCGGCGGTGGGGTCACAGGCGTTGCTGTTGGCGACAGCGTGTTCTGCGACAGCTACATCGAGGCAACGTCCCGGGGTGGCCGAACCGACTATGCCTTCGCCGGATGTTTCGACATTTCGGGCGGGGCCGGCGAGATTCTCGACCGCTGGCGCGACGGCGCCCTGGCGACGCATATCGTCCTGCCGGCCGGCTGCCTGACTGCGGTCGAACCGGCGATGTCCTTGACGTCGGCGGACGTGCTGTGCCGCCTTGGATGGATGGGAACCGCGTACGGAGCCTTCCTGCACGGCGGACTGCGGACGGGCGCGTGCGTCGCCATCCATGGTGCGACGGGACTGGTCGGTGTCAGTGCCGTCGTCGTTGCCCTGGCCATGGGCGCCGGACGTGTCTGTGCCGTCGCCAGGTCGCCGCAACGACTCGCCGCGTTTGACGGACTCGACGATCGCGTCGAGACGTCGACGGAGATTCCCGACGGCATCGACATGGTCCTGAACACCGTCGACAACGATGATCCGGCGTGGATCAACCAGGCAATCGCCGGCCTGAACAGGGGAGGTTCCATGATCTCGGTTGCCTCGGTCAATCCGAGCGTTCCAACGTCGGCCTTTGTCACGAAGGAACTCGCCTTCCGGGGATCTCTGTGGTTTCCCAGGGATGTGCCTGCAGCGCTTGTCCGCTTGATCGCTGAAGGCCGGCTGCCCGTTGACCGTTTCCAGGCTCACGCCTACGGTCTCGACGATGTCGGCGTAGCGGTTGATCACGCCACCCGTGGCGTTTCGCCGTTCGAGCATGTCGTGGTTCGGCCGTGACCCGCCAACTGCGCGACTGACGGCACGCAACGCTCAACAACCGGCACAGCGCCGGGACGCGGGCTTGCGCCAGGCGAAACCGTCAAGGCGGGTGCTGTGGCGGAGAGGAAGGGATTCGTATTTTTATTATAAGTGATTGTTTTATATGTCAAAAAAATCTTTAGGGTTAACTCCATACCCCACTATCATGTGGCAGTTCAATGCGGTTTTACGGCGCGTCCGTCAATGTAATTCCGCAGCCAGTGCAGGTCTCTCACAAACTCGTCCATGCTCAGGTCTTCTTGGAAAAATCAAAACCTATCCTATCACTTGTGCGGACTTGTGTTAGATGTGCCCTGCATATCCGCCGGAACGCGAATCGCAGTTCTTGGGGAACGGATGAAAACCATGAAGCTTGATGCAAGGCCGACCTGGCGCATCTCGCCAGAGAATCCGCCAAACGTGACGTTGGGGCGGCCATGCGCGGAACTTGCCTGCTGCTTTCGATGGCACCGATGCGAAACACCGCCTTCTATTCGAGGCAGGGTTGAAAACCTTACCTACATTCAACCGTGAAGTGCAACGCTCGGTGAGATGGCAATTCCGCCAGGATCGAAGGCGTTTTGCAAGACCTCAATGGGAGTTTTGAAGCCAAGGCACTTGCGTGGCCTGTTGCTGATCCGGTGGACGGCTTGCGCGGCGTGGGTCGGCAATGACCAACCAACCGATCCGAAACTGGCCGAACACCTGCAATGCGCTTTTGATTGCGGTAAAAGCCCCGCCAGCTCGAGCATGATTGCCGCCGCCGTTCAATGGCTATTCACCTCAACCGATCAACCCTCGCCAGTACAAGCGGTGCAAAGCCAAGATCAAGAAACTGTCCGAAGCTGGCGCGGATCGCGGGCGCGGTCAAGCCAAGCCCCCCACCTATGACAATGCGGTATCCATGCTCACCATAGGCAACCCGCTTGACAAGGCCATCGTAGCCCTTGCGTTCATGGTCGGATTACGCCGTTCCGAGATTGCCGCTTTGACTTGGAATGATATTGAGGAATCCGAAAACGAGAACCTACTCATTCATGTTCGCACCTCAAAAACGAGTAGGGCCGGTGAGGATACCGACATAAGGTTGTTGAAGAATGGCTTTGCCAAAGCCGTCCGGGATCTACGCTCCGGCGCAAGTGAACATGATTCGGTTATTGGCCTCAAACCGCAACGCATAAGCCAGCGGATTACTGCCCTGGCGAAACAAGCCGGCATAACCCACAAGCTTACCGCTCATTCAGGCCGGGTTGGACTGGCCAGCGAATTAACCGCCCGCGGTGCTTCCACAACCGAGACCATGTTAGCCGGTAATTGGAAGACCGCCCGCATGGTTGCTCACTATTCCGCCGGGGCCAAAGCGCAACGCGGGGCAGTGGCCAAGTTTCTCTAAAACCGCAATAGGGGCTTATCCAAGCCCCTCACAGCGCATAAAACAGAACTCGCAAGGGGTTAGTAGGGTTTCATGCAAGCTGGGGGCATGAAAAAAGGCGGTCAATGCCGCCCTTGTGTTTGGTTGGGTAGGGTTAGCTTCTTGGCCTCTGATAGGGAGAATCTGGACAATAGTTCGTGGAATCGGTGCGCCAGTTCAGGGCGGACGTGGCGTAGGATTCAGTCTCTTCGGCGGCGATTCCTTGCCGAACGATCGTGCTCTTTTCCGTACAGGTGCAGGTCCGTCCGTTTCTTATCTGGTAAACTATACCTCGATTTTTGGGAAGATAATCGGGGTTATGGCAATAATCTTCGTCACCGATCACGTATCTCGCACTGCTCCTCGCAAAATCGATCGAGAAGCCACTGACACTTACCAGTTGAATTTCGATAACGGCATAGTATTGCCCAGAAGTGCCGGTTCCTCTACTGCCGTCAATGCGGTTATCCGCCCAGCATAAACCCGGTAAATACACTTCCGTATCAGACTCAGAGGTTGCAGCGGTGATGACATTCCCTGGCAATTCTGAAAGATTAGAATCCGGGGCCAGCCATACCTGGATGCCATGATTGCGGAAGATGTCATGCCCTTCCACAGTGCGCACCAGATACGTGACTTTCGTTCCAGATGGAATGCTTGTCGTGGAGGTCAGTTTGAGATGACCATCCGCCTCCATCATGCATTTATTACGCTCAAATGTGATTAAATTATTAAAGTCATCCGATGTCCGTTCTTTGAATCCGATCGTCTGCGCCGCCACCTGCCGGGTGCGATTCTCATATGGGGTAATTTTCTTCAATAATTGTCGATTGCTTTTTTCTGCCAATATGGTTCCAGGATGTTCCATGCGGTGTCGAAGCGGTCTGACTTGTCGAGGGCGCGCAGCGACAGGATGGCCTGGCCGCCGCTTTGCCCCCAGATCATGCCTGATCCCTTCAGCCGTTGCGTGACGAGGCTCTTGTTGGTGGCTTCAACAAGCCCGGAGCCGATAGTCAGGTTGCGACGTCTGTAGTCGGCATAGTTCATCCTCTTGCGGTTGTTGGTGAAGTAGCCGATCGCCCTGGAGACCAGAGGCGAGTAGGATCGCTTGAGATATGCGAGGGAGGCGATGACCTTGTCGACGCCGGAGATCTCGACAAGCAGGGTCTCGCGCAGGATGTGCCAGCGACGGTTGCCCTGAATGCTGTCCTGGCCATAGGCGTGATCAAGCGCCTCCTTGAGATAGTCTGCTGCATGGAAGAAGTCGAGCACCTGCTCGGCCTCGGGGAAGGCTTCCTCGAAGAACCGCCAGTGATCCCTGGCTCCGTTGGCCACCACAACAAGTTCGAGGTCCGGCCGTCTGGCCAGCAGAGAGTGAACCTCGTCGCGGATCAGCTGCTTGAGCCTGAGCTTGTTCGCTTCGGGCATTCTGGCATGGCGCAGGGTGCGAAGACGCTCGCCGGCGGCATTGCCAAGAGTGATCGTCGCGCAAGCGGCTTCCTTCCACGTGATCCCCTCAAGGTCCTGTTTCCGCTTGCGTCTGTCTTGGCCCACAGGCACCATGACGCCATCCATCTGGATCGTCACGGACGTGGCGTCAGAGGGAATCTCCTCCCCATGACGGATCTCTGCGAGCGCGTCATCGGCGATCTCTTCCCAGTGTCTGCCGGCCACCTCGTAGAGCCGGATCAGGCTCGATACACCGGGACACATCCCGCCCTGTCGGCGGAACATCTTCACGCAATCACGCGGTGGCATCGACGATACCGCCTGCAAGGCAAGGTATGCCGCTCGTGGCGTCCAGAAGTCCTCGATCAAGCCGGCAAGGCGATCCGCCGGAAACACCGACGCACGGGACCGGCGACGGTATCGTGAACGCTCATAGTTGATGGCACCGAAGGATGTCATGACCCGCTTGTTCGTGGCGCCTTCCCGACGATATCTCTCGCCGCGGTATTCGATCACGGGGTCTTGCGTGTCGAGTGAGACAAGGGCCTGCCTGACGATCTGCGCCGAAAGCCGGTTGGCCGCCTCGGCGACGCCGCTCTCGAACGCCCTCGTGGCGTGCCGCCCCTCAAACGCCTCGAGCTTCTCGCGCACACTCACCATGAAGGCGGCGAACGCAGTCGGCAACTCTCCGGGAAACAGCCGTACAAGCTCCTCATGGATCGCCCCTTGACGGTCTTCGGCAGTCATTCTGAACCAGAACTCGCGATCAAGCGCAGCGTCTGCCACGATCACAATCAGGGGTCAATCAGGTCCGATGATGGGTCTGATTTCTGTGTTTTTGGCGCTCAACACAGAAAACTGTGACGAGTGGCGGAAAAATATGCATACATCATACAAACATCTATCAAACATAACACGAACTCTTTACCCCATACCAGAACCACACCCCACCTGCCCCGTAATAAGCAAGGCCACCAGCGCGGCGGTGAGGGTTGCTAATTTAGTGAGGGGGGGGGTATTTACTGGTTATTCGTTTCATGTTGTTTGCTCCTTTACGTAAGCCTGCCGGCAAGGTAGTGCACCAGCGGCGCGTCTGGCGCCTAGTTTGTGATATTATCACAGCCTACATTCAACCTTCAAGTGCAACGCTCGGTGAGACAGTAATTTCGCCAGAATCATAGGCGTTTTGCAAGACCTCGACGGGCGTTTTGAAGCCAAGGCTTGTGTCGTTGATGCGGTACTGGTGTTTCTTCCTGCCATCGTGTTTCAGATGGTCGAGATAGTACGTCGTGAATCCGTTCTTTGGTCGGTTCGTATTTGTCAATGCTCAGCCCTATGCCACACTATATACCACACTTTAACGCCTTATCTGCACGGACGCAAGCAGTCGCTATATCTCCGAGAGAAGGGTAGTTTATAAACTTTTTCAGGGATATAGAGATGAAAATCTAGAATACGGAATCGCTAAGGAAGCTGGTCATGGCGGAGAGGGAGGGATTCGAACCCTCGGTACGCAAGGCGCACAACGGTTTTCGAGACCGCCCCGTTCAACCACTCCGGCACCTCTCCTCACGCGTGCGCGACCATACTCCAGGCCCGCGCAGGGCAACAAGGCCGGATCAGCGTCCCTTCCATTGTGGCTTGCGTTTCTCGGCGAAGGCGCGTGGCCCCTCGATGGCGTCCTCGGAGAGCATCATCCTCTCGTAGACATCGACGCCCGAGTTGCCGGTCTTTGTGCGCTGCATGGCATCCTCGAGTGACAGCGGCATGACGACGGGCATGATCGCCTTGAGGCCCTGAAGCGCCAGAGGTGCCGATTCGCTCAGCCGATCTGCCAGTTCGCGGGCCCGCGCCATCAGGCCTTCTGCCGGCAGGATTTCGCTCACCAGGCCCCAGTGTTTCGCTTCCGCGGCATCCATGTGGCGCCCGGTCAGGAAAAGGTCCATGGCGACGTTGTAGGGGATGCGCCGGGGCAGGCGCTGGATGGCGCCGGCGCTTGCCAGGAATCCGCGCTGCATCTCGGGCAGCCAGAACGCGACATGGTCAGCGACGAGCAGGATGTCGGCAGAGAGCGCCAGTTCGAAACCACCGCCGATGGCCACACCGTTGATGGCGCCGATGACCGGCTTGTGGAGATCCCAGAACTCGGTCAATCCGGCAAATCCGCCAGGCGAGCCCTCGCCGTCGACCTCATCAAGCCGGTCGGCGGCGGCCACGGCCTTGAGATCCCATCCGGCAGAAAAGCAGCGTTCGCCCGCACCGGTGATGATGCCGACCATGAGCCCGTCGTCGTCCTGCAGCGTACGGAAGGCCTGGTAGAGTTCCATCGATGTCCTGTCGTCGATGGCATTGACGGGCGGCCGGTCGAGGGTGATCTCGAGGACCTTTCCGCGGCGCTCGGTCCTGACGGCATCAGACATGGCGTGACTCCCGGATACCTGGTGATGTGGCGAGAAGGTCGAGGTGATGGTTCGCATCGCCGAACGAGGCGTTCATCACCACGGCCCGCTTGAGATGATGCCCGACGGGGACATCCATGGTCATGCCGACACCGCCATGGAGCTGGACACCTTCCTCGCTCACCCGTCGCGCCGACTCGCCAACCGCAACCTTGGCCGACGACACGGCATGGCGTCGTCGGGGTGTGGCGAGGGCCGTGGTGGCGTCGAGAACCATCGACCAGGCGAGTTCACAGTCGATGTAGAGGTCCACCATGCGATGCTGGAGCGCCTGGAATGACGCCAGCGTCCTGTCGAACTGCCGGCGGGCCTTGAGATATTCGAGAGTCGTCTCGAAGACCTGCCGCATGGACCCTGCGGCGTCGGCACAGACGAACGCGATGGCATGATCGATTGCCCGTTCAAGGACTGCGAGGCCCTGATCGGGTGCCGTGAGAAACTGGGTATCGTTGACCTCGACGCCGTCAAGGAGGAGCGTCGAGACCCGGTTGCCGTCATGGGCCCGCTCGTCCAGCCTGACAACGTGTGCCGCATCGGCCGGCACGGCGACGAGGACGATCCCGTCCCGGTCCCTCCGCTCGCCCGCAACGCGCGCCGAGACAACGATGACATCGGCCTGCGCGCCAGCGGGGACAACATCCTTGCGGCCCGACAGCACCCAGCCGCCATTCACCTGCCGCACACGCGTGGCGACGTCGTTGAGGTCGTGGCGCGCCTGTCGCTCCGTCCAGGCGAGTGCCAGCTTCGTTGTTCCCCGGGCAACGCCGGGCAGCAACGCGGCTTTCCAAGCATCCGAACTCGAGAACAGCACGGCATGGCCGCCCAGAACGACACTGCCAAGAAAGGGTCCGGGCACCAGGTGTCGACCAAACTTCTCGCCGATGACCATGAGATCTTCGGGGCCACCGCCGAGCCCGCCATGCTCCTCGGGGAAGGCAGCCGCCATGCATCCCAGATCGGCAAGCTGTCGCCAGACATCCTCGTCAAGGCCACCGTGCGTCGCCACCGCTGCCTGGCGGCGGGTGAAGGGCAGGGCGTCCGCAAGCAGTCTCTCGAGGCTCTCGGCAAACGTCTTCTGATCGTCGGTGAGGCCCTCGGTCATGACCGCAGGTCCAGAATGTTCCGGGCCATGACGTTCTTGAGGATCTCACTCGATCCGCCCCAGATCGTCGACTTGCGCAGATTGAAACATGTCTTCGCCGCATGGTGCGCCGCGTCGGGCAGCGGCGCATTGTCGCGGGCCGACATGTCCTCGGGATCCAGCTGGCCATAGGGACCCAGGGCCTCGACCATGAGTGAGATGACCTGCTGCTGCACCTCGGTGCCCTTGATCTTGAGCAGGGACGCTGCGGCGCCGGCATCATCCTGACCGAACAGGAAGCGGCGCTCTGTCAGTTCGATCTGGCGCAAGGCGATCTCGGCACGCACCAGTTTGCGCGAAAAGTCGGCATCCTCGATGAGGTATCCGTCTCGCAAGGGTTCCTCGGCGGCGATCTCCCTCAAGCGGCCCAGCATGGCCGTCGTCCGGCTGACTTCGGCGGACCCGATCCTTTCGAGACCGAGAATATACTTGCCGATCGACCACCCTTCATGTTCCGGGCCGAGCCGGTTGGCGATCGGCACCCGGACATTGTCGAAGAACACCTGGTTGAGTTCGCTGCCGCCCTCGAATGTCAGGATCGGTCGCACGCAAAGCCCCGGCGTGGCCATGTCGACCAGGAGCAACGTGATGCCATGCTGCTTGCGTGCGGAAGAGTCAGTCCTGAAGAGGCCGAACATCCAGTTGGCCCAGGTGGCGTCGCTGGTCCAGATCTTGGATCCGTTGATGACATAGCCATCGCCATCACGGTCGGCCCGGCACTTCAGCGAAGCCAGGTCCGACCCCGCCTCCGGTTCGGAATATCCCTGGCAGAGGATGATGTTGCCGTTGGCGAGACCGGGAAGAAAGCGCTCTTTCTGCTCATCAGTCCCGAACTCGATCAGCGCCGGTCCCACCATGCCGGCGGAAAACACACTCACGGGCGGGGCGTCGTTGAGCGCCAACTCCCTTTCGAAGACATACTGCTGTTCGAAGGACCAACCGGGGCCGCCGTGTTCGACAGGCCAGGACGGACAGCTCCAGCCGCGTGCGTGGAGGATACGCATCCAGCGACTGGTATCGGCAGGTGTCAGACCGGCGTTTTCGCGCCTCACCTTGCGCCTGAGGTCGTCGGGGAGCGCCTCGCGAATGAACGTCCGCACCTCGTCGCAAAATCGCTCGATATCTTCGGTCACGTCGCCCCCGGGCCATGTGGAAAGCGCACACGTTAGGAGCCGGAACCAACGTCTTCAAGTCGGCGTTGACCGCAGCGACGCAGGGGATTAACGACGGTCGGGACTTGCCCGGGAGAGATGTCGGGGACATGGCCCTTGATCACCTGCTGGCGCCCTTCTCGATTGCCGTTGTCGGAGCCTCGGAGCGTCCGTCCCTGGGGCGCACCATCATCCGCTCGCTCGATGTCCTGGGCTACGAGGGCCGGATTCTTCCTGTCCATCCGCGCAACCAGACCGTCCTCGGCCACGCCTGCCATGCCGACATCCGGGAGATCGAGGGCAAGATCGATGCCGTTGCGATCTGTCTCTCCCGGGAGCGGGCGATGGACGAGGCCGAAAAAGCCGTGACGCATGGTGTCGGCGCGATCGTGATCTATGCCGGCGCCTTCGCCGAGGCCGGCGGGGAGGGCATGAAGGACCAGCGTGCACTCGTCGGCATGTGCGCCGAGGCCGGTGTTGCCCTCTGCGGACCCAACTGCATGGGGACCATGAGCCTTCACAACAGAAGCTCGCTCTTCATGATGGATGTGGTGGACCCCGCCCGCCTTGTCGGCAATGTGGGTGTCATCTCGCAGAGCGGCTCGGTTGCCATCGGCTTGCTGTCGGACACCAGGCGTTTCGGCTTCAGCCATGTCATTTCGAGCGGCAACGAAGCGGCCACGACGGCGGCACGTTACATCGAGTATCTCATCGACGATCCGGAAACCGGGGTCATTGCGCTCTTTGCCGAAGCGGTGCGCGAACCGGAAAGGTTCGTCGCGGCGCTCGACCGCGCCCATGACGCAGGCAAGCCGGTCATCGTGCTCAAGGTCGGCCGGTCAGCGCGGGCGGCAGCCGCCGTCGAGACCCATACCGGCGGCCTCGCCGGCGAAGCGCGGGTCCTTTCCGCGGTGCTCAAGGCACACCGCGCCATCGAGGTGCATGACCTCGAGGAGATGGTGGAAATGATGGCGGTCTGCCAGTCCGGCCGCCGGCCCGCCGGTGACCGGCTCGCCGTCATCACCGGCTCCGGCGGTCATGCCAGCCTTGCACTCGATCTAGCCGAAGACACGGGCCTTAATCTTCCGCCCCTGCCGCGTGCCGCGCGACAGACGATCGCGGCCAGGGTCGGGTCAATGACCGGAGACGGCAATCCGGTCGACGTCTGGGGGCAGGGCGATTTTGCCGGCAACTTCGAGGTGGCGATGAGGGAGACCTCGGCGTCCGGCGCCTATGACGCGGTGGTGGTTCTGCTCGACAACAACGACGGTCAGGCGGTGGAGTACGAAGGACAGGACGAGGCCATCACCCCGGCGCTCATCGACGCCCAGCGAGGCGCCGTCGTCCCGTTCTACCTCATGTCGGCGAGACACGGGGTCATGCGAACGCGCCAGGTGAGCGACCTGCTTGACGAGGGCATCACGACCATCAGCGGCGTGGCCCAGGGTCTTGGAGCCATTGCCCGCCATGCCGCGTGGAACGGATCGCCTCGGCGCTGTCCCGCAGAGATGCCGCTGGCCGGCAACCAGCCGGACTGGGTTTCGCGGACCTGCGTTCACGAACTCGATGCCAAGCGCCTTCTTGCCGAAACCGGGATGAGGATCAACCGCAGCATCCGCGTCGCCACATCCGGCGACGCTGTCGCTGCCGCCCGGGGCCTTGGCCTCCCCGTCGTCATGAAGGCGGTCGCCGATCACCTGCCGCACCGCAGCGAGCATGGTCTCGTCAAGCTCGGCCTCGCCGTCGACGATGCCGTGAGAGAGGCCTTCGAGGATCTCGAGCGTGCGCTTGCCGACTCGCCGCAAGCAGACATCGTGGTCCAGGAGATGGCGGCGCCGGGTGTCGAGATCATCGCCGGCATCGCCCGCGATCCCTCCTTTGGTCTCGTGCTGGCAGTGGGACCAGGTGGTGTTCTGGCCGAACTCGTGGACGAGGTCGCCGTGGCGTGCGTCCCGGCGACACAGGACGAACTGGCCGGGCTTGTCGGCGGCCGCCGCTTGCATCGGATGCTCTCAGGCTGGCGTGGCGCGCCACCGGCGGACCGGTCAGCCCTGATCACGGCCCTGGGCGCCCTGTCGGCGTTCGCCGCGGCTCACGAACCGTGGCTTGCCGCGATCGACATCAACCCCATCATCGTTCACGGCGAAGGCGATGGGTGCACCGTTGCCGACGCCCTTATCGTGCCGCGCAGTCCGATTGCAGACCCGCCGGCAAACGATACCCTGTCCGACCAACGCATCGGGAAGCGCCGGCCATGACCCATCCTTTCTCCCTGGCAGGACGGACTGCCGTGGTCACAGGCTCGACTCGCGGTCTGGGACTCGCCATCGCCCGGACCCTCGGCGAAGCGGGGGCGGTTGTCGGCATCAACGGCCGCGATCCGCTCACGACAGGCAAGACATGCGGCGAACTGGGGAAGACGGGCATCGAGGCGCACGATCTCGTCTTCGATGTCAGCGACACCGATGCGGCACTCGACAGGATCGGCGAGTTTCGCGACCGCCAGGGGTCGATCGACATTTTCGTCCACAACGCCGGTCACAGCATGCGTGTACCGTTTCTCGATCATGGTGCCGATGACTGGCAGCACACGCTTGACGTGCATCTTTGCGCCGGTTTTCGCCTCTCCCAGGATGTGGCGCGGCACATGGTGGAACAGTCCCGGGGCCGCATCATCTTCATCTCGTCGATCATCGCCTCGATCGGCCGGGAGAATCTGCCGGCCTACGGCGCGGCCAAGGGCGGCATGAACGCCCTGGTTCGCGTCATGGCGACAGAACTGGGCCCGCACGGCATTACCGTGAACGCCGTCGCTCCGGGCTACATCGTCACGGACCTGACAAGACCCCTCCACCACGACCCGGAGCGCTTCGCCTCGATCAGGGACAAGACCCCTGCGGGACGCTGGGGAGAGCCCGAGGACATTGGCTGGGCGGCGCTCTACCTTGCTTCGGACGCGGCGGCTTATGTCAACGGCCACGTTCTCACCGTCGACGGCGGCCTGACGATCAGCCTCTAGCGGCGTCGCGCTGCCAGCTGCGCGCCTCGCCGTCGTAGAACGGCCCGGGGTTGCCCCATACGGTGGTGCGCCACATGTCGCGGTTGTGCTTCGCGGCATCGAACCACGTGGCCGAGTGAATCGTGCATCTGTTGTCGTAGATCACGAGATCTCCCTGATCCCAGTGATGGGCATAGGCGAGAGCAGGTTGCGTGAAGTGATGCATCAGGCGGTAGAGAAGGCGCGCCGCGTCGCCGTCCACTCCGGGCTCCATGCCGGCAAAGGGGCCATGAATCCAGTCCATCTGCTCGCGCTCGCACAGGTAGAGCGTCCTGCGGCCGCTGACCGGGTGGACGCGCACAACCGGCTGGGGCTGGGGGCCGTCGCGTTCATTGAGGACGTGAGGTTCACGCCCGGCGCGGACGTCATCCTCGCCGTGTCCCTTGAAGGGAGCGACATGAATGCCGACGAGGTCTGCGGCGATGGCGGCGAGCTCGCCGTCGAGCCGTTCCCAGGCTCCCGTGCCATCGGCATAGAGCGTCTGGCCCTGATCGCGGGGAGCCGGTTCGTGGGCATAGAAGAGCGAGATGTCGGGTGGCGGGCGACGGAAACTCTGATCCGTGTGCCAGCCGCGCCGGTGGGGAAAGCGGACCGGCAGCCCGCCGTCAGCGGTGCGCGGCGGATCGGGGGGGCCCGGGAGGTTCGAAATTCATCGGCGGCCGGTTGGAGATGCGGATGATCCTGCTCGAGGCCGGATGCAACAGGTTGTGGCGGTTCGAGGTGAGAGCATAGTCCTCCACCTCCGTGCCGAAGGGATGGCTCAAGCGCACCAGGAGTTCAGGCTGCCCGGAAATCGCCCCCATGCCCTTCAGGACAAGGAGCCCGCCGGCCTCGCAGAGCAGGGCGGACAGCACGTCGGGCGACCTCTCAACCGCGTTCACGAAGGACTCGGCGTCATCGACCGCGATCAGCCTGCCGAAGTTCGCTCCAGGCAAAGGCAGCACCTTCCGGCCGTGTACCCATTCCATGCCGCTCTCCCGGACGCCGGCCCTTCATCATGCTGGCACCGGCCCACAGGCGACACAAGGCGCGAAGATCTCCGGATCTCACGTCAATCCGTCGCCACGGTGATGTCCGGGGGAACGCCACCTGCCGGAGGAATCCTCCGAATCCGGGCGCATAGGACCCCATTCAAGAGCAGACAGCATTTGCTTTTTATTAGCCTTGTATTTTGGGTATTATATACCATATTTGCAAGGATGATACTTCGTCAGAAACGACAGATCGTGCGCGCGCGGCTGGATCAATTCCCAGCCGTGGCTGTCCTGGGCCCGCGCCAGGCAGGCAAGACCACCTTGGCCTCAACCATCTCGCAGGAGCGGATGGGCCTCTACCTCGACCTCGAGGACGCATCGGACCGCGAGAAGCTGACCGATGCTGCCCACTACCTTTCCGAACATGAAGAGGACCTTGTCATCATTGACGAGGTGCAGCGGGCGCCGGAACTGTTCCAGACCCTACGCGTTCTCATAGACAAGGGGCGCCGCCAGGGTCTCCGCACCGGTCGCTTCCTGCTCCTCGGCCCAGCCTCGATTGACCTACTGAGACAGTCGGGAGAATCCCTTGCCGGCCGGATTGCCTATGTCGAGTTGGGTCCTTTGAATGTTCTGGAGGTCGGGGACGACGCAGGCGAGAGACTCTGGGTCAGGGGAGGATTCCCGGACAGCTTTCTCGCGAGGAACGACGAGGCGAGCACAGTCTGGCGCGAGGCCTTTGTCCGGACATACCTGGAACGCGACATTCCCCAACTGGGCCCGCGCGTTCCGGCGGAAACGTTGCGCCGTTTCTGGACCATGCTGGCCCACCTGCAGGGCGCTACCCTCAACGCGGCTCCGATCGCTCGAAGCCTGGCCGTCAATGGCAAGACGGTCGCCCGCTATCTCGACCTGCTTGTCGACCTCCTGCTGGTGCGACGCCTGCCGCCATTCCATGCCAATGTCTCCAAGCGCCTGGTAAAATCCCCGAAGATCTACCTGCGCGACAGCGGCATCGTTCACGCCCTGCTGGGGCTCGATGACAGGGATGCGGTGCTGGGTCATCCGGTCGCCGGCGGAAGCTGGGAAGGGTTCGTGCTGGAGAACCTTCTCGACGTCGCTCCGGGGCGCGTTCAACCGTCATTCTACCGAACGGCGGTCGGTGCTGAAATCGACCTGGTGCTCCAGATGCCGGGCGGAGCGTTGTGGGCGGTTGAAATCAAGCGTGGCCTCGCACCCCGGCTCGACAGGGGATTTCATCCCGCGCGCGAAGATCTCGAGCCGGACCGCTCCTTCGTCGTGTACTCGGGCATCGAACGATACCCGAAGGGCGATGGCGTCGAAGTAATCGGCCTGCAAGAACTGGCATCGCTGCTCGCAGCCGTATGAGGTCCAGAGCGACAACGGCCCTCGTCACGAGAGCAGGAGCAGAGACAGACACTCTGATGGTCCCCGTTCCCACACTCCTGGCGGACGGTCTTCAACGTCGGTAGGACAGTCACGGTGCCGGTTGCGCCCCACATTTTGACCGCACATGAAAAATTTCGACCGTTGAAGACTTGACCGGGACTGGTATGACGGACCCGCTGGCAACGATGGTCCCGCCCCAGCGTTGCGTGGCGGAGAATCGCCGCGTCAGCTGCGGTAGTCGGCGTTGATCTCGATGTAGCGGCGCGTGAAATCGCAGGTCCAGACTGTCGCCTTGCCGCGTCCTGGGCCGACCGCGACCTCGATCAGGACCTCCCGTCCCGCCATGTGGCGGGCGACCGGGGTCTCGTCGTAGCCCGGCGGGAGTTCTCCGCCGAGGGCGACGGCACGGCCTCCGACATGGATGTCGAGATCGGTTTCGGCGATCGGTTCTCCCGACTTGCCCACCGCCATGACGATGCGGCCCCAGTTGGCGTCGCCTCCGGCAATGGCGGTCTTGACCAGCGGCGAATTGGCGATTGCGAGACCGATCCTTCGTGCTGCCCGGGCCGACTTCGCACCCGTGATGCGGATCTCGACGAACTTCTGCGCCCCTTCACCGTCCTTGACGACCTGATGCGCGAGATCGAGGCAGAGAGCGTCAAGGGCATCTCGGAAAGCCTTCAGGCGTGGGTCCCGCCGGTCGGTGATGGCCGCATGCCGGGCATGGCCCGTGGCGAAGAGCTGCAGCGTGTCGCTGGTCGAGGTGTCGCTGTCCACGGTGATGGCGTTGAAGGAGCGATCGGCGGCCGAGGCCAGCAGGGGCTGGAGAACGGCGGCCGGGAGTGTGGCATCGGTGAACACGTAGGCCAGCATCGTCGCCATGTCAGGGGCAATCATGCCGGAACCCTTTGCGAATCCGGTGATTGTCACTGGCGTTCCGGCAATCGAGGTCACGACCGAGGATCCCTTGGCGAAGGTGTCGGTGGTCATGATTGCCTGGGCGGCATCGTGCCAGGAATCAGCGTCGAGCGAGGCCGTGATGTCAGGCAAGGCGTTGACGACAGTTGTGATGGGCAGCGTTTCGCCGATAACTCCGGTGGAGGCAACGAAGATCTCATGGGGTTTGGCGCCGACAAGCGCTGCCGTCTGCCCGGCCATCACTGCCACGGCGTCGCGTCCCGCTTTCCCGGTAAAGACATTGGCGTTGCCGGAATTGACCACGAGCCCTCTTGCGAGGCCGTGGGCAAGATGGCGGCGGCACCACTGCACCGGGGCGCCCGCAGTGCTCGACCTTGTGAAGACGCCGGCCACCGCGGCGGGGTGATCGAACGCTGCCACCATGAGGTCGAGTCTGGTGTCCGCGCGCCTGATTCCACAGCGGCCGGCCCCGAGACGCACGCCAGACACCGGGTGCATGACCGGGAAGCGCGCCGGGGCGAACGCAGAGATGTTGGCCTGATCGCTCATTCGAGGTTTCCGAAGTTGTCCGGCGGAACCGTCGTCAGGATCTCGATGGTGGCTTGTGAGCGCAGCCGCTGCACATCGTCGGTGATGGCCTGGCGGGCGAGCTCCTGACTGAGCGTTGCTTCCATGTCGCCCAGCGCAGGGACATCCCTGGTGCGCCGGTCGTGGACCTTGATGACATGCCATCCGAACCTTGTCTCGACCGGATCGGAGACCTCGCCTGGAGCAAGCGCCCGGGCAGCCTCCTCGAACTCGGCAACCATCGTGCCGGTCGTGAACCAGCCGAGGTCGCCGCCGTGCGGTCCCGTCGGGCCGGTCGAATGGCTTCGCGCCAGTGCGGCGAAGTCCTCTCCCTCGCGGGCCCTCAGGCTGATCGCCTGTGCTTCTTCGGACGTGGCAACGAGGATGTGACTGGCATGGATTTCGAGCGGAAGTCCGTCGGCCGTCACGTTTGCCGCCCAGGCGTTGTAGGCCTGGACCAGGGCTTCCCGGGTGACGGTCCGGGCGATCAGCGACTCGGCGTAGAGACGAAGAAGCAGGTCTTTTTCGAGGCGCGCGCGTTCGGCCATAAACCCGGTGGTGTGCTGGATGCCCAGCCGCCGCGCTTCCTCAAGAATCAGGCGATCGCTGATCATCCTCTCGATCACCGGCATCCAGAGATCTGCGGCAGGCGTGGCTGCCACATCGCCAGGAAGGCGGCCCACGAAGGCATCGACATCGCTGCGTGAAATCTCGTCGCCATTGATCCGGGCGACCGGGTCGTCGGCGAAGACGGCGGTGCTCGCCAGGAGACAGGCGAGAGCAGGATAGAGAATGTTCATGAGGCGCAAAGACCACATCTTGCGAAGCCGCACAAGGCCGCAGGGTTGTCGGGGTGTCGATGCCGGCGACATTGACAGGTCTTGACCGCGGACCTATCTGTTTGAGGCAGGAACGACGCCAGATTTCAGGGCGGAAGGCAGACGTTTCCCATGCTCGGAAACCTCGCGAACCGGCTCTTCGGGTCGGCCAATTCGCGGATCATCAAAAAGCTCGGCAAGACCGTCGACCAGATCAACGCGCTCGAGGCGGACATGGAGGCGCTCGGCGACGCTGAACTCGCCGGGCGTACGGAGGAATTTCGCCGGCGTCTCGCCGATGGCGCCCGCAGGGACGATCTCCTCGTCGAGGCCTTCGCGACCGTGCGCGAGGCGGCGAAGCGAACCCTCGGCCAGCGTCATTTCGACGTCCAGCTCCAGGGCGCCATGGTGCTTCACGACGGGAAGATCTCCGAGATGAAGACCGGAGAGGGAAAGACCCTCGTGGCGACGCTCCCGGTCTATCTCAATGCGCTCGACGGCAAGGGTGTCCACGTCGTGACGGTGAACGACTACCTGGCGCGGCGCGATGCGGACTGGATGGGTGAAATCTACCGGTTCCTGGGGCTGAGCGTGGGCTGCATCGTCTCCGGCCTGTCGGATGCCGACCGCAAGGAGCAGTACGCCTGCGACGTCACCTATGGCACCAACAACGAGTTCGGCTTCGACTACCTGCGCGACAACATGAAGTTCTCCCTGGAGACCATGGTCCAGCGCGGGCAGAATTTCGCCATTGTCGACGAGATCGACAGCATCCTGGTGGACGAGGCGAGAACACCCCTGGTGATCTCCGGTCCGACCCAGGACACCTCGGACATCTATCGCAAGGTGGATGTCCTGATTCCCCGCTTGCCCGATGACGCCTTCGAAAAGGACGAGAAGCGCCGCACCGTGACGTTCACCGACGAGGGCTCCGATGCCGTCGAGACCCTGTTGAAGGACGCTGGCCTGATGGGGGAAGGCTCGCTCTACGATGTCCAGAATGTCACGCTCGTGCACCACCTGAACCAGGCGTTGCGTGCCCACAAGCTCTTCACCCGGGACGTCGACTACATCGTCAAGGACGGCAAGGTCATCATCATCGACGAGTTCACCGGGCGCATGATGGAAGGCCGCCGCTACTCGGACGGCCTGCATCAGGCCCTCGAGGCCAAGGAGCGGGTGCCCATCCAGACCGAGAACCAGACCCTGGCCTCCATCACCTTCCAGAACTACTTCCGCCTCTACGACAAGCTGGCCGGGATGACGGGAACGGCGATGACCGAGGCCGGGGAGTTTGCTGAAATCTACGGCCTCGAGGTCCTCGAGATCCCGACCCACCGGCCGATGATCCGCGCCGACGGCGACGACGAGGTCTATCGCACGGTAAGCGAGAAGCACGATGCGATCATCAAACTGATCGAGGAGTGCCACGAACGCGGGCAGCCGGTTCTCGTTGGCACCGTGTCGATCGAGAAATCAGAGGTGATCTCGCGCCAGCTGAAGAAGAAAAAGATCGATCACCACGTGCTGAACGCCCGTTACCACGAGCAGGAAGCCACGATCATCGCCCAGGCGGGACGTCTTGGCGCCGTGACCATCGCCACGAACATGGCAGGACGGGGCACCGACATCCAGCTTGGCGGCAATGCCGACGTGCGTATCGGCCAGGAACTCGCCGATATCGCGGACGAAGCGGAGCGCCAGAGTCGCCGAGAGGCCATTCGCGCCGAGGTCAGCGACGAGCGTGACCGTGTCCTCGAGGCTGGCGGGCTCTACATCGTCGGCACCGAACGCCACGAGAGCCGACGCATCGACAACCAGCTGCGCGGTCGTTCCGGACGTCAGGGCGACCCCGGAGCATCCACCTTCCTGCTGTCCCTGGAAGACGACCTGATGCGCATCTTCGGGTCCGACAAACTTGATTCCATGCTCCAGAAACTCGGTCTTGAGGAAGGCGAGGCGATCGCCCATTCCTGGGTCAACAAGGCCATCGAGAGGGCTCAAGGCAAGGTCGAGGCGCGCAATTTCGAAATCCGCAAGACACTCCTGCGCTTCGACAATGTCATGAACGACCAGCGCAAGGTGATCTACGAGCAGCGCCGTGATTTGATGGCTGCGAGCGACGTTGCCGAAACCATCACGGACATGCGCCGGGAAGTCATCGAGGACTGTGTGAATCGCGCCATTCCCGCCGACACCTACCCCGAACAGTGGGACATCGAAGGTCTCGGGAACGATGTCCGTCGCATTCTTGGGCTTGATCTTCCGGTCTCCGCATGGGCCGCCGAGGAAGGCATGGCCGAGGAGGAAGTTCTCGAACGCATTCTCGGCACAGCCGACGGGGCCATGAACCGCAAGGAGGAGGAATTCACGCCCCAGGTGATGAGAGTCGCCGAAAAAAGCCTGCTCCTTCAGGTCATCGACCAGAAGTGGCGTGATCACCTCCTGGCTCTCGATCATCTGCGGCAGTCTGTGGGGTTGAGAAGCTATGCGCAGAGGGACCCCTTGCGGGAATACCAGCGGGAGGCTTTCAACCTGTTCGACGACCTGCTGGGAGCCGTGCGCGAATCGGTCACGCAGCTCTTGATGAGAGTGGAGATCCGTTCGTCGGCGGAGATGGAGGCGCAGCGCCAGGAGGAGGCGCGGCAGCGCATGCAGGAAGCGCGCGGCGTTTCGCAGATGCCGTCGTCGGGGCGGAGCAGCTGGAGACCGATGCCGTCCTCGATGCGGCGTGTCAGGCAGAGTGACCGCAACCCCGCCGATCCTTTGACGTGGGGAAAGGTCGGACGCAACGAACGCTGTCCCTGTGGTTCCGGGCGCAAGTACAAGCAGTGTTGCGGCAGGATCACTGCCGACTCCGGACAAAAGACCGGCGCCACGGTTTCCTGAACGGCCTACCAGGGCAGGCGCTGGCCCTTGTGGTCGAAGAACCCGCCGCTCATTGCCGTGGAGGCCGACGCGATCACGCGCCGCATGCCGCCAACGCTCTCGGCCGGTGACAGCGGCGCGGACCTGCCCCCCATGTCCGTCCTGACCCAGCCGGGATGAAGGGCGAGGACCGTGATGCCGTCATCGGCGAGGTCACGGGCGAGGTTCGCGGCCACCATGTTGAGCGCCGTCTTGCTGGTCCGGTAGAGGTGGATACCTCCGGAACTGTTGTCGGTGATCGATCCGGCGAGACTCGAGATGTGCACGACAATGGGCCGGGACGCACGGGCAAGGTGGCGTTTCAGTGCGTCGGTCACCCTGAAGGGAGCGATGACGTTGGTGCGCATCACCCGTTCCCAATCCTCGCTGGATGTGTCACCGATATCCTGGTGGGCGCCGCCGAAAATTGCGGCGTTGTTGATGAGAAGATCGATCGCCGTGCCATCGAGGGACGAGGCCAGCGCGTTGATCGACGTCTGGTCGGTGACATCGAGACCATGCACGTTGATGCCATTGTCGAAGGACGCATCGCCGGGACGGCGGTAACAGGCGTGCACCTGCCAGCCGGCGGCGGCATACTGAGCGGTGAACTCGAAGCCGATGCCGCGGCTTGCTCCGGTGATGAGGACTGTCTTCACCATGGCATGGCATCGCCGTTGTAGCGCAGGAACGAGCCGCTGGTGGCATGATCGAGACCGGCGATGACCTGGCGCATCCCGGCAACACTGGTGGCGGGATCGAGGTCGGCGTCACGGCCTGTCATGTCGGTGGAAACGAACCCCGGTGAGACGTTCACGACGATGATTCCCTGCGCCCGAAGATCGACCGCCAGCCCCCGCGCCAGCATGTTGAGCGCCGCCTTCGAGGAGTTGTAGGGGTAGTCGGGCGATTGGGCCTGCCAGCCAAAGCTGCCGCTGCCGCTCGAGATGTTGATGACGGTGCGCCCCAGGCTCGCTGCGATATTGTCCTGCAATGCCGCCACCATGGTCATGGTGCCGAAGACGTGAACCCGGAACTGCTCGATCCATGCGTCGTCGCTGAATGCTCCATAGAGTTCGTTATCGCCGTACCAGATGCCGGCGTTGTTGATCAGGAGATCGACCGGCGCTCCGTCGAGCGATGCGGCAAGGCAGGCTGCATCCGCGCTGCGCGTCACGTCGAGCCTGTGGACGACAAGCCGTGGAGATGCCAGTTCCGAAAGCCCCGGAGCATGGCCGGGTTGGCGAGCCCCGGCATGGACCAGCCAGCCGTCGGCGAGATACTGTCTCGCCAGTTCGAGGCCGATCCCACGGCTTGCCCCGGTGATCACTGCTGTCGGCATCTGCCGGCCCTCCAGTCGCTGTAGCTCGTCATGGCGTCAAGGGTCCGGGCGGCCACCATGGCCCTTCCTGTTGCCCGCGTCACGCAGTCAGACGCCATGGAGCCCAGGCGCGCGAGCGTCACGGCATCGATGGCTTGCCTGTGCCTCGCCGTGGCGAGCGCGAACAATGTGTCGCCGTCAAAGGGAGTGTGAACGGGACGGATGGCACGGGCCAGCCCGTCGTGGGCCATGATGGCGATGCGATTGACCGCTCCCTTGCCGAGGGATGCATTGGTCGCAACGACGCCGATGGTGGTGTTCTCGCCGGCGAAGCCCTTGAGTTCGTCCTGCAGGTCCACCGCTCCCGAGGGGAGCGTGCGGGGCGCCATCCCCATCTCGCCAGCCTGTTCAATGAGTGCCGCCCAGAGCGTCGAGGTGCCGGGGATCACCGTCGATCCGACGGCGTTGACCGCAACGATAGCCCCTACCTGGAGACCGCTGTCCGTTACCGCCGAGGCGCTGCCCGTTCCTCCCTTGAGAACTCCGGCGCGGGCGCCGAGCCCGGCGCCCGTGTTGCCGAGTTCGAAGTGGTGCGCCGCTGTCTCGACCGCCCGGTAGCCGAGGTCGTGATAGGGGGAATGCCGACCCCAGGCCTTGTCGCCGCCGTTTGAGAGGTCGAAGAGGATGGCGGCGGGGACCACCGGAATCCTGCCGGCGGATGTGGGAAAGCCCCGCTCCTCCTTGGCCAGCCGCGCCACAGCGCCGCCCGCCGCATCGAGACCGAAGACCGAACCGCCCGACAGCACGACTGCGTCCACGGCGTCAACGAGACTGGCGACATGGAGTGTGCCGGTCTCGCGCGTGCCAGGGGCGCCGCCCCTCACATCGGCGGCGGCGGTGACGCGTTCTTCAGGGACGATGGCCGTGACACCGGTCCTGACCCGGTGATCTTCCGCCTGCCCGACGAGGATGCCATCGACATCGGTGATGAGATTGAGCGGTCCGGGCTTCACGTTCCGCCGTCGTTCGCCTTCTCGTGAGTGAGGGCAGTCGAATTCATGCAATAGCGCTGGTTGGTCGGGGGCGGACCGTCGGGGAAGACATGGCCGAGGTGGGCGTCGCATCGCGCGCAGACCACCTCGGTCCGGGGCATGAAGAAGATGCTCCTGTCTGACCTGAGCTCGACCGCCCCGTCGTCTACGGGGGCCCAGAAACTCGGCCATCCGGTGCCGGACTCGAACTTGGTCGCCGATTCGAAGAGGGCCGCATCGCAGCACACGCAACGATAGAGACCTGGTTCACATGACCCGTGATAGATCCCGGTGAACGGCCTTTCCGTTCCGGCGCGCCTCGTGACCCTGAACTGTTCCTCGGTCAGCTGGGTCCGCCATTCCTCATCGGTCCTGACAATCTTTTCCACCATGGCCTCTCCTCCCGTTTCAGAATTGCTTCGTCAAGCCCAGTGTCTGGCGCGTCTCGGCGGGACTCATGATGCGCGCGCCGAGGCGTTCGACGACCTCGACAGCACGTTCCACGAGCTGGCCGTTGGTCGCTAGCACACCGCGCGAAAGGTAGAGATTGTCCTCGAGACCGACCCGCACATTGCCGCCGGAGATCACCGCCTGCGCCGCCATGGGGATCTGCATGCGGCTGATGCCGAAGGCTGACCAGTGGGCGTTCGCCGGCAATAGGTTGCGCATGGCGATCAGCGATTCCGGATCTGCCGGTGCCCCCCAGGGAACCCCCAGGCAGATCTGGAAAAGCGGTGGCTCTTCGATGACTCCCTCGGAGATGAGCTGATTGGCGAGTCTGACGTGACCCAGATCGAAGCATTCGAGTTCCGGCTTCACACCGGCCTTTGCGATGCGCTCGCCCATGACCCTCAAGTGATCAGGGACGTTGATGAAGGCGCCGTCGGTGAAGTTCATGGTGGCGACATCGAGGCTGCAGATTTCCGGCAGCAACTCCTCGATGTGGAGCACCCGCTCCTCGGGCGATGCCATGTCGCTTTGCGCCGACGCGTGCCCCGGATCATCGGCACCGGGAACATAGTCGCCGCCCATGCCCGTGGTCAGGTTGAGAATGACGTCGCATTCGCTGTCGCGCACCCGCGCCACGACCTCGCGGAAGGCACCGCGGTCCCGGTTGCCCTTGCCGGTGTTCACGTCGCGCACGTGAATGTGTGCGATCGCCGCGCCGGCGCGGGCGGATTCGATGGCCGCATTGGCGATGGCCTCGGGTGTCACCGGCACGTGGGGACTCTTGCCGGCGGTATCGCCGGCCCCGGTCACAGCGCAGGTGATGAAGACGTCTGTGTTCATGGCTCGCTCATATAGTGGGCAACGAGTTTCTGGAAGTGATGGACGCCTCTCTCCCAGATGCCGTTGAAGCGCGCGCCCTGCATGGCCGGGGACATGTGTCCCCGCTGCACGGCTTCCACGGCGTTGAAGTCCTCGACATTGGTGATGTCGAAGAACGTGATGATGGCCTCCCTTGCATCGGCATAGGCCGTCGCCGTGGCGCCGTCGCCATCGGGAAACTCCACCATGGAGCAGGCATGGTCGGGGCCGATCACGAACTTGAAGTTGGGAAAGAGCGCCAGGTTCTTGGCCGTCCTGTTGGCTCCATCGATTCCCGGCCAGCGAGGAAGCGGTCTGGTCTGTGACCAGGTGGCGGGCAGGCCGACATCGATGATGGTCCCGAGGCAGGCGCCGTCGGTGATGACCTCGTGCTGTTCGAAGGGGGCCGCCTCGGCGAGCACGGTGTGAACGAAGTTGAGGTGGAGTGTCTCAAGGTAGTTCTCGGCCACCAGTTTCCAGTTGCCGGCGATGTCGTAGCGCAATGTCAGCGCCCAGGTGGCCGCGTCAAGGTCGTACTCGTCGACATGGGCCATGAAGGATGCTGCGTAATCGGCAAAGGGTTCGGCGAGACCATCGACGTTGACGAAGATCCAGTCATGCCAGCGCGCCATGCGGACGGGCATGAGACCGTGGCAGGACTTGTCGAAATCTTCGAGTCCGCCCTTGTTGTGACCACCCCAGTGGGGTGTCAGGCGCAACGTCCCATCAAGATCGTAGGTCCAGCCGTGATAGCGGCATTGCAGTGTGGCAAGCCCGTCTGTGGCTTCGTCGACGAGCAACGCGCCCCGATGGGTGCAGATGTTGTGGAAACACCGGATCTCGTCGTTGCGGGTGCGCGTGAAAAGCAGCGGCATACCGGCCAGGGTCATCGGCCGGACGGATCCGGTCTCCGGCACCTCATGGGCATAGCCGGCACATGCCCAGGTCCGCGCGAAGAGGCGGGATTGCTCCTGGCGGGCAAACTCCTCCGACGTGTAGGCGTGTCCCGGCAGGCCGCGGGCCTGAGCCGCCGGCCGGTCAAGGCCTTCGACATCCTCGGTTCTGAGCATGGTCTGCACCCGCGTCCCCGTCACGTGGCATCCCCATAGTGCACCCGTTTGCAGGACCGGTCGAGACCGCCAGGGCGGCTCATGGTGTTTTGCGGGCCGAGCGAATAGATTGTTTTCTCCCTTTGGGGAACGGGGGGACGGTTCGGGAGTGGGACATGGCCCAGGCGAGGAGATCATGACGGGAACCGATGAGCAGGAAGTCAAGCTGACGTGCAGGCATGTCTGGAAGGTGTTCGGCCCCGAGGCTGACAGGTTCTTCATGTCCGGCAGGGGCGATGTCGCCGACGTCTCTGGCCTCGTCGAGTCGATCAACGAGTCGGGCCATATCGGTGCGGCCTGTGATGTCACGTTCGATGTCCATATCGGCGAGATCTTCGTCATCATGGGCCTGTCGGGGTCCGGGAAATCGACCATCGTGCGCTGTCTCTCCCGGCTCGTCGAGCCGACCGCAGGAGAGGTGATTCTCGATGGCGAGGATCTCCTGCAGGTCTCCAGGGACAGGCTGATCGATATCCGCCGCCACAAGATGGGTATGGTGTTCCAGAACTTCGGTCTGCTGCCGCACCTTTCGGTGCTTGAGAACGTGGCGTTCCCCTTGCAGATCCAGGGCGTCGCCAAGGAGCAAAGGCGTGCCCGGGCGTTGGAAATGGTCGAGCTTGTCGGACTCGCAGGGCGAGAGACGAGCTATCCGCGCCAGTTGTCGGGCGGCCAGCAGCAGCGTGTCGGGATCGCGCGGAGCCTCGCCGTCGAACCGGAGCTGTGGTTCCTGGACGAACCCTTTTCCGCTCTCGATCCGCTGATCCGCCGGCAGATGCAGGACGAGTTCCTGCGTCTTCAGCAGCTGCTCCACAAGACCATCGTCTTCATCACCCATGACTTCCTCGAGGCCCTGCGTCTGGCGGACAGGATCGCCATCATGAAGGATGGCCGGGTCGTGCAGATCGGCACGCCCGCCGCAGTGGTGATGCAGCCGGCCGACGACTATGTCAGCGAATTTACCCAGGACGTGCCGCGGGTGAAGGTCATCACCGCCGGCGACATCGCCACCGCTGCCGCGTCCCATCCTGCCAGCGATGACGTGGTCGACGAGCATGCCACGCTCGAGGAGATCATGCCGCGCTTTGCCGGTGGATCGGACGTCATCGCCGTGAAGAACGGCGAGGGCGCCATTGTCGGCAGTATCACCGCCCAGATGGTGCTGGGCTCTCTCGCTGACAGTCATGCCGGGGAGAACGCGGCGTGAACCCGGCACGCCTGCTGCCACCCGGGCTTCTGGTCTGGCTGGTCTTCGGCACCCTCGCGATCCTCTGCCTCAGTCTGCGTGACGACGCGACGTGGCTCGTCAAGTACCCGAATGGCTGGATTCTTCCCATCGAGGCCGGTCTCGAGTTTCTGATGGACTGGTTCACGGCCAACTTCAAGCCGCTCTTCCGGTTGATGTCCGATGCCCTCGAATGGCCGATGAGGGGAATCCAGGCGGTGCTGCAGACATCGCCATGGCCGGTCACGATCGCTATCGTGGCGATCATCGCCTACGCCGCCAAGGACTGGCGTCTCGCTGCCTTCTGCACGGCCTCGTTGCTCTATATGGTGGTCGTCGGATACTGGGAGGAGAGCATGTCGACCCTGGCGCTGGTCGGCATGTCCGTGCCGCTTTCGATCATGATCGGGTCCGTTCTGGGACTGCTCGGTTTCCAGTTCCGCTGGGCACGGCGCGTCATCGAACCGACGCTCGACGTCATGCAGACGGTGCCGACGTTCGCCTATCTCATTCCCATCCTGATTCTCTTCGGCATCGGACCGGTGGTCGGCATGGTGGCCTCGGCCATCTACGCCAGCCCGCCCATGGTGCGGAACCTCATGCTCGGTCTGCAGAGGGTCCCCGACAATGTCATCGAGAGCGGCCAGATGTCCGGCTGCAACGGTGTCCAGCTTCTCTTCATGGTGCGTATTCCGGCCGCCATGCACACGATCATGATCGGCGTCAACCAGACCATCATGGCGGCGCTTTCCATGGTCATCATCGCCGCCATCATCGGCGGTTTCGCCGATATCGGCTGGGAAGTGCTCTCGACGATGCGCAAGGCGCAGACCGGCCAGAGTCTCCTCGCCGGACTGGTCATCGTGCTGATCGCCATGATGATGGATCGCATCAGCCGTGGCTTCGCCGAACGCTCGGGCGAGATCCACGTGCAGCGTTCAGGCAGCTACCTTGCGCGCCATCCCATGCTGACCTCCATGGCGGCGGCGGTCGCCGCAGGCTCGCTGCTCGCGTGGGCGGTGCCGGTGTTCAACGCCTATCCCGAGGCCTGGATCATCTACCCGGCCGAAAGCCTCAACACCGCGGTGTCGTGGTTCACCCGCAACTTTTTCGACACCACGGACGCCATCAAGACCTATACGCTCTACTTCTTCATGCTGCCCATGAAGGCAGGCCTCGAGCGGATCGCGCGGCCCACTTCGTGGGGGTTCGAGATGACGGCGCTGGCTTCCGTCATCTACTGGATGATCCTCGCGGCCATCGGGACGCTGGTGGCAAGGCTGGGCGGCTGGCGCGGCGCCGTCGCCACAGCGCTGCTTGGCATCCTCTTCTTCTATGGTTCGTCCGGAACGCCGTGGCCCGTCTTCATCGCCGCCGTCACGCTCATCGCCTTCCAGGTCGGCAGCTGGAAGGTTGCCCTCTTCGCCTTCCTCGGCATGGTCTTCATGCTGGTGAGCGGCGCCTGGCCACGGGCCATGCTGTCTTTCTATCTCGCCGCCACCTCGGTCATCATCTGCTTCGTGGCGGGTGGGGCCCTGGGCATCTGGGCGGCGCAGAACGATCGTGTCTCCGCCATCCTGCGACCGATCAACGACACCCTGCAGACCATGCCGCTCTTTGTTTTCCTGATTCCCGTGGTGATGGTGTTCCTGGTTGGGGATTTCTCGGCGCTCCTGGCCATCATCATGTACGCCATCGTGCCGGCGATCCGCTACACCGAACACGGCATCCGCCAGGTCGACCCGGTGGCCACCGAAGCTGCCCGGATGATGGGCTGCACGGAGAGGCAGATCCTGTGGAAGGTCAAGCTCCCCCTGGCGATCCCGGAGATCATGGTGGGCCTCAACCAGGTGGTGATGTTCGCCCTCGCCATGCTCGTCATCGCCGCCCTCGTCGGCACCAAGGGCCTCGGCCAGTGGGTCTACGACAGCCTCACCAACGCCAGGTTCGGCCAGGGCGTCATCGCCGGCGGATCCATGGCCCTCATGGCCATGATCGCCGACCGCATCATCCAGGCCTGGGCCGCCGCTAAGAAACGCGACCTCGGCCTCTCCGCCTGATTTGGCCCACTCATTGGCACGCGTTGACACGGCAAGACGGCGGATCCATGGTCTTCATGATCCTGGGTATAGTTTCTGACCGGCATCGCTACCCGCTACATCGACGACAAGCCAAGGCGTGATGGGACTGTTTCGAGTTCGTCTACGGCCCCAAGCATGGCAGTTGACTCAACGTCTTGATCCGCATCAATGTCCTGCGTCGAACTGCTTCCAATTGCCGAGGTGTCTACAGTTATTGACAGATCATGCACCTCCATCTAGACAATAATTGTGACCGCATCGTGCCGTTGGAGTGAGCGTATGCATGTATTTATTTTGGTTCCATGTTCGGATCGGAAGCGAGTTAAGCCGGAACCATCAATGCAGGCACGACACCTAACTGCAGGAAGAATTGATCATGTCGCGCAAGCATGGGGTCAACGAATGCGAGACGCCGATTCTAAGTTGTGTCCGGACGACCTTTACTGCGGCCGTACCTTTCTGGAAGGACGAAAGGCGGCAAACTGTCTCGACGCAGAGTTCTTCGTCAGCTACTTGAAGTCCGCAGCATACCAGGGGCACAACCCACTCACCGCAATCCAGATCGCCCTCAAGGGAAACGCCGTCAACCTGATCCCCGCGTGATCAATAAACTGCATGCTAAAGGGGCGAGTAGTTACCTCACCAGTTTCTTGGACAAGCCGAGAACTAAGAGAACTTGAGGAAACCATGAGCACGGACGATTTTCATCTCGATCTGGCTGCCTTGTTCGCAAAAAATTACTAAATTATTCACGCCCGGACTTCGGGCGCTTGGCACCAAAATGCCATCGGCGCCCAAGAACGAACAAGCTTCCGCAATCTCCTGCGATCGCGGGTACTCCTGTGATCGTTCAATATACGAAAGCCGACCATAGCTCTGAACGTTAAGCCGTAAAGCCGCCAGATGGTCGAGTGTCTCGAAGCGCATTACCGATTCGAGCGATACCCTTAACTCGAAGAGTTCATACTTCACTCTGGACGGAAGGATCGGCTGGCCTTGATAGAGATGAAAATATCGTTCATCTATGGCCGCTTGCCGAGTTTCGGAGGTATAGAGAACGTCGAACGTGCCGTCGTCCCAACGACCGCCGGGACGCCAGCAGGACAGTGGGTCTTTTCCTTCCCGCACGGAACGCCAGACAGTATCTGTGTATGGCTGTTGGTCAAGCGTATCCAACGCGTCCAGTAGGCGTTGGTCGCGGATTGGCCGAGGAAACTTGGGACCGCTCCGCGTTACCATGATCAGAGATACGCATCCGCATCAAGGCGGTCTAGGATCGCGATCACTTCTACGGACCGATCATTGTGAATTAGGTCGATCGCCCTCTCACCACCTAACTGGGGATGCGGAGCGTAGAGCCAGGCCCGCACTTCCTCTTGGGAGTAATATTCGCTCAGTCGCATGACCAAGTAGGACAGGTCTGACATCATCAGCTGCATCTTCGGGTGTGGGGTCTTCTGGCCGCTGGACCAGCGCGAAACAGTAGCCTTCGACACCCCTGTAAAATTCGCGATGTCAGTACCCTTCAGGCCCCCTGTGTTTTGTAATTTTTTGATGAACTGCACGACAGGTCTTGTCCGTGCTTGGTCCTTTGTCTGTGCCTGATTCATGACGTACCTCGTCGGTTCTCAGTGGCATCAGAACTTCTCTGACGCATGGGCAGCGGCGTTCCCCGCTCCCGTTCCGCGAGGGTTTCGTACATCCTAGCCATACGATCAATCCGTTTTCTGCCTTCCACGAGCACCTCGTTTCGTTTGTCGTTGCCGGTGTTGAGGCGCGCCAAGTCTCGAGCTGCCCTCTCGGCCCCGCGCAATTCGATATCAAGAAAACGCCCAATCCTCCTAGTGTCTGGCACCGAGCCAAGCCGATCGATCATCGTGAATTGTTGTCGGGCGATATGCGTACGTGGATTCTTCAACATCGACTCCAAGCCGCGTGGACAGCAATCGCGATTCGGACAAGCGACCAGTCGACGTCCCCCAATGGCCGAGGCGATTGCTTTGAGGCCCTTCGCGCGAAAGGCTCTGTTCAGCCCCGACAATGGTACATAGATGGGCCGCCCAAATGAGGTGCCCTCCTCTCGTTCCTTCGAGGGCCTGTGCCGGTCCCGTGCATTAAATCGGTCCCGCTCACCGCCGCCGTGTGCAATTCCCGAAACAATTCCAAAGGCAGGAGCGCTCAATCCGACCAGCCCTCCCACGTGATCAAGAAGGATCGGATGACCGAGAACGTGCAGAGTCTTGATCGGAAGCAACGTGCGCTTGATTGACAGCGGCATGGCGTTCGAGCCAAATCCCGACAGGCGAAGGACTAAGTTATCGAAGGGAAGTCCGTCGAACCCCTGTATGAGCCTGACTCGATCCTTCTCGTCTTGCAGACGAGTGTGAGGCAGAATCATCGGATAGTCGATCGCAATCGCCTCGCCACCCACGCGGTCGAGCGCCGAACGGAGCCGCATAACACTTGACCTATCGACGGGCAGCCAATGGTCGTCCGCGCCGTCGCGCAAGAAGTGTGTGGGTGCCATAACTGCCCCAACTCCCAACTCAACAGCCATTCGTGCAATCTGATGAAACAGATCGACATGCGCGCTGTATCGGAACTTCTCGCGTTGAAAATCTTCGGGCATCAGAGGCCGGTCTTCTTCGATCGCGGCCCATGGCGCCCCTTTCGCCATACCCCGAAATCGTCCAATCTCGCTCAACTCGGCAGCCTTCGTGTCTAGAATGACATCCGCCCCACCATCTCTGAGCGCTCGGATGCACTCCTTCTGAAACCGTGCCCTGGAAGCGTCGACGATAACAAACCTCGCCGGGAGGCTTCCTTCAGCGTGGAGGTGTTCATACTGACGATAGGACAGTTCACCCGTTCGAATGACGTGCCCAATCGGAGTATGCAATCGAGGCCCGAAGGGGAGGATGCTTGCGGTCATCATTCACCCCTGGCGGTTTCAATACCGTACTAAGTTGAAACCGAAAAGTCAACACGTGTTTCGGAGCATGAAAACCTCCTTCCAGCGTGTCTCCGACGGAATCGGCAGGACAGAACGGACCGCAGCGATCGTCGAGTCGGTGGCGGCTTGAGAAGACCGTATCACCCTGTCGACAGTGTACCGTGTCCACTATCTCATCTGCGCTGCAGGTACTCTCCTAGTCCGGTCGAATCGAGCCCCCGATTCACATGCTTGACTATGCGAACAGATGGGCCGCCGCCGTCGCCTGGCGCTCGCTCTACGAAACCAGAAGTGATCTGACGACTGTAACGCCTTCCTGAGTCCAATTATCGCCGCGAAATGGGGTCATCGGCTGCACATGCCGTGAAACATGGCTTCAACAAAAGATTGGTCATATCGAAGCGCCTAGGCGACGCCGCTGAAGCGCGTTGATCCGGGGCCTTAATGGGCCGGACATAGGTTGTCATGCCGCGCGGGCGGTGGCCATCTGGTGCCTGACGAGGCGGGAGTAGAGGCCGTCGGATGATGCGAGTTCGTCGTGGGTTCCCTTTTCGACGACGCGGCCGTTCTCCATGGCGACGATGATGTCGGCGTTGCGGATGGTGGAGAGGCGGTGGGCGATGACGAGTGTGGTGCGGTCGGTCATGAGCCTGGCGAGCGCCCGGCGGACCGCCATCTCGTTGACGGCATCGAGATGGCTTGTCGCCTCGTCAAGAATGAGGATCGGTGCGTCCTTGAGAAAGGCGCGGGCAATGGCGACGCGCTGGCGCTGGCCTCCCGAAAGTCTGGCGCCGCGCTCCCCGAGGCGGGTGTCGAGACCGTCTCTGAGACTTGCCACGACATCGTCGAGAGAGGCGTTGGCGATGGCTTGCCCGAGGTCGTCGTCGCTGGCGTCGGGGCGTGCGATCAGGATGTTGGCCTTGAGGGTGTCGTTGAAGAGAAAGGTATCCTGGGCCACCAGGGCGGTGTGCGACCTCAGGTCATCGAGCCGGTAGTCCCTGATGTCCTCGCCGTCGAGCGTGATGCGTCCCTCGTTGCAGTCCCAGAAGCGCATCAGGAGGTGAGCCATGGTCGTCTTGCCGGCGCCGCTGGGGCCGACGAGGGCCACGGTAGAGCCCGCCGGGATCGCGATATCGACGTCGGCGACCGCGGGTGCGGTGCGGCCGGGATAGGTATAGGAGGCGTTCTCGAGGGCAATCGCCGCACCACCGCTGGTGCGCCCTGACTGGATGCCGGGTCCGTCGACGATGGTCACGGGTTCGCGGTCGACCGCATGGAGGCGCCGTGCCGCGCCCAGGGTATCGGCGAGCTGGCGGCCGACATGGGCGATCTCGCTCACCGGCAGGAAGGACGCCATGGCGAGCAGCGTGAAGAGCGGGAGCAGGCTCTCATCGAGGTGGCCTGCGGTCACCATGGCAGCGCCGGTGACGATGATTGCCAGGCCGCCCAGGCCCGTCGCCACCTCAAGGATCGCCATCTGGACCGTGAGGTCGCGGAAGAAGGGCAGGCGCGCCCGGTAAACCGCTTCAGCAGTGGTGACGAAGACGCCGCGGCGTTCGCCGATCTGCCGGAAGGCGAGAACTTCGCCCAGTCCCTGAATCGAATCGGCGGTGAAGGCATTGAGCTCGCCCAGAGCCTCACGGGCCTGTGATCCCAGGCGATCGAGGCGGCCGCGCAGCATGACCGGCGAGAGCGCGACGATGGCGAGGAAGGGGACGAGAGCCACCGCCATGGGCCAGCCGAATGATGCCAGGACGCCGATCACGATGGCCGGGGTGAGCACGGCGACAAAAGCCGGGGCCACGGTGTGGGCATAGAACGATTCGATGGTCTCGATATCCTGGGTGGCCATGGCCGAAAGATCGCCCGTGCGGCGGCGCAACAGGTAGGCCGGGGCCAGGCTGTCGATCTTGTCGAAGAGTCTGATCCGCATGCGGGCCAGCAGGCGAAACGCCATGTCGTGGGCGAACCACGATTCGAGCCAGTGCAGCACCCCGGCAAGCGGCGCCGCGACGGCAAGCCAGACCAGGAGCCCGGACCAGGGCTCACCGTTGGCGACATGCGCCACCACCAGTGCGGAGAGGACACCGACGCCGATGAAGCTGATGACACGGCCAACGCCGAAGATGAAGGTCGCCAGGAGTCGCAGGCGTTCGCCTGTGACAAAGGAGAGAAGGACTTCCGTGGCGCCCGCCCAGCCCAGGCCTTCGGCGCGCAGGATGCCGTGGGTGGGTTCGGCCTCGGCGGCCGCCCGTGCCGCCATGTCCCGGTCCCTTTCGGCGGACGCCGCTTCCTCGCCCCCGGCGATGAAATCGTCGCTCCTGCTGAGCGGCTCGGAGGCCTGCTCGCCCATGAGAGAGAAATAGACTCCGCGGCGCTCCATGAGATCGTCATGGGGACCCTCTTCGACAACCCTGCCCTCGCCCAGAACCAGAATCCGGTCGGCCCGCACAACGCTCGACAGGCGATGGGCGAGAATGAGCGTCGTGCGATCCTGCATCAGACGGAACAGCGCCTGCTGGATGACCGCCTCGTTCTCGGCATCGATGGCCGAGAGCGCCTCGTCGAGGACGAGGATGGGCGCGTCGCGCAACACCGCACGGGCGATGGCGATTCTCTGACGCTGGCCACCGGAGAGTCTGATGCCGCGCTCGCCGATGATCGTCTGATAGCCAGACGGCAGGGCGGAGATGAAGTCGTGGGCATTGGCGAGGCGACAGGCCTCCTCCATCTCTCGCTCTGTGGCGTCTGGCTTGCCGAACTTGAGGTTATCTTCGACGGTGCCGTGAAAGAGGTAGGTGTCCTGGTTGACGACGGCGATCTGCCGGCGCACATCGTCGGTGGTCATGGTCCGGATGTCGCGTCCGCCGATCGTGATGGACCCCTTGTCAGGATCCCAGAACCGCAGCAGCAGGCGCACGATGGAGGATTTGCCCACCCCCGACGGCCCGACGACGCCGACGCTCTCCCCCCTGGCAAGGGAAAACGAGAGACCCTCGTGGGTGGCGTCCGCCTCGCCTGGATAGGTGAAGGTGACGTCCCTGAAAGCGAGGCCTTCACCGGCGCCGTCGTGCGATGCCGGTTCGGGATCGGCCGGTTCGTCGACAAGGGGGCTGGCGTCGAGAACCCGGAAAATGGCCTCGGTCGCCGCCTGGCCGAGCATGCCGGTGTGCAGCTGGGCGCGCATGTCGCGCAAGGGACGGAAGAGCTCGACTCCCATCATCAGCACGATGAGAAGCGTGGAAAGCTCCATGAGACCGGCTTCGACGCGCCAGGCGCCATAGCCGAGTGCCGCTGCCGCGGCGATGGCGATCGAGGCATCGGTGATGCCGCGTCCCAGCGAATTGACTGCCGTCACCCACAGTGTGCCGAAGGCGAGAGCCTTCGCTTTCGCCGCCAGGGCCACGGCTCTTGCCGTGCTCTGGCCGAAGGCCTTGAGAGTGGCGAGTCCCTGCACGGCGTCGAGGAACTCGGCGCCGAACTCGCCGTAGACCCTCGAACGGTTGATGCTCGCCCGATGGTCGAGACGATGAAACGTCATCGGCAGGACGAGGGCGAGGAGGGCCCCGGCGACGAGAACGGCGGCCACCGGCAGGTCGAGAAAGGCGACGAAGGCGAAGATGGCGAATGGTGTGACGATGGCGATCATGAGGGTGGGAAGGAACTCGCCGAAATAGGTCTCGAGCTGCTCCACACCGTCGACCACCGAGAGCACCACATCTCCGGTGCGCTGTTGGCCGAACCAGGCAGGTCCCAGGATCACGGCCTTGTCATAGATCCTCTTGCGGATGGCAATCTGCACGCGGGCCGCCGTTTCATGGGCCACCATGACCCTCACGTATTCGAGGAGGCCGCGGGCCATCATCACGCCGGCGACGAGGGCCATCGGCATCACGAGATCCGCAAAGGAGCGGCCCTCGAAGACCAGGGCGATCAGCCAGCCAAGGAGCGCAAGGCGGGCGACGCCGACGCATGCCGCGATGAGTCCGACGACGACCGAGAACACCATGCGGCCACGCACACCCTCGGTGAACGCCCACAGACGACGATCAAAGTACATGGGAAGCGACCCTATCCGCTCGGCCGGCGGCTTTCCACCATGTCAGGAGTCCCGGGGCTGGGTGGTCGCACTGTGTGGGGGAGACTTCCCACCGCATCATGGCCCCCAACGGTCCATCGCCTTGTGCCAGGCAAGGGCGAAGCCGAGGAACCAGGGCTTGCCGGTGTAGAGAGGACGGGTGGCGAAGGCCATGTCGTCGAAGGCCGTGCGGCCCTCGGCATTGCCCAGGACCTTGTGGCCCAGGCGGTGGCCGAGATAACTCGCCCAGGCGATACCCGACCCACAGCAGCCGGTCGAGAACCACACGCCTTCGCGCTGGCCGATGTGCGGCATTTCATCGAAGGTGTAGGCGACGAAACCCATCCAGCTGTGCGAAATCCCGACGCTTGCGAGTTCCGGGAAGAGGCCGGTCATGACGCGGTGGAGACGCGGTGCGCTCACGCGCGGGCTCGATTCACCCAGGGCGACCCGGCCACCGAACACCACCCGCGTGTGATCGGGCGACGCACGGTAGTAGTAGACCACCTTGCGCGTGTCGGAAACAACACGTCTTTTCGGCATGATGCGTTGCATGATGGCTGGTTCAACCGGCTCCGTGGCGATGACGTAGCTGCCGATGGGGATGACGCGTCGCCTCAATCCCGGCGTCGCCCTGCCCGTGTAGCCGTTGGTCGCGACGATGACGTCCCGGGCCCGGATCGCGCCACGACGGGTGGTGACCGTGACGCGACCGCTCTCGGCTGCGATGGCGTCGACGTGTGTACCCGTGACGATCACGGCCCCCGCCTGCGTCGCGCGGCTGGCAAGGCCTGCGGCAAAGCGGGCCGGATGCAGGCTGGCGTGGGCCGGCAGGACGGCACCGCCGTGATAGGTCGCGGTCCCGAGTTCCTCCGTCGTTTCGGCTGCCGGGACCATGTGCCATTCGAAGGGGACGGTGCTGGACGATTCCCTGAAGTGGGTGGCCAGGGCGTCGTAGCGGTTGGGGCGGTGGACGCCGATGAAGCGGCCGCAGCGCTCGTAGTCGCAGTCGATGCCTTCATCCCTGATGAAGTCGCCGACGAACTCGAGGCTGGCGTGTCCCTCGCGGAGAATCGCGTGTGCCGCCTCGCGCCCGTAGCGCCGTTCGAGCGTCGCGACGCCGGGCTTGACGCCGGGACTGATCTGGCCACCGTTGCGCGAACTGCATCCCCAGGCGGTCTCTTCGGCCTCGAGAATGATGACGCTGCGTCCGGCCCGCGCCAGGACGATGGCGGCGCTGAGACCGGTGTAGCCGCTGCCGACGATTGCCACGTCGATGTCGGATGGAAGCTCATGTGCGTCGTGGCGTGCAGGCGGTGCGTCGTCCCACCAGTAGGGATCCGTCCTGAAGGTGCTGCTGAGAGGATTCATCGGCTCACGAACTCCCGTCACGGGGGATGACGCCGCAACGATAGCCGACCTATTCTGCATCCTCCATTCTTCCATCCGGAGTCCTGGCAGCCATGACGTGGACACTCGAAGAGACCTGGCGCATCACCAAGCCGGCCGTCGCTAGCCGGGAAGGAGTGGTCGCCAGCCAGCACTACGAGGCATCGGCCGCCGGAGCGGAAATCCTCAAGGCGGGAGGCAATGCGGTCGATGCTGCGGTGGCGACAAGCTTTGCCCTGGGCGTGGTCGAACCGTGGATGAGCGGCCTGGGCGGTTGCGGCTACATGATGATCCTCGACGCACGTGACGGTGCGTGTCACGCGGTCGACTTTCACACACGCGCCCCCCTTGCCCTCGATCCCGGGGACTATCCTGTCGAAACCGACGGCGGCGCGGACGACGATCTCTTTGGCTGGCCCCGTGTGAAGGACGACCGCAATGTGCAGGGCCCGCTCTCGATTGCCGTTCCGACCCAGGCCGCCGGCATGGCCGCGGCCCTTGATCGCTTTGGCACCATGCCGCTTGCAGAGGTTCTCGCTCCCGCCATCGACCTTGCGAAGAGAGGTCTCAAGGTCGATTGGCACACCACCTTGAGAATCGCCCTCGAGGCGCGCGGTCTGGCAGCATGCAAGACGAGTCGCGACCACTTCCTGCCTGAAGGTCTGCCGGCGGCAAGCGTTGAACAGGATGATCTCGCGATTCTGAAAAACGAGGCCCTTGTCGCCTCCCTGGAACGGCTGCGCGATGCGGGGGTTCAGGACTTCTACCGCGGTGACCTCGCCCTTCTGCTCCTTGCCGATCTTGAGGAGGCGGGATCACGCGTCGGCCTTGACGATCTGCAACGCTATGAAGCGACGCTCGTCCCGGCCTTGCGCTCGGACTACCGGGGTGCGCAGATCAATGTTGCGCCCGGGCTGAATGCCGGACCGACGCTCATCGATGCACTCTCCCGTCTCGCGGCCGCATGGAGTGGTGAGGGCGCACAGCCCGGTGTTTCGGGCTATGGGGCGTGGGCCGATGCGCTCTTCAGCGCCTATCGTCACCGTCTCGCCACCATGGGCTGGGCCGAGGGCAGCAGTTCGACGACTCACCTCAGTGTGGTTGATGGCAAGGGCAACATGGTCGCACTCACCCAGACCCTGCTCTCCGTCTTCGGCAGCCGCGTCATGCTGCCCCGCACCGGCCTGCTGATGAACAACGGTGTGATGTGGTTTGATCCCAGACCCGGTCGCTCCAACTCCATGGCCCCCGGCCGGCAGCCGCTGTCGAACATGTGCCCCACCATCGTGACGGGGTCGCCGGCCGGCAACGTGGCGCTCGGAGCATCCGGCGGACGTCGCATCTTCCCGGCGATCTTCCAGCTCGTCTCACTGCTCGTCGACTGCGGCATGACGCTCGAGGATGCCTGTCACACGCCACGCATCGATGTCAGCGGCGGGGACCTCGTGACCGTCGATACGCGTCTCGACGAAGAGATCCGTGCAGCGATCAGGGTGCGGTGGCCAACGGTCGAGATGCCGCCTTCCGTGATCTCGTCCTACGCCTGCCCCAATGCCGTGCAGGACATCGACGGCACAAAACGCGGTGCGGCCTTCGTGGCGTCACCCTCGTCGGCTGTCGCGGCGGCATAGATTCGCCGGGAAGGCTCATCGCAAGGCGGACGCACCATGCCTCTTCCTGCGACGTTGGTTTCCTGACCTCTCCGGTGGGTCGGCTGCATGCCATCGCGGATATGGCGATAGCCTGGCGGCCCGGGCGCGAGACCGGGAACAGGCCAATTGATCTGGCAAGAACGCTCAACAGGATATCGGCTGCGGGAGGGAGCATGAACCTGGTACCCGTCCGTTCGTCTTTGCCAAGACCCCGCAGTGCGCCTACAAGTGTCGCGGTCGGCTGTGAGAAGACAGGAGGTGTCCATGAACATGGCGGGAAGGGATCGGCTTATCGTTGCGCTCGACGTGCCGGATCACGATGCCGCGCTCGGGGTGGTGGACGAGCTCGACAACGTCAACTTCTTCAAGATTGGTCTGCATCTCATTCTCGCCGGGAGCGTGCCCGATCTCATCGCCAGGATACAGGATGCCCGGGGGGGAGAGGGCGGCGTGTTCATCGACTTCAAGCTGTCGAGCGACATCAACGAAACCATCAAGGGGTTCATCAAAAGTTGCCTCGCACTCAACGTGAAGCTTCTCACCCTGGATTCCGGAACGCTCAAGAGCAAGACAGCGAGGGCGATCAACGTCATTCGCGAGGCACGAGGCGAAAGCGAGGATCCGCGCATCATCATGGTCCCGATGCTGTCGAGCCATGACGCCGACGATCTCGAATGCTTCGACGGCGAACATCAGGGCGCTACACGGTACATCGTCGAGCGGGGCAGAAGACTCCTGGAACACGGCTGCGACGGACTGGTTGTCTCAGGGGAAGCCATCAAGACGTGCCGGGAGTCCTTCCCGAAATGCATGATCGTCAGTCCGGGGATCCGGCCGACAGGTTTCCCCTCGCATGACCACAAGCGGCATACGACCCCGGCCGAGGCCGTCCGCTATGGCGCCGATTACCTCGTGGTGGGCCGTCCCGTGCTGCAAGCGGAAAACAGGAGACAAGCCGCACAGGACATTATCGAAGAGATCGACAGGGAACGTGCCGGAGACGTGTAACTCGCGATGAACGCGCGCCAAGGGAGCAGATGGGCGGGCATGCCTCTCGGCCTCCCCGCCGGGAGACTCAGTCGGAAAGGCTGTCGAGGTGGCAGATCACCTCGGCGATCTCCGGGCGCTGGCGTTCCTGGGGAGGGCCCTTCGGTGTGCCGATGTGGATGAAGCCAACCAGGTGGTCATCCGGCGGAATGCCGAGCGTCTCCTTGATTCGCTCGTTGTAGGCCGGCCAGTTGGTCACCCACTGGGCGCCGTAGCCCAGTGCCGTCGCCGCATGCAGCAGGTTGAAGCAGACGTTGCCGCACGACAGCAGTTGCTCGACGGGGGGCACACCCTCGCGGTCCGGCACAATACGGCTGGAGACGATGACGAGGACCGGAGAGCGCTGCGGGCGAATCCGCTCAAGGTGCAGGCGGTCTTCCGGAACCCCCGGGTTCTGCTTCGCAAACTCCTCGGCAAACGCGTCTCCGAGTTCCTTCTGCGCCTCACGTGACAGGACCTGCAGGCGCCACGGCGTGACGCGTCCGTGATCGGGAACCCGCACCGCTACGTTCAACATGCGTAGCAGTTCCTCCTCGTCCGGGCCCGGTTCGGTCATCCGCGCAGCGAGGACGGAGCGGCGGCTTGCCAGCATGTCGAAGGGCGTGTGGTCGATGATGTTGAGCTGCGCTTCTTCAGTCATGGGTCGGGTCCTTCAAGGTCGCGTCATGGTCAGGGGGTTCGCGCCGCCGGGAAGAGATCGACGGGTTTCTCGCCGCGCAGCATGCGATAGACCTGCATGGCCTCGATCACGCGCTGGACGTAGTTTCGCGTCTCGTGGAAGGGAATGCTCTCGATCCAGTCGATGGCATCGACATGCGGATCGTCGGGCCGTCCCAAGCGCTTGATCCACCGGCCGACGTTTCCCGATCCGCCGTTGTAGGCGGCAAGCGCCAGAACCAGGGAGCCGCGGTAGTTTCTGATCAGCCGACCGAGGTAGGCGCTGCCCAGCCTGATGTTGTGCCGCGCGTTCCCGAGAAGCAGCTCGCGTGATGTCTCGACACCCAGCCGTGCGGCTGTCGCCCGGGCGGTGGCAAGGCGGAGCTGCATGAGACCATGGGCGGCACTGCCGGAGACGGCGCGCCTGTTGAACTCGCTCTCGCGGTTGATGACGGCCAGCACGAGGTCGGCATCGACGCCTCCCGTTTCCGGCAGGGCGATGACGGGATGCCGGGCAGCCGGCATCACCACGCCCTGCCGGATCGCCATCTTCGCCACCCTGACGGCGGCGTGAGGCAACTCAAGCTCAAGTGCCGTGGCGGCAATGACCTCCAGGTCTTCGGCCGATTCAGCGGTCCTCGCCATGTGCTGCAGGAAGGTCTCCGCCAGGGGCCATTCCTTCACCTCCGTGAGCCGGCGCACGATGAGGAACAGTCCGTCGTCAGGAGTTTCCCGGGCGACGGGAGGTGGTGACGCAAGAATGATATCGATGTCCTGGTTGAGGGCGGCAAGCTGTCCGTAGAAGGTCTGCGGGTGTTCTGCGGCGCGGTTGAACCAGTCGCCCGCGCGTGCCGTATCGCCGCTGGCCTCTGCCGCCCTGCCACTCCAGTAGGCCCCGCGCGCCAGACTGATCGGCTGGCTGACCTCGTCATGGAACCGGGAGAAATGCCCCAGGGCGGTGACGGGATCATCGAGATGGCGCAAGGCGATCCAGCCGGCCAGCCACTCGGCGCGATGATGAAAAGCGCCATGATGGCGACGATGATCGGCGACGACATCATAGGCCTGGGTCATGGCGCCCCGGGCCATCAGTTCGCCGGCAATGCGAAGGCGCTGCAGCGCCCATCGGTGCGGCTGGCTGATGTCGTGCGGCAGGCGCAGAACGAGTTCCAGGGCGTCGTCGTGGCGCCCCCTGCCGAGGCGCCAGTCGACACGTTCGAAGAGCAGCGCTTCATCATCATGCAAGTGTGCCGGGACCCTGGCGATCGCGGCGTCCACGCCCCATTCCCGGTTCTTCAGGCGTATGCGCGCCTCGCCAAGGGCAGCGAGTGCGTCATCTTTCAGGCGAGGCAAGATGCGCCGCGCTGCGGCTGTATGACCTTGCCAGATCAGTCGGTCGACACGTTCCCGATAGACCTCGGATGAAAGCCAGGCGCCGTATCGTTTGAGAAATGCCTGTTCACCCGCTGCCTTGAACGTGTGGCGCTGCCAGGCATCGCGGGCCGCCGCACGGGCCTCTTCCTGCCGACCGGTATCGATGAGGGCCTCGATATGGCGGAGCACGCCGCGATCCGTCAGTGGTGGCCAGCGTGCGAAGTGCGCGAGCACCTCGCCGCTCTCGAGGGTGTGCGCCATGACATCCTCGGCGTTGCGGCGCAGCATGTCCTGTGACGGCCATGCGGGACGGCTTTGCATGAAGGCCGCGATGTCGTCGAAGGGAGCCTTCCAATCGTCCTTCAGGCGCATCCACCTGATAACGTCGACAAGCACCGGATCGGAGGCTCTGGATGCCCAGATCTGCGCATCGCGCCATTGGTTCTTCTTGGCGTGATAGAAGGCGGAGCGGTAATGAGCGATGTCGTCGTCGCCGAGAGGCAGAAGTTCAGCCTGCGCCGGGACGACAGCAGTGACAACGACCGCCAGGACGGCAAGGCAGAAACGGCGCACGACGCAATGGTCCGGGAACGGGGTCTTCAGACGGTAAACGATTCACCGCAACCGCACAGACCCTTCACGTTCGGATTGTTGAAGACGAAGCGGCTCTCGAGCTGGTCTTCGTGCCAGTCGAGCTCGGTACCGAGCAGGAACATCGAGGCCGCAGGGTCGACAAACAGTCTGACACCCTTCGATTCGATCTTGTCCTCCCGGCCGGTTTCCTCCTCGGCATAGTCCATCGTGTAGGAAAAGCCGCTGCAACCGGCCATCTTGATTCCGACCTTCAGTCCGATCGCGTTTTCGTTGAGGCGCATCAGCGCCTTGACCCTTTCGGCGGCACGATCGGTCAGGGTCATGAGATCCTTGCCCGGTATTGCGAACATGGCTGCTTTCTCTCCAGTCATTGATCGAGGCTCAGTAGAAGCCCAGTTCGATCCTTGCATAATCCGACATCATCGACGGGTCCCAGGGGGGATCCCAGACGATGTCGACCACGACGTCCTTCGCGCCCTCCACGCTCGAGACGGCATCACGGATCCAGACAGGGATGTCCTCTGCAACCGGGCAGCCCGGTGTGGTGAGCGTCATCTCGATCTTCACCGTGCCGTCAGGTTTCGAGTCGATAGCATAGACGAGACCCAGATCGTAGATGTTCACCGGTATCTCGGGATCGTACACCGTGCGAATCGAATCGACGATGTCGCCGATCAGCGGCTCGCCTTCCGCCTGGGGTATGGTGTGCGGGTCGACTTCCGTTTCCGGAGTCCAGCTCTCATGGAAGCCCGCTGCTGCGACCTCCTGTTCCTTGTCAGAGCCCATGTCCTACTCCGTTGTTGCCGTTTCCCGACCGTCCATGGCGGCGGTCATGGCGTGCCAGGCGAGAGTCGCGCACTTGATCCGCACGGGAAAGTTCCGCACGCCCGACATGACGACCAGCTTGTCGAGGTTGTCGGCGGCGCCATTGACTTCCTGACCCGTGACGAGCTGGTGGAAGCAGTCGAAAAGGCGGCGCGCATCCGCCTCTTTGAGGCCCGGAAGCATCTCCGTCATGATTGAAGCCGACGCGATGGAAATGGCGCAGCCGCGCCCCTGGAAGGCTGCATCCTGGATGATCCCGTCGCTGTCGACCTTCAGATAGACCTTCAGGCGGTCGCCGCACATCGGGTTGTCGCCTTCCGCCGCGTGACTGTGATCGTCCAGTTGACGGCAGTTTCTCGGCTTCCGGCCGTGATCGAGGATCACTTCCTGATAGAGTTCGCGCAGATCATCCATCATGAAAACAACGCCCTCGTCTGTTCCAGCGCCCCCACCAGGGCGTCGATCTCATCGGCTGTGTTGTAGAGCGCGAACGAAGCGCGCACCGTGGCGGCGACATCATAGCGGTCCATCAGGGGCTGAGCGCAGTGATGACCGACGCGCACCGCGACACCCTCATGATCGACGATGGTGCCGATATCGTGAGGGTGGATGCCGTCTATCGTGAACGAAACAATGGCTGCGGCGTCGGGATGGGTGCCCAGGATGTCGAGGCCCTCGATGGTCGAAAGGCGTTCCACCGCCAGGGCACGCAGCGTGGTCTCGTGATCGGCGATTCTCTCCAGGTCGAGGGCCGTGACATAGTCGAGGGCGGCCTTGAGCCCGACAGCCTGGGCGATGGCCGGGGTGCCGGCTTCGAAGCGGTGCGGGATGCCCTTGAATGTCGAGCGCTCCATGGTGACTCTGGCGATCATCTCGCCACCGCCCTGCCAGGGAGGCATCGTCTCAAGAAGGTCGGCCTTGCCGTAGAGGACACCAATGCCCGTGGGTCCGTAGATCTTGTGGCCGGAAAAGACCATGAAATCGCAGTTGAGCGCCTGAACATCGACCGCGCCATGGCTGATCGCCTGGCAGCTGTCCAGCATGACCCTTGCGCCGGCGTCGTGGGCCATTTGGATCATTTCGGCTGCGGGCGTGATGATGCCGAGCGCGTTGGACATCTGGGTGAGGGCCACCAGCTTCACCGGGCGATCGAGCAGGCGGCGATAGGCTTCCATGTCGATCTGGCCGTCGTCGAAGATGGGAATCGCCTCGACCATGAGCCCTTTCTCGGCGGCAAGCAGGTGCCACGGGACGATGTTCGCGTGGTGTTCGAGAGTCGAGATCAGAATCCTGTCGCCTTCCATGAGGTGTGTTCGGCCCCAGCTCTGCGCCACCAGGTTGATGCCCTCGGTGCCGCCGCGCACGAAGACCACTTCCCGGTCTTCGGCAGCATTGATGAACCGGCGCACACAATCGCGCGCTTCCTCGAACCTCTCGGTGGCGGTCTGGGAGAGCCAGTGCACACCGCGGTGGACATTCGCGTACTCCTCCTCGTAGAGGCGGCGCTCGGCATCGATGACCTGGCGGGGTTTGTGGGCACTGGCAGCGCTGTCGAGATAGACCAGTGCGCGCCCGCGCACATCGCGCGCGAGGATGGGAAAGTCCGCACGCACGAGAAAGGGATCGAACGCGATGCCGGCTTCAGCGGCGGCGGCCATCGTCATGTCCGCGTCCTCCAGGCAAGCGCGTGCTCGCGGATCAACGTCTGCACTTGTGGCAATGCGATGGTCTCCAGGGCGCCCTCGATGAAGGCGCCGATGAGGAGATCGCGCGCCTCGTCGAGGGGAACACCCCGGCTGCGCAGGTAGAAGAGCGCGTCCTGATCGATCTCGCCGACCGTCGCTCCGTGGCCGCAGACGACATCGTCGGCATAGATTTCCAGTTCCGGCTTGGCGTCGACACCGGCCTTGGCCGAGAGCAGCAGCGTCTTGCTGGACTGGTTGCTGTCAGTGCCGCCGGCATGCTTGCGCACGATGACCCGCCCCTGGAAGACGCCCTTGGCGCTATCGTCCAGGATGTAGCGGTAGGCCTCGCGGCTGGTGCAATGCGGCGCCGCATGGTCGATGATGGTGGTGGCGTCAAGCTGCTGGCGATGGCGGCCCAGGCAAGCTCCGTCGAGGCGAACCGAAGCACCGGGCTGCGAAAGTTGGACGGTCATCTGGTTGCGCCCGGTTCCGGATCCCGTCGCCAGCACGAAACTCTCGTAGGCGGCGTCGCCGGCAACCGTCACTTCCGTCGTCGCAACATGGACGGCGTCGGGCGAGTCGTCCTGGACCCGGTAGTGGTACAGCCGGGATTCGCGATCAAGCACGACCTCCTCGACAAGATTGGCGAGATAGGCGCCAGTGCCGACATGGCGGGCGACCAGAGCGAGGGACGCCCCGCGTCCCAGCACGATGAGATTGCGCGGGTGCCACGCCAGGCGGTGGGCGCCTGGAGCCCCGGCAAGGGTGATCTTGAGCGGTTCGTCGACGGTGACGCCATCGGCAACCTTGAGGACCAGTCCATCGGCGAGCCAGGCCGTGTTGAGGGCGACGAAGTGCTTGCGTGCGAGGCTGGCGATGCTGCCAAGATGGCGCTGGACGACGTCATCTCCCTCTTCGATGGCGCGGGCCAGTGACATCAGCTCGACACCGTCGGGCAAGGGATGTTGACTCTCCATCCAGCGGCCATTGACGAGAACTGCCGCCGCATCATCCCCGATGTCAGGTGAATCCACCGACTCCACGGGGACGCCCCAGGTTGATCCGGAGAGCGCTCTGAGATCCGTGTACTTCCAGTCCTCGACCCTGCGTGTCGGCAGGCCCAGGCCGTTGAACCTCCTGGCGCCGGCCCGGCGCAGTGAATCGATCCACATGTTGCCAGCACCAGGAAGCGCTGGCGCGCCTTCGGAATGGAGCAGGCCTGTCGGTTCGCTGTTCATCGTCAGGCCGCCGTCACCAGGTCGCCGTAACCGCTCTCCTCAAGTCTGAGGGCGAGCGACGGATCTCCACTCCTGACGATCCGGCCGCCGGCAAGGACATGGACGCGGTCGGGAACAATGTGGTTCAGCAGGCGCTGGTAGTGGGTGATGACCAGCGCGGAACGCTCCGGTGACCGCATGGCGTTGACGCCGTCGGCCACCACCTTGAGAGCATCGATGTCGAGACCTGAATCGGTCTCATCGAGGATGGCGAAGTCGGGTTCCAGCAACGCCATCTGGAGGACCTCCATGCGTTTCTTCTCGCCGCCGGAGAAGCCGGCATTGAGCGCCCGGCGCACCATGGCGTTGTCGATCTTCAAATCCGCCAGCCGGGCGTCCATGATCTTCTTGAACTCGAAGGCATCGAGTGCGCTCTGTCCCCTGGCCTTGCGCACGGAATTCATGGCGTGCTTGAGAAAACTCACGGTCGGCACACCGGGAATCTCCACCGGATACTGGAAGGCGAGGAAGACTCCCGCCTGGGCCCGTTCTTCGGGCTCCATCGCCAGGAGGTCCTCTCCCTTGTAGAGAACCTCGCCTTGCGTCACCTCATAGCCGTCCCGGCCAGCCAGCACATGGGAAAGCGTCGACTTGCCGGACCCGTTGGGGCCCATGACGGCATGAACCTCGCCCATGTCGATGGAGAGGTTGAGTCCCTTGAGGATCTCCTTGCCGTCCACGGCAACGCGCAGATCGTTGATCGCAAGCAGGGTCATGGCGGCATTCTCTTCCATTGTCATCCCACACTGCCCTCGAGACTGATTCCGACGAGCTTCTGGGCTTCCACGGCAAACTCCATCGGCAGTTCCTGGAGCACCTCGCGGCAGAAGCCGTTGACGATCAGGGTGAGCGCTTCCTCTTCCGGGATGCCACGTTGCCGGCAGTAGAACAGCTGGTCTTCCGACACCTTCGATGTCGTGGCCTCGTGCTCGACCTGGGCGCTCGGGTTGCGCGCCTCGATGTAGGGAACGGTGTGGGCGGCACACGCATCGCCGATCAGCAACGAATCGCACTGGGTATAGTTCCTGGCGCCGTGGGCCATGGGGTTGACGCGGATGCGCCCGCGATAGGTGCTTTGCGAACGGCCGGCCGACACGCCTTTGGCAATGACCCTGCTCCTGGTGTTTCTGCCGACATGGAGCATCTTCGTTCCGGTATCGGCTTGCTGGCGGTTATTGGTGATGGCGACGGAATAGAACTCGCCGACACTGTCATCGCCCTTGAGGATGCAGCTGGGATACTTCCACGTGATGGCGGATCCGGTTTCCACCTGGGTCCACGAGATCCTGGCGCGCTTCTCGCACAACCCGCGCTTGGTGACGAAGTTGTAGATGCCGCCCCTGCCCTCGGCGTCCCCGGGATACCAGTTCTGCACAGTCGAATACTTGATCTCGGCATCGTCGAGCGCCACCAGCTCGACCACGGCGGCGTGCAGCTGGTTTTCATCCCTCTGCGGCGCGGTGCACCCTTCCAGATAGCTGACGTAGCTCCCCTTGTCGGCGATCACCAGGGTGCGCTCAAACTGGCCGGTCTGGGAGGCGTTGATGCGAAAGTAGGTGGAGAGTTCCATCGGGCAGCGCGTGCCGGGCGGGATGTAGCAGAACGACCCGTCGGTGAAGACTGCCGAATTGAGCGTGGCAAAGAAGTTGTCGGTCACCGGCACCACCGAACCCAGGTACTTGCGGACCAGATCCGGGTGCTCCCTGACTGCATCCGAGATCGAACAGAAGAGGATGCCGTCCTTCTCGAGTCGCTCGCGGAACGTCGTGGCCACCGAGACGCTGTCGAAGACGGCGTCGACGGCGACGTTGCGCACCCCTGAGAGAACCTCCTGCTCCTTCAGCGGAATGCCGAGTTTGGCATAGGTCTCGAGGAGCTCGGGGTCGACCTCGTCCAGACTCGCCGGACCGTCGGCAGCCGACTTCGGGGCTGCGTAGTAGGAACTCGCCTGGTAGTCGATCGGCGGATAGCCGACCTTCGCCCACACCGGCTCCTTCATGGTAAGCCAGTGGCGGAAGGCCTCAAGGCGCCACGCGAGAAGCCAGTCCGGTTCCTCCTTCTTGGCCGAGATGAAACGGATGGTCTCTTCCGAGAGGCCCTCGGGCGCCCTCTCCATTTCGATGTCGGTGACGAAGCCGTGCTTGTAGGAGCCGGTGGCCTCGTGGACGGTATCGATGGTTTCCTGAACGATGGCCATGACTCAGGCCTCCAGGTGGCGCAGCCCCTCACGGGGCATGGCGGGTGCTGTCATGGTGGCAAGCGAGACTCCCTCGAAGGCGTCGCGCAGGGCGGTGTTGATCTGGTTCCAGCCGCCGCGCATGGGGCACAGTGCTTCGACATCGCAGTGACCGGGGTGGTCATCGACGCACAGGGTCAATGCGATCGGTCCCTCGACGGCCTCAACGACGCGGGCCAGGGAGATCTCCTCGGGGCGGCTGGTCAGGGTGTAGCCGCCATGGGCGCCTCGCCGGCTCTTCAGCAGCCCGGAACGGGCGAAGAGCTTGAGAAGCTTGCCGGCCGTGGCTTCCGGCAGACCGGTGGCCGTGGCCACCTGGTGCGCCGAGAGCGTCTTGTTCCCGTGCCACGCCATGTAGGTCATGACGACGACACCGTAATCGGTCATGCGGGACAATCGGATCATGGGCACCTGCCAATCAGGACTTGATTGGTACTATATGGCTTGCGATGCCCCTCATGTCAAGTCCCGTGCAGTCGAGCACTTCACCTGGAGACGCAGCATGACAGGTTGGGCATGGTTCACGCGCCGTTAAGCGTTCGGTGAGGGCGTGACGCGTCTTGAGATGCCGTTCGCGCAAGCCGCTGCAACGACGAGAAACCGGGCGGCCGTCACGTCACCGAACGCCTGCGGCGTTTCCCCGAAAGCGCCTCGTGCCCGTCAACGGCACGACATGTTCCTGCAATGACAAGGAAATAAAGTAACTGCTCACCCCCTGATTGTGTGTGATGTTGTTGTGACGACGAGGTGTCTGCGTTGACAGCGTAGCCGGATTGCTCTATCGGTGGTTTTGTGAGCGGCGGGGAGCGCCGGTGGGATACTTCGGATCCAAGGCGACGAGCGGTCTGTGCCAGATGCTGCTGGGGCTCCAGCCGGCCCATGATCTCTATCTTGAGACGCACCTTGGCGGCGGCGCGCTGATGCAGCGCAAGGTTCCGGCGCTGCGTTCGATCGGCATTGACCGGGACCGGCGTGCGCTGGAGGGCTTCACGTGCGCCTATCCGGTGGAGTTGATCCACGGCTGCGCCCATGAGGTGCTGGCCACCTTCCCGTTGCGGGGCACGGAACTGGTGTACAGCGATCCGCCGTATCTGCGAGCGACCCGGCGGTCACGGCGGCGCTACCGCCACGACTACGGCGAGGCCGACCATGTGGCCCTGCTTCATCTGCTCAAGGGTCTGCCCTGCCAGGTGATGATCTCGGGCCACCCCTCGGCACTTTACGATGAGATGCTTGAGGGCTGGCGCAGCGTGTCGCTTCAGGTGACGACCCAGGCCCGGGCGCGCACCGAGGTGGTGTGGTTCAACTTCGCGCCTGGCAGGACCCACGGGGTTGGCCATGCCGGGCGCAACGCGACCGACCGTCAGCGCATCAAGAGGAAGGCGACGCGCTGGGCCGAGGGCTACCGGAAGATGCCGCCGGCTGAGCGTCAGGCGGTGATGGCGGCGCTGATGGCGGTGGAGGCCTCCTGATGGCAACGGTGAACGCCGCCTCGCTGCGCGACGAGTTCGAGGCCGCGAAGGCCGGCATTGCGGCGCTGCGCAAGGACGGCAAGGTGTCGGCGGAAGCCGATGCGATGTTCAGGATCCTGATCACGCTGATGAGCGTGCTGATCACCATCCTGCTGGAAAGGACAACCCGCAAGACCAGCGCCAATGCCAGCCTGCCGCCGTCGCAGACGCCGCAGGACGAGACGGCACAGCGTGCCTCCAGAAGCAGCGGCAAGGGGACGCGCGGGAACGGGCAGACCAGCGCCACCCTGCGCAAGGTGATCCATGAGGAGACGGTCACGGTCGAGACCTGCGAGGCCTGCGGCGCCGACCTCTCCCACGTCGATCCCATCGACCGGGAACGGCGCATCCTCTACGACATCGTCTTCGAGGTCGTCGAACGCCGCGTCGAGGCCGAGGTCAAGGAATGCCCGGCCTGCCGTGACCGCACCAAAGGGCGCTTCCCCGATACCATGCCGGGGCCGCTGCAGTACGGCCCCGGCCTCAAGGCCTTCATCATCAACCTGCTCATCGCCCACATGCTCTCCCTGCGGCGAGCCACAGCCCTGGTGCAGGCGATCTCCGGTCTCACACTCTCCGAGGCCACCTGCCTGAGCTACGTGCGGCACCTCCATGAGGCGCTCGCATCATGGGAGGACAACGCCATCGCCATACTCCTGGAACGTCCGGCGCTCCATGCCGACGAAACCGGATTCCGGGTCGACGGCAAGACCCGGTGGCTCCACGTGTTGAGCGACGGATCCCTGACCCTCAAGCGCCTGCACAACAAGCGCGGCAGGCAGGCCATCGACGAGATCGGCATCATCCCCCGCTACAAGGGCATCCTGATCCACGACTGCTGGGCCTCGTACTTCGTCTACGAGACGTGCCTCCACCAGCTGTGCGGCTCCCATCTGCTGCGCGAACTGACCTTCGTCGTCGACTCCAACGCCATGCGCTGGGCCCGCTTGATGAAGACGCTGCTCCGCCTGACATGTCACCGGGTCAACCAGAGCCCCACCAAGACCCTGCCCGAGGATCTCCGACGGACCGTGCGCAGGCGCTATCGCACCATCCTCGAGCATGGCTTCAGGGACCTGCCCGCGATCCCGCCACGCCCCAAGGGAAAACGCGGCAGAATCGCCAAGTCCGACGCGCACAACCTGCACGAGCGCCTCGTCAAGCACGAAGACTCCGTCCTGCGCTTCATGGAAGATCCCCATGCCAGCTTCACGAACAACACCGGCGAACAAAAGATCCGCATGGCCAAGGTCAAGATCAAGGTGTCCGGGTGCTTCCGTACCCAGCTCCACGCCGAAGCATGGTGCCGGATCTCAAGCTACCTCAACTCCATGGCCGCACAGGGCTACAACCCTCTTGTCGCCATCCAGATCGCCCTCGCCGGAGACGCCGCCAACATGATCAGAAAGCACGACGCCTGAACCGCCTCCACAGGGGGTGAGCAGTTACGAAATAAAAAAGAAACCGTATCGCGCAATGACAAAAAAATTGCATTATAACAGCCGGTTATTTTTCACTATTTTACTCATATTCGGAAATGAATGCACTATGATCAAGACATGACAGCACAAGATACCATTCCTGATCATTGGATGCAGTACAACCCGACGGCCATCGTTGGGGAGTTGACAGAGGCCAAGGCAGCCATCCTGTCTCTCACCAGCATTCCATTTCAGAGATCCCGGGCCGATAACCTCCAGGAACTGGAGTTGAAGCGCGAGGTTGCCGGGACCTCACGAATCGAAGGTGCCGACTTCACCGAACGCGAATTCGAAGAAGCCGTCACGGCCGATCGTCCCCATGAGCATTTCAGCCGGTCACAACGGCAAGCCAGAGCAGCCATCAACACCTACCGTTGGATGGAATGTCTCCCGCATGCAAGGCCAATCGACGAAAGCTTGGTCAAGGAGCTCCACAGTCGCATCGTAACGGGTTGTGACGACGATCATTGTCCACCAGGACAGTATCGTGACGATGGCCACAACGTCAGTTTCGGACGCTCCCGTCATCGCGGCGTCGAAGGCGGTGCAGAGTGTCGTGATGCCGTTCGAAGCCTGATGGAGGCACTCAACGGAGAGTTCCGGGAACATGACCCGCTCGTGCAGGCGTTGGCGCTGCATTATCACGTCGGCGCCATGCACCCATTCCTTGATGGCAACGGCCGAACGGCACGCGCCCTTGAGGCCCTCGTTCTGCGGCGCGCTCATCTGAAAGACACGTTGTTTGTCGCCATGTCCAACTACTACGACGACGAAAAGGACACTTACCTTGCCATCCTCAGCGAGGTGCGGTCTCGGGACCACGATCTGACACCGTTCATCAGGTTCGGATTGAGGGGCATACATCTGCAGTGCCAGAGATTTGCTGATGGATGTTCGGGCTCATGTTCAACGAGCCTTGTTTCGCGATGTTATGGGGCAAATGTATGGACGATTGCGTTCCACGCGCAAACGCGCCCTGGCTCAGAGACAGTGCGAGATATTGAACAGGCTCCTTGATAGGGATGGCGAGATTGAGTTTCTCGCTCTGTTCGAGCTCCTGCAAGGGCACTACGCCGCTCTGAAAAAACCGTCGAGGGCCTATGTGCGGGACGTGAACCATTTGTCAGGACTGCGATCTATCATCGTACGCCGAGAAGATGGCCTTGGACCGGTGCCCTCGAGATTCTATGTTTCTGTGCGACTGGATTGGGCGACAGAAATCACAGAAACAGAGTTTTATCGACAGATCAATGAGTTGCCCGTAGCAAAAACGCGCCTCATTGCTTCAGGCTAGGAGGACCGTCGTTTCGCGGCAACCTCCAGAGACAGTCACGCGCTGGCCCGCGACCACATCGATGAAGTGCCCGTGCGGCATGTCGAAGCGGCCTGCTTCGCGCCAGGGCCATCGATGGCACCGCCCGTCACGTCGCTGTGCATGATGCACGCCAGCTCCGCATCAAGCGACAGCGTCGCTGCCAAGATGCCGGCAAACCGGTTTTCGGGAGAACCGAACGCCACCAGATCACCGCCCTCCTTGTCCCGTTCACCCTGTTTCGTGCATCACGGCATCGTGCACCATGACATCTTCGCAGATCAGGCAATCTCGTGATGGCAGATGGACACCCTCATTCACTGCGCATACGAAACAGACACTGATATGGTTGGATCTGTTCAGGAGCAGAGAATGAAGATGGCCGGATCCTTGCGTATTCTCGTTCACACCGCACGGCCCGGGACGGTGGAGCGTGCGATCGCTGAACGTCATCCGGACGCCGTCATCACGACGTGCGACAGCTTCGACGCCCTGCCGGAAGCTGCCCGTGGCGACCATCACGTGGCCTACACGGAACACTTCGAACGCCGGCCCTATCCGCGCGGGGCCTTGCTGGCGCAGCCCTCGCTGCGTTTCGTCCATGTCTCTGGCGCCGGCATCAACCATCTCGTTCCCTGGGATCGCGAGCGTGTGCACGTGTGCAACGCCGGCGGCGTGCAGGACGAAGCGATGGCGCAGTTCGCCATCGCTCGCCTGATCGCGGTCAACTGCCGCTTCTTCCGCTATCACGACCAGCAAAGGGCGCATCTCTGGGAGCCCCACGACGTCATGCGCTCGATCGGAGGGACACTGACTGTTGTCGGTCTGGGGAGGATCGGCCAGGCCTGCGCCCGAATCGGGCGCGCTCTGGGCATGGCAGTCTACGGCGTGCGCGCGCGACCGCAGCCTGTCGACGGACTCGAGAAGGTCGTCGGACCGGACCGGCTGGGCGAAGTCCTTGCGCTCTGCGATTATGCCATCGTCGTCACGCCACTGACTGACGCGACGCGTGGGCTGATCGGCGCTCCTGAACTCGCCGCCGCCAAGCCCGGTGTGATCGTGCACAACATGTCGCGAGGCGGGGTCGTCGACGAGGACGCGCTGATCACGGCCCTGCAGTCGGGACACGTGGCCGCAGCCTCCCTCGATGTCTTCGCCGAGGAACCCCTGCCTCCTGACAGCCCGCTGTGGGACATGGAAAACGTCCACATCACTCCTCACGTAGGCGGCATGCTCACCTGGCAAGACTACGACCGGCTCAGCGTCAAGGTCTTTCTCGACAACCTTGATCGCTTCGTGCGCGGCGCACCACTTGCCAATCTTGTCGATCCCGCGAGGGGGTACTGACCGGTGGGCCTCCCCGACGTCTCCTCCATCGTCTATCCCGACAGCGAGCCGCGCCACACCTTTCGTTTCAGGGTATCGCCGAGCCACGAACTCCATGTCGAGGAAAGCGGCAATCCTGACGGCGTGCCGATCGTTCTCCTTCACGGCGGGCCGGGCGGCCGGATTTCGCCGCGCCATCGCCAGCTTGCCGATCCCGGGCGCTACCGCGTGGTTGCCTTTGACCAGCGCGGCGCCGGACGCAGCACGCCCGCCGCGCTCGTCGACGACAACACGACCTGGGACCTCGTCGCTGATATCGAGAGAATTCGCGAGCATCTCGGCATCAGTCGCTGGCACGCCGCCGGCGGCTCATGGGGATCGACCCTCGCCCTTGTCTATGCCCAGTCTCATCCAGAACGTGTCAGTGCCGTCTGTGTCTGGAGTGTATGGCTTGCCGACCGGACAACGCAGAGATGGCTCTTCGAGTTTGGCGCCAACATGATCTATCCCGAGGCATGGGACCGTTTTGTCGCCCACTTCCCGCCGGAAGACCTGGAAGACCTCGAATCAGCGACCTACCGCCGCATTCGCGGTAACGATCCCGTGGACGCAGAGCGCATCGCACGGGCTCTTGGCGCCTGGGAGACGGCCTCCGTCTACTTTCACCCCCGCGACACCAGCCTCACCGGTAGCGACGATGACGGCGGTGCCGGCTACGGTCGGATCATGGCGCACTACTTCGAGAACGACTGCTTTCTCGATGTCAGTGATCACATCGTCTCACGCTGCGATCGCCTCGCGGATATCCCCGCAATGATCGTTCACGGCCGCTTCGACATGTGTACGCCACTTAGCGAGGCCTGGCGCCTGGCGAAGGCCTGGCCCGGCGCTGACCTGCGTATCGTCGAGCACGGTGGACACATGCCCGACGAACCGGCGATGGCCACCGCCATCGTCGCCGCTCTCGATGAACTCGCCGGCATCGACGCCGTGTGAGTGTTTGCCACCCGAAGAATTCCGGCCCGGGCGATACCTGTCAGGAAGGCGCCGTGGCGAGGCGCGCGACCGCGTCCTCCGGCGCGTCAGCACTGTCGACGCAGTCCGTCAGCGGGCGATGGGAAAAGCCCTCGCCATCCATGTGTTCCAGCAAGGAGAGGAAGGGCGACCAGTAGGCCGAATCCATGAGAATCACCGGCTTCGTGTGAATGTCCAGGGTGATCCAGCTGACAACCTCGACGGCCTCTTCAAGGGTGCCGATACCACCAGGCAGGGCGACGAAGGCATCCGCATTGTCGTACATGACCATGCGTCTTTCGTGCATGTCGCGGGTCTCGATCATCCTGGCAACGCCGGGGTGGTGATGTTCCCGTTCGGCGAGGAACGACGGAATGACCCCGGTCACATGGCCTCCCGCGGCGATGGCCGCGTTGGCAACCGCTCCCATGATGCCCACTCCGCCGCCGCCGTAGACAATCTCAAGCCCGGCTTCGGCCAACAACCGCCCAAGGTCGCTGCCAAGTGCCAGGTACCGGGAATCATGTCCCGGCAGGGAACCACAGAACACGCATACACGCCGCACCGCCATCTTCCCGGCAACCCCTTCGGCAAGGCGGCACACTACAACGAATCGTGGCCATGTCACGGTCGCAAGCCGGTTTCTCAACATGCCGGGATGTCTGCGCTGCCATCAGCTTCAACACGGCCCTCTCAAGGATTCATGGTCCGGGTGCGCAAGCGCGGCATAGTGCTGGTTTCCGCATGCCAAATCAGCGTCGGTGCTCCTGCAGGCATGACCCTGCGCGATGTTCTGTCGTTCCCTGGGCATTGTCATTCTCCCCTGATCTTGTGGGCCTGCAGGAAGCAGATGGCTGCAGCGGCACGTTTGATCAGGCGGTTGCCACACCCCGTCCTGATCGTTGCGGGCTCTATGGACCTTGAGGTCACCAGGACGCACTGTTGCGCCATGAGAATTGACAATCTTCAGTATGCCAACTGGTCCGAGACGATCTTTCGGCAGATGAACGAGGGTGGGGTGCATGCCGTGCATGTCACCGTGGCCTACCACGAAACCTTCCGCGAGACGGTGCACAACATCGAGCAGTGGAACCGGTGGTTCGAGCAACACCCGGATCTCGTCTTCAAGGGGCTGTGGGCCGAGGACGTGGGACGCGCCCGCGACAGCGGGCGAACCGCCATCTTCTTCGGATTCCAGAACTGCAGCCCCATGGAAGACGATATCGGTCTCATCGAGATCCTCCACACCCTGGGCGGCCGCTTCATGCAGCTGACCTACAACAACCAGTCACTGCTGGCGGCGGGCTTCCAGGAGCATCACGATTCCGGCGTCACCCGGATGGGCCGCGAGGTGATCCGCGAGATGAACAGGGTCGGACTGGTCATCGACATGAGCCACTCGGGCGAGCGCTCCACCATCGAGGCAGCGGAGCTGTCCGAACGACCGGTCGCCATCACCCACGCCAATCCGGCACGCTGGTGCCCCGTGCCGCGCAACAAGTCCGACGAGGCCATAGCCGCGGTGACCCGGAACGGCGGCATGATCGGGTTTTCCCTCTATCCGCCGCATCTCAAGGACGGCCCGCAGTGCAGTCTCGAGAGTTTCTGCCGCATGGTGGCCGACACCGGCGAACGTTTCGGCATGGACCGCATCGGCATCGGTTCGGATCTCGTGCAGGATCAGCCCGATCGTGTCATCGCATGGATGCGAACCGGACGCTGGACGAAGAACGATGGTGGTGATGCCGCCGTTCCGCCCTTTCCCTCCTGGTTCACCAGCAATCTCTGCTTCGATGCCATCGAGGAGGGTCTCGCTGCCGTCGGCATGGCGGCAGACGAGATTGCCGGCGTCATGGGAGGGAACTGGTACCGCTTCTACGAGGACGGCTTCGTGCCGCGCCCTTCCTGAAAACCCAGTGCGGGCCGCCCTGCCGCCACGGCGGCAAGACGGCTTTCGATGAAGAGCGAACTGCCGTCCTTGCAGGGCACGATCTCGTCCTTGCGGTCCATGTGGACGATGATGTCGTCGGCACCGATTCTCAGCGCTGCCTGGCGCGCCAGGTGTTCGAGCACGCCGCTGGCATGACGCGCCGCCTCCTCGAGATCCTCGAAGTCCGTCACCTCTTCGGGCAAATGACAGCGTATGATTCCGCTGCGGGGCGCCGTCAGCAGCCCGTCGACCCTCTGCACCACACCGCCGGCGACGGCTCCCACCGCGTTGCATACGCCTGCATGGGTCGGCACCACGATGTCGGTGTGAAGGCGGTCGGCGATGCGCGGATAATAGGTCGCGGCGGGCGCCCCGACACCCACCACCGGATGGTTGAGACGCACATCGAACGCGAAGTGCGTGCCCTTTCGACCGTCCGTTGCGCCCCGGAGCAGGGCGTCCGCCGAACGTCCGGATGGCAAAGGAAGTCCATGTTCTTCCTGCATCGCCGCTTCAATGAGTGCGTGAGCGCTGGCCTGGAGTGTTGCCTCCAGGACGCGTTCTGCGAAGGCCTCGCCATCGTCGGGTGCGGTGTGGCCGCTCATGACCCACCACCTCAGCCACAGTTGTGCCGCAAGGTCCGCTGCCTCGCCCTGCCAGGCATCGTGGATACCCAGCATATGCGCCGCGTCGCTTGGCGTGAATCGCGACAGGATGACGAGCCCTCTTTCCATGAGGGCCTCCAGTGACAGCTTGGGGGAGCGGTCGCGATAAAGGGTCTCCATGGCGACGGGACCGTCGGCGAGTGCTTCCCACAGGTAACGCTGGGGTCGGGAGAGACCGGGCGGCTCGCTGGCGGGCTGGCGCAGGCGAAGCGCAAAGATCCCGTCCCACTCAAGCGGCCAGGCACGCTTGGCCTGCCGGGTGAGGGTGTCGATGACGCCAGGGTGGCGGTGGGCGAGGAGAGACAGAGGTACGGCACGGCGCGGGCCGACCGCGAGTTGCCCCTTCTCGTCGAGGCGCACTTCGCTGTCGCCGCCGAGACCGCTGGTGTAGGCGGCCACCGCGCGCACCATGGTGTGGTACCCGCCGACCCTTGCGCCCCGGATATCGAGTTTCGGTCGTCCGTTCTCGACGAGCGCGATGTCGGTGGTGGTTCCACCCATGTCGGAGATGAAGGCGTTGTCGTGACCGGAAAGATGCCGGGCGCCGATGACGCTGGCGGCCGGACCCGAAAGGATGGTTTCCACCGGGGTCTCCAGCGCCGTCGCGGCATCGATCAGGGATCCGTCACCCTTGACGGCCATGACCGGGGCTTCGACCCCGCGCTCGGCCATCAGCGTGGTGACGGTGACGATGAGTTCCTGGATCATGGGGATGAGCCGGGCGTTGAGCAGCGCCGTCAGGGCGCGGCGCGGCGCATCGAGTTCGGAACTCAGGCTGTGGCCGCAGGAGACTGCAAGTCCGGTCGAGTCGCGCAACATGTCACGCACCGCGATCTCGTGTGCCGGGTTGCGAACCGAGAACATCGAGGAAACGGCAAAGGCCGAGACGGCACCGGCCACCTTGAGAGCACTGGCTTCCACGCCATCAAGGTCGAGCGGAGAAGTTTCCTCGCCCAGCGCGTCGTGGCCTCCGCGAGCCCGGATGAGCGGGCCTCCGGCCAGGGCGCTCACGACATCCCTCCTGTTGCCGTCATCGTGCGCATGACCGATGAGGATGAGTGCTGACGGACTGCCCCGACCCTCGACGATGGCGTTGGTGGCCAGCGTCGTCGAGACCGACACCAGGGCGATCGTGTCCGCATGCTCGCCGAGCACCGCATCGACGGCGGCAGCGATGCCAATCGTCAGGTCATGCCGTGTCGTCAAGGCCTTCGCCGTGTCGAGAGGGCCCCGGTTGGTGTCAAGCAACACGGCATCGGTGTAGGTTCCGCCGGTATCGATACCCAGCATCAGCGCCAAGGCGTGATCCCCCGAACATTGCGCAGGCTGAACTATGGGCAAAACACCGGCCGGAAGCGAGAGCCGCCGGTCATCTCGCGGGGAGGGATTCGATGACGATGACGCACAAGGAACGAACCTTGAGGTTTTTGCGGCCGGAAGCAGAGACGGTTTTCTCCCTCGACGAGTACCGCCGTCGACTGGGCCGGGTGCGTACGGCAATGGCCGCCAGCGACCTCGACACGCTCTACCTCACCTCCCCGGAGTCCGTGTGCTATCTCTCGGGCTATCGCGCCGAGTGGTATCAGGCCCAGGGGCCGACGGCATGGCTGCCGGTCACCGGCATCGCCGTTCACGTCAATGCCGACGACTTCATTCACATCGAAGTGCAGAACGAGCAGATTCTGGCAGGATTCACGACGGTGAGTCGGGATCTGCGTATCTTTGGCGGTGACGCCCAGCCTTCCGGGGACGTCATCGGTTTCGTCGTCGAGACCCTCGACGGCGCCGGCTGGCTGGACGGCAGGGTTGGTCTGGAGATGCACAGCTACCGGCCAAACCGCGTGGCAAGTGAGCGCCTGCAGGCGGGGTTCGAGGCACACGGTGCGACGGTGGTTGACGGCAGTGACATCGTCAACGGCGTTCGTCGGATCAAGTCGCCCTCCGAGCTCGCCTTCATCCGCACCGCCGCCAGGATCGGCGACATCGGCATGCAGGCGGCCATCGACACCATTCGTCCCGGTGTCACCGAACTCGAGGTGTGGGGCGAGATGGTGCGCGCCATGGCCCGTGCCGGCGGTGAGCCATCGTCGATCACCATGCCGGTGTCGTCGGGTGCGCGCAGCGCCACCATGCATGCGCTTGCCACACGGCGGCAGATCATGCCGGGCGATGTCGTCAACGTGGACATCTGCGGCGTCTGGAATCGCTACCACTCCAACATCGCGCGTACCGTGTGCGTCGGTGAACCGCATCCCGACGTGTTGCGCTATCTCGACGCCGTCACCGGCGTCAGGACCGTCCTGGCGGAGGTCATCCGACCGAACCTTCCCGTGCGCGAACTTCTGCAGGTCATCGGGACCTACTACCGCGACACCGGTATCTGGCAGGATCAGTGCTGGATCGGCGGCTACGATCTGGGTCTGTCCTTTCCGCCCGACTGGGTGGGGCCGTGGTTCTGGGATGTCCACAACGATCCGGGAGACGAGAAGTTCGATCCCGGCGTGGCGTCCAACTACGAAGCCAACTTCTACCTGCCCCAGGATGTGGGCATGTCCATGTTCATCGACATGATGATGTTCACCGACGACGACGCGGGATTCCTGCATCGCGTCCCGGCCAGGATTGCCGTGGTCGAATAGAGTGGCGGGTTCGGCGTTATCTGCTGGCAGGACGGATCCTGACATCGACGTCGAGGGTGGTCCGGCACCCGCCCAGAAGAATGCCGCGGGTCGGCGAGACGTCGGAGAAATCGCGCCCTGCCGCGATGCGAATGTGACAGGCGCCGGCGATGCTGTCGTTGGTGGGATCGAACCCCACCCAGCCGACATCGGGAAAGCGACACTCAACCCAGGCGTGGGTGGTGTGATATCCCCCTTCATCGCTGTTGTCGTAGAGGAATCCGGACACATAGCGGCTCGGAATGCCCCACGAGCGGCTGATGGCGATCATGAGATGGGCGTAGTCCTGGCACACCCCCTGGCCGGTCGCCAGGATGTCCTCGATGGTGGACTGCGTCGAGGTGCTGCCCGGAACGTAGTTCAGGGTGCGGTGGAGCCGCTCCGAAAGATCCCGCGTGCTGGCCAACGGGTCGGCGCCGGGCGCAATGGCGTGGCGCTCGACAAAGGCGGTCAGCGAGGCTGAGGCAGATGTCAGCTGCGTCGGGCGAAGCCATTCCCAGTCTTCGAAGGGATGCGACGCTGCGTTGAGTCTCTCCCATGGATTGTCCCCGAGGTCCGCCGGAAGGTCAGGGTCGCCGGCCGGAATCACCAGGGAGCGCGCCTCGATCTCCAGGTGATCGTGTTTCGCGAGGAGCGACAGCACGTGACGCTGGTTGCCGAAACAGTCGATGTCGTCGGCAGCCCGCACGTCCGGGCGGGTTTCCAGGGAAAAGGCAAGAAGCTGCTGACCAAGGTCTTCACATGGTTTGAGGCAGCACATGAAGACACTCCCGCTTGCCGGTTCGGAGAAGCGGTAACGGGTCTGATGGGTCACCTTGAAACCGGCAGGCCGTGTCACGCCCCTTCCTCGCCGGTCGCGTATTCGAACCAGGCGCCGGTGACGAGGTCGTGGAGGTCGCGGGCCTCGCGGGCGATCTCGTCAAGCACGTGAAGCCGGTCGCTGCTGTCGGGCCAATCGTACACCACCCGGGCCGTCATCCTGCCGGCAACATGCCGGGCCGCCGTCGCGGTCGCCGGGCTCCCCGCCTCGTCACCGAGGGTATCAAGGCAAGATGTGGTGGATGTGAGAGAAGCCAGAAGCGATCCCTGGAGCAATGGATCGGTGATCACAAGGGCAAGGATCCGTTCGGGCTTCCTCTCCATGCCGTGAACACGTTCAAAGGCATCGAGCGCCTGGCATGCACGCAGCAGGCTGGTCCACTCATGATCTCCGGCGCCTTCGACAACGCGGCAATGCGTGGTCACGAGGGCGGTGGTGAGCTGGATGCGTTCGATGAGGGTGCCAAGCCGCAGGAACTGGTAGCCTTCGTCGCGGTACATGGTTGCTGCGGCGAAGCCATCGAAGGTCTTGATGGTCCGCGACATCCCTGCATAGAACGCTTCCGGCTCCCGGGCCCAGATATCCGGCATGTCGAGGTCCTTGATCTCCAGCCATGCGAGATTGAGGTTCATCCACATCCCGCTGCTGATGCAGTGACGCATCTGGCGGGCGTTCTCGCGGCCCGTCGCGAAACAGCTTCTTATCGAATTGGGGTTGCTGGCCTCGAAGGTGAGATCGCCGGCCAGGGTGTAGGAATCAGCCAGGGCGTAATCGTCACTGTGATCCGCCTCGAGCTCACCGGCCGGGGGGCTGATGCCGAGACTGCCATAGATACGCCTCCACCCCTGATGGATCTCCGAGAGCGGTCTGTCGACCAGCGCTCTCGTCTGCAGCTCGAGCAGGCGGGCAATGAATTCGGAACGCTCGAGATAGCGGCTCATCCAGTAGAGGCCCTGGGCGCTGCGTGCGAGCATCATGACTCCAGGACCCAGAGATCCTTGCCGCCGCCGCCCTGGCTGGAATTGACGACAAGGCTTCCCTTCACGAGAGCGACGCGGCAGAAGGCGCCGGGCACGATCCGGGTCGTGCGGCCATGAAGAACAAAGGGCCGAAGGTCCACATGACGCGGCTCCAGGTGCTCCCCGATGAGACAGGGGGCACGCGAAAGCGGCAGCACCGGCTGGGAGATAAAGTCCGCAGGATTGTCCCTGATGCCCCGGGCATATGTCTCACGCTCCTCCAGCGTCGCGTGCGGTCCTACCAGCATGCCGTATCCCCCCGACTCACCGACTCGCTTGACGACGAGGTTCTCGAGATTGTCGAGGGTGTATTCGAGATCGTCCGGGCGGCGGCACAGGAAGGTCTGGACATTGGTAAGAACCGGTTCCTCGCCAAGGTAGTATCGGATCATGTCGGGCACATAGGCATAGACGCTCTTGTCGTCCGCCACGCCTGTGCCGGGTGCGTTGGCCAGGGTCACGTTGCCGTTCTTGCAGGCATTCATGAGGCCGGGAACGCCGAGCAGCGAGTCGGGACGGAAGACGAGCGGATCGATAAAATCGTCATCGATCCGCCGGTATATGACGTCCACCTTCCTCAGCCCCCGCGTGGTACGCATGAACACGCACCCGTCGTCGACCAGGAGATCGCGGCCCTCGACGAGGGATGCGCCGATCTCGTGGGCGAGGAACATATGCTCGTAGAAGGCGGAGTTGAAGACACCCGGCGTGAGGAGAACGATGCACGGATCATCGTTTTCCCCGGGTGCGAGGCTGGCGAGAGTGTCGCGCAGGACCTCTCCGTAGTGCCCGATGTCGCGTACCTTGTATCGTCGATAGAGGCGACGCAGGTTGCTCTTCACCGCGGCGCGGTTTGCCAGCATGTAGGAGACCCCCGAGGGCACCCTCAGATTGTCTTCCAGGACCATGAATCCTTCGGTTGTACGCACGATGTCCGTGCCGCAGACCGCAACCCAGGTGTCGTGGGGAACACGCATGCCGCGCATCTCGATCCGGTACTGGGGGCAGCCACGGACCAGGTCCGCCGGGATCGCGCCGTCGGTGACGATGCGCGCCTCACCGTAGACATCGCCGATAAAGCGGTTGAGGGCGTCGATGCGCTGCGTGAGACCGGTCTCGATCTGCTGCCATTCCTTTGCCGTCAGGATGCGCGGAATGCAGTCGACGGGAATGATCCTCTCCTGGGCCTCTTCGTCCCCGTAAACGGTAAAGGAGATGCCCTCTTCGGCGAACGACCGCCGTACACGGTCCTGGATCAGGGCAAGCTCGCTGCCGGGAAGCGCCTGGAGTGCCTCATCGAGCAACCGGCAGTGATCGCGGGGCGCGCCGTCGGCGCCGTACATCTCGTCATGGACGGTTTCGTCGAGATTGTAGGCGTTGTCGATCATGCTTGGGTCCAATCCGTGATCAAGCGAACCGCCGACAGCGCAGTCATCGGAAAGATCACCGCATCTGCCGGTCGTTCGTTGACGGGATCACACAATAGAGAATCAACCGCCGGTCTACCAACCCCCGAGGTCACTGCGTACACCCCTGATTTCGACATGCTGGCGCAAAGACGGCGGCTCCCGGCCAGCGGGGTCCTGTCCTGTTGTCTGTTGCATGGATGAGAGACCCGGTTGTGCGTGGGCAGCAGGCATGACCTCTCCGGCGATCCCGACGCCACTGTAGGCGCAGCCATGGAGTGACTCTCCACCGTAGGTCGCCTGCGCAGGAGCCGTATCAACGACAGGGGCAGGGGGGCGGACCATGTTCATCCAGATGGGTCCCGCCCCGGAACGTCGCACCGCCCGAACGGGGCACCATGGTCACGGGACCGACTCTGCCCGGACCTCCAGCAGGTTGCGCACGTCGCGCCCGCAGGCGATGGCGACCCGATGCACCGGCTGGCCGTGATAGGTGTCGGCATACCCCCGTGCCCGCATCTGCACGAACGCCGCATCCAGCGCCGCATCGGCACCGTCGGTGCTGTTCGCCATCTTGAACTCGAGGATGAACACCTGACCCCCGAGATGGACCACCATGTCGGCGCGGCCATGGTTGGTGGCCGCCTCGGCGCGTACATCCACGCCGATGGCCCGGAAACACATATGCAGCAGGCTCGCATACCAGGCCTCGTAGCGGGCGAGATCCCCCGTGGCGTGCCACTGGTAGGGAATGCTGGCGAGCCAGGCCTTGAGTGTCTCCGCGAATCCCGTGAAGTCGCCCGCCTCGAGCCGGTCCCGCAGGGTCGCTCCCTCGTCCGAGGGCATCCGACTCTTCGGACTCAGGAAGGCCAGCAACTCGTCATTCAGACTGAGTTTGACCTCCTGATTGGGCGAGTCCAGCCGGTAGAGGGTGCGGTGGCCCTCTTGTATCTCTTCTGTAATGGTCAGATAGCCTGTCTGGAACAGCAGGGCCTCCGCACTGATATCCTCCACATCGAACCTGGAGACCAGCGCCCGGTCGGCCAGCATGCCTTCCAGTTCAATCGGGCTGACGGACTTCCTCTTCAATGTCTCAAAAAGGAAGCGCGGCGAGCCGGTCTCGAACCAGTAGGGGCGGAACTCCCGCTTCCGCAATAACAGCAACACATCAAAAGGATTGTAGAGACGGTCGCTGCCCAGCCAGTTGTAGCCGTTGTACCAGGTGCGGATCATGTCCCGGTCCAATCCGTCCAGTTCAGGGGCAAACACGGTGTCGATGTCGGCATCGGTGTAGCCGCAGAGCGTGGCAAAGCGCGGGTCCAGGCTGATGTCCTCGAGGTTGTTGAGATCCGGGAACAGGCTGACCTTGGAGAACATGCTCACGCCGGTGACGAGAACGAAGCGGACATGGGCGGCACTGTCCTTGATGATACCATAGACACCGCGCAGGTACTCCCGATTGGCGCGGGCCCGGTCGGGATCATGCAATCCGTCGAGAATCGGCTTGTCGTATTCATCGACGAGGATCACGACGCGCTGGCCGGTCTGGCGATGGAGGTGGTAGAGAAGCGTGTGCAGGCGCTCGGGTGCGGCTTCCGCGGCGGGCACCGGAGCCAACCCGGCCGCATGTTCGATCAGGCCGAGTTGATGGGTGATGTTGCGCTCAATGTTCTCCGGTCCGTCATACTTGCTGCCAAAGCTCAGGCGCACCACGGGGTGGGTCACCGACCAGTCCCAGTGCGGATGGATGGCCAGGCCCCGGAACAGGGCCTCCTCCCCTGCAAACAGGGCCCGGAGCGTGTCGAGGAGCAGACTCTTGCCAAACCGCCGGGGCCGGGAGAGGAAGTAATGGCGGCCCTCGTCCACCAGTTGCCGGATGAGGGGCGTCTTGTCGACGTAGTAGAACCCCTCACGCCGGATTGTCGTGAAGTCCTGGATGCCGATGGGCAGAGACTGACGGGTCATGAGTCCTGATGCTTCATGGGGAGTCGACATGGTCCTCGCGGGTGGGGGGCACCGGTCGCTCGTGGCCGGAACCTTGGATGCTACGCATACCAGAGGTCCCGGTGTTTCTCCACGCGGCTGCCTTCAAGGGCCTGTTCCGGATACTCACAGGCACCATCGGGGCGGCTCCGGTTGAGTGCGGAACATCACTTGAAGCTGTCTGATACACTGTTCCCGCCACCGTTGCCCTCAAGACCGTTTTTGGAATCACGACCGGCATTCGATGACTAGGCCCAATTTCGGACCAGGAAACGGCACCGCTTCTTCATTACGTCAGCAGGTCGTCAAGTGGCTTGTGCTCCACATCCATCTCGGCTCACTCCGCTGCGTCAGTGACCACATCGGTGGCTGCGTCAGTACGATGGCTGTGCTGTGTCGAGGCCCGAAGCCAGTCATATTGCTCCGCGGATATATTGTAGACCCGCTCCCCCGCCCAGCCAGTGATAGCCGTTGTACCAGGTGCGGATCTTGTCGCGGTCGAGACCATCGAACTCCGGGGCGAAGACCTCGTCGAGGTCGTCGTCCGTATAGCCGCAGAGCGTCGCATAGCGCGGATCGAGGCTGATGTCCTCAAGATTGTTGAGGCCCGAGAACAGGCTGACCTTCGAGAACATGGTGATGCCGGTGACGAAGACGAAGCGGACATACGCAGCACTGCCCTTGACGATGCCGTAGAAGCCCCGCAGGTATTCCCGGTTGGCCGTCGCCAGCGCCACATCGCCGAGTACGTCGAGGATCGGCTTGTCGTACTCGTCGACGAGGATCACCACCCGCTGTCCGGTGGCGTGGTGGAGGCGGTCCAGGAGGTCGAACAGACGCTCCGGCGCGGTGCGGCAGGTGGCAGCCTCAAACCCCGCATGGCGCTCGATATCCTCCGGTTCGCTGTACTTCCCGTCGAAGCTCAGGCGCACGACGGGATGGGTGAGCGACCAGTCCCAGTGCTGATGGATCGCCAGCCCCTCGAACAGGTCCTTCCTGCCCTCGAACAGTGCCCCGATCATATCCACGAGCAGGCTTTTGCCGAACCGGCGTGGTCGCGACAGGAAGTAATGGCGACCGTCATCCACGAGCTGCCCGATGAGAGGGGTCTTGTCGACATAGTAGCTGCCGGTCTCGCGCATCCTGGCGAAATCCTGCATGCCGATGGGCAGGCGTTGGCGCATCATGGCTCCCGAGCCGGCATGGGTCTGAGCGTACGGCAAGGATACCGGGCGCACACGGGCGTGGCGTCAGGCGATGCTCTGGTGTCGGCAACAGGGGCATGCCGGGTTCCCTGAGGCCGGATCTCGAAAGCCAGTCAATCGAACCTGCTTGACACGAACAGTATTCGATAGATTTCAGCGACATGCCAGCGGGTGCGGGATACCGCCTCATGCCGGAGGAATACAGGACCTTGCCGTATGAAGCAGGCTCATCCCACGCTGGCTTTTCCTGACTGCCAGCCGCCACATCGGCCCGAACGTTCGGAAAACGAATCGCCTTGCAGGCCGGAAAGCCGCCGCCAGCGGTGTCCGCACGGCACCGCTGGCGGCACATCGGCTGCAACCAACGATCCCGACACGCGATCCGAGGCGCCAAACGGCACGATCACCGTCGCGTGGAAAAGCCCTGCGTCTGAAGGGCCTGGCAGCAGGCAGGCGAGACATCATTGTGCAGGAACGGGCCCGAGCAGTTGCCCCTTGACGACGAGCAGCGCGGGTCCGCTCACATCATCATCGGTTCCCGGAGCCGGCGGTGACGTGGCGCAGCGTCGCGAAGAGGGCGAAGAGCAGGCCGCCGGTGGCGCAGAACACGATGAGGCCGTGCGGATTCCACAGCCCCATGGCGTAGCCGGCTGCCGGGGGCCCGACCAGATGTCCGAGCTCGTAGACAAAGATGAACGTGGCATTGGCCGGCGCCAGTTCGGAAGGTCTGAATCTCTGGCCGATCTGCGCCAGCCCGCAGGTATAGATGCCGCCCATGATTCCGCCCCACACGAAGAGCGTGGGCCACACGAGCCAGGCATGATGGAGGACGAACGGAAAGACGATGGTGAAGAGCGAGATGGCGACGGCGAAGACGATGAGCAGGATGCGCTTGTCGAAACGGTCAGCGAGCATGCCGACGGGAAACTGGAGGATGACGTTGCCGGCGGCCATCACGATGAGAAGGACGATCGCCTCGTCCTGCGTATAGGACTGGCGGCCGGCATAGATGAGAAAGAACACGAAGAGGGCACCCATCACGGCGCCGTCGACGAGGGCCGCCACCATGGTGGCCGGTGCCCGCCGGGCTGCCGCCAGAAGGCCGAATCCGGCCTGCGTTGAGATCCGCGGCGCCAGGTTGCGCGCCAGAACGAGGGGCAGGACGGCAAGGCACAGGATGGCGACGATAATGACAAAGGGCAGGATGCCGTGGGTGCCGACGGCAAGCAGAACCGGCAACCCGGCAAGATAGGCGGCCGAGAGAGCCGTCACGTAGACGGCCATGATCCGCCCGCGGTTGCGGTTGTCGGCGAGTGTGTTGATCCAGGTCTCGCTGACCACCCAGTGGAGCGCGGTACCGATTCCCAGCGTGAATCTGAGCGGAAACCAGGCCCACACGTTGTCGAAAACGGGCAAGAGCGCCATCGACACGACCATGAGCGCGAAGCCGATATAGAGGGCGTACATGGTGCCCAGCCATTCGACGATGCGCGGCATGAAGATCGTGGCGACCAGCAATCCCGCCGGTCCGGCGGCATTGCTGAGACCGATGAGCCAGCTTGCCGTCCCCCGCTCTTCGAGGATAAGCGAAAGCAGCGGCATGCAGATGGAGAAGGTCAGCGAAGCCGCGAAAGCGCTCGCGATGACCGCCCCGATGCTGCGCCACCTGGCGCTGATGTGAATCACCCGCGCGACTGCCCGGTGAAGGTCAAGACAGCACACTCCATGAATGATGTGGGCACGGGCGCCAACCGTGTGGTGAAGCCATGGCACAGATTGTCGGCGACAACAATCTTGCGCATGTCCTACCATTCGCCGCCCGAAGGGTGGCCACGACAGCTGACGAGGTGATCGTTGGACAACATTCCCCGTGGTATCGCCCTTACCCTGGCATCGATTGTCTTCTTCGTGATTCTGGATTCACTGGCGAAGATCATGACGCAGACCCTGCCATCACTGCAGATTGCCTGGGGGCGGTACGTGTTTTCCGTCATCCTCTTGCCCTTCCTCATCTCTCCGCGGTTACTGATCCCGGCGCTGCGCACCAACCGCCTCGATCTGCAGATGGCCCGCTCGGTCCTGCTGGTCTCGGTCACGTGCGCGTTCTTCATGGCCATTCGCCACATTCCCCTGGCCGACGCCATCGCCATCGGCTTTGCCGCGCCTTTCATCACCAGCATGCTTGCCATCCCGGTTCTGGGCGAGAAGGTTGGCATTCGTCGCTGGAGCGCGATTGTCGTCGGTTTCGCCGGCGTCATGATCGTGCTCAGACCCGGGTTCGAGGAACGCCACTGGGCCTACTTCCTGCCGCTGGGGGTCGCCGCCGGGATGGCGACCTACAATGTGCTGACGCGCCTGGTCAACCGTTATGACGAGGCCCGAACGAGCATGGCCTACAACAACGTGGCTGGCGCTGCGGTCATGTCACTGGTTGTTCTTGTTCTTCCCGGTCAGTGGACGTCTCCCGGCGCCATCGACTGGCTCATGCTGGCCCTGCTGGGCGGCTGCGCCATGACCGGCCACTACTGCCTCATCCACGCCTTTCGCCACGCCCCGGTCTCGACCCTCGCGCCCTTCACCTATTCGCACATGATCCTCGCCATGATCGCCGGACTCCTTGTCTTCGGTGAGGTGCCCGACCTGTGGACCCTGGCCGGCGTCGCCGTCATTGCCGCATCGGGCCTTTATATCTTCCACCGCGAAACAACCCTGCGGGCGTGGGCATCGAGGCAGACCAAGGCCTGAGACATGGCGCCGGCACCGCGTCCGTCGCGGGAGGTGCAGCACGTTCATGTCCTCGAAGCAGGGCAGCAGCCGGCGTCCTTCAAACCGCATGGCGCCGGAAAGCCGCGGCCCGAAATCATGCCAGGCTACGGATTGCCGCATCCCGAGGGGCGCCAGACTGTCCGCGTGTTTCACGCCGGTCTGCGCAAGGCGACCTGGACGACGTCGGTGGTTCCGGCCGCAAAGCCGGCAGCGCTTGCCGCAAGATAGAAGTTCCACATGCGACAAAAGCGGTCGTCGAAGCCGAGCGCGGCAATGCGGTCCCAGTGGGTGTTGAACCGCCGGCGCCATTCCCGAAGAGTGCGCGAGTAACTCGCGGCAAAGGTGTGCCTGTCGACCGTTTGGAGGCCGGCAGCGTCGGCCTGGTTGCGAAGAACCGCCGGGCTCGGCAGCATGCCGCCTGGAAAGATGTGTTTCTGGATGAAGTCAGGCGCAGCGCGGTACGTCGCAAACAGGTGATCGGCAATCGTGATCGCCTGGATGGCCGCCTGGCCGCCCGGGCGAAGCCGTTCGTGCAGCATAGAGAAATAGTCTGGCCAGTATGTCTCGCCGACCGCCTCGATCATCTCGATCGAGGCAACCCCGTCGTAATGGCCGCGCTCGTCTCGATAGTCGCGCAGGACAAACTCCGTGCGGTCCGCCAGACCGGCCCCGAACAGCCTGCGGCGGGCATAGTCCTGCTGTTCGCGCGAGATCGTCAGACCGGTCACCAGAAGGCCCCTCTCTCTGGCTGCGTATTCGGCGAAGCCGCCCCAGCCGCATCCGATATCGAGAATGCGGTCGCCGGGTGCGGCCGCAAGCCGGTCGCAGATTGCCCCGTACTTGTTGCGCTGCGCATCGCTGAGACACTCGCCGCTGTTCCGGAACATGCCCGATGAGTAGGTCATCGTCTCGTCCAGCCACAGGCTGTAGAAGACATTGCCGAGGTCGTAGTGGCGGGCGATGTTGCGACGTGATCCCTTTCGGCTGTTGGCATTGAACCAGTGGCGCAGACGCTCCCGGAGGCGAACCGGCCCGGCGCCGGGGAAGTGCCGCGCCATGTTCTCGTTGTTGAGCATGATGACGTCCAGCAGGTCCTGGAGATCCGGTGTCGTCCACCAGCCGTCCATGAACATCTCGCCGAACCCGATGTTGCCCTCGGCGATCAGCCGACCGAAGAACGCGGGATTGAGGATGACGATCCTGCCGCACGGACCGGACGCCTCGCCGCATGCCCGGATTCTCTTCCCGTCGGGCAGTTCGAAGTCGATCGTTCCGCGTTCGATCCGATTGAGAATCGATCGCATGACTTTCAGTCGCATGGGCAGGGCAGAAGAGATCCCGGACTCGTCGGTTCCTGCGGTCACGACGTTTCTCCCGGCTTGCCGGCGGCAAGCTGCGACAACCTGAAATAGAGGGGGCGCGGCAGGGCTGCGAGAAGCCGCAATGCCGCCCTCATGGCAAAGGGAAAGGCGATTTCGAAGCGGCCACGAATCATGCCGCGCACGATCCGCTCGGCCGCATCATCCGGTGTCATGATGAACGGCATCCTGAAGCGATTCTTGTCGGTGAGCCGCGTTGCCACGAAACCCGGATTGCAGATCTGCACCACGATGCCCGATCCGACGAGGTCGCAACGCAGGTTCTCGGCGAGGTGGATCAGGGCTGCCTTTGTTGCGCCGTATCCCCAGGCGCCGGGCAGTCCGCGATATCCGGCCAGTGACCCGACAAGGAGAATGTGACCCGCGCCGCGCCGGCAGAATCCCGGGATGCATGCTGCGAGCACGCGCAGCGCGCCGGTCAGGTTGACGTCGACGATCGTCTCCAGCGCGTTGAGGTCGGGCCGGCGCGCCGACATCGGCTCATAAGTGCCGGCACAGTAGATGACGCCGTCCACCGTGCCGGTGCAGCCTGACGCCTTCAGGGTCCCGGCGCCGTCGGAAACGTCAAACGGCAGCGCCGCGTGGCCGCCGGCATCTGTTCGCACCGACGCCATCTCTGTCAGCAGTTTGGCGAGCGTCTCGCCGTTGCGGGCCGAAGCCACCACAGCAACGCCTTCCTCGGCCAGCCGCAGGGCGAGGCTGCGACCGATGCCGGCACTGGCGCCGACCAGCCAGAAACGCTTGCCAGCCAGCCTGTTCATGGTGAATCGGCTCTGCGGGAGGGAATCTCGCCGGCGACACACTTGCGAAACGACACCACGAGTTCGCCGACCTTGATCCCGAATTTGGACATGCGTGTCCTGTTGATGAGCGTACCGTCCTCCACGAGATAGAACCAGTCTTCCATACTGACGACGATCTCACCCTGAGCACGCGGCACCTTCAGCCGATAACGCATCGTCGCCGCGCTGCCCGTTTGCGCTCCCCTCGCCATCCCGACAACGTCATGGGCAGTCGCGACAAAGGTCCGGTCATCGGTGAAACGCAGGGCCCAGCAGCGCTCGCCCGTCTCGCCGTCACTGAAGCGAAACTGCTCGTCGAGTGTGCCTTGGTTGCCGTTCCAACGGCCGACCATGTCGACCGTGAAGCGGCGGTCGGCCCGGCCTGACAACCCGATAAAAAGACCGGATGCGACGAGTGGACCGTTGAGATAGTCCCGCAGGTCGAGAACCGGCGTTTCGGCGGCATAGTCGCCGACGCCTTGCGCGGCGAGATCGAACAACAGGCCTGAACCGGGAAAATGTCTTGTTTTCATGCATGGTCTCCCTTGTCGCGCACGAAGATGAGGAGGACCGGGATGGCAGCCAGCTTCAGGACGCAGGGCACAAGAGCGTAGGCCGTTGACAGGGCCCGGCGGCCGTCGTCGACGGGCGCCCCGGGCTCGTAGCCCGCGAGCGCCAGCACCGGCAGTGTGGCGCCTGCCGCGACGGCAAGCGCGGTCTTCTGCAGGAACGTCCAGAGCGAGAACACCTGTCCGCCGCCGCCCCTGATCCGGGCCGCCAGCATCGCCGGCGTCAGCGTCATGTCGGCGCCGAGCGCCGCGCCGGAGGCGGCGGCGATGGCATAGAAGACCGCGATGTCGCCGGAACCCAGAAACCAGGCCCAGACGAAGGCCGGGATCGACAGCATCATTCCGGCCGTCAGAGTCGTCTTGCGTCCCACCAAGCCGGCGAGACGGGCCCAACCCGGCGCCGCGGCCGCGGCCGCGGCGAAGAAGACAAGAAGCACGGGACCGGCATGGATCGCGGCGGCAAGGACATCATTGACGAAGAACAGGAAAAGCGTCGAGGTCACCGCGGTTGGCAGGGCATTGACGAAGCCGAAACCCAGGATCGGCGCAACCCCGGGAACGCGCAGGGACTCGGTGAAGCCGGTTTCCGGGAGAGACCCGCCCGAGACCAGCCAGCTGCCGCGCATCCGGCCGAGGACAAGCAGCGCCGCAAGGGCGAAGGCGGCAGCATAGCCGGCATAGGCGAGCCCGGCGCCGAGGACGATCCCGATCGCTGCCGGCGCCGCGGCAGCGAGACAGATGCCGGCAAGACTGCCGAACTCGCGCCACAGTGCGATTCGTGTATGGCCTCCGCCCGACAGTTGCGCTTGCGCAAGGCCGTGGTCGTAGAGCGCGATCTGCAGTGCGCTGAAGCCGGTAAAGGCGGCCAGAAGGCCGCCGGCCAGGCGTGGCAACGGTGCGCCCCATCCCGGCGGCGCGAACAGCAGTGCGAAACCGGAGGCGAGCAGGACTCCCGAGACCAGTGCCCAGGTTTCGCGGCGGTCAGGCCAACGGTCGGCCAGTCGGCCGATGAGCGGATCCTGCAGGCTGTCCAAGGCACGCGATGCGAGCAACACGATGCCGAGCGCGGCGAGGCCAACCCCCATGTCTTGCGCGTAGTAGCGCGGCACATGGATGTAGAGCGGCAGGCCGGCGAAGGCGAGCATCGCCGCGACCGCGGCGGGCGCCATGAGTTCGTGTCGGGCGGGAACGGTGCGACGACGATCAGTCATCGCAGCGCCCGGCAAGCAGCGTGTCGCGGCGGTCAGGATCGCGGCTGCGGCTGCCGAGCCATATGTCGAGAAACAGGTCGGCGTCGTGCGTCAGCACGCCGGTCGCGCTTGCGTTGAGAAAGAACTCAATGTGACCCTTTCCGCTGCGCCAGGCTGTGTAGCGGTCTCCTTCCACGACGTTGTGCATCGCGTGTTCAAGTTCGGCGCGCGCTGCGTCAAGGCTCCCCTCGGTGCGATCCGACATGCGCGCCATTTCGGATATCGACGAGTCCACCAGATCGTCGCGGTCGAAACTCCGGCGATACACCAGGGACAGGGCGAATTCTTCGCCTGGCAACCAGGCGGAGTCGGTCCAGAGCTCGGCCCGGTAGAGATCGAGAAACACGAAAGCGTAGTCGACACAGGCGGCAGGATGCTCCGCCGCAACGCGCCCCGACAGCTCGGCGGGCGCCGCGTCAGCCTCTTCATGGACGCTGGCGACGACGAAGGCCAGAAGGGCGAGTGCGAGGCGAACAGTCATGTGATGTGTGTCTCCGGCGGCTCAGGCCGCTTGCGATAAGGGACACCCTTGAACCACAGGCGAAGCGCCTGCCAGTGGATGAGCGCCGTCGTCCGGGCGGCGCCGAACGGCAGGTTCACCAGAGCCCGTGCGAGTTCCCGGTCAGTGAAGGGCCGGCGGACCCCGGCGATCGCGGTATCGAGCCCTCCTCCCGCGCCGTCGTCGTAGACGATCCTGACGGCAACGCGGGTCTCGTCGAGCAGAAACCGGAAACGGTATTCGCCCGTGACGTCGAAAAAGGGGGAGACGTGAAACTGCTTGGCGGACACGGTCCAGCGGTCGCGTTCGATGTCAGCGCCGTTTTCTCCCGTGCACAGATAGCCGTGGCGGTCGCCGAAGGTGTTGTGGACCTCGGCAAGGACCGCCCGGAGATTGCCGGCGGCGCCGACAAGAAACCAGAAGCTGACCGGATTGAAGGTGTAGCCCCAATAGCGCGGATGGGCGAGCAGAAGCACGTGGTCGACGTCGTTGATTCCTGAATCCGATGCGAGCCTTCGAACCTCCTCGACACCGTCGCATCCTGCCATGCCGTGATCGCGGGGGTAGAGGCAGACGAGGTTCGGGCTTCCGAAAGAGAACAGGCGAGGGCTCCGTTTTCCCGCGAGCGCCGCCTCGTCGAGGAGCAGGCAGTCGACGGGATAGACGAAGCGGTTTCTCACCGGCACGCGCCGGGCGTGACTGACCCGGGCCCGCACGAGGGAAGATCCGGTCACGTCCATGGCGGCTGTACTCCCATGCGCCGTGCCACCGCAACGGCGCTCGCCAGACCATCCTCGTGGAAACCCGTGCCGGTCCAGGCCCCGCAATACCATGTATCGGTCACGCCCTGGATCGATGGCAGCGCCGCCTGGGCGGCAATCGCACCGAAGTCGTACTGTGGATGGTCGAATGCATGTTCGTCGAGGATTCTGGCGTCATCGATCGGCATCGACGGATTGAGTGTCGCGAACAGCGGCGTATCGTGCGGGATGCCCTGAAGCGCATTCATCCAGTAGGTGACCGATGCCTGGTCCTCATCGCCTTGTGACGCCGCCAGATAGACCCAGCTCGACCAGCAGGCCCTGCGCCGCGGCATGGACCGGGCGTCGGTATGGAGCACGATCCTGTTGCGCCGAAAGGGGACCCCACCGAGAACACGCCGCTCGTTCGCGCTGGAATCCTTGAGAAGGGTCAGGGCTGTATCGGCGTGGCAGGCAAGAACGACACTGTCAAACCGCTCGGATTCCTGACCATCCGCCCGCACGCGGATACCGTCCGGCCCGCGGATCACCGCCTCGACGGGTGCGCGCAGCCGCAGATCTGCGCCCATGTCCGCCGACATGCGGGAAACGTATGTCTGCGAGCCGCCCGCGACCGTCCACCAGCGATGATGCCCGGTCAACGAAAGCAGGCCGTGGTTGGCAAAGAAGCGGACGAGGACGCCGGCGGGAAAATCCAGCATGCGTGCCCTGGGCGTTGACCAGATCGCACCGCTCATGGGCAGCAGGTAGTATCGTGCGAACCAGGCTCCGAGTCCGCGGCGGCGAATCAGTTCACCCAGGGTGAGATCCGGGTCGTCGGCGGAGTCCCTGAGAGCTGTCCGGTTGAAGACGGCGATGTCGCGCAGCATGCGCCAGAAGGCTGGCCTTGCTGCATTCGCCGGCTGGGCCAGCGCCGCCCGGACATTGCGGCCGCCGTACTCAATGGCCCCGCCGTCGACGGAAATCGCGAAGGACATGTCGCTCTTCAGCAACGGAACATCGAGACGCTCGAACAGCCGGCACAGGTTCGGGTAGTTGATCCGGTTGAAGACGATGAAGCCGGTATCGACCGCGATCTCCCGGCCACCGGTCCGGACCATGACGGTGCGCGCATGACCTCCCGGCCGGTCTGCTGCCTCGAACAGCACGACATCGTGGGCGCGCGACAGCAGCCACGCCGCGCCGAGGCCCGAGATACCCGCGCCGATCACCGCGATCCTGCGTCGCGCCGCTTGATCCGGTGCCGGACTGTCGTTTCGCTCATGCGTCATCTTCTTGTTATACGAAGCAAGGGTCGAGGTGGATCACCCGGGCTGCGAACAAGGAGTGATCCGAACCGTTGCGCGCTGCGTATACTTGGGCGATGGGAAAAACACGCAACGTGATCGGGTTTCCGGCTGCCCGCCTGCATGGGGATGCGGTTGCGACGACCTGCACGCAGTCATCTGCACGCGATGCCATGTCGGGCTGTCTGCTCGCCGTCGCCGAGCGGGCGGACCGCGAAGCGTTCGGTTTGTTGTTTCGCCACTTCGCACCGAGAATCAGGACATGGCTGCTGTGTGGCGGCACCGATGCCGACCACGCCGACGAGATCGTTCAGGAGATCTTCGTCACCGTCTGGCGCAAGGCCAGGCAGTACGATAGCCGACGCGCGGGCGCGGCAGCGTGGATCTACGCCATCGCGCGCAATCAACGCATCGACATGCTCCGCCGCCTGCGTCGGCCTCGGTTCGATCCCGATGACCCCGCCTTCCGGCCTGATCCGCCATGCGATGGCGAACAGTCGTTTGCCGCGCGGCAGCGAGCGGATGCCGTCCGGGCCGCGCTTGCTTCGCTGAACTGTGCGCAGCGCGAGATCCTGCAACTGTCGTTCTACGAAGGCGAAAGCTACGCGGCGATTGCGGTGCGTCTGGGGCTTCCGGTCGGTACCGTCAAGTCACGGGCGCGTCTCGCATTCGGCCATCTGCGCGCCAAACTTGGCCTGCTGCGGGAGGAGTTGCGGTGACCATCGAGCACCATGTCAGCGATGATCTTCTGCTCGCCTACGCAGCCGGAACTCTCGACGAGGCGATGTCGCTGCTCGTCGCCACGCATCTGGCACTCTGCCCCGACTGCCGGTCGGCTCTTGCCCTGGCCGAGGAAATCGGCGGTGCGCTGATCGAGACGGCGCCGCCGGCCGCCGCCGTCGATGACGCCATGATTGACGCCGTGACGGCGGATCCGGCTGGTGAAGACGGCGGTGGTGATGTCACGGGGGCTGCACGGCCCGGACCTTTCGTGCTGCCACGTCCGCTGCGCGACTACTCCGGCGGTGACGTCGCCGATCTCGCATGGCGCGGCATCGGCGGCGGCATTCGTCAGTTTCCGTTGAAGACAGGCAGTGCGGACCCGACAGCCCGGCTCCTGTCGATCCCGGCCGGCAAGGGTGTTCCGGGCCACGGGCATGGAGGGTTTGAGGCCACGATGGTGCTTGCCGGGTCTTTCTACGATCGGGGAGCATGGTACCGACGCGGCGATGTCGGCTTTGCCGATGAGTCGGTGGTGCACCGGCCCGTCGCAGGTCCCGAGCAGGACTGCATCTGCCTTGCGGTCACTGACGCACGGCTGAAATTCGCGAGCATGATGTCCCGCCTGTTGCAGCCGTTTCACGGGATCTAGCGGCGGCGGGAATGCGAGGAGCGCATCAGTATCAAGGATGTGCGTTCCGGCGCGTTCGACTACGCACGGCAAGGCAGTCAGGTGGTCAACGAACGAGCCCGAGCGCAGCCATCGCCTGCCCGGGCAGACGACCGCTCGCTTTCCACGTCGTGTCAGTCCTGCGCTCTGGTTGCGCGAGCTGCGCAGACGATGGCAGTCAACCTGCCCCTGGCGTTCTCAAGGCTCCACACATGTGAGCGACCCATCGCCGTCATCCGGCGGCCCTTTGCAGGACAGAAAAGCCGCCATTTTACTTGAGGACAGAGAGGGGAGATGGGGCGCCAGGGAGAACACGGCATCTTCGGATTCACGGTCGAACCAGCAGGATGGCCTGTTCAGAACATCCGCAGGCTCGGCCACGATCTCGATGCACTCTCCCTCAGGATGGCATGCGTTTCACCCCGGGAGGCCAGCGGCACTCGGCTGGCCGTGAGCATCCTACAGGGCCAGAACAATCAGCGTGGCGAGTCCCCAGAGCGTGGCCTTGAGGTGAGTGGGCTGCCCGAATTCGCCGTACCAGTAGTAGAACCACTGCCCACCTATCAGGAACGATGCCCAGATGCCCGTGAAACCCAGGGCGCCGATCATGGCAAGATCACGGGCATGGTGGTAATCGGCGAGCCCGAAGAACGCCAGCCCAAGATGGACAGCGCCGATCCACAGAAGGACAGACGTTGCGCACTCGGCCAACACCACGAGGACGAACAGGCAACGGACCGTCCCCGGGTTCGTGATCGCCCGATGGCCGACCCTGCCCTGCACGTCGGGCCACTCGCGCAGAGCTTCGAGCGCCAGGACCCGGGCAACATCGTCGCGGTTGATGCTGTAATGGATGATGTTGTCGAGAGCGCCCAGGGAAAGCCAGGCTGCCGGCAGCAGGACGACAACAGTCTGGACGAGAACAAAGACATGAAGCTCCATTTCTGACTTCGCCCGCCCTTCGGTGCCATGCGGATTGTCATGTTCGCGGTGACGCCGTCAACGAGAACGTCTCCGGCTTGCTCCATAGGTCAGGTGTTCGGCAACGCTCTCCCGCCCGACATCGCTTCCGCGATGTCGGGCGTCACGGTCAGCCTCTTCCTGGCGCTGGGCATGGTTGACATTCTCGCGCATCAGTGTTGCGGCGCGCCGGCATGACCGCCGCGTTGGCGGCAAACGGATGATTCGGCTTCGGTTTCGGCATACCCTCAGCCCGGATGCACGGGGCTTTCAGCACCCACGTGAGGGGGAAGCGGGATGGTCAGGTCCAGCGCGCGAAGGACGGCGGCAATCGGGAGGGCCGGTGATCCTTGATGGCGCCATCGGTGCCGAACTCGAGCGTCCGGGCGCCCGCCGATTGTCGGGACATGGTTCACCGGATCCGTCACCGCCAACAGTTTTTCTGCCACCCGGGAGGCCATGCGGCGCTATGGACCGGGCGATGACTTCGAAGACCGGAACGGGCGACCGGGTGGCGCGTTCAGACTCGAATGTCGGGGCAGATTCGGTGAGCGGCGACGGCCCGTCGGCTGCCGCCGTGCGCGATATCATGTCCGTCGGCGGATCGGCCGTCCTCATGAGGTATTCGGTCCGGCATATGACCGAGGACGCCTTCCAGGTTCCGCGCGCGAACGCCTGCCCCAACGCCGGTTGCCGGACCTTCGTCGATCAGGTGACGCCGGGGGACTGTCTTGTCGACTCCAGACGCTGCGTTGACGCCGGGACTGCGATCGTGGGAATGGTCACACCTGCGCGTCCTTGCGGAGGGCCTTCAGGATGGGGGTGCAGGAGATATGCATGGCGAACGGCCCGATGCCGATCTGAATCTGGCTCTGGGCGCCAGACTCACCATGGTCAACAGGGGTTTCGTGCAGTCGCTTTGCCTGAGGTTCCACGGTGAGAGGATGGCGGCGGAACTTGCCTACGCCGACAATCTCTCGGAGACCCGACGGCTCATGCAGCTCATCCGCGAGATGCAGCGCCGGGGCGTGCCGCTCGATCCGGACGGCGCCGCCGGGGGTCCCGACCGCGGCGCGCCCGATTTCCAGGGGCGCGAGAAGGAGGTTTGGCTTGCGGATCTGGATCTGATGGCGCGGACTCTGGCGTCGCTCCGGCGGGCGAGGAGCAAGCTTGGGACGTCTGCAGGACTCGACGATCTGATCGGTGAAGGCGCTGCCTTCGTCACCGAGTTGCAGACGAGGGCGGACGCGGCGGGAAGCTTCCGGTCATCCGGGTCGGATGAGTCGGCTTCGCCCGCCGAGGGGAGATCGCTGGAGGACTTTCTCGAATCCCTGGAGGACATTGACGAGAGATTTCTGGCCGGCGAGACCGAGACCGCGCGCCCTGCGGGCGACACCCTGTTTGCCGTCTTGAACACGGTCCTGTGCAACCACCTCCTCGCCATCGAGCAGTTCTTCCTGCAGGGCTTTTTGCTGGAGAAATGCGGCGAGAAAGCGGCGGGCGAGGTCAGGATCGGACACTCCGTCGGCGAGATGACCTGTGCGTTCCGGATCGTGCAGCAGATCGTGCGTCGAGGCGCCCGGCCGCAACCGGTTTTCAGCCCGGCAATCCGGCTCGCTTATCGCGTCAAGGTCGGTTCCGGGCCGCTGGCGGCGATCGGCCACGATCTCAAGCTCACCCAGGCTCTCATCACCACTCTCGAAGATGCCAGGACACAGGCGCAAGCGGCTTTGGAGCGCGGGGTGGTCGACATCCTCTCCCGGTCCCTCGAAACGGAAAGGAACGCGCAAATGTGGCTTGCCGGTCAGCGCCAAAGACTCCTCAAGGGAGAGGCTCCGCCCGAGACGAACGGCCGCTTTGATGCCATGTTGCGGCGCTGGGCGGTCGCCTGATCAGGACACCGTGGCGCAGAAGGAAATCGTCATGGCCGAGCGATCCGTCGGCCTTCCGGTTGCCGCCTCGGACGGCGCCATCGTGCCGCTCGCAGTTTTTTCTGGACAGAACGACAAAGGATGCGCTCGAGACTTCTTCAGCTTGCAGCAGGGGGAGACAGTGCGGCGACGCGTTCGTGAGGCAGACGGGTCAGTGGGCGCCCAGCAGGTTGAGGAGGATGTTGATGTCGTTGTCGTTCACCAGGATCCTGGTGTCGGGAAGCAGCGCGATGTCATGAACGAGACGTGGCTCTTCGGCCTCACCGTCGTGACGGCCCATGGCCCGGAAAAGGGCCAGGTAGGTGACAAGGTGGCGTGCCCGGCGATTGCCGTCACGCGCCGCGGCCATCACATCTTCGACCAGGGCCGCCAGTCCGCTGGTGACGAACCTGACGGTCCCCGTGGCGAGAGCCGGCGCGAGAGCCGCTGACGTGAGTCGGCCGCTGGCGCTGCCCGCACCGTGCGGCCATGTCCAGTCCAGATCAAGATCAAGCGTGGCGCCTTCCGGCACGCTGCCGGCGAACAGGTCTGCGACCGGCACGGCATCAAGGTTCGCGTCGCCGGTCAGGGAACGTGGCATGACCGGTGCCAGACCAGCGTCCCCGAGGGCCAGCCCCTCGTGTTTGTAGTGGAGTCCGACGGTGCCCAGGCCGGCGCCGGTGCCGGCCACGGTGAACTCCAGGAGGGATGAACGCATGTCCGCCCGGATGCCGGTTCCGTCGGCTGCGAACAGGCCCTCGAGGGCCAACTCGCCGCTCATGGAAGCTCCCTCAGGCAGACTGCCCGGGATCGCTGTCGTCGGGATGTCGCGGAACCAGCCGGAGACATGGCCGCGGGTCAGTGTGACGGCCGTCCCGTCATCACCGGTCACGGCCAGCCCGTCCAGGGCAAGCTGAGCATGACCTGTCAGCGTCAGGGGCGTGGCCTCTTGCGGTGTCACGGACGCTGTCAGGTGGTTGACGTGAATCGCCGCATGACTCCCGGGCAGGGACACGGTCACGCCGACGGCGTCCATGGCGCCGGCTTCGAGGCGCCCGGTATCGATGTGGACGAGCAGATCGAGTGTCCCGCCGCCTGCCGCGAGACGGGCAACCATGTCGCCCCCGACATCGCGTGCGCTGATCGCCGGTATCGTCATGGAGGCGGAGTAGAGCCGATCGCCTGCTGGCCTCCAGGTCACGGCGATATCGTCGACAACAAGGGACGTCACGGTGTCGCCCAGGGAGATGTCGGAGAGTGTGATGACGATGACGCCATCGTCCCCTTCGGTCGTGTCGATCCGGTCGGCAACGGCGCCCCCGCCGGAGACTGAACCCAGGAAGGTCTTCGTCAGCTCCTCGAGTCGCTCTGCCATGCTGGAACCCCAGGCGGGCGCGTGGAGCACCACGATGCAAAGCAGCGCAAGGCAGGCCCCGGTGCGTCTCGCCGGGAAGGTCAGACGATGAGGTAGACCTTGGAGACGGTTTTCAGGACCCGGCATTCGCCTCTCCAGCCTTCGGGGAACCAGACGGTCTTTCCACCGCTCACATCGATGACGGCGCCATCATCGCTCGTGTAGGTGCATTCACCCTCCAGAAAGTGGCAGAACTCGCTGCGCACGATTTCGCAACGCCAGTGCCCTTCGGTGCAGCGCCAGTACCCGGCTTCGGGGAAACGGCCGGAGCCGCCTTCAAGAAGGCGTCCCGATGTCTGCGACACGGTGTCGCCCAGGGGTGTCGCCACCGGTCCCCAGTCGACGAGCGGTTCTTTGGCGAGGATCGAGGCCTCTCTCATGTGCTGTTGCGGAGCAGGCGGTCGAGAGCCCTGGCGCCCTTGCGGCGTCCGTCCTCGGCCTGCATGTGCGTCGAGAGGGACCCGAGCCGCTGCTTCATGGCGCTGTCGGTCAGCAGCGTTTCGAGCGCGGTGGTGATGTCTGCATCCGTCCACGTATAGCGTTCTAGGGCGAGGCCGTAGCCCCTCTCGTCGATGTGGGTAGCGTTGTCGTGGCCGTCCCAGCAATAAGGCATGATCAGTGACGGCTTGCCGAAATAGAGGCACTCGTTGAAGCTGTTGTTGCCGCCGTGGTGGATCACGGCATCGACTTCGGCAATGACCGAAGGCTGGGGATACCAGCTCTCGACATGGCAGTTCGGCGGCACATGGTGATAGGCCTCGCCATAGTCGCCGACATTCACGAGCACCCTGTAGGGCAGTGTGCCCAGCGTTGCCATCAGGCGCTTCATGAGATCGGTGTCGCCCGATCCCAGGCTGCCGAAGCTGACGTAGACGAGTGGTCTCTCCCGGTTCTCCGCGAAGTCCGGGACGGTGTAGGGGTCTTCCTCGCGGATGCAGCCCTCGAGGTAGACGAACGTCTCCTCGTCGAGGGGGTGGCGACGGCGGAAGGCAAGGGGTTTGGGATAGTGCAGGAGGTTGAGCCAGGGAGAGGTTTCGAAGAACTGGCCGAGGGGATAGGGCTTCTCGCCACAGTTGACGAGGAACGCGTTGAACTGTGCATGGATCGGGGCGATTTCCCGCTCGAATGCTTCGCGATAGAGGCGGAAGCCTTCCGGATCATCCTCGCGACACCCCGACAGATGGGGCGGAATATCCGGATCCTCGATCTCGTTCTCGCTGCACGAGATGATTCTCACCCAGGGCGCACCGTGGCGCTTGGTGGCGGGGAACAGGACGACGTTGTCGACACAGATGAGATCGGGTTCGACCCTGGCAAGGACGTCCGGCAGGGATTTTTCGGCCCACACTGCAGTGTCGACGATCGCCTCCCAGCAGGCCTTGATATAGGTCGAGACCTGTTCGATGGGCGGTGTGTGGAAGTTCGGTATCTGGCCGTTGATGAAGTCAGACCAGTACCGTGCCATGGCCTCGGGCTCCATGGGCTCGGACATCGGCACGGCGTGTTCCTCGAAGCCGTAGTCGGCAAAGACTCCGGCAAATCCGGGGTCTGCCAGAAACACCGGTCGGTGGCCCATGTCGCGGCAGACCTGGGCGATGCCCACGGAGTTGAGGGCCGGCCCGAATGCGGCCTCGGGGAAGAAAACAATCGTCTTGCCGTCACTCATCACCTCGTCTCCCTGATCATGCGTCTGTGCACGCTGTCGCCACCTGGTCCGGATTGCTGACCATACCATTGAAACGAGAATGGACTCCGCAGTATATGCGCAATAGTTCAAATAGTTGCAGAGGCCGAGGAGTCCATTTCCACAACCACGCACACTACACCATCGCAGCTGGATTTTGAAGTCCCCGGAGGATGTCGGATTGTCGCCGGCCTTGCCGGCGGCCGCATGACATCCGGCGGCGGTGCGAAGGCCGACATGTTCTTCCAGGTGACGCAGCGCACCCGCGGGCCCGGGCCGGGAAGATCTCAACGATCCCGCCCGACCCAGGCGCTTCGGTCGCTGCCTGCTGAGCTTCGTTCACCGGAGGCTGATCCCGCCATAGTGTGCAGCGGCAATCCGTCATCCTTTTCTCTGAGACACTGTATTCATGCGCCGGGGCGAGCGCTCTAAGCATTCATGGCTGGTTTGGGATCGAATGCCGGACCGCCGACCGTGTTGGCAGGGTCGAACGTTCAGACCAGCTTTCCATCGCCCGCGAAAACGGACACTGTCGTACCCGAGACCGTGGCGCACAGTCCCGATGCCCTGCTGACTGCAATCGGCTCAACCATCGCCCGGCACCGGCGGCAATGTCAGTGCTCTCGCTGTTGCCGGGGTTCATCGGCCGAAACATCCTCTCCACCTGTCAGAACATGCTGTTTGCTCACATTGACGCTCGGCGCGGGACAAGTCCCGTTATGCACCGGAAAGACGAATGAAGGACTCGCGCCCTCGTCAGGGATGAAGGCAACCCGACAGTCGCCGAGTGCAGCCGTGTACGGTCCCTGCTTGGAGAACATGACGTCCATCACGCAGGCGTCCGGCTCATGGCGATGCGATCGAGCGGCGACGCCTTGTCCTGTTCAACGGACAGAATCATGTGACGCGAGGAAGCCGGTCAGCATGGGGTCTGGAAGACGCTGCAGCGATTCATCCGCTCCGGCTTTCCACGGCGCGCTCTCGACCTCGATCACGCATCGCATCAACCTGATATCCGGGGCGGCGTCCTCGGCCCGTGAATCCTCCCGGTTCGGTCAACGACACGCAGTCGCTGTCCGGACCGTTGCGGTATCTGACGCAGCAACTCTGGCATTGCTGCGGAGCAAGGCCGATGCAAGGTGAAGTGTCATCGCCCTGGATTCAGGTTGCGCCGTGAATATGTAATGTTATAACGTTTCATCAATTGGGTTCACGTGCCGGAAAGGGCCCGACATGGATAAAGTGCTGGTCGCAACCCGGCCCGGAACAGGTCCGGGCAATGCGTCAGGATCGCTCCCGATGCTGCCATCACACTCTCAAAGCCAGTCATGAGTGCCTGGGAGCGCCCGCCCCTGGAGCATGAAACCGTGTTTCAGAGAAAATCGCCATGAACCAACCCCTGGAACGACCTCTTCTGCCCGTCACCGTGCTTTCCGGCTTCCTTGGCGCCGGCAAGACCACGCTGATGAACCACATTCTCAACAACCGTGAAGGCAAGCGCGTTGCGGTCATCGTCAACGACATGAGCGAGGTCAACATCGACGCCGGTCTCATTCGTGACGGCGCCGCCGATCTGAGCCGCACCGAAGAGACTCTGGTCGAAATGACCAATGGCTGCATCTGCTGCACGTTGCGCGATGATCTTCTCAAGGAGGTGCGCCGCCTCGCTCAGGATGGCCGGTTCGACTATCTTCTCATCGAATCGACCGGCATTTCCGAACCTCTGCCTGTAGCGGCCACCTTCAGCTTCCGCACCCAAGAGGGCGAGAGCCTGGAGGATGTTTCGCGCCTCGATACGATGGTCACCGTTGTCGATGCGGCAAATCTCCTGCACGACTATGCATCAACCGATTTCCTCAAGGACCGGGGCGAGGCGCTCGACGAGGGAGACAATCGAACGCTGGTCAATCTGCTTGTGGATCAGATCGAATTCGCCGACGTCGTCATGGTGAACAAGGTTGATGCAGCGACGCCAGAACAGCTGGATGCCGCGCGCAAGATCATCCGGTCGCTCAACCCCGATGCCGAACTCATCGAGACCGTCATGTCGCAGGTGTCGCTCGACAAGGTGTTGAATACCGGCCTGTTCGACCATGACAGGGCGCAGGAACATCCGCTGTGGTTCAAGGAACTGTTCGGTTTCGCCGATCACAAGCCAGAGACTGAGGAATATGGGGTGCGCAGTTTCGTGTACCGGGCCCGCCGTCCCTTTCATCCCGGGAAGTTCCACGCCTTCATCAACACGTCGTGGCCGGGGGTCATTCGCGCCAAGGGCTTCTTCTGGCTGGCCAGCCGCCCTGACTGGGTCGGCGGATTGAGTCAGGCCGGCGCACTTGTCCGCCATGAGGCGGTGGGCCTCTGGTGGGCGAGTGTTCCCAAGGAACGGTGGCCCGACAATCAGGGATGGTGTCAGCACATCGCCAGGTCCTGGGACCCCGCCTATGGGGACCGCCGTCAGGAAATCGTCTTCATCGGCACTGACATTGACGAGAGCGCGATCCGCCGCCAGCTTGACGACTGCCTTGTCGGCGATGCCAACGCAAGGGTCATGCAGCCTGCCGTCTGGAAGAGGCTGAAGGATCCATTCCCGGCGTGGAAGCGGGCCGAGCCGTCATGACCGCTGCCCTGGAATCCCCGGAACGCGAGTCCGCTGGCAGGCCAGCCTCGTTCGGGACGGGTATCGAGACCTGCGATGCAGCGAGGGGCCTCGCTGCCATCAACAAGCCTGGCAAGGAACTCGTGATCTGGCGCCGCGCGCTGCCCCTGTGCCTGGGAGCCTGGCTCGCGCGTATGGACGTATCGTGTCTTCCTGACATCCGGCTTCTTGTGCGGCCGCGCGACGTTCGACGGGCGGTGGAACCGCTCCTGGAGCGCTCTGGCATGCCTGCCGGAGACATGCGGGATCTGCTGCTTGGCGATGTCAGGGCTCTCGTGCTCGCGTTTGCCGGGATCACCCGAAGTGATCTGGTTGACGTTCGACTGCAGCCTGTCAGTCACGATGCCTGCTGGAAATTCCATCGCGACTGTGTGGAGGCTCGTCTCCTGACGACCTATCGCGGCCCTGCGACTGAATGGGTGCAGCCGATCCACGCAGAGCGGGCTTTGCGCGAGCAGAAGTCATACAAGGGCCCTCTGGAGCGATTCCGGGCCCACGACGTCGCCATCTTCAGGGGAAACTGCTCTGGATCGGGCAGCGGAATCGTGCACCGCTCGCCGCCGATCGCAGGAACCGGCACGACACGGATACTGCTCTGTCTCAACGAGCAATCGGGCGCATCTCCCGAGCCGTGGCAGGGAGGTGGCAGATTCGCGACATCGCGATCATGACGTGAAAGTTCCCGATCGCTTCGCGCTGTACGCGCGGTCGACCGCCGGCACCCCGGTGCGGCCCTGGCGACGGCATTGAACCGCTCCCCTTCTGCAGCGGTTGTTCCGTAACCCGTCAATCTGATCCGTGCGCGTTGCATGAGTCGGAGCGTGCCTCCGGTTGTGGCATCGTGATGGCCGTGCGTGGTGCGAACCACAAGGTCATCGCGCCACGCGGAGTCGACATCGGTATCCCTGAGGGTCAAGGTAGGTGACCCGGCGATACTGCAATCGTGAAGAGAGGAAGACATGATGCGTGCCGCGTTGCTTTCAGGGTTGCTGGTGTTGGTGGTGTTCACCAGTTTCAGCGTGGCTTTCACACCGGGAGATCCGGTGCGCGGCGAGAAGGTCTTCAGGAAATGCAAGACCTGCCATGCGGTGGAGGCCGGAAGGACGAAGCCGACCGGGCCGAACCTTCTCGGTGTCTTCGGACGCCGGGCGGGAGCCGCCGACTACAGGTTCTCCACCAGCCTGATCGAGGCTGGCGAAGCGGGGCTCGTGTGGACCCCTGAACTGGTGGACGCCTACATCACCGATCCCAAGGCCTTCCTCAAGGAGACGCTGGGCGCCACCAGGGTGCGCAACAAGATGGCCTTCAGACTGAAGGACGGGGATGAGCGGGCCGACGTGATCGCCTTCCTGATGTCCCTTGAGGTCGGGGATCCCTGATCTCTTCGCCGGCAGGTCGCCATATGACGGGTTCTGCTTCAGGGTTGGACACGCCTTCCTGGGTTGGCGCCATGCGCCGCGGCGAGCGCGCGCCCATGGCCCGCGCCATTACCGCGGTGGAGAACGGCCATCCGGACGCTTCCGCGATCCTCGCGACCGCACGCGCGCAGGCGGGCCATGCACTCGTTCTGGGGCTGACCGGTCCGCCCGGCGCCGGGAAGTCGACACTGACGGACGCTCTGCTGCGGGAGTTCCGCCGCCGGTCGAGACTGGTGGCGGTTCTCGCCGTCGATCCGTCGAGTTCCGTGACAGGGGGAGCCTTTCTCGGCGATCGCATCCGCATGTCCGGCCACGCTGCCGACCGCGGGGTCTTCATCCGCAGCCACGCCTCCCGCGGCCGTGCCGACGGTCTGGCAAGGACCACGTCGCACGTCATCGACGTGATGGATGCTGCCGGGAGCGACATCATCATTGTCGAGACGGTCGGCACGGGGCAGTCCGAGACCGGGATCACCCGCCTGGCGGACAGGAGTATCCTGGTGTGGCCCTCCGGGTCCGGCGACGACATCCAGGCGGCAAAGGCGGGCATTCTGGAGACGGTGGACCTGATTGTCGTCAACAAGGCCGATCAACCCGGCGCCTGTGCCGCGAAGGCGGCGCTCGAGGCTGCGGTATCCTGGAGAGGCAAACACGTGCCCCGGGTCCTCATGACGGTCGCCACGCGTGGCGACGGGGTTGGCGAACTTGCCGGTATCCTTGTTGACAGTTGTCATCATGGCGGGCCATCGCCACGGCGCACCCGGCAGGGTCTGCGCGAGGACATCATCGAGGCGGCCCTGGTGCTGGCCAGGGAACGGGCTCTTTGCCATCCCGGACTGGCCGATCTTGCCGATAAGGTGGCAGACGGCAGAACGCGAATCGATGATGCCGCCCGGTGCCTGCTGGAAGCCCTGGTCGGTCGTGAGGATGCAGACTGAAACCCCGCTACGCCGATGTCGCCGGCCGGGAGTACGTCAAAACAGTGGTCAATCGCCGTGGTTCGGGGGTAGTATGGGAACACTGGTTCATGAGGCGCCAGGACTGTTGGCATCGGCCAAGCTGCCTGGATGAGCTGATCAGGGCGGGAGTGACTGTTTTGGGCCTGGTGAATCGTACCTTGGGGCACGTCCGTCTTGTCGTGTTTGCAACCCTGGTGACCGGATTGTCGGGATTGCCTTCTGTTGCGGATGTTCCCGAGACGTTTGTCGAGGCGATGGCGTGGTATCGCGCCGAAGCCGAGGCAGGCAATGCCGAGGCGCAGTTCTTCCTTGGCTATGGCTACGAGACCGGATCCGCATTCGGTCATGTGGGCAGGGAGCCAAGTCCCTTTCCCGTTGACCTGGCGCAGGCGCGGCACTGGTACGGCAAGGCTGCCGCACAGCAACATGACCGGGCGCGGGTGCGCCTTGCCCGTCTGCTTGTCGCGGCCAAGGGAGGTTCGGCCGACCCGGACGGCGCCCGGGCCCTTCTTGAAGCGGCGGCTGAGGCCGGGGAGGCCGACGCGATGTCGCTTCTCGGATTCCTGCTCTCGACGGTGGAACCACCCGACCCTGTCGGCGCTTATCTGTGGCTCAGTCTCGCTGCCCGGGCGGGCGATGCTGTCGCGTTGACGAATCTCGCCAGCCTCGAGAGCACCCTCGATGACGCCACGCTGGAACGTGGTGTGGCGGCCTTGCAGGAGCGACTGGAGGCAGAGATGCCGTAGGGACTCCAGGCGGTGATGCAGTCTAGAATGATCGTATCATGCCCAGACGTGCGCTCATCATCCTGTTTGCCGCCGCCGGACTCGTGTTGGCGCCTTCCCGCTCCGAGGCCTCCCCGCCGTCGCTTCCCGATGGGGTCGCGATCACCGTCGAACAGGTGTTCGAGTACCGCAAGGCGTCATTGCCCGAGCCGCGTTTTCTGGAGGGCTTTGAACTGCCCCTCGTCGACTATGCCGAGGATATCCTCCTGGCAGCGGATATCGAGCCCCTCGACGGTGACACCGGCGGCGAGAACTGGGAACTGCGGGTCTCCCTTCACGGGCGGGCTCTCGGCAGGCTCTACGTCGACCGTGAAAGATCCTATCTCTACACCGGCGCCGATGTTGCCGGCGTCGTGGCGATTGGCGGTCCCGGGGCGATGGAAAGCATGCGGCCCTTCACGTCCGCGGTCGAACGTCCCTTCGAGATCCTGATCAATCACGGATACGAGAAGCCGGAGAATGCCCCGTTTCTTGAGGCGCTGGTGAAGCCGGACGGCTTTCTCGAGGCCTTGGTCAATGTCATGATCGATGTCTGGGGAGTGGCGAGCGTTCTCCCTGCTCTCGACGAACCGGGCCATGAAGTGCGGTTTTCCGTGGCTTCGGCCCTCGGCGACACCGCCGAGGCGGCGGCTGTACCGGCGCTCGTCGAGGCGCTCGGGGACGAGCATGAGCGCGTTCGCTGGGAGGCGGCATGGTCGCTTGGCCGCATCGGTGATCCGGCGGCGGTATCCGCGCTGATCGAGGCGCTCCGGGACTCCTCGCAGGATGTCCGCTGGTTTTCTTCCTGGTCACTTCGGACCATCACCGGCGCCGACATCGGACCGGACTACGACCGGTGGACGGCATGGTGGAGCAGCCAGGATGAAGGCGCCGGAGGCTGATCAGAACCTGTCCTTGCGGGCACGCAGTTCGGCGAACACCGTCACCGGATCGGCGTCCTCCATGTCGAGGGCCTTCATGACAAGCGGGTTGTGCGGCCGCAGGAAAGGGTTGGTCGCCAGTTCCTCGGCGATGGTTGAGGGAACTGTCGGCTGATTCCTGGAGCGCATGTCGTCGACAACCGCCATGCGGTGTACGAGGTCGGTGTTACGGGGATCGACGGTGAGCGCAAACCGGCCGTTGGCCTGTGTGTACTCGTGGGCACAGTAGACACGTGTGTCGCCGGGCAGTTCCATGAACTTCTGCAGTGAGTCCCACATCTCGACCGGAGTTCCCTCGAAAAGCCGGCCACACCCCATGACGAACATGGTGTCGCCGCAGAACAGCGCCGCCGCGTCGGCGAACCAGTATGCGATGTGTCCGCGTGTGTGCCCCGGCACAAAGAAGACACGGGCCTTGGCTGCCCCAAGCATGAAGGTGTCGCCCTCGTCGACCGTGATGTCGATCCCGGGAATGCGGTCGCGGTCCGGCCCCGGCCCGACAATGGTGCACCCCGTGGCCCGCTTGATGTCGAGATTGCCGCCTGTGTGATCGCCGTGGTGGTGGGTGTTGATGATGTGCGTGATAGGCCATCCCTTGTCCGCCGCCGCGTCGAGGACCGGTTTGGTGACCGCCGGGTCGACCACCGCCGTGGCTGCCGTTTCGGGGCAATGCGCGAGATAGACATAGTTGTCGGTGAGAACCGGAATCTGGTGGATCTCGAGACGGCTCATGGGCGGTTCCTCATGCGCTGGGGTGCGACCGTGATTCTATCCCGAGGCAATCCATGCGTCGATCAGGGAGCGGGCAATGGAATCGCGGCGCGGCAGTTCGACGCCGCTCGGGAGCGAAACGAGTTCGTCGCGGGTGAACCAGCGGGCGGCTGCCAACTCGTCGGTATCGATGACGACATTGTCGTGCGTGGCGACGGCAAAGTAACCCAGCATGAGCGAGGACGGATAGGGCCATGGCTGGGTGGCGTGGTAGCGGATATCCTGCACGTCCAGTCCCGATTCCTCGCGCACTTCGCGCACCACGGCCTCTTCCGCCGATTCACCGGGTTCGACAAATCCCGCAAGGCAGGAATGCAGGCCGTCCGGCCAGGTCTTCTGACGGGCCAGCAGACAGCGTCCGGCGAATTCGGTCACCATGATGACGGCCGGATCGGTCCTGGGAAAGGCAAGGGTCCTGCAGGCATCGTTGGTACAGGCGCGCACGTGTCCGGCTTCCCGCGATTCGGTGACATGTCCGCACACACCACAGTAGCGATGGTGCCGGCGCCATCGCACGAGCCAGGCGGCGTGGGAGAGAAGCGAGGCATCGCGGCGAAACAGCTGTGCGGCGATGCCGTAGAGTTCCTCGATGGTGCAGTCTTCTCCATGGCCGGTGAGCACGTGCGCATCAAGATGCGACATGTCGACGGCAAACAGCGGCCCCACCTCGTCAATTCCGAGAAAGATCGGCTCCATCAGGGGATCTTCGGGGAATCCATCGACATCGCCGGTCGCCAGAAAAGCCGCACTTCTGCCGCGCAGCAGGTTGCGTCCCTGGTGGACGGGAACGAGCCGGGTTGCAGGATCGTGCAACCGCGCCGCGATCCACCGATCGTCCCGCCGCAACGCACTGGCGCGATCGATCAGATCGCCTCTGTAGTGGGAGATGTCGGCCATGGAGCGACGTTCGCACGCGGCCCGTTGTCGCGCAATCAGGCTTGCATGTCGTCGGCCGTGGCGGCTAGTGTTGGCGACGGGGGCCGGAATGGACGGAATTGGCTCGTGAACCCGGTCAGGTCCGGAAGGAAGCAGCCGTAGCGTGTTCAACCGGGTCAGGCCGGCCTTCCAATCATCCGCTGCACCATCACATGCGCGAATCCCCGCCCCGTTCATCAGGGACCGCGATGGCACCTTCCGAGCAAGACAGCCCGCAGTACCGTGTCCTGGCCCGCAAGTACCGGCCACAGACTCTCGGTGAACTGATTGGTCAGGATGTCCTCGTGCGTACGCTGACCCATGCGGTAGAGACCGGAAGGATCGCCCAGGCCTTCCTGCTGACAGGCGTTCGCGGGGTCGGCAAGACGACGACGGCGCGCGTTCTGGCGCGCATGCTCAATTGTGTCGGCGAGGATGGCGCAGGCGGCGTGACGGCTGTGCCCTGCGGTGTATGCGAACACTGCATTGCTATCGCCGCGGACCGCCATGTCGATGTCCTTGAGGTCGATGCCGCGAGCCACACGGGCATCGACAACATGCGAAGCCTGCTTGATGCCGCACGCTACGGACCCTCTCTCGGCCGCTACAAGGTCTACGTCATGGACGAGGTTCACATGCTGTCCGGGCCGGCGTTCAACGCCTTGCTGAAGACCCTGGAGGAGCCGCCGGAGCATTTGAAGTTCGTTTTCGCGACGACCGAGCTGCGCAAGATTCCGGCAACCATCCTGTCACGCTGCCAGCGATTTGACCTGCGCCGGATCGAGGCCGGCGAGCTTGCCCGCTATTTCGGCGAGGTCGCCTCCAGGGAAGGGGCATCAGCAAGCGATGAAGCGCTGGCCATGATCGCCCGTGCTGCGGACGGTTCGGTGCGTGACGGTCTGTCGATTCTCGATCAGGCCATCGCCCAGGGACGCGGGGCGGTGACCGGGGACGATGTGCGGGCCATGCTCGGTCTCGCTGACCGGGGCAGGACGTTCGCACTCTATCGCCATGTCATGGCGGGCCGGATCGGCGATGCGCTGGAAGCTCTGACGGCGCAGTACGGATCGGGCGTGGATCCGGTCGTCGTTCTCGAGGATCTGCTCGAACTCACGCACTGGTTGACGCGTTACAAGGCCGCTCCCGATGCCGCGAGGCAGGCGGCGCCCGAGTTCGAGCGCACCGAAGGCGCCGAGATGGCCGGAAGCCTTGGCATACCGCACCTGACGAGGGCCTGGCAGATTCTCCTCAAGGGAATGGGCGAGGCGCGTGATGCGCCTGACAGCCTGCAGGCTGTGGAGATGACCCTGGTGCGGCTGGCCTTCAGCGCGACATTGCCGACTCCTGAAGAGGCGCTGAAGGCGCTCGAGGGCTCGGCGCCCGCGAGAACAGGGCAGATTGCCGGCACGGCACCACAGAGCTTCGAGGCAGTGCTCGATCTCGTGGAGCACCACCGCGAGGCCCTCCTTCATTCCCACCTGCGCAACAATGTTCATCTCGTTTCATTCGCCGTCGGCGAGATCGAGATCAGGCTTGGCAAGGACGCGCCCCGCGAACTTCCCTCCAACCTTGCCAGGCTGCTTGGCGCCTGGACGGGCATGACCTGGAAGGTCACGCCGTCAACACGTGACGGCGCACCCACGGTTGCACGCTCGCAAGAGCAGGAGAAGAAGGCGCTTCTCGAAGAGACGGCCAGGGAACCGGATCTTTCGCGCATACTCGAGGCCTTTCCCGGAGCCGAGATTGTCAAGGTCCAGGACGGCGACAAACCACATGCAAGGAACGGCAGTTCATGAATTTTCTGAAGATGATGGAAAAGGTCCAGGAAGTGCAGTCGCGCATGGAGAGCCTCCAGGAGGATCTCGGCCGCATCGAGGTCGAGGGGATTTCCGGAGGCGGCATGGTCAAGGCTTCGATGACCTGTCAGCACCGGCTCAACAGCCTGTCGATCGATCCGTCTCTCGTCACGGCCGACGACAGGGGTGTGCTCGAGGATCTGATCGTCGCGGCCATCAACGATGCGCACGGCAAGGCCGAGGAGATGGTCCGGGAAAAAACGGCGGACATTGCCGACGAGTTCCGGTTGCCCCCGGGACTGAAACTGCCCTTCTGACCGGTGCTGCGGGATCCTCAGTTTGTGGGCCCCTGAGAGATGGTCCACGCCAGTCCCGAGATCGATCGTCTGACGACTCTGCTGGCGCGCCTGCCCGGTCTGGGGCCGCGCTCGGCGCGTCGTCTCGTGCTTCACCTGCTCAAGCATCGCGAGACACTGCTGGTCAATCTCGTGCAGGCGCTCAGGCAGACGGGCGAAGCCATCGCGACATGCAGCCAGTGCGGCAATCTCGACACGAGGAATCCCTGCGCCATCTGTTCGGATCCACGACGCGATCCCTCGATTATCTGTGTCGTTGAAAATGTCGATGACTTGTGGGCGATGGAGCGTTCGGCAGTGTTTTCGGGTCGTTACCACGTTCTGGGCGGCACCCTGTCTGCACTCGACGGTGTCGGGCCCGAGGATCTTCGCATCACGGACCTTGTTGCCCGCTCGCGACCGGTGGAGGTCGCCGAAGTGGTTATCGCCACCAGCGCCACGGTTGCCGGACAGACCACGGCCCACTATCTCGTCGACACGCTTGCCGCATGCGATGTCACCGTCTCGCGCCTGTCACTCGGCGTTCCGGTGGGGGGTGAACTCAACTTCCTTGACGACGGCACGCTCGGTGCGGCGATGCAGGCCCGCCGCACGCTGATGCCGGGCTGAATTCCCCCGGCCCGTCTTGATCGCCCAGGGCCCTGAACCTACTCTTGCGTCATGCCGGCAGGGTGAAGAGGGCGGGTTACCATGACGGTCATGCCAGTCATTCATGCTCCCGATCCGCGTCTCCAGGTGGTCTCGCAGGCCGTGGAATGCGTCGATGACGATGTTCGTCGGCTCATGGATGATCTTCTGGAGACCATGCATGCCGAGAAGGGGCTTGGTCTTTCGGCAATCCAGGTCGGCATTCCCCGGCGCATCGTGGTTGCCAACGTGGTGCGGCATGACGGGACGTCGGGGCCGCTGAAGCTCGCCAACCCGCATATCAAGGCGTTTTCGCAAGCGCGGGTGGAGTTTGACGAAGGCTGTCTTTCCTTTCCGGATCTCTTTGCCCCGGTGGAGCGCCCGGCATCGGTCGACATCACCTACCTCGACGAGAATGGCGTCGGCCGCGACCTTCACGCCGAAGGCATCCTGGCACGCTGTTTGCAGCACGAGATCGACCACCTCGACGGCATTCTCTTCGTCGATCACCTCTCGGCACTGCGCCGCCGGTTGATCCTGCGCAAGATGGCCAAGTGGAAGAAGGCGCGACTGCGCGATATCGCGTGACCTCTCTCAGGCTGGCGTTCATGGGAACGGCGCCCTTTGCCCTGCCGGCGCTGGAGGCTCTCTGCCGCAATGGCGAGAATATCGTGGCCGTCTACACGCAACCACCGCGACCGGTCGGGCGTGGCAGGCGCATGCGCGCCTCCGCCGTCGCCGAACGGGCCGAAGCCCTGGGTCTCGAGGTGCGGACACCGGTGTCGCTGCGCGATGAGGCGACATCCCGTGACTTCCGGGCTCTTGATGCCGACGTGGCGGTTGTTGCCGCCTATGGACTGATCCTTCCGCGCCCCATTCTCGACGCGCCGCGCCTTGGCTGCATCAATCTTCATCCATCGCTTCTGCCGCGTTGGCGGGGGGCCACTCCGGCAGCCCACACGATCCTTCATGGCGACTGCGAAACCGGACTGACGATCTTCCACATGGACGAAGGACTCGATACCGGCGCCGTTCTATGGCGCCATCGTCTTCGCGTCCCCTGTCGCGCCACCACCGAAGGCCTGGAATCCCGCCTTGCCGGTGTCGCCGCCGATGTTCTGCCGGGTCTGCTCGCCCGGCTCGAGTCCCTGCTCACGCGGGCTGAACCCCAGAATGGGCGCGATGCCAGCTACGCGCCGAAGTTGACGCGGGCAGACGGCCGCATTGACTGGCGGCGCAGCGCACAGGAGATTGATCGCATGGTGCGGGCCCTCAATCCGCGCCCCGGGGTGCACTTCGGACCGCAATCGGCGACGGTGAAGGTTCTCGAGGCCGAGGCGGTCGCCGGCGACGCTCCACCGGGAACGTTGCTCGATCGCAGTGCTGTCGTGGCGTGCGGCAGGGGTGCGCTGCGTCTCGTGAGGGTCCGCGCGGCGGGACGCGAGACCACCGATGGCGCGGCCTGGCTGCGTGGCCAGCGCCTCGAGCCGCCACAACGTCTCGCCTGATCATGCCGCGCTATCGCCTGACGCTGGAGTACGACGGTACCGGCTATGCCGGATGGCAAAGACAGCATGACCAGACCAGCGTCCAGCAGGCTCTGGAGGAGGCGTTCCGCTCGTTCTGCCAGGATGACGTCAAGCTGGTGGCGGCAGGACGGACGGACGCCGGGGTTCATGCCCTCGGGCAGGTGGCCCATGTCGACCTCTTCCGGGAGTGGCCGCCCGTCACCGTGAGAAACGCGGTCAACCAGCACCTGAGACCCCAGGCAATCGCCATTCTCGAGGCGGTGCGGGTCGGGACGGACTTTCATGCGCGGTTCGATGCCCTGGAGCGTCGCTATCGCTACCGGATCGTGTGCCGGCGCGCGCCCCTGACGATCGATCTCAACCGGGCATGGCACGTGCCGAGATTCCTTGACGCGGTGGCCATGCACAACGCGGCGCAGGGTCTTGTCGGCAGGCACGACTTCACCACCTTCAGGGATGCCGGCTGTCAGGCTGCCTCGCCCGTCAAGACGCTCGATGAACTCAGCGTCACGGGCCTCGAGGACGCCGTCGTGATCAGTGCCCGCGCCCGTTCCTTCCTGCATCGACAGGTCCGCAGCATGGTGGGCTCGCTCGTCCATGTCGGGGAGGGTCGCTGGACGGTCGACGATCTGCGGCATGCCCTCGAGCAAAGGGATCGCAAGGCCTGCGGCATGATCGCCCCGGCCCACGGACTCTATCTCGCCGCAGTCCGCTACCCGGGCATGGCCTGCAGGGAGTCCTGAGACTGGTGGTGAACGAAACCGGCCGCCGGCTCTTTGCACGGCCTTGCAGGTTTGTCCTGTCGGCATCGTCGCATGAGGAACTGCCTGGGCCCGGGATTCCCGAAGTCGCGTTTGCAGGGCGTTCGAACTGCGGCAAGTCGTCGCTCATCAATGCGCTGACGGGTCGCAGAAGCCTGGCGCGGATCTCCAGGACGCCGGGTCGGACGCGCTCGATCAACGTCTTCAGCCTGGACGGGCGCATGCATCTCGTTGATCTGCCCGGATACGGCTATGCCGCCGCCGGCAAGGCCGACATCGCCGGCTGGACCCGGGCCGTGGATGACTACCTTGCCCTTCGCCCGGTACTGCGGCGCGTCTTCCTGCTGCTCGACGCGCGCCGCGGGATCACCGGCAGGGATCGCGCGACGTTCGACAGCCTTGATACCGCCGGCGTCGCCTGGCAAGGCGTGCTCACCAAGTCCGACAAGGTGAAGGGGAGCGATCTTGACGACGTGGTTGCCGTGGTGGGGCGCGAACTGCAGCAGCACCCCGCCGCCGTTCCCGACATTCTGGTGACCAGCGCCCGAAAGAGCCGGGGCATTGACGAGCTGCGCTCTGTCGTCGCCGCTCTCATCGCGTGAAACGAAGACGTCCGGCTCATGCCACCTTGCTGTCCGGAAGGTCGCCGGCGGGACGTTCACGAACGGGGTGCGCGCGATTGACAGTCCTGGTCCGGTCGGGAAAGAATGGCGCCCGCCTTGCGAGAGGCACTCTCGTGACCGGCGGATAACACAGAACAAGGATCAAGACATATGAGAAAACTGACATTAGTGATCGCAGCCGGAGTACTGGCAGCCGTCACGTCCGTCGCCGGCGCGGCGACGCTTGATGACGTCAGGGCCAAAGGTCATGTGCAGTGCGGTATCAACACCGGCCTGCCGGGCTTTGCATTCAAGGATGAAGCCGGTGATTGGCAGGGTTTCGATGTCGATTACTGCAAGGCACTGGCCGCAGCGGTGTTCGGCGATGCCGGCGCGGTGAAATACACGAACCTCACCGGCGCCACGCGCTTTGAAGCCCTGAAGGCGGGCGAGATCGATGTCCTGTCGCGCAATACCACCTGGACGTACAGTCGCGACAACGACCTCAAGCTCACCTTCGTCGGCGTCAACTACTATGACGGCCAGGGGTTCCTGGCGAACATGGAGTCCCTGAAAGAGAGGAACCTCGTGGTCAACAGTGCCCATGATCTCGATGGTGCGTCGATCTGCATCCAGACCGGCACGACCACCGAGCTCAACCTCGCGGACTTCTTCCGGGCGAACGACATGAGCTACGAGCCGGTCCCCATCGAGAACAACGAGGAAGCGCGCCAGAACTACCTGGCAGGGCGTTGCGACATCTACACGACGGACCGTTCCGGTGTCGCCGCGACCCGTGCGGCCCTCGACAATCCCGACGATCACCTGATCCTGCCCGAGATCATCTCGAAGGAGCCGCTGGGCCCGCTGGTCAGGCACGGTGACGATGAGTGGGGCGACATCGCCCGCTGGACGCTCAACGCGCTGATCCTCGCCGAGGAGTACGGCATCGATTCCGGCAATGTGAATGATCTCGCACAGGGCACCGGCAACCCCGAGATCAATCGCATGCTCGGGACCGAAGGCGAGTTCGGCGCCATGCTGGGGCTCGATCAGGACTGGGTCGTCAACGTCATCAACGCTGTGGGCAACTATGCGGAAATCTTCGATCGCAACATCGGTCCCGATACGCCGATCGGCCTTTCGCGCGGCATTAATGCCTCCTATCTCGACGGCGGCATCCTCTATGCCCCGCCGTTCCGTTGATCTGAGCTGATCTTCTGTGGAAATCGCGACCGGTGCCCGTTGGCCGCAACGGGTACCGGTTGTGGTTCCCGTCATGATCACTGATTGACTTGGGGCGCGCCTCGCGGTGGCCGTTCATCCGGGTGTTGAATCGGGCAGCGACTTTCGCCTGTCCGACATATGGACCAACGAGCGGTCCCGGTCGCTCGTCATTCAGATTTTTGCCCTCGTCGCCCTGCTTGTGACGCTGGGCTGGATCGTCAACAACACGGTCCAGAACCTCGAGAACCTCGGTGTCGAGACCGGGTACGGGTTCCTCGGGCATCCGGCCAGCTACGACATCAACCAGCGATTGATCGAGTATTCCTCGCGCTCGACCCACGCGCGCGCGGCCCTGGTCGGGTTCCTGAACACGATGCTGGTCGCCGTGACCGGCATCATCTTCGCCACGCTTCTGGGGTTCCTGGTCGGCATTCTGCGCCTGTCGAACAACTGGCTCGTTTCCAGGCTGATGACGGCCTACATCGAGTTCACGCGCAATGTGCCGGTACTCCTCCACATCCTCCTGTGGTACGGCATCGTCGTCCACATCCTGCCCCATCCCGGGCAGGCCATGGAGCCGATCAGCGGGTTCTTTCTCTCCAACCGGGGATTTTACCTGCCGCGTCCGCTCTTCGATGATTTCGCCTGGGTGATTCCGGCGAGCCTGGTCGCCACCCTGGTCGGCGTCTACCTCTTTGCCCGCCATGCCCGGCGTGTCCAGGAACAGACCGGGCGCATCTATCCGGTCCTGTCGATATCCCTGGCGGCCATCATCGCCGTTCCGGTCATCGCCTACTTCCTCTCCGGATCGCCGATCAGTCTCGACTGGCCCGCCCTCAAGGGCTTCAACTATCAGGGCGGCGTCGCGCTCAAGCCCGAGTTCTTCGCCCTGTGGTTCGCCCTGTCGATCTACACGGCGGCGTTCATCGCCGAGATCGTGCGCAGCGGCATCGTCGCGGTCAGTCACGGGCAGACCGAGGCGTCCTACTCCCTTGGCATCAAGCCCGGCTGGACCATGCGTCTTGTCATCATCCCGCAGGCATTGCGGGTCATCGTTCCGCCGCTGATCAGCCAGTACCTCAACCTGACCAAGAACTCCTCGCTGGCGATCGCCGTCGGCTACATGGATCTCACCGCCACCATTGGCCGCATATCGCTGAACCAGACAGGCCGCGCACTCGAGTGCATGTCCATCCTGCTCACCATCTACCTGCTGATCTCCCTGATGATTTCGGCCTTCATGAACTGGTACAACCGGCGCATCCGCCTGGTGGAACGGTAACGCGATGGAACGCGCCACCCATATCGTTCACGAGAAGGCGCCGACCCTTCCGGCGCCGGCGATGTCGGTCGGCGTCGCTCGCTGGCTGAAGGACAATCTCTTCTCGTCAGCCTCCAACGTCGTGCTGACATGTGTGGTGATCTATGTCCTGTGGCTGATCATCCCGCCCTTCATGGACTGGGCGGTCTTCGACGCCGTCTGGTACGCCTCCTCGCGCGCCGAGTGCTGGGACAGGGCTGACGGCGCCTGCTGGGCGGTGGTGGTGACGCGCTTCGACCAGTTCGTCTACGGCGATTACCCGAAAAGCGAACGCTGGAGAGCGAATCTCGCCTTCGTCCTGCTGTTCGTGGCCCTGGCGCCGGTACTTTACGACAGGATCCCGTGGCGGCGCTACCTTGTCGGGTTCTCCATCTGCTATCCCGTGGTGGCCTACATTCTGCTGATCGGAGGCCTCGGCCTGCCGGAAGTCGAAACTGCGCGCTTCGGCGGATTCCTGCTGACCATCGTCATCGGCATCACCGGGATTTCCGCTTCGCTGCCGCTGGGCATCCTGCTGGCTCTGGGCCGGCAGTCCGATCTCTTCATTATCAGGGTGCTGTGCGTCGCCTTCATCGAGTTCATACGCGGCGTGCCGCTCATCACGCTGCTCTTCGTTGCCTCGACCCTGCTCAACTACTTCATGCCGCCCGGCACCAGCTTCAACCTGCTGGTGCGCGTCCTTATCATGGTCACCCTGTTCTCGGCCGCCTATCTTGCCGAGGTGATCCGCGGCGGGCTCCAGGCCATGCCGTCCGGGCAGTACGAAGCTGCGAAATCCCTGGGCCTTCCCTACTGGAAGACCATGAGACTCGTCATCCTGCCCCAGGCACTGAAGATCTCGATTCCCGGAATCGTCAACTCCTTCATTGCGCTCTACAAGGACACGACCCTCGTCATCATCATCGGCCTCCTTGATCCCCTCGGCATCGGCAAGGCGACGCTCTCCGACACCACGTGGCAGGGCCTGTCGACGGAGGTCTACATCTTCGTTGCCATCTTCTTCTTCCTGTGCTGTTTCGGCATGTCACGCTATTCCGCATGGCTTGAGCGCAGGCTGCACACGGGTCACTAGGACACATGCGATGACTGATCAGGACGCCCCCCGGGAAACCGTCTCCGGCACAGTCGGCGACGAGGTGGTGATCGCCATCACGTCGATGAACAAGTGGTTCGGCGATTTCCACGTGCTCAAGGACATCAACCTGACGGTCTACCGCGGCGAGAGGATCGTCATCTGCGGTCCTTCGGGGTCGGGCAAGTCGACCATGATCCGCTGCATCAACCGGCTCGAGAAGCACCAGCGCGGCACGGTCGAGGTCGACGGTATCGAACTGACCGACAACATCAAGAAGATGGATCAGGTGCGCCGCGAGGTCGGCATGGTTTTCCAGCACTTCAATCTGTTCCCGCACCTCACCGTGCTGGAGAACTGTACCCTGGCGCCGATCTGGGTACGGCGCATGCCCAGGGCCGAGGCCGAGGAAACCGCCATGCGCTACCTCGAAAGGGTGAAGATTCCCGAACAGGCCTCGAAGTTTCCCGGCCAGCTGTCCGGTGGTCAGCAGCAGCGGGTGGCCATCGCCCGGTCGCTGTGCATGGAGCCGCGCGTCATGCTGTTTGACGAACCAACCTCGGCGCTCGATCCGGAGATGATCAAGGAGGTTCTCGAGGTCATGGTGGATCTCGCGGAAAGCGGCATGACGATGCTCGTCGTCTCCCACGAAATGGGCTTTGCCCGTCAGGTCGCCAACCGGATCATCTTCATGGACGACGGACAGATTGTCGAACAGGCCCCGCCGAGCGAATTCTTCAGGAATCCGAAGAGTGATCGCACCAGGCTCTTCCTGAGCCAGATCCTGCACTCCGAGACCTAGACCGACGTTCCAGCTGATTTCACACCGCAGCGCCATCAGGCGTGTGAAGGGTATCTGGCCGGGATCCCTGCGCAGAGGCTGGAAACGCATCCTCAACCGACAGATCGGTGATTACCGCCCAACCGAACGCTTGCTTTCGCGAGACACGGCGGGTTTGCACCTGCCGGAAGAACCGGACTATTCTCGGGTCTCCCTTGCCCGATTCGGTTGACTGAAGGCGGCCCTCCATGATCAGGCGCGGCACTGCCGAAAAGAACATCGCTGTCACCAAGCACTGGTTGCGGACTGCCGAGACCCTCGCAGAGGCGTTGCCCTATCTGCGCCAGTTTTCCGGGCGCACCTTCGTCATCAAGTATGGCGGCCATGCCATGGGGAACGACAAGCTGGCGCGGGATTTTGCCCGCGACGTCGTCCTCATCAAACAGGTGGGAATCAATCCTGTCATTGTTCACGGCGGCGGGCCCCAGATCGGTTCCATGCTCGATGATCTGGGGATCGAGTCGCAGTTCGTCGACGGTCTGCGGATCACCGACAAGCGATCGATGGACGTGGTGGAGATGGTCCTGGCCGGCTCCATCAACAAGAAGATCGTTTCGTCGATCAATGCCGAAGGCGGTCTTGCGCTCGGCATCTCGGGCAAGGACGGGCGTCTGTTGCAGGCTCGCAAGGTCGAGCGGCCGATCCGTGATTCGGCGGTCGAAGGTGTCGTTGATCTGGGGTTCGTCGGTGAGCCCGAGAAGGTCAACGCCGACATCCTGACGATTCTGGCGTCGACTCAGGCGATACCCGTCATCGCTCCGGTGGGGATTGCCGATGACGGCGATACCTACAACATCAATGCCGATACCGCAGCCGGCGCCATCGCCGAGGTGCTGAAGGCGCCGAAGTTGCTGCTGCTGACCGATGTTCCGGGCGTGCTCGACGCGGACGGCGGGCTCATCTCCGAGATGTCCGGCCTCGAGGCGAAGCAGCTGTTCGATACCGGAGCCATCACCGGAGGCATGATCCCGAAGCTCGAGACCTGTCTGAAGGCCCTGGAGAACGATGTCGAGGCGGCCTACATCCTGGACGGCCGCATTCCCCATGTCCTGCTTCTCGAGCTGTTCACGGAGAACGGCACCGGCACAAAGATCAACGCGTGACGCCGACAGGACACATTCTCCGGAACGTGGACACCTGGATCTTTGATCTGGACAACACGCTCTATTGCGACCGCTTCGGTTTCTTCGATCAGGTCACCGAGCGCATGACCATCTACATCACCGAGTTCCTCGGGCTCGCACCGGACAAGGCGCTGGAATTGCAGAAGCAATACTACCTCGAATACGGCACCACGCTGAACGGCCTCATGAAGATCCATGACTGTGACCCCCAGGACTTCCTGGCCTTCGTGCACGATGTCGACTGGTCGCCGATACCGGAGAACCCTGACCTCGCGCGCACGCTCCGACAGCTGCCCGGGCGCAAGCTGATCTTCACCAACGGCGACCGGCCGCATGCCCGGCGCGCCATGGAACGCCTGGGCATCGCCGGATGTTTCGAGGCGGTGTTTGACATCGTCGCCTCGGGCTACATCCCGAAGCCCGATCCCGTCGTCTACCAGGCACTTGTCCGCTGTCACGACATCGATCCCGCCAGGTCCATCTACTTCGAGGACCTTGCCCGCAATCTCAAGCCGGCCAAGGATCTTGGCATGACCACGGTCCTGGTCGGTGAGCCGGGAGAGATGTGCGGCGATCACATCGACCATCACACCCCGGATCTCGCCGGCTGGCTGGCCGCCCTTGTGCGAGCCGGCAGCGCGGCGGTCTCCACCGAAAGCGAAGGAACCCAGGGATGACGCACGATCTCCAGACCACGATCGAGGAGGCCTGGGACGCCAGGACCACGATCAACACCGCCACCACGGGGCCGGTCCGCGACGCGGTTCTCCATGCCGTGGACCAGCTCGATTCGGGGACATGCCGCATTGCCGAACCGGGCCCCCACGGCTGGATCATCAATGAATGGCTGAAGAAGGCGGTTCTGCTGTCCTTCAGGCTGACCGAAACCCGGACTGTTCCGGGCGCCCCAGGCGCCGCTGCCAGCTGGTATGACAAGGTGGAGAACAAGTTCGAGGGATGGGACGATGCCCGCTTTGCCGCGGCCGGATTCCGTGCGGTGCCGCACGCCATCGTCCGCCACGGCGCCTATGTCGCGCCCGGCGTCGTGCTGATGCCGAGTTTTGTCAATATCGGGGCCTGGGTCGGTGAAGGAACGATGGTGGATACCTGGGCCACTGTCGGCAGTTGCGCCCAGGTGGGCCGCAACTGTCACATTTCCGGAGGCGCGGGTCTCGGCGGCGTCCTCGAGCCGTTGCAGGCGGCGCCCGTGATCATCGAGGACGACTGTTTCATCGGCGCCCGCAGCGAGGTCGTCGAAGGCGTGATCGTGGAGAAGGGTTCCGTGCTCTCCATGGGGGTCTTCATTGGCGCTTCCACCCGGATCGTCCATCGCGAGACCGGAGAGACCGTCACCGGGCGCGTTCCCGCCGGTTCTGTCGTGGTGCCGGGAGCCCTGCCTCCGAAGACCCCCGGAGGTCCCTCGCTCTCCTGCGCCGTCATCATCAAGCAGGTCGATGAAAGGACGCGCGCCAAGACGTCCATCAACGAACTCCTGCGAGACTGACGGTCCGTCATGAATTCGTGACGTGCGGCGAGTTCTTTTCGATGAGGGCGGCCGTGCCTTCCTTCGGAGTCGCCGGCGGTTTAGAAGCGCGAGATTCTGGCGATAGGCTGTACCGTTACAAAACCGCCGGCATCCGGCTGTCGATGGCCAAGAGAGTCTGAAAGATGGGTCTCTTGAGAGGGGTGCGATTCTCATATGGGGTAATTTTCTTCAATAATTGTCGATTGCTTTTTTCTGCCAATATGGTTCCAGGATGTTCCATGCGGTGTCGAAGCGGTCTGACTTGTCGAGGGCGCGCAGCGACAGGATGGCCTGGCCGCCGCTTTGCCCCCAGATCATGCCTGATCCCTTCAGCCGTTGCGTGACGAGGCTCTTGTTGGTGGCTTCAACAAGCCCGGAGCCGATAGTCAGGTTGCGACGTCTGTAGTCGGCATAGTTCATCCTCTTGCGGTTGTTGGTGAAGTAGCCGATCGCCCTGGAGACCAGAGGCGAGTAGGATCGCTTGAGATATGCGAGGGAGGCGATGACCTTGTCGACGCCGGAGATCTCGACAAGCAGGGTCTCGCGCAGGATGTGCCAGCGACGGTTGCCCTGAATGCTGTCCTGGCCATAGGCGTGATCAAGCGCCTCCTTGAGATAGTCTGCTGCATGGAAGAAGTCGAGCACCTGCTCGGCCTCGGGGAAGGCTTCCTCGAAGAACCGCCAGTGATCCCTGGCTCCGTTGGCCACCACAACAAGTTCGAGGTCCGGCCGTCTGGCCAGCAGAGAGTGAACCTCGCCTGTGGATCAGCTGCTTGAGCCTGAGCTTGTTCGCTTCGGGCATTCTGGCATGGCGCAGGGTGCGAAGACGCTCGCCGGCGGCATTGCCAAGAGTGATCGTCGCGCAAGCGGCTTCCTTCCACGTGATCCCCTCAAGGTCCTGTTTCCGCTTGCGTCTGTCTTGGCCCACAGGCACCATGACGCCATCCATCTGGATCGTCACGGACGTGGCGTCAGAGGGAATCTCCTCCCCATGACGGATCTCTGCGAGCGCGTCATCGGCGATCTCTTCCCAGTGTCTGCCGGCCACCTCGTAGAGCCGGATCAGGCTCGATACACCGGGACACATCCCGCCCTGTCGGCGGAACATCTTCACGCAATCACGCGGTGGCATCGACGATACCGCCTGCAAGGCAAGGTATGCCGCTCGTGGCGTCCAGAAGTCCTCGATCAAGCCGGCAAGGCGATCCGCCGGAAACACCGACGCACGGGACCGGCGACGGTATCGTGAACGCTCATAGTTGATGGCACCGAAGGATGTCATGACCCGCTTGTTCGTGGCGCCTTCCCGACGATATCTCTCGCCGCGGTATTCGATCACGGGGTCTTGCGTGTCGAGTGAGACAAGGGCCTGCCTGACGATCTGCGCCGAAAGCCGGTTGGCCGCCTCGGCGACGCCGCTCTCGAACGCCCTCGTGGCGTGCCGCCCCTCAAACGCCTCGAGCTTCTCGCGCACACTCACCATGAAGGCGGCGAACGCAGCCGGCAACTCTCCGGGAAACAGCCGTACAAGCTCCTCATGGATCGCCCCTTGACGGTCTTCGGCAGTCATTCTGAACCAGAACTCGCGATCAAGCGCAGCGTCTGCCACGATCACAATCAGGGGTCAATCAGATCCGATGATGGGTCTGATGTCTGTGTTTTTGGCGCTCAACACAGAAAACTGTGACGAGTGGCGAAAAAATGTGCATACATCATACGAACACCTATCAAACATAACACGAACTCTTTACCCCATACCAGAACCACACCCCTTGAGAGTGTGGTTGACCGCCTCTGGCCATGCGTCTGGCACGGCGACCGTTTCATGATACTCGTGGGCTACTGCAAGGTCGTCATGAGATAGGCGTTTCCTGCCGGGGAACGAGCCTCGCCCTCAAATACCAGATACTGCTGCATCAATTCCTTTACCTCCTCCGGCGAGCCGCCTCCATCGAGCAGACTCTGAACTTCCAGTTCGAAATCCGGCAGCGCATGCATGAGCAGATCCTGCCGTTGCTCGAGAAACCCTGACCAAGCCCCTTCATAGTAGTCCCCGAAATTCTCTGTCAGAGGTGCAAAATCCGACCTGACTTTCTCGAGAATGACAACACTTTCCTCAAGTCCGTGGCGATCTTGGGAGAGAGCTTCCAGTTCTTCGTGTACGGTTTGAAAATAGCGTGACAAAACTCCGCCCGCATGCGATAAGGATTTTCTCTCCAAATGTGAAAACCAGGATTCCAGAGCCGGATTCTCCGAGAGCAGCGCAGATTTCAGTTCAGAAAGAAGCCGGAATTTGGCACTCACATCCTCGAGCGGATCTTCGATCAGAGTGTAATCCTCTTCACCAATTCCCAGCAAGCGGTTCATCACACCTCCCAGGATCGTAACATATTGCTCCTCAAGGCCGTCGGCGACCGGAGTGTGTTCTCCGTACCAACCCATGTACTTCCCGACCAACTCTGAAATTTCGGCTACATTGTCCGATTCTGCGCCTCGCATTCCAATCGCGAAATCAATCACTGCAGATTCAATCGCCCTGTCCAGCCTGGTCCTGGAGTGACTTATTAGAGCGGCAACCTGTTCTTCTTGAGAATACGTGTCATACGCGTCCTCGACACTCGCAATCCAGGCGACATAATCGGGGGAGAGTATCTCTTCCGGCATGGCTCCTGTTTCGATCGACATGGCCTTCTCAAGCAGTCCGGCTCGGCCCTCTGCGACTTTGCGCCTCAACCCCGATATCTCGGTGTAGTCGTAACGTGGAGAGGATTGGATTGCCATCGATGGGTTCTTTTCCTCCAGCTGTGCACCGCGTGGATCTGGCACATAGATGACTGTCTGTCCGAGACGATGGAAAAATTGCTCGTATGCATCAAGCGCATCAGGTGGTGAGTGATCCCTGTTCAGCTGAGCACGCCCGATAACACCGTCGATGTATGTCGCGACCGCACTCAGGATCCGATCCTGAATATCGACAATGAGATCCGCTGACCACGGCCTGGGCTGAAGATAGAGAATCCAGTATGCGACATATTGAGAAATAAAGCAGGCTTCCAGGTCGAGTCGTGCGGATTGCCACTCTTTTTCGTACTCGTTTTCGCTGTCCGGATCACTGGTCTTTGTTACCGGACGAAAGAGGCGCCGATAGACTGGCATATCACCCCAGAAACTCTTTGCATGGCGGAAGTCAGTGCCAAATTTATTGTACTGGGCATCCAGAAGATGTCCGAATATAGCGTCCTCTTCCGCAGAACCGGAATGAAAATGATTGTCCGAATCGGTTGCGAAGCCAAAAGCTCCGCAGAATGCCGCCATTCTGCGAGATATATCCTCTTCGCCCGATTCGGTCGTCTCAGTGTCCGTTTCCGAACGAGAAATATTCTGCCCCGCTGTTTGTGGCATCTCTCGGGCGTCCCTGGAAAACAGCACATGCAGCATCACGGCATCGACATGTCCATCGCGGGCCAGATCATTGGCGCTCTCGAAGGCCTCGACTGCCCTGCGTGTACCCCGACCCGGGACTCCATCCGCCGGACCCACATCATATCCCAACTCGTTCAGCCGGGTTTGTATTTTTCTCCATTCCTGTTTCGTCGACACACGATCAGTGTATTCCTCTTCGGTGTTCAGCAGGTCCATGTCAGACGTCGGTTCGTTCTCTTGTGCCGCTTCCCCGCCCGTGTCACCGATCATGTTCTCGAGTGTCTTCCCCAGTTCCAGCAGGTCTTCCGTTGCACTGCGGAACTCGTCGATGCTTTCCCCTGCATCAAGAATCTTATCGAAGAACTCTTGTGCCTGGATCGTCGAGGTCATGGGCACAAATGCGAGACAAAAGATGATCGCTACCACAAGATGCCCGGCGCGTCTCATTGCCATGATCTCCTCGTCCGACCGGTGAATTTCCCTTCAGGATATCACGGTTTCCCTCACCCGGACAACGTCAAGCAACAGTGCCTTACAATGGGGGAACACAATCCTGCCGTGCGAGTTTCGTCACCTTCGAGCCACCTCCCGGATCACCGCTGAAGGCGGGAGCACACACAATTCTGCGGGGCGAGGCTGGCAAATCGGGCAATGGCGATTGCCGCAGGGCCTCCAGACGACATGGCCACAGTCACCGCAATGGTAGCGTGCCGCCCGGTACCGACGTCCGGCACTGCTCGATGCACCCCGTGATCTTCGGCGCGTCGGCGTCAAGGCGATGATGATCACGGTATGCCGCTCCGGCGTCCGCCACGTCAGGTGTTGTGCCCGCTCATTCGGACGGCATGAGCCACCTCTTTGATCAGGATGGTATGGCACCGGCGGCGCGGGCGTAGGCCTCTGTCGTGTGCCCGGGACGATCCTGTATCGCGCTGATCTCGCGTTCGCTCTGACATCGCGTAGGCAGTTCTCGCCGACAGACCCTTCATCACAATCATCTTGTTGCGGAGCGGATCCCGCCTTTCGTCCTTGGGCTGTCAGTCTCCCCTGAAAGCACCCCGCTCCGGGAGAGGACTGCCGGAATGAAACGCCGCGCTCAATCGGCGGTCAACCGCACGCTGCAGCGAACCCGCCTTCGTTCAATTGGCGCGTTCTGAGGAGTTCAACGGGGCTACGCTCAGACTGACGAGCAGTTCGTTGCACTCCTGTCCCTGCTGTCCACAGTTGATGCGCTCTTTAAGGAGTCTAACGAGGCTTCGCCTCAGACCGAATCGACGCCGTCCGTTGTTCTCCTGTCCCTGGTGAACACTTGGCTCAACTGGCAACAATTGGGCCGTTCAAGGAGTCTAGTCGACGCCCTCGCGTTTCATGATGAACCACTGCTGAGCGATGGAAAGCAGGTTGTTCCACGTCCAGTAGATGACCAGACCGGCCGGGAAGGTGGCGAAGATGAAGAGGAAGATCAGCGGCAGGAACATGAAGATCTTCGCCTGGGTGGGATCCGGCGGTTGCGGACTGATCCTCTGTTGCAGCCACATGGTCGAGGCCATCAGGACCGGCCAGGCGCCGATCATCAGGAAGGGCGGCAGGAAGGCAGCGGGATCGAAGGGAAGCAGTCCGAAGATGTTCCAGATCACGACCGGATCAGGTTCGGAGAGATCCCTGATCCAGCCGTAGAACGATGCGTGCCGCATCTCGATGGTGACGAACAGCACCTTGTAGAGAGCAAAGAAGACGGGAATCTGCACCAGGATCGGCAGGCAGCCCGAAGCCGGGTTGACCTTCTCCTGGCGGTACATCGCCATCAGTTCCTGTTGCATCTTCTGCTTGTCGTCACCGAATCGCTCGCGCAACTCCTTCATCTTCGGCGCCAGCTTGCGCATCTTGCTCATCGACCTGTAGGACTTGTTGGCCAGCGGGAAGAAGATGATCTTGATGATGACGGTGAGCGCCACGATGGCGAGACCGAAGTTCCCGATCGTGTCCTTGAGCCACAGCAGGACGAAGAAAATCGGCTTCGTGAGGAAGTAGAACCAGCCGAAATCCACAGCCCGGTCGAAAAGCGGAATGTTGAGGGTCTCGGCATAGGCGTCGAGTTCTGTCACGACCTTGGCGCCCGCGAAAAGACGATCCTCGGCCGTGACCGTCATGCCCGGCGCCACGCTGAGCGCGCTGCGATAGAAGTCCGCCTGGTAGGTGTCCGTCGTTCCTCCCTGGAGGTGATGGAGAAAGCGGCCACGGAACGGATCGCGCTGGTCGGGTATCAGCGCCACAAGCCAGTACTTGTCGGTGATGCCGAGCCAGCCGTTGGGGCTGTCGTACGAGATTTCCGGTGAATCGTCGGGATCTGACAAATCGTCGTAGTCGACCTCTTCGAGGGTCTCGCCCAGAACTCCGATCAGCCCCTCGTGCAGGATGTAGAAACCCAGAGTCGGCGGTGTTCCGTATCGCTTGATCCGGCCATAGGGGAGAAGGGAGACCGTGTTTCCACCCTGGTTGGTGACACTCTGGCTTATCGTGAACATCGACTGTTCGTCGACCGCGAAGGTTTTCTCGAAGACGAGGCCCTCGCCATTGTCCCAGCGCAGGGTGACGGGTGTGTCAGGTGTCAGCGCGCCGTCGCCGCCCTGCCACAGGGAGGTCGAATCAGGCAGGCGCGCACCGCCGCCTCCGTCGAGCCAGCCGAACTCGGTGAAGTAGGAAGACGGCCCGCCGACCGGTGACAACAGGATGACGTCCGGCGAGTCGGGTTCGACCGACGTGCGGTAGTTGAGGAGCGTGAGATCGTCGATGCGCCCGCCAACGAGGGCAATGGAGCCGCTCAGACTCGGTGTCCGGATGGCAATGCGCGGCGATTGGGCGAGAGCTTCGGCGCGGGTGATCTCGCGGACGACGGGTTCCTCCTGTCCACCGATCGATGACGGGGCCACCTGGGGCAGGGTGGAATCGTCGCCGATGGCCGAGAGTTCCTGCTGGCGGGCGAGAGCCTCCTGTTCCCGCTCGATTCTCGGGAGTTCATAGAAGAACTGCCAGGCAATGAACATCAGGAGGATGATTGCCGTGGCCAGCCACACGTTCCTTTGTTCCTGGGGCATCACTGCTTGTCCGCTCTCTCGGGAACCGGATCGTAGCCGCTCGCGCCGAAGGGATGGCAGCGGGCGATGCGGCGGACAGCCAGCCAGGTTCCCGTCAGTGGACCATGCCGGCGAATGGCCTCGCTGGCATAGGCTGAACAGGTCGGCAGATAGCGGCACGACGCCGGAGTCCAGGGCGATATGCCGTGCCGGTAGATCAGGATGAGGGCCTGGATGACGGATGAAGCGGCATGTCTCATGGTCCTGGCACGGCGCCTCCGAGACGGGTGAGCGCCTTTTCGAGGTCGCCAACGAGACGCGTGAAGGGACGATGTACGGTTTGGGGCCGGGCGATCAGCACATAATCGGTCGCCCGGCGTCCCGACCGGGCGAGAACCGGTGGAGCGAGTGCCTTGAGCCGGCGCCGCGCCCGGTTGCGCCGTACGGCATTGCCGACCCGGCGGCTCGCCGTGATGCCGACACCGATCGCATCGTCTTCCCGCGGCGCCGCCTGGACAATGAGTCCCGGAGTGACCGCCTTCAGTCGCGTTGCCGCCACACGAAGATAGTCGCTTCTCCTCTTGAGGCGCACGACATCGACAGGCATGAAGTCAGGCTGACAGGCGCTTGCGGCCTTTCGCACGCCTGCGCGCGAGCAGGGCACGTCCGCCAACGGTCTTCATGCGGGCACGGAAGCCATGACGTCGTTTCCGGACAATGCGGCTGGGCTGGAATGTACGTTTCACCGGCGCTACTCCAGGCATTGACCCCGCACCGGACGGGGTGCGAGCGGCGTTGCTGTATAGGTGAGGGGTCTGGCGAAGTCAATGATGACATTTCCTTGCAGCCTTCCTGTCGCTAGTGTGCCATGTTGATGGCTCAGGCGGGGTAATGTGTGATGGCTCAGCAACCGACCACAGTGCAACGGTTCAGGCGGCTGCTTCCTGTGCTGGTGGTGGCAGCGCTGCTTGTTGTCCTGTTCGCCAGCGGCCTTCACAGGCAGATCAGCTTCGAGAACCTGTCGGCGCATCATGCCGAACTGAGTGCCTTGGTGGAAGGCAATCTGCTGCTGGCGGTGGTGGTCTACCTCGCTGCCTATGCATTCCTGACAGGAATCTCGCTTCCCGCAGCCTCGCTTGTCACCCTGCTCGGCGGTTTTCTCTTTGGCTGGATTCTCGGGACCATCCTCACCGTTGTCGGCGCAACGGCCGGTGCGACCGTGGTGTTTCTTGTGGCCCGTACATCGGTCGGCGAGGTCTTGTGGGAGCGCGTCAAGCCTTTTGCCGGGCGCATGGAGGAAGGATTTCGCGACGGTGAGTTCAACTACCTCCTGTTCCTCAGACTGCTGCCTGTCTTCCCTTTCTGGGTGGTCAATCTGCTGCCGGCCTTTCTCGGTGTGAAGACCGGCATGTACATGTTGACAACCTTCATCGGCATCATCCCCGGCACCGCGGTCTACAGCGTCATCGGCGACGGACTAGGTGAGGTGTTCGAGACCGGCGCCGAGTTTTCCCTGGAGAATGCGGTATCGGCCGAGATCGTTGTCGGCCTGGCCGGCTTGGCGGTGATCGCCCTGGCGCCCCTGGTGGTCAGGAAAATCAGGGCGCGGCGCCGGAATTCCGGATGACAGGGGCCGGCGACAGCGTCGACATCTGCGTCATCGGAGCTGGCTCGGGAGGTCTCGTCACCGCCTATGCCGCATCCCATATGGGCCGCAGAGTGGTCCTCGTCGAGGGTGCGCGCATGGGCGGCGACTGCCTCAATGCCGGTTGCGTGCCGTCGAAGGCCCTGCTTGCGGCCGGCAAGGCCGCCCACGCCATGCGCCACAGCGCGCGCTTCGGAATCACGCCGGTCGAGCCGGCAATCGATTTTGCGGCTGTCAACCGGCACGTGCGCGACGTTGTTGCCACCATCGAGCCCAACGATTCGGTGGAGCGCTACACGGGTTTCGGTGTCGATGTCGTCACCGGTCACGCCCGGTTTGTCTCGCCGGGCGCCGTGGAGGTCGAAGGGCGGACAATCTGCGCTCGCCGTTTCGTCATCGCCACGGGATCGAGGGCGGCCATTCCTCCCATTCCCGGTCTCGATTCCGTGCCCCTGTTCACCAACGAGACGCTGTTTGACAACCAGGAGCTGCCCCGGCACCTGATCATCATCGGCGGCGGTCCGATCGGTTCCGAGATGGCCCAGGCCCATCGCCGTCTGGGCAGTCGCGTCACGGTCCTCGACATGGGCCCCTTGCTGCCCCATGACGATCCCGAGCTCGCCGCTGTCGTGAAGTCGGGCATGATGGAGGAGGGCATCGAGATCATCGAGCATGTCGCCATCCGGAAGGTGTCGGGAGAGGCTGGTCATATTTCTGTTTCCTGCGACCGCAACGACGAGACTCTTGTCGTCGAGGGCAGCCATCTCCTGGTGGCGGCCGGGCGCCGCCCCGAGATCGCGGATCTCGGCCTTGATGCGGCCGGCGTCGCCCATGATCGCCGCGGCATCCGCATCGACCGTCGCCTGCGCACCACCAACCGGCGGATCTATGCCATCGGCGACTGTGCCGGAGGCTTCCAGTTCACCCATCTGGCCAGCTATCACGCCGGCATCGTCATCAGGAATGCCCTGCTGCGTATTCCGGCAAAGGTGAATCTCGGCGCCTTCCCGTGGGTCACCTACACGGATCCGGAACTCGCCCATGTCGGTTTGACGGAAGAAGCGGCACGCAAGCGGCACGGGACGGTTCGCGTCTTGAGATTCCGCTGTGCCGAGAGTGACCGCGCGATCGCCGAACGCAGCACGAAAGGGCTCGTCAAGGTGGTGACCACGCCGCGTGGCCGGATCCTGGGAGCGTCCATCGTGGCTGCTCATGCCGGGGAATTGATCGCGCCCTGGGTGCTGGCGATGGGGTCGGGCTTGAAGGTCGGCGCCCTGGCGGGGATGATCGCGCCCTATCCGACGCTGGGCGAAATCAGCAAGCGGGCAGCGGGCTCCTTCTACACGCCGCGGGTGTTCGGAAAGGGCATGAAGCGTCTCGCGGGCCTGCTCGCCCGCTTCGGTTGACGCTTCGGTCGACAAGGGGAGAAGCCGGTTCCATGCAGTCCATCTTCTGGCTTGCCGATACCCTTCTCAGCATCTACTTCTGGATTCTCATCCTGCACGTCATCCTGAGCTGGCTGGTTGTCCTCAACGTCGTCAACACGCGCCAGCAGTTTGTCGGCCAGGTCGGCCGCTTCCTGTGGCAGGTCACCGAGCCGGTTCTGGCTCCCATACGACAGGTGTTGCGCCGCCTGTTCGGCGATCTCGGCGGTATCGATCTGTCACCGCTGATCGCCCTCGTCCTTCTCGCTTTCGCCCGCAGCCTCCTGGCCGAGACGGCGGCAACGATCCGCCCTTGACGTCGCGATGCACGGTTCACTATGGGTGAGGCGCGGCAAACAGCAAGCCGGAGCGCTGGCCATGGGCGAAACAGTGACCCCGCTCCGGCGAGGATGCCAACACGTTGCCGCCGGGAGCGCTGACCATGGGTGAAGCAACGATCATTGACGGCAAGGCGATCGCGCTCAGGGTGCGCGAGGACGTGGCGATACGGGTGGCGCGGCTCGCGGCCACCACCGGGGTGAAGCCCGGACTTGCCGTTGTCCTCGTCGGCGAGGATCCGGCCAGCGAGGTCTATGTCCGCAGCAAGGGCAAGGCGACCCGGGAAGCTGGCATGGAGAGTTTCGAGTTCCGCATGCCGGCATCCTCGACAGCGCACGAGGTGCTTGCAAAGGTCGCCGAACTCAACGCGTCCGATGAAGTCAACGGAATCCTGGTCCAGCTGCCATTGCCCGGCGAGGTCGACGAACACCGGGTCATCGACGCCATCGATCCCCGGAAAGACGTCGATGGCTTCCACGCCATCAACACCGGCCGCCTGTCGTCCGGCCAGGAGGCGATGGTTCCATGCACGCCTCTGGGCTGTCAGATGCTGTTGCGCCAGACTCTCGGGAGCGATGGCCTGAAAGGCGCCCATGCGGTGATCGTCGGGCGCTCGAACATCGTCGGCAAGCCCATGGCGCAACTTCTTTTGCAGGATCACTGCACGGTGACGATTGCCCATTCGCGCACCCGGGACCTGCCGGATGTGGTGCGCCGGGCCGATATCGTGGTGGCTGCCGTTGGCCGCCCCGAAATGCTGCGCGGCGACTGGATCAAGCCCGGCGCCACGGTTATCGACGTCGGTGTGAACCGCCTGATCCGCGATGACGGCAAGACGCGACTCGTTGGCGATGTCTGTTTCGCCGAGGCCCTCGGGGTTGCGGGCGCCATCACGCCGGTTCCCGGCGGCGTCGGGCCGATGACCATCGCCTGCCTGCTGGTCAACACGCTCCACGCGGCGTGTCGCCAGAACGGAGTCGCGGTGCCGGAAGGTTGATGTTCTGCTCGGTGACTTGTCCCGATGGCGAGGATCTGGGCGGGCGATGCCGGTCGCTCCCCGTCATGGCGTCACGTGATCTGCTGCATCTGGGCAGCCGGAAGGGTTGAATGACAACGTCGACATGTGTGTTTCATGGCGGCTGGCTGCCGGACGATGACAAAGACCAATTCGCGGGCCGATTCGCGCTCTGGGCCGAACGGCCGCCCGGGAAAGCCTGCTCGGACCCCGATCTTCACCCATTCCACCTGAACGGAAAGCAACTCACCCAAACCCTTGAACCATTGGCGAGAGACCCGGCGGAGGCAATGCCCGGGTCCCCGGTATGGGCCGTTCTTCCTGGTTGTTCGGCCACACCCTCACCATCCCTCGAATTGCAGTCGGCCAACGCTCTTGAAGACGTTGCGCCGACACAATGGCAGGCCTGGAAGGTGGAGACGCTCACCATCATCAACCCCATCGCTCTCGCGGGCCTTGTCGACACGATGGCGACGTTGCCGTCGGTGAGAGTTGGCAGTGACCTTCAGTACTGGGGCCGTCTTTCGGCATGTCTGGCGGATGCGATCCGGCGTCATGAGTACCTGCCGGCGCTCTTTGCGCGTGGCGGCGTCAGGAGAAAACGCAAGGTTGCCGATGTGCCCCTTGAGTGCGGCTGGCAACTGACGGATGCAGCGCGCGACATTCTCGTCGACGCCTTTGCCGGCGCCATGCCGGGAATCTGCAGATCGCTGTGGAAGGAACAGCCGCAGATTGCAGACGGCAGCATCCCGCTGCGCCATGCCGACGACCTGATCCGGCACTTTGCCCGCGTTGAACTTCACCGGCAGATCTGGCGAACGCCCTTTCCGGCGACCACCGTCGCGCGCCTTCGTCAGGAATTTCCCGGCGGCTCGCTGCTTCGCAACTCCCGCAGCGGGGAGACCATCACCAACACTGTCTGGCAGCAGTGGCATCGCTGGCGCGACCAGATCAACCGCAGCGCCGCCGAGGCCGACGGGATGATCTGCTTCCGGCTTCTCGACGCCAGGGAAGGGGAGCCGGATTGCTGGCGCCTGGAGTGGCTGCTGGCGCCCCGCAATGACCCCTCGCTTCTGATTCCGCTCGAGGAGTTCTGGTCGTCGGACAAGCGGCGCCAAAGTGTCAGGGAGGTCCTGCTCCAGCTCGGTCAGGCGGCACGGCTTTATCCGAGACTCTGGGACGGCATGGAGTCCGGGCGTCCCGCCTTCATAGAGCTTGATCGCGACGAGGCGTTGCAGTTTCTCAAGAATGACGCCCCGATCCTTCAGGGAGCGGGATTTCGGGTGATTGTTCCGTCCTGGTGGACGGCATCGGGGCAACGCCGGCTGCGGCTTCGGATGAGGGCGCGCTATCAGTCGGGCAGCGACGAAAGCACCGGCTCTGAATCGTCCGGCCTGCTGGGCATGGACGCTTTGGTTGACTGGAACCCCCAGATCGTCATCGACGGCGCACCGCTCAGTGATGACGAGTGGGAGCGGATCGTCGCCGCCAAGGAGGGTCTCGTCTTCATGCGCGGCGCATGGATGGAGCTGAGTGCCGACGAGGTGGCCGACCTGGAGTCCTACTGGACAGCCGGCGCCGGGGATCAGTCCATGACATTCGGTGAGTTCATGCGCACGCAGGCCGACAAGGGCGTGGAGATCGCCTGCGAAGGGGCGCTTGAAGACGCCATGGCGGCTCTTGGTGCGAGCGACGCCCTTGCTGCAGCCGAGCAGCCTGCCGGCTTCGAGGGCGAGCTCAGACGCTACCAGCGGCGTGGATTTTCGTGGCTTGTCTTTCTGGAAAGGCTGGGGCTCGGCGCCTGCCTTGCCGATGACATGGGACTCGGCAAGACAATCCAGGTGCTGGCGGCGATGATTCATGATCGGCTGCACCACCCCGGGAGTGCGCCGACGCTGCTTGTCGCGCCGACGTCGGTTCTCGGCAACTGGCTCAGGGAGGCGCGGCGCTTTGCGCCGACGCTCAAGGTGGTGATTCATCACGGTCCTGACCGGCCGAAGACCGCCGAAGGTCTCAAGGCAGCGATTGCCGCTTTCGACCTCGTCATTGTCTCGTTCGGTGTGGCAAGGCTGGATCTGGACGCTCTCAGGGCCGTCGCGTGGCGGCGTCTGGTCGTGGACGAGGCCCAGAATGTCAAGAACCCCAACGCCGCCGTGACGAAGGCGCTGCGCAGTATCCACGCCGAACGCCGCATCGCGCTGACCGGCACCCCGGTGGAAAACCGGCTTCTCGACCTGTGGTCGCTGTTCAGCGTCCTCAATCCGGGATTCCTCGGAACGGTAGCGGAGTTTCGCAGGGGTTTCGAGAAACCCATCATGAAGGACGGCGACCGCGCTCGACTCGAGCAACTGCGGGATCTGGTGAAACCCTTCATCCTGCGGCGTCTGAAGACCGACACGTCGATCATCGGCGACCTGCCGGCGAAGGTGGAACAGAACTCTTTCTGCAATCTGACTACCGAACAGGCGACGTTGTACGAAGCAGTGCTGAAGAACGTGGAGTCGAAGCTCGACGAGCTGGATGGCGCCGAGCGCAGAGGCCTGATGCTGGCCACGCTCATGCGCCTCAAGCAGATATGCAATCATCCGGCGCAGTTTCTTCAGGATGGCAGTGAGTTCACGGCCCGTCGATCCCACAAGCTGGCGCGCGTCTGCGAGATGCTCGATGAAATCAACGCCGAGGGAGAAAGCGTGCTCGTGTTCACGCAGTTCACCGAGATTGGCCGATCGCTCGAGGCGTTGCTTCGGACTATGGGAGACCGATCAGTCTACTATCTGCATGGCGGAACACCGTCGGCCCTGCGGGGCCATATGGTGGAACAGTTCCAGAACGACGAGTCCGCGCCCGCGGTGTTCGTCCTGTCGTTGCGCGCGGCGGGTGTCGGCCTGACCCTGACACGGGCAAATCATGTGATTCACTTTGACCGGTGGTGGAATCCGGCGGTCGAGAACCAGGCGACGGATCGGGCCTACCGGATTGGCCAGACCAGAATGGTGATGGTGCACAAGATGGTGACCATGGGGACCCTTGAAGAGCGGATCGACGCGATCATCGAGTCCAAGAAGAAACTCGTCGATGATATCATCGGAACGGATGAATCGTGGTTGTCGGACATGGGCAACGATGCTTTCAGGGAATTGATCGGCCTTGACCGCGGCCAGGCCGTGGTCGGCTGACGGGGGGGAAGGCAGGCCAACTGATGGCTGCAAGAAGCAGGATATCCCGCGACAGGGAATGGTGCCGTTGCGCAAGGCAGGTCGCCTGATGGCGACACGGAGCAAGACGTGGTGGGGCGCCGAGTTCCTCGAGGCCCTGGAGCAGATCATGGACAGTGGTCGGCTGTCGCGCGGACGAAGCTATGCCTCGCCGCGGCGCCTGCTTGCCTTCGACATCAAGGCCGGCACAATCACCGCAACCCTCAGAGGCAACATCAATCCATACTTCGGTGTCTACGAGGAACCCCGCTACGAGGTCACCGTCGAACTGCAAAAGGTAAGCAAGTCGTCGTGGAAAAAGGTCCTGTCGCGACTGGGTCACAACGCCAACTGGATCACGCACCTCATTCTGGGTGAAGTGCCGCCGACGATCGAGACTGCGTTCGAGGGATCGAGCACGATGCTTCTCCCGCGCAAGCGTGGGGAGATTGTCTCTTCATGCAGCTGTCCCGACTGGGCCAATCCCTGCAAACACGTTGCCGGGGTCTACGTCCACGTCGCCGCATTGCTTGACCACGATCCTTTCCTGCTCTTTGAACTGCGCGGCATGCCAAGAAAGACACTGATGGCTGCAGTATCGAAGTCGGAATTCGGTGCCGCGCTTGGCGGCGATGGTGGGGCGGGCGAGCCCAGTGAAGAACCGCGTTTTCCGGTTGTCGAGCAGACCGTCGGGGAGGCGAGCCCCGGTGACATGCGGGATTTCTGGCTGGGCAGGACGCTGGCGGCGGACGCGCCCGCCTCCGGTCCGCTGCCGCCGGTTTCGATCCTGCCGATGCGCCGGGTGGGAGACTATCCCGAGTTCTGGCACCAGAATGCCTCCTTCCTTGACACCATGAGCGATGTCTACACGCGCATTGCCCGGCGCGTTCCGGTTGCGGTGCCGCGAGACGCAAGGACGGCGCTGCGCACGATACGCTGATCGTCGCCGGCATGTGTTCCACGGTCTTGCGGGTTGCCCTCGGAAAACCCATGCGGGCAGTGGATCGTCGCCGGCCAGGGCCCGGCAGGAGCCCATGCGGGCAGTCAATCGGTCATGACTGCGGGCGTGACCGTCTCTTGCGGGCGAGCGCGAGGCGCAAGGCATTGAGGCGAATGAATCCCTCGGCGTCGCGCTGGTTGTAGACGGCGTCCTCTTCGAAGGTGACGTGGGCCAGGCTGTAGAGCGAGTGCGGTGACTGGCGTGAGGTAACGGTGACGTTTCCCTTGTAGAGTGTCAGGCGCACCGTGCCGCAGACATGTTCCTGGCTGCGATCAATGAGTGCCTGGAGCATCTCGCGTTCCGGAGAGAACCAGAAACCGTTGTAGATGAGTTCCGCGTAGCGCGGCATGAGCTCGTCCTTGAGATGGGACGCGCCCCTGTCGAGGGTCAGCGACTCCATGGCGCGGTGGGCGGCGATCAGGATGGTGCCCCCCGGTGTCTCGTAGACACCGCGGCTCTTCATCCCGACAAAACGGTTCTCCACCATGTCGACACGGCCGATGCCGTTGGCGCCGCCGAGTTCGTTGAGGCGGGCGAGGAGGTGTGCCGGGGTCAGGTCCTCGCCGTCGATGGCCACGGCGTCGCCCCTTTCGAAGGCGATTTCGATGTCCGTGGGAACGTCCGGCGCATCCTGCGGGGAGACGGTTCGTGACCAGACGTGATCAGGCGGCGGCGCCGCCGGATCCTCCAGGATCTTTCCCTCGGCCGATATGTGAAGGAGGTTGGCGTCGACGGAGAAGGGGGCTTCACCCCGGCTGTCGCGGGGAATCGGGATTTGCCGACTCTCGGCATAGGCGATCAGTCTGGTCCGCGAGGTGAGGTCCCATTCCCGCCACGGGGCGATCACCCTGATATCGGGATCAAGCGCCTGGTAGCCGAGTTCGAAACGGACCTGGTCGTTGCCCTTGCCCGTTGCTCCATGGGCCACGGCATCGGCGCCGGTTTCATGGGCAATGCCGATCTGGCGCATGGCGATGAGCGGCCGGGCGATTGCCGTGCCCAGAAGATAGACACCTTCGTAAAGGGCATTGGCCCGGAACATCGGCCACACGAAATGCGCGGCAAACTCCTCGCGCAGATCCTCGATGAAGATCTCCTTGACGCCCATCATGGCCGCCTTGGCGCGGGCGGGCTCGAGGTCCTCGCCCTGTCCGAGATCCGCCGTGAACGTCACCACTTCGCACTGCCAGATGTCCTGCAGCCAGCGCAGGATGACCGATGTGTCGAGCCCTCCGGAATAGGCGAGGACGACCTTCCCGACATCACTCATGATGCCTCCTTCATGGCGAAGACATCGATCTCGATGACCATGGAATCGTAGGCGAGGACCGGCAGCGGCACGCCCGTGGAGGCGGGCCCGGGGTCGCGGAAGAAGGAGGAGCGAATCGGCAGGTTGGCGTTGAGCGCCGCGGCGCCGCAATCGCCCTTGTAGACGGTCGTCACCTTGCAGACATCGTCATAGCCGGCGCCGAGAGCCTCGAGAATGGTGCCGATGTGGGTCATCGCCTGGTGCGTCTGGAGCGAGAGATCGTCCGGGTGAACTGCCCTGCCCTTGCGGTCGAGGGACACCTGGCCGCCAAGGAAGATCATGTCCTGGCACTTGATCCCGTGCTTGTAGGGAAGGTGGACATGCCAGTCCCACAGGCCGTCGGGCCACACATGGATACGCTCGAGATGCTCGCCATTCTCGCCAAGCATAGCGACCATGGAGATCTTGATGAGAACATCGCGATCGGCATGACGCGGAATGGGGACGCCGGTGGCGGCCGGTCCGGGTTCACTGAAATGCGCTGCGCAGGCAAGGGCTGCAGCCTCGAAATCGGCAATGCCTGAGCCGCCGGCATACCAGCGGTTGATCTTCACCGTATCGTCGAATCCGGCGCCGAAGTGATCGAGGACGCGCCCTGCGCGCTCCATGGCCAGCCTGGTCTGGGCAACGATGTCATCCCTTGCCGCAACGTGGCCCTCATCGTCGAGGGGGGACTGCGCCGATACGAAGATCATGCTGTCCGAGCGCAGCCCCTCCACCCAGGGTGCGCCAAGCGCAGAGCCCGCCTGCTCCGGAGCGATGTTCCGGCATGTCGGCGTGCCGTCGGCACGGCGCATGGCGTAGCCCTCGATCTCGATCATGAGGTCTTCGTAGGCAAGCCAGGGAACCGGAACGGCATTGACGGCAAGGCGGCAGTCTTCAGGGAGATGGCGCGCCACCATGGCGAGGACATCCGGCTCCCTGAGGGAACCATCATTGACGTAGAAGACGAGAAGCGTGACGAGATCCTGGGGAACGCAGTCAAGATCCTCCAGGACCCGGACCAGATAGGCCATCGCGTTGCCCGTCTGGGCGTCGATATCTCCGGGGTTGCGGACCAGCCCGTCACGGGTGAGATCGACCTGGCCTCCCAGCCAGATCATCGAGCCGCACCGCACGCCGTGCTTGTGGTTGACGGTGATCGGCCAGTTCCAGTGCTGGTCGGGCCAGCTGTGTTGCTTGTCCACCGGCTCCTCACAAGGCAGGCAGCGGGGCGGGCGCCATGGCGCTGCGTGGTGCCCTGACCGTGTCGGACTTCAGTTGCCCGCAGGCGGCCATGATGTCGCGTCCGCGTGGACGGCGCACAGGAGCGGAGTAGCCGCCGTCATTGACAATGCCGGAGAAGGAGGCGATCCGTCTGGCGGAGGAACCCTCGAAGGGTGCCCCGGGCCAGGCATTGAAGGGGATGAGATTGACCTTGGCCGGGATACCCCTGAGCAGGCGGACAAGCTCGCGGGCGTCGGCATCCGAATCGTTGACGCCCTTGAGCATGACGTACTCGAAGGTGATGCGCCGTGCGTTGCCGGCTCCGGGATAGGCGCGGCAGGCATCGAGAAGTTCGCTGATCGGGTACTTCCTGTTGAGGGGGACAAGGCGGGTGCGGACATCATCGCTGACCGCATGCAGGGAGACGGCGAGATCGACGCCAAGTTCCTCCCCGCAACGCTTCATCATCGGCACGACACCGGCGGTCGACAGCGTGATGCGCCGGCGCGACAGGGCAATGCCTTCCGGGTCCATGATGATGGCAAGGGCTGTCTTGACGTTGTCGAAATTGTAGAGCGGCTCTCCCATGCCCATCATGACGATGTTGGAGAGCAGTCGCTTGCCGTCCACCGGAGCCGGCCACTCGCCCAGGGTGTCACGGGCGAGCATGAACTGGCCGACGATCTCTGCGGGTTCAAGGTTGCGCACAAGACGCTGCGTTCCGGTGTGGCAGAACCTGCAGGTCAGCGTACAGCCGACCTGGGACGACATGCACAGGGCGCCCCTGTCGTCCTGCGGGATGTACACACTCTCGACAAGGTCATGCTCGTCCATGCCGAGCAGCCACTTCATGGTTCCGTCCGCGCTTTCCTGGTGGCGTACCACGGCGGGTCGCTCAAGACAGAAGGACGCTGCGAATCGCTCGCGCAGGGCGCCCGACAGGGAGGTCATGTCTGCGAAATGCGTGACCCCGCGGCAATAGATCCAGTGCCAGAGCTGCTTGACGCGAAACGGCGCCTCGCCGAGACCGGCAACAATGTCGGCAAGCGCGCCGCGGTCCAGTCCGATGAGATTGTCCCGGGCATCTGTCATTCGGCACAGGTCTGGCTGATGGCGTCGTAGGCGGCCGTGAAGCCCAGCAGCGAATAGGTGTCGGTGGTGACCGTGCCCCTCCATGAACGCCCCTCGATGACCATGCGGACACCGGCCTTCATGGCGGTCACGAGGTCCCTGTCTCCGTGGCTGGTGAATGCCCAGGCACTCTCGCCCTCGCCGAACAGGTCGAAGGTTTCGTTGCCGATCGTCACCCTGACCGGGGCATTTTCCATGTAGTTGTAGCCGGTGCGGACCTGGACGACATCCCGTTCGCCTTCCGGCGAACGATGCGTCACGAGTATCCAGATGTCGCCGCGCTGGGTGTAGTTGCCTTCCGCCTTTGTCGGCTGGCTGGCAATGAAGCAGACCAGCATGTCGCCGTCGTTGTAGCCGAAGGCCGACCAGTCCCGGAACGTGCCCAGCGACTTCGGCTCCTCGGCAACGGCTTGCGGTCCTGGCATGAAGAGGGCGAGAACCAGAAGAAAGCATGAGAAGATGCGCGAACTCAGGTCCATGGCAGCCATTTCGTCCCGTGTCGTGATTGTGGGTCCCGTCGCTATCGCAAATCCATAGCACAGAACATCCCGTCGATTCACGCCCGTTCATGCCATGCCCGTCGATGTCACATCCTGCCGGCAAACGTGTGGCGCAATTCAGTCCTTGAGGGCTTCCAGGTCCTTGAAGAGGTTCAGCGACTCGGGATTGGCAAGGGCTTCGGTGTTGGCCACCGGCCTGCCGTGAATGACGTGACGCACGGCGAGTTCGCTGATCTTGTTGGACCGTGTGCGCGGGATGTCGGCCACCGCGATGATGCGCGTCGGCGTGTGGCGGGGAGACGCATGGGTCCGGATCCTTGAGCGAATCCTGGAGACGAGGTCCTCATCGAGTTCATGGCCGGGTTGCATCACCACGAAGAGAATGATGCGGACATCGCCGGCGCGGTCCTGGCCGACGGCAAGGCTCTCCCGAATCTCTGCGAAGATGTCCACCTGGCGGTAGATCTCGGCGGTGCCGATGCGCACACCGCCGGGATTGAGCACGGTGTCGGAACGACCGTGAATGATGGCGCCGCCGGCCGGGGTGATCTCGGCCCAGTCGCCATGCCGCCAGACGTTGTCAAACGTGGAGAAGTAGGCCTGGTGGTAGAGGTTGCCGTCATCGTCGTTCCAGAATGCCACCGGCATGGAGGGGAAGGGCCGCGTGCACACGAGTTCGCCTGTGTGGCCGACGGGCAGGCTGTTTCCGCGATCATCGAAGATGTCGACAGCCATGCCGAGACCGCGCGCCTGGATTTCCCCGCGGCGCACGGCGCCCTCGGGGTTGCCGAGAACGAAGCAGGAGATGATGTCCGTGCCACCGGAGATCGACGCCAGCTGAACATCCTCCTTCACCCCGCGATAGATGTAGTCGAAGCTTCCGGGCGTCAGGGGCGATCCCGTGGAGAGAATGAGACGGAGATCATGGAGATCGTGAGTGAGCGCCGGTCGGATTCCCTCCTTCTCGATGGCCGCGAAGTACTTCGCCGAGGCGCCGAAAGCGGTGAACCTCCCCTCCTGGCAGAAGTCCCAGAGGACATTGCCGTCAGGTGAGGCCGGATGACCCTCGTAGACCGCCAGGGTGGCCCCTGTCGCCAGGGCGCTCACCTGCCAGTTCCACATCATCCATCCGCAGGTCGAGAAGTAGAACAACCGGTCTCCGTCGCCAATGTCGCAATGCAGCCGGTGCTCCTTGAGATGCTGGAGAAGGGTCCCGCCATGACCGTGAACGATGCACTTGGGCGCACCCGTGGTGCCTGAGGAATAGAGAATGGCGAGAGGGTGATCGAACGGTACCTGTTCGAAGTCGATGCCGTCGCAGGATGTTGCCATCACCTCCTGCCAGGTCACGGCGTCCCGCAGACTTCCTGTGTCGCAGGCCTGGTCCACCCAGGGAACGACAACCACATGAGCGATACCCGGCATGGCATCCAGAATCTCCGCCACCCTGGGTCTGCTGTCGAAATGGCGACCGCCATAGGTGTAGCCGTCGGCGGTGATCAACACCCTGGGGTCGATCTGGCCGAAGCGGTCGAGAACACCCCTCGTTCCGAAATCCGGTGACGACGACGACCACACCGCACCCAAACTGGCCGTCGCAAGCTTGGCGACGATGGTCTCGGGCAGATTGGGGAGATAGCCCGCGACACGATCTCCGCGGCGGATTCCCTGCCTGGCGAGCCACGCACTCATGGCTGCGACCGCGTCATGAAGTTGTGCGAAGGTCATGACGCGCCGGCGACCATCTTCTCCGCGGCACACGATGGCCATGGTGTCGTCGCGTTTCCTGAGCAGGTTCTCGGCATAGTTGAGACGGGCGCCTGTGAACCAGCGGGCCCCGGGCATGACATCGTCGTTCTCAAGGACCGTGTCCCACGTCCGGGACGCCCTGACGCCGGTAAATGTCCAGACGAGCGACCAGAAGGATGCCCGGTCATCGATAGACCAGCGCCACAGCGACTCGTAGTCCGCAAGCGCCCGACCGCTCGCCTCCTCGGCAAGTCGCCGGAATTGTCCCAGCGCCGTTGTCTCCCGGCGCTCCTCACCGGGGGACCACAGAACATCGTTCATCAGCGGACGCCGGTCCCGTCGGCAGGTGGGCCCGATTTCCTGGCCGCACGGTCCATGAAGCGGGCCATCCGGATGTCGCGGCCCGTGATGGCGCCGGCATCGTGGCTTGTCAGGGTCACGTCGACCCGGTTGTAGACATTGAACCACTCGGGGTGGTGATCGACGACGTCGGCGTAGACGGCAACGCGGCTCATGAAGCCGAAGGCCGCAAGGAAGTCACTGAAACGGTAGGACCGCTCCAGCGCGTTCCCGCTCTTGGTCACGACCCAGTCCGGAAGGCACGCGAGCGCCTCATCGAGCGCCGCCTGGGAGAGTGTGTCGGCCATTGATGATGATCCCCCTTGGTCCTGATCCTGCGCCGATTGTCCGGCGAGTTGGCCGCTTCGGCAAGAGAGGCTATGGTCCAGCCCCGATGACGCAGACTCCATGACGCGACGTTTCGGCCCACCTCCCGACGGCGACGAGATCGCGGCGATTGCCGACGATGCGATCGCCATGATTCCTGAAAACCTGAAGGCCCGCATCGAAGGGATCGCGATTCTGGTGACCGAGTTTCCCGAGGCGGACATCCTGGACTCCCTCGGTATCGAAAGCGAGTTCGGTCTTCTCGGGCTCTACCAGGGCATCTCCCTCGACCAGGCCTCCGGCCACGATGTGATGGAGGACCTGAACCGTATCTATCTCTATCGACGTCCGCTCCTCGATGCCTGGGCCGAAGGCGACGATTCCCTCGAGGACCTGGTGCGCAACACGATCATTCACGAAATCGGCCATCACTTCGGTTTGTCGGACGACGACATGGAGCGCCTCGAGAGCACATGATGATGACCGCAATCCCTGCCGGTTGTGGCAACAAGGCGGCCATGAGCCGCCACCCACCGTCACGATCGCCCGGAGTCATGAGGCGAGCGCGTACTCCCGGATCATGCGGTAGTGCGAACCGTCGCTGCGCCGGTGGCTCTCGTGAAGGGCGAAGGAGCGGATGTCGAATGGCGGTGACTCGATGAGGTTGTTGGCGGCCACAAAGTGACCGATGCGTCGGCATGAGGCGTTCTTGAGGCGGCAAAGGGTGATGTGCGGCTGGTACGTGCGTTGCCGCGGCGCCAGACGCAGGTACGCCAGCAGGCCTTCCACCTTGTGATGCAGCTTCACCAGATCGTCGTGCGGGCTGACTCCGGCATACAAAAGGCGGGGGTCGCGCCTCTTGCCGAAAACACCGACGCCAGACACCTTCAGCGTGAACGGCGGATGACTGACAACGGAGAGGGCCTCGCAGATTTCGTCAGCCAGCATGGTGTCGATCTCGCCCACGTAGCGCAGCGTGATGTGCATGTTCTCCGCCGGCACCTGGCGCGCACCCGGGATGCCGCCGCCCAGTGTCGTCAGCCTTGCAGCGATGGTGGATGGTACGGTGACGGCAATGAAGAGAGGCGGCGTCATGACCCGGAGGTTGCACGTTCGAGAAGCCTGACTACATATGGCATCATTCTCTCGACAATCACCTCCACGCCACGGGTGTTGGGGTGGATGCCGTCATTCTGGTTGAGTGACGGGACCATCGCCACACCATCGAGAATGAACGGGTAGAGGATGGCCCCATGTCGATCGGCGAGCTCAGGGTAGATGGAATCGAAGGTTGCGACGTAGTCGGCGCCGAGGTTGCGCGGTGCGGCCATTCCGGCCAGCAGCACCGGGATGTTGCGTTGCCTGAGAACGAAGAGAATCCGATCGAGGTTCGCCCGGCTGACGGCCGGATCGATACCCCGCAGGGCATCGTTGGAGCCAAGGGCCACGATTGCCGCATCGACACCGCCGGCAAGAGCCCATTCCAGGCGCGCCAGGCCGCCGGTGGTGGTGTCCCCGGAGACACCCGCGTCGATGATCCTGATGTCTCGTTCCAGGAGGCCCAGAGCGGCGTCCAGACGGGCGGCAAGGCTGTCGGCGGCAGGAAGGCCGAAGCCTGCCATGAGACTGTCGCCGAGTGCCAGAATGCGGATTTCGGCGCTTGCCGCGGGGGCACTCGCCAGGAGTCCCACCACCAGAACCGCCATGCGGCCGACGTTTCTCATCTGCGATGCCCGATCCTGTCGTCCGTCTGAGAAGCCTTCACCTGAGGCTCACAGGCGCCGTAGGCGCCGTCAACATCCTGCGGGATGTCTCCCTCGACGTCGAGGCGGGCTGCCATCTCGCCGTCGTCGGTCCGTCGGGTTCCGGCAAGTCATCGCTCCTCGCGCTGACTGCAGGGCTGGAACGGCCATCAGCGGGGACGGTCGCGATCACCGGCCAGAGTCTCGCTGCGCTCGACGAGGACGCACTGGCGACGTTCCGCGGACGCACGATCGGCATCGTCTTCCAGTCCTTCCACCTGATCGCCACGATGACGGCACTCGAGAATGTCGCCCTTCCCCTGGAACTGGCCGGCGATGCCGATGCCATGAAAAAGGCGCGGCGCATGCTTGCGCAAACCGGGCTGGAGGCCAGGTCGGGGCACCTGCCCGCGGAGCTTTCGGGCGGCGAGCAGCAACGTGTGGCCCTTGCCCGGGCCCTCGTCAACCGTCCGCCGCTGCTTCTGGCTGACGAGCCGACGGGCAATCTCGACTCCGGGACCGGTTCGGCGATCACGGACCTGTTGTTCGACGTTGTCGGACAGGCTGGCGCCACGTTGATGCTGGTCACCCACAACCATGACCTGGCGCGCCGCTGCCAGCGCATGGTGGCCATCGAGAATGGCGCATGCAGCGAGGTCACGTGATCACGCTGGCCTGGACCATTGCCCGGCGCAACCTGAAGGGCGGCCGGAAGCGGTTTCTTCTGGCGGTCCTCGCCCTTGCCCTCGGCGTTGCCACCATCGCAGGTGTCGGCAGTTTCGGCAGCGCTCTCGTGGAGAGCCTGCGGGACAACGGGCGCGTCATTCTGGGCGGGGACATTGCGCTGCGCACGACATTCACACCACCCGACGACGCACAGATCCGGTGGCTCGAAGCGCGTGGCGCACTGTCGCGGTCTGCTGATCTCCTTGCCATGGCGCGGCCGCCGGATGGCGAGGCGCTGCTGGTGAACCTGCGCGCGGTGGATGACAGCTGGCCACTCTACGGCGAGGCGCTCCTCGAACCCGCGTTGCCGCTCGACAGCGCCCTTGCGGAGGGCGCTGTCGTTGACAGGGATTTCCTCGAATCCAGCGGTCTTGCGGTCGGCGCGTCGTTTTCCCTGGGAGGAGTCGCCGTTCCTGTCGTGGCAGTCCTTGTCGACGAACCTGATCGCGCCAGTGCCCCCTTGCGCCTCGGTCCGCGGATCATCGTGTCACTGGACACGCTGGAGTTTGCGGGAATTGCCGGAACGGGCAGTCTCGTGCGTCACCTCGTGCGCATCAGACTCGCTGACTCCGGCGATGTGGTCGGGACAGTTGCCGACCTGCAGCGGGCCTTTCCCGATGCCACCTGGAGCATACGCAGCGCCGATGATGCCAATCCGTCGCTTCGCCGGTTTCTCGAGCGCCTGTCGCTCTTCATCACCCTGGTCGCTCTGACAGCCCTTCTGATCGGGGGAATCGGCATGTCGAGCGCCGTGACCACCTACCTCGCCCGGCAGGTGCCGACCATCGCTGCCCTGAAGTCCCTGGGCGCCTCGCAGCAACTGGTTCTCGCCAGCTATCTCCTCGAGATCGCCCTCATGGCGGGATTCGGCATTGCCGCCGGGTTGATCGCAGGCGCGCTTCTTCCGGTTCTGGCAGCGGGGTTGGCAGGTGCGGCGCTGCCCGTCCCTGTCAGGGCGGACGTTCACCCGGGACCGCTCCTCATGGCCGCTGCCTGCGGCATGCTCATCACGCTGGTCTTTGCGCTGCCACCGCTCTTGCGCACGAGGGAGGTTTCTGCGGCCGGTCTGTTCCGCGTTTCAGGGCTTCCCGGCACGGCGATGCGACCACGCGACAGGCTGACAATCGTTCTCCTGGCAGCCGGCGTGGCGGCGATTGCCATCACGGCCGGCAACGAGCCTTTCTTCGCGGCTGTCTGCTGTGGCGCCATCATCGCCTTCCTGGTGTTGTTTCGTCTCGTTGGCCAGGCAATAGCACGCCTCGCGCGATCGGCCGGCAGGCTGCGCCCTTTGGCCCTGCGCCTGGCGCTGGCCAATCTCCATCGCCCGGGGGCGGGGACAGTTCCGGTATCCGTGGCGCTCGGAACCGGGCTTGCCGTTCTCGCGGTCATGGCCGGTGTCGAGGCGAACCTTGCGAGAGAGCTCGAGGTCGCCTCTTCCGGCAGGGTTCCGGCCTTCTTCGTGATCGACATCCAGTCCGATCAGATCGATCCGTTCATCGAGACGGTGACCAACCGTGACGATGTCCTGGCAGTCGAATCCTCGCCTGCCATGCGTGGTCGCGTGACCGCCATCGACGGTGTGCCGGTGGCCGAAGCGACCATCGACGACGACGCCATGTGGTCCATCAATTCGGACGTCGGCGTCACCTTCAGCGGATCGCCGGCGAACGCCGATGTCATCGCTGGTCCGTGGTGGGACCAGGACCATCAGGGACCGCCGCTTTTGTCCCTTGATGCCGAACTCGCTGCCGGTTACCACGTCGGCATCGGCGATACGCTGACCGTCAACGTGCTGGGCAGGGAGATCACGGCGGAGATCGCCAACCTGCGGCACATCGACTGGGCGTCTGCCGGTCTCAATTTCGTCCTCGTGTTCTCGCCCGGCCTTCTCGAGGCGGCCCCGCACACCCACATCGCGACACTTCATGCGGATGTCGAGGCCGAGAATCCATTGCGCCGGGAGCTTGCCCGACTGTTTCCCAACATCTCCATCATCAGTGTGCGCCATGTCGTCGAAGACATGCGCGGCATGCTGGAAAGCGTTGATCTGGTCGTTCGCGGTATCGCCTTCATCGCCTTTGCCAGTGGACTGATCGTCATCGCCGAAACGGTTGTGGCCGTACAGAGGCGGCGCCTTGGAGAGACGGTCATTCTCAAGGTTCTGGGCGCCACAAGAACGCTGGTTCTGGCCGTCTTCACCCTTGAACACGCAATTCTCGGCATGGCGGTGGCTCTTCCGGCGCTCGCCGCCGGGACGGCGGCGGCATGGGCGATCGTGACCTTCGCGCTGGATCTTGCCTGGATCATGCCGTGGATGGCGACACTGGGCCTCCTCCTTCTCACCCTCGGCGTTTCCCTGATCGCCGGTATCGTGTCGGGATGGACTCTTCTTTCGGCTCCGGCGGCTCCGGTCCTGCGCAACAGCACCGAGCGCACCTGACAACGGGTAAGGCGCCCTTCAAGGCGCGCACGACGGCGTATCATCTCATCTTCCGGATCGACGCACTGCAAGGCACAGCCGAAAACGATCGTTCCGCAACGCGAAGGCAACCATATGGTACGGCAATCGGTCTTGACGGTTCGTTGCCGGATCACACATATAATGGGCACGACACAACCTTGAGGATGAAGAACATGGCTTTCGGCAACGCAGGACCCCGTGCTGCTGCGTTCACCCGGACAACGGCCGTCTATGATGAGGGCCTGCGGAGCTACATGCTGCGCGTCTACAACTACATGGGTGTGGCGCTTGCCATCACGGGCATCATCGCCTTCGCGACGGCGCAATTGTCGGTTGTCACCGACCCGCAGGGCGCCATCGTCGGATTCACCCAGCTGGGTGTCCTCCTGTTTGGCTCGCCTCTCCAGTGGGTCATCATGCTGGCCCCCCTTGGGCTCGTTCTGCTGTTTTCCTTCCGCCTCCACAAGATGTCTCCATCCTCTGCGCAGACCGTCTTCTGGGTCTTTGCGGCCCTGATGGGGCTGTCGTTGGCAACGATCTTCATCGCCTTCACGCAGGAGAGCGTCGCCCGCGTCTTCTTCATCACCGCGGTGACCTTCGGCGCCATGAGCCTCTACGGCTACACCACCAAGCGGTCCCTTGCCGCATGGGGTTCATTCCTCTTCATGGGGCTGATCGGCGTCATCATCGCCATGGTGGTCAACATCTTCCTGCAGAGTTCCGCGCTCCAGTTCGCGATTTCGGCGATCGGTGTCCTCGTGTTTGTCGGCCTGACGGCCTACGACACGCAGCGCATCAAGGAGAGCTACGATGTCCACATGAGCGGAGCCATGATGACCAAGTCGGCCATCCACGGCGCCCTGAGGCTCTACCTCGACTTCATCAACCTTTTCATCATGCTCATACAGCTGCTCGGAGTCGCCCGCAGCGAGTGAGGTGTGACAGCATGGTTGAGGACGGCCCGGTTCCTGCCGGGCCGTTTTCGTTGGAGGTGACGACGCTTGCGCCGTTGGCTTCGTGCGGAGAGTGCTGCGGGGCGGTTCTCGTTGGATTGGTGCCCGGCGCGGCCGGATGATACTCAACCACCGTGCGGGCGGTGACGGCAGATCAACTTCGCGACCGGAGGATACCCATGCTGACATCCGATGAGGTGAGGTTCTATCGCCGTGAAGGCTATCTTCTTGTCGAGGACGTCTTCGATGCCGGGGAAGTGGCTGAACTCAACCGCGTGACGGACAGCATCATCGAACGCTCGCGGGGGATTGCGGCAAGTAACTCCCTCTTTGACGTGGCGCCGCATCACACGGCGGAACACCCGGTGGTGCGGCGCATCAAGAATCCGGTCGCCATCGACGCGGTCTATGCCCGCGCTGCGCGCCAGGAACGGCTGCTCGACATTGTCGAATGTCTCATCGGTCCGGGCGTGCGGTTCGATCATTCCAAGATGAACATCAAGACCAGGGGCGGTCAGGCGGCGATCGACTGGCACCAGGACTGGGCCTTCTATCCCCATACCAACGATGACCTGCTTGCCGTCGGTCTCTATCTCGGCGATTGCACCCCGGAGAACGGGCCGTTGATGGTGATTCCGGGAAGTCACAAAGGACCGGTGTTCGATCACCACCACGAAGGTTTTTTCGTGGGTAGCTGCGGCGCCGGAGACCTCGGTGCGCTTGTCGATGACGCGGTGCCTCTCGCCGGAAGGGCAGGCTCGATCACGATTCACCATGTGCGGACGCTGCATGGATCGCTGGAAAACCGGTTGCAGCGCGACCGGCGCCTGCTCCTCATGTGCTACATGGCGATCGATGCGTGGCCACTGGCCAGCGCGGGACCGTTCGATCTCGCCGAGTTCGACAGCCGCATCCTCAGGGGCAGGCCAACCCTGCAGCCTCGCCAGGAGGCCCTTCCCGTGCGGTCTCCCGATCCCAGAATCCCCGACTCCGATTCGATCTTCGAGGATCAGGAGATGGTCGCCGGCCGTTCATTCGCGGCGTGACGCGCCCGGCAAGCCCCGTCTCCGGAGTTCGCCACCCACAGCAGACCGAGCGCATGGACCTTGCGGGCGGCGATGCCGCGGGATCGCGATGTCGGCGACCGAGACATGGTGATCGTCGTCGACAATCACCATGAGAGTACCTGGCATGTGCTGGGGCGCCGGCTCACGGGGATTCGACGCTGGACAAGCCTTCCCGGACTGCTGAACATGGTGATGCAAGATTGCCAGCCATATGAGGGAGTGACGCATGTCGCATGATCGATTGAAACTGTCCCGCCGCCGTTTCATGGAAACGACAGCTGCGGGCGTGGCCGGAGGAACACTGGCGATGACCAGTGCGTCCGCAGGGGCCCAGGACGCAGGCGATACCCTGAGAGTGAGGAACTATTCGGACATCCAGGTCCTTGATCCCGGTTATATCCTGTCGGCACCGGAATCGGACGTGAACGGCGTTCTGCTTCACGGTCTTGTCACGGTGAGTGCAGGCGATCAGTGGGCTTGGGAAAAGGAAGCCGCCGCCGAGATCGAACAGGTCGATGACACCCACATCAACTTCACCCTGCGCGATGACGTGGGCTGGACCAACGGCTTTGGCGCCATGACGGCCGAGGACGTCAAGTACTCCTACGAGAGGATTGCGGATCCCGCGATGGCGTCACCCTATGCGGAGGACTGGGGCGCCCTTGATCGTGTGGATGTCCACGATGAGCGCAGCGGGACGATCGTGCTCAAGGAGTCCTATGCGCCCCTGTGGACGACGACAATGCCCGCAGGACGCGGCATGATCGTCTGCAAGGCGGCCGTCGAGGCCCTTGACGGCAAGCGCTACGCAGCGGAACCGCCGGCGGTGTCGGGCGCCTACGAGATCACGGACTGGCAGCCGTCCCAGAAGCTCACCCTGTCTGCGCGGCAGGGTTACGCGGGCCCCCATGCCAATCCGGATTTCACCACCATCGAGGTTTACCCGATTGTCGATGAGCAGGCTGCGGAGGTCGGCTTCCTCGCCGGCGACCTCGATGTCACCCGTGTGCCGATCACCTCGGTGTCGACCCTCATGGAGAGTCTCCCCGAGGACGCGTCGCTGGTTCAGCATCCTTCGCTGAAGTACGTCTGGATGGGTATCAATCGCGACAACGAAGCGATGGGCGACATTCGGGTGCGCCGCGCCATCCAGCACGCGGTGAATGTCAACCAGATCCTCGAGGCGGCCTATTTCGGGCTCGCGGCGCCCGCCACCGGCATCATTCCGCCAGGCCTTGTCGGCCACCGTCCCGCACCGCTCGTTGCCTATGAGGGCAACCCGGAGTATGCCCGTCAGCAGCTTGAGGAAGCGGGTCTCGGGTCCGGATTCTCCTGCCGCATCGACACCCTCAACAAGGCGGCGTACACAGCGGCCTGCCAGGTGATCCAGGCCAACCTTGCCGACATCGGTATCGATGCCGAGATCAACGTGCATGATCCCGGAGTCTGGTGGACCATGGGGGACGAGAGCTCCGGTGACGACTGGAAATCGCTTCAGATCATCTATTCGCGCTTCTCGTCCAACCCCGACCCGGGGTGGTACACGATGTGGTTCACGCCTCAGCAGGTCGGCGTGTGGAACTGGGAGAGGTTCAACAATCCCGAGTTCGGCGCCCTTCATGCCGAGGCGCTCGCCACCATGGATCCTGCGGCGCGTGACGGCATGTACCGGGCCATGCAGGACATGATGGAGGAGTCCGGCTGCTACCGGTTCATCACCCATGAATTCGAGCCGACCCTCTATCGCAACACCATCGTTCCCGCGCTCACGCCTGACGGCAGCATGCTCTGGGAGCGTTTCAGGAAAGCCTGACGACACGCCCGCCTGCCGTTCCGGGCGTGACGGCAGGCGGGTTCTTCTGGCGGCCGGCACAAGGTCACGCTGCTTCAGTGCGCAGGCGGCCAGACGTTCTGCGGCAACCGCCTCCCGGTTCTGTCAGGGATGGCCCGCATCGTCCTCCATCGCCTGATCCGTGTCGCCGAGCCACGCGTCGAAACGCGCACGGATCCTGTCATGAAGACGGGCGTACCACTCCGTATCCTTGAGGATTGCGGTCCTGAAGTTGGCGGCGCTTGTCGGCAGATGGGGCCGCATGTCGACGCCGATTTCGGCATGTGTCGACACCAGCCTCGTTGAAGAATGCCGGGTCGGTCCGTAGGAGATGTAGCCGGCCTGATCCGCCAGGGGACCTGTGCCGGTGGCAAAGCGGATGAACTCCAGCGCCTCCTTGCGCCGTGGCGAGCCCCTTGTCACGCTCCACGTCCCGAACTCGTAGAGTTGCGCATCCCAGATGATATCGATGGGATGGCCTTGAACCGCCGCGGCGTCGAACAGGCGCCCGTTGAACTGCGAGGCAATGGCCACCTTGCCCGACGCCAGCAAGTCCACCGCCTCGTCCATCGACGTCCACCAGATGACGTGATCGCGGATGCGGTCGAGCTGCCTGAAGGCGAGACGAAGGCCCCGCTCCGTACTCAACAGTTCGTAGAGATCCTCGCGTGGGACTCCGTAGGACGTCAGAGCCCATTCGAGGTTTGCCGCGGGGGCCTTCTGGAGAGCCCTTTTTCCGGGGAACCGTTCCACATCGAAGATGTCCTCGATTCGCGAAGGCCGCTCTCCGGGAAAGGCATCCCGGTTGAATGCCGTCACCATGGCAAAGACGATCTGTGCGACCCCGCACTCGGTCAGGGCGCCGTCAAGAAAATCCTCATCGGCCGGGGTTCCGTCGGGCGCCGGGAGCAGAATCGCATGATCGATGGGTTCCAGAAGCCCCAGTCGGCAGGCAGCACGATTGTGGGCCATGGTCATGTCCACCACATCCCACGTGATCTCTCCGGCGTCCAGCTGTCGACGAAGCTCGTTGAGCCCGCCCTGGTAGCGTTCGGTACGGACCCGAATGCCTGTTTCCTTCGTGAATGGCTCGAAGTAGGCCTTGATCTGGCTGCGTTCGTAGGGTCCGCCCCAGGTCGCCACGGTGATTGTGCGGGCCTGTTCATCTGACGCATGGCCGGCCGCTGCTCCGAAGAGGGCGAGAGAGAGCGCGACGCCGCCGATGATCTGCCGCACGTTCAGGGTTGCGCTCCGCATGGGCGTGGTCCCTGGGAACCTCTATCCTGCGGCATTCTCTTCTTCCCGAATACGGTTGGTCGTATCGAGACAGACCTTGACGACGGTTGCCTTGAAGACGACGCCCAGCAGGCGCCCGCCTTCGCCAGCCTCAACCACCGGAATGCTCTGGCCAACGAAATCGCTCATTTGTTCCATCGCGCGCCAGAGCGTCGTCCGTGCCGTGAGAATCACGGACTCGGGCCTTGCCAGCCGGGCGACCGTCCTGTCCTGTCCGCCAGAATCCCCGGCCGTCTTCAGCTCGAGGCCGGCAAGCGTCACGGTGCCGAGATAGATGCCGTTCGCGTCGACCACGTGGCCTTCGTATCTCGCGGCCTTGAGGAGGCGCGATTTCGCTTCGTCGAGCGACGTTTCCGGCGACAGCGCGGTGTAATCGGGGCTCACATGGTCCTCGAGAAGGCGCTGGTCGAGAACCGCCTTGTGCCTTCCCTCCGTGAGGTCAAAACCCCGCATGCGGAGCTGAACGTCAAACATGGACCGGCCGAAGATCCGATACGAGACCAGGTTCGAGAAGACAACGCTGACCATCGCCGCCGTCGCCAGATCGTAGTTTCGTGTCAACTCGAAGACGATCAGGATCGTCGTCAGCGGCGCCCCGATGACGGCGCTTGTCACCGCGACCATGCCGCAGATCGCGTAGACCGCAATCTCGGAATGCACCGCGCCCAGAATCATCTCCGCCCCGTTGCCCGCCAGGGCCCCGAAGAGGACGCCGATGAGCAGGGCGGGACTGAACACGCCTCCTGCGAAGCCGAAGCCGAGGCACATCGCGGTGGCCAGAATCTTTGCGACGACAAGCACAAGGAGTTCCCCGGCGCCGAACGCCTGATCGATCACGGCAAACCGCAGGGTTTCCTTGCCGAGACCGAGAATGTCGGGAATCCACAGGGCGGCCAGCCCCAGCGCGGCGCCGGCAAGCATGGGCTTGAGGCAGTCCGGCACCGGCACCTTCCGGGCAAGCCGGGCCGAACAGAGAATCGCCCGCATGTACACAACGGCAACGAAGGCGCCGCCAATCCCGATGGCAACGAAGCCGATGTACTCCGGGGCAGAACTGGCGTCGACGGTTTCCAGCCGAAAAAGCGGTGGACGCTCGAACACCATGTTGGCGAGCACGTAGCCGACCGTGGCAGCCACAGTGATTGGCGCGAATGCCCGAAGGGAGTAGTGACGCAGAATCACTTCGTGCGCGAAGATGATTCCTGCGATCGGGGCATTGAATGCCGTCGAGATGGCGGCAGCGACACCGCAGCCGACGCTGACCGTCATCATCCAGCGCGTGTTGCGGGCACAGCCGGCGACAAGGGAACCCAGGGTGGCGCCGAGATGCGCCAACGGGCCGTACTGTCCGACCGAGGCTCCGGCGCCGAGGGACACCAGGCTCGCCATCGCGGACAGAAATCCGGAGCGCAGCGGCATGCGGGGTTCCAGACCCTGGACAGCCTGGATGATGTCGGCAGGACCGTGGGAACGATGGTCCGGACTGTACCGGTGAATGATACCGACGATCAGTCCCCCTGCGGCCGGCACCGCAATGGTCGCGACAACCAGCCATCGCCCGTTCTCCACCATGAAGCGGCTGCGAGGCGAGATGAAGAGCCAGTCATTCAGGGCGGCGATCAGGTCGACAAAGCCAATGGCCGCCAGAGCGGCGAGGGTTCCCGTGATCGCGCCGAGAAGGGCAATCGACACCATGCGCCACAGGGTGTCGCTCAGTGTGTTCATCAGACACCCGCCTCTCGCAGCGGTGACGCCACGACCCGGACCGCCCCCGGACCGCCGGGCAACTCAGTCATGTTCATCGGCAGATGATACCACAGCGGCCGGCGATTTCCCGGCAACGGGGCCTCGGTCAGATGGCGTCGGTGACGTTGATCCAGGGAGGCCAGGCAGCGCCCGTGAGGAGGCTGTCCGCCGGCTGCCGCGTGACGGCCGAGACGCGGGCGAATGCGTTGAGGCCGGGCATGTCGCGCTGCAGGCTGATGTCGTGTCCCATGGCCGCAAGGTCGTCGACGACCGTCTCAGGAAGGCGCTCGTCGACGAAGGTCTCGCGGCTCTGGCAGTGCACTCTGGGCGCTGCGATGGCCTCCTTGAGATCCATGCCATGAACGGCCCAGTTGACAAAGGTGTGCATGACGCCGGTGAGGATCCGGTAGCCGCCGGAACCGGCTGCGGCGAAGACGGCTTCGCCCTGGCGCATGGCCAGCAGAACGGGGGCCGCGAAGATCGGCATCTTGCCGGGCTTGATGGAATTCGGCCGCCCGGGCCGGGGATCGAAGTTCTGCATGCCGTTGTTGAGGACGACGCCGGTGCCGGGGCAGTAGACGAGAGAGCCATGGGCGCCCGAGAGACTGATGCAGAGCGCCGCCATGTTGCCCTCGGCATCGGTGACGGCGGCCTGTGTTGTTCCGCCAAGCTTTGGCGGCCACGGAGTCGTTTGCGATGGTTGCGCAGGTGGCGCGCGGCCCGGGACTGCAAGGTCATCCGGCGAAGCCGGCTGCGGCGGGCGCTTCATGGCCCTTTGCGGATCGATGGCCCTGGCGCGCCGCCTGGCGAACCCGGCCGACGACAGGGCGTCGACCGGCGCGTCCTCGAAATCCGGGTCGCCATACCAGTGGATGGTGTCGGTGAAGGCGGTGAGCATGCATTCGGCCATCACGTGGTGCGCCTGCGCGCCCGTGGCCGAATCAAGGTCGAAGTTTGCGAGAAGATTGAGAAACTCGTCGGAGGTCGGACAGAAGCAGGTGATGCAGTCCAGGCCGTGGAAATTCAAGGGAGTTTCCTGAAGCACCTTCGGCCGGTAGGACGCAAGGTCCCCGGCGGTCATGATGCCGCCGCCTTCCCTGACTTCTTTTTCGATAAGCTCGGCTGTCCGGCCCTCGTAGAATCCGGGCGGACCCTCGTCGGCGATGAGACGCAGCGTGCCTGCGAGTTCGCCGAGATCAAGGATGGTGGCTCCGCCGAACTGGCCGTTGATCAGGGGAAGCTCGCCACCGGGGCAGAAGTGGTGATGGATCGGTCGATAGCGGCGCATGAGCCCGTGAACCTCGCAGATGTGGAGCAGCTGGTTCCAGGTCATGGTGAGGCCGCGTTCGGCAAGGCGGATCGAGGGTTCCAGAACACGGGGCCAATCGAGGCGCCCCCAGCGCTGATGAACTTCCCACAGCGCGGCAACGGCGCCCGGAACACCTGCCGCGAGATGTCCTCTTTCGCCTTTCAGATCCCTGGTCCACGGGGTTTCGTAGTACTTGAGGCCCCGCGAGTCGTCGATTTCGAACATGTCCTCGCGTGCGGCGGCGGGCGCCCTCAGGTAGCCGTCGACCGAGACCAGGCGGCGTGCGTCGGCATCGAAACCGGCGAGGCGCGCATAGCCACCGAGACCGCACTGGGCCGGTTCGACAACAAAGCTCGCAAAGGCCGCCGCCACGATGGCGTCGAAGGCATTGCCTCCGGCCCGAAGAAGCGCCAGTGCGGCTGCGACCGCATCGGGATGCCCGGCAGAAACCACGCCGTCCCTGCCGCACGCTTCGCTGTGTCGGACATGCATATGACTGATACCTCAAGCCGGGACTCCCCGGGGACGATGCTGATGGCCCCGGTGGCAGGAAGTCAACCGGTTGGTCTTTGTTCACGCCCGGGTGCAGAATCCCTGACGGGTTCCAAGGGAGTCGATCATGTCAATGATGGCGCTGCTGGCAATCGTCACGCTGGCCTACGTGGGCTACAACCTGCTCATCAAGGTCTCCGGGGATCACGTTCCTGGCGAGGCAACCACGACCGTGCTCGCCGTCATCTGCCTGCAGACCGGCGCACTGCTCACCTCGTTGGCCTTCCTCACGGTTCTCGGCATCCAGGGCGGACATGCCTTCCGCCTCTCCCTGTCAAGCTATCTCTGGGCCCTCGGCGCCGGGCTGTGCATCGGTATCGCGGAAATCGGCTACCTCACCATCTTCGGCAGCGCGAATCCCCTGCCGGCAAGCGTGGTGATCCCGACTGTGGTCACCGGCACGGTCATCATCACGCTCATCGTCTCGGTGCTCGTCTTTCAGGAGCGGCTCGGGCCCTTGCAGATTGCCGGCGCTGCCATGGTTGTCGCGGGGATCGTCTGCATGTTCGTCGGGCGAATCGATCAAACCTGAATGCGTTCCCGACCGTGCGTGATGCATCATGCCTGAGCAACCGCTCACCCCACCCTGATGTCGATGTGATGCCGCAGTGACGATCGCTGACCGGCGTGCGGGGTCTTGTGCGTCTGTCTGTGGCAGCCCGGCTGCCAGGACGTTCCCACGCGACGGTGATCGTGTCGCCCGGCGCCCCGGATCGCGTATCGGGATCGCTGGTGACAGCGTCTCATCGCTCCGCAAGGCGATTCGCTTCCCGACTTTCGGGCCGATGGGGCGACTGGCAGCAAGAAAAACCAGCGTGGCATGACACTGACAGCTCCCGTTACATCGCACACGGGGTGTCAGGCCAGGCGCGTTTCATGACTGCCGGTATCACGTGCGCGCGCGGATCGCGCCGGCAGGCCGAAGAACGCCGCTGAACGGCAGAGGCCCCAAGACGCACGCAAACAGGGCCTGAACGAAGGCAGCGGCTCGTCAGCGTCATCCAATTTCTGCTTGCGCCGATGCCGGAGAAGCCTTTTACTCCATGGGTGAAGTTGCAGAGGACATGATGGCCTTGAGCGTCATGGACAAGACAGCTGGTATAATGGCCTCGCGCCTCGCGCCTCGCGCCTCGCGCCTCGCGCCTCGCGCCTCGCGCCTCGCGCCTCGCGCCTCTTCAAAGGGCATGGTAGCCGACTAGCGCGACTCGGGTCTGACCCGGACCGCAGGCTCTCTTCCGAACCTCCTTGCTGCCGTCACCGGCGGTTTCACGGTTTCTGTCGGTTCCATACGGACCGCGCACCGGCCGGCGCGCGCACGTTCATCGCCAGCAACGCGCCGCCTCAAGCTGTCCGGCGGTCCTGCCCACCCTCCATACATTCCATCCAGCATGCCGCAGGGCGCGCTCATGCGGCGCTGACGTCCGTGGCGGCAGAAGACGCGGCAGATCATTGCGCTATCCCACGGCACGACGAGGCGGACACCGCCATCGTCACGTGCGCCGTGACGGCCCTGCCCGAGGCGCAGGCCGCGAGACCGCATGCACCAGGGAATCGCTGACATGGGAAGAAACCCGATGAAACGCACAAGCATGAAACTCGCCGTCGCGCTGTCGCTCGCAGCCTTCGCGCTCCCCGCCCAGGCGCAGGTCTCGGGGCCGATTCTTGTCGATCCGGAGACCGGCCAGGAAACCTATGGCGGCAACACGACGGACCCGGATTTCAGCCCCTATACCCCGGAGCAGCAGAACTGGGACCGCAACAATCTGGACACGACCGGCACGGGGGCGGGGCATGTCGGCGTGTTGGCCCGTTATGTGATTCGCTTGCCAGCGTTCTTCAGCCGTCGCCCGAACCAGAGACACACCATCGATCTTCGCTGGACACCACCGACACAACGCGCGGGCGAGGTCCAGACTGTGGAATACGAGATCCTGCCGGGCCGGCATTCGGGATCCCAGCCTGTCCAGATCGTTGAAACCTGCCCGTCGGATGGATATGAAGCGCACAGGATGTATCGCCTCGCCAACGTCACCGGCACCACACTGGATCTGGGCCAGCCGGTCATGCTTGAGAAATGCAGCCGCCACTGGTTCAGCGGAGGCGGGTTCAGTGCAGGCAACAAATCCATGGTCATCCGCCTGACGGGGAAGATGGAGAGGACGGCGGACGGCGGCTACGTGGCGTCCTTCGGCCCACACGATTCCCCCTTCAACTGCGGCCCGCCCACCTGGCCGAGCGCGGCGCACCAAGCCGCCGGTCACCCGCCCTACGTCGAGTGGTGCGATATTTCCGTCCATTGGGATGTCGACGACTGATAACGTGCGCCGATCGGGCGGCACGCGGACGCATGCGCAACACAAAACCGTCCGCTCGCCGACCGGCGTGGCGGCAATGGCGACCTTCGCGATATCAGCGGCGTCAATCGTCACGGGCAGCTGGTGGGCAGCAGAAGACGGGTGTTGCTTGCAGTTCGCGTTATGGCCACACTTGGCGCGGCATGGAGAAGGGCGATCTCCTCACGCGACAGGAAGCACGTGGGCCTGCGGCGCACGAACTGCCCGTCGCTGAAAGACAGGCGGGTCACGCCTCATACCCTGAGGCACAGCACCGCCATGGAACTGCTTCACAACGGCGTCGACCATGCCACCATCGCGTTGTGGCCGGGCCATGAATCCGTCGAGACCACCTCCATCTCTCTGCATGCCGATCTCGAACTGAAGGAGCGGGCCATGGCCAGAACGACCCCTGCCGGGATCCCATGGCAAAGGTCACGCTCAGAGTGTCCGGGTGCTTGCGCACTGGAGTTCCTGAGCCGAAGCAGGGTGCCGTATCTCAAGCTCCCTGATCTCCATGGCCGCACGGGGCGACAATCTTTGTCGTCGCCATCCCGATCGCGCTCGCCGGTGACGCCGCCAGCATGATCAGCAAGCACGACGCCTGAACCGCCTCCACAGGGAGGCGGGCAGTGACATTCCTGGTTGAATCGTCAGGCGCACTCTTCTATCGGTTCCGTACAAGGCCATGAAGGAGGGGGAGTGGCACGATGACACAGCGGGCTCTGGTCGCCCGAAGCGGTCCGTTCAAGGGGCTGCACTCGGGCATGGGTATTGCCGCGAAGGTGATGGTGGTCATCTTCGTTGTTTTCACAGCCATCAATGTCGATTTCGCCAACGGCGTCTACCAGGCGGTGCGCGGCTGGATCGAGTACGCGCTCAACTGGTACTACATCATGGCGCTCGTGATCATGCTGTTCGTCTGCTTCTATCTGATGTTCAGCCGCTTCGGAGCCGTGCGTCTCGGTGATGACGATTCCCGTCCGGAGTTCTCCAACTTTTCCTGGCTGGCCATGCTGTTCTCGGCGGGTGTGGGCATCGGTCTGCTGTTCTTCGGCATCGCCGAGCCGATGTTCTATTTCGACAATACGCAGCCGTGGGGCTATCCCAACAACCCCTTTGCGGACCAGGCCGGCATGGCCGCCATGAACGAACAGCGGGCCGCTGCCGCCATGCGTGTCACCTATTTCCACTGGGGGTTCCATGGCTGGGCAGGCTACGTGATCGTCGGCCTGTGCCTTGCCTATTTCGGCTTTCGAAAGAAACTGCCCCTGACGCTGCGCTCGGCGCTCTATCCGGTGATCGGTGACCGCATCTATGGCCCCATCGGACATGCCGTCGACCTGCTGGCGGTGTTCGGCACCGTCTTCGGCGTCGCCACCTCACTGGGTCTTGGCGTGAGCCAGATGGCTGCCGGTCTCAACTACCTGTTCGGCGTCGATCCGGGAATCATCACGCAGATCATTCTCATCGTCATCATCTCGATCGTCGCCACGCTCTCGGCGGTTTCCGGGGTTGGCAAGGGTATCCGCATCATTTCGGAGTGGAATATCTGGCTCAGTGTCGTTCTGCTCGCCTTCTTCCTCTTCGGCGGCCCCACCAAGTGGCTGCTGGGATTCTTCGTCAGCACCACGGGCGACTATCTGTGGAATGTCATTCCCATGGGCTTCCAGACCTTCAACGACGAAGCCAACGCCGCATGGCAGAGCGGCTGGACGATCTTCTACTGGGGCTGGTGGATCTCCTGGGCGCCGTTTGTCGGCATGTTCATTGCCCGCATCAGCCGTGGCCGCACGATCCGGGAATTCATGATCGGCGTGATGTTCGTTCCGACGACGCTGGCCTTCTTCTGGCTGTGCATCTTCGGCGGGACGGCGATGCACATGGAACTCAATGCGGCAGGTGGCGTGGGGACTGCCGGAATCGCCGATCTCGTGCGCAACTGGGATCTGCCGTCGGCGCTCTACGGCACCATCTTCCAGGTCACGGCAGTCGACTGGCTCAACTGGATCATGGGTGCGCTGGCAACCTTCCTCCTGGCGACGTGGTTCATCACATCGTCCGATTCGGGGACGCTGGTGATCACCACCATGCTGAGCATGGGTTCCGACAATCCACCGCAGCGCTTCCGCATCGTCTGGGGCCTTGGCGAGGGATTTGTGGCCGCCGTGCTGCTGCTTGCCGGCGGCCTGGCGGCACTGCAGACGGCATCGATTGCCGCGGCCCTGCCGGTCAGTGTGATTATGCTGCTCATGGCCTTCGGTGTGGTGAAGTCGCTGCACACCGATCCCGGAGCGGTTGCCCCACCGGGTGAAAGCCATGCACCCGACGGCACCCGCATGGCCCAGGAACTGCACGCCTGAGCGTCGAGGCGGAGCGGTCACGACTGACCGCTCCGCCGCCGCTTTTTCAGGGCTTGCGGGAGCGTTCCACGATGTCACCGCCTGCCGCCTTCCAGGCGGCGAAACCGCCGGCGAGCTGGGCGACGGGTCCGAATCCCATGTCCTGCAGGGTTTTCGTGGCCAGGGCGGAGCGGGCAGCGGCAGCGCAGTAGAGGATGAACTTTCGGTCGCTGGCGAAAACGTCCCGGTGGTAGGGACTCTCCGGGTCCACCCAGAATTCGAGCATGCCCCGCGGCGCGTGGCAGGCTCCCGGAATCATGCCTTCGCGGTCGAGTTCGCGGACGTCGCGGATGTCGACAAACTGCACGGTCCCGTCGTGCACGAGAGCCAGCGCTTCCTCGACGGGAACTGTCTCGATGGCGGCAGTGGCCTCCTCGACCATCCGCCGCGCTGTCATCTTCAGCGCCATGGGTCTAGTGAAGGACCGGCATGACGAACTCGGCTCCCTTGCGGATGCCCGAAGGCCAGCGTTCCGTCACCGTCTTCAGTCGGGTGTAGAACCGTACCCCCTCCGGTCCGTGCATGTGGTGGTCGCCAAAGAGCGAACGCTTCCAGCCGCCGAAACTGTGGTAGGCGACGGGAACGGGTATGGGAACGTTCACGCCGACCATGCCGATGCGTGAACGCTGGACGAAATCTCTCGCAGCATCGCCGTCGCGGGTGAAAATCGCCGTTCCGTTGCCGAAATCGTGGTCGTTGACGAGACGCAAGGCGTCCTCGTAGCCCTCCGTGCGCACCACGCACAGGACCGGTCCAAAGATCTCTTCCCTGTAGATGCGCATGGCGGACGTGACGTGATCGAAGATCGATCCGCCGATGAAATTGCCGTTTTCGTACCCCTGAAGGCTGAATCCGCGCCCGTCGAGGACGAGGTCCGCACCCTCCTCGACGCCACAATCGATATAGCCGCTGACCCTGGCATGGTGTGCTGCCGTCACAAGGGGGCCCATGTCCGCCTCGCTGTCGGTATAGGGGCCGATTCTCAGCGACTCGACCCGCGGTTTGAGGCGCTCGATCAGGGCATCGCCCACCCTGTCGCCCACGGCAACCGCCACCGAGACCGCCATGCAGCGCTCGCCGGCCGAACCGAAGGCGGCGCCCATCAGGGCATCGGTCGCCTGATCGAGATCGGCATCCGGCATCACCACCATGTGATTCTTGGCGCCGCCGAGCGCCTGGACGCGTTTGCCATGCGCCGTGCCGGTGCGATAGACGTGCTCGGCGATGGGCGTGGAACCGACGAAGCTGACGGCCTGGACCGTCGGCGAGGCGAGCAACGCCTCCACCGCTTCCCTGTCGCCGTTGACGACGTTCAGGACGCCTTCCGGGGCTCCCGCCTTCTCGAGCAGCGCGACAAGGCGCAGGGCGCAGGACGGGACCTTTTCCGAAGGCTTGAGAACGAAGGTGTTGCCGCAGGCGATGGCCATGGGGAACATCCACATCGGGACCATGGCCGGGAAATTGAAGGGCGTGATACCGGCAACGACGCCGAGCGGCGCCCGCATGGACCAGCTGTCGACACCGGTGCCGACGTGGCCGGAGTACTCACCCTTGAGGACCTGCGCGATGCCGCAGGCGTATTCCACGACTTCCAGACCGCGGGTCACCGAGCCCCTGGCATCGTCAAGGGTCTTGCCGTGTTCACGCGAGACGAGCTCCGCGAGTTCGTCCATATGGTCCTCGACGAGAGCCTTGAAGCGGAACATCACTCGGGCGCGATTCTGGGGCGTCACGGCCTCCCAGCCGGGCTGTGCCCGCGCCGCGGCGGCAACGGCGTCCTCGACCTCGCTGCCCGATGCAAGGGGGACCCGGTGAGTGACCTCACCGGTTGCCGGGTTGGTGACGTCACCACGACGACCGGACTTTCCCGCGACGCGGCAGCCGCCGAAATGATGGTGAAGCATGTCAGCCATTGCGGGCCTCTTTGCCGGATTGCAACACGCTTCGAAACAATCAGAAACGGCCTGCCGAAGGCAAGGAGAATCTCAAGCCTGGCCGCAGCACGCCTCGCCCGCCGCGGAACCGACTGTGCGCCCGTCCTTGCGCGCCGCAGCGGCGATGGCGCCGTCATCAATCCGGTCCGTCCCATAGACCGCGGTGCCGGCGCGGGTGTGGAAGGTCTCCCAGGGAACGCCGGCGGGATCGACGGACCACGACTTGCTGGACCGGGCGTAGCAGCAGACGCCATCGCAGACAGCGCTTGTCGCCTGACCGGCGGCCTCGAGCCTTTGCGTCACCTCGCGGAGTTCCTCTTCGCTGTCGACATCGAGTCCCATGTGATCGAGACCTGTCCTGCGCCCCCTGGATGTCATGGAAAAGTTGATCGAGGGCTCATCGAGGCGGAACCTGGCGTAGTCGTCCTTCAGGACATCCGGTTCGGCCCCGAAGAGTGCTGCGTAGTAGCGCACAGCCTCCTCAAGGTTGTCGACATTGACACTGACATGTACACGCTTCATGGCTCATCACTCCCTGAACGATGATTGTGCCCTCGCCCGGCTCCCCGGCAGCCTCCATGGATCATCGAGGCGGCAGTGCCGCGCGTTTCTTGGCCTCGGCGATGGCGCGGGCCGGATTGAGACCCTTGGGGCAGGCGTTCGTGCAGTTGACGATGGTGCGACAGCGGAAGAGTTCGTCGGCGCCATCAAGCTCGGCAATGCGTTCGTCGGCGGCCTCGTCGCGGCTGTCGACGACCCATCGGTAAGCCTGCAGGAGAACCGCGGGACCGGGAAATGTCTCGCTGTTCCACCAGTAGCTCGGACAGGCCGTCTGGCAGCAGAAACACAGGATGCACTCGTAGAGGCCGTCGAGTTTCTCGCGCTCTTCGGGCGATTGCAGACGTTCCCGCGCCTGTGGCGCGTCACCGTGCGCGCGCAACCACGGCTTGACCGAGGCGAGTTGTCCGTAGACATGCGAGACGTCGGTGACGAGATCCCGGATGACCCGCATGTGGGGCAGGGGATAGACCCGGACGTCGCCTGAGATGTCGTCGAGGGGTTTCGTGCAGGCAAGTGTGTTGACGCCATCGATGTTCATGGCGCAGGAACCGCAGACGCCCTCACGGCACGACCGGCGGAAGACGAGCGTTGAATCCATCTCGCTCTTGATCGCGATGAGCGCGTCGAGAACCATCTCACCGCAGGTGTCGCGGTCGATCTCGTAGGTGTCAAGGCGCGGGCCGCCGCCGCTCGCGGGATCATGGCGGTAGATCTTGAAGCGGGTGCGCCGCGAACTGCCCTGCGGCACGGGATGGGCCTTGCCGACCCGCACCCTCGAATTCCTGGGCAATCTGAACTTAGCCATGATGACACGCTCCGGTGCGACGCCAACGGGAACCCGGCATGGTCAGTACACCCTGGACTGGGGCGGAATCTTCTCCACCTCGTCGGTCAGGGTGTCGAGATGCACGGGCCGGTAATCGATCCTGTGGTGGCCGTCATCGTCAAGCCAGGCGACGGTATGTTTCATCCAGTTCTCGTCGTCGCGCTCCGTGTAGTCCTCCCGGGCATGGGCGCCGCGGCTTTCCTTGCGGTGTTCGGCGCAGACGATCGTGACCACGGCCTGACGCAACATGTTGTCGAGTTCCCATGTCTCCATGAGGTCGGTGTTCCACACCAGGGAACGGTCGCTGACCTTGATGTCACGGAGACCGGCAAAGACTTCCGCCATCCTGCGGCATCCCTCCTGAAGTGACGATTCGGTGCGGAACACCGCGGCGTCATTCTGCATGGTGCGCTGCATCATCTCGCGCAACCGGGCCGTCGGCGTGCCGCCGTTGGCATGACGCAGCCGGTCGAAGCGCTCAAGCGTCGCAGCGCCGGCGCCGGGTGGCAGGTCCTCGCGCGTCCCGCCCGGCGTGACGAGGCTGGCGGCGCGCAGGGCTGCGGCGCGGCCGAAGACGACGAGATCGAGCAGCGAATTGGAGCCCAGGCGATTGGCGCCATGCACCGAGACACAGGCCGCCTCGCCCGACGCCATGAGACCCGGCACGACGGCGCTCGCATCACCGTCCCGCGGCGCCACCACCTCGCCGTGATGATTGGCCGGGATTCCTCCCATGTTGTAATGGACCGTGGGCAGCACCGGGACGGGCTCGCGCGTCACGTCCACGCCGGCGAAGATCCGGGCACTCTCGGAGATTCCGGGAAGGCGGGCGGCGATGACATCGGGATCGAGATGATCAAGCTTGAGCAGGATGTGGTCCTTGTCCTTGCCGGCGCCGCGACCCTCGCGAATCTCGATCGTCATGGAACGCGACACCACGTCGCGGCTTGCCAGATCCTTGGCCGAGGGAGCGTAGCGTTCCATGAACCTCTCGCCCTCGCCGTTGACGAGGTAACCGCCCTCACCGCGCACGCCCTCGGTGATGAGAACGCCGGCACCATAGACGCCGGTCGGGTGAAACTGGACGAATTCCATGTCCTGCAGCGGCAGTCCGGCGCGCAGGACCATGCCGTTGCCGTCGCCCGTGCAGGTGTGGGCGGAGGTGCACGACAGATAGCAGCGGCCGTATCCGCCGGTCGCAAGGATGGTCAGCGCTGCGGAAAACCGATGCAGTGTGCCGTCCTCAAGGCGCCAGGCCATCACGCCCCGGCAGGCGCCGTCATCGTCCATGATGAGGTCGAGGGCGAAGTACTCGATGAAGAACTGCGCCTGATGGCGCAGGGACTGCTGATAGAGCGTGTGCAGGATGGCATGACCGGTACGGTCGGCAGCGGCGCAGGTCCGCTGGGCCGTGCCCTTGCCGTATTCCGTGGTCATGCCGCCGAAGGCGCGCTGGTAGATGGTGCCTTCGGCGGTGCGCGAGAACGGTACACCGTAGTGTTCGAGCTCGATCACCGCGGCCGGCGCCTCCTTGCACATGTATTCGATGGCATCCTGGTCGCCGAGCCAGTCGGAACCCTTGACGGTGTCGTACATGTGGTAGCGCCAGTCATCGTCACCCATGTTGCCCAGGGCGGCCGAAATCCCTCCCTGGGCGGCGACGGTATGGCTCCTGGTCGGGAAGACCTTGGTGATGCAGGCGGTCGAGAGGCCGGCCTCGGCGAGGCCCAGTGTGGCGCGCAGGCCCGCCCCGCCGGCGCCAACGACGATCACGTCGTGGGTGTGATCCACAATGTCGTAGGCAGTGGTCATGATCAGCCCACCATGAGGATGACGAGGGAGACAAGGGCGACCGCAGCCAGCCCGATCGAGGTGGCGATGACGAGAACCCTGAGCGCGATGCCACAGGAACCCCGTCCCACGTAGTCATCAATGATGGTCTCAAGTCCCAGCTTCATGTGCCAGAGGCCGACCCCCACAAGCGCCACCAGAAAGACCGGAACGATGACAGTCCCCATGAGATCGAGGACGCTTCGATGATCAGCACGTGCAAGGGTCGGCAGCAGGCCGATGAAGACAAGGGTGAGGGGAATCAGCGCAAGCGCCGAGAAACGCTGGTGTCGCCAGTGTCGCGCGCCTCGCTTCATGCCGGTCATCTATCCGGCCGCCATGGCGCCGAATACCCAGGCAAGCGCGGTCAGGATGACCGTACCGGCGACCACAGCCCATCCCGAAATTCTCACCGGCTTCAGACCGAGACCGCGTCCCGTATCCCACACCATGTGCCGCATGCCGTTCAGCAGGTGGTAGACAAGGCACAGGGACCAGAAGAAAAGGATGAACAGTCCGGGCCACGAGCCGGCGATGTCGCGCGCGAGCGCAAAACTCTGCGGTCCTGCCGCGGCGGCGGCCAGCCAGGCCACGAGCCCGACGATGCCGACAGAGAGCAGGATACCTGTCAGGCGATGGGTGATCGAAAGGACGGATGTGATCTGCGGGCGATAGACCTGGAGATGCGGCGACAGCGGCCGAACGGCGCCGGCCTCGCCATCTGATTGAGCAGTCGACATGGTTGCTGATTCTATGGTCCGGGGACGGTTGGGGTCAACGCGCGCGGCATCACCGCCCAGTAGTCGAGGTCCAGCACCTTGTCTGGATGGTCGCGGTCATCGTCATCGCGGTCGGGGAAGTCGTCACACGGATGATTCCTGGTCGCCACGGTGCGCAGGCGTGCGAGACCAGCATCCCTGCGGCTTGCGATTTCCGCCTTGGCCAGCACCTGCGACCAGGCGTAGATGGTGTCCCCGGCAAAGCTCGGCGCCGTGTGTCGGCCGCCGTTGAGGGCGACCACGCGACAGGCGTGGCAAAGGCCGTTGAACGACAGGGCCCGGGCAAGGCTGATGACGTGGCCGCCGTAGACGATGCGTCGGCCAAAGCGGGTGGCGGACGATCTGTGCTGATCGAAATGAACCCGCGCGGTGTTCTGGTAGAGGCGCGTCGCCATCTGGTGCTCGCCTTCCTCTATGGTCATGCCGTCGACATGGTCGAACCGCTGACCGCACACGAGGGAGTCCCAATCTGCGCCGCTGCCGGCCGCCGCCCAGTCGTACCCTGAAAGATCGAGTCCGTCCGGGATCATGATCGAGGAAGGATCAACCGTGTCGGTGAGCTCCGGCACGATGGTCTCAGGTGCCGGACTCGCCGGATCCCGCTTGTTCACCATGACCCAGCGCACGTAGTCCAGCACGGTCCGCTGTTGCTGGTTGCGACCGGTCGAGCGCACCCAGACGATGCCGGAGCGGCCATGGGAGAGTTGCCGGCGGCCGATCACCTCGGAGACGGCATCGAGCGTATCGCCTTCATGAACCGGTGAGGCGAAGCGCCCCGAGGCGTAGCCGAGATTGGCGATCGCGTTGGCGGAGATGTCGGGAACCGTCTTGCCGAAGATCATGTTGAAGACCAGAAAGTCATCCACCGGCGCCCTTGCGAAACCGCAGGTGGCGGCAAAGGTATCGGCCGAGGCCATGGCGAACCGCGATCCGGTGAGAGCCACATGCAGCGCCCGGTCACCAGCCGTGATGGTGCGCGGCGTGGCGTGACGGAAGACCCTTCCGACATCGAAGTCCTCGAGGAAAAAGCTGCTGCAGGCGCTCATGAACCGCCCATCGCCTGTTCGATGGCGTCGGCAAGGGCAAGGGTGCGCCGCGCTTCCGCCACATGGAGGTTTTCGATCAACGCGCCATCGACCACGACCACACCCTCGCCCCTGGCTGCAGCCTCACTGTGGGCATCGATGATGCGCTGCGCCCTCGCAACGTCCCCGGCTGTCGGTCCGAACACTCTGTTGGCCGGCTCGATCTGGCGTGGATGGATGAGGGTCTTGCCGTCGAATCCCATGTCGCGGCCCTGGATGCAGGCGGCCTCGAACCCGCCGTCATCCTCAAGATCGAGGAACACGCCGTCGACAATCGAAACGCCGAAGGCCCGTGCCGCCAGGACGCACGTGCCGAGACTGGCCACCATGGCGATGCGGTCGGGCGTGTGGCGCGCCCCGAGGTCCTTTGTGAGATCCGACGTTCCCATGACGAGGGCACCGAGCCGGGGACTGGCCGAGGCGATCCGTTCCGCGTGGAGGATGCCGAGCGGTGTTTCCATCATGCACCACACGGTCATGGACTGTGGCGCTCCGGCGACATCCATCAGGGACAAGGCCTCGCGGATATATCCGGCGCCCTCGACTTTCGGCAGCAGGATGGCATGGGCGCCCGAGCGGGCCGCCTGCATGATGTCATCACGCCCCCAGGGCGTCGTCAGGCCATTGACGCGGATGACAATCTCGCGTTCTGCGTAACCGCCGGCGACCACTGCCGCGCAGACCAGACGGCGCGCCTCTTCCTTGGCGTCGGGAGCGACGGCGTCCTCAAGATCGAAGATGAGCCCGTCGGCGGCGAGTGTCTTCGCCTTTTCGAGCGCCCGGGAATTGGACCCCGGCATGTAGAGAATGCTGCGCCGCGGACGTATCGTGTGCTGCACTGTTGCTCCTCCCGAACATCGCCGCCAACACTACAGGCCCACGCCCGGATCGGACAACCGCACGCCGGCAAGAGCGGAGGGCCATCCCTTCCATCGCATAGTCACGAATGACGCTGGTTTCAGGCGTCGGCGGATTTCTTCAGGAGAACACTCTGAGTGCTGCCCGCACATCTTCGGGCGTGGCGTCGACAGCCACATCTTCTTCAGGTTCGGCCTTGCTCGGCGGGTAGCCGGACGACAGCCTTGTCATCCATCTTCACCCACTCTCCAGGGCCCGGTTTTGTCCGGAAGCGGGTGGTGCGAGCGCGTTCAACGGGCCATTTCGGTGAGGATTTCGTTGTCTGTGTCCGGTTGAAAGCCGCCGGGCCTTGAGCAAAAGAAGGGTTTTCTGTCCTGCAAAGGGTCGCCGCACGCAGTGCAGGGGTCTCAAACGAGGTCGCACGCCTGGCCGGAGGCTTGTAGAGTGTACCGCGAAAGGGCATGGTCTGGGCATGGTGACGAACGACCGCGAAGCGGCGCTCAAAAGTCTCTACGACGACGTCCACGGCGCCTCGATGTTTCCGTTCTGGGCGACGACGACCGATGTCGAACACGACGAGGTGCGGCAGTTGATGGCGGAGTCGAAGGCCGCCGCCCATGTCTGGGACTACGGTGCCGTCATCGAGCCGTTGCTGAGGCGTTCCGCCGACCTCGTCTCGATGTCGGATTCGGAACGCCGCTCACTCATCCTCGTCAATCCGGGCCTCGCGCCGCGCCGCGCCACGGTGACGACGATGTACACCGCCTATCGCCTCAATGACCCCCGCGAGGTCATGCCGCCCCACAGGCACTCTCCCAACGCCATCCGTTTCGGGCTGACAGGCTCCATGAATTTCACCGGCGTCGAGGGCGAGGACATCGTCTTCGGCCCCGGCGACATGGTGCTGACGCCGCACGACACCTGGCACAACCACGGCAACATGGGTGACGAGGCGGCGGTGAATCTCTCGGTGCTCGACCTCCCCCTGGTCGAAACCCTGAATGCCATCTACTTCGAGCACGGCTATCGGGAAGAGGACGTTCCCAGAAACCGGCAGACGGCGCGGTACGGGCCTGAGTATTCGCGGGATATCTACGGTCGCGGCGGGCTCAAGGCGTGCTTCGTCGACCACATGCGGGGAACCGGAATGGCATCGTCGATGTATGTCTACCGCTGGGAACCGATGCGGGAATTCCTTGAGGAGAACGCCGATCACGACGGCGACCCCCATGATGGCCTCAAGATCGAATACGTCAGCCCGCTCGATGGCGAGCCCGTGTTCCGAACCATGACCTTCTTTGCCCAGATGCTGCGTCCGGGTGAGCGCACCCTGCCGCTCAATCAGACCGCAAGCCAGCTGGTGGCACCCTTCGAGGGCGGCCCGGGGTATTCCATCATCGATGGCGAGCGCCACGACTGGCGCCGGTTCGATACCCTTGCCGTGCCGGGGGGCAGTTGGGTCGAGCATGTCAACGAAACGTCGTCTGCCATCGTGCTCTTCGTTGCCAGCGACGAGCCGGCGCTCAGAAGGCTCGGCTTCTACAAGCGCCAGGGCCGCACGCCCGCCGGCGACATTGAGCGTCTTGATCCATGACCGTGAACCGTGTGGGACATATCGACTGCCCCGGGGGTGGACAGGTCTGGATCGATGGCCGCATCCTCTATGTCGGTCACATGCGCCCGCCCGCCGGCACCTCGATCTGGGATGTCAGCGATCCGGCCCGGCCACAGCGCCTGGCGACCATCGAACTTCCCCAGGGCATGCATTCGCACAAGGTGCGGGTCGCGGACGGCGTCATGATCGTCAATCACGAACGTCTCGGTCAGGTGGACGGGGCGCCCGAGGGTGGTCTGGCGATCTGGGACGTCGAGAACGCGCGTGAACCGCGCCTCATCACCAAGTGGGTGACGGCGGGCAAGGGTGTGCACCGCTACGATTTTGACGGCCGCTACGCCTACATCTCTCCCACGGCGGAGGGCTATGTCGGCAACATCGTCATGATTCTCGATCTTGCCGATCCGGCGCGGCCCGAGGAAGTCGGGCGTTGGTGGCTGGAGGGCCAGTGGCAGGCCGGAGGCGAGGCCTATCCCTGGTCGAACTACGTGCCTCCCCGTTGCCACCACCCATTGAGGACGGGGTCGCGTCTCAATGTCAGCTACTGGCATCACGGCTTCTTCATTCTCGACATCTCCGACATGACGAGGCCACGCCTCATCGCCGCGCGCAACACCAGTCCGTCGTTCCCGCATCCCACGCACACCTGTCTGAGGATGCCCATGAAACTCAAGGGGCGCGACATCATGATCGTGGCCGATGAGGATGTGGCCAAGCTCTATCCGTCGGCCCCCGCATTCACCTGGGTCTACGACATCAGCGATGAGGGCAATCCGATTCCCGTCTCGACATTCCAGGTGCCGGGCGTCGATGTCGATGGCAGCCCCCAGCAGCCGATGACCGGATGCCATCAACCCAGCGAGCGCCTGACCGGCACGTCAGTGGTGCCCTTCGCCTGGTTTGCCCAGGGATTGCGCCTGGTGGACTTTGCCGACCCCTTCCAGCCGCGCGAAGTCGGGCACTATCTGCCGGAGCCGCCGCCGGGAGCGGACCGCGCCTCCTCGAACGACGTCACCATCGATGACCGCGGTCTCATCTATCTCATCGACCGCCAGCGCGGTGTCGAAATCCTCGAGACGACCGCCTTTTGATGTGGGACCCTGCTCCCGACATGGCGTCGCATGCCTGAGATCCATGCAGGCGTGAACACCGCCGCCGTCATCGGTCTGGGCACCATGGGTGCGGGTATTGCCGCGGTGCTGGCGCGCTCCGGCATGACCGTCAGGGCCCATGATGTGAGCGCCGGAGCCATCGAGGCAACGCGTTTGAAGCTGCCTGCCATCGCCGGGGTGCTCGATGATCTCGGCGTTCCCGAGAGAGGTTCCGTGGGCGATGTCGTCCTGACGAAGAGCCTCGGGGACGCTGTCGCCGATACCGATCTCGTCATCGAGAACGTGCCCGAAGAGGTTGACCTCAAGCGCAGGGTTCTGGAAGAGATTGCCGGCCTGGTGTCCGCGAGCTGTGTTCTCGCGTCGGACACATCGGGAATTCCCGTCACCAGACTCCAGGAGGGCCTGCCCTTCCCCGGGCGGGTGGTGGGCATGCACTGGTCCAATCCGCCCCACATCATCCCCGTGGTCGAGGTCGTTGCCGGCGAAGAGACGTCAGCCAGGACGGTCGCATGGATGATGGCGGCCGTGCGCCACCTCAATCTCATCCCGGTACGCGTGAAGCGCGATGTTCCGGGTTTCGTCGAGAATCGCATTCTCTACGCCGTCATGCGCGAGGCCCTCGACCTTGTCGAGCGCGGTGTGGTCGATGCGGAAGATCTCGATACCTGTGTCAGCTGGGGCATTGGCTACAAGCTGGCTGTGGTCGGTCCGATGAGTCTCCTCGACATGGCGGGGCTCGACATCTATGGCTCCGTGGCAGGCTATCTCAACCGTGATCTCTGCAGCCGGGGTGATGTCAGTCCGTGGGCGGCGGAGAAAATCGCCGCAGGCCGGCTCGGGCTGAAGACGGGAGAGGGAATCTACGCCTACGAGAAGGGCGACGCAGCCTCGCTGGGCGCGGCGAGAGCCCGGCGCCTGGTGGCGGTGCGCCGCGCGCTTGAGGCAGCGGGGAAGAATGAGCCATGAACTGCCGCAAGTCTCTCCTCATCGTCGAGACGGTTCACGCGGAAGCCGGTCATTGCGTCCCGGAGCCGGTGACGCGCGTCGCCGCCATCGCTGTCCTTGACAACCCGGCGGCCGGGCGTTTCGTGGCCGACCTTGCCGATCTCGCCGACATCGGCCTGGCATTCGGAGAAGTCTTTGCCGCCGCTGCCGTGGCCACGCTCCGCGGCGCACCCGTTGCCTATGGCAAGGCGGCCATCGTCGGCGTTCATGGTGAGGTCGAGCACGCCGCAGGCATTCTCCATCCCAAGCTGGGCAAGCCGATGCGCACCGCCTGCGGTGGCGGCGAGGCGCTGATCCCGTCGGTCGCCAAGGTATCGTCGGCCGGCGCCGCCATCGATGTCCCGCTCGCCCACAAGGACGAGGTCTGGTCATTCAACGAACTTGACACGATGACGGTCATGGTCGCGGATGCGCCGCGCCCGGACGAGATTCTGGCCGTCATGGTGTTCTCGGATGGCGGGCGTCCGTTGCCGAGAATCGGCAGTGGCCGCGCCCTTGTCTGACGCGGTGGAAGATCTCGTCGATCTTGAACGGTATCCGATTGCGGATATCGCGCCCCCCGAGGCGAGCGCGCTCGTGCATGAAGGACGCCGACGCCTCGCCTGTGACGGCGTCTTCACCATGCCGGGCTTCCTTCATGACGACGGGCTTGCGGCCATGGAAGAAGAAGCCGAGAGGCTGTGTCGTGAAGGGTTCCGGCGACTGGACCACCGCAACGCCTTTCCGTCGGGCATGGGCGAAGAGACCCGCGTGAGCCTTGTCTGCGCAGGTTTCGACCAGATGCCTTGCGGATCGCCGCCGCACCGTCTCTTCCTGTGGGACGGGCTCACCCGGTTCGTGTCAGAGGTGCTCGAGCGGCGTCCCTGCTACCGCAATGCGGATGCCATCGCATCGTGCATGGTGAGTGAGTACGCGCGTGGAGACGAGCTGGGATGGCACTTCGATTCCAATGACGGTGCGGTCACCGTCATGCTTCGCAAGGCGGGTTCCGGTGGCGCGTTCGAGTACATTCCCGACATCAGGCACCACCCGGATCTCGCATCCCTTGTCGAGGACTTGCTGGCCGGCCGCTCGTCGCTCGTGCGTCAACTCGCGGTCCCGCCGGGAACGCTCACGATCTTCAACGGCCATCGCGCGCTCCACCGGGTCGCGCCGGTCAGGAGCGCACCGTCGCGTCGCATGTTGACGCTGAGTTACGAAACGGAGCCCGGTCAACGCTTCAGTGACGAGATTCACATGCGCTACTTCGGGCGCCGTCAGCCGCTGGCACCGGAGGACACGGCCGCCTGATTCCGCAGCCCCTTGCGCCGGTTTGCTTCGCAGGAGCGTCGCCTTTGTCGGCGCGTTGCAGGCTGGCAATGTGCCCATACCCCGAGATCGGGTGGACATGTGCCGGTTTCCGCCTTACCAACCCTTTTTGGCTTCCGGCGCTGCCCATCGGCGCAACAGGGAGGAACCAGGCCCGGCCATGATGAAACCCCGTGTCGGTGTCATCGGCTCCAGGTATGTGGTCGGTGATCACTACGTGACCCAGATGACCGGGGAGAAGAATCTCTCTGCCGTGGCGGAGGTCGCCGGCGCCCTGCCCCTGATGTTTGCCGGAACACCCGACATCACCGATGTCGCCTCGCTGGTTGATGCTGTTGACGGAATCCTGCTCACCGGGGCACGGGCCAACGTTCACCCCTCCTGCTTCAATGTCGATCCACACCCGGGCCATGAACCCTACGACCGGGATCGCGACGCGGTGGCGCTCGCCGTGGCCGGGGTCTGTGTCGCAAGGGGTGTCCCAATCCTTGGCGTGTGCCGCGGTATCCAGGAACTCGGCGTCGCCTTCGGGAGTGTTCTTCACCCCGAAATCGGGGACCTTCCAGGACGCATGAATCACCGGGCTCCCCGGCTGGAAAACGGCGAGGTCCATCCCGACCCGGGGGTCGTGTTTGCCGACAGGCACGATGTCCGCCTCGTGGCGGGGGGTGTGTTTGAGGGAATCCTTGGCAGGCGGACCATACGCGTCAATTCGCTCCACGGTCAGTGCATCGTGGAGCCGGGAGAGCGCGTGATCGTCGAGGGCGTGGCCGAGGACGACACCATCGAGGCCATTCGCATTGCCGACGCACCGGGCTTTGCCCTGGGGGTGCAATGGCATGCCGAGTACGACCCCGAAACCAATCCCGTCAACCGGGTCCTCTTCGAAGCATTCGGCCAGGCATTGCGGGAGTATCAGCAGCCGTAGCCCCCGGAGGGTGAACGAGGTTCCGGCGCCGGTCCACCCGACGTCGGCCGGGCTGCGTGCCGCCGGATCCGGTGTCGCTCTTCATCAGGCCGTCGAAAGCCTTGCTTCACACGCCTTGAGGAGCGCTACGTCTTCGCTGCGCAGAATCGCGAAACTCACATGCCTTGGGTGAACAACCATGGCACCCGAAAATGTGCGCCCTTCATGGTGATCAGCAACCCGTTCTCGTCATGCAGCCAGGGGAACAGCGGGTGTCCAAATCTGTCGATGCGCTTGACCACGATTGCCTGTACGCGGATTCACGTGGCGATCCTTGTCGGTGACTGTCTGCGCGTGAATCACCCTTGCGCAAGGCGGACGCGGTCGCTGCGGTTCTCATGCCGGTCTTTCCCGGCCGCCTCGTGTCGTCTGCGGTATGCGCCGGGATGGTTTGACAACGCGGAAACGGATGGCGCATGAATCGATGAGTGCATCAGGGAGATGGATGGGTGAGACGATTCGAGGGGCGCGTGGCGATCGTGACCGGGGCGGCCAGCGGAATCGGTGCGGCTGTTGCCGCCAGGCTGGCCGGCGAGGGGGCCACCACGGTCTTTGTCGACATCGATGACAGCACCGCTTCTGCGAAGGCACACGAGGCAGGAGGATCCACCCTGGCCCTTCGGTGTGATATCGCCGAACCGGACTCGGTGGCTGCCCTGCACCGGGAGGTGCTCTTATGAGCCCCACCCCTGTCAAGGGCTTTTTCCCGGCCCTCCTTGAGGTCCGCGCATCCGGCGTCGCGGCGGGTGCGGCTCGGGCATTCCTTTCCCGTATCGTGACATCGTTCCACTCCCCATTGTCGGGACGGTTCGGCGCTGCTCGGGGATGCTCCGGGCTGAACGTCGCGGTTCCTCGGCACGCCCGACACTTGACGGCGCGTCCAAACTCTTATCCGGTTCGGTCTGCCGGCCTGTGCCGGCTCCGTGACCACGGTGCCCCGTTCGGGCAGTGCGACGTTCCGGGAGGCGGGACCCATCTGGAAGAACGGTGCCGCGGGATGCGGCGCACCAAGCAACTCCACGGTCACACGCCTGCCCGGGTTCCCCGGAGGCCCCGTCGGGCCGCCCGGGTGTTCAGGTGTTCAGGTCGCCCCCTCTCAGGTCTTCGACAGGACGGCGCCTTCGGGCACCACTCCGGTGGTGACGAACCGCCACAGCGCCACCAGCAGCTTGCGCGCCAGGGCCACGATCCCGCGCTTTCGCGCCCTGCCGTCGCGGACGCTGACGTATTTCCGGAACCACGTCGACAGCGTGCTCTGCGGCTGGTGGCGCAACCAGCGCCAGGCCATCTGGATGAGATGCTTGCGCAGCATCGGATTGCCGGCCTTGCTGATGCCCTGGTCATGGTCCACGGTGCCGCTCGCCCACGGCACCGGCGCCAGCCCGGCCATGCTCGCCAGTTCGCGCCGGTTGCGAAAGTCGCGGTAGAGAAGCTCGCTCCCCAGGAGCAGGGCATCGTTTGGCCCGATGCCGCGCAGTCTGACCAGCTCTGCCGCGTGGCGGGCGTGCGCCGGAATCTCCGCCGCCTCTTCGCCTGCCGGACCGGCTTCCTGTCGTGCCGACCTCAGCGTCGCCGCCTTCTCGGCCTCGACCGTCCGCAGTTCGGCGACGACCAGTTCCAGGCGGTCGAGGAGACCATGGATCTCGGCCAGGAGCCCCGGCGGCAGTGCTGTGCCGTAGGCGGTCTCGATCCCGTCGAGGCGCGCCCGGAACCCCGCCTTCGCCGGATCCCCGGGCCACACGCCGTGCAGCCGCAGCAACCCGGCAACCGTGTTGGCCAACCGCAGCCGCTCACTCACCAGACGTTCGCGCCGGCGCAGCAGCCGCTTCGCGTCCTCCTCCTCGATCGTCGGAACCCGCACCGGCGACATCGCGTCCAGATCGCCGCCGTCCCAGGCCCTGAGTGCGCGTACCATCTTCTTCGCATCGATCCGGTCCGTCTTCGCTCGCCTCTTCTTGCGCACGACCTCCAGACTCGCAGGATCGCAGACCACCACCTCGAGATCCTCACCCTCCAGGCACCGCGCCAGCCAGAAGCCCTCGTACCCCGCCTCGTACACCAGCATCACACCGACGGTGCCAGCCGACGCGGCACGCTCGCGCGCCTGTTCCAGCTTCGCCAGAAGCCCGCCCACGTCGTGCGGCGCCAGCCGGTGAAGGGCAGTCCGCGACGCGTCGCACGGATCGCCCACCGCGAGGATCCAGCTCGTGCCGCTCACTTCCAACCCCGCGTAGACGGTGATAGCGTCCTGCGCGAAGGGAGTGTCCGGGCTTTCATTGAAGTGCATCTTCTCTCTCCTTTCATTCGGCAAGGGGTGTCGTCCGTCGACCCCCTTGCCACCAGATGTCAAAGTCGTGACATGTCCCTGCACCACATCACCCCCCAGGGGCAATCCCCGGCACGGCTCATGGCATCTGGAGAAGTGCGGCAAGATTGACGTCCTCGTGAATGCTGCCGCCCAGGTGCCGTTCGTCGCCTGGGACGACCTGACCTTCGAAGAGTGGCGGCGCGTGATGCGTGTCAATCTCGATGGACTCTACCTCATGTGCCGCGCCTCGTCGGATGCGATGCGCCAGAACGGCTACGGCCGGATCGTTTCGGTCAGTTCGAATTCGATCTTTGCCGGAACGCCGAACATGGCCCATTACGTTGCCTCGAAGGGGGGCGTGCTGACGTTTTCCCGGGCGCTGGCGACCGAGCTGGGCGCCCACAGGATCACCGTCAACTGCGTGTGTCCCGGCCTCACCGACACCGAAGGCGTGCGCCGGACCGATCATGTCAACGCCTTCGAATTCGTTGACATGCTGCAGGCGATCAAGGGACGAGGGGCGCCCGGGGACATCGTCCCGGCCATTGCCTTCCTTGCATCCGAAGAAGCACACTGGATTACCGGTCAGGCCCTGACGGCGGATGCCGGCATGGTGCGCTGGTAGGCGGCAGACAATCCTGTCATCGCGTGCGGCAGGCGAGGCGGTCCCCTTGTGTTGAACACCTGAACGTCCGGTCATGGCCGGCGGCGGCGGCAAGATCGGTGTTGGTGACACTCCGGCTCCAGTCCCCGTGCAACCCGCAGAGCAGGTTCTCCAGCATCATCGCCCCCATGTCACGGTGCGCCATCGCCAGACCACCGTCCGGGGTGTCGACGAGTGTGAACCGGTAGCTGTCGCCGGCCGGGATGACGGGAAGATCGACGGTCACAAAGTGCGCCAGAACGGCAATGCAACGGATATCGGCGTCCGTGACGTTGGCCAGTGCGATGCGGACGCCGTCATCGTGTCGGCACGCAACAAGGGCGTGTATCATGGCGCCCGCAACAATGAGGTGACGGGGAATGGACATGACGGCGACAAAACCTCCGGTTGTGACGTTGAGCGCCGGGCCGGTGCAGAGCTACCCCCATGTGCTTCAGGCCATGGCGCGACCGATCGGCTATGATTTTGATCCTTCGTTCCAGATCCTCTACGAGGAGACCGCGCACAACTGCGGTCGCGCCATGCGTCAGGACGAGCCGGCCCTCATCCTGCAGGCCGAACCGGCGGTTGCCATCGAGGCTGCAGCCGCTTCGCTGATCTCGGCCGATGATGTCGTGCTCAACCTCGCGTCGGGTGTCTACGGCAAGGGATTTGGCTACTGGTCCGCGCGCTATCACAAGTCGATGGTCGAAGTCGAGGTGCCGTTCAACGACGCCATCAGCCCGGCCGCTGTCGAAGCGGCGCTGCGCGACCACCCGGAGATCTCGGTGGTCTCTGTCGTCCATCACGACACGCCGTCGGGCACCCTCAATCCCATTGTCGACATTGGCCGTCTGGTGGCCGATCACGGCGCGCTCCTCATCGTTGATGCGGTATCCTCGTTCGGCGGCATGGATATTCATCCCGGAGACTGCCATGCGGATCTCTTCATCACCGGTCCGGGAAAGTGCCTGGGCGGCACGCCGGGAATCACGTTCGCCGCGGTTTCGCAGGCAGCGTGGGAGCACATGGAGCGCAACCCTGCCGCGCCGCGTGCGTCGGTCTTGAGCTACCTCGACTGGCGCAACGCCTGGAGCCGTTCGGCGCCTTTCCCGTTCACCCCATCCACGGCCGAGGTCTGCGGGTTGGCGGAGGCTGTCGACCACTACCTCGGCGAGGGCGCCGAGGAGGTCTGGCGGCGCCACGCCCTGACTGCCCGGGCCTGCCGCGAAGGCCTCAAGGCGAGCGGCGCCCGGCTGTGGGCGGTGCGCGAGGAGATCGCATCGCCTGCCACCACGGCCATCATGGTTCCCGATGGCCTCAAGGATACCGACATCTTCGATGTCGCACGGCGGGACTATGGCGTGGTCTTCTCCCTGGGCCGGGATGCAACCGCCGGCAAACTCATGCGCATCGGTCACATGGGCCCGACGGCGGAGCCGGCCTACGCCCTCATCGCCGTGGCGGCCATGGCCGGCGCCATGCGCAAACTCGGCTTTCCGGCTGACGCCGGCAAGGGAGTCGAGGCGGCTCTCGCCGTGATCGACGATCAGGTATAGTGGCCGTCGGGCGCCTTGATGTAGTCGACGAAGCTCTCGGGATCGTGAGAGTAGAAGAGTTCCGCGTCGTGAGTCTCCGCCAGGTCCTTGAGACGCTGCATGGAGTGCAGGCTGGCCGTCGGATCGAGGTGGAAACTCGCGATGCACATGAGATCCATGTTCTTCTTGCTGTAGCACGCATCGGCCGTGAAGAGCATCGGTCGCCGGTTGGCCAGTTCGACCATCATCGAGTAGTGGCCCGCCGTATGGCCGGGGGTCTCGAAGAGCCACAGGCCCTTGGCGATCTCCTGATCGCCCGTGAGGGTCTCGAATTTCGGTGTGTAGATGTCGAGTTCGGGGTCGCCGGAGCCGCTGACTGAACTCGTGTCATCGCCTTCTGCGCCCCGTGTGAAGCCGAGATCCGAGTACCCCAGGTGCTCGAAGGGTTGATGGTGCTCGCAGGCCTCGAGTTCCTTTGCATGGCACACCGTGCAGGCCGTCGAGAGGTGCCGGTTTCCGCCGCAATGGTCGAAGTGGTAGTGCGAGTTGATGACGTAGTTGATGTCCGACGGCTTGAGGCCGACAAGATCAAGGGCTCCCGGAATGGTCTGCTCTGGAGTCTGCAACGGCTTCTCGAAGGGCAGCACCTCCATGACATGGTCGTGGTCGAAGCCCGTGTCGAAGAGATAGAGACCATCGGCATGTTCGACGAGCACGGCATAGCAGGGGAACCGGAGTTCGCCTCCCGGCCCCCGGTTCCAGAAGGCGTGGAACCCGTCAATCACCAGGGTTCCGCCATCGAGAAGGTGGACTTTGGTATCGGCCATGACTTGATCCTCCTTGGCAGGTGGTGTCGTCAGCGCGCTCCGCGCTGGTAGGGAAGCCCCAATGCCGGCGGCAGATAGCTTTGTCGGGCAAACAGTACCATGACAACGATCACCATGGCGAAGGGCAGCATCTGGATGACGTCGGTCGGAATATTGACGCCGATGACCTGAAGGGCGGTAGTCAGGGCAAGGCTGGCGCCGAACAACAGGGCCCCGAAGAGGATCCACAGGGGATTGCCGCGCGCCAGCATGGCAAGGACGATGGCGATGAATCCGGCGCCGCCGGTCATGAACGGCAGGAAGAGGCCGCCACCGACCGTCGCCATATAGGCCCCCCCCAGCCCCCCCAGGCATCCGGTCACGAGCACTGATGCGAAACGGGTCGCTGCCACGCTCACGCCCGCCGCATCCAGGGCGGCCGGGGCATCGCCGGCCGCCTGCAGATTGAGCCCGGCCTGGGTGCGCCGGAACACCCAGATCATGAAGAAGGTCAGCGCGAAGGCAATGTAGATGAGAACGTTCCGGTCGAAGAAGGCGGGGCCGATGTAGGGGATGTCCGCCAGTCCGGGAATGGTCCAGGTCTCGACCCGGGAGAGCCGTGGATAGGAGCGCGCATAGAGGACGTGATGCAGGAGAGCGGTGATTCCTTCGGCGCCAAGGGTGATGGCGATGCCAACGACAATCTGGTTCATGCCCAGAACAACACACAGCACGGCCATGATGAGCGCCACGGCCATGCCTGCCAGGATGCCGGAGCAAAATCCGGCCAGGAACGAATCGGTGGCGTAGGCAGCGGCAAATCCGGCAAAGGCGCCGGCCAGCATCATGCCCTCCAGACCAATGTTGAGGACCCCCGCCTTTTCCGACACCTGCTCGCCCAGCCCGGCAAGAAGCAGGGGCACTCCGGCGGTGACGGCGCCGAAGAAGAGTGAGGCGATGAACACTTCGCTGAGCAGGCCGTCCACGGGTTTCAGTCCCTTGTCTTCCGGCGCCGGCGGTGGTCGAGGAATTCCGTGACGGCCAGAAACAGCATCACCAGACCCACCAGAACCAGCACGAAATATGTCGGAACGTCCAGCCGCCGGGCGGCGCTCTCGCCGCCGATGACGAGGACGGCGAAGACGAAGACGAAGGCGATGACCGCGTAGCCGTTGAAGCGCGCCAGGAAGACCAGGGGGATGACGACAATGCCGTAGGCCGGATTCCAGTCGGCACGGATGGTGCCGTGGACGCCCAGCACGTTAACGGCGCCGGCAAGACCCGCCAGCCCCGCACTGATGGCGAAGGCGACGACCACGAGAAGCCGCACCCGGAGACCGGCGTGGACGGCCGTTTTCATGTTCGCCCCGACAATCTGGAGCCTCATTCCCAGCGCCGTCATGGTCATCGCGTGGTGGACGGCCATGACCACGACGAGCGCCAGAAGCACACCCCAGTGGATGGTGGTGTCCGCCAGTCGCGACAGACGGTCGTCGACGGCCAGGGTTGCGGTTTGCGGCACGGTGGTCAGCGGATCGTTGAACGGAATCTTGATGAGAACATTGGCGAGACTGACCCCCAGAAAGCTCATCATCAGGGTCGAGATGATCTCGTTGACGCCGAACTGCGCCTTGAGGAGGGCCGGAATGAGCGACCATGCGGCGCCGACGGCCATGGCCACGGCAAAGCAGACGGCAACCACCAGGGCGGACGGCAGCCCGCTTGCGAGTGCGGGCGCCAGGGCCGCCGTGACCACGGCGGCGAGCAGGAGTTGTCCGTCCACACCCAGGTTCCACAGACCGCTGCGAAAGGCCACGATCAGCCCGGCGGCGATCAGCAGCAGAGGTGCGGTGCGGGTGAGTGAGGCTTCAAGTCCGGTCGGGCTCAGCAGCCCTCGCTTGACGACATAGCCGTAGTAGGCGAGGGGATCCTTGCCGAGCGCCAGCAACAGGATGGCTCCAACGGCGAGGGCGAGAACCACCGGCAGCAGCACCGAGACCATGCCGTGAAACCAGGGACCGAGAGTGTGCTGCCGGTTCATCTCAGGCAGCTTCGATTCCCGCCATCAGGCGGCCTATGGCTGTCCGGGCGCCGGGCTGGTTCTTCACGATGCCGGCGATGCGGCCGCGCTCCATCACGGCGATGCGGTGCGACACGTCGATCAGCTCCTCAAGTTCATTGGAGATCACGACGATTGCGGTATCCGCGTTGCCCCCGATGCTCTTGATCCAGTCGCGCGCCCGGCGTGTGTTCTGAAGGTCCAGCCCGTAGGTCGGCTTGGAGACCACAAGGAGCCGGGCATCGCTGGTCCACTCCCTGGCCAGCAGGACTTTCTGGATGTTGCCGCCCGAAAGGCCGGCAATGGGAGCCCGTTCCGACGGCGCCACGATACCGTAGCGTGTGATCATGTGCCGGGCATGCTCGCGGATGCGCCGCCACAAGGTCATCCCGCCTTTCCAGAATTGCGGTGAGCCGATTTCCTTGATGACGAGGTTGACGGCCAGCGAGTGGCGAGGCGCCGTTCCCTCTCCGAGGCGTTCGTCGGTGATGTAGCGCACGCCGAGGCGGCGGCGCCCGGCAACGCCAAGATGGCCGATTTCCCTGCCGGCGAGCGAGATCGAGCCGCTTGTCATCATGCGCTGGCCGGCAAGAACCTCGGCGAGGTGTTTCTGGCCATTGCCGTCGACACCGGCAATGCCCATGACTTCTCCCGGCCTGACCCTGAGGGTGGCGCCATCGAGCGTGCATTCGCCCCGTTGACCGGCGGTATGCCCGCCAAGAAGCACGAGAAGCGGCTCCACCCCGTCGCTGGCATGCTGCTGGCTCTGCGGCTCCTTGAGGTCGCCGACGAGGGTGGCCCGCAGGTCACCGGCCTTCCCGCTGTGCCCGAACATCATGGCCACGACGCGTTCGATGACGGCATCCGGCGCCATGGTGTCGAGTTCGGCGGGCTTCACCTCGCCGACGACGCGCCCCTGGCGCAGCACCGATATGCGATCGGCGAGATCGCTGGCCTCTTTCAGCTTGTGGGTGATGAAGACGATGGCGACGCCATGGTCGCGCAAGCGCCGCATGACGACACCGAGATCATCAACGCCCTGGGGTGTCAGCATCGACGTCGGCTCATCGAGGAAGAGGACGCGTTCGCCGTGCCACAGGGCGCGCATGATCTCGACCTGTTGCTGTTCCCCCAGGGACAGTCTGCCCACCAGGGCATCCGGTGACACCTTGACGGAGAGCAGTTCGGCCAGCCTGGCGAATCGCGCGAACGTCGCGGCACGATCAAGAGCGCGCCACCACGCGTTTCCCAGCATCAGGTTCTCGAGGACGGTCAGGCTCGGGACGAGCAGGACATGCTGATAGACCGTGCCGATGCCGAGGCGAAGGGCGGCGGAAGGGGAGGCGATCCGCACGGGCTTGCCGGCCACCTCGATGGACCCGGAGTCGGGGCGCACCATGCCGGAAACGATGCCAATGAGGGTCGACTTGCCGGCGCCGTTCTCGCCCAGCAGGGCATGAATCTCGCCGCGCCGGAACACCAGCGATACACGGTCGTTTGCGAGGACGCCGGGGAAACGCCGGGTGATGTCATGGAGTGCGAGGGCGGCATCGCCGTCAGGCGCATCGACGGGTTCAGGTTCCACCCGTCGACGCTCCTGACAGTGCAACTCCAGGCGTGGCGTCCGGTTCAGCCCTCGCCGATATCGATTGACGTCATCAGAGCCCGAACCTCCTGGGCATCGGTGATGAGGTCGATCATCATGCCCGAGAGAATGTCATCGCGCTGGGCCATGATCGCCGCCCAGATGTCGTCGGGAATGTTGTCGGTCTTGAGCAGCTGGACGGAATCATCGGCGAGCTGGATCTTGTATCTCACGGTTCCGAAGGTGCCCGCCTTGAGGTCCTCGACCATGGCGGAATAGACGGGAACCATGTTCCACAGGACGGAGCTGAGAAGGTGGCTGGCGGCCTGCGACGTCTTGTCACCGATGACGTCGATGAACCACACCTTGCCACCGTCGGCGGCCGCGGTTGTCTCAACCGCCTGGATCATGCCGAAACTGGAACCATTCCCCTGTCCGAAGATGATGTCGGCGCCTGCGGCAATCACCGTCTCCGTGACACGACGCCCGCCGGCGACATCTCCGTAGGCGGCCGGACCGATGACGGCATAAATGATGTTGATGTCGGGATTGGTGGCGCGGGCGCCCATGGCAAATCCGGCGGATTGGGAATTCCATGACGGTGGTTCACCGGAAACGACGATACCCACGGTTCCCGAGCGACTCATCATGGCGGCCATGGCGCCGGCGAGCCATGCGCCCTCGTGGCCGTGCAGCGTGTAGTCGGCGATCAGTCCTTTCTGGATGGCATCGGGGCTGTCGACGATCGCCACCGGCACACCGGTCTCGGCAGCGATTTCCGGAGCTGCCGTGTTGTAGCCGCTGGCATGGGCGATCATCAGGCTGGCGCCGTCCTCGGCAAGTTCGCGCAGTGTCGGGCGGACGTCGCCGTAGCCCAGACCCTCTGCCGGCATGAACTCGAGACCGTGCATGTCAGCAACGGCGCGTGCGGCATCGACACCCTGCTGGTTCCAGCCGAAGTCCGTGCCCTGTTCAGGAACCAGAACCGCAATGCTCGAGACGTCGTCGGCCAGACTGGTCTGGGCGACGCCGAATGTCATGACGGCGCCCGCAGCGAGCCCGGCAATGAACTTTCTTTCGGATTGTTTCATGGGGGTCTCCCTTGTCAGATGAATCCATCCCCCTTCAAGGACCGGGGAAGCGGATCAGCGTGTCGAGCATACAGGATCGATTTTGCCGTCCGCAACGACCGCCGCCGCCGGAGCGAGGGTTGGCTTGCCCAGAACAAGGTCGGATGCGCGCTCCGCCACGGCAACGACAGCAGCGTTGATGTTGCCACTCACGAGGCGTGGCATGACGGAAGCATCGACGACTCTCAGACCCGCGGTTCCGTGAACCCTGAGGGTCTCGTCGACGACTGCCGCCGGATCGCCGTCACGTCCCATCGAGCAGGTGCCCAGAGGATGATGCACGGTGATGGCGGTCGAGCGGATGTGGTCGTCGACCTCCCCGTCTCCCGGGGCGGTTTCGGCATCGATGAAGGGCCCGAGGGCAGACTGCGAGGCGACGTCACGGGCAAGTTCGATACCCCGGCGCATCGCCGTCCAGTCATGCTCCCTGGCAAGGAAGTTCGATTGCAGGAGCACCTTGCCCGCAGGATGGCCGTCGGCCAGTGTGATGTGCCCCCTGCTTCGGGGGTGCAGCAGAACGATGCGGCAGGCAAAGCCATCCGTGAAGGATTTGAGGCACCATGGTCCAACACCGAGCGGCGCTGCCGTAAAGAGCAGCTGGATGTCGGGGGCCGGCAGTGCGGCGTCCGTCTTGAGGAAGGCGGTGATGCCCCCTGGAACGTCGCTGGCGAAACCACTGCCAAGGAACCTGGCCTGCACCATGGCGAGCGCGATGCGGTCATAGCGCATGGCCCTGGCGAAGGGTCCCGGTTTGCGGCGCCGGTAGAGCAGGATCGTCGAGACATGGTCCTGCAGATTGTTGCCGACACCGGGCAGATCGACGAGCACCGGGATGCTCCGTTCACGCAAGGCACGGGCATCGCCGATGCCGGAATGCATGAGAAGTTTCGGCGCATTGATCACGCCGCATGAGACGATGACTTCGCGTTCTGCCCGGATGGTGCGCGTCCGTCCGCCCTGGCTCACCTCCACGCCGACGGCCCGTGCGCCCTCGAAGAGAATGCGCGTGGCCTGGGTGTTGACGGCGACGCTCAGCCCGTCCCTGCGGAGTGCGGGGCGCAGGTAGGCCGAAGCGGCACTCGCGCGCCGGCCGCGGCGTATGGTCATCTGCAGGCGGCCGAAACCGTCGGGTTGTGCGGCGTTGTAGTCGTCAGTCCAGGCATGACCTGCCTGGCGGCCGGCTTCGCCGAAGGCCTCGACAAGGGGATCCCGGTACTTGCAGAACTGCACATTGAGGGGGCCACCGGCGCCGCGCCAGGCATCGGCGCCTCCTTCCCAGTTCTCCTGGCGCCTGAAGTAGCCAAGCATGTTGGCCCAGGACCAGTCGGTCAGTCCGCCGGCTGCCCAGGTGTCGTAGTCGTGGGGATTCCCCCGGACATGCGCCATGGCATTGATGGACGACGATCCCCCGACGACCTTGCCCCGGGCGCACTCGACGCTGCGGCCGCCGAACCCCTCTGCAGGTTCATAGAAGTACATCCAGTCGTGCAGACGGTCTTGCAGGATCTTGCCCCATCCCAGCGGAATGTGAATCAGGGGGTCGCGGTCCCATCCCCCGGCTTCCACCACAAGCACGCGGGTTCCATTGTCCGCAGACAGGCGGTTGGCGAGTGTACACCCTGCCGAGCCGGCGCCGACAATCACGTAATCGAAGGTTTCCTTCATGGGCGGTCAACTCCCGTCACGGTCTCCATGGTGACACCCGCCGGAGCGGTTTTCCATGACGTCACCCTGCTCCATGACGCGTTGCGCCCGACGGCGGCACGGCTTATCACTCGTCGTGTGTCCAACAGCGCGCGTCGCGCGGACGAAGCCATGGATATCCTCACAATCCAGTCCCATGTCGTGCGAGGTCATGTCGGCCTCAATGCGGCGGTGCTGCCTCTGCAACTTCTGGGCCTTGAGGTCGATGCCGTGCCGACGGTGGTTTTTTCCAATCACCTGGGCTGGCAGGACTACGAGGGTCGTGCGCTCGAACCCGCCTGGGTGACGCGGCTGATCGACGGTGTCGCGCGCCGCGGGCTCGGCCGATGCCGTGCACTTCTGACGGGATTCATCGGCTCACCGGAACTCGGTGACACCGTGCTCCATGCTCTCGACGTGCTGCGCCGGGCCAATCCGGGAGCGCTCTATGCCTGCGATCCGGTGATGGGCAACGAGGACGGTTTCTTTGTCGAACCTGGCGTGCCCGAGTACCTGAGGGATCACATCGTGCCGCAGGCCGACATTCTCTTTCCCAATCACATGGAACTCGAATTCCTTGCCGGAAGGCCGGTCAACACGATCAGCGATGCCCTCCAGGCGGCCCGCGATGTTCAGGCGATGGGTCCCGACACGGTGCTTGTCACCTCGCTCGATGCCCGCGCCGGGTTTCCCCGGACCATTCCCGTCATCGCCGTTGACCGCCGCTGTGCCTGCCAGGCCAGCGTCGAACGCCTCGACGTGCCGGTCGACGGCGCCGGCGATCTTGTCGCCGCCGTCTTTACGGCGGCGACCCTGCAGGGTGCGGCACTTCCCGACGCTCTTGCGCATGCCCTCGCCGCGACCCATGGCATCATGAGAAAGACGGCCCACAACAATGCCGAAGAACTCGCCCTCGTCTCCGGCCGCGACGAAATCATCGACCCCAGCCAGCCCGTCGAGGTGACGTTCATCGACACACCCTGATCGCTCGGTGATTCCCTGCCTTGGCGCTCAGAAGCTGCCTTGCCGTCGAAGGCAGGCAGAGCGTGACGTGGACCTGTGCGCAAGGCCGGCTTCAGGTCAGAGGGGATGGATTTCGGACTCGTGTGCCATGCAGCGACTCCGGACCCGGGGCACAGTTCAGCGGTCGGTCCGGTCAACTCGACAGACTGGTGCGCTGAGAGGTCAGGCGAATCCGCGCGAAGGATGACCAGAGCCGTTCAGCGAGCGGACCGCTTCACCCGACAACGCGCTTGGTGCAAAATCGCCGCGAGACAGGCCGTCACCGGATGCTTGCCAAGGGCGCGCATCACGCACCGCGTCCCGATCGTTGGGGGATTGCGCGAAAGATTGCACTTCCTAACGGGGGGCGGTGTCCGGCACACTTGTGCGAGCACATGACAGTTCGCCGGAGTGGAGAGCATGTACAGGACGACCGTTGATCTCAATTGTGACATGGGCGAGAGCTTCGGCCAGTGGCCCGTTGGGGACTCGTCCGATGCGGAACTGATGCCGCTCATCAGCTCGGCCAACCTGGCTGCCGGGTTTCATGCGGGCGATCCCAACCACATGGATGCCGCGGTGCGGCTTGCCGCAGAGCACGGGGTGGGTCTTGGCGCGCATCCCGGCTACAGCGATCTCCAGGGTTTCGGACGGCGCGCGATCGGCGCCCGGCCCGAGGAACTCGTCAACGACATCATCTACCAGACGGGTGCCGTGCGCGAGTTCGGGCGGCGCCACAATGTGCCGCTGCAGCACGTCAAGCCCCATGGCGCGCTCTACATGACGGCGGCGAAGGACGCCGCACTCTCCCGGCTCTTCATCGAGGTCCTGCAGAAGACAGGACCCGAACTCCTTGTCTTCTGCATGAGTGTCTCGGAAACCTGCCGTATCGCCGGAGAAGCCGGTCAGCCCGTTGTCCGCGAGTTCTACGCCGACCGGGACTACGACAACACGGGCTCGATCGTCTTCGCCCGAAAGATGCGGCGTCTCGACCCGCAACAGGTTGCCGAGAAGTGTCTTCGTGCCTGCAGCGAGGGCACGGTGCGCACCGTCTCAGGCGACGACATCGAGATTCCCTTCGAGTCCATCTGCTTCCATTCCGACACGCCTGGTGCTTTCCCGATCGGCAGCGCCATCCGCGAAACCCTGACAGCCAACGGGGTCACCATTGCACCGCCGGCCGTCGCCACCAACTGATCCGACCATCGGAGACACGTTCCATGTCTACCAGAATCCTCTCGCCCCTGCCTGGAACCTTCTACCGGCGTCCGTCGCCCGATGAGCCTCCCTTTGTCGAGGATGGGGAGGCTGTGGTGGCGGGCGACGTGATCGGCCTGGTGGAGGTGATGAAGAGTTTCCACGAAATCAAGGCGGAAACGGGGGGCGCCAACATCCGGTTCCTGATCGGCAACGAGGAGCCGGTGATGGCCGGCGCTGTTCTGGCAGAGGTGGACTGAGCCGCATGTCCCTTGCCGGCGCATCGCTGTTCATCGCCAACCGCGGCGAGATTGCCGTGCGCGTGAACACTGCTGCCAAGTCTCTCGGGTGCCGCGTCATCCAGGCCTGTTCCGAGGCGGACCGCGACATGCTCGCCGTGCGCCTTGCCGATTGTGTGGCGGAGATCGGGCCACCGCCGGCAAGCAGATCCTATCTCGATGTGGAGAGGGTGGTCCGGGCAGCCCGCGACGCCGGCGCGGACGCGGTGCACCCGGGCTACGGGTTCCTGGCGGAGAACGCCGATTTCGCGGAGGCCGTCGAAGCCAGCGGCATGATCTTCGTTGGTCCTGCCCCGGAGACCATCCGGCGCATGGGTGACAAGGTTGCTGCGCGCGAGGCGGCAGCCGCTGCCGGTGTTCCGACGGCACCGGGAAGCAAGGGGCGAATCGCGAGTGTTGACGATGCCCGCGCGGTCACCTCGCAAACCGGATTTCCGGTCATGATCAAGGCCGCAGCCGGCGGTGGTGGCCGGGGAATCCGTGTTGCCCGCTCTGACGGCGATCTGGCCCGCCTGATTCCGCAGGCGCGGGCCGAGGCATCGGCGGCGTTTGGTGACGGCGACCTCTACATCGAACGCATGGTGAGCGGTGCACGTCACGTGGAGGTCCAGATCCTTGGCGACGGACGCGATGCGGTGCATCTCTTCGAGCGCGAGTGTTCCCTGCAACGCCGCCGCCAGAAGGTCTGGGAGGAGGCGCCGGCTGCCTGTCTGACAGAAGAGGCCCGGGCGAGGGTATGCGAGGCCTCGGTCTCTCTGGCACGGGCAGTGAACTATCGCAGTGCCGGCACACTCGAGTTCCTCTACGACCCCGCCGCCGACGCCTTCCACTTCATGGAGATGAACACCCGCATCCAGGTCGAACACCCGGTCACCGAGATGATCACCGGTGTCGATCTGGTTGGCGAGATGATCCGCCTCGCCTTTGGTGAGCCGTTGCGCCTTGAACAGCAAGCCCTGGCGATCCGCGGTCATGCCGTGGAGGTCAGGGTGAACGCGGAGGATCCGGCCAGCAACTTCATGCCTTTCCCGGGTGTCACCGGCGCGCTCGTCATTCCCGACGGCGTCCGCTTCGACACGATGCTCTACGAAGGCTATGCCGTTCCTCCCTTCTACGATTCCCTGCTGGGCAAGCTCATTGTGCACGGGCGCGACCGCGAGGATGCACTCGATCGGCTGGGCGAGGCGCTCAAGGGAATGCACATCGGGGGATTGCGGACGACGTTGCCGCTGTTTTGTGCCCTGGTGGACGATCCTGACATCCGGGCCGGCATGGCGGATACTGCCTGGCTCGAATCCTGGCTTGAGATCCACACATTGAACGCGGCCCGCGAGCGGCAGGGAGGTGAAACCCGATGAAGACCCGATACTCATTCGGAGGCGATGAGCACATCTTTGTCGAGGTCGACGAGCACATGTCGCTCGATGCCTTCTTCAAGAGCCTGTCGATGACGAATGCCGTGCGTGACAGCCGGATCACCGGCGTCACCGAGATCTGTCCGGCGAATGCGTCCTTTCAGATCAAGTTCGACCCGGACCGCATCAGTCCCGACGACATGCTGCGGGAGCTGAGATCGCTCGAAAGCGCGGCAGAGAATGCCGACAAACGCATGAAGACCCGGATCATCGAGATCCCTGTCTTCTACAATGATCCCTGGACCCGCGAGACACTGATGCGGTTTCGCGAACGTCACCAGGATCCGCATGGAACCGATCTTGAGTACGCGGCGCGAATCAACGGGTTCGACCACGTCGACGACTTCATCGTGGCGCACCACGCCAATCCCTGGTTCGTGTCCATGGTGGGTTTTGTATCGGGCCTGCCGTTCCTCTATCAGCTGGTCGAACGCGCAAGACAGTTGCAGGTTCCCAAGTATCTGCGGCCGAGGACCGACACGCCCAGGTTGACCGTCGGGTACGGCGGCTGTTTCTCCTGCATCTATTCGGTACGCGGTGCGGGCGGATACCAGATGTTCGGCATCACTCCGATGCCGATCTACGATCCCGAACAGAAGGTGAGCTACCTCAGGGAGTTCATGGTCTTCTTCAGGCCCGGAGACATCGTCACGTGGCGGCCGGTCGAGCGCGAGGAGCACGACCGGATTGTCGCCGATGTTGCCGCGGGGCGCTACGAACCCAGGATTGCCGGAGTGGAGTTCGATCTCGATGCCTTCAACAAGGACGTGGATGGTTCCAACGCCAGACTGAAGGAGGTCCTTCATGGCGGTTAAGGTGATCAAGCCGGGCCTGTTGACCACGGTCCAGGACCTTGGACGGCCTGGATACTTCCATCTCGGCATCCCTGTCGGCGGTGCAATGGACAGGATGGCTTTGCGTGCGGCGAATCTCCTTGTCGGCAATGATGAGGGTGCTGCGGCACTCGAGGCCGTGTTCATGGGGCCGGAACTGGAATTCACCTCGGATGTGCAGGTTGCGGTCACCGGGGCGGATATGCCGGTGATGATCGACGGCGTCGAGCAACCTCAGTGGACGGCCGTTCCGGTGAAGTCCGGCCAGTGCCTGAGCTTCGGATTCCTGCAGGCAGGGGCTCGCGCCTACATCGCCATGTCCGGTGGAATCGACACGCCACCGGCACTGGGTTCGCGCTCGACCTATGCGATCGGGGCGCTCGGCGGGATTGACGGGAGAGCGATTGCGCAAGGCGACACCCTGCCGCTGGGCGCTGCGAGCGCATCCCGCAGGGAGCGCACGCTGGCCGAGGACCATCGTCGCACTCCGGGATCGCCGACGCCGTTGCGCGTGCTTCCAGGCCTCTACTGGCACCGGATCACCGGTGCGGCCCAGACCGGCTTCTTTGATGACCAATGGACCGTGGCACCCGAGGCGGACCGGATGGGGTATCGCTTTCGCGGTGGCAGACCGCTGGAGTTCGTCGAGCGCGAGCAGCCGTTCGGTGCCGGCTCCGATCCGTCGAACATCGTCGATGGCTGCTATCCCTACGGTTCGGTGCAGGTGCCGGGAGGAACAGAACCGATCGTCCTTCACCGTGATGCGGTATCGGGTGGCGGGTACTTCATGATCGGCACCGTCATTTCCGCCGACATGGACCTGATCGGCCAGCTGCAGCCTCACATGCCGGTGCGATTCGTCGAGGTCGACATGGAGACGGCACTGCAGGCAAGGGCCGAGCGTGCGGCACTGATGAACCGCATCAGGGCGGCGCTGGCGTAAGGCGACAGTCCTATGTTCCCGATGGCAGGGTTCCGGGCCATCCTGACCATGGATGCTGCAGGTGGCAGGATCAGGCCGGAGAGGCGCCGTCGATCCGGCCCGCCAGAACACTCTGGTGCCAGCACAGCAGGGTCCATTGTCCGTTGTCGAACGCCCATGTCAGGGTGAAACCCATGAACCGCTGGCGGAAACCGGTATCGCGCGGCTTGCCCCGGAAGGTCGAGAACCCGGCAATGTGGCCGGTGTGTCCGACAACGACGACATGCAGTTCGCGCGGGATCCACTGGAAGAACTCCCAGAGGCCCTGGCCACCGTTGCTCACGGCATGGAAATCGATGTGATCAATGATTTCTTCCTTGGTCATGCGCCATGGATAGTCCTCGTCGAGCGTATCGGATTCCGCGTGAAAGTAGGCCCAGAAATCGTCAAGACGCCCGCTGTTGAGGGCATCGGTCCAGTCAGCAAAAACGGCTTCGAGAGATTCTTTCGTGGGGCTGTGGTCGATCATGGTTCCTCCGTTAAGTCGGTGCGTCAGATATCCGGACGGTGCCGATGCCAGTCCGTTGCCTTCTGGTAGGCGTGGACGACGTTCAGGGCGGTGCCTTCGTCGAAGGCCGGAGCGACAACCTGCAAACCGACGGGCATTCCGCTGGTGCCGAAACCGCAGGGAGCCACCACCGCCGGCAGCCCCGTCAGGTTGAAGGGTTCGGTATTGCGCAGCAGGGCCGCAAAGACCGCATCGCTGGTGCCGTTGATCGTGATCCCGGACTGGCCAAATCTGGTGGCCGTGATCGGCGTCGCCGGCATCGCCAGGACATCGACGGTGCCGAAGATCCCGTGCAGGGTCTTGCCCAGCACTGTGCGATAACGCTGCGCCCTCAGGTAATCCTTGGCCAGAAGCTGTTCGCCAAGCTCCAGGAACCCGCGGACCGAATCGGAATAGAGCTCCGGCGTGCGGGCAATCGTCTCCTCATGACAGGCCGTTGCCTCGGCGAGGTAGATCGCCAGCGCCGCCGCTGCTGCGTGGTCGATCTCGGGTATGTCGATCTCGATGATCTCTGCGCCCAGGCCTTCAAGAACCAGGATGGCCGCGTTCACGCGGTCAACAACCTCCTGCCGGGCGCGGCTGAAGAAGCAGTGCCGCGCTACGCCGATACGCGTGCCGCGGATATCGCCGGTGAGCGCAGCCGTGTAGTCGGGCACCGGCACCGCCGCCGTCGCATCGTCTGCATCGTCGCGTCCCGCCGTCGCCTGCAGGAAAAGGGCGGCATCGGCAGCCGAGCGGGCCAGCGGGCCTGCATGGTCCATGCTCCAGCACAGCGGCAGGATCCCGGCGCGGCTGATCCGGCCATAGGTCGGCTTCAGCCCGGTCAGTCCGCAGAGCGCTGACGGAATGCGGATGGAACCGCCGGTGTCGCTGCCGCTGGCAATCGGCAACATCCCGGCGGCGACCGCAGCCCCCGATCCGCCACTCGAACCACCCGATATCCTGTCGGTGTCCCAGGGGTTCGAGACCGCACCGGACATCGAGATCTCGCTGGTTGGACCGTAGGCAAACTCGTGCGTTCCGGTCTTGCCCAGCATGATCATGCCTGCGGCATTCAGACGGCTGACCACCGTTGCGTCGGTGTCGGGAATGAAATTCGCGAGGACACGTGATCCAGCCGTGGTGCGCACACCGGCCGTGCAGTAGAGGTCCTTGTGACCGATCGGAATGCCGTGAAGCGGTCCCGACCAGCGGCCGGCGATGATCTCCTGCTCGGCCGACCTGGCGGCATCCATGGCACGTTCGGCGGTGACAGTCACGAAGGCGTTGATCGTGCGATTTACTCTCTCGATCCGGGCGAGGAAGGCTTCGGTGACGTCCACCGGTGAAACCTCCCCGGACCTGATGCAACGCGCCAGTTCCGTGACGTCCAGAGCGCAAAGATCAGTCATCGCGACGTTGTTGGGGCCGGAAGACCGTCGCCGGCTCGGTCTCCTTGAGGGGCACGGTGCGAAGGCCGTCGATCAGCTTCATGATCGGCTCCATCGCCCGGGCAGCGGCGTCGGCGCGTTCGCAATCCAGGGGATTTCCGGCCAGTTCGGCACTCACGGCCAGAACGGCCTTGCGGGTCAGTGGATGGCGGTTCTGCATCAGGACCGGATCTGCTCGCGACCGGCCCAGCTGGAGCCGAAGGGGACGTTGAAGTTGAAGAGGATATCCAGCCTGGCGATGTACCATGTGCCGTCAATGCGGACGAAGTCATCGAGATAGTCGATCAGGATGAGTCGGGAGACAGGCCTGCCGTCCTCGACAAATGTTCCAGTCAGGAAGGCGCGCCATTTGCCGGCAGCTGTGTCCGCGTCGATGTCGATGATCGGGTTCATGCCGACATGGGCGCAGAACGGCAGGGCTTCCGAGGCACCGTTGAAGAACGTGCGGATCTCCTCGCGCCCCTCGTAGTGACCGAGTTCGGCATTGGACCACACACCGTCTTCGGTGAACAGCGGAGCAATCTTGTCGCCCAGAAGACCGATGTCGTTGTAGTGCCAGTAGAGGTGCTTGAGCTTGATGATCTCCTGGATCGCCTCGAGATGCTGCAGGCGTGTTTCGACACTGTCGCTCATGGGATATCCTTCCTCGTCAGATTCCGGGACGCAACGAGGCGACGCACTCCCAGCCCTCGTCTGCCGGGATGTTGAAGTTCATGTAGACGTCGACGTGCTCGAAGAGCCAGAGGCCGTCGAGACGGACAAACCGCTCCCGGTAGTCACCCAGCATCCAGCGGCTTACGTTCCGCCCTTCCTCGACGATGGTGCACGGCATCAGGAGACGCCAGTGTGCCTTCGCCTTGTTGCCGTCCGGTTCGACGACGCCGTTCAGCGCAAGGTGGGCGGCGAACACGATCGAAGACGAGATCCCGGCGAAGAACGCTTCGATGGCGGCGCGGCCCTCGTGCCGGCCAAAGATCTCGCTTTCCCAGACCGCATGCCGGGCAAAGAGCGGCCCGAGATGTTCCGGCGGGTAGCCGAGATCGCAATAGGTCATGTAGGTATGCTTGAGACGAGTGATGGCTTCGATCGATTCCATCCGGTCAAGCAATGCGGCACGCCTCGGGGACAAAGGCACCGTCATGTCTCAAGCTGCCTGGGCGTTCATCACGTCGATGACGATCTGCGCCCGGATGTCCGGGAACTCATGGGCGAGGCCGGTCGAACCGCCCTTGAGCACGATGTGTCTGACATGAACTGGCAGACACATCGTCAGTTCCAGGCGGCGGCGCTGCGGACACGAAACATTTCGCGAAACTGTGCGGTCGACTTGGGCAGCAACTCGCCGGTGTTCCAGTCGAGCACCACCGCATGGCGGCGCACGGCATCGTACTGGTCGACCTTCCCCTTGCGATAGGCCTCGGCGATGCTCTCCGGATCGGCAGCCAGCCAGCCGGCTCGCGCACGGCGAATGTTGTTGCGCTCGATCTCGCTCGCCGTCTCGTCAATCTCGTACTCGCAGACCTCCGGATCGATCGGCCGGATCACCACGCCGTAGTCCTTCTTCGCCCTTTCGATCGAGACGTACTCGTCGATGACGTCTTCCAGCACGGCCTTCGGGTCGCGCTCGAGAGGATCGCCATAGCCGCCACCGCCGGCGGTCGGGCGCGAGAACACATCACCCTTGAAAATCGGCTCATCCGAAAAGATCGAGCCCAGCCAGTGCTCGTGATCCGTGCCGTTGCGGACCAGGTGCAGACCGTGCGGCATTGATGGCAGGCCGCCCTTGATGCCCCAGACCACCGCGCGTTCGCGATCGCAGACATAGGACAGGACCGCCTTGTCACAATCGAGCAGGATCGATGTCTTGCGCACCCCGGCACCGCCACGCCACTTGCCGGGGCCACCGGAATCCTGCTGGATCTCGAACTCGGTGGTGATGACCGGTATCGCCCGCTCCTGGCCCTCGACCGGCTGGATCTGCAATCCCGTGCCGAAACAGGCTGTCGTCGTGTTGGAGCCATCCTTGCCGTTGCGTCCACCCCAACCGCCGGGCAGCCAGTCGTAGAACATGAACAGCTGTTCCTGTTCGCCGCGCGTGTCCATGCCTCCCGCCAGCAGGTACTCCAGATTGAAGGCGCAGGCGATGGCGCGCTCCGGTATGATGTCGGACCACATCTCGTAGATCGAGTTCATGATCTTCTCGAAAGGCATCAGGAAACCGGTGACGGCGACTGGCCATCGGGCATCGACGATGCTGCCCTCGGGTGCCTCGATCTCGAAGGCCCGGTAGAATCCCGAATTCAGCGGCAGGTCGGGAAAGAAGGTCTTCATGCCTGCCGAAACCGCCGAGAACGTTGCACCCTCTGCGGAGTTGTAGATCGAGGCAATAGTGCCGTGACTGCCGGTGAAGTCGTAATAGGCCTTGTCGCCCTTGATGATCATCTTGACCTTGATCGGAATCAGACCCTCCTCGCCTGCGGGGTCGCGGTCGACCCAGTCCTGCGTCGACCATGTTCCGTCGGGCAGTGCCGCGAGACGTTGCCGGACGGCCCGTTCCACGTAGTCCTGAACCTCGGCCATGGCCGCTTCGACGGCACTCAGCCCGTACTTGTCGACGAGGCGCAGGATCTCCCGCTCGCAGACCTGTGTGGCAACCGCCTGGGCCTGCATGTCGCCGATGATCGATTCCGGATCCCGGCAGTTCGAGGCAATCATGTGGGCGACATCGGCGCAGAATTCTCCCTCGGACCAGAGCTTCACCGGCGTGATGCGCAGGCCTTCCTTGAACATCTCGCGCGCCAGCACATCGAAAGACCCCGGCACGCTGCCGCCGACATCGGACCAGTGACCATTCGACTGGCTGTAGCCAATGACCCGGCCGGACGAGAAGATCGGTCGAATGAGCCGCACGTCCGAGAAGTGGGTCCCGCCGGCGTAGGGATCATTGATTGCATAGACATCGCCGGGCTTCATCCGTCCCTTGAACGCCTCGATGACCGCCTTGCAGGTGAAGTGCAGCGTGCCGACATGAACAGCGATATCCTGGTTGCCCTGGGCGACGCAGTTGCCCTCGGCATCATGGAGAGCGCTCGAGAAGTCGCGGTTGTAGATGACGAACGAGTAGCAGGTTCGCAGCACCTGTTCGGCCATCTGGTCGACGCTCGTGATGAACGCGTTCTTCAGGACCTCGAAGGTGACCGGATCAAGGGTTTGTCTGGTCATGATCAGTTCCCCACCTGGATGATGATGTTCAGGTACCTGTCGACCTCGGCCGTTGAGCCGGGCGGAATCAGGACCGTGGAATCGAGCTGCTCGACGACTGCCGGTCCGGGCAGTGTCAGACCGGCCGGCAGCGCCTCACGGTCCCAGACCGGGGTGGATGTTGCCGTCTCGGGAGCGAACCAGACATCGCGTGTCGTGCGTGGAGTCGGCGTTTCGCCGGTTGGTTCGTGTTCGGCCAGCCCGGCCTTGGGCACCGTGCCGACGGCCCGTACGTTGATACGGTAGATGCTGACCGGTGTCTCGTCGCGGCGGAAATTGTATTCGCGTTCGTGCTCGCGGTGGAACGATTCGACCAGGGCGCCGATATCGTTGAGCGGGCTCGGCACACTGACCGCCAGCGAGCGCCACTGGCCCTGGTACATCATGTCGATGGTCCGCTGCAGGACGATGTTCTCGGGAGCGACGCCCTCGTGGTTCAGCCGGTTCAGCGCCTCCTTCTCGAATCGCACGAACGCCGCGTCGACCGTTGCCGGGTCGACTTCCGCTGTTCCCGCCAGGAAACTCTCCGAATAGTCGTGCTGGATATCGACCAGCAGGCAGCCCATGGCCGATGTGACACCCGGACTGGGGGGCACGATGACGGTCGGAATCGCCAGCTCGCGGGCCACCTCGACGCCATGCAACGCACCCGCTCCGCCAAAGGCGACCAGTGCGAAATCACGCGGATCGAAGCCGCGGCTGATTGAAATCAGGCGCACCGCATCCGACATGTTGGCGTTCGCCACCTGGATGATCGCATGCGCCGCCTCGGCGTTCGAGATACCAAAGGGTCGTGCGACCGTCTCGCAAACCGCCTGCTCGGCCAGCCCGGCGTCCAGCATGATCTTGCCGCCGGCGAGGCTGTGACCGAGGCGCCCGAGAACAACGTTGGCGTCGGTGTTGGTCGCCTGTGTGTTGCCATGCGCGTAACAGGCGGGACCGGGGTTCGCCCCCGCCGACTGGGGGCCGTTTCGCAACGATCCCGCCTCGTCCTGCCAGGCCAGCGAACCACCGCCGGCACCGATCGTGAGCACCTCGATCGCTGGAAAGCGGATCGGATAGCCGTACTCGACGTACCAGTCCTTGGTCGTTCGCGACTCTCCGTTGTAGGCCAGTGAGACGTCGGTGGATGTCCCGCCCATGTCGAGTCCGATCGAGTTGCGATAGCCGCAGAGCATGGCGATGTGCCGGCTCGCGATGGCCCCGGCGGCGATGCCGGATCCAGCCAGCCGGGCAGCGTAGTCCTTGACGCTCTTCGGCGTCATCACGCCACCGCCGGTGTGCAACAGCAGCAGATCCCTTTCGTATCCCCCTTCAGCCAGCTTCTCCCCCAGACGCGCCGTGTAGTCGACGACGATCGGGTTGAGCGCGGCGTTGGCGACGGTCGTCGAGAACCGTTCGTGCTCGAAGATTTCGGGCATGACTTCCGAAGAGATCGAGACCGGCACGCCGGGCAGAACCTCCTGCAGGATCGCCTTCATCCTGCGCTCGTTCTCGCCGTTGAGGTAGGCGTTCATGAAGCACACGGCGATGGCGGCAACGTTCCGGCGGGCGAGGATTCGTGCAACATCGCGGGCACCCTCCTCATCGAGCGGCGTGTGCACCTGGCCGTCGGCGGTGGTGCGCTCGTTCACGGTCAGACGATCACGTCGCGGCACGTAGGGGCGCACCACGTCCTTGTAGGTATCCCAGAGATCCTCCTTGTTGCCGCGGCGAATCTCGATCACGTCGCGGAATCCCTGGGTGCAGACCATGGCGGTTCGCGGCAACCGCCGGGTGATCAGCGCATTCGTGGCGACAGTGGTGCCGTGCGAGAACAGCGCCACTTCGGAGAGATTGATCTCTGCCTGTGCAACACCGGCCAGGATGCCGTCGATGGGATCGGGCGAGGTGGCGATTTTCTCGACCCTCAGCTCACGGGCCGCATCGTCCATGATGCACAAGTCTGTGAAGGTGCCGCCCACATCGACGGCCACTCGAATAGTCGTCACGTCTGTCGTCTCCCTTGCCCTGTCAGTCCCGCCGGGGCCTCATGTTCTCGGTATCCGAGTCACCGGGTCGTCCTCCAAACATCCCCCTGGCGCGCATGGCGAGCCAATGGCCATACTGTATCGGCATGTCGGCATAGGGGTTTTCTTCGCCCAGGTCCAGCGCGGCGCGGCGCGGCCAGTACGGATCGAGCAAGGCCTCGCGCGCCAGCGCCACCAGATCCGCCGCGCCCGAGCGCAGGATTGTCTCGGCTTGCGCCCCGCGCGTGATCAGTCCGACGGCCTGGGTGGCGATCTCGGCGCGCTTGCGGATCTCGGCGGCATACCCCACCTGGTAGCCAGAGCTGGGAGGAGGCAGCGTGTTGCTTCCGTACCCGGCAATGCCGCCAGACGAGCAATCGATCACGTCGACGCCCAGAGCACCCGCCCGTTTGGCAAGCTCGACGGAATCGTCGACATCCCAGCCGTCCACCTTGCCGTCGGTGCACGAGAGTCTGAGAAACAGCGGCTTCTCGGCGGGCCAGGCTGCACGCACGGCCTCGCACAGTTCCAGCGTAAACCGCATCCGGTTGTCGCGGCTTCCGCCATAGGCATCCGTGCGCCGGTTCGACAGGGGTGAAAGAAAGCTGTGGCTGAGATAGCCATGTGCCGAGTGGATCTCGATGACATCGAAACCGGCATCCCGGGCGCGACAGGTGGCGGCACACCATGTGTCGATCAGGTCGCTGATCTCGCCGACGCCGAGTTCGGTCGGCACGAGCCAGCCGTCGCCGAAAGCGAGCGGTGAAGCGCCGACGATATCCCAGTTGTGCTCGCCTCTGGCGAATTCGCGGGGTGAAAGCGGGCAGTCGCCTTCCCACGGGCGGCTGATCGATGCCTTGCGCCCGGCATGGGCCAGCTGGATGCCGATGGCTGCACCGCGTTCCTTCACCTGTTGCACGATCGGGCGCATCGCATCGCGGTGCGTGTCGGACCACAGACCCGTGCAGCCGTGGGTGATGCGGCCACGCCGTTCGACTGCGGTGGCCTCCATGAAGACGAGGCCGGCGCCGCCCATGGCGAACTGGTTGAGATGCGTGACATGCCAGTCGTTCACAAGTCCCTCGCGCGCGGAGTACTGGCACATCGGCGAGATCACGATCCGGTTCCGGAGCGTCAGGCCGCGCACGGCAAACGGGGAAAACAGCATCGTCCTCGCCATGGTTCAGGTCCGACAGGAGGCGATGACGTTGCTGCCGGAGGCCAACCGGCTCACGCTGACGCCGGGTGTGACGGGACTCTCGACAGCTCCGGTGGCGTCAGGGAACACGGGCGCATCGCCAGCTCTGCCGCATCGGAGAGTCGGCCGAGTCCATGACCGCGGCGTCGGGGTTGGGATCGTCGATGGCGAAGACTTGGCGATGGACCGCATGAAAGCCGGCAATGAGAGTTCCAGGGTCAGCTTCGCTGTCGACGCGCGCCGACCGCAAGGCGACATCGATCACGCCTGCGAGCGATTCCCCGAGGCGATTGCTGATGATGGCAGGTTCGACGGTGTCCGCATCCGGGCGGTTGTCTCCTGCCCCCATGGAGTGAGCCTTCCGTCAGGTCAGCTGCCGCCCGGCCTGGCCGGGCGGCAGCTGACCTGGGTCCCGTCGTCAAGCGATGATCAGCGGGCGATGTAGGTGTAGTGCTTGCCGAACAGCACATCCATCGGTACCGGCGTCGAGATCGTGTGATCGTCGGTGACCGCAGGCTTGCCGTCCGTCGTCTCGACAATCAGGTACGGCGCGTAGTTCTGGTGATGGAGTTCACTGGTGAAGGTGCGTGTGCCGATCAGGAACGGTTCGTCCTTGAAGGCCTCCATCGCGGCAACGACCTCGGCAGTCTCGAAGGTGCCGGCCTTTTCGACGCCACGAGCCCACATCTCGACGACCAGATAACCAGGGTAGGCATACTGGCTGTTGGGATACTCGCCGAAGCGTTCCTTGTACTTCTCGTTGAACTCGGCAACGGCGGGACGTGGATCGTCGCCATAGATCGATGCCTGCTCGGGAACAAAGTGTCTGGAGAGGCCCGGCACCGAATCGAGCCAGTATGTGCCGCTCATCGAACTGCCGCCGGCAAGCGCCGAGTCGATCCCCGCAGCACGGATCTGGCGCAACGCACTCGCACCTCCCGGAACGTAGGAGCAACTGATGATCAGGTCAGGCTCCTTCTCGAGTCCCTTGATCCGGGTAATCAGCGGCGCAATCGAGGGATCGTCGTTCTTGTAGACGTCGTGACCGAGGACTTCGAGGCCAAGCACCTCGCGCCACATCCAGTCGAAACCATAGCAGATACCCTTGTTGTACTCGATGGTCGTGTCGAGAAGGATATAGGCTGTTTCCCATCCGCGATTCTGTGCGCCCCACTCGGCGATCGTGGCGCCCTGCACGGCCGCAAGTACCGACGACGAGAACGAGTACGGGCCCACGCCCTGGATCCCGGCGAGCACGCTTTCGGCGCACAGGAAGATCGAGATCTTGCCGGCGGCTTGCGCGGCAAGCGCGGCCGGTGCACCGAAGTCGTAGTCGCAGTCGACAGCGACCATCTGGGCACCTTCGCTCAGGACCTGCTGTCCGGCCTTCGCGCCTTCCGCGCGGTCGGTCTTGGCATCCGCGACAACGGCTGTCAGCGTCTTGCCGAGCAGCCCGCCGGCAGCGTTGATGTCGTCGATCGCAATCATCGCTGCATTGGTTGCCGGCTGGCTGTAGGCCTGCATCCATCCCGAATACGATGCCGCAAAGCCGATGACGACGTCGTCATCGGCCTTTGGCGTCCCGGACAGTGTGCCGATGCCGATCGCCGCAATAGCGGGCACGATCCATGACTTACCGAGGTTCATGTTGTGGCTCCCGTTGATGATTCTGGGCCGATTGTTTCGCCCACACTCAATCCGTGTCAAGCTCGCCCCCGGTTGCTGTGCACCGCCGACGTCGGCCTGAAGCATCGCGCGGACTGTTCTGTCGGGGTCTCCGATGCCCATGGAGACATTGTAATCGGCGGCCGAGGCGGGTACTTCCCTTCATGTCCCCCACGCGGTGTCGACGATGCGATCTGCGTGGGGTTCGATTGAGGTGCCGGCCTGGGAGTGCGCATGACGTGTGATCACCCGTTCGAACGCCGTTGTGATGGTGTGCGCTGATGGCAAGGCTCGACATCTCCGGCGTGACCGTTCGTTTTGCCGGACTGACGTCGGTCGACAGTGTCAGCGAGACGCTGGCTTCCGGCGAGATCCTGGGCCTGATCGGCCCGAACGGGGCGGGCAAGACCACACTGGTCAACGTGATCTCGGGTTTCCAGGCGCCGGCATCGGGCGATGTCCTTCTCGACGGGGTGACGACGATCAGGGATTCTCCGCACACGATCCGACGCCGGGGCATCGCCCGCACCTTTCAGGCGGGACGCCTGTTCCGGGAGATGAGCGTTCTCGAAAATATCGAGGTTGCCGGTGTCGGCATGGGCAAGAACCGTCGCGTTGCCCAAGCCGAAGCGCGCGAGCTTGTCGAATGGATCGGGCTGGGCTCACAGGCGGACAGGCTCGCCGGCGCCTTGCCCTACACCGACGAGCGGCGGGTCGGGATTGCGCGCGCCCTCGTGCAGTCGCCGGCCTTCGTTCTGCTGGACGAACCGGCAGCGGGCATGTCCGATCTTGAGTGCGACGAACTCATGCGCCTGGTTCGCGACCTGCGCGACAGGTATGGTTGTGGCGTGTTGCTGATCGAGCACAACATGCGTGTCGTGATGGAGGTCTGCGAGCGCATCCATGTTCTCGAAAGCGGTCGCACGATTGCTCAGGGAGAACCGCACGAAGTCCAGAACGACCCGGCGGTGATCGAAGCCTACCTGGGGCCGGGATGAGTCTTCTTGAGATATCCGACCTGCGTGTGCAGTACGGTCGGCTTGTCGCGCTGCGCGGTGTCTCGCTGTCGGTCGATGACGGCGAGGTTGCCTGCATTGTCGGGCCGAACGGGGCGGGAAAGTCGACGACACTGAACGCTATCTCCGGAGTGCTGCCGACGGCTTCAGGCGACATGGTCTTCGATGGCCGGTCGCTGGTCGGGGCCACGCCCGAGGATGTGGCGGCGCGTGGCATCGCGCAGGTTCCCGAGGGACGACACATCTTCACGACGATGACGGTTGAGGAGAATCTTCAGGTTGGCGCGGCACTCCGGCGTCACTCGGCCGAGGTCAGCCGGGACCTCAAGCGTGTGCTGGACATTTTCCCGGTGCTGGCCAGCCGGTCACGGCAGATGGCGGGAAAACTCTCGGGCGGCGAGCAGCAGATGCTGGCAATCGGGCGCGCCCTGATGGGTCGGCCGAAGTTCGTCATGATCGACGAGCCGTCTCTCGGCCTCGCGCCGAAGTTTGTCGATCGTGTCTACGAGGTCATGCTTGACCTGCGCACCTCCAGCGGCCTGACCCTGCTGATCGTCGAACAGAGTTCCGAGCGGGCTCTCAGGGCGGGTGACAGGATCTATGTGCTGCGCAATGGTGAGGTGCAACTGGCGGGATCCGCCGCTGACCTGCGGGACGGCGAAGCGGTCAAGCAGGCCTATTTCGGCTTCAGTGGCGCGCAGGTGGAGGTCAGTTGATGTCATTTGCCGCTCAGGTCGTCATCGACGGTCTCAGCCTGGGGAGTTTCTATGCCCTTGCCGCCCTTGGTATCGGCATGCTTTTCGGCGTTCTCAGGCTCATCAATTTTGCGCATGGCGCCTTCATCACCTTCGGTGCCTACGCCCTGATCGTGCCATCCATGGCCACCCAGGCGACGATGTTCGTCGGCAGCTTTCACCCGGTGCCGCTGATCTTCTGCATCATCCTGGCGGTGATTGGTCTGGCACTGGTCTCCGAGTTCGTTGCCTTCAGACCGCTGCGCGACGCCACACCTGCAACCCTCATGATCGGTTCGTTTGCGCTGGGATTCATCATCCAGAACCTCATCATCATGATCTATGGCGGGCGACCCAAGGCGGTCGGGCTGTGGTCCGATCTGAGCGCCGGTATCCAGCTTTGGGACATTGTCGAGGTGCCGAAACTGCAACTGATCATCATCGCCGTGACGATTGTGCTGATGGTGATCCTGGTGGCGTTCCTGAAGCGAACGAAGTGGGGCGTGCACATGCGGGCAGCCGCCGAGGATTTCCGCATGGCACGCATGTTGGGCGTGCGGGCCAACCTGGTCATCATGCTCGCCGTGGCGATCAGCGGACTTCTGGCGGCGGTGGTCTCCCTGCTCTTTGTCGTGCAGACAGGGATTCTCGACTTCCGGATGGGCGTGCCCCTGATGCTGTTCGCCTTCATCGCGACGGTGATTGGCGGTATGGGCAGTCTTGTCGGGGCGGTCGTCGGCGGGTTCGTGGTCGGTATGCTGAGCATCCTCCTGCAGACGTTCCTGCCGTCCGAAATCCGCAACTTCCGCGATGTGTTCGTCTTCCTCTTCGTCATCGTCATCCTGCTGGCCCGTCCGCAGGGCCTGGTGCTGTCGTCGGCGACAAGGGAGCGTGTCTGACATGGAGCCGAAGACACCGCCCGGGCACGCCGTGCGCGACATCTGGCCGCTCCTCGTCCTGTGTGCCGGTCTCTGCGTGATCGTCATCGGTATCGAACTCATCGGCGATACCATCACCAGCCGTTCCCTGACCGAAGCGCTGATCCGGCTTGTGGTGGTGGTCGGTCTCTACATCTTCATCGGCAATTCGGGTCTCATGTCATTCGGACATATCGCCTTCATGATGATCGGTGCCTATGCGACCGCGTGGCAGACGATTCCGCTCATGACCAAGGACCTCTTCATTCCCGGTCTCCCGCAGTATCTGCTCGAGAACAACCACCACTGGATCGTGGCGGTGGTGAACGGTGGCCTGCTCGCCTCGCTGGTCGCTTTCGTCAGCGGCATCGCACTGATGAGGCTTTCGGGAATTGCTGCCTCGATTGCAACGTTTGCGCTTTTCATGAGCCTTTATTCGTTCTATCTGCAGTGGAGCACCTGGACGGCCGGGCAAAGTTCGCTGGTCGGCCTGCCGATGATCGCCGGTCCGTGGACCTGCCTTGCCTTCGCGATCGTGACCATTGTCGGCGCATTCATCTACTCGCGGTCGCGCTTCGGTCTGGCGCTCCGGGCTTCGCGCGACGATGCCGTCGCCGCGCGTGCGGCCGGCGTCAACGTGAACTTCCAGCGGCTCATCGCCTTCTGCATCAGCGCCTTCTTCGTCGGTATGGCAGGCGGGCTCTACGGCCTCTTTCTGGGGCTTTTGACGGTCGACACGTTCTATCTGCCGCTGACCTTCATCACGCTGTCGATGCTGGTCGTTGGCGGGATGCAGAGCCTTTCGGGCGCCGTGGTCGGGACCATCGTCGTGTCGTTCGTCATCGAATTCCTCAAGGTCCTCGAGAAGGGCGTGGATGTCGGTGTCGCCGTCAGTCTGCCGGCGAATTCGGCCGAGGTCGGTCTGGGCATCATCCTGCTGCTCATCCTCATCTTCCGGCGCACGGGCCTGACAGGGAATGCAGAGATTTACTGGCCCTGGAAACCAAGGGTCATGGCGGCGAACATCACCCAGCGCCAATCATAGGCGCGGGTCCTTCACAAGAGCAAAACCGCGACGGCCGCACGCAACAGGGCGAAGAATCTCGAATCACGTGCCACGCTTGATGGGTCTGGGCCAGTTCTCGCCTTCCTTGAAGGAGATCGTGCCCGGATCATATGAGGTGAAGTCGTTCTGCCTGTGCAGCTCTTGCGAGAGCCCGGCCGAGCGTTGCCAACGGAGCGTTCAGGCGCACCGCAACCTCAAGGTAGACAGCATCATAGGATGTCAGACCATGTGCGCGTGAGAGCGTCATGACACGGTGCCTTTCCGGGGTGTTGTCCATACGAATCGGCAGACGGGTCAGTTCGCCCAGAAAGACATCCGACTCCGCCGGTGCGATCCGGTCGCGCCTTTCGTTGACGACAAGGATGTTGCGCACCACACCGCCGGGACAATGCCTGATCATGGACAAGCCTCTGTATCGCCGCATCGGCGCGGATATCTGTCTCGTCGGGAAAACACCATGCGGCGGTGATGGACGCATCGAGGACGAACGTGATCAGGGGCGGCGCCCCTGATCACGGGCCGACAGGATATCATCGTGCGCTGTCGGTGTTCTCTTCGCTCGCGCCTGTCTCATGCGGGCGATGACGCCTTCGATGTCTTCCCCGTCGCCGTGGGCAACTCCCATGAGGCGGGCAATCGGCTCGCCCCGCCGCGTGATCGTGAAGACTTCCCCCTGTTCGACGGATCTCAGCAGTTCCGGCAAACGCGTCTTTGCTTCATATGAACCGACTGTCGGCAATGGGGTTGCCCCTTCTGAAGACCAGTAGACCAGTCTAGTCTATCGCGGCATTGATGTCACCTGTGCTCTTCATAAGCGGATTCTCTCCCTGGGCCGGCGCGATGGTGGCCCTGAAGTCGCTGGCGAGGCTTCAACCTCAGACCGACGAGTGGCTTGCTGAAGCCGAACCGACGGCGTCCGTCGTTCTCTCGTCGCGCACGAAAACCTGGCACAACTGCATCACTCTTGCTCGCTCAAGGGGTCTACAGGAGGTGACGACGGTCGAGTTCCTCGGCGATCTGCACGGCGTTGAGTGCGGCGCCCTTGCGCAGGTTGTCCGAGACCACCCACATCGAGAGAGCGTTCTCCGCCGTTGGGTCATTGCGGATGCGGCTGACGTAGACGGCATCCTCGCCGGCGCACTCGCGCGGGGTCATGTAGCCGCCTGGTTCACGCTCGTCGATGACAAGGACGCCGTCGGCCTCGCGCAGCTGCTCGCGGGCGTCATCCTCGTCAAGCGGCCCGGCAAACTCGACATTGATGGCCTCGGCGTGGCCGATGAACACGGGTACGCGCACGCAGGTGGCATGGACGCTGATGGCGGGATCGAGAATCTTCGCGGTCTCGGCCGCCATCTTCCATTCCTCCCTGGTCGAGCCGTCCTCCATGAAGGAATCGATGTGGGGAATGCAGTTGAAGGCGATGTCCTTCTGGAACACGTCCGGCGCGTGGGGTTCGTTCCAGTAGCGCTTTCTTGTCTGCTCGTAGAGCTCGTCCATCCCCTTCTTTCCGGCGCCGGCCGTGGCCTGGTAGGTCGCGACGATGACGCGCCTGACGGGGACGAGATCGTGCAGCGGCTTGAGGGCCACCACCATCTGGATGGTCGAGCAGTTCGGGTTGGCGACAATGTTGCGGCGCGTCGCCATGTCAAGGTGATGGGCGTTCACCTCCGGGACGACAAGAGGGACATCATCGTCGTAGCGAAAGCGCGACGTGTTGTCGATGACCATGGCGCCGGCCCGGGCCGCCTGCGGCGCATAGCGCCCCGAGACTTCGCTCCCTGGTGAGAAGAGAGCGATGTTCCAGCCGCTGAAGTCGAAAGTTTCGAGGTCCTGGCAGGCGAGGGTGGCATCGCCGAAGGAGACTTCCTTGCCTGCAGAGCGCGACGAGGCGACCGCCGCCACCTCGCCCGCCGGGAACTCCCGTTCGGCGAGGGTCTGCAGCATTTCGTGGCCGACAGCACCGGTGGCGCCGACGACGGCAACGCGATAGCTCATGGCGTCAGGCTCGTCTCTCGATTTCCGCGACAACAGCTTCGGCCATGGCCGTGGTCGTCGTCTGGCGGGCCCCGTCCTCCATGATGTCGGCTGTTCTCAGGCCGCTTTCCAGGACGGCTGCGATGGACGCATCCACAAGAGCGGCCTCGTCCTGCAGATCGAAGCTGTAGCGCAGCATCATGGCGAAGCTCGAGAGCATGGCGAGAGGATTGGCCTGGTTGGCGCCGGCGATGTCGGGGGCGGATCCGTGCACCGGCTCATAGAGTGCCGGAATCCTGTCTCCCGAGCGGGCTCCCAGAGAGGCCGAAGGCAGCATGCCAAGCGAACCTGTCAGCATGGCGGCGCAGTCCGACAGGATATCCCCGAACATGTTCGTCGTGACCATGACGTCGAACTGGCGAGGGTCGCGGACCAGCTGCATGGCCGCGTTGTCGGCCAGCATGTGGGCGAGTTCCACGTCCGGATACTCCTCGGCTCCCAGGCGGGCCATCTCCTGGCGCCACAGCAACGTCGATTCCAGGACATTGGACTTGTCGACGGAGCACACCCGGCCGCCTCGCTTGCGGGCGAGTTCGAAAGCCACGCGTCCGACGCGCAGGATCTCACCAGTCGTGTAGACGAGGGTGTTGACCCCGCGGCGCTCGCCGCCACCGGTATCCTCGATACCGCGCGGCTCACCGAAATAGATGCCGCCGGTCAGTTCACGCACGATCATGATGTCGAGGCCCGAGACGATGTCGGGCTTGAGAGACGAGGCGTGGGAGAGGGCGGGATAGACCACGGCCGGGCGCAGGTTGGCAAACAGCGCCATTTCCTTGCGCAAGCCCAGGAGCGCCCGTTCGGGCCGCACGGAAAAGTCGAGATCGTCCCAGCGCGGGCCGCCGACGGCGCCGAAGAGAACGGCGTCAACCGACTGTGCCCGCTCCAGGGTGTCGTCGGTCAGCGGTGTGCCGTGGGCATCGATGCTGGCGCCGCCGACGAGGGCCTCGGCGATATCGAAGCCCAGACGTTTTCCCTGTCGAACCAGTCGATCACGCGCCGTGTGGCGTCCATGACCTCCGGTCCGATTCCGTCGCCGGGCAGCAGCAGCAGTGATCGGTTTGCGGTCATTGTCCCCGCTCCCCTGTCACAGCCATGGCTGCAGAGCAGCGCGGCGCTCCTCGAAGGCCGTGATATCGGCCTCCCTGGCGAGGCTGATGCCGATCGGATCGAGGCCGTTCAGGAGACGGTGCTTCACCGAAGCGCCGATGGAAAAGGCGATGGGGGTACCGTCGGGACGTGTCACGGTCTGACTCTCGAGGTCGATTGTCAGTCGTGCGTTGTGCCCGGCCCGGGCATCGTCCATCAGCCGTCGCACATCCTCGTGCGGCAGGGTGATGGCAAGAATGCCGTTGTTGACACAGTTGCCGGAGAAGATCTCGGCGAAGCTCGGAGCAATGATGCAGCGGATGCCAAAATCGAGAAGCGCCCACGGGGCATGCTCGCGGCTCGACCCGCAGCCGAAATTGTCTTCCGTCACGAGAATGGACGCCTGGCGCCACGGGCTTTGGTTCAGGATGAACCCGGGCCGTTCGTGACCATCGGCATCGTGACGCATCTCGTCGAAGAGATGGCGGCCGAGTCCGGTTCGGCGGATGGTCTTGAGGTATTGCTTCGGGATGATCTTGTCGGTGTCGACGTTGATCATCGGCAGCGGCGCGGCAATGCCGGTCAGTGTGGTGAACTTTTCCATGGTCCTATCCCCCGAGTGTCCGCACATCGGTCAGGGCGCCGCGGATGGCGGCGGCCGCGGCCATGGCCGGACTGACCAGGTGGGTGCGTCCGCCACGACCCTGGCGTCCCTCGAAGTTGCGGTTTGAGGTGGAGGCGCAGCGCTCACCGTCAAGCAACCGGTCGGCATTCATCGCCAGGCACATGGAACACCCGGCCTCGCGCCAGTCGAAACCCGCCTGCGCGAGGATGCGGTCGATGCCCTCGTCCTCCGCCTGCCGCTTCACCAGCCCGGATCCCGGCACCACCATCGCGTGCACGCCTGGCGCCACCTTGTGGCCCTTCACGACATCGGCCACGGCGCGCAGGTCCTCGATGCGGCCGTTGGTGCAGGAACCGATGAAGACCCGGTCGATGGCAATCTCCTGCAGCCGGGTCCCGGGTGCGAGACCCATGTAGGCGAGGGAGCGCTCCATGGCCGCGCGCCGCTCATCGTCCGCCACCTCTCGGGGGTCGGGAACGACGCCGGAAATCGGCAGGACGTCTTCCGGGCTGGTTCCCCAGGTGACCTGCGGTTCAATGCCGCCTGCCTGGATCGTCACCTCACGGTCGTAGGCGGCGCCTGGATCCGACACCAGGGTCGCCCACCAGGCCACCGCCCGGTTCCAGTCCTCCCCCGAGGGCGAGCAGGGTCGTCCCTCGAGCCAGGCGACGGTCTTGTCGTCCGGGGCAATCAGGCCGGCGCGGGCCCCGGCCTCGATCGACATGTTGCAGACCGTCATGCGTCCGGCCATCGAAAGGGCGCTGATCGCCGGGCCGGCATACTCGATGACGTGTCCGGTGCCGCCGGCCGTGCCCACGGCGCCGATGATTCCAAGGATGAGATCCTTGGCCGTGACTCCAGGGCCCGGCGTACCCTCAACCGTGATGCGCATGTTGCGCGAACGACTCTGGACCAGCGTCTGCGTGGCCAGAACATGTTCCACTTCCGAGGTGCCGATGCCGAATGCGAGAGCGCCGAAGGCGCCGTGCGTGGCGGTGTGGCTGTCACCGCAGACGATCGTCATGCCGGGCTGGGTGAGTCCCTGTTCGGGTCCAACGATGTGAACGATTCCCTGGCGCGGATCGTCCATCCCGAAGAGCGCAATGCCGAAGTGCTCGCAGTTCTCTGCCAGGGTCTCGACCTGGATCCGGCTTTCTTCGTCATCGATCCCCCGACTGCGGTCCGTTGTCGGCACGTTGTGGTCGGCAACCGCGAGCGTCGCCTCCGGCCGCCGGACCCGCCGGCCGGCCTGGCGCAATCCCTCAAAGGCCTGGGGGCTGGTCACCTCGTGGACGAGATGGCGGTCGACATAGAGCAGGGTCGTGCCGTCTCCCATGTCGGCGACGACATGACTGTCCCAGATCTTGTCGTAAAGTGTCTTCGGTGCGTTCATGGTCGAGAGATACCGCTATCCGGCGACAGAGGGTCAGGACTTCCTGGCTGCCTTCGCCCTGTCGTCGCGCTTTTCGGGGATGCGCGCCGCCTTGCCGGTGCGTCCGCGCAGGTAGTAGAGCTTTGCCCGCCTCACGGCGCCGCGCCGCACCACGGTGATCGACGCAATGCGCTGCGAATAGAGCGGAAACACCTGCTCGACGCCCTCGCCATAGGACATTTTGCGGACCGTGAAGGAGGAGTTCAGACCACGATTCCTGCGCGCGATGCACACCCCTTCGTAGTTCTGGATGCGCTCGCGTGTTCCCTCGACCACGCGCAAGGCAACGCGCACGGTATCCCCCGGTGCGAACGCGGGGATCTCCCTGGTTTCCAGGAGCTTCGCGATCTGCTCCTGCTCGATTCTCTCCAGAACGTTCATCCCTTTTGTCCTCCGCTGGCCTGCAGGCCCTTGTCTCTTGATGCCTTGTCTCTTGATACCTGATATCGCGACCAGAGGTCAGGCCTGCGCTCCCGGGTCGTCTGTTCAGCCATGTCATGCCGCCATTGGCGCACCTTACCATGGTGCCCCGACAGCAGGACCTCCGGTACCGTGCGGCCTTCCCAGGTGCCAGGCCGCGTGTAGTGCGGATACTCCAGCAGGCCGGCCTCGAAACTCTCGTCAAGAAGCCCTTCGGGGGCATGGACCACTCCTTCAAGCAGTCGCACACAGGCATCCACCAGCACGATGGCTGCCGGCTCGCCACCCGACAGGACATAATCACCCACCGAAACCTCCTCGAGGTCGCGTGCCTGGACCACGCGCTCGTCCACCCCCTCGAAACGTCCGCACACGACGATCAGGCGCCGCTGCCGGCAGAGGCTGCGTACGCGCTCCTGGGCAAGCGGTACGCCGCGGGGCGTGAGAAGGATCAGTGTTTCGTCTTCCCCTCCAGTGGCTGTCGAGTCGATGGCCCGCGCCAGAACATCGGGCCGCATGACCATGCCATGGCCGCCGCCGAACGGCGCATCGTCGACGGTGCCGTGCTTACTACACGCATATTGGCGAATGTCCACTGTTTCCAGTGCCCAAAGCCCCGATTTCAGGGCACGCCCCGGCAGGGAAGCGCCCAGCGGACCGGGAAACATCTCCGGAAACAGGGTGAGGATGGTGGCGGTCCATGGTGCGGCCATGATCATCCCTCCTGCCGTGCAAGAATGCCGTCGGGCGGATCAACGATGACCCGGCGACGCTCCAGGTCGACCACCGGCACGTTGTTCCTGGTGAAGGGCACGAGGAATGCGCGTCCCGCAGTCTCACCGCCGATCTCCATGGTGTCACCGGCCCCCCAGTCGTGCATGGCGCATACCTGGCCAAGCGGCGAGCCATCGACATGGAAGGCGGCGAGACCGATCAGATCGTGGTGATAAAACTCGTCGGCAGAGACCTCCGGCATGCGCGAACGTGCAACGACGAGGCGGGTGCCGGTCAGCGCGGCGGCGGCTTGCCGATCCGTCACTCCCTTGATGGCCACCACCAGGTGGCCGTGCCGGGGATGCTCAAGAACGGCGAGATCAACGGTGCGGCCACCCGGTCCCGCATGCAACGGGTTGTAGTTGGCGATGGCTGCCGGATCCTCGGCAAAGCATGACAGGCGGACGGCGCCCCGAAGTCCCTTCGGCGCCCCTATGACGGCCAGACAGACCCAGTCGGGGTGGATGTCAGGAGTCGTCCCCTTCCGCATCGTCCGTCACCTCGCCGGCACCGCTGCCGCGGCGCTCCGGCATGGGAATGATATCGGCCTTTCCGAGAAAGAGCGCGACCCGGTCGGTGGGCTTGGCGCCCTGCCCGAGCCAATAGCGAATCCGGTCCTGGTCCATGATGACACGTTCGGGATCATCGGCAGACAGCAGCGGCCGGTAGACGCCGACACGTTCGATGAAGCGACCGTCGCGCGGCGAGCGCGAGTCGGCGACGACGATTCTGTACATCGGGCGCTTCTTGGCGCCGCCACGTGACAGGCGAATCTTCAGGGCCATGAACCAGAACCTCCGGGAGGCTGCATCGCGAACGGCGGACCGCAGGAGACCCCACGGCCAGAGCACCGGCTGCCATCGCCGGGGAGGGGGGAAGGCATGAGGCACCGGCACCACTACCTAATGGCGACAGACGCCGTTGGCAAGCCCAACAATGGGCTTTACGACTGCTGGCGGTCTGCCAGAATGAGGCAGTGGGTCAAACAATCAGGGCGCAGATCATCATGCCAGGTGAAGGATCGTTCAAGCCTTTGGATTCGGGTGTCGTCCCGCGCTACCAGGAGCCTGCGAGCTTCATGCGCGCCCGGCGTCACCCGGTCTCCGGCCGTCTCGACATTGCCCTTGCAGGCGTGCCGTTCGATACCGGTCTCACCTATCGTTCCGGAGCCCGCCACGGCCCGGCAGCGGTGCGCGAGGCGAGCCGGCTCATCCGGGCCGTCAATCCGGCAACCAGGGTCGCGCCCTTCGACCTGTGCAACATCGCCGATGTCGGGGATGCGCCGACCCATCCCCTCAAGGTCGAGGAAAGCTGCGACATGATCCAGGGCTTCTTTGCCGGGATACATGACGCCGGCGTGTGGCCCCTTTCCATCGGCGGCGACCACACGGTGCCGCTCCCCATCCTGCGCGCCATCGCCCGTGATGAGCCGCTCGGTCTTTTCCATGTCGATGCCCATGCCGACACCTTCGACAGCTTCATGGGAACGAAGATCAACCATGCCACCTTTGTCCGCCGCGCCGTCGAGGAAGGATTGATTGACCCTGCGCGGACCATCCAGGTCGGGCTGCGCGGCACGCGCTACGGCGACGACGACATCGACTACGGCAACGAGGTCGGCATGACCATGGTGCCGATGGACGAGTACGAAGCGATGGGGCGCGAGAGTTTCATCGACCTTGCCCGCAGCGTCCTTGGCGAGCGGCCCTGCTATCTGACGATCGATATCGACGGCCTTGATCCGCGGGACTGCCCGGGAACCGGGGTTCCGGAGCCAGGCGGCATATCCATGCGCGACATGCAGGTCATCCTGCGTAGCCTTACCGGGCTCAACGCCGTGGGCGGCGATATCTGCGAGGTATCCCCGCCCCATGACCCGGTTGGCATGACCTTCGTCAATGTCGCCAACCTGATGTTCGAAATGGCATGCGTCATGGCCCGCAACAGAAGCAGAGGCAGATGATGCAGACATGCAATCTCGAAGGCCGCAGGATCGTCAACTGGAAGACCTGCAACTGGCAGCCCTATCCCGGACTCGGCGGAACGCAACCGGGTCTCTCCTGGTGCCCCATCCGCGCCAGACCCGGGCGCGGTGACGGCTACTACCTCCTGAAGGTCGAGCCCGGTTCTGGTGCCGCTCTGCATCTCCACAGCGCCCGGGAAGAGTTCATCATGCTTGAGGGCGAACTCGTTGACGGCGACGGCACCGTGCTGCGGGAAGGCGATTGCGTGAGCTATGCGCCGGGAACCCGCCACCGCACGCACACGTCCGCCGGCTGCACCCTGCTTGCCGGTATCAGGGGCCCGATCTCGACGATCAATGGCGATGATGAACTCGAGACCATGCGCGAGGGCCGCACGATCGTGAACTGGCGCGATGGCGGCTTTGTGCCCTACCCCTCGCTGCCTGATGAGTGCGGCAGGATCCAGTGGCTGCCGGTGCGGGCGAATGCCGAAACCGGGGAGGGGTTCTATCTTGTCAGCTTTGATCCGGGCGCCTGCTCGACGCTGCACGAGCACACCGACGTCGAGGAGTTTGCCGTTCTTCAGGGAACCCTGACCGATTGTGACGGAACGACCTATGGTGAGGGCGACTGCATCAGCCTGCCTGCCGGAAGCGCCCACTCTTCGCGCTCGTCTGAAGGCTGCATTGTCGTCGACATGATTGCTGGCCCCTTGCGCGCACTCACCGGGCAACCCCCTCGTTCAGGGATCACGTGATATCCGTCGCGGGCATCTGCCTCGTCCTCATGCCATCCTCCTCACATTCCGCATTCTCGCACAACGCGGCGTCGGGGCGCGTCACCGTGCTGTGACCTCATTCGTCATCCACGCCGTGGCTTCGCCTCATCGACATTTGCCGCTCTTTCTCGCGATGATCCAGGCGCCGGGACCGACCTCGTCATCGAGCACGCCGGCGGCGCGCTCTGAGCCGTTGAAATCAAACGCTCCCTCTCTGCCCAGGTCAGTCGCGGGTTCCATGTCGCCTGTCGGGATCTGGAACCGGAGCGCGCCTTCATCGTGTATGCCGGAGACGACCGCTATCCGGTATCCCGCACCGTCGAGGCCATCGGCGTCCGCGGACTGGCCGCGGAGTTGCAGGCCCGTTCCTGAAAGGCGGGTATCGACAGCGCAAGCGGCTGATGCAGCCGGACTGCCATCAGTTTCAAGGAATCATCCGCATCGACGGCGGTCCAGGCGAGTGCGCCCGGCGCACCGGCGTAATGCGACCCTGCAGGCCCGAAACCATCTGCGTTGGCGTCTCGCCCGGATTGCCGCCCGACACGTCCCTGGCCGATGAATTTGTCTGAGGAATCAGACCCGGTCGATTGCCGCGCCGTCCGCGAAGAGTTTCGCGCCCCGCTCGTCGATGATCTGTTTCGCCTTGCGCACCGAATGGGTCACGGCATCCTCATGGGTCGCAAACGTGTCGGCGCGGGTGAAGGTGCGCTCGCGGTCGCCATCGTCGCGTGGCTGGACGATGGCGCCTGCGATTCGCCATTGCTGCCCTTCGCGTTCCGGCGCCGGGTGAATGAGACACCCCTCGTAGGTCTCGGCCGCGTCGCTTCCGGCACGCTGCTTGTCTCCCCTGCCGGACTGCCCGGTGAGGTTCCTGAAAACCCGCGATACGATCGACGCCATTGATCGCAATCCCTGTTGTTCCAGGGACCACACAACCACCTGATTGCGGTGAAGTCCATCACCCGGACGGTATGCCGTTCGAACAGGCGGCGCCAAGGTGCGGTCCCGGTCTAGCCCGGATTGTGCATACTAACTTGTTGACGCCATGAGGAAATCTCTGTAAACTGTTGTTATTGTCTAAACAACACCAGAGACAGAGGCGTTCCTCATGACGACACAGTGTATTCCGGCCACGTTCTCCTGTCCAACCCCGCATGGTGCCAGGCCAAGGCGCATCGAAGCCGACGTCTCGGGCGGTACCATCACCTCCCATGGCGGGCTCCTGCTCGTCGGCCTTGCCGAGAGATCGCTCGATCTCTTCGGGCGCGTGGCCGCATGCTTCGACGATGCGCGCAATCGGGACCTGGTCGTGCACGAGGTGCGCACCCTGGTGGGTCAGCGCATCCTGGGCCTCCTGACCGGTCTTGAAGATCTCAACGACCACGAGGAGTTCCGCAAGGATCCTGTGGCCGGAGCGGTGCTGGGGTGCCTGGAGAGCAAGCGCGAGGACTGCGAGCCTCTGGCGGGCAAGAGCACGCTGAACCGCCTGGAACTGGCAGCCTGTGGGCATGAATGGCACGAAGGCCCTCGAAGATCGTCGCCGACGTCGAGAAGATGGACGACCTTCTGGTAGCGCTGCTTCATGAAGAGGACGAGGAAGAGCCCTTTCGAGATCGTCCTCGACATCGACGCCACGGACTTTGCACTGCACGGCACCCAGGAGCAGCGCTTCGACCATGGTGACTACCGCGAGTCCTGCTCTCTGCCGGTGCTGATGTGCGTCGACCGCCACCCGGTTCTGGTGCGCTTGCGCACCGCGGCGAAGGATGCGGCTTTCGGGATCCGGGAGGAACTCTCCGGCGTGATCGCGAGGATCCGCGTCAGGTGGCCGACGACGCGCATCATCGTGCGCACCGACTCAGGCTTCTGCCGCGACGACATCATGACGGTCATCGAGCATGAGGAGAACGTCGACGATGTGCTGGGTTTGGCCCGCAACGCCAGGCTGGCGACGCTGAGTGCACAGGCTATAGAGGAGGCCATGGCCGAGACCCTGGAGACCGGCCAGACATGCCGCCGGTTCTGCACCTTCCGCGACAGGACGCAGGAGTCCTGGTCCGCCGAGCGCCGGGTGATGGCCAAGGCCGAGGCGCTTCCCGGGCAGGGCGAGGGTCAGCCCTGCAAGGAGAACAGCCGTACCATCGTCACCGCGCTCGACCACCCCGGCCAGGCTCTCTGGCGAGGACTTCTCCTGCGCCAGGGGCGATGCGGACAATCGTGTCAAAGAGGTCACGTGCGACCTCTTCGCCGCACGCTCGTCATCGAACCTCTTCGATGCCAACGCCGTCCGGCTCTGTCTCTCGGCCTGCGGCGGAGCCTCGCAAGGACCCCGCTCGGCCGTGCCAGCCCTGCCACGCTCACCTTAGAAACTCATCCGGATCGGTGCTGTGGGTGCGGATCTCCGCACGCCGCATCCACATCGCCATGTCCAACGCCTGTCCCGACAAAGCCGCCTTTGCCGCCGCATGGAAGATGCTGGCACCGGGCTGATCTTCCTTCCCGCCACTCGCCCCCCTGCGTCATGCTCCCGCAAACCAGGAGCGTGGATGCGCTCGCCTGGAATACGACACCGACGCCGTCAGGGGGTCTCGACCGGTCTCCGAGGACCCCGGTCACACGTCACTCCGTGCCTCCGTGCCTCCATGCGGTAGGTTCACACGGCAAAGACGCCGCCCAGGGCGCACCATGCAGCCCCTCAACCCGCCTTCTGACGGAACGATGAGAAAAGGCGGCTAGCGAGGCTCAGACCGACGCGTTGCTCGTTGAGGCCGAATCGACGCCGTCCGTTGTTCTCCTGTCCCTGGTGAAAACCTGGCTCAACGGCACACAATGGGGCCGTTCAGGGAGTCTGGTCGAGTGCTGTCGCAACCAGTCCGGCAAAAGCGCCGTCGCGCACCATGCCTGAGACCGCTGCGATATCCGGCGCCATCAGCCGGTCCTCGTCCCAGAAAGGCACACGTCGGCGGACCAGGTCGTGCGCCTGCGCCAACGCCCTGGAGGTCCGGAGCGGCCGGCGAAAATCGATCCCCTGGGACGCGGCCAGGAGTTCGATGGCAATGATGTCGGCGAGATTGTCGTTCATGCCAGCGAGTCGCCGCGCCGCATGGGTTGCCATGGACACATGATCCTCCTGGTTGGCTGACGTCGGCATGCTGTCGATGGAGGCGGGCGCCGCTCGCTGCTTGTTCTCGGCGGCAAGTGCTGCAGCGGTGACATGGGCGATCATGAAGCCGGAGTTGACGCCGCTGTCCTCGACGAGGAAAGGCGGCAGCGCACTGATACTCGCGTTGGTGAGCAGCGCCGTGCGCCGTTCGGACATCGAGCCGATTTCGGCCAGCACAAGGGCGAGGACATCGGCCGCCATGGCCACAGGCTGGGCATGAAAGTTGCCGCCGGACAGCACGTCGCCCCCGTCACAGAACACCAGGGGATTGTCGCTCACCGCGTTGGCCTCGCGCAGCAGCACATCGCCGAGGAATCGCAGATGATCGAGACAGGCGCCCATGACCTGGGGCTGACACCTCAGCGAATAGGGATCCTGCACCCGGCTGCAATCCTCGTGCGACTTGCGGATTTCGCTGCCGCGCAGGAGGTCGCGGTAGATGGCGGCGACCGTGGTCTGCCCCACCTGCCCGCGCGCCGCGGAAATGCGCGGGTCGAAAGGTGTGTCGGCACCCAGTGACGCGTCAACCGAGAGGGCACCGGCCACGACGGCGGTGGCAAAGTTGCGTCGTGCCCGGATCAGGCCGTCGAGCGCCAGTGCTGCGGAGACCTGCGTTCCGTTGAGCAGCGCCAGGCCCTCCTTGGCAGCAAGTGTCACCGGTTCGAGGCCGATACGCCCGAGCGCCGTGCGGGCCGGCAGTGTCTCGCCACCCATGCGTACCTCGCCGTAGCCCAGGAGAACCGCGCTGAGGTGAGCCAGAGGGGCGAGGTCGCCGGATGCACCGACCGATCCCTTGGCCGGAATGACAGGAAGCGCATCGTGGTTGTAGAGTCGAACGAGCGCCTCGATGGTCGTGCGCTGGCACCCGGAAAGGCCAAGGGCGAGGGCGTTGATCTTGAGTGCGAGGACCAGTCGCACAACGCGATCGGGCAGGGGCGCACCGGTGCCGGCGGCATGGCTGAGCACGATGCGTCTTTGCAGATCGTTGATGCGATCACGCGAGATCGCGGTCTGCGCGAGGCTGCCGAATCCGGTGTTGATGCCGTAGACCCTGGCGTCGCCGGCGGCCACATCAAGGACAAGCCTTGCCGAACGCTCGACCTCGGCCCAGGCCTGCTCCTCGACGACCACGGCAAGGCCACCTGCCAGAAGGCGCTCAATGGCGCACAGCGACAGCGTCCCCGGTGTCAGGATCAGGGTCTCGGGCACAGATCTCTCCTCAAGCTGCGGCACGCGACATCCACCGCACCGCAAGAACAAGAGGACCGTCCTCGGTAACAAGTGACCCACCGCCGTCATGCGGCGGCCCTTTGCAGGACAGAAAAACCGTCATTTTGTTTAAGATCTTCATCCCAATGAGATAGGGGCGTTTTACTTGAGAAGGTGATCAGCCTCCTTGCACGGTGCATCGCAGACGGCATCGTGCTGGAGGCGGGGCAGGAAACGCCGGGAGCGTGACACGTGGGCAACGCCGCGGGGCCTGCGTCGTCCCGGCCAAGCTCCTCAGGCGTACGTCAGACTGTCATCAACACTCTTCCTGACCGTTCCCGTTCGACGTTTCCTGCCAGCGTTCAGGTCAGCCGTTCACGTCTCGCGCCGCCGCGATCCAGCTATCGAAAGCCTCCCGGTTTTCTTCGATCCAGGCGTCGACATGACCGTCAATGGCATCAAGCGAATCCTCGCCGCCCTGCATCGCGTTGTTCTGGGCAGAAACATCGTTGATGTCGATGCGCGCCAGTTCAAACAACGTGGCCGCTGCCGGGTTGGCTTCCAGGAAGTCGTTGTTTGCCAGGATACGAAGTTCATTGACCGCAAAGCCCAACTCCATTCCTTCATACATGGTGTTGTCGGTCCGTCCGTCTGGCAGTGACGAATAAGGAACTTCGATCCACTCAACGTCTTCACCAGGCACAAGCACGCCCGATACCCAGTACGGTGTCCATGTGTAATAGATGATCGATTCACCGGCATTCATGCGGGCAATGGTCTCGGCAATCACGGCGTTGTAGGCCCCCTGATTGTGCGTGACAGTCTCGCGCAGGCCGAATTCGCTCAGATGATGCTCGATGACCCGCTCGCAACCCCAGCCCGGGGGACAGCCCGCAAGATCTGCGGTGCCATTGCCATCGGCATCGAACCGTGCCGCAACATCTGGATCACTCAAGTCGCCGATGTTCGTCACGCCGGCGTCGTATGAAGCCTTGTCGACGAGATAGCCCTGCAGGGCGCCGGAGATCAGGTGGCCAACCTTGGTCATCGCCGCATCGCCGCCAGCTTCCTCGTAGAACGCGAGATGCAGCGGGTCCCAATGGACTGTGGTGAAATCGCCGTCGCCGGATCCGAGCGCCAGATGAATCGTCTGGTACTCAACCGACTGTGGATCCCCGATGGTGTAGCCGAGCTCCTCGAGAGCCCGGTAGATGATCTGATTCTGGAAACGTTCCTCCAGAACCGTGCCTTCGATCGGACGCACGGTTACGCCCTCGCCTGGCATGTCGTTTGCGATGGCGATGCCGCTCATTGCGACGACTGCAGCAATTGCCCAGTATCCGGACTGGTGGAATTTCATGGCACTTCTCTCCCTTGAGTGAATGGGGTCCCGATTGCATGTGGGCACTCGGGTGACATGTTCACGACTATGGTGCCGGCTGACACGGGTTCATGTTTTTCCGACTTTGTTCCTGAGGAAACCAAAAGCGACGAGGACCAGCCCGACCGGACCGACCTGCCATCTGTTGCGGGCGCCCCGCTCGCGCCCCGATTGCGCGACACCGTGCGTGATGCGATCCAGAATAATCGCCAGAATCACGATTCCCAGGCCCCCGACAATGGCCTTGCCGGCATCCAGTCGACCCATCGCACGCAACACCTCGTTGCCAAGCCCCTTGACCGCAATCATCGACGCGATCACGACCATCGACAGCGAAAGCATGATCGCCTGGTTGACACCGGCCATGATCGTTGGCGTCGCGAGCGGCAATTCGACCTTGCGCATGATCTGGGACGGACTTGCGCCAAATGCCCGTGCTGCTTCGACAACGCTCTGGTCGACCTGCCGAATCCCGAGAGAAGTCAGACGAATAAGAGGTGGAACCGCGAAAACAATTGTCACGATGACACCTGATACGTTGCCGATGCCTACCAGCATGACAACCGGCACAAGATAGACGAAGGCCGGTATTGTCTGCATCGTATCCAGAATCGGACGCATCGCTGCCTGGAAGCTGTCGGATTTCGCCGCGAGCATGCCCAAGGGCAGGCCAATGATCACGCACAGGATGACCGAGCACAGCACGATTGCCAGGGTGGTCATGGCCAACGACCACGCACCCGGGTCAAGAAGTCCCAGCGCGACGAGAGCGGCAAACACGATCAATGCGACGCGAAGACCGGAAAGCTGCCAGGCCAGCAATGTCAGGATGACGATCATGAGAACCGGTGAGACAGAGTGCAGGATCATTTCGACGGCATTGATGACGTCATTGAGCGTTCCCTTGATCGGCTGAATCGTCCCGCGGTTTCCGGCGGCCCAGTCCTTGATTCCGTCCGCCCAGTCGGCAATGCCGAGATCGAGTGTCGAAAACGGATCGAGAAGCCTGAATGAGTCGTCGCTGGCCATTTACTCAACGTCTCCAATCTGTTGCAAACGACCTTGAATGCCCCGGATCAGGGCCTTCTTGGTGACGACCCCGACGGGCTTTCCGTCATGTTCGATGATGAGCGGCGCATCAGTCCTGATCGAAAGCTCGGCGAGGTGATCAAGATTGTCAGTCGGGCTTGCAGACAGGGAAACGGATGAACTCAGCGCGCCTTCGCGCGCCTCGAATGAGGAGACCGGCTCCATGACGCGCGCGGCCGTGACGAGATTGAGTTTCGATATGCCTTCAACGAAATCCGCCACATAGGAATCGTTTGGCTCGGTGACGATTTGCTCAGGCGTGCCGACCTGGACAAGGAGTCCGTCTCGCATGATGGCAATCCGGTCACCGATGCGAATCGCTTCATCAAGATCGTGGGTGATGAACAGCGTCGTTTTCTTCATTTCCCTGGCAAGGGTCATGAACTGACCCTGCAATTGGCGCCGGATCAATGGATCGAGCGCCGAAAACGGTTCATCCATCAGAAGAATATGCGGGTCCGCGGCGATGGCCCTGGCCAGACCGACACGCTGCTGCATGCCACCGGAGAGCTCGTCGGGATAACGCTCTTCCCAACCGGTCAGTTCGACAGTGGCAATGGCCGTGTCGGCAACGTCCATGCGCAACCTGCGATCCTGACCGCGCACTTCAAGTGCAAAGGCGACATTGTCGCGAACCGTGCGGTGGGGCATGAGCGCCATGTTCTGGAACACCATGCCGATCTTTGACGCCCGCAGCCCGCGCAAGCCTGTCTGGCCGAGGGCGCCAATGTTCTCTCCCTCGATCCAGACCTCGCCCGCCGTCGGCTCGATCAGGCGGTTGACGTGGCGGATCAGCGTGGATTTTCCAGAGCCGGAGAGACCCATGATGCAGAAAATCTCACCTTCATTGACGGAGAACGAAACGTCCTGCACCCCGACCACGCATCCGAATTGCTCGAGAACCGCTTCCTTGGTAAGGCCATCGGAGCGTATGGCCTTCATGGCGTGCGCTACGTCATCACCAAATATCTTCCAGAGCTTGCGGCATTCGATAACCGCATCGATGTTGTCATGATGAGAGTTCTCTTTCTCCATCATCACATTCTTGGCTGACACGTCATGAGGCGCAAGCGAGGCCTGACCGTTGGCGTCAATGGCCAGCCTGCGTGGTCGTTGAGGCGTGGCGACGAGGCGGGTCGTTGTCGAAGGGGAGCGTTGCGGCATCGCCATCGTTGCGCAGGCCCTGCCACACGACAGACTGCCGCCACGTCATTGCGAGACGCGTGACGTTTCTGAAGCCATCCGGGCAACGACGAAGAAGCCCCGGTCCGGTTCAGGTGGTGTTCAGCCTCTGTCATCCCGTTTCTCCAAACGAGACAAGGGGTGCCAAGGGATTTGAGCGTAGCCGGACGCTATAGGCCGATCAATGCGTTTCTGGCTGATCGCCACACATCCCAGAAGGGGGATGGAGTCAGGCCCCCGGATGATCGTCCAGTGATGCGCAGTGGTTGGCGGCTTCGATCTCTTGTGCTGTTTTCTCTGAAACACTCTGTTTCATGCGCCGGAGCGAGTGCTCCAGGCACGCATGGCTGGCTTTGCAGTGCGATACCCTGCCGGGCTTCAGTATTCGATGAGATCGCGGATGGCCTGATCGAGGAAGGCGTGGAAGGCGGGCACGGCATGGCCACTGGCGACGCAGTGTCCCCAGTCCGTCTCGCAGACCCTGAGTTCGGCGTTGGGCATGCCGGCCACCTCGAGTGCGCTGTCCTCCGGCGGGAAGTAGAGGTCGGTGGACGCGGGCATGACGATGGCCCGCGCCGTGATGGCGCCAAGCGCCCGGGCCAGGTCGCCGTCATGGAGATGATTGGCGCTGATGTCGCCGTGCTGCCAGGTCCACAGCTTGTGAAGCAGATTGTTGGCGTCCCAGTTCTCGACATGGTCGGCCTCCCAGTCGGCCAGGACGTCCTCGATACTCCCGAAGCCAAGAGCGCGGTAGCGGGCCTCGCGGTACCACGTCTGCGAATAGGCCCAGCCGGCATAGACCCTGGCGAACGCCTTGAGGCCGGTCACCGGCGGCTCTCGATAGTCGCCGTGCGACCACGCGGCATCGGCGGTGAGGGCGGCCTTGACGCCTTCAAGAAAGACGATGTTGTGCGGCGATGTCCGCGCCGCACCGCAGAACGGCAGGATGGCGTCGACCATGTCCGGATACTGGGCACCCCACTGGAAGCACTGGCATCCTGCCATGGACCAGCCCGTGACGAGGCGCAGGCGGCTGACCCCCAGCCTCTCCGTCAGCAGGCGGTGCTGGCAGGCGACATTGTCGAAGAAGGTCGTCCGCGGAAACCGCGGGCCGTCCCGGGGAGCGGGATGATTGTCCGGCGACGACGACAGCCCGTTGCCGAAAAGATCGATCGAGACAATGTAGTGGCGCCCCGGATCAAGCGCCCGCCCGCTCCCGAAATAGGCCGCGTTGTTGTGATGCGTGCCGGTGTAGTAGGTCGGCAGGAGAACCGCGTTGTCCCCCGCCCGGTTCAGAACACCCCAGGTGCGGTAGGCGAGATGCGCATCCTCAAGAACGTCCCCCGACTGCAGCGTCACATCACCCAGCGACCACGTCTCGAAGGCGGCCATCAATACAGTCTCAGGTACTCGCGCACCTCCCAGTCCGTCACCTCCTGATGGTAACGCTCCCACTCGTCGAACTTGTAGGCCAGGAACGAGGCATGCATCTGTTCGCCGATGACCTCCCTGACAAAAACGTCGTCCCGCAGGATCTCGGTCGCCTCAAGAAGATTGCGCGGCAGGCGCCGGGCCGCCGCACGCGCCAGATCCTCGGCGCTGAGACTGTAGAGATCCTCGTTCAGCGGCGGACCGGGATCGACCTTCGAGACAATCCCCTCGGTCATGCAGGCCGCCGTCACGCCGAGCGCCAGGTAGGGGTTCATGCACATGTCGGCCGCACGGTTCTCGATGCAGTAGCGGTTCTGCGGCATGCGCAGCATCGCCGAACGGTTGTTGTCGCCATAGGTCATGTGCGTCGGCGCCCAGGTGACCGTGCCGCCCTCGAAGCCGCCGACCCGCGGAACCAGGCCGTTGTAGGAATTCACCGTCGGACAGGCAAGCGCCGTCAGCGCCCCGCCATGCTGCAACAGACCGCCAATCGCGTGCCTGACCTCCGGAGCCCAGCCGGTCGCCGCTTCAAAGAGATTGCTGTCCGGCGACGTCGTGCGCCGCATCGAGGTGTTCAGGTGCGCCCCCGAGCGCCAGTCCCCCGTCGTCGGCTTCGGCATGAACGTGATGAACATGCCGTGCTTCTTCGCGACCTCCTTGAGAAGAATCCGCAGAAAGACAAGACGGTCCGCCATCGCCAGCGCATCCGTGTAGCCGAAGTCAAGCTCGAACTGGCTGTAGGCCCCCTCACACACCACGTCATGAAGATCCCAGTCGAGCACGCCGTCGAGGATGTCGATCAACTCGCCCAGAAACCCCATCGCGTTGATCGAGTACTCGACATCGTAGCCAAAGGCCTGCCGGCGCGGGCGCATGCCCTCGCCCGCCTCCAGATCGTCGTCAAACGCCTTGACCGCCCTGCCGTCCTTCCAGCGCATGGCGATGAACTCAGGCTCCACACCGGCATACACCAGAAAACCCTTCTCCGCGCAGTCGGCCAGAATCCGCTTCATCGCTCCCCGCGGACACAGCGCGTAGGGCCTGTCCGACCACCACAGGTCGGCAAACACCCAGGCCATCGTCGCGTCCCACGGACACAGCGTCAGGGAATCAAGATCAGGCACCATGATCTGGTCAGGGTCCGCCGCCCCAAGCTCAGGCACGAACGACACCGAATGCACGGCAAACTGCGGCCCCATGCCACGGGCAAGTCGCTCCCAGTCGCTGAGCGGCACCGGCTTCGTCTTCGGCTGACCCAGAAGATCAATCCAGCAGCACAGGATGTACTTCACACCATGACCCGCCAGCCACTCGCCCGTCTCGCGAATGCGGGCGTCCGGCGCCAAAGCCTCGTTCATCGATTGCGCAAGCAGGGCCATCGTCACGACTCCTCCGGTGCAAACAACAGACATTATCCCATCACCGGGCAGGATCAATCCGCCGGCGGTGGATCAGGTGGCAGGAGGAGAAATCGGCGCGCTGTCGTCCTTGAGGACACTGAAAAACGCCGCCACGGTCTCGCTTTCGGGATCAATGAAGAGGAACTGGCCGATCCAGCGGCCGGAGGTGACATGGTCGACCGGCGGCGCATAGCGCAGAACGCTCTGCGCAGATTGCCCAAATGGGAATGCTCACACAGAAGCGGGTCCAGGCGCCTGATGTACTCCAACCCGGTTCCGGGGACTACGACCTGCTCGCCCGGCTGACGTTGATTTTCTGACTGGATCGATGAGCGAGACGGCCTGTTCGTCCCATGACAATGGCGCGTCACCCATTTCCTGGCGTCCTTGAGTATTCTTGCCGGTGCTTGCGATGCTGGAGTCATGCTCTCCACGTGTCAGGCGTCGTTGACGTGCATGATGACAAATGGAGCGCGACAGGCCGACAAGCAGGTCCGTCGTGCAAAATCTGAAAGGCCCGAGCCATGGCGAAGACCACGTGGGAAGATGTTCCAGGGGGCCAGGTGACGGGGGTTGTTGCCGCACCCCGTTCCCCACAGACCCGAGCGTGCGCGATTGACGCACGCGATTCCTCACATGGCAGCTTCGCTCAGGAAGCATGGATTGACCGCGTGACCTTGGCTGCCGGCAGGGGCAAGCGTCAGCACGGCGCATTCGTGGTGCGATTTGATGGAGAGGAACGTACATAATGTGGTCGGCTGACGACGCATGGCGCGGACCGGTCTGCGCGCAGGTTGCCCTCATGAAGGTCTCGCTGTCGATCTCTTCGCCGTGGACGTCCCGACCGTCCGCGCACTCAGGTCGCGGGCGGTCATCGACATGCCGCCGTTGAGATTGGGCACGCCGTCACGGTCGCGCGACGGCCAGAACGCACCCTCGACGAGGTCAGTGAAGTGATCCCTCAAGTGCCTCTTCGCCACTCTCTCGGCGAGCCGGCTGACGACGTCGGTGTTCGCTGACTTGTTCTGGGACTCGCCGGAGTGGTTAGTGAGGTCTGTTGCAGAGAAAGGACCGATTCACGGGCTCATCGCCGTCACGAGGCGGCAACCGCCAGGCCATGGCGACGTCGTCATCGGATCGCCAAGATTCTCGGTATCGTCCGTTGACGACATTCATGTTCATGACGTCCTCGACCGTCGCGGCGGCATAGCCGCTGCCGATCTCCGGCAGATGCTCGCTGACAGGCGAGTGCCCCCCAGGGTTGGGGAACCCCTGCCGGCGGTTGTCGGGAGTGACCCATGCTTCGCGCTGGTCCGGGCCAGGAACGAGGTCGGGGTTGGCGACGGCGACGATCATCGATCTGTTCCTCTCGGGATCACTTCCTGGCCGGGCTCTTCGGGTTCGTCGTCGATCATCTCTGCCGGAAAACCGGGCGCCAGAATCGAGACGCCGCAGGCTTCCTCGAGTCTGCGAATGATGTTGGGCGACCATTCCCTGGGACCGTAACGCGCCTCGCCGTCCTTGAAGATCTCGACCAGCGTCGGGGCAATCTCCACGGGAACCCCGGACCGTTCGGCGATTGTCCGGAGAGCCTCTTGCAAAACCCCCTGGGCGGCGGGTTTTTCTGTGATCCGGTGATGTTTTTCCAGGGGGCTGGGAGTCGGGTGCCCCTGCGAGGTATTGTGATGTTGTCCAATACGACACAAGACCCGTGGAGACAACCCGATGTCCCTGTCAGCGACGATATCCGGTTTGTGGAACCGATTTCAAGGAGAACTGTTCCCTGATCTGGCCGAGGAGGTCGGCCCCCTTCTCGAACGGCATCGGCGTTTCGTGACGGTTCTCGACCTGGTTCAGGTGGAGCGCTTTGCCGGTCAGGCGTGGGGCTCACCGGGTCGTCCCCGGGAAGACCGATGTGCCTTGGCCCGAGCCTTCATCGCCAAGGCCGTGTGGGACCTGCCGACGACGCGCCACCTGATCGACAGGGTGCAGACGGACGCGACGCTGCGCCGGCTGTGCGGCTGGTCGCGGTGTGCGGAGATCCCGAGCGAGGCGACGTTCTCGCGCGCCTTTGGCGAGTTCTCGCAGTCGCGTCTTGCGGAGAGGATGCACGGCCATCTGGTCGAGGAGACGCTGGGCGACGAGCTTGTCGGTCATATCTCGCGGGATTCAACGGCCATTGAGGGCCGGGAGAAGCCGGCGCCCAAGCCCCGGGCGGGCGACAGGCCCAGGCGCAAGCGCGGCCGACCCCGCAAGGGCGAAGAAAGAGTGAAGGAATCGACCCGTCTTGAGCGGCAGACCGACAGCATGAACCTCGCAGACATGCTCGACGAGTTGCCGAAGGCCTGCGATGTTGGAAGCAAGAGGAACGCCAAGGGGTTCATTGAGACGTGGCGAGGCTACAAGCTGCACATCGACACGGCAGACTGTGGCGTGCCTGTCAGTGCCGTTCTTACCTCGGCGTCCGTCCATGACAGCCAGGTTGCGATCCCACTCGCGCTGATGACAGCCGGGCGTGTGACGAACCTCTACGATCTCATGGACGCCGCCTATGACGCCAGGGAGATCCACGCGATGAGCGAACGCCTTGGCCACGTAGCGATCATCGATGTCAATCCGCGTCGGAACAAGGAGCTCAGGGCCGACCTTGAACGCGAGGCGCGGGCACGACGTGCGGCCTGTCATGTCGATGCTGCAAGCGTGCGCTTTCGCACCCGCAGCGGTGTCGAGAGGACCAACGGTCGTCTCAAGGATGAGTTCGGCGGCCGCCATGTCCGTGTCCGGGGAGCCGCCAAGGTCGCCTGCCACCTCATGTTCGGCCTGCTCGCCCTGACCGCCGATCAGGTGATGCGTCTCGCCGTCCCGTAGGGCGGCCTCCCGTCAGGCCTGCCGGGACCGCGCCGCCCTTTGCGCAAGGAGCGGCTTGGAGACGCTTGTTCTGACGCCCGGCGTGTTGTCATTTTGTTCTCATCAGCGCGGCCGCCATGCCGAACATCGCCGGAATCTCGCCCCCGGGAACACCGTCAGCCGTGGCCAAGGCCCGCAGGCAGGCCTCGCGGACCTCGAACTCAGGAGTTTTGCAAGAGGCTCCGGAAAATGCCGATGTCCTTCGACACCAGGTCCATCGTGAAGCTGATGTCGCGGCTGCCGTTGAGGATCACCTGACTCTCGGTCTCGTGAACGAACGAGTTACCCGATGAGATACGGATTGCCTCGTAGGTGGTGGAAAGGTCCATGCCGGCCATCTTCGAGGTGACGAGAGCTTCCGACAGGGAGACGAGGTTGGCGGTTGCCAGGTAATTGGTGACCACCTTGAGGATCGATGCGGATCCCAGTGGTCCGGTGTGAAGGATGCGCCGGCCCATCGCCTTGAGCAGAGGAAGCATGCGCTCGAAGACGTCGCGCTCGCAGCCGGCGAAGATGGCGATGTTGCCGGTGGCCGCCCTGTGGCATCCACCGGAGACGGGACAATCCACCGCTTTGCCGCCCGCTGCCTCGACACGCGCTGCGAGGCGGCGGACTTCCGCTTCGTCGGTGGTGCTCATTTCCGCCCAGATGCTTCCCCTGCGCAGACCGGCGAGGACACCGTCCTCGGCCTCCACGACCCCGGCCGATGCCGCCGGAGACGGCAGGCACGTGATCACCACGTCGCATGCGCGGGCCATCTCCTGCGGACTTTCCGCCCAGGCGGCGCCCTGCTCCAGGAAAGGGCGTGCCGTATCGCGATCGAGGTCTCTCACCACGAGGTCGACACCGTTGCGCAGGAGGCTTCCCGCGAGCTTGCCTCCGACATTGCCCAGTCCGATGAAACCGACCTTCATGATGGGGTACTCCACAGCCACGATCGTGAAATCCTGCACTGCCACCGGACCGGAGTCGACACGTTGCCGGGCCGGTGTCCCTTGACCGGTGCCGGCGCCGGCCGCGACAATGTTCAGGAGGGCACAAAAGCGCCGGGAGGGATCAGTGAACGACGCGCGCGACATCTTCTGGGACGAACGGGATCTTCCCCGGCCGACGCGCGATCCATCGCAGCTCAGGCGTGACATGGACCGGTGGGGCTATTGCATGATTGCCGAGGCGGTGGCAGCGGACACGCTTCGGGTCATGCGCCAACGCCTTGAGGAAATCGCCGAGGCCGAGGCGGCAATGGGTGACCATGTCTTTGCCGACAGTGTCAACGCTGCCGACAGCACCAACCAGTGGGTCCTCATGCTCATCAACAAGGGCGAGGTTTTTCTGCGTGCGGTCGATCATCCCGACACACGGCCGATTCTCGAGCACCTCCTGGGTCCGGAATACCTGCTGAGCGAATCGTCCGCGCACCTCACCCGTCCCGGCAATCCGGCGATGGCCCTTCACACGGACCAATGGTGGATGCCGCCGCCGGTGATGCCGGGAGAGCGTCATCGGCCCGGCGGCACGATCACCCGCGAGGGTGCGGTTCAGGGCCCGCTTCGCAAGGCAATCCGGCCGATCGCGGCCCCTGTGGTTGCCCAGACCATGCTCTTCGTCTCGGATTTCACGCAAGCCAACGGCGCCACCCGCCTGGTCCCCGGGAGCCACATGACCGGCAGCCAGCCGGACCAGTCCGTGCCTCACGTGGTCTCCTCGGTGGCCGCGGAGGGGCCAGCGGGCACGATCGCCGTCTGGGAGGGCCGGACCTGGCATGCGGCCGGCCCCAATACGTCCAGCGAGATGCGATACGGGATGCCAACGCTCTACGCCGCCCCCCAGATGCGGACACTCATGAACTTCACGCTCGGCACCCGCAGCTCCATTGTGGACGAAGCGCCAGAGCGCCTGCGCCAGCTTCTCGGGTTCAGGATCTGGAGCGGCTACGGCTCGACCGGTGAAATGGGCGCCCAATGGGCCCGTTCAGGCGATGCCATCGCCGCTGGCATGGACTGCTGCAACCCCGGTTGACGAGCGCGAATCCCGCGATGAGTCGTCATGGGCTGTGGAATGATTCGCAATCATCGGACATTTTCTGTGCGACATGCGCCCTCGGTTTCCGGAGACTGTCCGTCAACAAGCCGTCGGGGGAGTGATGCCGCGGACGACGATGCAACCGGCCGAGGAACCGGGGAACGTAGCCCCCGATCTCCTGTCAGCGACCGTCTATTCCGGTGAGCGCACGATCGAGGCGCCGGCCATCGATCTGCCACCGGACATGCTGGTGAACACACGGCTGCGGATGGATGGCCTGGAGTTCCTTTCCAGGATTCCCGCAGATGTCATCCCGGTCGCGTTCTTTGACCCGCAGTACCGGGGAGTGCTGGACAAGCTGGCCTATGGCAACGAAGGCAAGAAGCGTGGGCAGAAACGGGCCGCCCTGATGCAGATGCCGGAAGACGTCATAGGCTGCTTCATCCGTGGGATCGATCGTGTCCTGATCCCGTCAGGTCACCTGTTCCTGTGGGTCGACAAGTTTCATCTGTGTCAGGGAGTCGGGAACTGGCTGGACGAAACCGGCCTCGGCATCGTCGATCTGGTGACCTGGGACAAGGGCACCTTCGGCATGGGTTATCGAACACGGCGGCGCGGCGAATACTGTATCGTGCTGCAGCGCGAGCCCCGCAAGGCGAAGGGGGTGTGGAAATCCCACGACATCCCTGATGTGGTTCGCGAGAAGATCACGCGGAAAAGCCATACGCATGCCAAGCCCGTCGACCTCCAGGGCGCACTTCTGGCGGCGGTGAGCAACGAGGGCGACTTCGTGATCGATCCGGCCGCCGGGTCATTTTCCGTGCTGACTGCCGCCCTGAGTCGAGGCCGCACGTTTCTTGGGTGCGACCTGAACGGGTAGAGGAACACAAGCCTCTCCGGCCATTCGCAGTGATGGACGACCGGTCTTTCGACGATCCACATCCTGCATACCCTCGATGTGTCGGGCGCGGTTGCCTTGGGCGTTGCCTCTGACCAACGGTGTGCCGCCGGCTACGTCGAGGTCGTAGCGGACCTGCAGACTGACCCAGGACTCCGGCGTTGTTCCGAAGTAGCGCGCCAATCACAGGTATCATTGGCGGAGCTGTTCTCGACGTGACCGATCACGAACCGGTCAGCGTCTGACGATCCCCTCCTGTCGATGCCCCGGGTCATCGTCACCCCGCATGTCGGCACGGGAACCGTCGAGACCCGTGAAAACATGGACGCCGTGGCGGCAACGAACCGCATCGAGAGCCTGGCCGGGCGCCAGCCTCTGGCTGTCGTCACCCAGGCAGGCTTTCAGGTGGCCGGAGAAAACCTCAAGGCCGGGTTGCCTTATCCCGTGTTCATGGCGTGCCGTGTTCATGGCGTGCCGTGTCATCACGTGAAGGCAAGAATGGGATGGTCGCCGGAATGGAGACGGGCAGCAAGCATGAAGAGACTGTTGCTGCGGCACCGACACGCGAGGCGAGGCTGCGCACTTCAAAGGATCCCTGTCGCCCGGGAGTTGCCGGCAAGACCGCCCCATGAGTCAGGGGTTCGAAGGCCGTTCGCCGTTTCCCTTGTGCCGGGCCGTCAGACGCACGCGAAGATTGGCCGGCAGCATCGTGAAGGCGAGACGCTCCTCGACGTCGGCACCGACCGGGTGAATGTCGAAGTTGCGCACCAGCATGGCGAGCACCGTGCGGATCTGGGTGAGGGCAATGTTGCGGCCCGGACAGAGCCGCGGGCCGGCACCGAACGGCAGAAAGGCGCGCGTGTCATGGGGTGAGGTGTTCTGCGGTGCCAGCCAGCGTCCAGGGTCGAAACGCAGGGCATCGGCGAAGTGCTCTTCGCGGGTCGCCTCGCGGCGGACCAGCATCATGATGGTCGTGCCCCCGGGGACGTGGCAGCCCATGAGCTCGACGTCATTGACCGGTTCCAGGACCTGAATGGGTGCGACCGGCTTGAGGCGCATGACCTCGTTGTTGAAGGCATCGATGAACGGCAGCTGTCTCGTCTGTTCCAGGGTTGCGATGGCCGGTTTGGGTGCGATGACGTCATCGACCTCGCGCCGCGCCCGCTCGAAGTGTTCAGGAAACTGCATGAAATGATGAACGGCCCAACCGGTGGAGTTGGCAGTCGTGTCCTCGCCGGCCAGCAGAAGCGTTCCGGCATTGGCGAAGATCTCGGTGTCGGTGAAACCCGAATCCTCGTCCTCCAGGGCGACAAGAATGGCCTCGATGAAATTTGTCGGATTTGTCTTCTCGGCCATGCGCTGCCGTGCCGTGCGGACCATGGCGCCCACCTCCTCCTCAAGACTCTTGAGCGCCCGGTCGAGCGCCCGGTCCGACGGCAGCCGCACGTAGCGCCAGTAGGGAAAGGGAGCATTGATGCGGTGGTACAGCACGGGCAACACCTTGTCGAGATGGCGCTGGATCACAGGCCCGGGAGTTTCCAGCGTGTTGGCGTCGATGCCAAAGGCAAGGCCGATCGTGACGTCGACCGTGAACCGCATGAGATCGCTGCACAGGTCGATCACGTCCCCTCGATCGGCGGCCTGCTGCCAGCGCCGTCGCAGGCGCTCGGTTGTCACGACCAGGCGCGGGAAGAAGTCCTCGAGACGCGCATGATTGAGTGCGGCAGCAACGATCCTGCGCTGACGACGCCATTCGTCCCCTCCGGTGGCAAAGACGCCCCTCAGTCTCATTTCCGTCGCCACCGACTCCAGCGCCCGCGTCCGTCGGAACGCCTGGGGCCGCTGGACGAGGATTCTCTGAATCGTCGCCCGATCCGACACCACGACGACATCCGAAGGTCCGATACGGATCCGGTAAACCGGACCGTAACGGTCCGCCCATTTCTCGAGATCCAGATGCAGTCTCGAGAACCGGATCTGATGAAGATTGCCGACGATGGGCAGGCCGCCCGGTCCGGGAAGACGGCGAATCGCGACCGCTGTCGAGGCGGTGTCCTGGCGCAGTGTCATGGTGACCTCCCGAATCTGAAGAACCAGGCGCCGAGCGCCGGCAGCAACAGAACCGCGCCGGCCATGTTGACGATGAACATGAATGTCAGGATGGCGCCCATGTCAGCCTGGAACTGCAGCGGCGCGAAAATCCACGTGGCCACGCCCGCCGCGAGCGTGAGCCCTGTAAGCATGACGCCACTTCCCGATGTGGCAAGGGCTCTTTCCCAGGCCTCGGGGAACCCAAGGCCATCGCGCAGGTGGCTGCGCACCCGGCTGAAGATGTAGATCCCGTAGTCGACCCCGATCCCGACCCCGAGCGCCACCACCGGAAGCGTTGATATCTTGAGGCCGATCTCGAGCAGGGCCATGAGCGCGTAGGCCAGAACCGAGACGACGGTCAGCGGCAGGATGATGACGAGCGCCGCCCTGATCGAACGGAAGGCGATCAGACAGACAGCGATGACGGCCGCGTAAACGTACCCGACGATGGGGAACTGTGCTGTCGCCACCTCCTCGTTGGTCGCGGCCATGACTCCGACATTGCCGGCGGCGAGGTGGAAGACGATCGGCCCGTCAGGATGCATGGAGTTGAAGTCGTCGATGGCGTGGATGATGCGCTCGATGGTTCGGGCGCGATGATCTTCGGTATAGATGTAGACCGGCATGATGCTGCAGTCCGCATTCAGCAGGCCGCTTGTGGTCGGGACCGGCGCCACGGCCTGGACGAGGCTCGCCTGGTGGCGTGGCAGCGTGTACCACTTGAGACTTCCCTCGTTCCACGCCGCATGCAGACGGCGAGCGGTGCCGGCGAGGCCGCTGACGGACTGGACGCCGGTAACGTTGGTCATCGTCCATTCGAAGGAATCGAGATGCTGCATCGTGGCATGGTCGATGCAGCCATCGGCACGGGTCGCGCCGATGACGGTCAGCACGTCAACGCCGATGCGGAACCGTGCGGAAATCACGGCGGCGTCGCGGTTGTATGTCGATCCGGGGCGCAGCTCCGGAACGCCTTCGTGTTCGTCGCCCATGCGCACGTGCGTCGCTTGCCATGCGCCGGCCACGGCCAGAACCGTCCAGGCGCAGATGATGGCGGCTGCGGGTTTCGGGCGGGCCGCGCCGGCGAAGAGGGGCCAGATGGCCGCCCGGCGGCGCGGTGGGGGTCCCGTCACCGGGAGACGAGCGAGAAGGACCGGCAACAGTCCGAGATTGGTGAGAATGATGGCCGCGACGCCGAGCCCGGCAGCCACCGCGATTTCCTGGATGACCTGCACCTCGATCAGCGCAATCGCGACAAAGCCGGCGGCATCGGAGACAAGCGCGGCGACTCCGGGTCGCACGAGACGCCGGAAACACATGCGCGCGGCCTCCTCGGTCGTGGCTCCCCGGGACATTTCGTCGCGATGCGCGCTCACCACCTGGACACCGTGGGAAACGCCGATGGCGAAGATGAGGAAGGGAACGAGGATCGACATGGGGTCGATGCCGAATCCCAGGAGGCCGAGAAGGCCGAGTTGCCAGACGACCGCAAGGAGAGAGCATGCGAGCAGCGCTGCGGTAAGGGTGGCCGATCGCGTGTGGAAACCGACAAGGCATGCGGTCACGAGGAAGGCGATGGCAAAGAACAGCGCCACGTCGCTGGCGCCATCGGCGATGGCGCCCACCACCTTGGCAAACCCGATGATGCGGACGTCGATTCCCGGGGTCGCGAGGAGTTCCGAACGGATCCGTTCGAGCTCGTGGGCCACCTCGACATAGTCGAGGCGTTCGCCGGTTCCCGGGTGGAATTCCTGGAGCCGCGCGGTGACGACGGCGCCGCTGAAATCGCTGGCCACAAGACGACCGACCAAGCCCGCCTTGATGATGTTTTCGCGCACCCGGGCGAACCCGGCCTCATCGGGCGTGAAGTCCGCGGGCAGGACATTTCCGCCCGATATGCCGTCCTCGACCACTTCGACAAAGCGGACATTGGGCGTGAGGATCGAGAATACTTGCGTGCGATCCACTCCCGGCAGGAAGAACATGGCATCGCTGGCGCGGCGCAGGGTGCTGAAGTAGCCGGGGGTGAACATGTCGCCGTCCGTGGCCATGACGGCGAGCACGATCCTGTCGGCGCCTCCGAACTCGGCGCGGTGTTCGAGGAAGGTCTCCATGTAGGGGTGCTTGAGCGGCACCAGCTTGGTGAAGCCGGCATCGATCTTCAGCGTCAGGGCGCAGGCGAGGAGGGCAAGCGACACGGATGCAAACAGCGCCAGCACAAGTCGCCGGCGGGAGAAGAGAGCATGGTCCAGCCAGGAGATCATGACCGCCACATGTCAGGGAATACCCGTCATGCGGCGGGCGCCGAACTCGCCGACGAGCAGCACCGTACCGTCGCCAAGGGCGACGAGGGACGCAATGCCGGGGCGTTCCGGAAGGCTGCCTATCCGCACCACGGTGTGTCCGTCATCATGGCTGGCCAGCAGCACACCGCCGAGCCCCGCAATGACAATGGTGCCGTCGGGGAAACGCTGCAGATGTCCCAGCGTCGCGGTCGTGCCGGTCGGCACATCGGTCCACGTGACGCCGCCATCGTGCGAGCGGAAGAGATGCCCTCTCAGGCCCGCCAGCAAGAGGATTTCCTCGGAGAGGGCAAGGGCGCCGAACCATGAGCCCGTGTAGGGAGGGGCCAGTGCCTGCCACGTCTTTCCGCCATCGTCGGAACGGTAGGCCACGCCGGCCTCGGCACCGATCAGGAGACGATCCCCGCCGGCCGGGACAAGGACGTTGAGGTGATAGTCATCCTCGCTGATCCACCGCGCCGTCCAGGTGTCGCCGCCGTCGCCGGTTTCCAGGAAGGTGCCGTAGGCCCCCACTGCAAAGCCGTGTAGGGAGTCGGCGAACCAGACGTCAAGAAGCGGTACCGCGTCGTCGGGAGCGTGATGGACGCGCGTCCACGTGTCGCCGCCATCGAGGGTGCGCAGGATGACGGCATCGTGCCCCACCGCCCAGCCGATCATGTCGTCATGCATGTGAATGGCTGTCAGCATTGTCGCGACCGGCGACGCGACGCGACGCCAGCTGAGGGCTTCGTCTTCGGAAACGATGATGTGGCCCCGTGCGCCGACGGCGATAATCCTTTCTCCGGCCCGATCAGCGTCGAGCAGCAGGGCTTTCGCGGCAGGTTCTGCAGCCAGCGGCCGCGCAAACGCAACCAGCAGCAGGGCTGTCAGGACAAGTCCGCGCTTCACCTCGACGCAAACATCCTGCAACGAGGTCTCTAGCGACGCCCTTCGCGCCGCAGGGCAGCGACGGTGAAGTCGCGTGAAATCGCATCCTCGTCCATCGAGCACATGTCATATTCGTTGTCGAGACCGAGTGCCAGATAGCGCCGCGCCTGCAAATCGTGGTGCACTTCGAGGGTCGGCCAGATCAGCGGGTTCTCGTAGTAGTTGATGACATGCCCCTCGGACACGCGCCACAGTTCGTCACGTGTGTCGTAGACGTCGACCACGAGGATCTGCCAGGAGTCCTCGTCGACATAGAAGGTCCGCCGCTTGTAGATGTGACTGGCGCCCTCCCGCAGCGTCGCGTCGACCACCCAGACACGATGCAGTTCGTAGCGCAGGTGATCGGGGTTGACGTGCTGCGGAAGGAGGATGTCATCGAAGGAGAGCTGGTCGCTGTGAAGCGCGTAGGCGTTGTAGGGAACGTACATCTCGCGCTTGCCGACGAGGCTCCAGTCGTAGCGGTCCACCGCGCCGTTGAACATGTCGAACTGATCGGCGGTGCGAAGCCCGTCGGAGGTCGTGCCGGGATTGTCGTAGGCGATGTTGGGGGCGCGCCTGACGCGGCGCTGTCCTGGGTTGTAGGTCCAGGCGCGCCTGGGTTCGAGAACCTGGTTCATGGTTTCATGGACCAGCAGGATGTCGCCGGCGAGCCTGGCGGGTGCCACCACCTTCTGCTTGAAGTACATCATGGTGTTGTCGAGGGCTTCCTCGGTCATGCCGGGAAGCGAGTACCGCAACTCCGCCTCGACATCGTACTGAACCATGGTGTAGTCGCCGCCGGCCGTGACGGCAGCCTGACCCATGAGACACTTCACGGTACTGCCGCGATAGCGCAGCAGGTGATTCCAGATCACCTCAAGACCGTTCGATGGAATCGGGAAGGGGATTCCGATCACGGCGCCGGTGATGCCGTTGCCGTCATCCACCAGTTGTGCGGTTGCGGCGATCATCCGCGTGGCCTCGTAGATGCGTTCGGGCGCCGCCGCGCTGCGGCGTGTCGGATAGACCGTCATGCGGTATCCGGGATAGGTCTCGATGAGATGCCGATGCCCGACCGAGAGACGGTCGCGGTGAGCGGCGACGTTGGAGGCATCGATGACCAAGAGTGGGGAATCGTCGCCGAACGGGTCGCGATGATGTTCCCCGGGCACGTAGCCTTCCGGCGGGGTGACGATGCCGCCTGTCCAGGCCGGAATGGTGCCGTCGGCGTTGCCCGCGCGCTCTGCGCCAAGCGGCGTCAGATCGGTATCGAGGCGCGCGATCTCCTCGGGCGTCGGACCGGCCGCTGCCGGGGCGCTCCAGGCGGCGGCAAGAACCAGCGCGGCGGCGATGAGCGATGTGTTCCTCTTCATGGTATTTTCCCCACTCAGAACGAGTAGCTGAAGGACATCATGATGAAATCGCGGTCGGCGAGCCTGTTGGCGCGACCGCTGTGCCTGGTGTAGCTGAGATCCGCTTCCCAGCGCGCCAGATAGCCGATGTTCGCGCCCAGCGTGACAACCGTGCGGCCATCGACGAAGGGACCGGCCGGGCCCGGGCTGTTGCCGGAAACGTCGTGCTGGAAACGAAGATAGGGGGTCAGCGTGGCGGCGCCGATGGCGTTGTTGTAGTCGAGCCAGAGAGCGCCCTGGTAGCCCCACGACGTGGCATCGGCGAGTCCCCGCCCACCCGACTGGAGCGGCGTCACGCTCTTGTCAGGCATGTCGTGGACATGCGACACCGCAGCCTCGGCAATGAAGCCTGTGCTGTCCGATCCCATCATCGAACCGAATATCCGCGTCCCCGTCACCTGCACCTGGCTGACATCCCGCTCGACCCAGCCCTTGAGTCGCTTGCCAAGAATGGCCTGCCCCGCTGCCCTGCATTCCGCGGTGTCGCGTGTTGCCGGGTTGAGCGCGCACGTCAGGGGCGACAGTGCTTCTGTGAACAGAGAACGTTCCTCGCGCTGCAGCGGGGCATCGGGATGGTACGAATACTCTCCCTGAAGAGCCCAGCCCGTCGTGCCCAGTGCCGTGTTGAAGCTCAGACCGAAGGTCTGGAGGTTCTCGGGGTACACGATCAGATAACGCGACAGGCTGGCAAAGTGATCGATGGCCAGCGCTCCCGCAAGCTGTGTCCTTCGAGGCTCCGGCAACGTCAAGGCCGAAGCCGCACGGGCAATTCCCAGGCTCTGCTGCAACTGACCTGACGTTGCGACTTCACCGCTCAACAGGGGCAGGCGACTGTGGACATTGGAATAGTAGAAGCCGAACTCGGTGTCGTTGAGTTCCTCGGCGTAGTAGCGCAGGGCAACGCCCCACTGGCCGCCGTTGTCGGGTTCCTGGTCTGCCTGGCGCTGGACCGAAAGAAAATGGGGTTCGTGGGGTTTGACGCTGTAGTAGGGCAGGCTTTGGAGAGCGCCATTGATGGCGTTCGCCAGAGGACCGAAGGTGCGGCCCTGGTCGGTGACGCCGTCGTTGACGAGGAAGGCGCGTGTGCCGCCGGCGCCGACGTAGTCGGTTTGTGAGAAGTAGGTGCCGCTGGGATCGAGTTCGGTCTTCTGCCACAGGAACTGGTAGAAACCCTCGAGCGAGAGGTTGGCGGAGGGATCGAAGGCTGCGGAGACCATGGGCACAGGGACAAGCCCGTCGCGCAGCTCCGAACCCGGCGTCCTGAGGCGGCTCACGTCGAACGGATTGATGACATTGATGCCGTTGCGGATGAACGTGCTCTCGCCCCAGTTCAGCACCTGGTTGCCGATGCGAAGATCGACAGGCATGTCGCCGGCATCGACAGTCGTGGCCGCATAGAGGTCGAGCAGCCTGAAGTCCCGGCCTGCGACATCCTTGGCGGCATCGGTGAGCGCCATGTGATCGCGCGAGCCGTGCTGGTTCTCGTAATCGATGAACGCATGGGTGCGCGCAAAGATGTCGATCGTGCCGGCGCTCACCTCGAACTCCGCGGCGACGCTGGACGTGTTGCTGACGATGCCCGTGTCGTAGTTTCGCGTGCCGTCGTCCGAGTTCGGGCTGGTGGCGGCCGTGTCCGCCGATTGCACACGCCAGGTCAGGCCGTGGGTGAGCGTGATGTCGGCGTTCATCTCGATCTCATCGGCGACGGCAACGCCTGCAAGCAGGGCCGCAGCCAGAAGCATGGGACCAGCCGGGGCGAGGTGGCAGATCGGCTTTCTCATCACGCACTCCCTGCGCTTGCGGCCAGACAGCTTACCCGACAACAAGATGCAGACAACGCCCGCGCGTGAAATCTCTCTGTTCCGGGCATGCGCCGACATTCAGAAGACGGGGATGATCCGTCGTCCATCAGGGGGTGGGTTGTACCTGCCGATCAGGCATCATGGCGCCGCGGGTGCCCAACACGCGATCCGGCGCAATCCCGGGCCGACCCTGCAAGTGATCTGGCGAGGAAACCGATGGCCGCGTCAACGCCGCCCTTGCCGTGATCCACCTGCAGCGCTCCAAGGGCGGTTTCAATCACCGAGAGTGTGCCGAGCGCCATCGGGGCGTTGACGTGACCCATATGAGCGATACGCAAGGCCCTGCCCGAGAGCTCGGGCCCGATGCCGATGCCGATGGTGACGCCGCAGACATCGCGGCAGAAGTCTGTCAGAAGCGCCGGGTCGATGCCGTTCGTGCGCACGGTGGTGACGGAATCAGCGCGTTCGCGAGGTTCGGTAATGTTGAATTCCAGAGCATCGCCGCAGCACCAGCGGGCCACCGCCGTTCTCACCGTCCCGGCGAGAAGACGGTGTCGTTCGATGACATTCTCAAGGCCCTCTTCGAAGAGCATTTTCAGGGACTCGTCGAGGCCGAAGAGGAGATGTTCGGGCGCCGTGCCGCAGTACTTCATGTAGTGCTCGGGCCCGTCGCGGAACTCCCAGTCCCAATAGTGGGTGACAAGGCCGGCGTTCCGGCGTCTCTCCCTTGCCCTGTTGCCGACACCGTTGAACGCCAGACCCGGGGGAACCATCAGCCCCTTCTGCGATCCGGCCACCGCGACATCGACGCCCCAGGCGTCCATCTCGAAGGGCATGGAGCCCAGCGAGGCAATGGTGTCGACCATGAGGAGGGCATCGTGGCCAGCCGCATCCATGGCTTCGCGAATCGCCGGAATGTCGTTGACGACGCCGGACGCGGTGTCGACCTGCACCGTGAGAACCGCCTTGATGGTGTTCGACGTGTCGTTGCGGAGCCGTTGTTCAAGGGCATGGGCATCGACAGCCCTTCGCCGGCGACCGGCCAGGATCTCGACCTCCAGCCCCAGGACTCTCGCCATGTTCCCCCAGGTGACAGCAAAGAGGCCGCTCTCGAGGACGAGAATCCTGTCGCCGGCGCTGAGGCAGTTGGTGAGCGCCGCTTCCCAGGCGCCGTGACCGTTGGCCGCGTAGATATAGGCGTCGCCCGTGGTGTTCAGCACCGTGCGCAGACCGTCAAGGCAGTTGCGGGTGACATCCAGCAATTCGCCGTCGTAGATGTCGACGGCCGGACGGTGCATGGCGCCAAGGACCCGGTCCGGGACGGTGGTGGGGCCTGGTATGCTCAAGAACTCGCGACCATTGCGCACGTGCATGGCCAGCCCCTCCCCGGCAGATGATGTGGGCGACGTCGATTGTATCATGACGCCGTGCATGACCGGGACGTGATCGCCTCTCAAGCATGCAGTCGTCCACAGCGGCCGGCGCCGCGAACGTGCGGAAAACGGCATGTGCGGGAGAACCGTTCGGTCGATGGCCCCGGAGAGATTCGGCTCACCTGCGCAAGGACGCACAGGGGAGCGGGGCGGAGACCGGGCGATGTTTGCGGGGCCCGACCGACCTCCCCTGGCGCCCTGAATGGATGCGTTGAACGGTATCATCACAAGGGAAGGGGCAGGGGACGACAAAGAAGATCGTGGCGGGTATCGATACCGGCAGGACCAGACTCGTCGGCCTCTCCCGCCGTGTGGAGGAGGTGACCGCGATCCCCGCTCCCGGGATGTGGCACGCAAGACGGCAGGACAACCTGTCAAGCCGGGGCGCATCGCATTGAATGGGAGACATCCGAGCGGGCGTCTCTGTCCGGGCAATCCCTGTCATTCTATCGTGGAGCCGCAAGGAGGTTGCGAAACGGTTCGATACCGTCGGCTTCGCTTGCCTCCACCTGTTCAAGGTGCTCGGGGCTCACGATGAAATGGAACGCTTCCTCGAACATGCACCCCGAAGGGCAGTCGCCCCACGCGTTGCGCATCGTCACGTACCATGCACCGCCATCATGGGTCGCCAGGATATCGGGACCGCCTCCCAGAAATCCGTCGCGTTCCGCATGCCGGACACCGTTGATGGCCGCATAGGCCTCCTGAACTGCGCGCATGTTGGCATGGTCACTGACGGACACGATGACCATGGAGGAACCAGGGGAGGTGTCGACCCTGTCAAGGCCGACCCTGGCGCCGAGCTCGTCGAATGCCGCATGTCCGGTCCGGGGCAGGGAGGCAACACGTCCGTCCTGCCAACGGTCCATGACGACATCGAGAAGGTCGCCTTCGAGTTCGAGAAGCAGCACCCCGGGCCGGTGCCACTGCCGTGCGGAAATCTCGCTCATGCGAGGATCATGGATGCGGATCCGTGTCAGGACGGGATCGATTTCCCGGGCCAGTTCCTCAAGTCTCGATGCGTCCATGATCATGTCATCGCTCAACGCCTGATGAAGGCGCGTGGCAAGAATCATGGCGTCTTCGGATATGCCGGGATCGAACGAGGCGGCCGCCATCTCAGGCGTTTCGTCCGGACCAGTGGCCGAAGCACTGAAGGGAACGCCGCATGCGACAATGACCAGCACGACCACAAGAGGCGGCGGCCATATGCAGCGCCCCTGTCTGGCGACACGACGCGCCTGCATGATCAGATCACTGTGCAGCACCTGAGTCCACGGTCTCCGCGGGTGGGCCAGTCATACCATCGCGGCCGTGCAACGCCCAGAGCGGGCAGTGCCTGAGGAGTGGTGCGGCTCCAGGCGAAATCCCGACAGGGCAGAACGACGGGCGTTGGCGCTGCCGGTCGGCAGTCTGACCGCGCTGGCCTCGGTGCGGACGGCCCGGACCAATCAGCAATGGCTTCGTCACGGGATGGGGAACGCGCCTGCCCGCCGGTGTGGCCCGCGTCAATTCCAGGGCGTGTCGACGGGCGTCAGGTGCTCGCCATAGGCTGATCTGAGGTCGTCATGGTAGAGTCTGAGCCCCTGTGAGATCGGGTAGGGCTGCGGCATGTCGAGCCAGGCGCGCAGCATGAGGCGTCCGCGACCCTTTTCAGGATCATCGGTGAAGGCGTTGCGTGCGTGCAGTGTGTTGTAGTTGTTGATGAAGTACGCCTCGCCTTCGTTCAGCGCGAGTGTCAGGACAAGGTCCTGGCGTTCACACAGTCGGGCGAAGAGATCGAGGGCTTCGGTGGCCGCGCTGCTCAGCGGTGTGCCGGCAAGTTCTGCCGCCTCACGGATCTGCGGCGGCAGGTGGCAGACCGAGATCCTCCCGTCGTTCCAGGAGAGAACAGGAACGTCATAGTCGCTGTAGCCGGCGGTGGGTCGCGCGGGAGGCTCCTCTCCCCAGCCGACCGGGAATCCCTTGAGGAGCGGAGCGAGAAGGTCGGCACGCGTCGCCCCGATTTCGTCGTGGATGGCAAGTGCGCTCGCCAGTCTCGTTTCCCCGCCGCTGCTGGCCCGGCGCACGCACAGCATGCCAAGGACCGCCTCCATGTCGGTATGCAGAACTTGCCGCCCGGCTCTTGCGTAGCCCCTGAGTTCGAGGAGCCGGTCCGGACAGTGGGCCACGAAGCCAATGCGTTGCCTCCTCTTGCTCTGACTGAGCAGGCGCCCCATGCCGCAGCACAGGACCCGATACATGAGAACGACGGTGCGCTCGTCGTGGTCCCTCACCGGAAAGCCGCGCACGACGGCCATGCCGCGGCCGTTCATCAGCACGGCAGAAAGGCGGTCGATGAATCTCTCCAGACCCGGAAGAGAGACATCGTCGCGGCACACGGGGTCGGGCACGGTCCTGCCGCCATTGCGCCATGGGACGATGGCGTCTTCGAGGATGGCGATGTCGCGGCCGGTGAGGTCCAGGGAGAATTCGTCCATCGAGGCGAAGTCACCCGGCCGCCAGGCTGAAGGGTGTTGTCTGTCAGTGCCAGCCATGCCCGGCTTCCGGATGGCAGGGGATGGTCATCCGGCGCCAGGATCCGCACGAGCGGATAACGGGGTCACGGCGGTTCATGCCACCAGGCCCAGATGTCGGCGCCGTAGAGGACCGGCCGTTGTGGCCGCCTGAGCGAAGACCGGTAGGCCACAAGATCGTCTGTGCGATGGTAGAGGGGAAGGACGTGACGCCCCCACATCAGGACACGGTCGAGTGCCCGGGCCGCAGCTTCAAGGTCTTCCCTCGATCGGGCGTCGGAGAGCGACGAGATGATCGAATCGAGGACCGGACTTCTCACACCGGCGTAGTTCCTGCTTCCCTCATCATCGGCGGCGCTGCCTGCCCAGTAGATCCGCTGTTCATTGCCCGGGGAGAGCGAGACGCCCCAACGCCAGGTGATGGCGTCAAAGTCAAACTTCCGGATGCGGTTGCGGTGTTGCGCAGCGTCGACCGTGCGCATGAGCGGCCGGATGCCGAGACGCTCCAGGTTGGCGAACCAGACAAGGAAGATCCGTTCCTCCCCGGGATCGTTGAGCAGCAGTTCAAAGGTGAGCGGCTCATCCGTCGCTTCACTGACCAGGACTCCGTCACGCAGGACGTAACCTGCTTCCTGCAGCAGGCCTGTCGCCTCCTTCAGGCGCTGGCGCAGCGTGCCGGCGGTCGGCGACCAGGGCTCGTCGAAAACGATGGAGTCCAGATCATCGCGCCACGGTTCGAGAAGGCTGCGTTCCTTTCCTGTTGCAGCACCGGTCGCCTGGAGCGCGGAGCCCCCGAAAAGGCTGGTCGTCCGGGTGTAGCGGCCGTGGAGCAGGTTGTCGTTGATCCAGTCGAAGTCGAAGGCAAGTCCCAGGGCTTCTCGTACCCTGACATCGTCGAAGGGCGGCCGTCTGTGATTCCATACGGCGGCGTAAAGACCTGACGGGCGCCCGCTCGCCACGGAAGCCATGATGATGTCTCCGTCATCGCGCGCCGGCACGTCATAGCCTGTGACCCAGCGCCTGGGGTCGCCTTCGAAGCGTATGTTGGAATCACCGGCCAGGAACGCCTGGTGCGCGACAGCGGAATCCCGGTACCACGTGTAGGTGATCGTGTCGAAATTGTAGCGGCCGACGCTCTGCGGCAGGTCGCGGCCCCAGTAATCAGGATCACGCCGGTAGGTCACCTGATGGCCCGGATCAATGGATTCAACCCGGTAGGGGCCGGTGCCGACGGGAATCGCGAGACTGGTCCCGGTGAAGGTCACGGTCTCGAAGGAGGTCTTCGACAGGACCGGCATGAGACCCAGGAGAAGCGGAAGTTCCCAGTTATCTCCCCTGAGGTTGAAGGAGACGGCAAGCGGGCCGAGTTTGCGCACGCCCGTGACGCCTGAAAAGTAGGTCTGCGTGTGCGGGCGGCCGTCGTTGCGCAGGGCATCGAACGTGAAAACAACATCGTCGGCCGTCACCGGCGTTCCGTCATGGAAACGGGCGCGCGGGTCGAGGTGGAAGACGATGTGTGTGCGGTCATCGGCCATGTCGATGGTCCGTGCGACCTGCGGGTAGAGCGTGAACGGCTCGTCGGGAGATCGATAGAGCAGCGACTGGAAGACAAGCGCCCTCAGGCCACGCGCCGGAATCCCCCGGACGATATAGGGGTTCATGCTGTCGAACGTGCCGACGATGGCGAGATTCAAGGCGCCACCCTTGCGCGCCTGCGGGTTGACCCATGGAAAATGGTCAGGGATCCCGTCGGGGAAGACGGCGTCGCCGTGCATGGAGAGGGCATGGATTTCCTCGGCACCCGCCGGCAGCATGGCGGTGCAGCAAGGAAGCGCCATCGTTGCGGCGACAAGCATGCGCACGGCGAAAGGGTGCATGGCAGGCCCGGTCTTGCGCACTCAATCGTGACCAGCCATGGCGGCAGCGCAACAGCTTTCTCGGCAACGCATGACCCGTACCGACCGAGGCACTCTCTCTTCAGTGAGAGATCTCTGTATCATCGAGATTGCCTCCTTCAGGAGAATGACGGCTTTTCTGTCCTGCAAAGAGCCGCTGTATGACGGCGGTGGGTCGCTTATGTGGAGCGGATCATGGACAGGTGATTGTCCCAGTGGCGAGGTTCCGGGAATCTGGTCGGGAATGCTACCGGAGTGTGCTGGTCCAGGACAAACACTCCTCCCTCTCCGCTGCTTGCCAGGAACGACCCGTCCCCGGCGCCCGGCGCCAGGCCACAGCAGTCGGTCAGCTGCATGGCGTGCAGGAACGTCCCGCTTGTGCCGTCCCAGAGGGTCACCAGACCCCCGCGCGGGGCGGTGACGGCAAACCGGTGGCCGGTCCTGTCGAAGCACACGTCACCGCAATAGTGCTTCATGGCGGCAAGGACTGGCGCGGGGGCTTCGAGCAGATGAAGGGGGCATGCGGGCCGGCACAGGGCGACCAGTGGCACCTCATCTCCTGCCGGCCCTTCGTACTGCATGGCGATTGCCACCTCGCCGCTGGCGCCGACGGCGAGGTGGCGAAGACTGAGAAAACGAAGGGCGCGTGCGAGGACCAGACGCCGCTGCAGGGCGCCCGTCCTGCTGTCGATGAAGCAGAGTGACGGTTCCATGGTGGGCAGGTTGAGTTTCGCCCGCGGATAGTCGGGGTGGGTGTGGATGCCGCCGTTGGCAACAGCCAGGGTCTCCCCGTCCGGCATGAGCCTGATGTCGTGCGGACCGATACCATGAGAGGAGATCTCGCCCACCCGCCGGAATCCGCGGTGCGCATCATAGACGCCGACAACGCCGCGTTCGGCGTCGAAGTCGTTCTCGGTCACATAAAGCAGGCGTCCGTCGGAACTGAAGACGCCGTGGCCCTGGAAGCGGCGGTCTTCGGGCGGTGCGAACCAATGTGTGACAGCACCACATCCGGGATCGAGTGCAAGAGCGAACTCCCCAGGGCGTCGGGCGATGTGAACGGCCTGGCGGCGGTCGGGGCTGACAGCAAAGGCGTGCCCGCGTGCCGGCAGTGCGTGGTCGAACAGCGCGTCGCCTGCTCCCGAAAAGGCACAGATCCGAGAGCAGCCCCTTTGCGTTGCAGCCGCCGAAAGGTAGACGGCATCTGCCGGTCCGGCAGACGCAGCCGACTTGACGGCTGGCGCCACGAGCCCGGCGACGAGCAGCTGCAGTGCCTGGCGCCGGTCAATCACCGTCGAGGGCATTGAAGCCGATGGGAAGGTCAAGGGCGCCGGTCAGGCGGTTGCGCACGATCTGGCGCAGGGCCCGCACCTGGACCAGGAGTGTGTCGACCATGTCGCGTCGTGCCGGGTCGATGGCGGCCTTGTCGAGGCCCCCCGCCAACGAGCGCGCCGTGTCGAGGGTCGCGCGAAACCCCTTTCGAAGCAGCGTGTCGAGCTTGTCCCCGGTTCCCACCAGCAGGGAACCCATGCCGGGCCCGGCTCCGCCCGTGTAGAGATCCTGAAGCGCTTCGAGATTGAGGACAATGTTCCGCAGTGTCCGATCACTCAGGCGCGACTCCGCCAGATATGGGCGGACGGTGTCGATGCCATCGCCGACAACCGGCGCGAGCTTCAGATCGACGATTCTCTGCAGTCCGTCGTGGAGGCTCGCGAGCAATGCGAGAGCCACTTCCTCGTGGCTCGCGAAATACGGGTTGTCGGAACCGGGCCCGGTAAAGAGTGTGACGAACGGGCGTTCACCTCTCCACCAGTCCTCATCCATGACCTTTGCCAGGGTCTGCATGTTGACGGCAATGGCATGCAGCAGACGGCATCCCGTGGCGGATCCTCGCGGTTCCGACTCGGTGGCGTTCTGGCCGAAGAGCAACAATTCCGCGGCCATCAGTCCCTGACCGGCAGCACTTGCGCTTGCGATGCGAGACGGTGAGATGTCGGCGCCTTCGGCGAGCAGTTCGTCGACCACCCTGTCGACCTTGCCGCGCGCTTGCGGCCAGAAATGGAATCTGTTGGCGCGCAGGAAAAGTTCAGCCGGTCCGAAACGCAGATGCTCCACGTTCATCCATGCGTCCATGAGGGCATGAAACGACGAACGTGCTTCGTTCATGGTTGTCGGCCCGGGCTGCGCGCAAAGGCGTTTGGCTGCCCCCGCGAAGCCTGTTGCCTGCGACAGGAGGGTTCCGTAGCGGGGACGTATGTGGTTGTCAGCGAGCGCCGCATTGACATGTGCGAAGCTCTCAGGTGTCGGCCCGTCACCCGAGGCGGCGGGAATCGGAAAGACGGCAATCGTCAGCGCCATGAATGGAAAAGCGAATCGGGGTGGCACGCTTGCGACCTCCGGTTGTGTTGCCTCAAAGGGAACGCAGAAACGCCAGAAGCGCGTCGCGCTCATCGTCCGTCATGTCGACGACCGCGCGCTTCGCATTCTCCGCCTCGCCACCGTGCCACAGGACAGCCTCGAGAAGGCCGCGCGCGCGGCCGTCGTGCAGAAAGAGGCGGTGGCCGTTCACAGTGTACGTGAGCCCGATGCCCCACAATGGCGCAGTCCGCCATTCGCGTCCCGTGGCGTCTGCTTCCGGGCGGTCATCGGCGAGTCCCGGACCCATGTCGTGCAGGAGCAGGTCCGTGTAGGGCCAGATCAGCTGAAACGACTGCTCGGGTTCGAGGGAATCGCGCCGGGTCACGAACTTGGGCGTGTGGCAGGCGGTGCAGCCCGCCTCGTAGAACAGCTGCTTGCCGTGGAGAACCCCGGGGTCGTCCACATCGCGCCGGGCCGGGACGGCAAGGTTCCGGGCATAGAAGGCAAGGACATCGAGGAGAATGTCACCTGCTTCGACGCCTGCAATGCGGCTGTCGCCATCACCGTGAGGCGCGTCGAGGCAGGCCGTCTGCGCGCCCGTACACTCGCCGTGGGGGATGGGGTAAAGCGGCGTCGAGATGCCGATGTCGTTGCGGAACGCGTCGGCAGCCTGCTGGGTGACCGTCGGTTGCCCGGCTTTCCAGCCGAACCTGCCGAGCATGAACCGTTCGTGTTCATCGCTCCACACACGGTTGGGCCGTCCCGAGATTCCATCGCCGTCCCGGTCATCCGGGTCGGCGAGGGCGAGAATGTCATCGTCGAGCACCGCCTCGAGCAGGCCGATGCCGATCATCGCGGGGGCCGAGCGCGGCGATATCCGCAGATCCGGGGCGAGCGGCCCGTAACCGGTCTCAGTGATGCCATAGCGGGGCCGGCGCAGCGATACCGTACTGCCGCCTGCCAGGGTCACGGGGATCTCCTCCCATTCGACGGTCATCCGGCCCTCGGCCGGCACCCCCTGCAGCGAACGGTTCTGGAGCTGGCTCCCGTAGACCGGATCCGGCTGCCGCCCGTCTTCGCCCGCGGCAAGGCGAAGGACCATGGAGACGGCGAGGTCTCCCGGCGCCGGCGGCCGTCCGCGACCGTCCTTGACGTGACAGCTTTGGCAGGATCGTGCGTTGAACAGGGGACCAAGGCCGTCCGACGAGCGGGTCGAACTCGGAGAGGACACCCAGATCTTGACGAACACCCCATCCCCGACCTCGAAATCGAGCTTGCGCTCGAAGGACATGTTCGCCGACGGATGCGAAAAGGCGTCGCGGTTCGGTGTCGCGAACGACGTTGCTGCCCCGCCTGAGCGCCGCTCATAGCGCTCCGCAGCGGAGAAGTCGGTGGTCGGCCGGGTCACCTCCTGCGCTCTTGCGCGATCGCCGCTGTCATCATGGGGCCCAACGGTGTCCGGGACGCACAAGACAACGACCGCTGCCGCAAAGGCACAGTACCTGAACCCGGTCATCGAAAATCAGTCCGCAGCAGGGGTTGACAGTCAACATGATAATAGGAATGATTTGCATTCGCAAATCATTCCATTGGGAGTGGATCCATGAAAAACCAGGGAGTGCTGGCGGTGACGCTTGGCATCTGTCTCCTCGTGTCGGGTCTGACTGTCGCAAGCACCAACGGGGCCGCCGCCGACACCACGTCCCCTGAAGCCAGGGTGCTGGCGCACTATGCGGCGATGGCCCACGCCATCTATGAAGACTCTCTTGTCGCCGGCCAGGCGCTCGCGGATGCCGTGGACAGGCTGATTGCCACGCCATCGCAGCAGACGCTCAAGGAAGCGCGCGACGCCTGGCTCGCCTCGCGCGTTCCGTATCAGCAGAGCGAGGTCTATCGCTTTGGCAACGCCGTGGTGGATGACTGGGAAGGCAAGGTCAACGCCTGGCCGCTCGACGAGGGCCTCATCGACTATGTCGATGCGGGTTACGGCGCCTCGTCCGAAGACAATCCGGGCTACGGTGCGAATGTGATCGCCAATGCGGTGTTCATGTTCTCAGGTGAGGAAATCGATGCCTCCATGATTGACGCAGCCCTGCTTGCCGACACGCTCCATGAACTCGGCGGTGTCGAGGCGAATGTCGCGACCGGCTACCACGCCATCGAGTTCCTTCTCTGGGGCCAGGACCTCAACGGCACCGGGCCGGGGGCCGGAGCGCGTCCGCATACCGATTTCGACACCGCCAACTGCACCGGCGGACATTGCGAGCGGCGCGCCGCCTACCTCAAGGCCGCTGCGGATCTTCTGGTGGATGATCTGGCCTGGATGACGGCGCAGTGGGCTCCCGACGGACCGGCCACCATGAACCTGACAGGCGGTGACATGTCGGAAGGCCTTGCTGCCATCATTACGGGCATGGGCAGCCTGTCCTACGGGGAACTCGCCGGTGAGCGCATGAAACTCGGTCTCCTGCTTCACGATCCCGAAGAGGAGCATGACTGCTTCAGCGACAATACCCATCGCTCGCACTACGACGACGCGCTGGGCATCAGGAACATCTATCTCGGCGAATACATGCGCATCGACGGCACAATGGTCTCAGGTCCCGGCCTTTCGGGACTGGTCGCCGCCGTTGCGCAGGACGCCGACATGGAACTGCGGGAACGTCTTGACGCCACCATGGCGGTCATGGGCGCCATGGTGGCGGCGGCTGAAGGCGGTGAAGCCTACGATCAGATGATCGGCGAGAACAATGCTTCGGGCAATGCACTTGTCCAGGCCGCCATCGATGCACTGACTGCGCAGACCGATGCGATCACACAGGCCGCCGTCGTGCTCGAACTGACGGCCCTGGAGTTTGAAGGCTCCGACAGCCTCGACGACCCGGAGGCCGTTTTCCAGTAGCGACAGGGGGTTCTCTCCTTCTCGGCCATCCCCTGTCGCCGAGGCATGGACGGCGCGACCGCACTTGCGCCGTCCATGCACTTGTATGCCATCAGTTCGACGATCCTGCATGCGACAGCCTGGACGATGATCGTGTCGTTCATGTGCTCTTCCCCGGCGAACGTCCTTGATCTTCGCCACGGAAGTTGCACATCCTGCGCGCAGGAAAATGAATGAGGTCACACGTCATGCGCCATGCGCCGAATGCTCCTGTTCTGGCTCCCCGTGGTCCCGAGCTCAACACCAAGGGCTGGCCCCAGGAGACCGCCTACCGGTTGCTGATGAACAACCTCGAGGTGGCGGAGGACTGGAAGCGGCTGATCGTCTACGGCGGGCGCGGCAAGGCGGCGCGTGACTGGGACTCCTATTTCCGCATCGTCGAGATGCTGGAGACTCTCGAGGGCGACGAAACCCTTGTCGTGCAGTCGGGCAAACCGGTCGCCATCTGGCCGACCCACGAATGGGCGCCGCGCGTGCTGATCTCGAATTCCATGCTGGTGCCCCACTGGAGCACGCTGGAGCACTTCAACGAACTCGAGGCCAGGGGCCTCATGATGTACGGCCAGATGACGGCGGGTTCGTGGTGCAACATCGGCTCCCAGGGTATCGTGCAGGGAACCTACGAGACTTTTGCCACGCTGGCCCGGATGAAGTTTGGCGGCACGCTCAAAGGGCGGCTGACGATCACCGGCGGGCTCGGCATGTTCAGCGGCATCATGCCGCACTGCATCACGCTCAACGGCGGTGTGAGCATCGGCGTCGAAATCGATCCCGACAGGATCGCGCGGCGTCTCGAACTGGGGTTTGTCCACGAGGTTGCCGACAACGCTGCTGACGCCCTTGAACGGGCCCGCAGCCATGCTGCCCGGGGCGAGGCCCGGGCGATCGCGGTTGAGGGCAACATGGCGGACGTCCTGAACGGCTACCTCGAACAGGAAGTTGTCTTCGATGTCGTGACGGATCAGACCTCGGCCCACGACATGCTTGAAGGATATGTGCCAGGCGGCATGACGCTTGCCGAGGCGCTGGATCTCCGCCGCACGGACCCCACGACCTACATTGAACGGGCCCGCGCGACGGCGGTCCGTCAGGTTCGCGCCATGGTCGAATACCAGAGACGCGGAGCCATGGTGTTCGACTACGGCAACAATATCCGCCAGGAGGCCTACAATCATGGCTACACGGATGCCTTCGCCTTTCCGGGGTTCGTGGAAGCGTTCATCCGTCCGCTGTTCTGCGTGGGCCGGGGTCCGTTCCGCTGGATTTGCCTGTCGGGAGAGGAAAGCGACCTGCGCAAGACCGAGGAGGTCGCTCTCGACGAGTTCGGCGACGACGAGGTGTTCGCCAACTGGGTGCGTCTTGCGTCCGAACACCAGCCCATCGAGGGCCTGCCGGCGCGCCTTGGCTACCTGGGATACGGTCAGCGCGCCCGTTTCGGCAAGCTGCTCAACGACCTGGTGCGCTCGGGCGAACTTGCCGGGCCGGTGGCGATGAGCCGCGACCATCTCGACAGCGGCTCCGTGGCGTCGCCGAACCGGGAGACCGAGGGCATGATGGATGGCAGCGACGCGGTGGCGGACTGGCCCATCCTCAATGCCCTGCTCAACACCGCCTGCGGGGCGACCTACGTGGCGGTGCACAACGGCGGCGGCGTCGGCATCGGCTATGCCACCCACGCCGGTCTGGTGGTGCTGGCTGACGGCACGGACATGGCCGGGCGCAAGATCGAGCGCTGTCTCAACGTGGACCCTGGCATGGGGATCGTGCGCCACGCGGATGCCGGCTACGACCTGGCAAGGGACGCTGCCCGCAGGCACGGCCTCATCATGCCCATGCTTGACGCCTGAGGCGCTCCGGCAGCGGGATTCCCGGCTGCGTCGCCTGGCGCGGTTTACAGCAGGGCTGTCTCGAAGGGCATGTCGGAGAGGAGCTCGATGCCATCCTCCTTCACGAGGATCTGCTGTTCGAGCTTGACTCCCTCCTTCCCGCCCGGCTTGCCGGCATAGCTTTCGATGCAGAGGACCATGCCGGCCTCGATCATGCCGTTGTGCCCGGCTTGCTTGTGGCGGGCGGCGTGGAGGACGATCGGATACTCGTTGACGAGACCGACACCGTGGGCGACGGCCGGAATCTGGTATTCGGCGAAAGTCCCCGGCAGGACGTGGGCCTTGTCGGCGATCTCGTCGAAGGTCGCTCCGGGCCGGAAGAGTTCCTGGTTTCGCATCACCTGTTCGCAAGCGAGGCCGTAGACCGTTCTTTGTTCTCCGGTGGGCGGCCTGCCGTCGACGATCCAGCTGCGCGAGATGTCCGCCGAATAGCCCAGCGGACCGATGAGATCGGAATCCAGGCACACCATGTCGCCTGCCTCGACACGGCGGTTCGATGCTTCATGGTACCAGGGGTTGGTGCGCGGGCCGGAACTGAAGAGTCGTGTCTCGATCCACTCCCCGCCCATCCGGATGTTCGTCTCATGCAGGATCGACCAGATTGCGTTTTCCGTCATGCCCGGCTCGGTCGCTTCCATCATGCTCATGATGCCTTTCTGGCAGACGGCAACGGCGTCGCGCAGGGCATCGACCTCTTCAGGCGTCTTGATGCGCCGCGCGCGTTCGGCCACCTCCCGACCGTCGACGACCGTGCATCCTGCGTTCCGCAGGAGATCGAGTCCCCGGGGATCGACACGGTCAATGGCAATGCGACGGTTGCCGGCGCCATGCGTTGCCACCAGATCGAGGATTTCCGCCGCCCAGAGTCCGGCATTCTCACCGGTTCTCGGTCCTGAGACGCTGAAGTACCAGGAGACGGCGTTGCGGACCTCGTTGACGGCAACGCAGTGCGCGGAGAGATGCCCGCAGCCCCCGAACTCGAAGAGAGTGACCGGACCTTCCACCGGCACGAAAACATAGCGGCAGGGATTGTGAAGGCCGTAGACCTGCATGTTCGAGGTGCCGGTGGCGTAGCGGATGTTGATCGGGTCATAGAAGAGACCGGCTGCGCAGTCGGTCTGCGCGATTGCGTGTCTCAGACGAGCCAGTCTGCCGAGATCGAGCCGCTCGCGCCATGCCTCGCCCCGCTCCGGCAACTGGAGGGCATCCGCTTTCAGGGTCGTGTTCATGGCGACCATCAAGCATGTTGCGGAGCGTTGCGCAACCCTCCCCGGGCCGGGTTGCGCCGGGGTGGCGGGAGACCGCCAAGCGGTGGTATGGAGACCATGTCTCCGGTGGTTTCCGGAGGGTGACCGCAAGAACAGGGGAGAGTCTGAGTCATGGCCGACACACGGGACGCCATCGTGATCGGAGCGGGGATCATCGGCGCCAGCACGGCGCGTGAACTTGCCGCGCGCGGCATGAACGTTCTCGCCATCGACCGTCTGCCGGCGGCCAGCTATGGCTCGACCGCCAATTCATGCGCGATCGTCCGCCCCTACTATTCCACGGTACACGGATCGGCCGTTGCCTACGAGAGTCACTTCTACTGGTCCGACTGGGAAAACTTCTGCGGAGTCGTCGATGAACGCGGCATGGCGCGATACCGGAACGTCGGCTGCATGATCATGAAGACCCGGCAGAACAATTTTCTCGAGAACATCCTCAGGGTCATGGATGAAATCGGTTGTCCCTACGAGGAGCTCACGCCCGGTGAGGTGCGTGAGCGCATGCCGTCCGTCTCGACGGCATGTTTCGGCGCACCGCGCCGCACCGACGATCCGGAGTTCGGCGAGTCCCTTGGCCGTGAGATCCTGGGCGCCGCCTATTTCCCCTGCGGCGGTTACATCTCGGATCCGCAGCTTGCCGGCCACAACGTCCAGAGAGCCGCGGAAAAGCGCGGTGCAGCGTTCCGCTTCAACGCCACCGTGACCGCCATCCGCCGCGACAACGGACGCGTGAAGGGCATTACCCTCGACAGCGGCGAGGAGATCGATGCGCCCGTGGTGGTCAACGTCGCCGGCCCGCATTCGTCGAAGGTCAACGAGATGGCGGGCCTCGCCGGCACCATGCGCATCACGACGCGCGCCCTGCGCCACGAGGTTGCCCATGTGCCGGCGCCGGGCGACGACGATTTCAGTGTCAGCCACGTCTTCTCGGACAGCGAGATCGGCACCTATTGCCGGCCCGAGACGGGCAACCACATTCTCATCGGCAGCGAGGATCCGGCCTGCGACGAGAAGGAATGGGTCGACCCGGACGACTACCTCCAGGAGTTCACGGGCATGTGGACGACCCTCGTCATGCGCCAGGCGCAGCGCTTCCCGGGGTTGAAGATTCCGGGTTCCGCGGCCAGGGGCGCGGTCGACCTCTATGATGTCACGGAAGACTGGGGACCCATCTACGACAAGTCGGATCTCGGCGGCTTCTACCTGGCGATCGGCACCAGCGGCAACCAGTTCAAGAACGCGCCCATCGCCGGCGAGATGATGGCGGCCCTGATCGCGGCCTGCGAGGACGGCCAGGACCATGATGTCGATCCGGTGAGCTTCCATCTGCCGCACATTGACCGCGACGTCGACATGGCATTCTTCTCGCGCAACCGCGAGATCAACCGCAACAGCACCTTCACCGTTCTGGGATAGCGGCTGATGCGGTCCCATGTGCGTGTGGCCGTCATCGGTGGCGGCGTTGTCGGGTGCAGTGTCCTCTATCACCTGACGAAGTTCGGCTGGACCGATGTCATGCTCATCGAGCGCTCGGAACTGACATCGGGCTCGACGTGGCATGCGGCGGGTGGGTTCCACACGCTGAACGCGGACCCCAACATGGCGGCCCTGCAGGGTTACACCATCCGCCTCTATCGCGAACTCGAGGAGATCACCGGTCTTTCCTGCGGTCTCCACCATGTCGGCGGCCTGACCATCGCCGAATCACCCGACAGGATGGATTTCCTCAAGGCCGAACGGGCCAAGCACCGCCACATGGGCCTCGAAACCGAGATCGTCGGTCCGGGCGAGATTGCGCAATTCACCCCCATCATCAACACCGACGGTCTCCTCGGGGCGCTCTGGGATCCTCTCGACGGACACCTCGATCCTTCCGGAACCACGCACGCCTATGCCCGTGCGGCGCGCATGGCCGGGGCGGACATCTCGCTCCACAACCGTGTGCTTGAACTGCACCAGAGGAGCGACGCCCACTGGGATGTCGTCACCGAGAAAGGATCGGTCGTTGCCGAACATGTGGTCAACGCCGCCGGACTGTGGGCCCGCGAAGTGGGCATGATGGCGGGTGTCCGCCTGCCTCTCCACCCGCTCGAGCACCAGTACCTCGTGACCGGCGACATTGCCGAGGTCTACGGTCACGACAAGGAGCTTCCCCATGTCATGGATCCCTCGGGCGAGAGCTATCTCAGACAGGAAGGCCGCGGCCTCGTTATCGGCATCTACGAGCAGGCTTGCCGACACTGGGCCGTCGACGGCGCCTCCTGGGACTTCGGGCACGAACTTCTCGCCGACGACATCGACCGCATCGCCGGATCCCTGGAGACCGCCTACCGGCGCTATCCCGTGCTGCAGTCGGCCGGAATCAAGCGCATCATCAACGGCCCCTTCACCTTCGCTCCCGACGGCAATCCCCTTCTCGGCAGGGTTCCAGGCGTCCCCGGTTACTGGGCCTGCTGTGCTGTCATGGCCGGGTTCAGCCAAGCCGGCGGTGTCGGGCTGGCCCTCGCGGAGTGGATGATCGAGGGCGAGCCATCGCGCGACATCTTCGCCATGGACGTGGCGCGTTTCGGAGACTGGACGACACCTGCCTGGACCCGTGCAAGGACCCGCGAAAACTATCAGCGGCGCTTTGCCATCGCCTATCCCAACGAGGAGCTTCCCGCCGGCCGGCCCTTTCATACGACGCCGGCCCACGGTGTGTGGCAGGAGCGCCGCGCCGTCTTCGGCAGCGCCTTCGGCATGGAGCATGTCAACTACTTCGCGCCGCCAGGCGGGCCGCTTTACGAGACACCGAGTTTCCGCCGCTCCAACGCCTTCGCCGCGACGGCCCACGAGTGCCGCGGCGTTCGCGAGGGTGTGGGCATCAACGAGATCCACAACTTTTCCAAGTTCCGCATCGCCGGCGAGGGTGCGGCCGCCTGGCTCGACCGCATCATGGCCGGGCGCCTGCCCAGGGAGGGACGGCTCACCCTGTCGCCGCTTCTCAACCACCGCGGCCGCCTGGCGGGAGATTTCACCATCGCCAGGGACGGGCCGGAGAGTTTCAGGGTGCAGGCGAGCTATGCTGCGCAGGATGCCCACATGCGCCTCTTTCTCGACCTCCTGCCTCGGCACGGGGTGACGGTCACCAACATCTCGCGCGATCTCGTCGGCTTCCAGATCGCCGGGCCGCGGGCACGGGATCTGCTGCAGCGCACCACTGACGCCGATGTCTCCGCAAACGCGATGCCGTTTCGCGCTGTCAGCACCATCACCATCGGCATGGTCGAGGCCACCGTGCAGCGGGTGACCTATACCGGCGATCTCGGCTACGAGATCTACGTCCCGCCCGTGCTCCAGCGTGCCCTCTTCGAGACTCTCGAAGGCGAGAGCGCCGGTCTCGGCCTGGTGCCCTTCGGCATGCGCGCCATGATGAGTCTGCGCCTGGAGAAATCCTTCGGTTCGTGGTTGCGCGAGTACCGTCCCGACTACACTGCCGCCGAAACCGGCCTCGATCGCTTCATCGCCTTCGACAAGGGGGATTTCCCCGGTCGTGACGCCGCGATGAAGGAAGCCGCGCAAGGACCCCGCCGGCGTCTGGTGACATTCGTCGTCGATGCCGCCGATGCCGACTGCGTCGCCGATGAACCGGTATGGAAGGACGACAAGGTCGTCGGCTTTGTCACCTCGGGAGGATACGCCCACTACGTGGAGAAGTCCGTGGCGCTGGGTTTCGTGCCGGTCGACATGGCGGAGACCGGCACTGACTGCCACATCGAGATCCTGGGCGACATGCGCCGCGCCACCATTGTCGATGCACCGCTCTTCGATCCATCCGGTTCGCGCATGCGCATGTAGCCTCAAGACACTGCGCCTTGCCGAGCGCAGCGTTCCGGAAATCCGCTGTGTGCGAACCGGATGGATCGAGACACCCCCCATCGATGGGAGCATCTGCGACACGGTCCACAGAGGGTCCGGATCGCCATCGAAGCCGGGGAGCAATCGGGACAGGAACATTCCAGGGGGGCTGTCCGATCACGACGGCGCAGACGGTCTCCGGATCGAGGTTCATCTGACGGGCGCAGGGTTGCCCCGCGAGCAAGACCTGCTGCACGATGCCACATTCCACCAATCAGGATGGCGCATCGATCGCCACGGGCGAGATCAAGACCGACGAGACACCCTGCTCCCGGCGCTCTCCGGTCACCATCGGGGCTCTCGCCCTGAACTCTCCGCGCATCCCGGAATCTCGCAGACGGGTCCGGCAGCATGATGGTGCCGGAGATTCGTATGCGCGATTGTGATAGCCCATCTTTAACATTGGGTGCAAAAAACGATTGAGAATCAGTGGGGTAAGATTCGCAGTGGCACTACAAGTGGGATCGTGCGGCTCAGTGGCCGCTGTGCAGGCTCAGGCGTGATGGCCGGTTCACACGATGGTCTTGTGGACGTTGCGCGGCGGCGGGGCGATGCCCATGGCGTGATAAATGACAGCCTGCTGGTCGTCGGGCAGCGCCGTCTTGCGCACGTGCAGTGTGTGTCCGTCCTGGCGGGTGAAGGTAGTGGTGGTGCGCTGCAGGGGCCTCAGGGCATGGCGTATGGTGGACCAGCTGTCTGACGCGCCGGCCCGCTTCATGCGCGTGCGCAGGAACTGCACGGCCTGGTAGGCGAGGACGGAGATGAAGAGGTGGCCGTCGGCGCGGCGCTGCTTGTGATGGAAGATGGGGCGCAGCCCGAGCTCGGACTTGAGCGAGCGGAACACGGCCTCGACGTCGGTGAGGGTGACCCAGGTGCGCCACAGGGTCTCGGCGTCGAGGTCGAGGATGTTGGTGCGCAGGCAGGAGACGCCCGGGTGGCTCATCATGGACCCCTCGGTCGGCTTCCATGTCCAGGAGATGGCAACGGCCTTCTTTCCCTCGTCATCGGGGGTGACGGTGATCTCATCATGGCGGGCAACACGGGCGTTCGCCTTTTCGAGGCGTCCGATGCGGCGCTGGATGTGGTCAAGGGCCTTGCGGGTCCTGGGCTTGGACAGCCCTGCGTCGAGCGTCTTCAGGCCCTCCTCGAAGCGCCGCTGGAAGCGCTCGAGGATGCCCCGTTCCCTGGCCTCCCGTGCCGTCGAGTGACAGCGCAGGAGAACCTCCCTGCAGGGCGTGCCGTCCTCTTCCTGACTGTCGACTTCGTCGGTGTCGACATCCACCGCCTGGCCGGACGCCGTCACCACCGTGGTGAGCTCCCGCGTGGCGTCAAACACCCGTGTGGTGTCGCGGGAGACGACGAGATAGCGGTAACCCTCACGGCGCAGCCAGGCGAGGTTGGCCTTCGTGGCGATGCCGCGGTCCATGATGACCACGGCCCCCTGAGGCGCTCCCAGGGAGGCCAGCATGGATTCCAGTGTCGTGGCCTCGGCAACGTTGCCGGCGAGAACGCTTGAGCGGCGGACAAAGCCTGATCCGTCGAGAACGAGACCCAGAGTCAACAGCGGCGCGTCCGTGCGCCTCTCCTTCGAGTGACCCCGCATGGCCTTGGGCTGGCCTGAGACCTGGCCCTCATAGAACGTGTTGGTGAGATCATAGAGCGTGACTGTCGGCTTGAGGCCGAAGAAGCTCTCCACCCTGCCGAAGAGATGGTTCTCGATCTCTTCCTGGTGGGCAAGAAGCCTGTCCGAAGCCCGGTAGAGCGCCATGGCGCTGACACGGGAGAAGTCGAAGCCCAGCATCTCGCCTGCCGCACTTGTCTGTCTCAGCCAGCGGTTGGTCTCGCGCTCCGATCCCGGGTGCGCCATGCGGGCGATGATGGAGCCCAGGGCACAGCACCGCTGACGCCGGTTGAAGCCCAACGCGTCAAGCAGAGCGGGAAGGCGCAGCATCTCCAGGGCCTGCCATGCGGCATGCTCGACACCGATGGTGCGGCCGTCCATGTCGCAGGCAGACCCGACATCGACGGTCTCCCAGTCCGCCCCGTCCGCCTCCCCGCCCTGACGCTCCAGCAGGCGCCCGGCAATGCGCCGGGCCTCGGCCTCGATCTCCGCAGGGAGAGGCTCCAGGGAGAGCGTGGGCCGGCCCTTGATCAACTCCTCGATGCGGGCACACAACAAGGGCCAGGCCTGGCGCTCGATGGCGAAGTGCCGGCCCAGGTTGAGCAGGGTGATCTGGCGCACCTTGCCGTCCTCGCGGCGGGTCTCGACGAGGCGGTGGGAGAGGCGTGCGGAGCCGTCCCTTGCGGTGCCGGTCTTGGTGGCGCGGATGAACATGGGGTGACTGGAGGGCTTGGGAGGCGCGGCGCAAGGGGCTGACCAAAGAAAATGGCACTACAAAGGAGGTTCGGGCACCGCCCCGGATCGGGCGACATGGATAACATATTGTTATCACACGACATTGACACAACACCGTCAGAGCCACGAGACGCAAAATATGCCAAATTGACCCTCTCGGCTGTGGAAAACGTTAAAGATGGGATAGCGTCCGCTGACTGTGACAATCAGGGCTGACACGCATGGCGCAAACGGACGACATGTCTGATCTGCGTTTGGCTGCCGTGTCGTGCACGCCGCCATGAACCCGGATGATCTTCGCAGCCGGTTTGAGGCGCTTCACGTCTGGCAGGCGGCCGGCCAACGTGCCCCGAACAAGCCCTTGCTCGCGTTGTGGGCCATTGGCCGATGTCTTGGTCGCGAGAACAGATTGATGTCCTATCGCGACGCCGAGGTGCCGCTCAGGAGTTTGTTGCGGCGCTTTGGTCCGCCGCGCAAGGCTGTTCATCCGGAGTATGCTTTCGGGCGCCTGGTGAAGGATGACCTCTGGGAGATACCCGGTGCCGGCGTTCTCGAGAGAGGTCACAGCGGTGATTTTCTCGTGTCGTCGCTGCGTCGCCAGGCGGCGAGGGGAGGCTTTCCGCCGGACGTGTTTCACGCCCTGCAGGCGGACGAACGCCTGGCGCTGGACATCGCTCATTCACTCCTTGACGCCCATTTTCCGCAAACCCGGCACGCCGAGGTTCTGGAGGCTGTTGGCCTGGCCTCAAGAGCGGAGCGGTTTGTGTCCTTCCGGCGCCGTCCGCGAGACCCGGCATTTTCGCGGGAGGTGCTGGCTGCCTACGAACATCAATGTGCGGTTTGCAATTTCGCCGTCCGCATGAACGGCAAGTACCTGGCTCTTGATGCGGCGCACATCAAGTGGCACCAGGCGCAGGGCCCGGATCAGGTTGCAAATGGTGTGTGTCTCTGTTCGAATCATCACCGCTTGTTTGATTCTGGTGCGTTCACACTGTCATCGTGTGATTTCCGTATCGTGGTCTCTCCGGCTGTAAAGGGGACAGGGGTCGGCTGTGCGCTTGGATGCTTTGACGGGGAAACGCTCAAGCTTCCATGCAAGGGTGTTGAATACCCCGGCAAGCGCTATCTCGATTGGCATCATCGCCATGTCTTCGTTTCGACCCCCGTTGATGTCTGATTGAGGGGCGGCGGGTTGATACGGCGTTCCATCCTGCGGCGCTGACGTCGGTCACGGCGTGACCGCAACGAGGCGGTCGAGGACAAGTCCGGCAAAGATCAGGAGGCCGATCCGGTTGTTGGTGGAAAAGGCCCTGCGGCACGAGTCGGGATCGTCGAGATCGACGGTGATGACCTGCCTTGCCAGATCGGCGGCGGCGATGGCGAGGACTGCCAGGAAGAGCCACCCGGTTCCTGTGAGATGGCCGGCCAGCGCCACCCCGGCGACGAAGACGCCGTAGAAGAGGCCGGTGAGGGGTTTCGTGCTCTCAGCGAAGGCAAGGGCCGTCGATTTCACGCCGATCCGCTCATCATCCACCTTGTCCTGGTGGGCATAGATCGTATCGTAGGCGATCGTCCATGCGATGGCGGCCGCGTAGAGGACCAGGGGCTCCGGCGAGAGTGTGTCCCTGACGGCGACCCAGCCCACCAGGGCTCCCCAGTTGAAGGCGAGGCCGAGAAAGAGCTGCGGCCAGAAGGTGACGCGCTTCATGAAGGGATAGATGACCACCAGGCCAAGGGAGGCGATGCCGGTGATGACCGCTGCCTGATTGAACTGGAGAAGGACGGTCAATCCCGCGGCAAGCAGCAGGCCAAGGAAGGCGAGGGCGCCCGGCAGCGTGATGGCGCCGCTGGCGAGGGGGCGGTCGCGGGTCCGTTCAACCCTGGCGTCGATGCGCCGGTCGACGATGTCGTTGACGACGCAGCCAGCGGACCGCATGACCACGGCGCCGGCGGCAAAGAGGCCAAGAAATGTCCAGTCCGGCCATCCCGGCGAAGCGAGGGCAACCGCCCACCAGCAGGGCCACATCAGGAGCCAGAAACCCGCAGGCCTGTCGACGCGGGCCAGTTGCATCCACGGTCGCCACGATTCGGGCAGGCACCGGTGCATTCAGGCAACTCCCAGGGTGGCGCGGGCCGACATTGTCTCCCGTCAGGCTTCTTTGCAAGGGGCTGTGCACGGGATATCGTGCACGCCCGGGGAGTCATTAGCGATCGTGTCCATACCCTCTGCACAGAACGCCACGCCGGTCAGGTCCCGCAACCAGCTCGTCGAGTTTCTGGAATCGGGGTGCAAGCCGCCCGCGCAGTGGCGTGTCGGCACGGAGCACGAGAAATTCGCCTACGACGCCGTCACCCGCGCGCCTCTTTCCTACGATGCTCCCAACGGCATCCGCGTCATCCTCGAGGAGCTGCAGCGTTTTGGTTGGCAGCCGCTCATGGAGGCAGACCATGTCATCGGGCTCAAGAAGGACCACCAGCACGTGTCCCTGGAGCCGGGCGGGCAGGTGGAACTCTCCGGCGCGCCGCTGAAGACACTCCATGAATCCTGTCGCGAGGTGAATGCCCACCTTGACCAGTGCAAGGAAGTCGCCGAGGAGCTCGGCATCATCTTTCTCGGTCTCGGGTTGAGACCGCGCGACCGCAGACAGGATGTGCCCTGGATGCCCAAGGGTCGCTACCGGATCATGCGGGAGTACATGCAGAAGGTCGGGACCATGGGCCTCGACATGATGGTCGGCACCTGTACCATCCAGGCCAATCTGGATTTCGCCTCCGAGGCGGACATGGTGCGGAAGTTCCGGGTCGCCCAGGCGCTGCAGGCTGTGGCGACCGCACTGTTCGCCAACTCGCCCTTCAGCGAGGGAAGTCCGAACGGCTACCTGTCGATGCGCGCCCATATCTGGACCGATACCGACAATGAGCGCAGCGGCTTGCTGAAGTTCGTCACCGACGACGGGTTCGGCTTCGAGCGCTACGTCGACTACGCCCTCGATGTCCCGATGTACTTCGTGTTGCGTGACGGGCGCTATATCGACGCCTCGGGCCAGTCGTTCCGGGACTTCATGGAGGGCCGCCTGCCTGCGCTGCCAGGAGAGATACCGACGATCTCCGACTGGGAAGACCACCTGACCACACTGTTCCCGGACGTCCGCATCAAGCGGTACATGGAAGTGCGCGGCGCCGACGGCGCCAGCTGGCGGCGCATCTGTGCCTTGCCCGCCCTGTGGACCGGACTGCTCTACGTCGAATCACAGCTCGATGCGGCATGGGAGATGGTGCGGGACTGGACCTGGGAAGAGCAGGTGAGGATGAAGGCCGATGTGCCGCGACTGGGGCTGAGAGCGCCGTTCAGGTCGGGCACCGTCCAGGATGTCGCGCGCACCATGCTGGAAATCTCCTGCGAAGGTCTCTACCAGCGGCGCTGTTATGACGGCAGCCTCGACGAGGTGCATTTTCTCGATTCGCTGATGGAGATTGCGATATCGGGAAGGACCCCGGCGGACGTCCTCCTGGATCGATGGGAGAACGCCTGGGGCGGCAGTATCGATCCGGTGTTCAGCGAATTCTCGTTCTGACGGGGAGGGCCAAGGCCGTGCTGAGACGATTCAATCCCGAAGGTGTTGCGCCGCCCCTGTCGCACTACAGCCACGGTGTCGTGGTTCCCGATGGCATGCAGCAGCTGCATGTTTCAGGCCAGATCGGAATCACGCCCGACGGCGCCATTCCCGATGATGTCGGTGAACAGGCGCGCTGGTGCTTTGCGAATGTTCTGGCGATCCTCGCCGAGGAAGGCATGGCGGCGGACAATCTCGTGTCGCTGACGACCTATGTTGTCGGCGAGGACAATCTCGGGGCCGTGCGCCAGGCGCGCCGGCAGGCCCTGGGCGAGGTTGCGCCGGCCTCGACACTGGTCTTCGTCACGGCCCTTGCCACGCCGGCACTCAAGGTCGAGGTCCAGGCGATCGCCGCTTCGGTGATCTGACGCCCGGATCGAATTGGGGGGTTCAGCCGTCGGTGCCCAGGCGATCACCGCTTCGGTGGTCTGACGACCAAGGGGCGGTCTATCCGGCCCGCGTGCCGCCAACGGTGAGGCCTTCGATCAGCATGGTTGGCTGACCGACGCCAACCGGCACACCCTGACCGTTCTTGCCGCATGTTCCGACACCGGGGTCGAGCTTCATGTCGTTGCCAAGCGCCTTGACGTGCCTGAGGGCTGATGGTCCGTCGCCGATCAGTGTCGCGCCCTTGACCGAAGGGCCGACCTTACCGTTCTCGATGAGGTAGGCTTCCGATGCGGTGAAGACAAAGGTGCCGTTGACGATATCGACCTGACCACCGGAAAAATTGACCGCATAGAGGCCGTTGGGAACCGACTCGATGATCTCTTCGGGGTCGCTGTCGCCTGACAGCATGCAGGTATTGGTCATCCGCGGCATGGGCTGGTGGGCATGGCTTTCACGCCGCCCGTTGCCGGTCTTCGCCACCCCCATCAGGTGGGCATTCATGCGATCCGTCATGTAGTTCCTGAGGATACCGTCCTCGATCAGCACCGTCCGTTCGGTTGGCGTGCCTTCGTCGTCGATGGTGAGCGAGCCTCGTCTGCCGGGGATTGTTCCGTCGTCGATGACCGTGACTCCCGGGGCAGCCACCCGCTCACCCATGAGACCGGAGAATGCCGAGGTCTTCTTGCGGTTGAAGTCGCCCTCGAGGCCGTGACCGACGGCCTCGTGCAGCATGACGGCCGGCCAGCCGGGGCCGAGGACGACGGGCATCTCGCCGGCCGGAGCATCGACGGATTCGAGATTGACAAGGGCAAGGCGCAAGGCCTCGTCGGCATGGCCCTTCCATTGCTCATCGCCGATGAAATCGTCATAGGGCAGGCGTCCGCCCGTGCCGTGGGAGCCGGCTTCCATGCGGTCGTCCGACTGCACGACGCAGCTGATCCTGACCGAGACCTGGGGGCGGACATCCGTCACCATGCTGCCATCGGCGCGCAGGATGGAGACCACCTGCCAGCTTGCCATCAGGGCGGCCGTGACCTGATGGACCCTCTCGTCCCTGGAGCGAAGCCAGGCGTCGATGTCCTCAAGCAGCGTCACCTTGTCGCCGAAAGGCATTTCCGAGACGGGGTTGTCCTCTCCGTAGAGATGACGGTTGGTGCGCGCCGGTGCGACGGCGCCCTCCGCTTCGCGTCCATCGATCTCGCGCACGGTCCTGGCGGCGCGCTTGAGGGCGGCTTCGGAGAGTTCCGAGGTGTGGGCATAGGCGGTCACGTCGTCGACGATGCGTCTCAGGCCCATGCCCTGGACAACGTCGTAGCCGGCCTGTTTGAGGCGTCCGTCGTCGAACACGAGGGTTTCGGACTGACCGAACTCCATGAAGAGTTCGCCATCATCGGCTCCCTTGAGGGCATCGCCGACGATTCCGGTGATCCGGCTTCTCTCCATGCCGCTTCTCTGGAAGAAGAGGTCATCGGCTGACACATTCATCCCTGAGGGCCTCCAGCGTAACGCTTCCCTTATAGCGACTGCACCCCGTTTGCGCCAACCTGCGAGCGGCTCGGCCCCACCCACGCCCGGAACGGCGTTGGCGGGCAATCTTGAAGGCGGCGGCGTTGTGCTTCACAGAGCGCCCCGGGCAACTCCGCGCGCCATGAAACGCGGCGTCATGCTTAAAGTGGGTGTCAAGCCCCCATGTGTAGCCCTGTTCGCGACCTGACGGCACGTCCACCATGTGCCATGGGGCGAGCAGGAGGCTCCTGGTGGGGCGGCAAGGGAAGCACTGACCATCCATGTGCGGACCTGCGATACCGGCAAGGGGGCGGACTCTGCAAGGCTTGTGAAGCGGATTGCGGGTCGTGTATGGTCCGCCTCGCCCGGAACCGGCGGAGCGGTCTGCCTGCGGGGTGAATGTCTGAAGGAGAGTCAGCGTGACACCGATCCTCATGGTGGCGGTCCTGATGGTCGCCGTGCATGCAGTTCCGGCCGTGGCTCAGCAAACAGTGGGTCTTTCGGAAGACTGGCAGTGGGGATTCCAGCCGGCGGCGTCGCCGAGCATGGAAGACATCCACTGGCTCTACGACATCTTCCTGTTTCCGGTGATGATGGTCATATCGGTCTTCGTGCTGTTGCTCATGGCCTATATCTTCATCCGTTTCCGCCGGGCGGCCAATCCGCATCCCTCCGGCACCACACACAACAGTCTTCTCGAGGTGATCTGGACGGGAATTCCTGCGCTTATCCTGATCATAATCGCCATTCCCTCGCTCCGTCTTCTCTACGATCAGGAGACCCTGCCCGTTGCCGAACCCGACCTCACCATCAAGGTCACGGGTCATCAGTGGTACTGGTCCTACGACTACGTGGACTACGATGGCCTGGAGTTCGATGCCTATATGCTGGGGGATGACGAACTGGCGGAAGGCCAGCCGCGGCTTCTTGCCACCGATACGACGGTCATGGTGCCGGTCGACAAGCACATCAGGCTGCAGATCACGTCCGACGACGTCATCCACTCCTGGGCCCTGCCTGCGGCCGGGGTCAAGATGGACGCCGTTCCGGGGCGCCTCAACGAGATCTGGATGAAGCTTGACCAGCCGGGCCTCTATTACGGGCAGTGTTCGGAACTGTGCGGTCTCAATCACGGTTACATGCCGATCATGGTCGAAGCCGTGTCCGAGGCCGCGTTCGGAACGTGGTCAAGCGAGCAGCTGGCGAACCGCGCGACGACCGGTAACGCCGTTGCGAGCGTTGCCCAGAACTGAACATTCCCCACTCAGGCAAAGCTTGCCAAGGACACCGATGAGATGAGTCAAGCCACCGCAGTCGACGACCACCACGCGCACCAGCCCACCGGGTTCCTGCGCTACCTCTACTCCACGAACCACAAGGATATCGGGACGATGTACATCGTCTACGGGTTCGTGTTCGGCCTGATCGGCTTCCTGATGTCGATGCTCATCCGCATCGAACTCGCCCATCCCGGCGACGGCATCCTGGGCGGCGACTATCACCTCTACAACGTGCTCATCACGAGTCACGGGCTGATCATGATCTTCTTCATGATCATGCCCGTCTTCATCGGCGGGTTCGGCAACTGGATGGTGCCATTGATGATCGGTGCGCCCGACATGGCCTTTCCGCGCATGAACAACATCAGTTTCTGGCTTCTCATCCCGTCAGGTATCCTGCTCGTGGGGTCGGTCTTCATCGATGGGGGCACCGGTGTCGGCTGGACGATCTACGCGCCGTTGTCGACCTATGGCAACCAGGGCAATCTGGCGATCGACTGTCTGATCCTGTCGATCCACCTTGCCGGTGCATCGTCGATCCTGGGTGCGGTCAACTTCATCACCACCATCTTCAACATGCGCGCACCGGGCATGACGCTTCACCGCATGCCGCTCTTCGTCTGGGCAGTTCTTGTGACAGCCTTCCTGCTCGTGCTGTCACTGCCGGTGCTGGCCGGCGCCATCACCATGCTGCTGACGGACCGCAACTTCGGAACCGGGTTCTTTGACCCCGCCCTGGGCGGCGATCCCATCCTCTATCAGCACCTCTTCTGGTTCTTCGGCCATCCCGAGGTCTACATCCTCATCCTGCCGGGCTTCGGTATCGTCAGCCATATCATCTCGACCTTCTCGCGCAAGCCCATCTTCGGTTACCTCGGCATGGCCTACGCCATGGTGGCCATCGGCTTTGTCGGATTCATCGTCTGGGCCCATCACATGTACACGGTGGGCATGGGGCTGGACACGAAGGCCTATTTCGTCATCGCAACGATGATCATTGCCGTACCGACGGGCATCAAGATCTTCAGCTGGCTTGCCACCATGTGGGGTGGTTCCATCGAATTCAGCACGCCGATGCTGTGGTCCATCGGCTTCATCTTCCTGTTCACGGTCGGCGGCGTGACCGGCGTCCTGCTGGCCAATGCCGGAATCGATACGGCGATGCACGATACCTACTTCGTGGTGGCGCATTTCCACTACGTGCTGTCGCTTGGCGCCGTGTTCGCCCTCTTCGGCGGCTTCTACTACTGGATCGGCAAGATGACGGGATACCAGTATCCCGAATGGGCCGGCAAGGTGCATTTCTGGCTCACGCTGATCGGCGTCAACATCACCTTCTTCCCGCAGCATTTCCTCGGAATGGCGGGCATGCCACGACGCATTCCCGACTTCCCGGATGTCTATGCCGGATGGAATCTCGTGTCGTCCATCGGCTCCTATATCACGGCTGTCGGCATGCTGGCGTTCCTTTACGTCCTCTACCATGTCCTCGTGGCCAAGCGTGTGCGCTGTCCTGACAACCCCTGGGGCGAAGGGGCGACGACACTGGAGTGGACGGTGTCCTCGCCGCCGCCTTTCCATACGTTCGAGGATCCTCCCTCCATGGGAGCTCCGGCCAGGGCGGGCCACTGACGAAGAAGGGGCAGGACCCTGACCACGGATATCCAGGCAGCGCATCCGGCCGGCACGCTCGCCGCGTCTCCGGGTGACTATCTTGCCCTCCTCAAGCCGCGGGTGATGTCGCTGGTGGTGTTCACCGGCGTCATCGGTCTTGTTGTTGCCGAGGGAAGCCTCCACCCGTTCCTTGCCGCAGTGGCGTTGCTGTGTATCGCGCTGGGCGCCGGCGCTGCCGGGTGCATCAACATGTGGTATGAGCAGGACATCGATGCCGTGATGCACAGGACATCGCACCGACCGATACCCAGCGGCCGGATTGCCGGGACGACCGCCCTGGAGTTCGGCACGACGCTGGCGATTGCCTCGGTCATGACGATGGGGGTGGCGGTCAACTGGATGGCCGCCGGTCTGCTGACCCTCACCATCGCCTTCTATGTCTTTGTCTATACGGTATGGCTCAAGCGCCGGACACCCTGGAACATCGTCATCGGAGGCGCCGCCGGCGCCTTTCCGCCGGTCATCGGCGAAGCTGCCGTGACCGGCAGCGTATCGGCCGCATCAGTCGCCCTCTTTGCCATCATCTTCATGTGGACTCCGCCGCATTTCTGGTCGCTGGCCCTCTACCGATCGGAGGATTACCGCCGGGCCGGGATTCCGATGCTGCCGGTCAAGGCCGGGCCCGGGGCGACGCGCCGGCAGATCCTCGCCTACAGCGTTCTCATGATGCCGGTGTCGATGATCCCATGGTTCATGGGCAGCGCCGGCGCCCTCTATGGTGTTGGCGCCGCCATCCTGTCGGTCGTTTTCGCCGGCGGCGCGGTTGCTCTCCTGGTGCGTCGCAGCGAGGCATCGGCGCGCTGGATGTTCAGGTATTCGATTCTCTATCTTGCCGTGCTCTTCGCTCTTCTTGGCATGGATCACGGGATCCTCGTGTCATGAGCGAAGCCGAACGCATCAGGACACAGCGCCGGCGCCGGAGTATCGTGATCGCCCTCGTTCTCGCCGCGTTCATCCTCGTCATCTACGGCGTCTCGATCGTCAGGATGGGCGGCTGAGTGATGAGCAAGCGGACCACCGTGGCAGGGATCGTCGCCGGCATCGCGCTGATGACGGCGCTGACCGTGGCGGCGGTACCGCTCTACCGCCTGTTCTGTCAGGTGACGGGCTTCGGCGGGACACCCGCCACGGCGCATGCAGCCCCGGGGTTCAGCGGCGATCCGACACTCGTGACGGTGCGGTTCAATGCGGATACGGCGCGCGGACTCTTCTGGGAGTTCCGCCCACTGCTCAAGGAAGTGCAAACGCCGACAGGCGAGCAGGTCACCGTCTTCTACGAAGCGTTCAATCCCACGACCCGGGAGATGACCGGAGTCTCGACCTTCAATGTCACGCCTTTGAAGATTGGCGGGTACGTCGCCAAGATCGATTGCTTCTGTTTCGTCGAGCAGACTCTCAAACCCGGTGAACGTGTCGCCATGCCGGTCACGTTCTTCGTCGATCCGGAGATGCTCAAGGATCCGCTCACTGCGGAAGTCCGCAGCATCACACTGTCCTATACGTTCTTTTCCAGCGACAGGATGGCCGCGGCCCGGCGTCCCGGTCCGCTGGTCACGCACACCATGATCGGCGGCCACATCCCGGCCGCACCGTTACGAGGAGAGACCTGATGGCCGATCATTCACCGAGGCACCCCTACCATCTGGTCGATCCGAGTCCCTGGCCCGCCCTTGGCGCCTTCTCTGCCCTGGTGCTCGCCGCCGGGATGATCGGCATGTTCGACAACCCGGGACGGTGGTGGATGATCTTTCCGGGACTGGCGCTTGCCCTGTCGACCATGTTCTTCTGGTGGCGCGACGTGGTGAACGAGGCCGAGGTCGAGAAGGCGCACACCCCGGTGGTGCAGATCGGACTGCGTTACGGCATGGTGCTGTTCATCGCCTCCGAGGTGATGTTCTTCCTTGCCTGGTTCTGGGCCTACTTCAACGCCGCCCTGTTTCCGACCATCCAGATGGGCGGGATATGGCCACCCGAGAATGTGCTGACGTTTGATCCCTGGGATCTTCCCTTCATCAACACGCTGGTGCTGCTGACGTCGGGTACCACCGTCACATGGGCTCACCATGCCCTCAAGGAAGGCAAGCGCGATCAGCTGATCGCCGGCCTGTGGGTCACGGTGGTGCTGGGCGTCACCTTCACGGCCTTCCAGATCGTCGAGTATGTCGAAGCGCCGTTCTCCTTCACCGGCGGGATCTACGGGTCCACCTTCTTCATGGCCACCGGTTTCCATGGCTTCCATGTCATCGTCGGCACCATCTTCCTTGCGGTGTGTCTGGTGAGGGCCTGCAAGGGTCACTTCACCCCGCAGCAGCACTTCGGGTTTGAGGCGGCCGCCTGGTACTGGCACTTCGTCGATGTCGTCTGGCTCTTCCTGTTCTGCTGCATCTACTGGTGGGGCGCCGGGGAAATCGCCCCCCACTGACATGGCGCCGGGCGCCTGATGTTCCCGGTCAGGCCATGTGGGCGCCGCCGTTGACGGAGAGGGTCGAGCCGGTGATGAAACCGGCGTCGGCATCGGCGAGAAACAGCACGCAGCGCGCCACTTCGTGGGGCTGCGCCACCCGGCCCACGGGGATGCCGGAGACGATGCGCTGCATCATCGCTTCGCTGAGATGGGCGATGAGATCGGTGTCGACATAGCCCGGCGCGACGGCATTGACCGTGATCCCCTTGGCAGCATTCTCGACGGCGAGGGTCCTTGTCAGGCCAAGCATGCCCGCCTTGGCGGCCGCATAGTTCGACAGTCCCGGCATGCCGGCCTGGGCGTTGACGGAACTGATATTGATGATCCGTCCGAACCCGCGCTCGCGCATGCCCGCGATGACCGCGCGGCACATGTGAAAACATGAACTGAGGTTGACGTCCACGACCCTGGACCAGTCCTCGTCAGCCATCTTGTGAAGAAATCCGTCGCGCGACGTGCCGGCGTTGTTGACGAGGACATCAATGCTGCCGATCTGCTCCTCGACGATTGCCACGCCTTCCCGGCACGCACCGTGGTCGGAAACATCCCAGCGGAATGACGCCATGCCGGTCCTCGCGGTGAAGTCCCGGGCCGCTTCGACGCCGCCGGAATAGTTCACAGCGACCGTGTATCCGGCGGTATCGAGTGCTTCGGCGATGGCGGCTCCGATACCGCGCGTACCGCCCGTCACGAGAGCATTGCTGTTCATGATGATGTCTCTGCGCCTCAGCGTTCCACGCACATCGCAATGCCCATGCCGCCGCCAATGCACAGTGTCGCAAGGCCCTTCGAGGCATTGCGCCGCTGCATTTCGTGAAGCAGGGTGGTGAGTACGCGCGCTCCCGATGCCCCGATGGGGTGGCCGATGGCGATGGCGCCGCCGTTGACGTTGACCTTCTCCGGATCGAACCCGAGATCCTTGCTGACGGCGCAGGCCTGGGCGGCAAAGGCCTCGTTGGCTTCCACGAGATCGAGGTCCGCAGCCTCCCATCCCGCCCTGGCGAGCGCCTTGCGGCTGGCCGGGATGGGGCCACTGCCCATGATGGCGGGGTCGACGCCGGCGTGGGCCCAGGAGCGAATGGTCGCCATGGGGCGCAGCCCGCGCCGCTCAGCTTCCCGCGCGCTCATCAGGACAACGGCGGCAGCGCCGTCGTTGATGCCGCTCGCATTGCCGGCCGTCACCGTGCCTTCCTTTTCGAAGGCGGGGCGCAGTGTGGCAAGGTGGTCGATCTCGACGCCGTGACGGATGTATTCGTCCTCGGCGACGACGGTCTCGCCCTTGCGCGTGGTGATGGTGACCGGAGCGATTTCGTCGGCGAATCTGCCTGCTTTCTGGGCCGCCTCGGCGCGATTCTGGCTCGTGACGGCGAACGCGTCCTGATCGTCCCGGGTGATCTGCCAGCGTCGGGCGACGTTCTCCGCCGTCACACCCATGTGGTAGCCGTTGAAGGCGTCCCACAAGCCGTCCCTGATCATGGTGTCGATCATGCCGGCATCGCCCATCTTGGCGCCGTTGCGCAGATGGATGCAGTGGGGAGCGCGGCTCATGCTTTCCTGGCCGCCTGCGACGACGATGCCGGCATCGCCGCCGGCGATCTGCTGGGCGCCGACGGCCACCGCACGCAGGCCCGATCCACACAGCTGGTTGAGGCTCCAGGCGGGGGTCTCGACCGGGATGCCGGCGCCGATCGATGCCTGCCTGGCGGGATTCTGGCCCTCGCCGGCCTGCAGGATCTGGCCCATGACGACCTCGTCGACATCGCCCGCTTCCACGTGCGCACGTTCCACGGCGCCGGTGATGGCGACCCGGCCCAGATCGTGTGCATCCTGGCTGGCAAGGGCGCCGTTGAAGGAACCGACGGGCGTTCTCGCTGCGGCAACAATCACGACATCGGTCATGACCGGGACCTCCGATGATGGCTGGCAACATCTTGTGCCACAGGTCGGGCAATCGTGTCGAGAAACGAAGCGGAGCCGGTGCGTCACGTGGAGCGGGAGGCTGGCGTCTCGCGGGTCAGGCGGTAGGCGAAGAGTATCGGCAGGAACGTCACGAGCACCACGACCATGGCGACCACGTTGGTCACCGGCCGCTGGCGAGGCCGCACGAGCTCCTCGAGCATCCATATGGGCAGAGTCTGCTGCTGGCCCGCGGTGAACGTGGTGACGATCACCTCGTCGAACGAGAGGGCGAAGGCAAGCATCCCGCCGGCGAGCAGGGCGGTCGCCAGGTTCGGCAGGACGACGTAGCGAAAGGTCTGAAAACCCGTGGCCCCGAGATCGAAGGACGCCTCGATGAGCGAGCCGGAGAGCCGGCGAAAGCGTGCGATGGCGTTGTTGTAGACGACGACCACGCAGAAGGTCGCGTGACCCAGGATGATGGTCAGCGTCGAGAACGGGATATCGAGAATGTTGAAGGCCGAGCGCAGCGATATGCCCGTGATGATCCCTGGCAGGGCAATCGGGAGGATGACAAGGAGCGAGATGGTTTCACGCCCGAAGAATCGCGCCTTCGAGACGGCCGCTGCACACAGCGTCCCCAGAACAATGGCAATCACGGTCGATACCGAGGCGACGCGCAGCGACAGACCGAGCGCCTGCCAGACATCCGGCCGGTTCCAGGTGACCGCCAGCCAGTCGAGCGTCAGGCCGGGAGGCGGAAAGACATAACTCGTGTCCTCGGTGGTGAAGGCGTAGAGGAAGATCAGCAGGATGGGCACATGCAGGAAGAGAAGCCCCGCCGTCGCCGCGCAGGTCAGCAGGCGGGAAGCCTTGCGTTCAGAGCGCATCGAAGGCTCCCCTGCGCCTGGCGTACCAGAGATAGAATGCCATGACGACGATCGGCACCACGGCAAAGGCCGCGGCAAGCGGGATGTTCCCGGCGGTTCCCTGGTAGGCGTAGACGGCCTGGCCGATGAAGCGCCGCGATGATCCGATGATCTGCGGGACGATGTAGTCACCCATGGTCAGCGAGAAGGTGAAGATCGACCCCGCGATCATGCCGGGAAGCGCCAGCGGGATGATGACATGGCGCAGCGTCTGGCCCGCTGTCGCTCCCAGATCATCGGAAGCCTCGAGAAGGGGTTCGGGCACCCTTTCCAGGGCCGCCTGCAGGGGCAGGATCATGAAGGGCAGCCAGACATAGAGAAGCACGACGAATGTGCCGATGTAGCTGACCGACAGGGAGTTGCCGCCGATCACCGGGAAGGCGAGAAGTGCGTTCAGGACAAAGGCCAGTCCCAGTCCCTCGACCACCCAGTTGATGATTCCCTCCTTGGCCAAGATGAGCTTCCAGGCGTAGACCTTGACCAGGTAACTCGACCACAACGGCATCATCACGCCGAGGTAAAAGAGAGCCTTGAGGCGGCCGCGGGCATGGCGTGCCGCGTAGAGGGCAATGGGGAACGCGATCAGGGTTGCTGCCGCGGTGACCGCGCACGCCATCACGATGGTGCGCACGATGATGTCGCCGTTTGCCGGGGTGAGGAGCTCCCCATAGGTCTTGAGCGTCAGCTCATGGCGAATAAGGCCCGAGAATTCGTCAATCGAGAAAAAGCTCTGGAGCAGCAGCGCGAAGAGGGAACCCACATAGATGATGCCCAGCCACAGGAGCGGGGGTGTCAGAAGCAGGAGAATGAAGAGTCCCGGGTGCCGCCACAGCGTATCGGAGAGCCTTGCCAGCACGCCTGCCATCTCAGTCGTCATCCATGACGTGCAGTGATCCGGCAGGCCAGGTGAGGGAGACGCTCCCACCCTGATCCGCAACGGGACTGTCCGCGGCAATCACCGCGGCAACCAGCTGATTGCCCACGGCGACCGTGACACGCTTGCTGGCGCCCAGGTAGCGGACCGACACGACATGGCCGTTCACGCGGCCTGCTCCGGGTTCCGCGAGAGAGACCGCTTCCGGGCGCAGACTCGACCACACCCCCGCTTCGCCGAACGCGGCACTGGCCTCCGGCGTCAGGACATTCGATGAACCCACGAAGTCTGCCACGAATCGTGTGCGTGGATGCCCGTAGATCTGCTGTGGCGATCCCGTCTGGATCACCCGTCCCGCGTTCATCACGGCGATCTGGTCTGCCATCGACAGGGCCTCGCCCTGATCGTGGGTGACGAAGATGAAGGTGATTCCGAGAGTTTCCTGGATCGCCTTGAGTTCGTCCTGCATCTGCTCGCGAAGCTTGAGGTCGAGGGCGCCAAGCGGTTCGTCAAGCAGCAGTACCCGCGGCCGGTTGATGAGCGCTCTGGCCAGCGCCACCCTCTGGCGCTGGCCTCCGGACAATTCGGAAGGCTTGCGCCGGTCGTATCCGTTGAGTTTGACGAGTTCCAGCATGCGTCCGGCTTCATGCTTGCGCTGGTCCTTCGGCACGCCGCGGACCATCAGTCCGTATGCGACATTGTCGTTGACGTCGAGGTGAGGAAAGAGAGCGTAATCCTGGAAGACCGTGTTGACGGGGCGGCGGTTGGGCGGGATGCCGTTGGAGTTCTCGCCAAAGATCCGGATGAGGCCGTCGCTCGGTCGTTCGAAGCCCGAGATCAGCCGCAGGCACGTGGTCTTGCCCGATCCCGAAGGGCCAAGCATGGCGAAGAAGGATCCTTCCTCAATGACGAGGTTGACGCCGTCGACGGCAACCACGGCGCCGAAGTGCCGTGAGATGTTCTCGAATGCGACAGCGACCGTCACGGAGGTGCCTCTCCGGCAAGAAGGAGGCCCGCCCGGTCAGCGCACCGGGCGGGCCCGAAACCCCGGGTGCGCTGGTTCAGCGTCCGCCAATCACACCGATGTAGTCGGAGACCCACCGGTAGTACGGCACGCATTCACCCTGCGACGGGCACGAGGCAACCGGCGTTGTCCAGAACTTGATCTTGTCGAAATCGTCAAGCCCGTTGTTGGCGCAGCCCTCCGCAGTCTGCATGCCACGGCCGTCCGTGCAGGCGGAGATGACCGGCGGAACCGCACCGAACCAGAGGGAGAGATCGCTTTGCAGATTCGATGCCAGCGTGTGTTCCATCCACATGTAGGCGCAGTTCGGATGAGCGGCGTCGATGTGCATCATGGTCGTATCGGACCAGCCGGTCGCGCCTTCGACGGGAATGGTGGACGCCACCGGCGCGCCGCCGGCCTTGAGGAGATTGACCTGGAACGGCCATGAACCTGACGCCACGACACCCTCGTTCTTGAAGTCGTCGATCTGGATGAAGGCGTCATGCCAGTAGCGCCCGACAATCTTGCGCTGCTCGCGCAGAAGATCGAGCGCCGCAGCGTACTGGTCCGGATTGAGTTCATAGGGGTTCTCGATCCCCAGCCCGGGCTCATGATGCATGAGAAAGAGCGCGGCATCGGCAACGTGAATGGGGCCGTCATAGGCCTGCACGCGACCCTTGTTGGACTGTCCGTCGGGCAGCGTCATCTCGCGGAACACCACCTCCCAGCTCTCCGGCGGTTCGGGAAAGACCTCGGTGTTGTACATCAGGACATTCGGCCCCCACATATAGGGTGTTCCGTAGTGCCTGCCGTCAACGGTGTGCCACGGCGCCTCCTTGAGCCTGTCGTCGATGGTATGCCAGCTCGCAATGAGATCGATATTGACCTCCTGGACACGCTTGCCGGCAATAAGACGCAGCGAGGCATCGCCCGAAGCGGTGACGACATCGAAGCCGCCCTCGTTCATCAGGGCGACCATTTCATCGGACGTGTTGGCCGTCTTGACCCGCACCATGCATCCTGTCGCTTCCTCGAAACCCGTGACCCAGTCAAACTCCTCTGCGGTTTCGCCACGCTCGATGTAACCGGGCCAGGCGATGATATCGAGTTGCCCTTCACCCGGGCCGATCTCCGTCTTCATGTCGGCGGCGGCGGTCACGCCAAGCGTGGCGGCAACGATGAACGCTATGGACGATGTCTTCATGTCCTGCTTCCTCCCGGACGTTGTGTGACGGGTCCCTTGTCTCACCCGCCACAGTGATCATGCGCATGGCGATGGTGCGGTTTTTTGAGGCGATGGCAACCATCATCGCATGCAGCCTGAACATCAGTCATTCCAGGGAGGTGAGCCATGAGAGCACCGGCTGCCACAGTGTGGCAAGGGACCTGCGGCCGGCAACCATGCCGATGTGGCCGGCCCGGGGTTCGAGCCTCGTGGCGTGGGGGATGAGGTCCGCCAGGGCGCGCGCGGATTGTGGAGGAACGATGCGGTCGCGCGCGGGAAGCGCGATGAGGACGGGAACATCGAGTGTGCCGGGGTCGATGGTCCGGCCCAGCGAGGTCCAGCTTTTCCTGGCCGGAAGGTTGTCGCGGTACCAGCCATGGAGGCAGTCGGCGGCAACCCCCGCGGCCAGCGGCACGCCATCGTTGAGCCAGTCCTCGAGGGCCACGAAGGCGCGGGCGCGATCGCTGTCGGGATCAAGGTGGGCGAACGCGCGAAACTTGGTTTCCACCGTGCCCGGCTGGATGGAGGCAAAGAGTGCCTGGACGACGTCCACCGGGACCGCCGGCGCCACGGGACGCGATGCCAGTGCGGCCACGGCGGCCAGCGCCGCATTCCAGGACATGGCGCCGGCATGGAAGTCCCAGGGTGTGGCAAGGAGGGCAAGGCCCTTGACGAGGTCGGGACGGGCGAGGGTGCCTGAAAGGGCGATGAGGCCACCCATGCAGTAGCCGAGAAGCGGCACCGCGGCTCCGGTGATGGCCGTGGCCGCCTCGAGTGCCGCAAGGAGACGCCGGGCGATGTAGGCGTCGAGATCGAAGCCGGCCTCCATGCCGCCGGGCTCACCCCAGTCGAGCAGAAGTGGCCTTGCGCCGTTGCTGCGCAGCCATGAACAGAGGCCCTCGTTTGGCCCAAGGTCGAGGATATAGGAGCGGTTGATGAGGGACGGCACAAGGAGGAGGGGCAGGCCGGATCCGCCATAGTCGAGAAGCGATGTCGATCCGCTCTGCCACAGCACATCGAGAGACCGGCAGCAGCGTTTCCAGGGATGCTCGTGGTAGGCGCGCACGCCAGCGATGAAGGATCCGAGCCGACCGCCGGCTTCGGTGCCGACGGCTGCGGCAAGGGTGTCGGCGTCAACCTCGTGAAGTGCCTGGTTCAGTCGTTCCGCCTGTGCCGTCACGCTGCTGTTCCAGGAGATCAAGCCTCTCCTCGCAGCGAGCGATGCGGCTGGCGAGGTCGCCAGGACGCTCGCCTGGAGAGCAAGGTGCATCGCCAATGGCCGCGGTCCCCGCCGCGTCATGCGGCATGCCCGCGAGCCACATGGCGGCCCATCTGGCCAGCGCCGGGTCGGACAGTGTCGTGGCGAGGTGTTCCTGCCAGAGCTCGACGAAGTCCCGGGCCAGCTCCTCGAGATCCTGCTTGTCCTTCATGGCGCCGATGATGCCATCTTTTGAGCGATGCGGCCATGCCGCAGTGCAGCGCCATGCCGCAGCGCAACAAGGGCTGGCCGCGGAACACACGCGGGGTCATACTGACATCCTCCATGAGGAAGGCCCGAAGACGATGGCGAAAGCCAGAGAGCGGCACGCGAAAGATACAATTATCATCAAGAAGTACGCCAACAGGCGACTCTACAACACTGCGACCAGCAGCTATATCACGCTTGATCAGCTGGCCGGCATCGTGAAGGACGGTGCCGATTTTGTGGTGCAGGATGCCAAGAGCGGCGAGGACATCACCCGTGCGGTGCTGACACAGATCATCGTCGAGGAAGAGTCCAAGGGGGCCAACCTGCTGCCGATCAGCTTCCTCAAGCAACTGATCGGGTTCTACGGTGACAGCATGCAGACCTTCGTGCCGCGCTATCTTGAACTCAGCATGGAGAGTCTGGCGAAGAACCAGGAGCAGGTGCGCGACATGGTCTCGCGTACCTTCGATCAGATGTTCCCCTCGCCGACGGATGCCGTCGACGGCATGGTCAGGAACAACATGGCCATGATGCGCCGTACCATGGACATGTTCTATCCTGAATACGAACAGGCGACAGCGAAGGAGCCGGACCGCGACGAGGACATCCGCACCCTCCAGGAGCGTATCGACAGCCTGCAGGACCAGCTTGACCGGATCTCCCGGAACACGTCGTAACGCAGCACGCGGACAGTTCAGGCGACGGTCTTGAGGGTTGAGTCGATGGTCTCGAAGATCTGGTCGACGTGACTGTGCTCGGCGATGAGTGGTGGCGAGAGTGCGATGGTGTCACCGGTGACGCGGATGAGCACACCGTCATCGAAACACTTGCCAAACGTCTCCATGGCGCGCGCGGTCGGCTGACCGGGTCTCGGTTCGAGTTCGATCCCGGCCATGATGCCGATGTTCCTCAGGTCGATGACGTGGCGACCGCCCTTCAGGGACCACAGGGCATCCTGCCAATAGCCGGCGAGATCCCGGGCTCTCTCGAAGAGTCCTTCCTCGCGATAGAGATCAAGGGTCGCGATGCCCGCTGCTGCTGCCAGCGGGTGGCCTGAATAGGTATAGCCGTGGAACAGCTCGATACCGGCCGATGGCCCCGCCATGAAGGCGTCGTGGACCTTCTTCCTGCAGAGGACGGCGCCCATGGGAACGGTGGCGTTGGTAAGCCCCTTGGCCGTCGTCACCATATCGGGAATGACACCAAAGTATTCGCTGGCAAAGCTGGCGCCCAGGCGCCCGAAGCCGGTGATGACCTCGTCGAAGATGAGCAGGATATCGTGCTTGTCGCAGATGTCCCGCAGACGCTTCAGGTAACCCTTCGGCGGGACCAGGACACCGGTCGAGCCGGCCACCGGCTCGACGATGACGGCGGCGATCGTCGATGAATCGTGGAGTGCCACAAGGCGCTCGAGATCGTCCGCCAGGTGGGCGCCCCACGCGGGCTGCCCCTGCGTCCAGGCCTGGTGTTCGTGATCATGGGTATGGCGCATGTGGTCGACACCGGCGATCAGGCCGCCGTAGAACTGCCTGTTCTTGACGATTCCGCCGACCGACGTGCCGCCGAAATTGACACCGTGATAACCACGCTCGCGGCCGATCAGGCGGATCTTCGATCCCTTGCCCCTGACGTTGTGGTAGGCCAGCGCGATCTTGAGCGCGGTGTCCGCGGATTCCGATCCCGAATTGGTGAAGAACACGTGATCAAGATCGCCCGGCGCCAGATCGGCGAGCCGCTTGGCGAGTTCGAAGGCAGCAGGGTGGCCCATCTGGAAGGTTGGCGCGAAGTCCAGCCTGTCCGCCTGCGCCTTGATGGCTTCGGCAATACGGGTGCGTCCATGACCGGCGTTGCAACACCACAGCCCGGCGGTGCCATCGAGGATCTTGCGTCCGCCGGGCGTCATGTAGTGCATGTCACGGGCGCTTGCCAGAAGCCGGGGGGAAGACTTGTACTGCGCGTTCGAGGTGAACGGCATCCAGAACGCTTCGAGATCGTTGGGAAGATCGGGGTAGTTCAGTTCATCCATCGCGCATGTCCCCAAGGGCAGGACGGCGACTATAGACCACGCTCGGGCGAGGGCAACCCTGAGGACGCGTTGACGTCTCCGGCCGGCGGCCCAATACTTTGTGCAGGTGCGAAGGAAGCGGTTCACCATGACGGAGTTTCCAGAGGCCTGGCGCACCCTTGCCGGGAAGGAACTCAGGGGCGGTTCGCCAGAGGATCTCGTCAGGGAGACGGCCGAGGGCATTGCCGTCAAGCCGCTTTACACCGCGGCGGATCTCGAGACCCTTGGCCATTGCGCCACCCTGCCAGGGCTCTTTCCCTTTGGGCGTGGCGTGCGGGCGACGATGTATGCCAACAGGCCATGGACCATCCGTCAGTACGCGGGGTTCTCGACCGCCGGGGAATCCAACGCCTTCTACCGGCAGGCTCTTGCCGGAGGGCAGAAGGGCCTGTCGGTGGCCTTCGACCTTGCCACCCATCGTGGCTATGACAGCGACCACCCCAGGGTGGCCGGTGATGTCGGCAAGGCGGGTGTGGCCATCGACACCGTCGAGGACATGAAGATCCTGTTCGACGGCATTCCCCTCGACGGGATGTCCGTCTCCATGACCATGAACGGAGCTGTCCTGCCGGTGCTCGCCATGTTTGTCGTGGCGGCAGAAGAGCAGGGTGTGACCCCGGACCGCCTGACCGGCACCATCCAGAACGACATCCTCAAGGAGTTCATGGTCCGCAACACCTATATCTATCCGCCGGCGCCCAGCATGCGCATCGTCGCCGACATCATTGCCTGGTGTGCGGCGTCGATGCCCCGCTTCAACTCGATCTCCATCAGCGGCTATCACATGCAGGAAGCAGGAGCGACGGCGGTCCAGGAACTTGCCTACACTCTTGCCGACGGAGTCGAGTACGTGCGCGCCGCCCGTGACCGCGGTCTCGACATCGACACCTTCGCGCCCCGGCTGTCTTTCTTCTTCGGCATCGGCATGAACTTCTTCATGGAGATTGCCAAGCTTCGAGCGGCGCGCCTTTTGTGGGCGCGGCTCATGAAGCCCTTCAATCCCGAGGACCCGCGGTCCCTGATGCTGCGCACCCACTGTCAGACCAGCGGCGTTTCGCTGACCGAACAGGATCCCTTCAACAATATCGTGCGCACCACCGTCGAGGCCATGGCGGCCGTGCTCGGGGGTACCCAGAGCCTCCACACCAACAGCTACGACGAAGCCCTGGCACTCCCCGGCGACGAGGCGGCCCGCATCGCCCGCAACACGCAACTGATTCTGGCCGGCGAAACCGGTATTCCCCATGTCGTCGATCCTCTCGGTGGCAGCTACTTTGTCGAAGCGCTCACCGCTTCGCTCGTCGAGGCCGCATCGCTGTTGATCGATGAGGTCGAGGACATGGGCGGCATGACACGCGCCATCGAAGCCGGCCTGCCGAAGCTGCGCATCGAGGAAAGTGCGGCGCGCCGCCAGGCACGAATCGAGCGCGGCGACGACACGGTGGTCGGGGTCAACCGCTACCGCAACGAAGCGGAGCCGGAGGTCGCGATTCGCGAGATCGACAACACCGCGGTGCGCGATGCCCAGATCCGGCGTCTCGGGGAGGTGCGCCGGAGTCGTGACGAAACGGCGCTGAAGGCGGCTCTCGATGAACTCGCTGCCGGTGCCGCCGGAGACGGTAATCTCCTTGAACTGTCGATTGCCGCAGCACGGGTGCGGGCCACGCTCGGCGAAATCTCGGATGCCCTGGAGGGCATCTTCACGCGGCACAGCGCGGTGCTCCGGCCAGTCTCCGGAGTCTACGGCGCCGCCTGGCAGGGGGCGGACGAGTTTTGCCGGGTGAGGGCGCGCGTCGACGCCTTCTCCCTCGAGGAGGGGCGCCAGCCGCGCATGCTTGTCGCCAAGCTCGGCCAGGACGGCCATGACCGGGGTGCCCGCATCATTGCCAGCGCCTTTGCCGATCTCGGTTTTGACGTCGACATCGGCCCTCTCTTCCAGACTCCCGCAGAAGCGGCGCAGCAGGCCGTGGAAAGCGATGTTCATGTCATCGGTGTCTCCACCCAGGCGGCGGGCCACCGGACCCTGGTGCCGCAGCTTGTCGCTGCCCTGGCGGCGCTTGCTGCAACGGACATCCAGGTTGTTGTGGGCGGCGTCGTGCCGCCCGGGGACCACGCGATGCTCCGCGACGCCGGGGTATCGGCCATCTTCGGTCCCGGAACCCATATCCCGGATGCGGCGGCACATGTCCTCGATCTGATCCGTTCGCAGAGCCGGGTGGCCTGACATCGTGATCGCCGATGCCGTGAGATCCGGTGACCGCCGGGCGCTCGGGCGCGCCATCACGCTCGTCGAGTCGACACGCACACAAGACGAGGAGAGGGCGTCACATCTGCTTGAGAGTCTTGCCGATGTCACGCCGGCGCGCCGGCGCATCGGTATCTCCGGTGCCCCCGGTGTCGGCAAGTCCACCTTCATCGAGGCTTTCGGCCTGAAGGTTCTCGATGCCGGCTGGCGGGTTGCCGTCATCACCATCGATCCTTCCTCGACAAGGAGCGGTGGTTCGATCCTCGGCGACAGAACCAGGATGGAGCGCCTGTCGCGCCATCCGCTGGCCTTCATCCGCTCGTCGCCGTCGCGCGGCACGCTCGGCGGTGTGGCGCGGCGCACGCGGGACGTCATTCGGCTCCTGGAAGCGGCAGGCCACGATCTCGTGATCGTCGAGACCGTCGGCGTCGGCCAGTCGGAGGTGGCGGCGGCAGCCATGACCGACATGTTCGTCGTTCTTCTCGCACCTGGCACCGGCGATGGCCTGCAGGGCGTCAAGCGCGGGATCATGGAACTTGCCGACCTCGTCATCGTCAACAAGGCCGATGGCGACCTCGGCTGCATGGCGCGTCACATGGTAACCGATTTCCGCCAGGCGCTCTCGCTCATGCGCCCCGGCCGCAGCTTCTGGACAACGCGCGTCCTGTCGTGTTCGGCGCTCACAGGGGACGGTCTCGATGACGTGCGGGCCGCCATGGACGCATGGTTCGACGCCGCCGGCCCCCACCTCGATGAGGAACGCCGCAGGCAGGCGGCCGAGGCCATCAGGAACGAAGTGGCCGATCTCACCCTGGCGCGAATGATGTCGATGCACAGCGACAGCGACTCATCACTGGCGCTCGCTGACGAGGTTGCATGCGGACGCCTGCCGTTGCGGGCCGCCGCCCGGCGGATTCTCGACGAACCCTGATCCAGGCACGACTTTTCGCCCTGCTGTCGCATCGCGTGCGTATCGCCATGGCATCAGGCGAAATCGGTGCGCCAGACATGAACGGCGAGTCTGGCCATTTCATTCTGCCGTGACTCGATCTGTGCAGGTGTCCAGTGTTCCGGAGCCATGTCTGCGATGGCCCGTGACAGGGAATACCGACTTTCGGCGTAACGGGGACGTTTGGCCGGATATCCGTCATTCCCGACATCACGGTTGGGCGACGCCTCAAGAAGAGACAGGTTGCCAAGCCGGTACACCCACTCGTCCTGATGACGTCCGGGAAAATCGAGATCCCAATCCTCGCCCGGATTTTCCGGGAGAACGTGTTCAATCGTTGCGGGATCGCTCACCGGATCGCAGTGGCGGCCGCTTGCGTGTTGCTCGAGACGCGCAAGAATGTACTTCACCAGCTTTCGCTGGCTTCTGGTATCCACTTGGAGAGAGGCAAAGTCCTGGCGCATCTTCGCATCGTCCACATAGATCCGTGCGAGTCGGTGGAAGACACAGGCGGGCGTGGTGGCGTCACCGTCAAGAACCGCTTTCGCGACCTCATGGTAGACAGGTTCGAGTTGATTGGTGTTGAGACCGCTCACAACACTGTAGCGGAACGATATCACGCTGATGAGCTTCAGCGTACGGACAAAGTCCGCTTGCTGAAACCGTTCCCATGCAGCAAAAAGCAAGGGCATGGGCTGTTTGACGCGAAAGAGGCTGAGTTCAAAAACGTGAGTCCTCGCACCCTGAAGATCCCGCCAATATGCATGATCCGGGTCGAGCAGGGCAGCAAAGAGCTCGCCCCTGGATTCAAGTGCGGCGAGAAGGCTGAAGACATCTTCACCCGTGCGGGTTTCATCCCGCAGCAGCCTGAACAACTGTCGGCTGCGGACCTTGGGGAACCGACAAAGGAGGTGATAGCGAAGAAATCCGGGAAAGCGTGCCTGACCTACCGTTCCTGTCAGTTGCAGCCATCGGCGCCGGAGAGTGTTCTGATCGGCGGGCACCCTGATGAGCGAAAAGAGGTAGTTCTTGAGAAGGTCGGTTGTCGTGAGTTCGACCCCTCGCGCGTTGAGAGTCTCGAACACGGTGAAGGCGTTGACTGCATTGTCGACCGTGATGACGATAAAGAGAAGCTTGCGGGCAATCGTTTCGGCGAGAAGCCGCGCCACGGCACAACCGTCATGCAGGGACAACGCCGGGTCGTCGAGCTGCCTGACGAAATAGTGATGACAGTCGAGCAGGAGTCGGTTGGATCCTGACAGCCCCCGCGGATTCGGGTGATCTCTCAGTTGTATCAGGTAGTCCTGGTAGAAAGGGTTGTCAGTTTCGTTGAGGTGAAGGCGGCTGCTTTCAATCAATGACGCCGGGTCGCGTTCGCCCACAAACCTGTTGCGAAGTTCGGTGCTCCTTTGACGATTGTCTTCCGGCTCCGATCCACGCTGCGCCATGGATTCCAGTTGGCGAATCACCGCCAAGGATGCAAGGCTCAGAGTGGTCAGGCGCTGTTGTCCGTCAATGATGACGAAATCCCGATCGCCGCCTGCCTCGACCACCAGAGCGCCGAGGTAATGGTGATCGCTGAGTCCGAGAACGAGATCCCTGATATCGGACCAGAGATCCTCCCAATGCTCCTCCCTCCATGAATAGTCTCTCTGATAGGGAGGAACATGGTAGACCCTGCCGTTGCCGATCAGTTCGAGATAGTTTGTCGTTCGCGTGTCCAGCAGATTTGGCATGGGAAGCTCCGGCGCTCCACCTCCTGTGAGGCTGTCTCCCGAACCCTTTGTACACGCCAGTTGCCGGGTTGCAAGGAAGCGGTGATTGGCATGGGCTTCGGGTCTATTCCTGCCGCAGGAGTTGACCCGGCGCCGATGGCGCGATAGGTACGGCACCGCTGATCTGAGTTCCGGAGCCGAAGAGATGTCGCGTACATGTTCCCTGACCGGCAAGTCCGTCATGTCGGGAAACAACCGCAGCCACGCCGAGAACAAGACCAGGCGGGTGTTCCGGCCGAACCTGGTGAGGGCAAGCCTCTGGTCCGAGACGCTCGGCGAACGGGTGCGTCTGCGCATTTCCGCACATGCCCTGCGTACCGTCGAGAAGCACGGAGGCATCGATGCGTTCCTGATGCAGGAACGCGACAGCCGGCTGGCCGCCCCGGCACTGAAGCTCAAGCGCCGCGTCGCGAAGGCGGCGGCGCGCCGGAACGCCAGCGCCTGACTCTCACGCCATGAGACGTCCGGTCGTCGCCATCGGGGCGATGTCGGCGGTCGTCGTCGTCTCGAACCTGCTGGTTCACGCGCCGGTCAACGACTGGCTCACCTGGGCCGCCTTCACCTATCCCGTCTCGTTTCTCGTGACGGATCTTTCCAACCGCGTCTTCGGACCGGCGCGCGCAGCGCGCGTGGTGCTGTGGGGGTTTGCCGTCGGTGTCATGATGTCTGCCGTCCTTGCGGACTGGACGCCCTTTTCCATGCCGCGGGCTTTCTCCGAGACGGCGCTGCTGACCGCGGTGGCGTCCGGTTCCGCCTTCCTTGCGGCACAGCTCCTCGACATCCTCATCTTCCGCGTGCTGCGGCGGTCGGCCTGGTGGCGGGCGCCTCTCATCTCCTCGGCTGTGGCCTCAGCGGTCGATACCCTCATCTTCTTCTGGCTGCTTTTCGGTGTCTTTTTCCCTGAATGGGGGCTCGACTGGGTGCGCTACGGTGTCGGTGACTACGCCGTCAAGGCGTCGATGGCCCTGGCCCTTCTGGTGCCCTACCGCGTGCTCATGGGGCGGTACGTGGCGCCGTCAGCCGCCGCTTCTGTCCGCGCCGTTCCGGAGTGACGGGAACGCGAACGGGTGACCGGCGTTTCCTCATCGAAGAGTGACGCGAGTTCGCCGAGCACGGTGCCGCCGAGCTGTTCGACATCGGTCAGCGTGACGGCGCGGCGGTAGTGGCGCGTCACGTCGTGGCCGATGCCGATGGCAATCAGTTCAACGGGCGAAAGGTTCTCGATCTTGTCGATGACCTCGCGCAGGTGACGTTCGAGATAGTTGCCTGAGTTGACCGAAAGCGTGGAGTCATCGACCGGAGCGCCGTCGGAAATCACCATGAGAATGCGCCGCAGCTCGGGTCGCCCCATCAACCGTTCGTGGGCCCACAGCAACGCCTCGCCATCGATGTTCTCCTTGAGCAGGCCCTCGCGCAGCATCAGGCCCAGGCTGCGCCGGGCACGCCGCCAGGGCATGTCCGCGGATTTGTAGACAATGTGACGCAGGTCGTTGAGACGGCCAGGCGTCGTGGGTTTGCCTGATGCCAGCCACTTCTCGCGGCTGCGGCCGCCCTTCCAGGTGCGTGTGGTGAACCCGAGTATCTCGACCTTGACACCGCAGCGTTCCAGGGTTTGCGCCAGGATGTCGGCGCTCATCGCGGCGATGCCGATCGGCCGGCCGCGCATGGAACCGGAATTGTCAATGAGGAGCGAGACCACCGTGTCGCGGAACTCGGTTTCGTGTTCGACCTTGAAGGAGAGCGGCATCAGGGGATCGACAACAACCCGCGACAGCCTCGCCGAATCGAGAAGGCCCTCCTCGAGATCGAACTCCCAGGCCCTGTTCTGCTGCGACATGAGCTTGCGCTGCAGGCGGTTGGCGAGGCGTGACGTGACGCCACGCAGATGGGCGATCTGCTGGTCGAGCTGGGTTCTCAGCCGCGCCAGCTCTTCGGGATCACACAGATCCGTGGCTTCGATGACCTCGTCGAATTCCTGGGAAAAGGCGCGGTAGAGGAACCGGTTGCTGGCCAGGTTCGAGGGATCGTCGGCACGTTTCGTCTCGCCTGCGGGATCGGTGTCGTCGGTACTGGCCGACACCATCTCCTCATCCTCCGATTCCCGGGAATCGGCCTCCATGGAGTCCTCGGACATTTCTTCCTCGGCGCTGGCCTCGGACTGGGATTCGCTTTCTCCCTCGGCCTCCGCCTGTTCGGGATCGGCCTCGTCGCTGTCGTCCTGATCGTCCGGTGCAGCGTCCGCGTCTTCATCGGGCAGATCAAGATGGCGAATCAGCGTGCGCAGTGTCTCGGCAAAGGCCACCTGATCGCCGACGACCCCGTGAAGCGAGTCCAGTTCATGGCCGATCCTGTCATTGAGCCAGCCGCGCATGAGCCGGGTGGCCCGCGTTGCCGAGGGCGGCGGTGCCAGGCCGGTCAGTCGCTCGCGGACGAGAAGGCCGATCACGTCGGCCAGCGGTGCGTCCTCGCGCTGTTCGATGCGGTGCATCCCCTTGGTTCGGCAACGTTCCTCGAGCACTGTCTGGATGTTTTCGGCCACACCCTTCATGCGCATCGCTCCGATGGATTCGCAGCGGGCTTCCTCGACCACATCGAAAATGCAGCGACCCAGTTCGCTCGCCGGCCGGCGACGGGCATGGGTCCGGGTGTCGTGATGGCGCAGCTTGAGCGCCAGGGCATCGGCTTCACCCCGCGTCATGGCGATGGCATGCCCGTCAAGTTCCCGCGGCACCTGCGTCAGCCGGGCCGTCTTGCCGCTGGCGCCAGGGTCCCTGACGCCGAAACTCACCTCGAGTTCCGGTTCACGGGCCATGGCGCGCAGGGTGCCCGCAACGACCCTTCTGAAGGGTTCTGCCCGGTTGCTGTCCTGTGCCAGGGAACGTCCTCCGGAGGTTCTGCCGGCCTACTGCGCTGCAGTTCCGGCGACAACAGCCTCGTCGATCTCGGATCCGAAGCAGCGCTGGTAGAACTCAGCAACCTGCGAACGCTCGGTTTCGTCGCACTTGTTGAGGAAGGTCAGCCGGAAGGCAAGGCCGATGTCGTCGAAAATGCCCGCGTTCTCCGCCCAGGTGATCACCGTTCTGGGTGACATGACGGTCGAGATGTCGCCGGCGACGAAGGCGCCGCGCGTCAGTTCGGCGACGGCCACCATCTGGCCGATTGTCTCCCGGCCCTCCGCCGTGGCGTAGTGCGGCACCTTGGAAAGGACAATCTTTTCCTCTTCCTGATGCTCGAGGTAGTTCAGCGTCGAGACGATGGACCACCGGTCCATCTGTCCCTGGTTGATCTGCTGGGTGCCGTGATAGAGACCCGTGGTGTCGCCGAGACCAACGGTATTGGCCGTGGAAAACAGGCGGAAGGAGGGATGCGGTATGATCACCCTGTTCTGGTCAAGGAGCGTCATCTTGCCCTGAACCTCGAGCACCCGCTGGATCACGAACATCACGTCGGGACGACCGGCGTCATACTCGTCAAAGACCAGGGCGACCGGATTCTGGATCGCCCAGGGCAGGATGCCCTCGCGGAACTCTGTGACCTGCATGCCGTCGCGCAGGATGATGGCGTCCTTGCCGACAAGATCGATCCGGGAGATGTGGCTGTCCAGGTTAACCCGGATGCACGGCCAGTTGAGGCGTGCCGCGACCTGTTCGATATGGGTGGACTTTCCGGTGCCGTGGTACCCCTGGATCATGACCCTGCGGTTGTGCGCGAAGCCGGCAAGAATGGCCAGAGTGGTCTGCGGATCGAAGACATAGGCGTCGTCGATATCAGGAACGTGTTCGCCACGCTCCGAATAGCCCGGCACCTCCATGGTGGTGTCGAGGCCGAAGACCGAAGCGACCTTGACGGTCATGTCGGGAGTGCCCTGCGCAAGCAGGCCTGTTTCGCTGGGATTGTTCACGGTCTCACACGTCTTGACTGTCTGCCGGTCCGCTCCATGCGCGTGCAGGCGACCACGCCGTCGCCGCCCGGATCCGGCCGGGCCAACAATGGCATGGTCGCGGGATGGGGCGCAAGGGACCACGGCTGGCGATGCCCGCCTTCGGTCACCTTGCGGAGGAGGTAAGGTGCCGGTAGGCCCAGATGACGTCACGCAGCCGGCCGTTTGCCTTGCCGCTGCCGCCGTTGACGTCCGGATGACATGCCTTGACGGCCTTCTTGAATCGTCTGCGGATGGCGGCCGCGTCGGCATCGGGTCCGACATCGAGAATGGAACGCGCCTTGCATTCACTCGCCGACATGGCCGTCTGGCGCGCCGGGGCCGGATGGCCCATCCCATCCTCGGCGATGCCGAAGACGTCCCGCACAGCCTCGCCCGTCCACACCCTGTGGAGGTGATGCGGCGCCGCTGCCGGCCATGTCGGCCGGTGCCAGGAGAGGTCCGCGTGCTGCCAGGCCTCGATGGCCTCCTTTGACCAGCCATCGAAGAAGTTCCAGGATCGGTTGAACTCGCGAACGTGTTCCAGGCAAAGGTACTGGAAACTGTCGGGCCGGTCGGGCCTCAGGGGCGCGCGGTACGCGCCCGGCTGATCACAGCCCGCACGGGAGCAGGGCCTCGATGTTGTGTCCTGTCTGGCCGGTCGTCGCGCCATGGCGCCAGTATAGGATGATGCACGAACCGGAGGCTACCGGGACCGGACCTGCCGCGAGAGGCCATGACAGTCGCGAAGATGGCGCTCCAGCGATCAAGTCGCCGGAGGTCATGGCGGCTGTGGAGGTTGCGTTGGCCTGTCGGATGGTCAAGTGTCCGGAGAACACTAAGGAGAGGTGCCACCATGCGGGTTCACGCAACCATCGCAGACAAGCTGACACGAGCGCTCGCGCCGGACGCACTCGAGGTCATCGACGAATCGCATCTCCATGCTGGCCACGCCGGCGCACGCAAGGAAGGGGAAAGTCATTTCCGCGTGCGCATTGTCTCTTCGGCCTTTGCCGGCCTTGGCCGCGTTGCCCGGCAGCGGCTGGTTTACCGCGCCCTTGCCGCGGACATGGCGAGCGACATTCACGCGCTGGCGATCGATGCGCGCGCTCCCGGCGAAACAACCCGCTGAGCCAGCGCGCCCGGCACACATGAAGGCAGACCCAGGCGAACGAGCGCTGTGTGCACCATAGCCTGATTGCTTGTGATGACCGGCCGGCCGGTACGGCGCTCGAGTTCGTCGATGACCTCGACGGCGCGCATATCGGTGCAGGAGAGCACAATGGCGTCGGCATCAGCGTGGCTGGCCCGCAGACCCAGTTCGAGAACCTGTGCCGGTGAGAGATCACTTTGGCCGTAGTTTCCGAGGTCCCGGCCGACATCGGCCGTGTTGACCACCTCGAAGCCGGCGTCTGTGAGGAATGCCGTACCTTCAAGATTGAGCGCCCTCGTGTAGGGGGAGGCAAAGGCGATGCGCCGGACATCGAGGTGCTTGAGGGCATCGGCAAGCGCGCCGCCGGCGGTCACCGCAGGAACACCGGCCTCGGCCTCGATGGCGCGTCGGAAATCGCGGTCCATCGAGGTGCCGCAGGAAAGTGTGGCCGAGGTGCAGCCGTAGAGAAGGATATCGGGCCGCACGGCCATGATGAGGTCGAGCACGTCGCTCAGTCCGGCACGGGCGAAGCGGCGCATCTCTTCGGAATCGGGAATGCGGTCGAGGTTGTAGCCTCCGGCGCGCACCACGTGGAAGGAGACGCCGGGAGGGCGCAGCAGGGCGAAGTCAGCTTCGAGATTGGTGTTGGAATAGGGCGTGATGACGCCGATGCGCGCCAGGCCGCGTGAATCGCATGCCGTCATGGGCGCTTGCCCGTAAACCAGTCCGGAAACTCCCTTTCGACCACCGGTCCGCTGACAGCCCAGGCATGGCAGCCATCGATGACCCAGGGCCTCTTCGTCGTGTCGGAGGACTTTGCGGAACGGCGGCGGCCATAGACCGCCTGCATGGCGACGGTTCCCAGCCTGCCGAGCATTTCGGCGATATGTGTGCATCCCCGTGTGCCGCCGAACAGTTCGCGCAGCCGGCGATTCCAGCCCGGGCCGATCCTCTCGCCCACGAGCCTGCTGTAGTCGGGTTCGATGGCCGGGCAGATGGCAAAGGGCGTCTTGTTCATCTTCACGGCAACATCCCGGATTTCGAATGTGGCATCCATGGTGAGGCACAGCCACATGCCGTGGATCGGGTCGCCGGGCTCGATGGTGCCGCGGTCCCTGTTGGGTATGGCATAGGTCTTGGTATCGCTCAGGCTGGCTTCGAGGTCCCACAACCCGTCGTCGCGTTCGTAGGCTTCACAGACAATCTCGCGTCTGTGAATGAGCTTGCGGGTATCAGGTTCCGGTTCTGGCATGCCGCGGCGCCCGTCCATGATGCGTTGCAACACTGACGATGCCCGGTCCCTATTGCAAGCCGCGCTGGTGGCGCTGACCCTTCTCGTGTCGACAGGTTGCAACACTGACGATGCCGGGTCCCTGTTGCAAGGGCCTCAGGGGGCGGTCCCCGCCATCCACCAGGCCAGCGGGATGATGAGCGGCAACAGGCAGAGGACCGCGAGCGTCGACACGACGACATAGCTGGCAACCTCGTCCGGCGACCGGTTGTAGCGCATGGCCGCAAGGTAGTTGAAGACGGCTCCGGGCATCACGCAGCAGATGACCATCACGCCGCGCGCCGTTCCTTCAAGTCCGAGAAGTGCGATCAGGGCGCACGCCACGCCCAGCCCGGTGACGGTGCGCAGCAATGCCAGCACCAGGGGTCTGACGATTGTCGATACCCTGAACCGGGCGAGCGATGTGCCGAGCATGATCAGCAGCATCGGAATGGTCAGTCCGCCGATGAGGTCGGTGGTGTTGGTGAGCCAGACCGGCGGTGCGGTGCCGGAAAGGGTGAAGACCAGCGCGACGGCGATGGCATAGACATGGGGTGTCTTGGCGAACATGCCGGGCGACGCGCGGCCGGACATCAGCCAGAAATGGACGGTGAAGAAGATCACCGATTGTGTCGCAAACATGATGAGACCGAATTCAAGGCCGGCATCACCGAAGGCGAAGAGATTGAGGGGCAGGCCGAGATTGCCGAGATTGCCGAACACCACCGGTGGCAGAAAGACCCCTGCAGGCAAGGCTGTGAGCCTGATCAGCAGGCGGCCGGATACCAGGAAGGCGCCGATCATGAGCAGGGTTGCGAGAACCATGATGCCGAGTTCCAGGGCCGGCACCACCAGCGTCGAGAGAGTCGAGAACACAAGGCACGGCGTGCCGACATGGAGTATGAGGGGCGTCAGCCGATCAGGATCGACGGGCTTTCCCCAGCGGGCCCAGGCGACTCCGACAAGGATCGTCGCCAGCACCGGCACGAGAACCGGTACCAGCGCAGCGACAAGAGCCAAGATTCGGCTCCGTTCAGCCGCCGCCGGTGTCGCCGGATGGGGGGGTCACGCGCAGCTGGACGATCTGGTTGCGTTGACGCTCAAGCACCTCGAAGCGGAAGTTGTGGAACTCGAAGACCTGTCCGGCATCCGGAATCTGCTGGGCCTCCTGAATGACGAGGCCGGCAATGGTGATGGCGCCGTCCTCGGGAAGATTCCAGTCGAATTCACGGTTGAGGTCGCGGATGGTGGCGGCGCCGTTCAGCATCAGGGTCCCGTCTTCGCCGATCTTGGCATCGACCTCCCGGACATCGTGTTCATCCTCGATGTCGCCGACGATTTCCTCGAGGATGTCCTCGAGCGTGACGACCCCCATGATGCCGCCGTACTGGTCAACGACAATGGCAAAGTGGAGGTGACGCTCGCGGAACACGGCGAGCTGCTCGTTCAGCGATGTGGTGTCCGGTGCGAACCATGGCTCGGTCGCAACCTCGGTGATGTCGAACACGCCCCGGTCGCGATGGCGGTAGAGTGCCCGCGCAAGATTCTTGGCGTGCAGGATGCCGACGATGTTGTCGGGATCGTCGCGCCACAGCGGAATGCGGGTGTGGGAACTCGCCAGTGCCGCTTCGATGATGTTCTCCAGAGGCTCGTCGGCGTTGATGGTCTCCATGGAACGCCGGTGGGTCATGACTTCCCCGATCACGACGTCGGAGAGGTCAAGCACGCCGTCGAGCATGGCATGCTGGTCCTTGACCAGTCCGCCTTCGTGCCGGTAGAGGTCGAGGATGCTCCGCAGTTCCTCGTCTGACGGAATTGTTTCGTCACGAGTATCCCGCGCTCCGATGAGGCGGAACATGATCTGCACCAGTCCCTGGAGAGCCCAGGTGAGTGGCTGAGCCAGCCACACCACGCCCCTCATGAAGGGGGCAACGGTGAGAGCGACGAACTCGGCATTCCTGATGGCGTAGGTCTTGGGCATGATCTCGGCGAAGATCACCACCAGAACTGTCATGGCGGCGATGGCATAGAAGACGCCGGCCTCGCCCACCAGTTCCGTGAAGACGTAGGTGGCCATCGAAGCCACGGCGATGTTGAAGAGGTTGTTGCCGATCAGAATGGCGCTGATCAGGTGTTCGCGGTGTTCCATCAGTTGGGTCGCCCGCGCCGCCCTGCGGTCTCCGGCAAGCTTGAGGTGGTGGATCCTGGATCGGTTGGCTGCGGTCAGCGCCGTTTCCGAGCCTGAGAAGACGGCCGAAAAGACGAGAAGGACCACGATCAGGACGAAGTAGACTTCCAGGAGATCGGTCATTGCATGTCATCCACAAGGTGCGCGTTTCGAGTGTGTTGCCCGTCGGTTGATGACCGGCAACGATGAATCATCATCAATGGAAGGAACCACGGTCTTGTCTGTTCTCAGCAACCCCGAAAACTGGTGGATGTCCCCCGCCGACTATGCCAGGCGGCTCAGCGGACTGACCGTCAATCTTCTTTCGCGTGATGTCGAGGGCGTCGTGCCGTTCCACACCCGTGTGCTGGGAGCGACAGTGGAGTCTGTCTGCGTGGATTTCGCATCCTTCGCCTTCGGCGCGGCCACATGGATGGTGCATGCCGACCACACCTATGACGGCCATGTGCTCCACGCCAGTCTCGCCGCCGGCGAGCGGCGGGGGATTGGCGCCGAGCTGCGTCTCCACGGACGCGACCCGGATGCGGCCTGTCAGGCCGCCGGTGAACTGGGCGCCACCATCCTGGAACCGGCGACCACCAAGCCCCACGGCACGCGCGAAGCCTTCATCCTGGATCCCGACGGCTATATCTGGGTGCCGGACATTCTTTCCTGAGTCAACGGGCCCGAGGCGCGCCGGGTCGATCAGGGTCATGGCGTACGGACCAAGGTCGATGTCAGGAACTCCGCAACCGTGTCGAGGGCAACATCGCGGGTCAGGAAAGCGTCGCCGATGCCGCGCACAAGGATGAATGCGACCCTTCCCCCGGCCACTTTCTTGTCCTGCGCCATGTGGTGAACCAGCTCTCCGGCGTCGAGCGTTCCGATCCCGAGGTCGGTGGGGTGAACGGGTAGTCCGGTGCGGGCGAGATGACGGCGTACACGCACGGCGTCGCCGGCGGGGCACAGTCCGAGGCTGACAGAAAGATCGAAAGCCATGGTCATGCCGATGGCTACGGCCTCGCCGTGGAGCAGGCGCTCGTCGTAGCCGCAGGCCGTTTCGAGAGCATGACCAAAGGTGTGGCCGAGGTTGAGAAGCGCCCTCTGAGCGCCCTCCCTTTCGTCCCGGGCGACAATCGCCGCCTTGGCGGCGCAGCTTGTCTCGACGGCGTGCTTCAGGTGGCAGGCGCTGCCGGCCAGCACTGACTCACCATGGCTCTCCAGCCAGTCGAAGAACGACCGGTTGCCGAGAAGACCGTACTTCACCACCTCGGCATAGCCGGAGCGCCGTTCGCGCGCAGAGAGTGTCGCAAGCACTGCGGTGTCAGCCACGACCAGACGCGGCTGATGGAACGTGCCGACGAGATTCTTGCCGTGGCGCGTGTCGATTCCGGTCTTCCCGCCCACGGAACTGTCGACCTGGGCAAGGAGGGTGGTCGGGACCTGTACAAGAGCAACGCCACGGCGAAGCAGGCTTGCCGCCAGCCCGGCCAGATCGCCGATGACTCCGCCGCCAAGCGCCACCACGCCATCCCCCCGCTCGACCCCGGCTTCGAGAAGATTGTCAAGCAGATCCTCAAGGCGCCGGAACGACTTTGTCGTCTCCCCGGGCGGCACGATTGCGGCATGGCAGCGTACACCGGCCCGCGCGAGGGATTTTTCGAGAGTGTCGAGATGGAGGCCAGCGACGGTCCGGTCGGTGACCACCGCGACCCGGCCCGGGCCACAGGCTGTCGCGATGCGCTGTCCAGCGTCCTCGAGAAGGCCATGGCCGATGACGATGTCGTAGGCCCGTTCGCCGAGCGGAACACGAATGACTGCAGGGTCCGTCATCGCGCCTGGTGCTTCTTGAGGGCCCGCATGATGTCTCCAGCCACCACATCCTCGTCATCGATATCACTGTCGACGACGATCGTCGCCAAAGCATAGACGGGAGAGCGTTCTTCGATCAGCTTCCTGAGAACCGGAAGGGGATTTCCCCGGGAAAGCAGGGGGCGCGTGTGGTCGGCGCCGATGCGCTTCAGCAGGATGTCGGGGCCGGCACGCAGCCACACCGTGTCGGCTTGCCTGAGGATGCGGCCACGCGTCGCCTCGTTCATGAGAGCGCCGCCGCCGGTCGCAATGACTCCCGGGCCGGATTGCAGCAGGCGCGTGATGACGCGGTGCTCGGCACGGCGGAACTGCTCCTCGCCGGATCGCTCGAAGATCTCTGCCACCGAGGCTCCCGCCGCCTTCTCGACCTCCTCGTCAGAATCCCTGAAGGGCAGGCGCAGCCTCGCGGCCAGGCGCCTGCCAACACTCGTCTTTCCTGCACCCATCATGCCGACAAGGACGATCGGCCGGTCTGCCTTCACAATGCCATCTCCAGCGACAACAATTGCCGCATCCCTGCCATGGACGTATAGATTGTACCTCGTGATGTGTTCAACGTTCCACGACTGCGCTCAGCCATGCGATTGATCAAGCGCTTCCTTGTCCTGGTGGTCCTTCTCGCTGTGGCGGGCGGAGCCGGCTACCTTGCCGTCTGGGACATCCAGTCCCCGATGCGCACGATTGTCGAGGATGTGTCCGATGACCGGTTCGATGATTAGGTGTCTTCTCGGCATCGGACTTGTCGTCGCCATGCTGGCCGCGGCCGGTGCACGCGGTCAGGACGCCGAACCCCTTGACATCATTCCGCTCGAGCCTCTCGACGCCGGCGCGGCTGAATCGATCGAAACGACCGAGGACATCGCTGAGCCGCCGCCTGTGAGCGTGCAGCAGCTCGAAGAGCTGGCAGTTGACGGCCTCGAGGTTGATACCCTCCCGGCCCTCGATACCGGTCGTGTGGGGACGATAGACGAGACGACAGGCGGGTTCGCCGAAAACCTGTGGCACAAGAGTGACGGCGCCTTCATTGTCTCCCTCCTGGGCATACTCGAATCCGGCACGCAGCGAGTCCCGGATCTTGCGCGGCGTCTTCTGCTGACGACGGCCGATCCACCGTCCGATGTGGTGGACGACTGGCTGGGGTTGAGGATCGAGACCCTGATCGCCCTGGGTCTTACCGGCGAGGCTGCCGATTTGATGCAGCGGGCCGGGCACCGGGCCCTGCAGGGGACCGGCAGCAGGGGAAGGATTGATGTCCTCCTCCTTGCCGGCGACGGTGGGGAGGCGTGCCGGGAAGTCCGCGCGCAGCTTGACGAGGACGATGACCCCTATCTGGCTTCTGCCCTGGTATTCTGTCAGCGCCTCGAAGGCAGTCATGCCGCCGCGGAATTGAGTCTTTCCGTGCTTCAGGATGCCGGTGTTGATATTGACCCCGGCTTTCTGGCGCTTGACAGGGCGCTGGCGATGTCCACGCCCGTGGATCCGGTCACCCTTGGCAGCGTCACGCCTCTCATGTTTGCCATGATGATGGCCGGTGCGGCAGAGGTGTCCATTGATTTCCTGGAACACGCATCATTGCCGGTTCTGCGGGCGATCGCCGGGCAGGCTGAACTTCCCGTCACTCTGCGGCTGGCCGCGGCGGAGCGGGCGACGGCCCGCGGCTTCATGGATCCGGTCGCCCTGGCGTCCCTCTACCTGGGTGCCGCCGGGTCCTATGGTGGGCCTGCGGATTCGCTCTCCCGGGCACAGATGTTTGAGGAACTCAAGGGTGCGGTGCTGCCAGAGGACAAGGCGAGGCTTGCCGCGGCGTTTGTCCAGCACGGCGCCAGGGCTGCGGAGCCCTGGGTATTCCCGGCCGTCGCCATGGTGGCGGCCATGGAGGTGGCGACGCTGGCTGCGGATCATGAACTTGCCTGGTTCTCGACCCAGGCGGTCCTCACATTGCTGGCGGCAGGAGCGGCGGAGGATGCCGCCGGATGGTGGCCTCTCATCGAGCAGCGGGCGCTCCTGGATCAGGAGGCGGCCACGCAAGCGGCAGTCTTCTGGCCGCTGCTCCGGTTGTGGATGGGCGACGCTCTCTTCGATGACGGCACCGCGATGCACACCTGGTGGCGGACGGTTGTCGGGGTCGCCCCCGAACGCGCCCGTCGGCTGGGAGAACTCTACCTTGTTCTCCTTGCGGCCCTCGACGACCGGGTTGGCGAGCCGATCGTGCATGATGTTCTTGTCGCCTCGTTCGGCGACAGGCAGCTTGTGCCGCATGAGAGTGTCGGCGATGCCGGCCTTGTCGTGGCGCTTTCCGCGGCATCGGGGAGTGGCCGTCTCGGCGAGGCCCTTCTGCTCTCCACTGTTCTCCTGGCATCACAGGACGCTTCCCGTATCGACGTACGCAGCGCCGCTGCCGTGATCGGTGCCCTGAAGTCCCTCGGACTGGAACGCGAGGCGCGGCTTCTTGCTCTCGAGATCGCTTTCGCGAACGCGGTTTGACGGCCCCTCCCGTCTTCATGGTCCGCGCGGTGCAAGGGTGACGACGGCAAGCCAGGGGGTAGTGGATGCCGTCAGCCTCTTCCTCGAAATGATGATGGTCGAGCGTGGCGCATCGGGCAATACGGTGGAAGCCTATCGCCGGGATCTTGCGGATCTTGCAGACTTTCTGGCACCCGCGCCCTTGCAGGACGCCTCGTCCGACGATATTCGCCGCTGGCTCGGCGCACTGCGTCGCCGCGGCGCCAGCGCCCGAACGGCGGCGCGGCGCATGTCGGCTGCCCGCCAGTTCTACCGTTTCCTCGCCGGCGAGAAACTGCGCAGCGACGATCCATCGGCAAAACTGGAATCGCCCCGCTCCGGACCGGCCCTGCCGAGGGTGCTGTCCCAGGAGCAGGTCAGCCGCTTGCTGGAAACTGCCCACAGCGGTGAGCGGCCGGAAGACCTGCGGCGGGCGGCGCTGGTCGAACTGCTCTACGCGACGGGTCTGCGTGTTTCCGAACTCGTATCGCTGCCCGCCAGAGCGATCGAGCGCGATGCGCCCTTCATCATCGTGCGCGGCAAGGGCGGGCGTGAACGTCTCGTGCCGATTGGCGAGCGGGCACTTGGAATGGTCAGGGCCTGGCTTGCCGTCCGTCCGGGTCCGTCACCGTGGCTGTTTCCGTCCCGCGGCGCATCCGGTCACCTGACTCGCCAGTCGGCAGGAAGGATCCTGAAGAAACTGGCCATCGACTCCTGCCTCGAGCCGGCGGCGGTCTCTCCCCATGTGCTGCGCCATGCCTTCGCCAGCCACCTGCTGGACAACGGAGCAGACCTGCGTTCCGTCCAGACCATGCTCGGCCATGCCGACATTTCCACCACGCAGATCTACACCCATGTGCTCGAGGAGCGCCTCAAGTCTGCCCTGGCAAGGCACCACCCTCTGGCTTGACAGCCACCGCCGGCGCAAGGCATGGACTCATGCCACTCACGTACCCTGGGGGAACCGGATCATGAGCTTCACCATCATCGATGCCGCTCCGGCGCGGCTCAACCGTAGCGAACTCGCGGTCCCGGGAAGTCGCACGGAACTCTTCGCCAAGGCGGCGGCCGGCGATGCCGACGTCGTCTTTCTCGATCTTGAGGATGCGGTTGCACCGGACGACAAGCCGCAGGCCAGGAAGAACGTGATCGAGGCCATCAACGATCTTGACTGGGGTTCCAAGACTCTTTCCGTGCGTATCAATGGGCTCGACACGCACTACATGTACCGCGATGTCGTTGACGTCATCGAGCAGACCAGTGGCCGGCTGGATCTCATCATGATTCCCAAGGTCGGAACGCCGGCCGATGTCTATGCCGTCGACATGCTCGTCACCCAGGTCGAGGACGCGACGGCGCGTTCGAAACGCATCGGTTTCGAACTCATCATCGAGACGGCACTCGGCATGTCCAACGTCGAGGCGATCGCCGGCGCCAGCGGCCGCAACGAGAGTCTGCATTTCGGTGTGGCCGACTATGCCGCCTCGACGCGGGCGCGCATGACGACCATCGGCGGCCCCAATCCTCTCTACGGTGTGCTGACCGACGCCGAGGGCGACGCTCCACGGGATTACCATTGGGGCGACATGTGGCACTTCGCCATTTCCCGCATGGTGGTGGCGGCCCGGGCACGGGGTCTCAGACCCATCGACGGGCCCTTCGGCGACTTCCGGGACAGCGACGGCTATCGCGCTCAGGCCAACCGGGCAGCTGCCCTGGGATGCGAGGGCAAGTGGGCCATTCATCCGGGGCAGATTCCCCTTGCCAACGAGGTGAACAGCCCTTCCGAAAAGGAAGTGACCCAGGCGCGGCGAATTCTCGAGGCCATGGACAAGGCGCAGAGGGAGGGCCAGGGTGCGGTCTCCCTCGACGGCAAGCTGATCGATATCGCGTCGATCAAGCAGGCCGAAGTCATGGTGCGCAAGGCAGATCAGATCAGTTCTGCGGGATAGGCACAGCGTTTCCAGCATCATGCGCCTGGCACTGGAATTCGAGCGGCCGATCGTCGAACTCGAACGCAAGATTGAGGAGCTTCGCCGGCTGTCGGTCGATGACGGCGTCAACATTGTCGATGAGGTCAATCGCCTGGAGACAAAGCTCGACCGTCTCCTTGTGCAGACCTACGGCAAACTCAGCGCGTGGCAGAAGACCCAGGTCGCCCGGCACCCGGCGCGCCCCCACACGTCGGCCTTCATTGCGTCGCTGATCGGGGATTTCGTGCCGTTCGCCGGCGACCGTCTCTACGGCGAGGACCCCGCCATGCTGGCGGGGCCCGGTACGTTCGACGGCCGTCCGGTGATGGTCATGGGCCACGAGAAGGGCAATGACACGGACAGCAGGGTTCAGCACAACTTCGGTATGGCGCGTCCCGAGGGCTATCGCAAGGCCGCCCGGCTGATGCGGCTGGCGGACCGCTTCGGCCTTCCCGTCATCACCTTTGTCGATACGGCCGGTGCCTATCCGGGAATCGGGGCTGAAGAGAGGGGGCAGGCGGAAGCGATTGCCCGCTGCATCGAGACCTGCCTCGCCATCCGGGTACCATTGGTGTCCGTGGTGATCGGCGAGGGTGGTTCAGGGGGTGCCATCGCCATCGCCGTGGCCGATCGCGTGCTGATGCTCGAACACGCCGTCTACTCCGTCATCTCTCCCGAGGGGTGTGCCTCCATCCTCTGGCGCAGCAGCGATGAGGCCGAAGCGGCCGCCAATGCGCTGAAACTGACCGCCGCCGACCTTGAGGAATTGAAGATCATCGATCAGGTGGTGAAGGAACCGCTCGGCGGCGCCCACCGCGACCCCGACGCAGCCATACGCACGACCGGCGAGGCCATTTCCGCTGCGCTGGAAGACATCGGTGCTCTCGATGGTGATGCCCTCGTCGCCGGGCGCCGCGACAAGTTCATGAAGATGGGCCGTCATCTCTCCCCGTGACGCGCGCCATCCCCTTCATGGGGACTTGCGCGCGGCGATGTCGTCGGCTACCTAGGCACACGCAGGCCAGCGCACCCCTAGCTCAACTGGATAGAGCACCTGACTACGGATCAGGAGGTTGGGGGTTCGAGTCCTCCGGGGTGCGCCAATCTTTCGATGGTCTGCAAGAAACCTGTCTTCCCACAGCTGTCACGCGCCCTCGATCCCGCGCCGGGATGCGGTTTCCAGGAAGGTCGAACGGGGCATGCGCCGTTGGCGAATGCCTGTGCCAGCCGCTCCGGCTGCCGCGGCACCGAACGAGATCGCCGGATCAATCCGCCTCCCTCACACATCGACAGCAGCACACGCCGCAACAATGCCGCCGCCTCAGTGACAGCTCGCGGACGTTGCCCACAATGAGGCCCCGACAATGGGGAAAACGACGAGCGCTCCCAAAAGCGTGCCTGTCGCCAGAATCCCGCAGTCTAAACCGCCGTCTACACCCGGGCTTTCCACCGTTGCCACGGTGAAGGGCAGAGCGCTGCGAATGGGGTGTTTGAGCAGGACCGGACCGGTCATGATGCGGAGTTCCATGCGAGTCGGCGCTGGAGAAGTGTCGCCACGAACACCGTCACCACCACGACGATGACAAGTGCAGCCGCCGTCATGGGGTTCCTCGGAGTGTCAGCTGGACGCGGCCCGTTGCCTCAGCAGAAACTTCTGTATCTTGCCGGTGGAGGTCTTCGGCAGCGCGCCGAAGATCACGTGCCTGGGACACTTGAAGTGCGCCAGATTGTTGCGGCAGAAGGCGATCAGTTCGTCAGCGGTGGCCGTCATGTCGGGTTTGAGCGTGACAAAGGCGCACGGTGTTTCGCCCCACATGTCGTCGGGGCGCGCCACCACCGCGGCCTCGGCGACGGCAGGATGGCGATAGAGAACACCTTCGACCTCGATGGTCGAGATGTTCTCTCCCCCCGAGATGATGATGTCTTTGCTGCGATCCTTGATCTCGACATAGCCATCGGGATGGACGACCGCCAGATCGCCGGTGTGGAACCACCCACCGCGGAAGGCTTGCGTGCTCGCCTCGGGGTTCTTGAGATAGCCGGACATGGTGATGTTGCCGCGCATCATGATCTCGCCCATGGTCTCGCCATCCGCCGGCACGGGTTCCATGGTCCTGGGCTCGGCGACCATCATCGCCTCCTGAACGGCGTAGGTCACTCCCTGGCGCGCCTTGCGGTCCGCCTGAACGGCGGCCGGCAGATCGTCCCATTCCGGATGCCAGGCACAGACACTCGCCGGTCCGTAGGTTTCGGTCAGGCCGTAGACATGGGTGATGTCGATGCCGCGCGCTGTCATGCGCTCGAGAACGGCAGCCGGGGGCGCGGCGCCCGCGGTCATCATCCTGACCTTGTGACGAATGTCGCGCCACAGGGCGTCCGCCCCGGTCAGCATCATGTTCATGACAACCGGCGCACCGCAAAGATGCGTGACACCGTGCTCTGCGATGGCGCCCAGTATCGCCTCGGCCGAGAGGGTGCGCAGGCAGACATGGGTTCCCGCCATGGCGGTCACGGTCCACGGGAAACACCAGCCGTTGCAGTGGAACATCGGCAGGGTCCACAGATAAACGGGGTGGTGTGGCATCGACCAGGTGATGGCGTTGCCGAGAGCGTTCAGATAGGCGCCGCGGTGATGGTAGACGACACCCTTGGGATTGCCGGTGGTGCCGGACGTGTAGTTCAGTGCAATCGGCTGCCACTCGTCGTCGGGTCCCGTCCATTGATCCGTTTCCTCTCCCTCGGCGAGCAGCTCCTCGTAGGTCAGGTCGCCGAGAAGCTGCCCTGCGCCATCGGCTTGGGGATCGTCGATATCGACGACGAGCAGCCGGTGTTCGAGACCGGCGATGGCCTCGCTCACCGTTGGTGACAAGGCCCTGTCGGTGATGAGAACCCGTGCTTCACCGTGTTCGAGGATGAAGCGGATGGTGGCGGCGTCGAGACGGATGTTGAGGGAATTGATGACGGCACCCGTCATCGGCAAGGCAAGGCTCGTCTCGACAAACTCCGGCAGATTGGACGCCATGACGGCCACGGTATCGCCGCTCGCCACGCCGCGGCGTTGCAGCGCCGAGGCAAGCCTGCGGCAGCGCCGTGCCGTGTCACGCCATGTCCTCTTGAGAGGACCGTGGATCACGGCAATCCGGTCCGGCCATACCGCAGCCGTACGGTTGAGGAACGACACGGGCGAGAGCGCCACATGGTTGGCGCCGTTGCGTGCGAGTCCCTCGGTCCAGATGTCAGCCATTGGGCGCGCCTCCCGCGAGGTCCTGCCCGATTTATCGCCGTCACCGGGATCATTGCAAGCGCGTCATCGCCACGGCACCATGGCCGTCATGCAGGTGCCCCGGACGACAAGACGGCCGCGCCATATCGTCGATACCTGGTACGATGTGGCGAGCGACGATCCCTGCGTTCTGCAGATCTGGGCCTACACGTCGCGCCTTTCCTGCCGGGTGGGCGAGGTCATCGAACTCCATGTGTCGACGAACGCCGATACTTTTGATCTCGACATCGCCAGGGACGGCCTCGACACCATCGCGGTTCATCACGAACGGGGTCTCGCCGGCCACTGGCATGCGACGCCGGATGACGCCTCTGCGACCGGCTGCGGCTGGCCGGTCGCCTGGCGCATGACCGTTCCCGCCACCTGGAGGCCCGGCGGCTACATCCTGACGCTGACGGCACGGCGGGGCGGCGAGACGGTTACCTACGATCACGTCGTCCTCATCGGGATGCCGCGGCACGGAGCGGGCGCGCCGCTGCTGTTGCTGGCGGCGACGCCCACCTGGATCTCCTACAACGAGTGGGGTGGCTCGAACGCCTACGAAGGAATCTCCGGCCCCTGCGGCAATCGGTTCTCGACACGTTTGAGTCTGCAGCGGCCATGGTCGCGCGGCTTTGCGCGGCTGCCTCCAGGAGCGCCGCGAACCCTTCCCGCGACGTCGCTCCCCCAGGGCACGGCAGCGCGCTATCCCTATATGGAATGGGCATGGTCACACGGCTACTCCAAGAAGTACGCGTCGGCCGGATGGGCAAGCTACGAGCGCCACATGGCGCGCTGGCTTGAGGCGGAAGGCCATGAGGTGGACGTGGCGGCGCTCCATGACATTCATGACACGCCTGAGCTGCTGGCACGCTGCCGCTGCGTCGTCATTGTCGGGCATGACGAATACTGGAGCCGCCCCATGCGCGATGCCATCGACGGGTTTGTGGAGGCAGGTGGCAGGGTGGCCCGCTTTGCCGGAAACTTCTTCTGGCAGATCAGGATGGAAGACGAAGGCCGAACCCAGGTCTGCTACAAGGACCTCGCGGTCGAGGAAGACCCCGTCATGGGCACACCGCGCGAATATCTCGCCACCACCTCGTGGGAATCGCCCGAGGTGAACTGGCCTGGATCCCGCACCTTCGGGGTCAACGGTTCGAAGGGAATCTACGCCGGTCTCGGTCATTGCGTCGGTCGCGGAGCGGGTGGATTCACGGTCTACCGTCCCGACCACTGGGCCCTTGCCGACTGCTGTCTGGGCTACGGTGACCTCCTTGGCGCTGACAGCAGGGTCTTCGGCTACGAGGTCGACGGTCTCGATCACGTCATCCGCGACGGACTCCCGGCACCGCTTCCAGGCGAGGACATACCCGGTGACCTCACGATCGTGGCACTGGGGCTCGCCACCACCGTCGAGGCCGACTTCGGGCTATGGGGAGAGGATCTCTACATCGCCGACCACGACAGGCGCTTTCTCGCCCGCATGGTCCACGGCGAGGAAACACCCGAGGCGCTGGAGAAGGTGACGAGGGGAAGCGGCATGATGGTCACGTTCTCCAGAGGCGCCGGCGAGGTCTTTACCGCCGCCACCTGCGAGTGGGTCAACGGTCTGCGTCTCGTCGATCCTGCCGTCTGTCAGGTCACCCGCAACGTGCTCAACCGTTTCCTGGCCTGACAGCGGTGGCCCGGGGTACGAAACCTGACTCACGGAGGGCATACAGGACCGACTTCACGGCCGCGACGGCGGTTCAGCCTCCGAGCGCGGCAGGCCCGAAACGACGCTGTTGGCAGCGCAACAACGTCCGTCAGGATGTGACCACGCGATGGAGGGTTGGCGAAGAGGAGAACGTTGCGGGTCTGCCTGAAACGGCAGGACACCCTGTCGCGCTGTCTTGCCGGCATGGGGTTTCACAGTATCCCGGAGAGCCTGGAGCGCTGGATCTTGCCAGAAGGGCCTCTGGGCAGGTCGGCAAGGACATGGATGCGATCGGGGGCCCGGAAGGCGCCGAGCCTGGCGCGGCAGTGGGTGATGAGTTCGTCCGGGGTCACCGTCGCGTCGTCTGTGAGGCAAACGGCGGCCTCGACGCGCTGGCCGTAGTCCGTGCAGGGCACGGCAAACGCCGCCGCCTCGATGACATCGGGATGGGCGTGCAGCACGTCATCCACCTCCCGGGGAGCAATGTTCTCGCCTCCCTTGATGATGAGTTCCTTCAACCGGCCGCAGACATGAACGTAGCCGTCCTCGTCCATGACACCGACATCGCCGGTTTTCAGCCAGCCATCCTTCGTGAAGGCGTCGCCGGTTGCTTCTCCGTCGTCGAGATAGCCCAGCATGACGTTGGGACCCTTCACGGCGATTTCGCCGGTCTGGCCGGGTCGGCGCATGTTCCCGGCGCCGTCGATGACGGCGACCTTGTTGCCGAAGGCAATGCCTGGCGAGCCGATCCTGCGCTCTCCGGGCGGCAGGGGGTTGGCGAGAATCTGCGCCGCGGTCTCGGTCAGTCCCATGGTCTCGACGAGGACGATCCCGAAGCGTGATTCGAAGGACTTGTGAGTCTCGGCAGGAAGCGGCGCCGAGGCGGAACGTGCGAACCGCAGACGGCGCAACACCTCTTTCGGGGGCTCGCTGTCGTGATGGAGCAGGCGCGAGACGATGGTCGGGACACAGGAAAACCACGTGGCGGCATACCTGTCGCAGTCTTCCCAGAAGCGCCGCACGGAAAAGCGCCGGCAGACAATGACGGAGCCCCCGGAAACAAGGGGACCCATCAGTGTCACGCACAGCCCGTTGATATGGTGGTGCGGGAGAACGCACAAGCCCCGGTCATCCGGTCCGAGCTGATGGGCGCGCGCCGTGTTCCATCCACCGGCGAGCAGGCTGCGATGGCAGTGGAGCACCCCCTTGGGGCGCCCGGTTGTCCCGGAGGTGTACATCAACAGGGCTTCGTCATCTGCCGAGAGCGGCACCTGGCTGGCTGGCGGCGAACCGGCAAGTTCGCCGGCGTCGATGACGGTGATCCCGGTTGCCCCGGCCTCGTCGACGCAGCGTGCCGTATCGCCCTCGACGATGGCGAAGTGCGCGCCGCTGTGGTGCAGCGCATGGCGCTGCGCAGCAGCACCCGCTAAGAGGTTCACGGGCGTGGCGCGAAAGCCGCCGAGGAACAGTCCGAACAGCACGAGGACGGCCGCCCGCCCGTTGTGAAGGAACGTGACGATGCTCTCACCCCTGGTTGCGCCGGCAGCCGTCAGGGATCCGGCAACCGCCTGCGCTCCCTCCATGAGACCGCGCCACGTGAGATCGGGTGATCCGTCTGCAAAGAGATGACTGACCCTGTCGGGTGTCTGGCGGGCGTGCCGCTCGATCCAGTCGCGAATCGTGCCGACCGGAGGATCACATCCGACAATCATCGACCGCATTCAGCCCAGTAATCCGCGAACAGATCCTCGAGGGCGGGCTCGTCGCGAGGAATCGTGCGGACCACCCTTGTGACATTGAGGAAGTGCTTCCAGTGGAGGTTTTCGTCTATGGAATTACCGCCCCAGCTGCCGCACCCCATGGAGAGCGAGAAGGGAAGACCGTTGTCGAAGGCCCCCCCGGTGGCGATGGCGTGGGCCTGGTTGACGATGATGCGGCAGACCGCAAGCTCGCGTCCGAGTTCAATGGCGCGGTCATCGCGCGCGCTGTGGAGTCCTGCCGAGTGCCCGGCGCCCGCATGGTCGAGAACGCGTGTGACGATCGCTTTGGCGTCGGCAAAGTCCCGGGCACGGTAGAGTGCGGTGACGAGCGAGATCTTCTCACCCGATATCGGATGCCCCGGGCCGGCATTCGCCGTTTCGATGGCGATGAAGCGCGTGTCGCGGGGAACCTCGTCTGCGAGTTCGAGGATGTCGATCAGGACGTCGGCGTCTCGCGCGATCGCTTGTGGGTTCAGTCGACCGTCAGGCCACAGGCGCTCGACGACATGGCGCTCCTTCGTGGAATCCAGGATGGTGCAGCCCTCGTTCCTCAGCGCCGCCGAAAAGGTCTCGTAGAGCGCATCGACCACCACCAGGGCATTCTCCGAGGAGCAGGATGTGGCGTTGTCGAAGGTCTTGGAACGCGCGATCAATCTCGCTGCCGCTTCGGCATCAGCGGTCTCGTCGACGATGACTGCCACGTTGCCCGTGCCGACGCCGATGGCAGGTGTTCCGGAGGTGTAGGCCCGTTTGACGTTGTCCGGTGAACCCGTCGCCAGGGCGAGGTCCGCGGTCTCGAGAAGTCTTGCGGTTCGTATCTTGGCGGCGGGCGCCGGGATCATCTGCACGAGATCAGGGTCGATGCCGATGCGGGCGAACTCCCGGTGCACGAAGTCGAGCAGCAGCCGACAGGCCTCAAGGCCGCCCGGTGACGGCGCCACCACGATGGCGTTGCCGCACTTGAGTGCGTTGATCATGTTGTTGGCGGGTGTCGCCACCGGGTTGGTGGAGGGCACAACGGCGCCGATGACACCGACAGGACGGGCAATCTCGGTGATTCCGCAAGTTTCGTGCGATGCCAGGACGCCCCATGTGCGGGCTGCTGCAAGGTCGCGCATCAGGCCCAGGGTCTTGCGGTAATTCTTGGCGACCTTGTCGGCGACATTTCCGAGGCCCGTGGTGCGCACCGCGAGCTCCGAGAGCGCCTGATTGCGACCCGGTTCCAGCAGCGCCCAGGCCGCCGCCCAGGCCGCCCTGTCGTAGGCCTGCTGCGAACCGGCTGTTTCAAATCGACGTTGTGCCTTGCGCGCGCGTTCGAGGAGATCATCAACGATCCTGATGTCGTCCTTACCGGCCATCAGTCACACTCCCTGCGCACATTCCCCGGAAAAGAGCATGTCATGAAACGCGGTTGGCCTGACACTCCGACCGGGAAGCGTCGACGGCGGTCGCGTGTTTGCGGCAATGATGGCGTGCGCAAGCAGGAAAGAGGACGCTTGCCTTACGGTGCCTCGAGAGCCCGTTCCCGACCTGTTTCCCGCCATCGGCCTTCCAACCCCGCGATGTTCCCCCTCTTGGATGGAAGGGGGCTCTGCGATCCGTTGGCCGCAGCTTGCGACACGCAACCATGAGGGAGAAAAGTAGAGGTGGAGAGCGACACGATCAACGTTCTGCGCGCCAACGCTGCCTGGCTCGGGTTACAGAGTGTGCAAAGGAATTTTCTTCATGCGCCGGGGCGAGCGCTCCAGGCACGCATGACGGGTTTTCTGTGCCCCTGCCGGGGGCCTCGATGCCCTCGCTTCCTGACTGAAAGGGCATGACGTCACCGCGGTGGTGATGGAGGCCAGGGGCGTCTGCCGGGGGGGGCTGGAGGGGCTCGGTATCGAGGCGATCCCGGTCCATGCACAGCATGTCAGGCAGCTCAACAGCATGTGGCTGACCCGCATCCGCCAGTGCGACCTTCGCCGTCACGAGAAGGGGCGAGACCGCAAGAAGCGAGCGGTGGTCGCTATCCGGCGCCGCCGAAAGGATTGGGCATGCCGTCTGCAAAACGGCGAAAGCGGAAGGGGGCGAGATCCACCGAAGGGGTCTCGCCGGTCACGAGTTCGGCCGTCACGCGGCCCGCTCCCGGACCAATGCCGAACCCATGGCCGCTGAAGCCGGTCGCAAGATGGAACCCGGGAATGGGGTCCACCGCCGAGATCACCGGGATGGCGTCGGGGGTGACATCGATCAGGCCGGCCCAGGTTTCCTCGATTTCGATGTCGCGCAGGGCGGGAAAGGTCCGCAACAGGTTGGAGAACGTCTCCATGATCGCGTTGCGGTACGGCTTCGGGTTCATCACGCGGGTGGCCTCGAAGGGGCTCGTGTCATCCAGGGACCATCGCCTGCGGGTGACCATGTCACGCAGGCTATGGCGCGACAAACGAAACTTCAGGGCATTCTTCTCGTGGCGCCAGGCGGGCATGAAGTCGCTCATCCAGCGCAGCGCATCGGGGCCGAGATGGAAGTCGGCCCAGTAGCCATGGGACACGGTGTAGCCGCCGTCCTCGCGCCGCCTCAGCGCAAGGTCGTCGGACCAGATCGCGCCTTCGAACACGGACGGCGCCGGCGTGGTCCTCATCACGTTGTTCTGGATGCGCAGCTGGGGAAGGGCGACATCGTGGTTGCCGCAGAAGAGTGATGACCAGATGCCTCCGGCGAGCACCACGCTCGAGGTGGCCGTGACGCCGCGCTCCGTCACCACGCCGGCCACCCGGCCACGCTTCAGATCGAGGCCGCGGACCGCACACCCGGTGACGATGCGTCCGCCGAGGCGCTCCGTGGCCCTGGCCAAGGCAGGGACCGCAAGGCGGGGTTCCGCGCGACCGTCCGTCGGTGTGTGCAGGGCTGCCCTGAACGCCCCCTTCATGGCGGGAACAAGCGCGTTGAGTTCCGCTGCCGACAGCAGCTTTGAACCAATCTGGAACGCCTTGGCATGGTCGACAAAGGACTCGAAGGCGGCGATGTCGTCATCGTTCCTGGCGGTATAGACAACGCCGTTCTGGTGGAATCCGACGTGATCACCGATGTCGGCTTCAATACCGCGCCAGATTCGCAAGGATTCGACGATGAGCGGCAGTTCCTCGGGGGCACGTCCCTGCTGCCGCACGAAACCCCAGTTGCGGCTCGACTGCTCTCCGGCAATCCGCCCCTTCTCGAAGAGGACAACGGGAATGTTCCTCCTGGCCAGAAAATAGGCCGTTGACACGCCGATGATTCCGCCGCCGATGACGACGACCTCCGCCGACTCCGGTATCCTGTCGGCTCCATCGGTCATGAAGAACGTATCCCCGGCAACTCCGGCGCAGTGGCTGCTTCAGGCCAGGAGTGCCGGAATCTCGTCATCGTCGGGGAAGCGGCCGAGGTCGAGTTTCGAGAACAGGATCTCGTCGCCTCTGGTAATCTCGAAGGACCCGGTTCGTCCTCCGAAGATCTCGACGTCGCCCGCGCCTGCACTGATGAGCTGATCCCTCGCACGGAGCGCCCGTGGCTCATAGTTTCAGGAGCGGCAGTATTCAATTCTGATCGCTTCACTCATGGGTCTTTCCTTCATCCGGACGCGTCATCCTAGATCACTGTTGCCCGGTCAGCCAAGGAGACGCTTGTTGTCGGGGTCGAACGGTGCCGTCGGGGCAATGCGCGCGCGTCGCAGCTCCCCGAGAATCTCGACGTGCAGGGACGTCGATGACAACGCGATTCCAGGATCGAGATAGGCCAGCGCAATCGACTGTCCCACATGGTGACCAAAGCCTCCCGAGGATACCGTGCCCACCACCTCGCCGTTCATCAGGACCGGTTCGTTTCCCCAGGCGTCGGCATCGTCGGCATCCACAAGCAGGGTCACGAGCCGGTAGCGGGGGCCCTCGTTGTGCGCCTTGCGCAGTGCGTCGCGGCCGATGAAATCACCCTTGTCCATGGCAACGAAGCGCCCCAGTCCGGCTTCGAACGGCGTCGTGTCGGCAGTGAATTCCGCACCCCAGCGTCCGTAGCCCTTCTCGAGCCGCAGGGAGTCAAGGGCCCTCGCTCCGCAAGCGGCCAGATCGAGATCCGTGCCCGCCGCCGTCAGGGCGGCGTGGAGGGATCGCAGATCATGGCGCCCCACGTGGATTTCGTATCCCAGATCGCCTGTGAAGGCGATACGCATGACGAAGGCCGGCAAGCCGGCAATCTCCATGTGACGTGCCGCCAGGAACGGGAATGAGGCGTTTGAAACGTCCTCATGGGCAAGGCGCCCCAGGAGTGTGCGGGCGTTGGGTCCGGCAATGGCAAAGCCGCCATGGTCGGCGGTGACGCTGCGCAGCGTCACCTCGTGACCGGGCAGGAGGCCCGCGAAGTGACGAAGATGGAAGGCCTCGGCAGCACCGGAGCCGACCAGCCAGAACGCCGTATCGGAGAGTCGTGTCACGGTGAAATCGCCGATGATCCCGCCAGCGGCATTGAGCATGGGTGCGAGGACCGTGCGTGCGTGCTTCCGGGGAAGGCGGCAGGCCAGCAGTTGATCGAGGAAGGCGGTCGCGTCCGGACCTTCGACCTCGTAGCGGGCAAAGCCGGTGATCTCGATCATGCCGACGGCCCGGCGCAGCGTCCGGCATTCGCGGCCCACGGCACTGAACCAGTTGGGTCTCCGGAAGGAGGGGATGTCGCGCGCCTCCTCGCCGGGACCGGCAAACCACAAGGGGCGCTCGAGACCGAAGGCGGCACCGAAGACCGCGCCGTTCCCAGCCAGCAGATCGTGCACCGGAGACGTCGTCACGGGGCGTCCCGACTCGCGTTCTTCTTCCGGCCAGCCAATGGCAAACCGTTTGGAATAGGTCTCTGCCGAGCGCGCCAGGACAAAGGTCCGGTCGGCCCAGTCGCCGAAGCGGGTGACATCGAGCGGCATCATGTCCAGCGGCGGCACGCCTTCGAGCATCCACGCGGCCAGCGCCCAGCCGACGCCGGCGCTCTGGGAGAATCCCGGGATCATGCCGGCGGCGACAAAGTGGCCTTCCCTGCCCGGAACAGGACCGACAAGGGCCGCGCCGTCGGGCGACCACATCATCGGGCCGTTGACGACCCGCTTTACCCCGGCGGATCCGAGGCAGGGAACGATGCCGATGGCAGCCTCCATGTTGGCCGAGATGCGGCCGATGTCGTCAGGCAGGAGTTCCATGCCGAAGTCGTGCGGCGTGCCGTCAACGGCCCAGTGCACACCGTTGCGCTCATAGCACCCGATCAACATGCCGCTGCCTTCCTGGCGCATGTAGAATTCGCTGTCCTGGTCGCGGGTCAGCGGAATTTCACCGTCCAGCGCCGCGACCTCGGCGATGTCGTCGGTGACGACATACTGGTGTTCCATGGGAACGAGCGGCAGCGTGTAGCCGGCCATGGCAGCCACCTCCCTCGCCCACAGTCCTGCAGCATTGACGACCGTTTCGGCAACCACCGTGCCGGCGTCTGTCACGACGTCCCAGTCGCCGTCGCGGCGGCGCGCGAAGCCGGTCACCGGCGTGTTTCTCACGATGACACCACCAGCCTGGCGCACGCCCCGCGCAAAGGCATGGGTCACCCCGGAAGGATCGACGTGGCCGTCCGTTGCCCCCCACATGCCGCCCAGAATCCGGCTGGTATCGACAAGCGGATTGAGCCTGCGGATGTCGTCGAGGCCGATGATCTCGAAATCCTGCCCGAGATAGCGGGCCCGCGCCCTCTGGATCTTCAGTTCGTCAAGGCGGTCTGTGCTGGTGGCAAGATAGAGTCCGCCGCAGCGATGCAGACCGCAGGACTGCCCGGTTTCTTCCTCGAGGCTGTCATAGAGCCTCAGCGAATAGTCCTGCAGGCGGGCAAGGCTGGTGTTGGCGTGCATGGCATGGATGTTGGCGGCGGCATGCCATGTCGACCCCGACGTCAGGTCCGCGCGCTCAAGCAGCAGGACGTCGCGGCAGCCGGCGCGCACCAGGTGCCAGGCGATCGCGCAACCAAGAACGCCGCCACCCACGATGACGACACGGGCATGGGACTTCATCGGGACATGTCCTCGGCAAGGGGGAGTCCGGCCGCCATCCCGGTCAGCCGGTGCCGGCGGCGCGCGTGATGTTCTGAAGGCGGACACGAGGACATTGCCGTCAGAACTCTGCATTCATGATGTGGCCGAGCGTGGTGCGGTCTGCTCCCTGCTGCACGCCCTGCCCGCGGAACCCGGGGATTGGCGACGCGTCGGCCGCTGGCGGCAGCGTCATGCGTTCTCCCGTCTCAGCCCGTTGTTGCCTTCGGTGGCCGTTCTCATCTTTTCTCCGTATCCGTGTGCGAGGCCGGGATGACGTGGCGGTTCGTCGTTGGTTTCGATGGTTGTGCTCTCAAGTAAAACACCCTTATGTCATTGAGATTAAAACCTTAAGTAAAAAGACGGTTTTCTGTCCTGCAAAGGGCCGCCGGATGACGGCGGCGGGTCGTTTGTGGGCGACTGTGTAGCAACCACCGTGCTTCTGCACAAATCCCGCTTCTCGCTGCGCGGACCGGCGTCGACGCCTGCGGACCGGAAGATGACCTGCAACCGTCATCGTCGTTGTTGCGCGAGGTGATCAGCGGACTGGCGGGCCGCCCTTCAAACGGTTGTTCGAAAGCGCCGGGGCCTGTGCCATGGTAGGAGCAGCATTGCGGCAAGACCCTCCCACTGGAACAGGATCCGGATCGAACAATGCGCCAGCCCCTTCGGCGCAGGCCGTCCATGCTGGTTCTGGTGATGATCGCGTCGATCGGTCCCCTGGCGCTGCAGGTCCTGGTCCCTGCGATGCCAGGCCTCGCCAGCGACTTCGACACGGATTTTTCCGTCACCCAGTTGTCTCTTTCGGTGTACCTGATCGGCATTGTGGCGGGGCAACTCGTCTATGGTCCGTTCTCCGACCGCTTTGGCCGCCGTCCGGTGCTCATCACCGGGCTCGTGGTCTATATCGGTGGCACGCTCTTTTGCCTGGTGGCCTGGAACATCGAGGCGCTCATCATCGGCCGGGCGTTGCAGGCCCTGGGCGGCAGCGCAGGGATCGTGCTGGCGCGTGCCATCATCAGGGACATGCATGATCGCGAGGGATCGGCGCAGATGCTGGCCTACGTGACGGCCGGCATGATTGTCGCGCCGATGGTCGGCGCCATCGCCGGTGGCTACCTCTACGAGTGGTATGGCTGGCAGTCGGTCATGATTCTGGCGCTCACCATCGGTCTTCTCGTGACCGGAGTGTGCATCGTCGTTCTGAGCGAAACCAACACGAAGCGCACATCCCGGACCTCGTTTCGGGACATGGTGAGGGATTGCGCGCGCCTCCTCGGCAAGCGGCTGTTCCTCGGCTACGCCCTGCAGGTCTCCTTCACCACGGCGACGTTCTTCACCTTCCTGGGAGGCGCATCGGCCGTGGCGGTGACCATCTACGAGCGCAGTCCGTCCGAGTACGCTCTCTGGTTCATGCTGGTGTCAGGCAGCTATATGACCGGCAATTTCATCTCCGGGCGGATCAGCCGCCGGATCGGCATCGACCGCATGATCACCATCGGAACGACAGTCTCCTCCTTGGCCGCTCTCGTCATGGTGGCCCTTTTTCTCTTCGGCTGGTTCGGGCTGGTTCATTTCTTCGTGCTGGCAGGGGTGATGTCCCTGGGCAACGGTTTCAGCATGCCCAACGGCTTCGCCGGCATCGTCAGCGTGGAGCCTGGCCGCGCCGGGACGGCATCGGGTCTCTCCGGCGCCCTGCAGATGGGTCTGGGCGCCATCGCCATGACCGTTGTCGGCCACACCCTGACGGACAGCGCAATGCCGGTGATTGTCATCATGCTGATCCTTGCGTTTCTGGCGCTGATCGCCCATGTGCATGGCACAGGAGGAGACGCACCTTGATGATCATGCCGAACCGGGAGATGCAGCGTTGAAAGCCTTGCTGTGCCGAGCGTGGGGTGGACCTGAAGATCTTGTCGTGGATGATGTGGCGGACCCTGAGCCCGGCCCCGGTGACATTGTCGTCCGCGTCGAAGGCTGCGGCGTGAATTTCGCCGATACCCTCATCATCCAGGGTGCCTACCAGGTGAAGCCCGAACACCCGTTCACGCCGGGCATGGAAGTGGCCGGCACGGTCCTGAAGACCGGGTCAGGGGTGGACAACGTCAAGCCCGGCGATGCGGTCATCGCCATGCCCGGTGTCGGTGGTTTCGCCGAGCAGGTGGTGTGCAAGGCTTCTCAGGCGATGCGGCGTCCCGCCGGCATCGATGCTGTGACAGCCGCCGCCATTCCCATCGCCTATGGTACGGCTCACATCGGCCTCGAGGTGCGGGGCAGGCTTCAACCGGGCGAGAGTCTCCTCGTGCACGGAGCGTCGGGTGGTGTCGGCCTTGCTGCAGTCGAGGTCGGCAAGGCCATGGGCGCCCTCGTCATTGCCACGGCGAGCAGCGCCGACAGGCTGGAGACGGCACGCCGTCACGGTGCGGATCACGTCATCAACTATGGTGACGGCGAATTCCGTGGCGAGGTCAAGGAGATCACCAAGGGTGGCGCCGACGTCATCTTCGATCCCGTCGGTGGTGACGTCTTCGACCAGTCATTGCGCTGCATTGCCTGGGAAGGACGTCTGCTCACCATCGGATTTGCCTCGGGCCGCATCCCCCAGGCGCCGGCCAACATCCTGCTGGTCAAGAACATCTCCGTCGTCGGCGTTCACTGGTCCAACTATCGTGAAAGCCGGCCCGCACTCCTCGAACGCTCCTTCGGGCAGATCTTCACATGGATGTCCGAAGGCGCACTGCGCCCGCTGGTCTCGAGAACCTTTACCCTCAAGGAGGCGCCGCAAGCCCTTGCCGATCTCGCCGGACGCCGGGCCCGCGGCAAGATCGTGGTCATTCCCTGACATGGCGAGGAAGACATGATGAGACATCAAGGCAGGATTGCGGTGGTCACCGGGGCCGCCCAGGGCATCGGGCTTGCCTGTGCCAGGCGGCTGGCGGGAGAGGGTGCGCTGGTCGTCATGGGGGATGTCCAGGGTGCGAAAGTCGCCGAAGAGGCAGCGTCGCTGGGCGCCGTCGCCATGACCGTGGACGTGTCGCGTCGCGAGGACGTCGATGCGCTTGTCCGGTGCGCCCTTGATACCCACGGCAGGCTCGACATCATGGTCAACAATGCCGGTGTCGGTTTCAACGCCGGCGTTCTCGACATCGCCGAGGAGGATTTCGACCGCGTCCTCGGTGTCAATCTCAAGGGCGTGCTGTTCGGCTCGCAAGCCGCGGGCCGCGTCATGGTGGAGCAGGCGTCCGGCGGCGCCATCGTCAACATGTCTTCGGTCCAGGCAGAACTTGCCATTCCCAACAGTGTTGCCTACGGCGTCTCGAAGGCGGGGATCAACCAGCTGACAAGGATCTTTTCCGTCGCTCTGGCAAGCCACAATGTCAGGTGCAACGCCGTGGGGCCAGGCACCATACTGACCGACATGGCACGCGGCGCCGTGCTCTCCAGCGACGAGGCCTACCGCATGATCCTCTCGCGCACGCCGCTGGGTCGCCTCGGCGAGGCGGACGAGGTCGCGCGCGTCGTGTCGTTTCTGGCAAGCGACGATGCAGCCTATGTCACGGGCCAGGTCATCTATCCCGACGGCGGACGCATGCCGGTGAACTACACCGTGCCGGTGGAGACGCTGCCCGCCATAGAATGACGCACAACGCCCGACTGCTTCAGCGACCGTCTCCAGGAACATTGCGGGCTTGCCGGGGCATCGATGCATGATTCCCTTGCCATGGCGGCGGCGTCCTAGTCATCGCGAGCGCCCGATGAAGGGCAGAGTCGTGACCTCTCCGTCACGCTCGCCGTCCGGCGTGGCGACCGACACCCGCGTTCCCGGATCCCAGGCGCTGCTTTCCACCATGGCAAGGGCGATGGTGGCGCCGAGGTCGGGTGAAAAGGCCGCGGATGTCACCTGTCCGGCCGGTGCGCCTGACACAAGCAGGGGCCAGGGTTCAACACATGCTGGCGCCGCGGCGCCATCGAACCTGATGCCGCGGATCATCCTGTCGGGACCGCCCGCGTTGCGGATGCGCTCAAGGGCGTCACGGCCGATGAACTCCACGGGTGAGTCCAGATTCACGAAACGCCCGAGGGCACACTCGAAGGGATTGTTCTCGATTGTCATGTCGTTGCCGTGCGAGAGAAGGGCTCCCTCGATGCGCTCGATGAGATTCGGACAGCCCGGCCCCACGTGAAGATCCCGGCCGGCGTCGAAAAGCGCATCCCAAAGAGCCTGCCCGATGGCCGCATCGTCGATGTAGATCTCGAACCCGCCCTGCCTGGACCATCCCGAACGCGCCACCACGAAGGCATGACCGGCAAAGGGCAGTGCCGCGAAGCCGAAGAAGCGGATGGTGCGCACCTGATCGCCGAGCACTCTCGAGAGGAGGTCGTCTGCCCTTGGACCCTGTACGGCGATGGGGCCGACGCCCGGCTCGAAGACGCGTGCGTCGAGATCCAGGCCAAGGGCCAGGCCCTTGCCCCACAGGGCAACGTCGGAATCGGCGAGGGAAATCCAGAAACGGTCTTCCGCGAGCCGCAGAATGACCGGATCGTTGATCATGCCTCCCGTCTCGTCCACCATTGGCGCATAGGCACACCGGCCCGGAGCCAACCGGGAAACATCGCGCGACGTCATCAGTTGCACGAGGCGTGCGGCGTGCGGACCGACCACCTCGACCTGCTGTTCGCAGGTCACGTCCCAGACCTGAACATGGCGCTTGAGGTGGTGGTAATCCTCCTCGAACCCGCGGAAGAACGTCGGCAGGAGCATGTGGTTGTAGACGGTGAACCCGCCGACGCCCTGCGCCTCGATACGTGACGTGAACGGTGTGCGGCGGGTGCGGCGCGACATCGAGATCACTGGCTCGTGCATGGTCCTGTCCCTGGTGGCCGAGAAGGCCCTCAATCGTGCTACGCTCGGCCGCCGGTGTATAGTTTTCCTCGACAGGGTCAGGACATGGTGAAACGCGACATCCTGCAGAAACTCTGCGGCAGCAGGGATCCGGTCCATGATTCCTGCGCCGAAACCTGTGATGCGACAATCTTCACGACACTGAACGACCGGGATCACGGGCTCGTTGTCGATGCCGTGCGGTCCCGTCCTGGCGACGATGCGAGGGTCCTTGATGCCGGAGCAGGCAGGGGATTTACCCATGTCGGCGCCATGGATGCCGGTGCCCTGGATCTCTCGGCGGGCATGATCGTCAAACACGAGAGGCTTGATCTGTTTCGCGATGCGCCACGACCGCTTACCGGCGGGTGTCGCCGTGCATGGGTGAGCGAGCCATGCGAGCCCATGCCGGGCGGTATGCCGGAACTCCGGCACAGGACCTGGCTTTTCCGGGTCATGTCGGGGCGTGCGGCAGCGTGACGGGCGCCGACCCGAAACCCGGACGCCCGGTATGCGTGTGGGATCGCCCGACGCGGGTGTTTCACTGGGTTCTCGTCGTGCTTTTCGTCGTTTGCTATGTCAGCGGCGACCGTGGCAGGTTCGACATTCACATCATGGCAGGAGAGGCCCTGCTGATCCTTGTCGTGGCGCGGATCATCTGGGGGTTCGTGGGCAGCGACACTGCCCGGTTTCGGCACTTCCTGCGCCCCCCGGGCGAGATCATGGCCCATGTGCGGTCCCTTGGTGAGCGACGGCCCGGCCACGAGGTCGGTCACAATCCCCTGGGAGGGCTTTCCGTTGTCCTGATGCTGTTCCTTCTCGTCATCCACACGGGTTCCGGGCTCCTTGCGGTGGATGTCGACGGATGGAACGAAGGACCGCTGTCGCATCTCGTGAGTTACGAAGCAGCGCGCAGTGCCTCGGCTGTTCACGCCATCACGGTTGACATGCTGCTCGTGCTGGTCGCCCTCCACGTGGCGGCTGTCGGATTTCACTGGCTCTACAGGCGCGACAACCTCATCGGTCCCATGGTGACGGGCCGCAAGCGCCTTCCTCCGCAACGTGAGGCTCCGCGTCTCGTCGCGGACATCCGTGCCCTTGCCGCCCTTGCCATTGCCGCTGCAGTGGTGTGCGCAGTGCTGTCGCTTGCCGGGTAGTGTTCAGTGGTCCTCGGCGCGGAAGACCGCATGACAGCCGCCGCACCCGTCGCGCCCAAGGGCCATGAAGGCCTCGGTCTGCGAGTCGCCATCTCCCGACGCCAGCGCCGTCTCGAGCATGGTCGCCCGCTCTCCCAGGAGTTGTGATGCCATCTCGAAGTCGGACCAGTTTTCCCAGATGGCATCGAGAGCGCCGGTTCGGGGCAGGGCGTCGACGCCGGTCCCCGGGGGAAAGAGCGATGGAATGGCGGCAGCTGCGTCCTTCAGGGCGCCGGTTGCCGCCAGAGCCTCCCCGGCACTGTTGCGGCCGGAGAGGAAACTCTTGATGGTCCGCATGGCTATTCCTATCTCTTTCATGACCACGTGGCGCTCCTGGCCCAGCCTTTCGGCGTCCTCGAGGCTGACGATGTCGTCGCCCGACCAGGCCGCGGATCCCAGCACCACAGAAACAATCACCGTCAGGATGGACTTACGCATGGCCGGTCCTCCACTTCTCAAGATGTGCAAGAGACTGAAACAGGTCATGTGGAGCCCGCAAGCCCCCGGCGCCGCTGTGAACGCAATCCGGCTGCCAGGGATCCGTCACGGAGCCTTGCGCAAGGGATCGCAACGAAGCCCGGACTTGACCCGGCATCACGATTGCGTAAATCGTGAGGCCTGCCCGGGTCACGGTGACATGGACCAGGCGGCCGATACGGTCCCGTGTCATGGGTCACGACAACCGGCTTTTTTTCAGGGCGGGGAGGTGCAGCAATGAGCAGGGGCACCACTGTCTTTGCCCTTATTGTCTCCGTGCTGCTCATCGCTGTAGCCGGTGTGCTCAACATGCTGGCAAGGCAGAGCGGGGAAGCCGTCCTCGCCGATGCGGTGACGATGGCAACGGAGATTCGCGACGGCGTACGGGAAGCGGGAGTACCCGCTGTCAACGGAGTCCTGGAGACGGCATCACGCTTGCGGGCGACCCTTGATGCCGTTTCGGATCCTCAAGAAGACCTTGCCGGCAAGGTTGATGCATTGCGGGAGCGGCTGCAGCGGAGAGAGCGTGCAGCCGAAGCCCTCGGCGATGCTGATTCGTCGCTTTCCGAGGCGATCGATGTCTGGAAATCGGCGGTTGCCAGAGCCGGGAAGGGGGCATCGGACCTGGCCGGACTCGTGGAGGGCATGGACCGGTATCTCGCCGGAACCGGCCCTGCCCCGAGCCTTGAATCTGTCCGTTCCCACGGTGATGTGGCGCTTGTTGCGGCAGCAAACAGTCTGGTGAGCGAAAAGCGCGCTCTGGATGCGCTGCTCGAGGGGCTGGCTGCCAACAGGGTGACCGGTGCAGCCGAGCAACTCGTCATGTCCCTGGAGATCGAGCGCGGCCGCCGGGCGCTTGTCGCCCGCAACTATGATGATGCGACGGTTGCCGCCTTTGGTGCTCTGGCGCTGGTCTGGGTTCTGCTTGGCATCCGCGGGCGACGCCCCGGTGAGCCGGCGCAACACAAAGCCGATCCCGTCAGGGGAACACTGCTGATCCGCGGAACGGCGGCAGCGGTGGCGATGCGGGCGCAACGTCTCGCCGCGCACACCAATGCGCTGAGAGAGACCCGCCAGAGACTTGGAAACGCCATCGTCGAGGCCGGGCTGGACCGGTCGCTCAACGATGATGCTTCCCTTCACCTGGAAGTGGAAAACCTGGACGGTCATCTCGCCTGCCTGCGCGATGAAACCGGCGAACTGTCGTCTCTGGGCAAGCGCCTGTGGACTCTTGCCGGGGGGGCAGCGCAGGCGTCGACAGCCAGTATCAACGCGTGCATCAGGGAAGCGCTCGAGGCGATCAGGGCAGGCCACCGGATTCCTGTCATGACGGAACTTGCCGATGTCGGTGATGTCAGAGGTGTGGCATCCGACATCGTGCTGGCCCTGACGGCCCTGATCGAACGTGTCCTCACGGCGTCGCGGGAAGCAGGAATGGACCACAGCGCCATTCGCGTCTTCAGCGCGGCCAGTGATGACCGGGTGCATGTCACGATCACCGGAGGCGCTCCCCTTCCACAGTTCACGGAGCGTACGTTCAGGCCGTACGGCGCCTCTCACGAGCTGGCACTGGCTATCGCTCTCCTCAGACGTCATGGCGGCAGCGTGATCCTGGGTTCGTCCATCGCCGGGGAGGCCTCGGCGCGCATATCCCTTGTCGCCGCATCGGGAGATCAGACATGAAGGCGCTGCGCTTTCGGGTTCGCAACTATCGCAACATCGAGGACAGCGGCTGGGTACCACTCGATCCGGTCACGGTCCTTGTCGGACGCAACGAGTCGGGAAAGACCTCCCTGCTGAAGGCGCTCAACAAGTTCAATCCGGGAACGGCGGAAACCTTTGACGCTCAGCGCGAATTTCCGCGTGACCGCTATACGCGCGACTATGTCCTTGCCGGTTCCACGGGCGCGGAGTGGCCTGTCTGTTCCATCGAGTTCGAGATTCCCGACCAGCAGAAACGCGATATCGCAACCCTGCTGGGTCCGGACCGGGCGGTGCCCGAGAAGGTCACCGTCACGCGCCACTACGACGGCTCTCTCGCATTTTCCTACATGCCTCAGATCGGGGCCAAACCGGCAGGGCCGGATCCTCTCATGGGGGCTCTCGAGGATCTGGCGCTTTCTGACGATTCGCCGCGCCTGGCTGCATGGGCCAGCGCGTGGCACGATCGGTTGAGCAAGATTGATGACGTCACAAGCGCTGCCGGCCGTGCCGCTCTGGCCGAAATCGACGCAGAGATTTCCGGCCTCGGTGATGAACGGCTCGGCGCTCTCGGTGCGATCGTCGCCGCCATGCTGCGGATGCCCTTCGCAAGCAGGGTGATCGATCACGTCAACGCCCTGGTGGAACGCGAGCTGCCGCGGCTCGTCTACTTCGAGAACTATGGCGTTCTCGACAGTGCCATCTGGCTGCCGGAGATGTTGCGGGGCCTTGAACGCGAGGAACCGGAACCGCGGTTCCGAACCGCCCTTGCGCTCTTTCGTCATGCGGGCCTTGATCCGCGGGACATCGCGGAACTCGCCTCCCCGGGCAACACGGCGCCGGGCGAAGACATGCAACGCAAGATGGAGGAGCGGGCCATCCGTCTCAATGCCGCGTCGGTCGACATCAGCCGTCGCTGCAGCGCGTTGTGGTCGCAGAGGCGCCATCGCATCCGGTATCACGTCGACGGAGATTACTTTCGCATCAGGGTTGCTGACGATTCGCTGGAGGACGTGGAGATCGAGCTGGAATCCCGCGGCAAGGGTTTCCAGTGGTTCCTCTCGTTTTTCCTCGTCTTTGCCGCGGAGTCGGAGGGCGCCATGGGCGACGCCATCATCCTGCTGGACGAACCCGGCCTCAGCCTTCACCCGACGGCACAACGTGAACTGCTGGCGTTCTTCGAGCGTTTGTCCGCCGAAAACCAGGTCATCTACACAACGCATTCACCGTTTCTTGTCGACGGTGATCATCTCGAGCGGGTGCGTCCGGTGTTCGAGGAGGACAACGGGCGTGCCCGCATCCTCAAGGGTTCATGGCCCGCCCATCCCGAAACGGTGTTCGCGCTCAAGGCGGCTGCCGGATATGCGATGTTCGATTCCCTTGCGCAACGTGGTCGGGCGCTGCTTGTCGAACAGGTCAGCGACGCCTGTTACCTCGAGGCGCTGTCGCGGCACTGTGGCAGAACGGGGAGGAGCGCGCTGGACGATTCCGTCGACGTGGTGCCCTGTGGCGGTGCGGCGGTGTGCGGTTATCTGGCATCCCTCCTCATGGCCGAGCACCGGCGTCCGCTGATCCTCTTCGACGGCACGGACGCCGGGCGCCTGCGGCGGCATGGACTGGTGAAGGGCCTCCTCGACGAGGGAGACAGTTCGATTGTTCTCCTCGACGAAGCTCTCGGCTGGTCCGGACATGATATGTGCCTCGAGGATCTCTTCGGCGAGAGCATCATCCTCGAGTGTCTCGGCACTGCGACCGGGATCAGGCTGTCGCTTGCCCATGACGCTGATCGGGCGAGCCTCGTCGGTCGCATCGAGAGCGCAGCAGCGACGGCAAACATTGCGCTTCCCCGATCCTGGCGGTTGGACACGGCCCTGACGGTGACGTTGTCGCAAGTGTCCCTGCCGGACGACGTCCTCGATTCGGCCTCGCTTCTCTTCACGAAGCTTGCCGGTGACGACCAGGGACAATGAACGGCAGATTGATCCCATTCCAGGGTTTCGTCTCTGGAACCCGCCGCTGTTGGTGATGCCGACCGTCTTCTTCATCGCCAGACCCGTTGCCGATGTCGCGCACGGCACTGCGAGCACCCGGACATTGCCGGCATGGAGGCGGAGTTTGTCGATCGAACGATCCGTTGATGCGGTTTGCATTGGCGCCGTGAAGTGGCTATAAGCAGCAATAGCAGGAAACTTCGTTTCATCAGAGGAAACAGACCATGTGCGGAATCGCCGGTATCCTGTTGAAGAACGGGGACAGTGGCATCGACACCGGGACGGCGCTGGTCGACATGCTCGACGGCTGTCAGCACCGCGGACCGGACTCGACCGGCTTCGCCCTTTACGAGAGTGGCGAGGAAGGCCATCTCAAGCTGCGGTTTCAGGTCGGGTCCGACAACGAGGCGGGCGACGCCATCGCAGCCCTCAAGAAGGTTCTCGACGAACACGCCGCCGAGGTCGTCGAGGAAGAACGCATCGCTGGCAGCTATCGGGTCGTGGTGCGTTTCAGCGGTGACCTGCAGGCGTTCTCCTACGCCGTAGAGCAGGCCGCCAAGGTGGTGTCGATCGGCGAGAGCCTGGAGATCGTGAAAGACGTGGGCGGCGCCCATGACGTCGACGACACCTATGACGTCCATCTGTTCAGGGGCTCGCACGGTCTGGGGCATGTGCGCCTTGCCACCGAATCGGATGTCAAGCCGGAGGCCTCGCACCCCTTCTGGGCGACCGGATTTGCCGATGTCGCGATTGTCCACAACGGACAGATCACGAATTACTGGAAGATGCGCCGTCGTCTCGAACGCCGCGGGTTCGCGTTCGCGACGGACAACGACAGCGAACTCATTGCCGTCTATCTGGCCGACAAGATGAGTCAGGGGATTGCCCTCAAGGACTCCCTGGCCTCGTCCATTGATGACATGGACGGAACATTCTCCTTTCTTGTGTCGACCCGTGACGAGATCGGCTATGCGAAGGATCGGCTTGCTGCCAAGCCGATGATCATGTTCGAGAACGATGACCTGATTGCCATTGCCTCTGAAGAGGTCTCGCTCAATCGCCTGTTCCCGGGCCGCGCACTCGATACCCGTGAACCGCCTCCGGGAAGCTACAGAACATGGTCACGATCGATCTGAAGAACCTGTCGACCCGCGAAGCCAACGAGAGCATTCGCGAGGCTGCGGCACGGGGCGAGACCATCGAGGTTCTCAATCCGGACGCTCGCCATCACATCGGTGTCGGCGTCATTCACCCGGTTGATATCCATGTCCGTGGATCTGCCGGATACTTCTGCGCCGGACTGACCGACACACCGCGCTTTCACGTTGAACGCAATGCCGGCTGGGGGCTGGCAGACAACATGTACCGGGGATCCGTCGTGGTGGGCGGCAACGCCGGCGCCATCGCCGGGGTGGCGATCCGCGGCGCGGAAGTGGTGATCCGGGGCAACATGGGGTCGCGGGCCGGACAGGTCATGAAAAAAGGGACACTGCTGTGCTGCGGCAACGCCAACTTCATGGCCGGCTACATGATGTATGGCGGACGCCTGATCATCCTGGGCGAGTCGGGTGAGCGCCTCGGCGAGGACATGACGGGAGGCGAGATCTTCCTTGGCGGCGACCTCGTGTCGCTGGGGTCCGACGCCATGGAGATCGATATCGCGCAAGACGAGATGGACGAGGTCCGGGCCTTTCTCGACCGCTACGAGATTGCCTTCCGTGGCGGGTTCCGCAAGATCGTGAATGCCGGAAAGAAACTGCGCTACGGCACCCCGGAGCGCCAGGTGCGCTCGATTCCCTACTTCAACTTTTCCGGCTCCAGCGATTACTGGAATCACAAGGTCCAGGAAGACGTCTACATCAAGTCCCAGATCGGACGCTATCGGGTGAGGGGGTACGGCGGCGCCCGCGAACTGCCGCATCTTTCCGACCTTGCCTTTGCCCGGGACATCGTTCCGTACGCTGTCGGCGACGATCCGGTCTCCCATGTTCACATGCATACGCTGATTGGCGGCAAGAACGGTGCCAGACCCCTTGACCTGACGATGCCTGTGCTCATTGCTCCGATGAGCTACGGCGCTCTTTCGCGCTCCGCCAAGCAGGCGGTCGCCATCGCATCGGGCATGGCGGGGATCGCCGAGAATACCGGGGAAGGCGGCATGAGCGACGCGCAGCGTGACGCGGCAGGTCAGCTCATCTTCCAGATGCTCGGTGGCCGTCTGGGCTGGAACATCCACGACATGAACCGGGCGGACGGCCTGGAGATCTACATTTCCCAGGGCGCCAAGCCGGGATTCGGCGGCCAGCTCATGGCCAAGAAGGTGACGAAGGAACTGGCCGAGATCCGTGGCATCCCGGCCGGCATCGACCTTCGTTCACCATCACGCCATCCCGACATCCTGGGCGCCGACGATCTCGTCATCAAGGTCGAGGAGTTGCGCGAGGCGACGGGCTACCGCCTGCCGGTCAGCGTCAAGCTGGGGGCGGGCCGCATCCACGACGACATCAAGATTGCCGTCAAGGACGGCTTCGATTTCGTCGAACTCGACGGCATGCAGGGTTCGACCGGCGCCGGCGGCGCCGAGGTGATGGAGTATGTCGGCATCCCGACGATCTCTGCCATCTGCGAGGCAGAACGCGCCCTCGCCTCCATCGGCCGCCGCAAGGATATCGAGATCGTTCTCATGGGAGGGCTGAGAGACGGGGTTGATGCTGTCAAGGCCATGTGCCTGGGGGCCGATGCCGTGGCGCTGGGGACCGCCGCCATCATTGCCGGTGGCTGCATTGCCTGCATGCAGTGTCATGTCGGCCAGTGTGTCACCGGTATCGCCACCCAGGATCCCGACCACGAGAAGCGCTACAAGCCCGAAATCGAGGCGCAGCACATCTATACTTTCCTTGAAAGCGTACGCTGGCAGATCGCGGCCATCACATGGGGATTGGGATATGATGACGTACGTGGTCCGTGCCGCGATGACCTCGTCGCTCTCACACCTGAAGCGGCCGAGATTACCGGCCTTGCGCTGCGCCCGGAACGCCGGGCTGCCAGACTGCCGGAGACCGATGCAGCAATGGAACGGGTCCTTCGATGACGGATGCCAACATCCTGCCCGAGGAGCTCGCGGACGATACAGCCGACCGGCATTTCGTGCCCGCCCCCTGCCAGATCGCCTGCCCGGTCGGCACGGATGCGCCATCCTACATTGCCCATATCTGGGAGGGCAGGTTTGCCGAGGCCTTCGAGGCCATCACGGCGACCAACCCGTTCAGCTCTATCTGCGGGCGCGTCTGCGATGCACCCTGTGAGCCGGCGTGTCGGCGCGCCTCAAGCGATGGCCCCTTGCAGATCCGCAATCTCAAGCGCTTTGTCATGGACAGGCTCGGGGCCGAATGGGTGCCGGCAGCGGCGGCTGTGACCCGTGAAGAGAGTATCGGCATCGTTGGAGCCGGGCCGGCCGGACTGGTGGCGGCCCACGATCTTGCCGTTGCCGGCTTCAGGGTCGATGTCTACGAGATGACCGACCGTCCCGGCGGCATGATGATCTGGGGCATTCCGGCGTTTCGGTTGCCGGCGGGAACCCTGAAGGAAGATATGGACAGGCTGAAGGCCCGCTGTCCCGGTCTTTCCATCCACACGAATATTGCCCTGGGCCAGGACGTCACGCTTGCCGAGCTCAAGGAACGCCACGCTGCGGTGGGACTCACCATTGGTTCCTGGTGGGGCAAGACCATGGGGATTCCCGGTGAGGATGACGACCGCGTGATCGACGGCGTCGAGTTCCTGCGCCGGGTGAACGCAGGAGAACGCCCCGACATGCCGGCAACGGTCGTCGTCATTGGCGGCGGCGATGTCGCCATGGATGCCTGCCGTGCCGCCCTGCGTTTGCCGGGGTGCGAGGAGGTCAAGGTCATCTACCGCCGCGGGCCGGAAGATATCCCGGCGCGGAAGATCGAACTCGAGGGCGCCATCGAGGAGGGCATCGAGTTCATCTACAACACGCAGCAGGTCGGCGTTCTTGCCGACAACGAGAACAGCTTGAGACTACGCTGTGTTCGCACCAAGGCTGGCGAACCGGATGCAGACGGCCGTCGCCGGCCGGTGACGGTCGAGGGATCCGAGCACGACATCAGCTGTGGCATGGTGATCGCCGCGGTCGGCCAGTATGGCGCCTGCGACGACCCCGCCACCCGGACTCTCATGTCTGACGATCGTGTGCGGACCGACTGGGAGACCATGCGGACCGATGATGCGCAGGTCTTTGCCGCCGGTGACGGCGCCTTCGGGGGATCCACCATCGTCATGGCCATGAGCCATGGCCAGCGGCTTGCCTACTACATCAAGGCGTGGCTCGACGGTATCGACGATCCTGTTCCCTATCGTACGCCGTGGCGGACGCGGCGTGTGCCGGTGGCCCAGGACCTCAAGTGGGAGCTTCTGGGCCTGCATCATCCGCCGTTCCACGGTGTTGGCGACAATCCGGTTGCGTTCCCGGAAATCGAGTCGACCTATACCTGGGCCGAAGCCCGCAACGAGGCGGCGCGATGCTATCGCTGTGACGCCGAAACAGGCTCGGCGGACTACTCTGTCGCCAACCGGGAGGACATCTTCCTGATGGCGCGGATGAAGCGTGACGATACAACGCGCCAGGCCGCCATGCTGACCAAGCGCCTGCGGTCGCGCGACAATCCGTTTCCCGCAGATCGTCCGGCCACGGTCGACGATCTGGTTTTCCTGCCGGCCAATCTGTCGAGGCTGGTGATCGACCCCTATCGCGAGGCCTGCAAGGTGGCGACGGAACTGGGGTCCGGACGCATGGAGCTGGCGCAGCCCTTTTTCGTGACCGGCTTTGACAACGCGCCGGCCGAAGTGAAGCGGGGGATCGGACGCGGAATTGCAGAAGCGGCAGCGGGCTACATCGGCATGCGGCCGGTCGCCGACGATGTGGCCTGGCTGCAACTGGTGGTGGAGGGTCAGATTCCGCCACAGGCGGAGGCCGCGGGCCTCATTCATGTCATCGGTCCGCGCTTCGAGGCGCCAGGGAATATCGGCCGGTTCCGCGACGGGCAGGTCACCGGTCTTGCCGTCTCCCATGCGAGCGCTCTCGAGGATGCCATCGGCTTTGCCCTCGATCAGGACCTCGATGTTCTCCTGGTCAATGGCAACACCGCCACCGGGCGTGACTGGCCGGAACTGACCGGCGCTCCTGACCTCACGCTCATGCGTGACACCATTGCCTGCCTGCGCCGGCTCAACCGGGAAGAGGAAATCGATGTCCTCTGGTTTGGCGGCCTGCGTTCCGGAACCGACGCCGCCAAGCTCATCGCCATGGGTGCGAAGTCGCTGGTCATGGGCATGACCGTGGCCTTGGCGGCAGGAGCCGAGTTTGACGATTCCCACCGGCTTGCATTTGCCCCCGATATCACGGCCGATGAATGCGCGAGGGCGGTTGCCAACATCCTGAAGTCGGCAGCGGGCGAGGCGTCGATGATGGCACGTTGCACCGGCAAGACCAATCTCCACAACCTGGAACCCGAAGACCTGCGCGCGCTCACGCTCGCCACTGCCGAGGCCACCGGACTGATTCTCGCCGGACACGCGTCCTGAAGCGACCGTCGTCAGGTTCTCCTGACGGATCGCACATCACCATGCATCCGTCGCTGACGCCGGGCGCCGTGCGGAAGCGACCGTCTTCAGGTGTTCTCCGAAACACTGTTTCATGTTCCGGGGCACGTGCTCCCAGGCATTCATGACCGGTTTTCGTGGCGGGCCGCACAACACGGCGCGACCGTTCAGGTTCTCGTGGCGGGTGCGAAATCGATGACCCTGGCCTCGTGACCGCAGGCCGAGAGGAAGCGCAGGAGATCGCGCGGATGAAGCACTGTCGTCCGGTTGTTGACGAGCGGATGCAGGTTGACGCGATCCGTTTCCATGATGGCTTGATCGATGCACACGCCGATGTCCTCGTCCGTGTCATTGATCAGGGCAAAGGGCGTGACGGCCCCGGGTTCGACACCGAGGATGTCACGCACTCTTTCGGGGCGAGCGAAACTCAGGCGTGCAGAGCCGATGAGTCCGGCAAGGACCTTGAGGTCGAGTTGGCGTGATTCCTCGACCACCGCGAGCCACAGCTGCGCCTTCTTGTCCTTGAAGAACAATGTCTTGCAGTGAAGTCCGGGGAGGCTGCCACGCAACGCGCGGTTGTCGGCCACGGTATGCACAGGCTCATGTTCGTGGGTCGTAGAGGAAATGCCGAGTTCCTTGAGTCTGGCGATCAGGTCCCCGGACGTCGCCCTGCCCGGCATTGTCGTCGTTGGTCGGTTCATGGGGCATGTGATCCGGTCTGTTGGTGCAATCGAACCCCGGCCTTGCGGCGGTCGACGAATGTCCTACACTTCGCCGGACCTGATGCAAGGGGTCTCGATCCCTTGCTGATCACTGCTGGAGGGTTCCAGGAAGATGACTGAACAACTGGCTTCGCTTACCGTCATCTTCACGGAATTCTACTATTGGGTCACGGTCGTCCTCATGTTCCTGATCCATGTAGGGTTCTGTGTCTACGAGGTCGGCGCGTCGCGCCGCAAGAATATTCAACACACGCTGATGAAGAACACGATGCTGATCCCGCTGGTCACCATCACGTTCTTCTATTTCGGGTGGTGGATCTATTTCGCCTTCCCACACTTCCCGCTGATGGGCGGATTGCTCGATGCGCCCTTTGCCGTGCCGTGGTCCGAACTCATGGGCGCCCACATGGGTGGCGCAGTCACTGTCCAAGCGTCGAGCCTGACGGCCGATGACACCATGTACTGGGCCCGCATCAACGGGGTCTTCTGGGCAGCATTCCTGCTGTTCTCATGGACCACCGCGTCGATCGTCTCCGGCGCCGTCATCGAACGCATCAAGACCCAGGCATTCCTGATCGTGGTCGTTCTTGTCGGTTCGGTGACATGGATCATCGATGCCGCCTGGGGCTGGAGCTACAATGGCTGGATGGTACAGCTGTGGGGCTATCACGATGCCTACGCATCCTCGGTGGTGCACGGCATTGCCGGTGGTTCGGCGCTTGGCATCCTCGTTGTGCTGGGTCCCCGGCTGGGCAAGTTCGCCGCCGATGGCACACCACGCGACATACCCCAGAACAACCCCTGGCTCGTCACGGTCGGTCTCTTCCTGATCTACACCGGGTTCTGGGGGTTCTATGCCGCGTGCAACATTCCCATCATCGACTACACCGCGGATGTCCTTGGAGCCGAGGGAGACCCCTTCTTCACGGCCACCAACATCTACCTGACACCGACATCGCTTTCCGCGATTACATTCAACTTCCTGATGTCGCTCTCGGGCGGTCTCCTGGCAGGCTATCTGGTCTCGAGGGGGCAGCCGTTCTGGAGTTATTCGGGCGGTCTTGCAGGTGTTATCTGCGCCTCTGCCGGCAACGATCTCTATCATCCGATCGAGGCGATGCTCATCGCCATGGTCGGTGTGTGGATCGCCTACAAGATGCACCACTGGGTGGAGCGGAAGTTCAGGATCGACGATGCGGTGGGCGCCGTGGCCGTGCACGGTTACGCCGGTTTCGCCGGGACGGTGATCGCCGGCTTCATGCTTTGGGGTTATCCCTCCAACATCGCCTACGAGGCATCGGGCTGGTTCGGCAACACCGACGGTGTGGCATCCATCACCCCGCTCGGCCAGTTCCTCGGCGCCGTCATGATGTTCTGGGTTCTTGGTTTCCTGCCCTGCTGGGTTCTGGCCAAGATTCTCGACGGCCTGGGCTGGCTGCGCGTGCCGCGCGAGGTCGAACTGGCCGGTCTCGATACCCATGACTACGGGGACGCCTTCCCGTACCATGCCTATCGGGACACGGCGATGGAGGACATCGACCGCGATCTTGCGAAGAGCTGAGCGGTCTCGGAAAGGAGACAGGAAACCATGTCTACCAATGTTCAAAGCTGGTCCGATGTTGCGTCTCTGGGCGCCATCTATCCCTTCCCGGGAATCGAGTGGGTGCTCGTTCTTGCCGCCGTCGCCATCTGGGTGATCTGGCACGTCTGGCAGATCCGTTCGGAGAATGCCGAGTACGATGCCGCGGTCAGCCATTACAGGGATGTCGGTATGGATAAGGCCCTCGATCATCGAGGGCGCCATGACGCCATGCTCGACTGACGGGCAGTCACCGGTTCCGGGGGGCGGTGGTGGACCGCCTCCTGTCCGACGCGACCGGGGGATGGCATGGCGCCATCCCCCGATTGCTGTCGGCAAGGGACAATGCACACGTCATGGCTGTCCGGCAGACCGGACCCTGCCTGGCCTGATGAGGTCACGCGACAGCGGACGAAACCGGTCATGCGTGCGCTTCGCGAACACGTGCCGCATCGTCCGTTCGACGCTGACGGGATGGCAGCCGGTCACACCTTCAGCAGGCTGTGACATGCCCATCGAACGAGTGCCCGGGGTGTTACAGGCGTACCGGCCAGCGGGGCTCCACCTCGGTCCACTCGTCATCGCGATCCTGCGGCCATGGTGGCATGGTGACCGCGAAGGCCGAGAGTGCGCCGCCCGGGTCGGCGCGGAACTGGAAGGAGGTGCCAAGCGGGATTGTCAGACAGAGGCCGGGGATCAGTGCGATAACCTCTTCGTGCCCGTCCATGCGGCGCCACATCTCGCCGCGGCCTTCGAGGATGTACCAGATTTCTTCCACACTGCGGTGGCATCCGGCGCGCGATACGGTGCCCGGTGCCAGGCGGAAATGGGCGCCGCTGCCGCCGGCAAGAGAGCACAGAATGCGGACCTCCGCACCATCCGGTGCGAGCGTATCGGCTTGGCGTGGCAACTGTCGGGCCGCAGGGCGCCGTTGGTGAACGTCAGCAATCATGAGATGGCGTGACAGGAGTTCATCAATGGTGATTCCAGACAGTGCCCGGGCATGAGCGCATTGCGCGAGGGCGCCAGAGGGTGTGTCAGGTGTGATCCTGAACAGTGTTCGCCCAAGACCCATGGGCACGGGCGCCCCATGGGTACGGGCGATCGGCACGGCGTGTGGTCATTCATCGGTGTTGTGATCCCGAAGAGTCGTCGCCCGTAACCCATACCATGCTGGACAAGGAACAGCCATCCGGTGCTGGCGATGCGCTTGGCTGCCGGGTATCGTTGCGGCCATGAAACAGGAACTCGATGTGCGGGGACTCGCCTGTCCCCTGCCCGTGCTCAAGGCGCGCAAGCGCCTCAAGGAGATGGCGAGCGGGGAGGTTCTCGTCGTTCATGCCACGGACCCTGGTTCGCAGAAGGATTTCGAGGCCTTCGCCGACACCACGGGTCATGCCCTGCTGGCCGCGGCGACGGATTCCGGCGTCTACACCTTCGAGATTCGACGCCGCTGATCCTTGTCTTGCGGATGGTCGCCTTGTGGTCCACACTGGCACCAGTCACTCACGGGGAGCTCCTTGGGAGCTGAGAGATGCCGAGAGGCATCGACCCGTCGAACCTGATCCGGATCATGCCGGCGTAGGGATTGAGGAGACGGTCTTTCCCCCACCAGAAAGGCACCTCCCCGGCACCGGCGCCGAAGGAGGAACCATGGCAAGAGTCTTGACCTTTCTGTCGGTTGCCTTGCTGACCATGCTGTCAGCGCGCGCCGAAACACTTGATATCTACACCTACGAATCCTTTGTCAGCGAGTGGGGCCCGGGACCTGAGATCGAGGAGGCCTTCGAGGCGCGTTGCGCGTGCACCATCCGCTGGACGGCGGTCGATGACGCCGCAATCCTGTTGTCGAGACTGCGCCTCGAGGGATCAGGCGGCGAGGCGGATGTGGTGCTCGGGCTCGATACCAACCTGATGGCGGAAACCCGCGATCTTGGCCTTGTGCGCCCGCACGGCCTTGCCGGCCTGGAGTTTGATCTTCCTGTTCCCTGGGATGATTCCGTCTTTGTTCCCTTCGATTACGGGTATTTCGCGGTGATCTACGATGATCAGGCGCTGCCTCGGCCACCGGCATCACTCGATGAACTGGTGTCGGGCGGCGACGGCGCCGATCTCATTATCCAGGATCCCCGTACCAGTACTCCGGGGCTGGGCCTCCTGCTGTGGATGAAGTCTGTCTACGGCGATTCTGCGGCTGACGCCTGGCGCAGGCTGTCGTCACGTGTTCTCACCGTGACCGCGGGCTGGAGCGAGGCCTACGGGCTGTTCCTGGAGGGCGAGGCGCCGATGGTGCTGAGCTATACAACCTCGCCTGCCTATCACCGGCTTGTCGAGGGCGAAACGCGTTACCGTGCCGCCATGTTCGAGGAAGGCCACTACATGCAGATCGAGGTGGCGGCCATGGTCGATGGCACGGACCAGGAAGACCTCGCCCGCGACTTTCTGAGCTTCATTGCGACGCCGGAGTTCCAGGGCGCCATTCCGACGGGCAACTGGATGTACCCGGTGATCGATCTCGGTGACGATCTGCCGGACGTCTTCCGTGAACTGCCGGAGCCTGCCATGTCACTGCTGCTGGCGCCGGAAGAAGCCGGCGCCATGCGCCGACAGTGGACCGACGAGTGGCTGGAGGCGGCCATCGGAGAATGATGGTCGGTTTGCGGCCGCTGCTATGGCCCGGAGTGTTGGCGCTCGTCGCCTCTCCGGGTCTGGCGGTACTGGCGCTCGCGGCGCTTCTCGAAGCGGCCCCTCTGGGAGAAGCGGGGCGTCTGCTCGATCGCTACGCACTCCACGTGCTCGCCTTCACGGTTCTCCAGGCCACGCTCTCCACGGCTCTTTCCCTGGGGTTTGCCGTTCCTCTTGCCCGGGCCCTGGCGCGCCGCCCGGTTTTTCCGGGACGCGGCATCGTGATCCGCCTCTTCGGCATCCCGCTGGTCCTGCCGGCCATCGTCGCCGTGTTCGGGGTGGTGGCCGTGTGGGGACACGACGGCGCCGTCAACGCTGCGCTGGGCGCGCTCACAGTGGAGAAACTCGGTCCGATCTATGGACTGGGCGGCATTCTCATTGCCCACACCTTCTTCAACATTCCGCTTGCCGTGCGCCTGATGCTGCCGCTCTGGGAGTCCATTCCCGGGGAAACATGGAGGCTTGCCGCCCAGCTCGGCATGTCCTCGTGGCCGATCTTCCGGCTGATCGAGTGGCCCCGCATGGCAGAGATTCTGCCCGGCATCGCGATGCTCGTCTTTCTCCTCACATTCTCCAGCTTCACCGTCGTGCTCGCCCTTGGCGGCGGCCCCCGGGCGGCCACCCTTGAAGTGGCGATCTATCAGGCGCTGCGGCTGGATTTCGACATCGTGCGTGCGGTCTTCCTTGCCGTGCTCCAGGTGGTGATCTGCGGCACCGTTGCCATCGTCCTCTTCCGTTTCGCCAGATTTTCCCTGAGTGAGGCCGGGGCGGGCAGGATCACCAGGCGTCCTGATTCCCATGGCTGGCCGGGCCGCATCGGCGATGTCCTCATGATCGCCGCCGGCATCTTCTGGGTTGGCGCGCCGCTGGCCGGAGTCGCGATTTCCGGTCTGACCGGGCCACTCGCGGATGTTCTTGCCCGCCAGGATGTCTGGCTTGCGGCGCTGCGCAGTGTGGTGGTCGGGCTTGGCGCCGGTGTCGTTGCCGTCACCGTCGGCCTCCTGCTCGGCGCCACGACCTGCGATCTGGCCATGCGCCGCCACCGTCGCCGCATGGCTGATGTCCTCGAGATTGCCGGCAGTCAGACCCTTGTCGTGTCACCGGTGGTGCTGGGCGCCGGCCTCTTCGTTCTTCTCCTCGGGCATGTCCGGGTGTTCGACTGGGCCCTGCCGCTTGCCGCCCTGGTCAACGGACTGGTTTGCGTCCCCTATGTGCTGCGACTCGTCTCGCCGGTCCTGCGCCGGGCGGCAGCCCACCATGACCGGCTGTGCGCCAGTCTGGGTCTTGCAGGAATCCGCCGGATTGTCTGGCTCGAAGGCCCTCTGGCGCTGCGTCCGCTGGCCACGGCGCTCGCCCTGGCCACGGCGCTGGCCGCAGGCGACCTCACCGCTATCGCGCTGTTTGGAACCGAGCGCGAGGCAACCCTTGCGCTGCTTCTCTACCGGGCACTGGGCAGTTATCGGATGGATGAGGCGGCGGTGATCGCACTCTTTCTTGTGCTCGTGTGCCTTGCCATCTTTGTTGTCATCGAGGGCCTCGGTCGTGTCGCTGCCCGGACTTGAATTCGACGGCGTCATGTTCGAACAGGGAGGCTGGAGTCTGGCCGCCGATCTTGCCGTGCGCCGCGGCGCACTGCTGGCGCTCATCGGCGCCAGCGGCGCCGGAAAGAGTACGCTGCTGTCTCTGGCCGCCGGATTCGACAGGCCGCGCGCGGGGCGCGTTCTCGTCGATGGAAGGGAGGTCACGGATCTCCCGCCGGCATCGAGACCGATCACCACGCTCTTTCAGGAGCACAATCTGTTTGCCCACCTCTCGGCTCTCGAAAACGTCGCCCTTGGGCTTCATCCCGGTCTGGCATTGACGGCCACGGAGCGGCGCATGGCCCATGAGGCTCTCTCACGCGTGGAACTGGAGGCCATGGTTCATCGGCGGCCCGGCGCGTTGTCCGGTGGCGAGCGTCAACGGGTCGCCATTGCAAGGGCGCTTGTGATGAAACGCCCCGTGTTGCTGCTCGACGAGCCCTTCGCGGCTCTCGGCCCGGCGCTGCGGCGCGCCATGCTCGATCTCGTATCAAGGCTGAGAAGCGAGGCGGGGCTGACCGTGGTCATGGTCACCCATGCCCCCGCCGATGCCCGGCGCATTGCCGACTCGGTTGCCTTCATGGACGGCGGACGCATTCTTCTCACCGGGCCCACGGACACGGTTCTTGACGCTCCGGAACTGCCCGAGCTGGTGCGCTATCTTGATCCCGGTCAGGATGAGGATGGGTTGTGATCCGCCAGGGCGGTAGCAAGGGCTGCCTTCTCGGGGCCGGCAACGAGAGGACTTGCGAACACCGCGTCGGGGTCCATGAACTGCATGTCGATCTCCTCGCCCGGCGGCACGCACGGAGAATCGTCCGACTCGATCAGGTAGTAGACTGGCGTGTAGGGTGCGCGTGTCCACGCGCTGATGAGCGTTCCCGGATCATGGAGCTCCCGCACGATCCGAATGTCCATGCCGGTCTCTTCCCGGAACTCCCTCCGAAGGGCCTCGTATGCGGTCTCGCCGTCATCGACTCCACCGCCCGGGTACTTCCATACGAAGACCCCGGCGACATGTTCGGCGGCAACGAGAACCTGGCGGCTGCGCAACAGGACGCCATAGACACGGTAGTTCTGTGGATGGGTCATGAGGCGGGCGCCGACCGCATTCGTGTCATGATGCAGGACCTGTTGTAAGAGACACGGGTGGTCGGCTCTACCGGAAAATGCACCATGGCGGCAAGCACGAACATTCTCGAGACCATCGGCAACACGCCGATTGTCGAGGTGCGATCCTTCGATACCGGTCCCTGTCGTTTGTTCCTGAAGCTGGAAAACCAGAATCCGGGAGGATCGATCAAGGATCGCCCGGCGCTTTCCATGGTGGAGGCCGCTGAACAATCAGGTGCCATCGGGCCTGGCGGTACGCTGATCGAGGCAACTGCGGGGAACACGGGCCTCGGCCTTGCCCTCGTGGCGCGCCAGAAGGGCTATCGCCTGCTTCTCGTGATACCCGACAAGATGAGCCAGGAGAAGATCTTCAACCTGCAGGCCATGGGAGCGGAAGTGCGCCTGACGCGGTCGGATGTCACGAAGGGGCACCCGGAGTACTACCAGGATCTTGCCCGCCGCCTTGCCGACGAGACCCCCAACAGCGTCTTCGTCAACCAGTTCGGCAATCCGGCGAATCCCTTGGCCCACGAACAGGGCACGGCGCCGGAGATCTGGGAGCAGATGGACCACGCGGTGGATGCCGTGGTCTGCGGTGTGGGATCAGGCGGCACGATCACCGGGATGGGCCGCTTCTTCGGCCGTGAGGCACCGCATGTCGAGATGATCCTCGCCGATCCGGTCGGATCGATTCTGGCCGACCACGTCAACACGGGAACCATGGGATCGCTGGGATCCTGGCTTGTCGAAGGTATCGGCGAGGACTTCATTCCCGAGGTCAGCGATCTCTCCCTCGTCGCGAAGGCCTACAAGGTGACGGATGCCGAAGCCTTTGCTGCGGCGCGCAAGCTCCTCGTTGACGAAGGCATCCTGGCAGGTTCGTCTTCGGGCACCCTGCTGGCGGCCGCGCTGGCCTATTGTCGTGAACAGGATGAGAAGAAGAACGTGGTGACGCTGGTCTGCGACAGCGGCAACAAGTACCTCTCCAAGATGTACAACAACTACTGGATGCTCGATCAGGGATTTCTCGAGCGCGAGACCCACGGCGACCTGCGCGATCTCATCGCCCGTCCCCACGCCGAACGGGCCTCCGTCACCACGTCACCGGACGACACGCTCGCCAACGCGCTGTCGCGCATGAAGCTCTATGACATCAGCCAGCTTCCCGTCATGACCGGCAACAACGTGGTCGGCATCATCGATGAATCCGACATCCTGTGGGTCGTTCACCGGCGTCCGGATGCCTTCACGGATCGCGTCGCCTCGGCGATGTCGGCAAGCCCGGAAACCGTCGACGCCACCGCCGACATCGACACCCTGATGACCATCTTCCGCCGCGACCTGACGGCGATCGTCGTCGACGGCGACGCCTTTCTCGGCGTCATCACCCGAATCGATCTGCTCAACTGGCTGCGCCGGGAGCGTCGCACGGCCTGACGAACGCTGGCTGCAACCCGTTTCCGCGGGGGGTCCTCGGCGGGCGTCGTTCTTGCGGTGACGCGGCTGCCAAAGTGGATTGAAAGGCGCGACGATCGACGCTATATCTCCGGCATGAGCACGTGCAGTCACACAGACGCGCCGCCCGACATACCGGGGTTTCCCCGAGACTGGCGCGAGCAGATCAGGGCGGATCTGGCGGCCCAGCTTGAGGCCGGCGGTACGCTTTACGGTGTGCGTTCGGACGGCGCCTATATCGCACGCACCAAGGACGGGGACCGGGTGCTTGAGGTGTCCGGGCGAACATCTGCCTGACCCGGTCGCCGCCCGCTCCGACTCTTCTCGTCGTCGCCGGTCCGAACGGGTGCGGCAAGTCCACCCTGACCCGCATGAGCGGGTTCAACGGCATTGACATCATCGACCCTGACGCCATTGTGCGCAACATCGAGTCCGGCGACCTTCTTCTACAAGCGGCGCGCGCGTCGCTTCGTCGCCGGCGGGAGGCGTTGGACGCCGGACGGTCGCATCTGGTGGAGACCACGCTCGCAGGTTCCAGCATTATCCCCCACATGGCGGCGGTCCGGCTACCGGGTCGTCCTGCATGACGTGTCGATCGCCTCGCCGGAACAGGCGCTCGACCGCATCCGCAGCCGGGTGGCGCTTGGCGGCCACGATGTCCCGGAGGCGGACGCACGCCGGCGGTTCGTGCGCTCGTACACCAATCTCCCGGTTGCGATGGTGCACGCTGAGGAGGTTTTGCTCTACGACAACACCGACCCCGACAGGCCGCACCGGGAGGTTGCGATCCTGATGAACGGGATCCGGTGGGTTGCCGGGGCGGTTCCCGGCTGGGCGGCTGCGGCTCTCGCTCGAAGCTGAATCGGCCCATGCCGCTGGATAACGGAGGGTGTCGGACGTGTGCCCGGACCAGATCACGATCGAGGCCTCGGGCCTGAGAGACGCGTACCCTGGTGGACATCGTCTTCGAGGTCACCGCCACCCGTGTCGAGGCCGCGATCAAGACCTGCCTGAGACTGCCGCAAGGAGACCCGCGGCGTCTTCCCCGACACCATGCCCGGTCCGCTCCAGGACGGGCATGGCATCATCGCCTTCGCCATCCACCAGATGGCCGCCCACATGGTGCCCCTCAGCCGTGTCGCGCAGACCCTCAAGGCGCTCACCGGACGCTGCATCGCCGAGGCCACACTGCTGGCCTGGTGCACACGCCACGGCCAGCGCCCTCGAAGAGGTGGGAAAAGGCCGCCATCGCGTCCGTCCTCGCGGCACCGGTCCTGCACACAGACGAGACCTCGATCCGCATCAACGGGAAGAACCACGGGCTGCACGATGGCAGCACGGGAGACATCACTGATGTTCTGCCACCCCAACAGGGGGCGCGCCGCCATGAACGACATCGGGATCATCCCCCGTTACGGGGGCGTCCTCATCCACGACCGATGGTCGAGCTCTCTCTCCTTCGTGCACTGCCTCCACGCACTGTGCGGCGCCCACCTCGAACGCGACCTCCAGTGCATCGTCGATGCGCAACACATGCTCGCGCTGTTGAACCGGACCGCGCGCAAGGTCGGCAAGAGATCCGACAGGACGCTCTGCAGGAAGGACGTCAAGGCCCTGCGCAAACGCGACAGAACCATCCTCACCATGGGCCGGCGGGAACTCCCGCCCGTCCCGCCGCGCACGGACGGCAAACGCGGACGCATCGCCAGGCCGAAAACCCCCTCGAAGCCCTCGCCAAACACGAAGACGCCGTCATAGGGTGCCGCATCGACAGCGACTTGAAGTCCGCAAGCGACCAGAGATACAACCCTCTCACCGCCATCCAGATCGCTCTCAAGGAAAACGCCGTCAACCTGACCCCCGGGTAATCACTCAAGTACGTGCAAAATGGGGCGAGTCGTTACGTTCCAGGATTCGATTCGTGACGGATCATGCCTGGTACATGTGGTAGCGGCCGTGTGCGATGCCGTCGGGGAGGGCGAGGGGGCGCCAGGCGGCATGGGCGAGGGGCTGATCGCTGATGATGATGGCATCCTCGGCGAGAAGGGGCGGCAGGGCTTTGGCGAGCCAGGCGGCCAGGGCGAGGCTCGCCTGGCGGTCGCCCGAGCCGATATCGGCGTGGGCAAGGACGGCGGATGGCCCGAGGCGGTGCGCGGCACGGGGAAGTGTGTCGCGAAGCTCGCCGGAAAACATGTGGTGATCGTCGGGGATACAGTCGGGATGGGCGGCGATCCGACGGTCGAAACAGTAGATGTCGCGCTTGCCGAGGAGACAGCGCAGGTGGTCGTAGGTGCGGCCGTTGCCAAGCCCGATTTCAAGGATGTGACCGGGCCGCGCGCTGACAAGGCGGGCGGCCTCGTCGAGGCACAGCCGCTGGGCCTGAAGACGGCGAATGGCGCTGTCGAGCCGGCTCACGCCTTCAGGAGCCGGCCATGGCGTCACGCAGGAGGGTGGTCGTTTTCTCCACGCGGCGGGCGAGTTCACGCATGATCTCGATCGAGATCGACGGGAACTGGTTGACCAACTGGAAGAAGAGCTCCTTGGAAATCATCAGTGTCTCCACCTTCGTCGAGGCCTTCACCGTTGCCGTGCGCGGCACGTCGCACAGGATCGCATTCTCTCCGAGGAGATCGTTGGGACCGAGCGTTGCCACCTTCACCGGCCCGGACTCCGATTCGACGAGGACATCGGCGTCGCCGGCAATGATGATGTAGGCGGCATCGCCCTCGTCACCCTGGCGGCACAGCAGATCACCGGGTGCGAAGGTCAGGCGTTGCGCCGTGAAGGCAAGGAGCTTCAGCCGGCTCGGCTCGATTTTCGAGAACAGCGGGATGGTGCGCAACAGGTCGACTTCCTCCTGCAGGCTCATGGGTTATGTCCTCCTCATGTCATTCTTGTGCTATCAGGCGGGCGAGAACGGAATCGGCGCTTTGGGTGAGTTCCGCGAAGGTGCCCCTCTCGGCAAGCGTGCCGTCCTTCAAGACGAGGACCTGGTCGAACCGGGCGGCATCGCTTGGCCGGTGTACCACCCAGATCAGCGCTCTCGAGCGAAATTCCTGGCGCACATTGTCCATGACGGCGGCCTGGGAGGCTCCGTCGAGCATGGCTGTCGCTTCCGAGAGGACCATGATAGCCGGACGTTTGAGAATCGCACGGGCAATGGCTGTCTTCTGCCGCTGCGCCGGCGAGAGACGGGCGCCGCCGATTCCGACCTCGGTTTCGAGGCCGAGTTCGATTACCAGGGGGCGAAGATCGAGGTCGCGGATGACGTCGGCCATCAGGCGTCCCACCTTCTCCTGGGATCCGGCCATGCCCCAGGCGATCTTGCCGAAGAGGATGTTGTCCTGGAGTGACAGCGCGGGATTGTATTGCGCCCGGTCGAAGAACGAGATGGCGCTCTTGAGGTCTTCCGAAAGGTTGGCGGCAAAGGCGTGACGCACCTCGAGAAGCCGGTCCTGCATGGCGTCGTCGATCAGGCCGAGACGATGGCGCGCCGGGGCGAGGCGGAAGGGAAGTGCGAGGAAGCGCTGGCGTTCCTCGTCATCGAGACTCTCCTCGCCGCTGCGTCCCACCTTGGCAAGCAGTGTGCGGTATTCGGGCAGATCATCGGGCGAAATGAACGAGAACTGCAGGAAGAACTCGTGATCTGCCGGCAGGTCGGCGAAGAGTTCGACCATGGTGCGGGCGACCTCGCACCCCATGGTCAGGAACTCTTCCGTCAGCCCGGCGCTGGTGAGCAGGGACATGACGTGGTCGTTTTGCGGCAGGCGATCAAGATCGAAGGTGTCACCGACGGGCGTGCCGAAGAGCAGGTTCTCGCCGACCGTCGCATTGGTGTTGTAGGTGCCACGGTCGAACGGCTCGACCAGTCCGGCCAGAGTATCGCACGCGAGGCGTTCCTCGAGAATGCGGCGCGCCTCGAGGAGCCTTTCCGCCTCCCGGGGGCGGCTCGCCGGATCAAGCTGGCGCCGCAGTCCCATACGGTAGACATCATCCTCGAAATCGGCGACCGCCAGGGCGTGGCGTACCGCATCGATCAGGCCTGACCCGGTGTCCGCACCGGCCAGGCCCAGGTTGACCCAGTCGTCCTCGACGTCATCGGGACTGTTGGCCGTCAGTTGACGCTCGCGCGCCTGGCGGGCCACTGCATCCTCGATCGCCTGCGGGACAGGCCGCGACTCTTGCGGCGTCTGGCGCAGACCGTAGAGAAGATTGTCGAGAAGTGATGCGGAAAACAGCGACGTCGCGGGGCCGACATAACCGATCCGTCGCCCCAGGGTGGCCTCCGGAAGATCGCCGGCGTCCTCGACTCCGTAGGAAAGACGGCCCTGCGTGGTGTCGACGAGACGGACGATCAGTGCCGCAATCCTGTCGCGACCGCTTGCCGCGTCGCCGGTGACGGCGACGTGACTGTCGAGCGGAATGTCGAAGTTGAGACTGTCAATGAGAGTGTCATCGTCCTCGATGTACTTCACGCCGGTTGCCGCCAGGCTACCCGTAAACGGCGCGACCTCGCGGTCGTCAAAGACGACGGCGTCGCTTCTCATGCCGGCCGGCGCAAACTGGGTGACCACCTGGTCGTACTTGATCCTGGCGTCCTCGCGGATCTGGTAGTGATTGAGCAGTTCCTTCCAGGGAGGCGGCAGATCCTTGTAGGCGGCCAGGACGGCAACCAGGCCACCAAGGGTGAGCGATCCATCGATCACGAACCAGCCGCCGATGGCATAAAAGAAGAATGGTGTGATCTGCGCCAGAAAGTTGTTGAGGAACTTGATGAAGAACTTCTTGCGATAGATCTGGTAGCGGATGTCGAAGATGCGACCCATGCGCGCGGTAAACTCGGCCGCCTCCCAGCGCGCCATGCCGTTGGCGTGCAGTTCCTCGACCCCCTGGACGGTTTCCGAGATGCGCTCCGAGACCTTGCGCACTTCCCTGACGCGATCCTTCGCAAGAAGATTGACCTGGCGCTGGAGTTTCGGAATGAGCCAACCTTGCATGGGGTAGAGCGCGACCGAGGCGAGGCCCATCAGGGGATCCTGCACGAAGATGAAGAACAGGGCCGTGATCAGGAGGCCACCCTGATACATGGGCAGGGCAAAGGCGTCGCCGATAAAGCCGCCGAGAGGCTCGACTTCCTGTGTCACCATGGGGATCAGTTCGCCGGAACTCACCCGCCGGAAGTGGGGGGAGGGAAAGCGCAGGATCCGGCTGTAGAGCTGGTAGCGCAGCCGCCGCAGCATGCGCTCGCCAAGAAGGCCCTTGTACACGTTGATGGCGTACTTGAAGCCGCCGTTGGCAAGCACGAGAGCCAGGAAGAGACCGCAATAGAGGGCGAGCAGTGTCAGACGTTCCATCTCGCCGAGGTGCATGCCAAGGACGACGACAGGGCGCAGGTCCGCCGTGCCGGGAGAAAGCGAGTCCGGGTCCTCGAGCACGTGGTTGACGATGAGCTTGGGAATGTCGAGGGAGGCGTAATAGAACGGCAACGAGAACAGCGTGAAGAGCAGGATGAAGATCTGCTCCTTGCGCGAGTACCGGAAGATGAACTTGTAGACTGTGGATTCCATGGTCCCGGTCCGTCATTCCTTCTCCCGGCGATACTAGGTTCGCATGGCGCCGGATCAAGACTCTGCGCGTTTGCCGGCATTCATCCGGTGACGACAGGGCGGCGGACATGGCAGGATGCGGACCGGATCGGGAAACAGACGGGTGCGTCATGAGCAAGGTGCCGGAACGCCCGCGCGTCCTGATCTACAGTCATGACAGTTTCGGACTGGGGCATTTGCGCCGGTGCCGGGCCATCGCCCATGCCATGGTGGGAGCCGTCGACAACCTCACTGTCCTCATCCTTTCCGGCCTTCCCATCATTGGCAGCTTCGATTTTCGTGCCCGGGTGGACTTCGTGCGCATTCCGGGTGTCATCAAGTTGCGCAACGGAGAGTACTCGCCGCTCAATCCGATGCTCGGTATCGAGCAGACCATGGCGTTGCGCTCTTCCATCATGCGGCACACCGCCGACATCTTTGATCCCGATATCTTCCTCGTCGACAAGGAACCCCTCGGACTGCGGGGCGAGGTCCGCGAAACGATCGACATGCTCAAGGATCGCGGCACCAGGATCATTCTCGGTCTGCGTGACGTCATGGATGACCCTGAGCTCCTGAAGCCGGAGTGGGAGCGCAAGAACGCGGTCCCGGCCCTGAGCGATCTCTACGACGAAATCTGGATCTATGGCCTGCCCCAGATTCATGATCCGCTTGTCGAGATCGACATGCCGGACTCGGTGCGTCGCAAGGTGGTCTACACGGGATATCTCAAGCGCACGGTGCCCGTGCTGAGCCCGGAAGCAGCGCTGCCGGACGCCATTGATGAGCCCTTTGTGCTCGTCACCACGGGTGGTGGAGGGGATGGCGATTTGCTGGTTGACCGGGCGCTGGCAGCCTACGAAAGCGCCAGGGCGCCTGAACAGCCGGCTCTGGTGGTGTTCGGACCATTCATGCAGCCCGAGGTCAAGACTGCGTTCCAGCTCCGTGTCGATCGCCTTGAACAGGTATCGGCCATCACCTTCGAGACGCACCTCGAGTCGCTGATGGCGCGGGCCGTGGGTGTGGTGGCCATGGGGGGCTACAACACGTTCTGCGAGATCCTGTCATTCGACAAGCCGGCTCTCATCGTTCCGCGACAGGCGCCGCGCCGCGAGCAGATGATCCGGGCCAGCCGCGCCTGCGAACTCGGCCTTGTCTCGATGCTGACCGAAGACGCCGCGGCCCGTGACGACGCAATGGCGACGGCGATTCGCCAACTGCCGCAACAGCGCCGCCCCAGCCAGGTTGTGGTTCCAGGGCTCCTCGACGGCCTCGAGAATGTCAATCGGCTGGTCGGGATGCATCTCGCCGCAAACCGCGCTGGCCCGCGCCCTGCGCCAGAAGGGTTGACCGTCAGCCGGCGGCACGGCGGTGGATGAGAGCACTTCGTGCAAGCCACAGCGCCGGAATGAGGAAGAGCGGTATGGAGGTGAGGATGAATGTCGACCAGCCCAGGGTCACTGTCAGCGCTCCTGAGGCAAAGGACGCAACCGCAGCCGCGAGCGCGATCAGAGTCTCGTTCAGTCCCTGGATCCGTGACTGATCCTCGGGCCGGACATGTTCGGCAAGCAGGCTTGTCGCCCCGATGAAGCCGAAGTTCCAGCCGAGCCCGAGCAGGACAAGGGCAAGATAGAAGTTCTCCAGAGCAACACCGGACCACGCGGTGAAGGCGGCCGCAGCCAGCAGGGCAAGACCGATGGCAATGACACGGTACGTCCCCCAGCGGGCGATCAGCGACCCGGTCAGGAAGCTCGGGCCAAACATGGCGACGACGTGCCAGCGCACCACGTCGGCCGACTGATCGGTCGACAGCCCGCAGCTGGCCATCGCGATACTGGTGGGTGTCATCACGAATACCATCATGGCATGGGCGGCGGCGGCGCAGACAATGGCGGTCACCACTGGCGGGCTGCCAAGAATCTGCCCCAGTGGCCGTGCCGTTGTCCGTGGACGCGCAGGAGGCTTTGCAAGATCGAGAAAGGCGACCGGAAGACAGCCGACAAGGCAGATGATCACGATGGCCGCATAGGCCCCGGCAAAGGGTACGGGGAAGAAGTGATCCCGGGTGTGGATCAGGATTTCCGGGCCGAGCAGCGCGGCAATCAGACCCGCTCCGGTGATGATGGCGATGGCCTTGGGTTTCCAGGGGCCGTCAACGGCATCGGCGGCGGCGAAGCGGAAGTACCACAGGCTGCTCTGCATGGCGCCGAAGCACACATGGGCGAGGCACAGATAGACGAAATCCCTTTCGAAGAGGGCCACCGCGCCCAGCCAGCCTCCTGCCATGGCGCACCCGGCACCGCCAAGAAACCCGGCGCGGCGTCCGAATCTCCCCATGATGAGGGAAATGGGCGTGGCCATGACCATGGCGCTCAGCATCTGCAGGGAAATGGCGACGGTGGCGAGACTGGGCACAGGCGCCACGTAGGTTCCGGCAAGTCCCGCCATGATGATGAGCATGGGCATCTGGGCGCCAAGCACGGCGTTGCCCGCAAACAGCAGGACGAGATTGCGCACGGCACTTCGATCGTTGACTGAATGGCTCACGCGTTCAGCCTCCGGTCCGTTTCACGGGTCATCGCCATGCCTGGAGGCAACGCTTCCTCTGCGCGCAGACGCGCCAGTTCCTGGCGCCACGCCAAGGATTTGAACACCGCTTGTGCCGTGCCGTACCTTGCGCATGTCGGGTGCGCATGCGTTGCCTTCTCAGGCTGCTCAATCCGGCGGCGCGTATGAAGCCGTCCTTGCGGCGCACGCTGGCGCCGGGTTTGTCGACGACATCCCGGGTGCCGGGGTCTTTCGCAATGACCGCTCCGCTCGCCGGCTTCCGGGAGGCGAGACGCCGCCGGTTGCGCCGCTTCATGGCAATGCTGCACGTCGTCCGGCCATGCCCGCCGCATGAATGATCCCGCAGTCACCGGTGGCCCTCTGGCCCGTCTTCATGTCGAGACCTGTCACGCTGCCAGCCTGCAACGGGCGGTTGCCGTTGATTCGCCTCATGACAGCGCGCAACGGGGTTTGCCGTCACGGCGTCACCGGCCCGGTCTGCGGTACGCTGTCGATGGACAATCTGACGACATTCGGTATCGTCCGCCATGCGCGGTCGGCTCTCCATTGAGCGTTTGGTGGGGCGGGGTAGGCGGCCCCGGAACCACATGCCTCATCCCGTAACATCGCCATTCAGTCAAGAACTGCTGACGGGCGTATCATGGTTCGCTGCACGGAGGATCTACCGGGCGATGAAAGGGAAAGGCTGTTCATGACGGACTCGTCGAGTGTGCGGGACAGATCACATCGCCGGCGCCGTGCCCGATGCCTCCACTCCGGGCGGATGTTGCTGACTCGTGCCCGGTAACGTTGCCTTCGTGGTGAAGGGTTGGCCCCGCCTCTCCGAGACCTTCATCGCCCAGGAGATCCTGGCCCTGGAGAAGCGCGGACTCGACATCCGGATCGTCTCCCTGCGTCATCCATCGACGCCGGATCGTCATGCGATCCACGATGCCGTGAGGGCACCGGTCACGTGGCTTCCGGAGTATCTTCACGAGGAACCCGTGCGGACCTGGAAGGCCTGGCAACGTGCCCGGAAACTGCCGGGCTATGCCAGCGCGAGGCGCTGCTGGTGGTCCGATCTCCGGCGGGACCCGACACGCAACAGGGTGCGGCGCTTCGGTCAGGCCTGTGTTGTTGCCACGGAAATCACCCCTTTCGTGAACCACCTTCATGCCCATTTTCTCCATACCCCGGCATCCGTGACCCGCTATGCAGCGATGATGACCGGGCTTTCGTGGTCGGCATCGGCCCATGCGAAGGACATCTACACCACCCCCCGTCGCGATCTCGCGGACAAGATGTCCGACTGCGCCTGGCTGGTGACCTGTACGGCGGCAAACCGTGACTGGCTCGAGTCGCTGGCTCCGGGGCGACGTGTGTCACTCGCCTATCACGGCATTGATCAGGCGCGATGGCCGTCACCGGTCCGTTCCCCGGCGATACGCGATGGCAGCAATGCGGACGATCCCGTGCGCCTTGTCACGGTGGGCCGCGCCGTCGAGAAAAAGGGGTATGGCACGCTCCTTGCCGCACTCGCCCTGCTGCCTGATGATCTCCACTGGCGCCTTATCCATGCCGGCGACGGACCGCTGCTTTCCTCGCTCGCCGAAACAGCCGCCCGGAAGGGACTCGACAGGAGAATCACCTGGCTGGGCGCCAGACGCCAGGACGAGATCCTTCAAACTCTTCAGGAGGGAGACCTCTTTGTTCTGGCGCCCCTCATCGCCCGTGACGGGGACCGTGACGGGCTTCCCAATGTTCTCATGGAGGCGCAGAGCCAGGCACTCGCGGTGGTCACGACGGATGTCTCGGCAGTCGGCGAACTGGTGATCGACGGTTTCAACGGCTGTCTGGTTCCCCCAGACGATGCCCCGGCGCTGGCTGCCCGGCTCAGTCATCTTGTCCGCAACCCGCAGTTGCGCGAGCGCATGGGCCGCAACGGTGAGGATCGTGTGAGAACGGAGTTTTCCATGGAGAGCGGCATCGACAGGCTTGTTGATCTCTTCGCGTCGAGCGGGGTGACATGCGCGTAGCCTTCTATGCACCCATGAAGGCGCCGTACCACGAACGGCCCTCGGGTGATCGAACGATGGCACGACAGTTCCTGCGCCTTCTGGGCGAACTCGGACACAACGTGGACGTCGCCTCGACGCTGCGCGCATGGGAGCATGGCGACGAGAAACGCCAGGAGGCGATCCTTGAGGCGGCGGTCCGGGAAAGGGAACGTCTCCTCAGCCGCTGGCAGTCCCGGCCGCCCCACGCGTGGTTCACCTATCATCTCTACCACAAGGCGCCCGATCACCTCGGACCGGCCATCGCCGATGCCCTGGGAATTCCCTATGTCGTCGCCGAGCCGTCGATATCTCCCGCCCGGGCTCACGGCCGGTGGCGGCGTCCCTGGGCCCATGCACGGGCAGCCCTCGAGCGTGCCGATGTTCTGCTGACCATGACGATGAAGGACGAACGGGGTCTCCTCGCCGCCGGTTTGCCGTGTCGCAGGATCGTGCGCCTGCCACCCTTCATCGATGCTGCGGATGCACCGGTCGCGAGGATGGAGGCGCGGCGCACCCTTGTTCGGGACTTCGGTCTTGATGGAGAGCGCATGATTGCCATCACCGTGGCCATGATGCGCGCCGGCGACAAGCTTGAGTCCTACCGCGTCCTGGCCCGGGTGCTGGCGGCGCTGGATCGCGACGACTTTCATCTTCTGGTTGTCGGCGACGGTCCGTCGCGCGGCGAGGTTGAACACCTCCTCGCCGGGCGCGCCGTCTTCACCGGGGTCCGTGACGAGGACTCGATCCGGCAGATCCTGGCCGGGTGCGACGTCTTCATCTGGCCCGCCATCAACGAGGCTTATGGCATGGCGATCCTTCTCGCCCAGGCCTGCGGATGCCCGGTGGTCGCCGGTGACGCGCCGGGGGTCGGCGAGATCATCGGTCATGGCGACACCGGTCTTCTGGCACCGTCAGGCGATGCGGCAGCGCTGGCTCTTGCCGTTTCCCGCCTGCTCGACGATCCGGATCTGCGCCGGTCCATGGGGGATGCCGGACGACGCCATGTCCTCGCGAATCATTCGCGCGATACGGCCCGGCGCATTCTCGGCCGGGCGCTGGAGACGCGGCCGTGAAACTCGCGTTGCTGAGACATGCGCAGACAAAGTGGAACGAGGCAGGCCGGCTCCAGGGTCTGAGCGACATAGGGCTCTCGAGGACAGGCAGGACCGCGGCCAGGGCCTGGCGGTTGCCCGGTCACCTGCATGGCTGGCGACGGCTTTCGAGTCCGTTGCTGAGAGCGCTGGAAACGGCTGCGCTCACGGGTTTGGCGGATCCGGAGATTGAACCGCGGCTGCGCGAAATGGATTGGGGAGACTGGGAAGGCAAGACGCTCGACAGTCTGCGCCATGCCGATCCATCGGCCATGTCCGCCAACGAGGCAGCGGGTCTCGACTTTCGCCCCCCTGACGGCGAAAGCCCCCGGGACGTCCGGCGCCGTCTCCTCGATCTTGTCCGGGACCTTGCGGCAGACGGCCGCCACACGGTTGCCGTGACACATCGCGGTGTGATGCGCGCAGCCCTCTCGGCTGCCACAGGCTGGGATTTCACAGGCGCGCCGCCCATCAGGATGCCGCGATACGGACTGCTGATGCTCACCGTGGACGACAACGCGGCAGTCGTTCCCGACGATCCCCCTGTCATTGCGACGGGAGGAGGCTGATGGACGGGCCGGTTCTCTTCTGGGTCCAGCATCTCTTGGGAAGCGGCCATCTCAAGCGCGTGGCGCGCATTGCGTCGGTGCTGGCCGGGAACGGCACGGCGGCGGTGATCGCGTCGGGAGGCATGCCTGTGGCGACTCTCGATACGGGAAAGGCCCGTCTCGTCCAGTTGCCGGCGGTGCGTGCGGGTGATGAGACGTTCTCCAGGCTTGTGGACGCTGCAGGGCGGCCCGTGGACGCGGCCTTTCTCGATGATCGCCGCCGCCGCCTCGAAGACCTGGTTGGTCAACTCGACGCGCGTCTTGTGGTCACCGAGACCTGGCCGTTTGGCAGGCGCCAGCTCACGGCGGAAGTGCTCGCTCTTGTTGCTGCCGCACGCCGTCATCGCTGCAACACGATGGTGGTCAGTTCGGTGCGGGACATTCTTCAGCGCCCGTCAAGGCCCGAACGCCACGACACCATGCGCGACCTGGCGCTGCAGCACTGCGATCACGTCATGGTACACGGAGTCGAGAGCTTCGTGCCGTTCGGGAAGACCTTTTGCCATGCTGGGGCCTTGAGCCACCTGCTTCACTACACAGGCTACGTCGCCGACGCGCCGCCGGTCGTCAGCGAATGGGGTCCCGGCCGCGGGGAAATCGTGGTCTCTGCTGGCGGCGGGGCTGTCGGAGAAGGTCTCCTCAAGGCAGCCATGGCGGCGCCAGCGTACTCGAAGCGCGCCCGCCGGAAACGGTGGCGGCTCCTGGTCGGTGACAGCGGTCTTGCGCCATGCGAACAACAGGGCATGGTGGCCGAACCCAATCGTTCCGATTTTCCCGAACTTCTTCGCCGTTGCGCCGTTTCGGTGTCGCAGGGTGGCTACAACACGGTGGCGGAGATCCTTGGCGCCGGCGCCCGGGCCGTCGTCGTGCCATGGTCAGCGGCCGGCGAAACCGAACAGACGGAGCGCGCACGGCACTTGCAGCAGCGCCGGCTTGCCATCGTTCTCGATGACGCGGCACTGACACCCCGAAGCATGGCAAGGGCTGTCGATGAAGCCTTCGACCTCGAACCAGGGAACATGGGGGACATCAGGCTCGATGGTGCCGGCGAGAGCGCCAGGCTTATCGCTGACTGGCTGCGCCATGGCTGACTGGACGGCGCTGGTGCGGGAGCTTGGCCTGTGGGCGCAATCAGGACGGACGGCGACGTTCTGGTGGCGGGACGACGATGCCGGCAACGATGTCGCGAAACTCAAGGAGCTCCTTCATCTGCAACAGAGTCTCGGCGTTCCCCTTGCCATCGCCGTGGTGCCGGGCTGGCTGAGCGATGAGGTCGCAGCGCTCATTGCCGGGACGGGCGATATCCATGTATTGCAGCACGGCGTGGCCCATGCCGACCACAGCGCAGGCAGGGGGCGCAGAATGGAGCTCTGTGACAGGGCCCTGTCTTCCGGTCTCCGCCAAGCCCTGATACGGTCGCGAAACGTGCTTCGCGCATCCTTTCCGTCGACACTGAGGGAGGTCATGGTACCCCCATGGAACAGGATTGATGAGGCGGTGGTTTCCATCCTTGCCAGGAGCGGATTTGTTGGTCTCTCGACACTCGGTCCACGGCGCGGCGCACGAAGGCACGGTCTTGTTGTCAACAACGTTCATGTCGATATCATCGACTGGAAGGCGGGAAGGCGGTTTGCCGGCGACAAAGCCTGCCTGGAAGCATCGCTCAGACACCTCGAAGATCGCCGCCTTGGTGTCGTGGACTCCGCGGAAGCCACAGGGCTGATGACTCATCACCTCGTTCACGACGCAGCATGTCGCACCTTCATTGACCGATTCGTCCATACCGTTGCGCGGCACCCGGCGGGCCGCTGGCTCTCCGCCGGCACGGTGTTTGCCGCAGGGGGGGCGGATGCATGAAGGCACCCGGGGTTCTTTGCTATGATACCCGGAGCATCGCAGCCGACTATGCGCGTGCCGTGTTCGGCGCGGTGGTATGCCTCGCGCCGCCGCTGCTGATGGACGTCGCTGCCGTGCTGGCGTGGATCCTGGTGGCGATGGGTGCGCTGTTCGTGGCCTTCGGCCTGAGAACCCTGCTGCGCCATCTGACCGTCTATGAACTCACCCCGGAAGGGATGACAGCCAGCGGACCGCTTGGCGCTGCGGTTTCCTGGGAGGACCTGACGGCCATCAACCTCGCCTATTTTCAGACGCGCCCGCGGCGCAAGATCATCACACAGTCCCCGAGCGGCTGGATGGAGCTCACCCTTCGCGAGGGGCGCCAGACCATCAAGGTCGATTCCTCCCTTCAGGGATTCGATGATGTCGTCGGCGAGGCCGCCCGGGTTGCCCGCGAGCGTGGATTGACGCTCAATTCGGTGACGCTCGCCAACCTGGCGGCCATGGGGTTCGTCCACGCTTCGCCGGAAAGCGGGGAGGTGTCGTTGTGACCCCGCTCATCGAGGTCGACGATCTCCACATCAGCTTCCGGATCGGCGATGGCACCGTCGAAGCTGTCAAGGGGGTGTCGCTCACCATGTTGCCGGCGCGCACCCTTGCACTGGTGGGTGAATCGGGCTCCGGCAAGACCGTGATCTCCCAGGCCATCATGCGCATTCTGCCGCGCGTTGCCGAGATCACCTCGGGCCGCATCCTGTTTCACGACCCTCACAACCGTGATGGAGGGCCGGTCGATATCGTTTCCCTCGAGGAGAATGGTCGGGGGATGAGAGCCATCCGTGGCGGGCGCATATCGGTGATCTTCCAGGAGCCGATGACATCCCTCTCGCCGTTGCATACGGTGGGTGATCAGGTCGGTGAAGCCCTCCATCTCCACCGCCGCTGCTCAAGGGCCGAAGGCCATGAACTGACCATCGACATGCTGCGCCTTGCCGGTTTTCCGGATGCGCGCGCCGCCTTCAACAGCTACCCCTTCGAACTGTCCGGTGGTCTGCGTCAACGCGCCATGATCGCCATGGCGCTGGTCTGTCGTCCGGCGTTGCTGATCGCCGATGAACCCACCACCGCTCTTGATGTCACCGTCCAGGCACAGATCCTCAAGCTGGTGAACGACCTCAAGGCCGAGCTTTCCATGGCCGTGTTGATGATCACGCACGATCTCGGTGTTGTCGCCAACGTCGCCGAGGACATTGTGGTGATGTACCACGGCAGGATCATGGAACGGGGCTCCCTCGACGACATCTTCCATCGGGCTCGCCATCCCTATCTCAAGGGACTGCTGGCGGCCGTGCCACGCTTTGGTCTTCGTCCCGGAGAGCGGCTGGTTCCGCTGCGCACGATACCGATGACGAACATTGCTTCCATGAGCCGGACGGGAGTGCGCGGGAACGCCGGCGAAACGCTGCTTTCGGTGCATGGTCTCGTGAAGACATTCACCACCCGCAAATCCGGATTGCTGGCCCGGGCCCGGACCTCCCATGTTGCGGTCAACGATGTCAGCTTCGAGGTGCGGCGCGGCGAGTGCCTTGGTCTGGTCGGCGAGTCGGGATGCGGCAAGACCACGACAAGCAAGCTCATACTGAGGGCTCTCGACCCCGATGCGGGAACCATCACCTTCCTTGACGACGGGGTGCCGCGGGACGTCTTTGCCCTGAAGGACAAGGACCTCTTCGCCTACCGCAGGAAGGTGCAGTTCATCTTCCAGGACCCATTCGGATCGCTCAATCCACGCATGACGGTGTTCGACATCATCGTCGAACCACTGCTGATTCATGGTGTGGGTAACGCCGAAGGGCGCGCCGAAAGGGTCAAGGATCTCATCAATGTCGTCGGCCTGGATGTCCGCCACCTGCGCCGCTATCCGCACAGTTTTTCCGGAGGGCAGCGTCAGCGGATCGGCATTGCCCGGGCCCTTGCCCTTGAACCGGAGCTGCTGATCTGCGATGAACCGGTCTCGGCTCTCGACGTGTCGATCCAGGCGCAGGTTCTCAACCTGCTGAAGGACCTGCAACGGGAGATGGGCCTCACCTACATCTTCATTTCGCACAATCTCGCCGTGGTCGACTACATGGCCGACCGCATTGCCGTGATGTGTGCCGGGCGTCTCGTCGAGCAGGCGAGTCGCGAGGAACTGTTCAGCAATCCGGTGCATCCCTACACCCGGGCCCTGCTCGCCGCGGTTCCCGAGCCCGACCCCGAACGCCAGCTTGATCTCTCACTGCTCATGGAAGGCCGCGCCTCCGTTCCGGGCGAGTGGCCCGAGCCCTTCAGGGAGACCGGCTGCCTCGGGATCGTCAGCGTCGGCGCCGATCACTGGGTGCGGGCCACGGCAGAGCCGGGAGACGTCCGGATATGAGCGGGCGTGTCGCAGTGGCGCTGCTTGTGGCGTTTCTCGCCATGCCTGTCCCGGCGTCCGAGGCGCCCTGGTTTGCGGAACAGGTCGCTTCCGGCGATCTGCCGGCCCTTCACGAGCGTCTGCCGGACAACCCGCGCGTTGTCGACGATGGCCGGGAAACCGGCGACTACGGCGGCGACTGGAACATGCTGATCGCGCGCAGCAAGGACACGCGAATCCTCGCGGTCTTCGGCTACGCCCGGCTGATCGGATACGACAAGACCTTCACCCTTCAACCGGATCTCCTCGACTCCTTCACCGTCGAGGACGGGCGCATCTTCACCTTCCGCTTGCGCAGAGGCCACCGATGGTCGGATGGTCATCCCTTTAGCTCAGAGGATTTTCGCTACTGGTGGGAGGACGTTGCCGGCAACCCTGAACTCTCTCCGTCGGGCCCGCCGACTGCCATGCGCGCCGGCGGCGTCTTGCCTCTTTTCGAAGTCATCAGCGACGAGGTCGTGCGCTACACCTGGCCCGTTCCCAACCCCGATTTCCTGCCGGCACTGGCCGGTGCTGCGCCCCTCTTCATCTACCGTCCGGCGCACTACATGAAGCAGTTCCACGTGGATCATGGTGACGCCGAGGCCATCCGGCGTCAGGCCACCGAGGCCGGCAAGCCTGGCTGGGCATCGCTTCACAACGCCAACGACAACCTCTATCGCTTCGACAACCCCGACCTTCCCACACTGCAGCCATGGTTCATCACCAACGAGGCGCCGGCCCAGCGGTTCATCGCGGAGCGAAATCCCTTCTTTCACAGGGTGGATGCCCGGGGGCGGCAGCTTCCCTACATTGACCGCGTCGTCATGACCGTCGTTGACAGCAAGCTCATCCCCCTCAAGACGTGGGCCGGGGAAGCCGATCTGCAGGTACGGGGGCTTGCCTTCAACGACTACACCTTCCTGAAGGAAGGAGAGGAGCACAACGACTACCAGGTACGGCTGTGGCAGACGGCGAGAGGGAGCCAGCTGGCACTCTATCCCAATCTCAACGTCGCCGATCCGGTGTGGCGCACGGTGCTGCGGGACCTTCGCTTCAGGCGGGCTCTTTCGCTGGCCATCAACCGCCGGGAGATCAACCAGGTGATCTACTTCGGTCTCGGCATCGAAGGGCAGAACACGGTTCTTCCCGCATCGCCCCTCCACCGCGCCGAGTTCCGGGATGCCTGGGCCCAGTTCGATCTTGAGGAGGCCAATCGGCTGCTCGACGACATGGGACTCATTGTCGATGACGGCATGCGCCTGCTTCCCGATGGCAGACCGCTGGAAATCATCGTCGAGACCGCGGGCGAGAACCCCGAAGAGACCGACATACTCGAACTGATCCACGATTCCTGGGCAGCGGCCGGAATCAAGCTCTATCCCAAACCCCTGCAGCGAGAGGTCCTGCGCAACCGCATCTTTGCCGGGGAGACGGTGATGGCCATGTGGTTCGGCAATGAGAACGGCGTACCCGTGGCCGACATGAGTCCCGGTGAGTTCGCTCCGACGACCCAACAGCTGCTGATGTGGCCGCGGTGGGGCCAGCACCACGAAACCGGCGGTGCCGCCGGGGAGCCGATCGACATGGAAGTGCCGCGCCGCCTTATGGATCTCTATCTCGCTTGGCGCACCAGCAGGACCTCCGATGAGCGCCGGGCCATCTGGGACGAGATGCTGGAACTCTACTGCAACGGGGTCTACTCCATCGGCCTGGTTGCCGGCATCCTCCAGCCCCTTGCCGTCTCGAACCGGATGAGGAACGTGCCGGCGGAAGCCATCTACAACTGGGATCCCGGAGCCCAGCTCGGTGTGTGGCAACCTGACACCTTCTTCTTCGTCGATGGCGACGACGGTCGGTCATGATCGCCTTCACTGTCCACAGGCTCATCATCATGGTGCCGACGCTGATCGGCATCAGCCTCATCACCTTTGTCATCATCCAGCTTCCGCCCGGCGATTTCCTGTCGACCATGATTGCCGAATGCGAGGCCCAGGGTGAGTCGGGTTGCATGGAACAGATTGGCATATACCGCCAGGAGTTCGGTCTCGACCGGCCCATGTCGCATCAGTACGTGATATGGGTTGCTGACCTTGTCCGGGGCGACATGGGAATCAGCTTCGAATACAACCGGCCGGTGGCCGAGGTCATCGGCGAGAGCCTTTGGCTTACCATCATTGTTTCCGGCGCGACCATCATCTTTACCTGGGTTGTCGCCTTTCCCATCGGGGTCTACTCGGCGACACATCAGTATTCCTGGGGCGATCACGGGCTCACCTTCCTGGGATTTCTCGGCCTGGCGACGCCCAATTTCCTGCTCGCCCTTGTGCTGCTGTTCCTCGGGAACGTGTGGTTCGGGACATCGATTGGCGGTCTCATGGATCCCGTCTATATCGATCAGCCCTGGACCTGGGGAAAATTCCTCTCGATCCTCGAACACCTGTGGATTCCGGTGGTGGTGATCGGCACCTCCGGCACGGCGGGCATGATCCGCCGCCTTCGCGCCAATCTGCTTGACGAACTCCACAGGCAGTATGTCGTCACGGCGAAGGCCAAGGGCCTGCATCCGGCGCGCGTGCTTGTCCGCTACCCGCTGCGCATGGCCCTCAATCCGTTCATTGCCGATATCGGCAATCTTCTTCCCCAGGTCATCTCAGGAGCGGTGATCGTGTCGGTGGTGCTGTCGCTCCCCACCACCGGCCCCATCCTTCTGCGCGCCCTGCAGACCCAGGACATGTATCTCGCCGGTTCGTTCCTGATGTGTCTGGCGCTGCTGACCGTTCTCGGGGTGCTGGCCTCCGATCTGCTGCTGGCGCTGCTCGATCCACGCATCCGTCTGGGGAGCAGCGGGAACAGGTAATGAGCGGCGCACCTGGCCAGACCGATCACTGGGCCGACACCCGGCCGTGGGATCCTCATGACGTCGACAAGCTGACACCGGAGCTGGAGCGCTTCTATCTCGCCAACCAGTGGACGCTGATGTGGTGGAAGTTCCGCCGCCACCGCCTCGCCGTCATTTCCGGCATGATCCTCCTGGCGACGTTCTTTTCCATCGCCGTTTCAGAGATTCTCGCTCCCTACAATCTCCATACGCGCAACACTGATCACATCTATGCGCCGCCGCAGATGGTGCGGCTGTTTCACGAAGGCCGGTTCATCGGACCCTTCGTCTACGGCTACGACTATCATCTCGACATGTCCAACCTGCAGCGGGTCTACACCCCGGATCCAACCAGGGTCGAACCTCTGCGATTCTTCTGCCTGGGGGATGCGTACACGTTCTGGGGCATGGTCGAGATGCGCTTCCATGTCGTCTGTCCGGCCGAGGGCGGCACCCTCTTCCTGCTGGGAACCGACAGGCTGGGGCGCGATCTCCTGTCGAGGATTCTCATGGGTGCGCGCATATCGCTCACCGTGGGCCTCATCGGCATCGCCATCAGCTTCCTCCTGGGGATCGTCCTGGGTGGCCTTTCGGGCTACTACGGCGGCTGGGTCGACAGCCTTGTTCAGCGCACGATCGAGATCATCCGCAGTTTCCCGGAGTTACCCTTGTGGATGGCGTTGTCGGCGGCCCTGCCGATCACCTGGAGCCCGGTCCTGGTCTATTTCGGCATCACCATCATCCTCGGCCTCTTCGACTGGACCGGTCTGGCGCGGGCCGTGCGTTCGAAACTGCTGGCCCTGCGGGAGGAAGACTTTGCCACGGCCGCCGTGCTGATGGGCGCAAAGCCGTCACGGGTCATCTTTCGTCACCTGCTTCCGGGCTTCACCAGCCACCTCATTGCCTCGGCGACCCTTTCCGTTCCCGGCATGATCCTCGGAGAGACGGCGCTCTCCTTCCTGGGTCTGGGTCTCAGGCCACCGATCACGAGCTGGGGCGTTCTCCTCAACGAGGCCCAGAACATCAACATCGTGGCGCTCTATCCCTGGCTCATGCTGCCCGTCGTTCCCGTCATCATTGTCGTCCTCGCCTTCAACTTCCTCGGCGACGGACTGCGCGACGCCGCCGATCCCTACCGCTAGTCCGCATCGCGGGATCATGATCGGGCCCCGCGCACGCTCCGTCACCGTGTCGCCCTGGCTGGAAGGCGAGGACGTCGGGTGCGTTTTTCCGGCGAGCCTTCTGTGATCGGTTTTGTCCCCGTGGGCAACGGCAGTCGGGAGCGGGTATTGCACCCTGGCTGTCAGGGACGGGCGCCGACGCGAGAACGGCGCTGACAGGCACGCCACGCACTTTCGGTGAACTCCCTGGCGTTCTCCTTGCTTTCGACATCTCAAGGTCCTGATCAACGCGTCGAGCATGTCCTCGACGCGCATGCCGCGCAAAACGGCTCACAATTCCTTTGCTTCGCCCTCAACGTCGACCGCCGCGCTTGCGCCCGCCTTCCGGCACCAACGTCTCCCGGACCTTGATGGCCGTCGAATCCCGCGAGACATGGCCTACAATCTCACAGCCCAGCGCCTCCTCAGACGAGGTCTCCCCGCAAGACGCGACGGGGAGAACTCAAGCCTCGCGTGGACTTCCGGCAAGCGCGACCAGCCGCGCAGCCGGCACAAGCGTCGCGTCCTCCAGCAGCCTCTTCGATCAGGCGGCACGCGTCCACACACCGCCTTGGCCCTGAAGGCCCGGACCGTCCCCACGTGCCTGACCGGCAAGGCGCTCCACCTGAACCAGTGACAAGGACGGTCACGAAACGCCGGTTCCGTTCGAGAAAGGGGGCCGGCCTCCTCGGCCAGATCGCCCTTGCTTGCTTCTAGGAGCCGCCCACCAATTGCTGCAAATTGGGCGCAAAAGTGATCAGGGCTGCAATGGCGGCAATCAGGATGGCCGTCTGCCACCATCTCGCGTTGGCATCCCGCTCTGATCGCGCCGCATCCCGTTCTGATCGTGCCGCATCCCGTTTCGCCATGTCTTCGGCCAGGCGGGCAATGTCCGTGCGATACTCGGCCTGCATCGTCTTCATGCGTTCCTCCAGGGCGGCAAGTTGCCGTGCCAGTTCGTGGTTGTCCGGTGCTTCACTCATGCGTCATGGTCGTTGTGAATCCTGCGACGCCGAGCAGGACGTCATGGCATCCACCCGCAAGCGCTGGCATCGCCGACGCTGCCAGTGCCACAAATAGTTGCTACAATGTTCAGTTGCTTCACGATCGGTTCTCGACCCGAACTCAGCGTCGGATGGTTCTGTTGGCCATTGCGCAACCCTGTTCCCGTGCCTAACAGTATGTGCATTCAGGGCGGGTCCATCAAGCGGTTATGCGTATTGCGCCACATGATTGCCCTCGCGATCCTGTCGCCGCCCGGGTGCCCGGTCGCCACCGCGCCCGAACAATGGTGGCGCTATCTCGATGAGAGGAAGGGCATCAGTCACGACACCCGTATCTCCTGACTCAATGCCATTGCCCTCGGCTGGGGGTAAGAAACATCATGTTGGTTTGCGACGAAACCGCGCCAATTCCCATGTCACGAAGCGCTGCCGCCAGACGGGCTGCACGAGCGTGATCTTCTGCCAGTTGCGGCAAATGATGTTCCAGAGCATACAGTTCCGCGGCGGCCAAGAAACGCCACAGCCTGCCGGCACATCCAGAAGTCTTCCCCGTCAATCAGGGCGCGGGCTGCGCACATCGTCCCGGAAACCGCCGTCGGGAAGGTCGTTCACGAAGGTCCATCGTCATAGGAGAATGCTCTGGCCATGCGTGATACCAGGTAATCGCCGCAGGCAATCGGATCGTGGGCCGGAATTTCACCGTGCGCGCACGATACCGACGGATCGATCAGGGTGTCGAAATCGGGGTCGAAAGCCACAACGATGGACAGTCTCTCGCGTCCCGACCGGTTGATGACCCGGTGCGGTGTCGAACGCAGTTTCCCGTTGCTCCATCGCTCCAGCAGGTCGCCCACGTTGACGACGAGTGTGCCTGGAACAGGAGGTGCGGCGATCCATTCGCCTTCGTAGTCCTGAACGTGGAGACCTCCGACCTCGTCCTGGCATAGCACGGTCAGAACTCCGAAGTCAGTGTGCGGCGAGACACCGAAGACCTCCGGGCCCAGGGTGTCGGGTTGAGGCGGATAGTAGGTCAGTGACGCCCGGCTGAGAGGCCTCGAGGTGGTCTGAAGAAAGGCATCGGCCGACAGGCCAAGACCCAGGGCGCAGCCGCGCAGGACATGCCGGGCGACGTCGCTGGCGGACGTGAGATAGCGTTCCAGAAGCGGACGCAGGGCCGGCATCGACGCGGGCCACCGGTTGACGCCCTGCAAGGGCCTGTTGCGTTGTGAGACGGGGAAGTCATGACCCCACACGAAACTCTCCTTGAGATCTGCAATGGCGTCATCATCCATTTTCGAGGCGCCCTGTCTCAGATAGCCCCGGTGGTCTCTGCTGATGGAGACGTCCTGCTTGATCTCGTCCTTCTGCCGGAAGAACGCCAGTCCCATGCGATGCGCCCGGGCGATCAGCTCCGCATCGATCCCGTGATTGCGGATGTAGAGAAACCCGACATCCCGGCTGGCTTCGTGGATCTCCCTGGCAACGCGCAACTCTGCAGAACCGTCGCGCAACGGGTCGATATCGATGATCGGTATGACAGAGGCGTCGATCTCCCTGTGTGCGGCGTAACCCATGTCAGGTATCTCCTGTCGTCTCACCGGCTGAGACGTAAAATCCTACCATGTCGCCTGCAAGGGTCACGCCAAGACCGTTAAGCAGGCGGTTGACGTAGTTGAAGTAGCCGCAGATCTGGTTGACTTCAAGAATGACGCCGTCGTCAACGCCACAGTCACGCATGGCGGCAAGATCACTTTCGACCATCGTGCCGGGGTCGAGGGTCAGTTTCTCGGCATAACGAAGCATGGCGAGATGAGCGGTTTCGAAGGCGGTCTCCGGACGCCCGGCCTTGAGCGCGTTGAGGATGGTGTCGGCACGTTCGTCATCGGCGATGAGATGGCGGGCGTTGGCGAAGTGGTTGGTGAGTGAGTAGTCGCAACGGTTGAGAATGCTGACCCAGGAGGCGATCACCTCCTGAAACCACATGGGGAGCTCGTTCCCGTCGTTGTGCAGGACGCTCATGTAGAGTTCCCAATGGCCCATCATGGTGTGTGGCCGCAGCGCATGGACACGCATGACGTTGTCCACCCGCCCGGACGGGCCACGCGCCCGTTCGAGAGTGGCCTTCAGCTCCGGCGAGGCCTTCGAATCCTCGATCATGGTGATCCAGGCCGTCATGGATGACCTCCTCGTGACGCGTCGCAAGCCGCCACATTGTCGGGATTGCCCCTGCGAGTCCACGACGCAGATCCGGCGATCGATCGGAAACCGCCTGAAATCCCCGAGAAGGGATCATCCGCTGCCGCCTTGGTCTCGCGAGTGTTTTCTCGGTGCAGACGGTCTCCGATGTGCGCGAGCATACCGATCCAGACTGACTGGCGCCCTTTAACCGCTCATTCTGGATCAGCGTGATCCAACGGCTCACCCTTGGTTTGAAGTGCCTGCCCTTGTTCATTTGTCGGGAGGAACCCGAATGGACCGAGCGCGTCCTTGACCACCTGAACCGTGCCCGGCGTCGGGGCGCCCATGGGGCGCGCCGGATCAGATGGGCCCGGGACTCTGCGACGGTCCTGAGCCCATCACCTTCCCCGAGGAGTTGCGGCGTCTGTCAGACCCCGACGCGCAAAGCGCAGTTCCAGAACGGACGCACCCCCTGCGGGCTTGAGCGGTCCGGCAGGCGCGCCTATCCTTGGGGCATGGGTGGTACGTCGGACAACCACGAGCTCAACCGGCGGGTCGCCATTCTGGATGAATGCATGAAAACGATGCAGGCCGACCTTTCGGCGTCCCTTGAGCGGTTCCGGGCCGACATGGGTCACACCGTAATGCGGCGAAACGGGACAGGGACAACCAGCGCTGGCAGATCGCTCTCTGGATCGCCGCCGTTGTCATCCTGGATTTCCTGATCCGGGCATGAGCGGCATGCCGACTGCCCGGGATTGGTATAATCTCCTTTCGTTCGGCGCGCGTGCCGTCGACCGGAACCATGGCGTTTGAACGGGTCAACGAAACCCGGGAACCAGGATGCTCAACTCTTTGAAAGGTGGCCAAGGTCGACCGGAGTATTCCGCGATTCGCTCAGTTCCGGGTTCCGCGAAGAGTCAGGCGGTCGCCCGTATCGGCGAGCATGGCGACCGTGCGTCGTATGTCATCCTCGCTGGTTCGGGGGTTGATGAGGCACATGCGCAGCACGGTTCGACCGTTCAAAACAGTTGAGGTGACGACAGCTTCGCCAGTCGCCATGATTTCATGCGGTATCGCGCCGTTGACCTCGTCGAGCCTCGCATCCCCGTGCGATCCGTTGCCGACATAGCGAAAGGTGACGATGCCCAGGCATGCCGATGATGTCACCTCAAGCCGGTCATCGCTTTTGACCTCCCGCGCCGCCACCTCTGCAAGAAGAATGCCCCTGTCGATGGCTTCCCTGATGGCGTCCAGCCCCAGGCACTGAAGGCTCACCCAGAGCTTGAGGGCCCGAAATCCACGGCTCAACTGGATGCCGCAGTCGCAAAAATTGACTTCCTGGCCGATTGTCTTCGCGTCCTGCATGTAGTCGCCCGAGTTGCGAAACGTCTTGGCGAGCAGGGTCCTGTCACGCACCAGGACGGCACCTATCTCGTATGGCTGGAACATCCACTTGTGGGGATCGAGAACCAGGGAGTCGGCCCTGCCCAGGTCCGCCAGCAGTTCCCCGGAGCGCTGGCCCAGGGCCGCACTTGCGCCATAGGCGCCGTCAACGTGCAGCCACATTTCCTCCTCGCTGCAGATGTCAGCCAGGGGAGCCAGTGGATCGACGGCGCCGGTGTTGGTTGAACCTGCATTGGCAACGACACAAAACGGCCGTTTTCCCTGGGTGCGATCCCTCGCGATGGCCTCGCGAAGACGATCGGGATCCAGCCTGAAATCGCAGTCGGCCCTGATTCGGAGAAGTTGATGAGATGCAAAGCCGAGCAGGTGGAGCGCCTTGTCGACGGACGCGTGCACCTGATCGGAGCAATAGATGACAGTGTTGTCCGTTCGATCATCGAGCCTCTCGCGGCGTGCGACTGCCAGACCGGTCAGATTGGCCACCGAACCGCCACTGACAAACAGCCCCCCCGACCGTGGCGGCAGGCCCACCGTCCGGCACAACCAGTCGATCAGGGAGAGTTCGACCGCCGCCGGTCCGGAGCTTTCGAGCCAGGTGCCGGTAAAGACGTTGAAACCGGAGGCCAGCACGTCTCCCAGGACGCCATAGAAGTTGCTCGGACCAGGGACGAAGGCAAAGTAGCGCGGGTGGTTGCAGAGCAGGCTGTTCGCGAAAATGTCTTTGCTGGCATGCGACAGGACATCCGCAAACGGGCGCCCCTTCTCGGGCGGATCGGCGGAGAAGAGGTCCGTCATCTCGCCCACGGAACCGACCTGTCCGACCGAACGGTCCGCAAGTGTGGCGAGGTGTTCGACCAGGAGATCGATGGCAGCGTAGCCGTCACGTCGCATCTGCTCGATGTCGGGCTCAAGACGCGCACGCCACGGCGCATAGCCGTGCTCCGGCTGATCTTTCATGGCGCCGATCCCGGGACATCCGTATCCCTGCCTGGCGCGGCCTCCACTCTCGCAGAGTTGCCAACGGAATGACGAAACTTCGTGTCATGATGGGATGGGGAGCAGCCGTGGTTGACAAGCCGCGCGACCGGTTCGAGTTCACGGTCACTGGCGAAAAAGCCGTCGGCTTCCTCCGGTTCAACCATGTCAAGCCAGCAAGACGGGTCGGCCATCGCGCTCTCCACCGGAGGCCCGTCGTGACACACTCACACAGCACCGACCTTCCTTGTCGCCAGCCTAGGTAGGCGATCCATCACCCGTCAAGACGGTGATCATTGAGTGATAGGAAGGGCCGCAACGCGCCATGACCCACCCTCTTTCCTTCCCTTCATGGCCGCCGGAGGGCACGGTCTGGCGATCGCCTGGTCCTTGATCCGCTAGACTCCGTAAACGGCCCATTGTTGTGGGAATTATAGCGGAAAGCCACCATGCGGCGGGTCAGGGTGACCCGTCGCGGATGAATCTCACTGGCCGGAAGAACGTACGCCGGATCTTCTCGTCGTCCATCTCCGGCATACGGATCGCATCCCACGCCGTGGCGTAGAAACCTGGGCACACTCAGCGCCGCGTTGCATCAGTTTCCGGCCGCTTTCTGGCCGGTTCGGCGCCGGTGTTCCATGACCGTCTCGAGCCAGCCGACCTTGAGGTCGGGAACGGACTTCACGAGCAGATCGGTGTAGTCATGATGAGGCGGCCGCAGCACCTCGGCTGTCGGCCCCGCCTCGACGATTGCGCCGTCACGCATGACCGCCACCCGGTCGGCAATGCGCGCGATCGTGGAAATGTCGTGGGAGATGAAGATGTAGGCCACATTCAGCCGCTCTTGCAGGGAAATGAGAAGGTCCAGGATGGCCTCGGCGACCACCGTGTCGAGAGCCGAGGTGATTTCGTCGCAGATGATAAGCTGGGGGTCGGCGGCAAGGGCCCGGGCCAGGTTGACCCGCTGTTTTTGACCGCCGGACATCTCGCGTGGAAGGCGCCGCGCAAAGGCGGGATCGAGACCGACCAGTTCAAGGAGTTCGCTGACCCGTCTCTCGATCGCCTGGCGGTCCGCGCCGAAATAGAATGCCAGCGGGCGGCCCAGGATCTTGGCGACAGTGTGACGCGGATTGAGCGCCACATCGGCCATCTGGAAGACGATCTGGATATTGCGCAACTCGTCACGCGTGCGTTGCTTCAGAGAAGCGGCAAGCGGCTCGCCCCTGAGCAGGATCTCGCCTGTCCAGGGCGCCATGAGTCCACTGACAACGCGACCGAGCGTCGACTTTCCGGAACCGGATTCACCGATGACGCCGACGGTTTCCGCGACACGGACGTCGATGGAGACATTGCGCAGGGCCGGCACTTTCTGCTGGCGGCCATACCCGGCCGAGACACCGTTAACCGAAAGCAGGTGCGTCCCTTCGCCTTGCGAGGCTCTCTGCCTGACCTCCGTCGGCATGACATGGGCCGCGGCGATCAACTGTCTGGTGTAATCCTGCCGTGGAACGGTGATGATCGTTTCCGCAGGTCCGCACTCAATCATTCGGCCGTCCTTGAGAACCAGAATCTCGTCGGCGATCTGGGCAACAACGGCAAGGTCATGGCTGACATAGATGGCCGAGGTCCGGTTCTCGCGCACCAGGTTCTTGAATGCCTGCAGGACTTCGATCTGGGTCGTGACATCAAGTGCGGTGGTCGGCTCGTCCAGGATCAGCAGCTTCGGACTGCACATCATCGCCATGGCTGCCATCAGGCGTTGCAACTGGCCGCCGCTGACCTGATGGGGATAGCGCCGTCCGATTGTCTCCGGCGACGGCAGGTCGAGCTCGCCGTAGAGTGCTGCCGCCTTGCGGGTTGCATCATCCCGGCTCATCAGATTGCGGATCAGCGGGATTTCGGTGACCTGGCGGTTGATGGAGAGGGCGCTGTTGAACGATGCGGCGGCGCTCTGGGCGACATAGGAGACATCGACGCCACGGATCTGCTGACGCCTGACAAGGCTGAGCTGCAGCACGTCGCTGCCGTCAAGCAGGATTTCGCCGCCCCTGAAGGCGCAGCCAGGGCGGGTATAACCCAGACAGGCAAGCGAAATGGTTGTCTTGCCCGAACCGGATTCACCGATCAGCGCAACCACCCTGCCGGGAGCGACCGAGAAGGAGACATCCTCGACAATCGGCGTGCGCCCGCCACGTTTGGCGACGGCGTCGACCGACAGGTTGCGCACATCGATGACGTTGTCGGCCATTACCGGAGATCTTCCGGCGAGCTGGCGTCGCTGCGACGCAGATACCAGTCGACCAGGAGATTGATGCTGACGGTGACGGCCGCGATGCAGAGCGCCGGATAGAGCGGCGTGAACGTGCCATAGAGGAGACCCTGCATGTTCTCCCGGATGAGGACGCCGAGGTCCGCCTGCGGCGGCTGCACGCCAAGGCCAAGGAAGCTCAGTGCAGAGATGAACAGGATGGCATAGGTGAAGCGGATACCGAATTCCGCCGCCAGCGGGACGAGGGCGTTGGGCAGGATTTCATGCCACATCAGCCAACCGAACCGCTCCCCGCGCACGGTCGCTGCCTCAATGTAGTCCTGAACCACGATATCGATGCCAAGCGCTCGCGCCACCCGGAAGACCCGGGTTGAATCGATAAAGGCGATGGTGACCACAAGAACCGGGATCGACGGGCCGAGCGCCGTGAGCACGATCAGCGCCAGCATGATCGCCGGGAAAGCGATGAGCGCGTCGACCAGACGGCTGATCAGCATGTCGAAACGGCCTCCGAGGACGGCGGCCAGGAAACCGAGGCTGCAGCCGACGAGGAAAGCCAGGAAAGCAATCAGGAAAGAGACGACGACGGTCAGCCGGAGGCCGTAGAACAGCCGTGAAAAGAGGTCGCGCCCCAGATAGTCGCTGCCCAGCAGCAAGCCCCCGCCCGGCGACGCGAAGCTGCCGGTCGTCAGGATCTCGCCTTCCCGGTAGGGAGCCAGGAATGGCGCCAGGATCGCGGCAAGCAGGATCAGACCGATGATCACCAGGCATACCGTGGCCGTCGGCGTCAGATCGCGTCTGGTTTCGCCAAGCGCGATGGCGATACGTTCGACCATCTACCTGGGATGCCTGACGCGCGGGTTGGCGATCAGCGAGATGATGTCGGCAGCCAGATTCAGCACGACATAGGTCGAACAGAAGATCATCGCTGCGGCCTGCACCAGCGGGATATCGCGCGTGGTCACGCCTTCGACCATCAGCCTGCCAACGCCTGGAAAGTTGAACATCGACTCGATCACGACAATACCGGTGATGAGATAGGCGAGGTTGAGCGCGATCACGTTGACGATCGGCGCAATGGCGTTCGGCAGCGCATGAACCAGAATGATCCGCCACTTCGGCACACCCTTGAGGATCGCCATTTCGATTGGCGACGAGGTCAGCACGCTGAGGACGGCGCTGCGTGTCATCCGCGCCATGTGCGCCATGATGGTGAAGGAAAGCGCAGTGACCGGCAGGGCGAGGACCCGCGCGTACTCGAGAAAGCCGTCGACGCGGTTCAGATTGGCGATCGCCGGCAGCCAGCCGAGCTGAACGGCAAAAAGGGACACCAGGAGGACCGCAATCAGGAAGTCGGGTACGGAAATGAGCGCCAGGGTCGATGTCGAGATCAGCCGGTCAACCGCGCTGTCCGGTCGGGTCGAGGCCACCAGGCCGAGCACGATCGAGAGCGGCACGGCGATTGCCGCCGTCACGGCTGCCAGCAGAACCGTGTTGCCGATGCGCTCACCGATGACATCGTTCAGGATCGCCCCGTTGGCCAACGAGGTGCCGAGATCGCCACGCAGCAATTCACCCAGCCAGGCGAGGTAGCGCAGGGAGGCCGGCACATCGAGACCCAGCCGTTCCCGTATGTTGGCGACCAGTTCGGGCGTTGCTCCCTGCCCCAGGATGGCATGGGCGACATCGCCAGGCAGGATCTCGGTACCTGCAAAGACCAGAAGCGAGACGATCAGCACGGTCAGAATGCCCAGCCCCAAACGCTGCACGATCACGCCGAGGATGTTCATGAATCCTGCTTCCCGTCACCGGACGGCGATTCAACAGCCACCGCGCAAGCGAACCCCGCGGTGGCTGTTATGGGCGAGAGGGAACCTTGAGGCTCAGCTCTCGGCGTTCTCAATCCACGCGGTACGCGCAATCTGGTAAAAACCGAGCGGCCCTGACGGATGCGGCTCGGTCCCCTGGACTTCGGCTCGCGTTGCGTCCATGTAGTCGGCGAAAGCCATGGTGATATGGCCGCCGTCGTTCTGGAGCATGCGTTGCAGTGCGCAGTACATCTCGCTGCGCAGCGCGAAGTCGGTGACACCACGCGCTTCGACCATAATCTTGTCGAAGTCCGGATTGTTCCATGCCGTCTCGTTGTACGAGGCGCCGCCGGCAAAGGCGATCGACAGGATGAGGTCGGGTACGGGCCGCGCATCCCAACCGGAAACGCACATCGGTTTCACCAGCCACGCGGTCTGCCAGTAGGTATCTGCCGGCGGCTGGATCAGGTTGATGTCGATGCCCGCTGCCCGCGCCGATTCCTGGAAGACCTGGCCGGCGGCAAGACCACCCTGTCCCGGCACGTCGGAGGCATAGAAATCGATGGGCGTGCCCTCAAGTCCGGTTTTCCGGAAATGGAACCTGGCCTTGTCAGGGTCATAGGCACGCTGTTCGACGGCGTCGCAGTAGTAGGGATCGATCGGCGAGATCGGATGATCATTGCCGACATGGGCGAAGCCCTTCATCACGTTGTTGACGATCGCCTCGCGATCGATGGCGTGCTTCATCGCCAGCCGGAAGTCGGGATCGCTCGTCGGCTCACGGTCGAGCATCATGGCGATGTTGAGGAAGGAGGCGCTCTTCGAGTTCAGCACCCGGACATCGTCTCGCTGTTCAATCAGACCGACCGCCTTGGGATCAAGATAGAGCAACACGTTGATGTCGTCGGACAGCAATGCGTTGGTCCGCGCCGTCGGGTCGCCGATCGCCACTGTTTCGAATTCGTCGACCCAGGGGCCGTCTTCACCCCAATAGTCATTGTTGCGCTCGAAGACATAGCTCAGGCCGGCCTGGAAATCCTTGACCCTGAACGGTCCCGTACCAGAGGTGTTGTTGGTGAAATCGGTCCAGCCTTCCTGGGAGACATGGACGCGCGTATCGCTGAGGACGATCGGAAAGTCCGCATTGGGCGATGACAGCCTGAACTTGACGACGTGATCGCCGTCCTTCGTCATCTCGACGATCTGTCCCAGATAGGCCTTGGCCGGTGATTCCGAATCCTCCGCGAGGTGGCGGCCAAAGGAGAAGATGACGTCATCGGCGTTGAATGTCTTTCCGCTGTGAAAGGTGACGCCCTTGCGCAGTTCGAAGGTCCACTCCGTCGCGTCGTCGTTGACGTCCCAACCGGTGGCGAGCCAGGGAACGGGACGCAGGTCGGGTCCGCGGTTGACCATGAGGTCATAGACCGAGAATCCCCGCAGCAGATCGGATGTCGAGTAGAACCCTGTCGGATCGAGCGAATCGACGTTCTGCGCGGCTTCCACACCGACCGTGAGACGACCGCCTTTCTTCGGCGATTGCGCGCTGGCCGCGTTTGTGATGAGGTCGGGAAGGATCGATGCGCCAACTCCGGCAGCCGCCATGCGGCCGGCAAACTCGCGGCGCGAAATGCGCCGTTTCACGAACAAGTCCGTCAGATAGTCAATCCTTGACATGGATGCCTCCTCTTCTGCCTCCATGGTAGCCGGTGGGGGCAATGGCACTGTGATCGATGCGAAACGATGATCACACAGTGTAAGGGCTTGATGAAGCGATTCAAGGAAATTGCCGGATGGCTGCGAGAGGGCGATTCTGTCCCTGTGCCTCGACGTTGCGCCATCCACATCGTGTGCGTTGTCCGCAATCCCGCAGGGATTGCTGCAGCAGATCCGCGACGATGATCCAGGGTCCGCAAGGTCGGCCTTCTTGTCGGATAGATGGCGGCAGCCCTTGATCGTTCCCGACTGATTCATCACAGTGTTGCAGCTGTCCCGAACAACGGCGTTTCGCTCAACAGGGTCGCGATCTGTCAACGACGGAGGCTGGGTCATGTCCGATACCTTTTCCGCACTCGTTGCGGTCGATGTGTCACCCCTGTTTGGTGGCGTTCAGGCCGAAGTGGCGGATACGGGAGCGGCCATGCTGACGGCCATGGAGACATCCAATGGCTTTGTTGCGACCGGGCTGCCCGGCGCGGCATCTCTCGACGCCCGGATCGGCAATCTGCTCCGCTTCTTCGAATTGCCGGAGCCGGAACGGTTGGCGCTTGCCACGCGCCGGCACCGTGCCGACGCCGGACATTGCTACCGTGGCTATTTTCCCTTGCCCGAAGAGAGGGGCTGGGCCCACAACGAGATTTTCGATTTCGGACCGAATGAGCCGTCTCTCGCGCCGCAAGGTCATCCGATAAAGCGGTTTCTGGAAGAGAGGAACCAGTGGCCGACACGCGAGCCCTGTTCAGGCTGGCGCAGCGCAGCCGAAGCGCTCTTTGGCGATTTGCGCGCACTTTCCGTTGCTGTCATGGCGGCGCTTGCCGGTGCGCTCAAGGAGGATGTCGGGGCCGTGATGAGCAAGTTCTCTGACGGGAACGGGACGCTCCGCATTCTCCACTATCCGCCGCCGTCTGACGACTTCGTCGCCGCGGTGAGGGAGAACCTTCCAGAGCGGGTGGACGCTGCGGGACGACGCATCATCACCCACCGCCATACCGACGCCTGTGTCCTTTCGGTGCTTTGGCAGGACCGGATCGGCGGTCTGCAATACGAGGGACGTGACGGCGCATGGCGCGACGTGCCGTCCGGCAACGGACGGCTTTCGATACACGCAGGCCGTGCCCTGACCCTGATGACCCGTGATCGTATCGCGGGTACGCCGCACAGGGTCGTCGGTACGGGACTGGACCGCTGTTCCCTGGGTTTCTTCCTTGAGCCCGGCTTTGCCGAGGTGATCGCCCTTGACGAAGAGGAAGGGCCGTTCACCTACGCCGATCACATGAAGGATGATTTCGCCGGTCTGGACGACTACGCCGACGTCATGGGAGATGCCGTGGCGGCATAGCAGCACGATAACGGGTCCGAACCGCTTCGGTCGCGCCGGACGTTGCGGCGGCGCGTTCCCTTGCGCAAGCCGGTCCGGTACTGGGAAAAGCTGCCGGTGTCGGGCCCTTATCGTCGGGGACGCTGGTGAAACCGTCAATGAGCCATCCGTTTGCTCCGGTGGGCCAGCATGCCTGTGCTCTCGTACCAGGTGCTGGCAGACGTCGCGCAGCGCATGTCGGGATCCTCACGGCCCGTGATCTGGACGTTGTGGTTGCCACCAAGAGGTGTGATGCTCCCTGATGGTGGCGGGTCAGGGAGCGTCGGGAGGGGCGCCAGTGTCGTGACGTCATGACCCCTGGTCCGTGCGGCCGGCAATCCATCGCTCGTAGACAAGCTGCACGCTTGGCCGGGGCATGACAGCATCGGCGATCCGCCTGACATTGGGGAATGCGGCTGGTGCCGGATGGCCCTGCGAAGGAACAAGCCAGGTCGTCAGCATGAAGAGGTAGATATCGACCGCACTGAAGCGGTTGCCGAGAACCCATTCATTGTCGCCAATCTGATCGTCGATCACCTTCCACGATTCGCGCAATCGTCTGATGCCCCGTCGTTGCGCACTTGATTCATCGGCCGCCGCATCGACAAAGCGATCCGGATAGTAGTAGGTCTGGAAGGCCGTCTGCACGGTGTTGGAAAAGTACACCAGTGTCTGCAGGTACCGGGCGCGTTCCGGCTCGTCGAGCCCGGGCGCCAGGTTTGCCTCGCAGTGACGATCGCACAGGAACATCGTGATCGCGGCGCACTCGTACATGCCCTTGTTGTCCCACAGGAGAACCGGCACCCAGCCGTTGGGATTGACCGCCAGCTGTTCGGGCGGGCGCGGCACACCCATGTTTATCGTTGACGGGATCAGTTCGTAGGGGCTGCCGATTTCTTCCAGGATCACCCGAACCCCCTGGGCGGCGCTGCCTTCGGCATAGAACAGCTTGTACATCGTGGACTCCTTCCCGTTCGTCCGCGCCATTGCTTCTGCGTCCCTGCAGGATACGTGGGGATACAGAACGCCAACATCCCTGTAAACACGACGTCTGCATGCGTCGTCCGAAAAGAGTCCGACCTGCTGCTGTGCGCACGCTTTCCCGACACCGGGTTCCGGTCGCCCTTGTCCGATTGATCCCGCCGGCATGCGCCGGCCGGTTCCCGGCAAGACGCTGCGGGTGGCGTGAGGGCGCCGGTCCCGCAGTGCGCGGCTGTGCCGGTATTCCCGGCAACACCATTGTAACGGGTTGTTGCCTGACAAGACCTTGAAGGCATCGGGCCATGTGGCGAATAATGGCGGACTTGTAATGGCGGACTTGGCGATTCAAGCCCGTCCCTTCGCTGGCGGCCCGGAATTCGATTTGATGTACACAAGACGGTGGCTGGAGTTTACATCCTCCATACCGCGCACGACGGCCATCGCACTCGGCGTCGCCATCTGGCTGATCTTCTTCGGGTTGTGGGAAATGGCGGTGATGCTGGCATGGGTCAACTCCCTGTTCATGCCACCGCCCCACATCGTGCTTGCGACACTCTGGTCCCTTCTGACGAGTGGCGATTATCTTGTCGATATCGGCGTCAGCATCTACAGGATCGCCACAAGCTTCGCGGCCGCATGTCTGGTGGCCACCGTCCTCGGCATCCTCATGGGATCCTTCCGCCGCGTCGAAGCCTTCTTCAATCCCCTGGTGTCCGCATGGCGCTACCTCCCTGCGCCCTCGTTCATCCCTCTTCTCCTGATGTGGTTCGGCACCGGCGAGGGACAGAAAATCGCGCTTCTCTTCATCGGCGTACTGTGGTTCCTCATCACGCTGATCATGGACCATGTCAAGGCTGTCCGCCGTGAACTCATCGAAACCTCGATGACACTCGGGGGCAACCGCTGGCAGATCCTGATGACCGTCGTCGTGCCCGCCTCGATGCCCAACATCGTGGTCGCCATGCGACAGATGCTTGCCGTCAGCTGGACATACCTTGTTATCGCGGAAATCGTCGCCGCGACCACGGGAATAGGCGCCGTCATGATGCGCGCCAAGAGATTCCTGCATGTCGACAAGATCATGGCGAGCATCATTGTCATTGGCCTTCTCGGTCTTCTGTTCGATTTCCTTTTCCGTGTTGTGCACCGTCGGCTGTTCCCATACCTTGAACAAAGGAACCGTTGACGATCACGCAAACCGGAGAATTCAGCATGATGAAGAAGATCGGAGTCGTCGCGGTGGCAGTGCTGGCATGTCTTGGCGTGTCCATCGTATCCACAAGTCGCGTTCTTGGCAGCGAGGAAGTGCGTGTTGCCGGTCTGACCTGGCCCGGCTACGGCTTCTGGTTCATCGCCGACGAGAAGGGTCTCGCTCCCGATCTCGAGATCAGCTACCAGGCCATCGAGGATCCCTTCCAGACCTTTGCACTCGCGGCGGCAGGCCAGATCGACGTGGTCTCGAGCACCATTGAATTCGCGCCCATCGCCGCTGCGGAGGGCATACCCGTCAAGCTCGTCGCCTATGGCAACATCTCCTACGGCACCGACAAGATCGTGGTCGCGCCGGGCATCGAGAGCGCGGCGGACCTCGTGGGCAAGAAGGTTGCGGTGCTTGAGGGCGGTCTGGCCCAGCTCTACATGGCAATCTGGCTGGAACAGAACGGTGTTGCGTACGACGAGGTCGAGTATGTCAACCTGATCATGGACGACGCCGCCTCGGCGATGATCGGCGGGGATGTTGCTGCTGCCGAGTTCTGGGAGCCCTTCGGTACCCAGGTCCTGGAAGCCCGGGAGGGCACGTCGCTCGCTGCCCATTCGCAGGAACCCTTCTGGTTGCAGAATGCCCTTATCGCTGATGCGCTCTTCATGAATGCGACCTTCATCGAGGATCGCCGTGACGTCGCGCTCAAGACCATGAAGGCGCTCTACGATGCGATCGCGTGGTGGCGTGAAAACCCGGCAGAAGGCAACGAAATCATCGCCCGCGGGATGAAAATGTCCGTGGAAGATGTCGAACTCGTCATTGGCAGGGATGGAACCGGCACCGACGGTGGCCTCTATCCCTATTCGTTCATCGAGACCGCCCGGTTCTGCGGATCGGCGCCGGGAGAGCCGCCCTTTGGCCAGTCCAACGGACAGATCGCCGATCACTGGCGCATGACGAATGAATGGTGGATCAGGTTCGGCCTCATGTCAGAGACCGTCGAACCGTCCCGGGGAACCGATTGTTCGCTCCTCTCGGATCTTCATGCTTCCGGTTACGGGGGATGAGATCACAGTGACTCCATCGCCGGTGTGCCGGGCTCCGCTCACGGTCCGGCCCATCGCCCTTTTTGACGGGTTTCGCGCACGAGCGCCGGCATGAGTCAGAATGAACAGAGCATCAAGAACTCCAAGCTCTCGGTGTCAGGTGTCGGCAAGACCTATCGTTCCGGTGCCAACCGCAGCATTGATGCGGTCGTGGACATGACCTTCGACGTTGTCGACAATGAACTCTGCGCACTTCTGGGACCGTCGGGATGCGGCAAGTCAACCGTGTTGCGCATGGTTGCAGGTCTCGAGGAGCCCACCGACGGGACACTCACCATCGATGGCCGACGCATCGACGGGCCAGGCGGTGACCGCGGCATGATTTTCCAGTCGTACACCTCGTTCGACTGGCTGACGGTTCAGGAAAATGTCGAGTATGGCATGCGTCTCAACGGGGTGCCCAGGAAGGAGCGCAAGGAGCGTGCCGATCACTTTGTTGCCCTTGTTCAGCTTGAGAAGTTCCGCGATGCCTTCCCGACCCAACTTTCCGGAGGGATGAAGCAACGCGTGGCGATCGCCCGGACCCTTGCCAACCGGCCTTCCATGCTGCTCATGGACGAACCATTCGGCGCTCTTGACGCGGAAACCCGCTGGTCAATGCAGGAACTGCTCATGAACATCATGGAATCGTCCCGCACGACCGTTCTCATGGTGACCCATGATATCGAGGAAGCGATCTTCCTTGCCGACCGCATTGTTTTCATGACGCGCCATCCGGGCCGGATTCGGGAAAACCTGACCACCGCCTTCAAGGCGGGGAACCGGATCGCGAACAAGGAAGAAGTGATCGACATGGACGGCTATATCGAACTGGAACGGCACATCATGCACATGATGCGCGAGGAAAGCCCCAACAGGGGCAACGCGTGATCACATGGATACCTGGAAAATCGGCGCTTCTGCGGACAGCAAATCAGTCGGGGCAGTGACATGACACAGGGCAACACGATGACGTGGCAGTACGTGCCGCACCAGCACCAGGGCCTGCAGGAGCATGATCGTCCCGACGATCACATCCGCTCGCCGCGTCTCCACAACGGCACCCTCAAGTCACCGGGAATCGCCACCTTCATGGGGGCACCCTACTGCCCTCCTGATCGCGAGGCGGTCCGCTCGATGGGGGCGAAGGTGTGCTTTCTCGGGGTTCCGTGGGATCAGGGTCAGATGGTGCGATCCGGCACATCCTCCGGACCGTCGGGCCTGCGCGAGGCGTCGTCCCAGTACTTTCCCTACATGTTCGAATACGGCGTCGATCTCGTCGAAACCTTCCGGCCGGTCGATTGTGGCGACGTGCCCATTGTTCCCGGCAACAACGACCGTTCGCATGCATTCATATACGAATACATCACCGAGTGTCTTGAGGGCGGCGCCAAGGTCATATTCTGTGGAGGCGATCATTCCGCACCGATCCCCGGCGCCCGTGCGCTGTCGGACTTTCACAGGAACGGCGCCATCGGCTACCTTCACATCGACTGCCACCTTGACTCGGCGCCGGATTGGGGAGGTATTCGCACCACCAACTGTTCGGGCCCGTCACGGGCATTCGAGCTCGACAACTGTTCCGGCGCCAACATGGCGCACATGGGTTCGCGCAATGGGCTCAACCCGAAGGACTGGTACGATTTCTTCGTCGACAACGACGTTCGGCTGATTCCCATGATGGAGGTTGCTGAACGGGGGGTGGAAGCCTGTACAAGGGATATCTTCGAGATTGCGTGGGACGGCACCGACGCCGTCTACTGTTCCTGGGACACCGACTCTCTCGATGCCAGTTGCATGCCCGGAACGACGGCTCCCGAGTGCTTCGGGATCAAGGCCAGAGAAGCGATCCAGCTCGCTCGCATTGCCGGAACCTATGGTGCCGATGTTCTTGAAATCTCCGAACTTTGTCCGATCTTCGACGTCAGTCAAATGAGCATCAAGCTGGCATGTTGCATGATCTACCATTATCTCGGAAGCCGCGCCAAAACCCTGCGGGACCAGGGCATCGAACCATGAGTGACAGGCTCCCTGCCGACAATCCGCTTTGCAACCATCAAGGGAATGGTCAGAGATGAACCCAGCCAAGGTCTATGCACACCTCTTTTCCCCCCAGGGAGGTGATGACGCCGTCAATTACCGGGCGCCGGGACAAATCACGTTCATGCGATCAGATCATGTCACGCTGGATCGTGAGGCGCTGCGCGACGCGGGAGTCCGCTACGCCTTTGTCGGTGCACCCTTTGACGAAGGAAACGTCGGCAAGCCCGGATCAGACGAGGGACCCAGGGAGTTTCGCCTCGCCTCCCAGGAGTATTTTCCCTACTGGTTCGAATACCAGGTCGACCTCAATGGCAGCAGTGCCGACTGCGGCGACATCCAGATGCCGAAGGTGAACCCGGCACTGTCACGCCAGCGCATCTACGATGCGATACGCGACATGCTCGCTGCGGGAGTCACACCGATCATCTGCGGTGGCGACAGGTCGATATCCATTCCCGCGACCCGGGCGCTTTCGGATCACGTGGGCGAGAACGGCAAGATGGGCTATCTGCACTTCGGAGCGCACCTCGACCTCGCCGATACGTGGGCGGGAGAACGGGAGGTCAGCACCTGTGCCTTGGCACGAATCAGCGAACTTCCCAATCTCGACGCCGACGCCATCGGACACGCAGGCGCCCGGAATTCGCTCAATCCGAAGGATTGGGTGGATCTTGCTGAAGAGCGCGGCATCCGCTTTCACCCGATGTTCGAGATTCTGGAGCGCGGTGTTGACACGGTGATTGACGAGATCGCCAACCGGGTGTGGAACGGCACCGACGCGCAGTACGTGAGTTTCAATTTCAATGTCATGGACGCATCGGTGGCGCCCGGCGTCACCGCCACGGAACCGGGCGGTCTGGAATCGAGGGAGATGATGCGCATCGCCGATGCTCTGGGACGCCGGGGGAGTATCAGCGTCATCGAAGTCTCGGAACTGTGCCCCATCTTTGATGTGAGCGGCACGACATCGAGGCTTGCCGTGTGTGTCGTGTTGCGACTCATGGCTGCCGCAGCGAAAGCCCGTGGAGAACTGGTGGACCAGGCGGTCAGGCGGCCCCGTCCGGCGTGAGGGTGTCGGGAATCGTGATTGTGGCAAGGGAGGGCATGCGATGTTGCTGACTCCGACTGAAATGGAGCGCCTGACGATCTTCACGGCAGCCGAGATGGCAAGACGGAGGCGCGCCAGGGGTGTGAAGCTCAATCATCCCGAGGCTGTTGCCCTGATCTGTGACGAGATTCTCGAAAGGGCCCGCGAGGGCGCCACGGTTGCCGAACTGATGAGTTTCGGATCGACGATCCTCAACACTGACGATGTCATGCCCGGCGTCGTTGCGCTGGTTCCGATCATCCAGGTTGAAGCGATGTTCCCGGACGGCACCAAGCTGGTGACGGTTCATGATCCCATCCGTCCCGGAAAGGTCGACAGCTGCGCGACGACCTCGCCGGGAGAGCTCGTGACCCGCGACGGCGCCATTGAACTCAATGCAGGCCGTGGCAAGGTGAGCCTTGTCGTCACCAACACCGGAGATCGTCCGGTCCAGATCGGCAGCCACTACCATTTTTTCGAGACCAACCGCGCCCTCGATTTCGACAGGGAAAGGGCTTTCGGCATGCACCTCGACATTCCTGCAGGGACGGCGGTCCGCTTCGAGCCGGGCGAGAGCCGGGACGTGACCCTGGTTGCCTTCGGCGGGACCGGAGAGGTCGTCGGATTGAACAGCCTCACAGACGGATCCACACGCAGTGATGCGAGAAAGGCCGACGCCCTGCGCCGTGCCCGTTCACGCGGTTTCACGGGAGCTTGATCCATGGCCACGATGTCACGCCGCGACTACGCCACCATGTTCGGGCCCACCACAGGTGATGCCGTGCGCCTCGGCGACACGCTGCTGCTGGCTGAAATCGAACACGATCACGCTTTCCCCGGCGACGAATGCCTTCACGGAGGGGGCAAGACATTGCGCGATGGCATGGGCCTGACGGCAGGCTACGACGGCCCTTCGGGATCCCTCGACATGCTTGTCTGCAATGTCGTGGTCATGGATCCGGTTCTGGGCGTGATCAAGGGTGACGTCGGCATCAAGGACGGGCGTATCGTCACGATTGGCAAGGCCGGCAACCCGGCGATCATGGACGGTGTCGATCCGCGCCTCGTGTGCGGAGCCTCGACCACGGTTCGCGATGGAGAGGGGCTGATCGCGACACCGGGCGGTATCGATGTGCATGTCCATTTCGACTCCGCGCAACTGTGCGAACATGCCCTGTCTGCGGGGATGACCACCATGATCGGCGGATCGCTGGGGCCGATTACCGTCGGCATTGACTGCGGTGGTGCGTGGAATGTGGGAAAGATGTTGCAGGCGGCCGAACACTGGCCTGTCAATTTCGGCTTTCTCGGCCGTGGAAACTCGTCGAAGCCCCGCTCGCTTCCCGAACAGCTTGCTGCCGGCTGTCTGGGGCTGAAGATTCACGAGGACTGGGGTGCGATGCCTGCGGTGATCGACTGCTGCCTGCGGGTTGCGGACGAACTGGATTTCCAGGTGCAGCTTCACACCGATACGCTCAACGAGAGCGGTTTCCTGAACGACACCCTCGAGGCCATCAACGGTCGCACCATTCACATGTACCACACGGAAGGTGCCGGCGGCGGTCATGCCCCGGACATCATTCGTGTGGCCGGTGAACTCAATTGCCTTCCGTCGTCAACCAACCCGACGAATCCATTCACGATCAACACCTTCGATGAGCACCTCGACATGACGATGGTGTGTCACCATCTCAACCCGGCGGTTCCCGAGGATGTTGCCTTCGCCGACAGTCGCATCCGTCCCCAGACCATGGCGGCTGAGGATGTGCTGCACGATATCGGCGCCATATCGATGCTGGGGTCCGACAGCCAGGGAATGGGGCGCATCGGCGAAGTGATTTGCCGGACCTGGCAGCTGGCATCGAAGATGAAGGGTTTGCGTGGCCGGCTCCAGGAAGAAGACACCGAACACGGTGACAACCAGCGGATACGGCGTTATCTCGCGAAGTACACGATCAACGCTGCACGCACATTCGGCATTGACGCCTATGTGGGATCGCTTGAGGACGGCAAGCTTGCGGACATCGTGCTCTGGCGACCCGGGTTCTTCGGCATCAAGCCGGAACTTGTGATCAAGGGAGGCTTCATCGTCTGGTCTGCGATGGGCGACAGCGCAGCATCGCTCATGACGTGCGAGCCAGTCCGCATGCGCCCGCAATGGGGAGCCTTCGGCAAGGCCAGCTCGGCCCTCTCGGCCTGTTTCGTCAATCAGAGTGCAGTGGACAGCGATGTTGCCGGCAGGCTCGGACTGACAAAGTCCCTTCTGCCGGCAAGAGGTGTGAGAAAACTCAACAAGTCCCACATGCTCCACAACGACACGTGCCCCGATATCGAGGTCAATCCCAACACGTTCGAAGTGATTGTCGATGGTGAACTGGCAACCTGCGAACCGTCACATGAGGTGCCGCTGGGGCCGCTCTACATGCTCCGCTGATCATCGCCACGTTCTGCGGATCGCCCGCCACTTCGGACGTGTGCATGAGATTGCGCAACAGGTCCGGGTCTGCCCGGTTTCCCGCTGCAGGCGGCTTTGTCAAAGCGCGGAATTCTGGCTGTCAGGCGCATTTCCCCATTGTGATGCAACCGCCCACCCCCACTGTGGATGCCGTTCAGGCGTCGTGCTTTCTGATCATGCTGGCGGCGTCTACGGTGCGTGCGATCTGGATGGCGAGGAGGGAATTGTCGCCCCGTGCGGCCATGGAGATCAGAGAGCTTGAGATGCGGCACCACCCTCCACCTGGCGATCCCTTCATCCACAAACAACCAGATACCTTGCGACGCTGTCATTCCGGCACGATGCCGTACTTGTCCTCAAGTCCTGCGAGGAGGTAGCCGAGCTCCGGCGCACGCGCGATGGCACCTGTCAGACGCTGCCAGCTCAGGCGACGGATGAGGCCCGGGATGCGACTTGCGCTGATTGCCGACTCGTACTGGTGCCGTGCCGTGCCGCCAACGGCGAACTCCGGGTTGCGCGCGTCGTAGATGATCAGGACATGGCCCGAGTCGGGGGCGATGCCGCGCTCGGTTACCGTTGCCGCGAGAGCGTTGCGTGCAAGCTGGTAGACATCCGAGAGCGGACATGGCTGCAGGTCGCGGTCGGCTGCCCAGTCGAAGAGTTTCGGCAGGAAGGACCAGTAGCGGACACCAATCTCGGTCAGGGAGCAGCGCTCGCGGCGTCCCCGCTGGATACGGTAGCTGCCGTCGCAGTGCTGTTCCTCGAAGGTTGGATCGCCGGGACAAAGTTGCGGGCGCGAGCAGATGCCAAACGCGCGTTCCGTCAGCTTGCACTCGATGGCGACGCGCCTGCGACCGGCTTCAAGAAGCACGTCGACGCTCGTTGGTCTGGGTTCGCCCAGGGTCCTAACGTCATGTTCAAGGACGAGGGATGCGCCGTGCACATCGTCGAGAAAGGCCGGTCGTCCGCATTCGGCGATGACGCCATTGAGCAGGTCGAGGCGGCCGAACGATCGGAGCGCGCCGAAAACACTCTGGGTCAGCGCCTGTGAACTCTTCAGGCTGCGGAACCACTTATGGCGTGCCTTGCGCGGAATGGCGGCCACGATTTCGGATGCCCTCGCCGGGTCCGATGGAACGAGCACGGCCTCCGATGCAGATTCAGGACGGAGCACCGGCGGCCTGGCGGCTCGGGGATCGCCATCAAGTTCACCCACAGGGTATCGGCTGGCCCAGCTCCAGAGATGGCCGAGGAGACGCCTCTCGTATCCAGTGTAGTCATCAGCAGTGCTGCCGCCTTTGGGCGGATTCGGCACATCGTTGGTGTCTTTGTGAGCAGGCATTCTGGGCATCAAGCACAACGCCGGGGGCGAAGCAGACACATTTTTGGCGTCCCACCGAGCCGCGGTCCGTGGTCGTCCCACGTGACGTTGGCCAGACCGATCCCCTTGAGAGAGACGCACTCGATCAGGATGCCGAGCCGTTCCTCCAACTTGGTCGCGAGGTCGAGGAAGTTCGGCTCCCATTCTCCGGCAGCCCTGCGCGTTCTTTTGGCCATCCCGCACCACGCGCACCACCAATCCTCAGGCGCCATGATCTGCACGATTGGTGGTTCATCCGACACCTCAATGGCATAGCCTTCCCTTGCCTCGGCGGAGATTGCCTGATGGTTGGCCTGCACGACGGCCGCGTAGCGCAGCCCCCCATAAGGGCGCACAGCGGAGTATCGCCGCGGGCACCGTTCTTGCGGCAAACCTTCAACTCGATGACAACCAGACGCCCCCGGTTCGTTGCACCAAGGAGATCAATCTCGCCAAGGCCTTTGTCCGCGCGCTCAGCCTTCAACGGAAACTCGTAGTCCAGAAGGCGCATCCAGTCGGCACCTTCCCGAGGCCATCGCTCCTTGAGGTGCCAGAGCGCAATCGCCAGATGCTTCTCCAAGACAACGTTGCGCTTGTTTTTCTCCAAGCGTCCGCAGTGTTTGACGAAGTAGCATTGTCTGCGGTTCGGTGCCTTCTTTGTCAACAGGTTGTACTCCTTGCACAGAGCGTCTACGTCGATTTGCCCGATCATCTCGGCCAGACCAGTCGTCGTCGTGTGCTCGGAGAACAGAATAGGGAAGTGTGCGGCCGAAAAACCGCTCACCTCACCCCCTTCGTTGGTCTTGTCAATCATCGTTCTGCTTCTTCCAGGACCATTTTATTGTCGGCAGTGAGTGCCCATGAGCGCTGCACGGCTGCCCGTGATGCTGTCGAAAGCAGCGGCATGTGGCCCGAACCAGCGCACAGACAACGAGATTCTCCCCGCAATGGCCCGTTAAACGCGCTCGCATCACCCGCTGCCGGACAAAAACGAGCCCTGCTGCTTCTTCCTGTCGGATTCGTTGGTTATGGAAACACAAAGCTGTCCAGATGTCGTTGCGCCTTACTGCTGTGGTGCGTACCAGCCCGCCAACCCTTGCTGCAGGCGGGTGCCGAGTTCCTCCGCGGTCGCCGTGCCTGCGATCGCGGCGACAGCGGCGTCCCATGTTTCGCGTTCCAGGTTCGGCGTGCCCCGCGACAGGAATCGCGATGCGAAGCGAATGGTCGAGCGGCATGTGTCCCGCCAGGACAGGAAGGTTCGCGCCAACGGGTCATCCAGCGTCACCGCATGGTCCGCCAGGGGCAGGAATCCGGGCAGCGCGTTGGCATGGAGCGAAGCGAATGCGGCCGACGCCACCCAGTTGAGGAAGACGCGCGCCGCCGCAGCGTTCGGGCTTGCCGTGTTCAGCCCGATCCCCATGTCCATGTGGTCGGAGATGTAACAGCGACCGCCCGCCTGCCGCACGGGTGGCGGGAACGCGCCGATCCGGAACCCGGTCCTGGCTCTGAACCCTGCAATGTCCCAACTCCCCGAAGGGTAGACCGCCGCGTCGCCGCCGGCGAACAGGTCCTGGCTCTCCCGGTAGCTCCTCGTCCTGTAGCCCTCGCCCAGATAGGGAGCCCACCGGGTCAGGGTCCGGAAGGGCGCGACCCACGGCTCGCCGGTCAGCTTCTGCGATCCTGCGACCAGCGCCCGGCGGCCTGCCTCGCCCTTCCAGTAGGTCGGTCCGATATTGTTGTAACCCACGGTCGCGGCCTCCCACCGGTCGCGGAGTCCGAGCGCCATCGGAATCAGGGCGCCGTCGGCGCGGAGCCTTTCGAGAACCGCGAAGAACGCACCTTCGGTTCTGGGCGCCTCCAGGGCGAGTCGGCGAAACGCGTCCCGGTTGTAGAGGAAGCCGTGGATGACCGACGCCACCGGAACGCAGAAGGTGAACGACCCGTCATCGGTTTGCCAGGCGGATTTGGCGGCAGGCGAGAAATGGATCATGCCCTCCAGATCGTCGAGGCCGACGAGATGCCCGGCTTCGTAAAGGGCCAGAGACACATCGAACGGACGGCAGGTGATGAGGTCGCCGGCCGTACCCGCCGCGAGCCGCTCCTTGAGGACCGCGTCGTAGTCGGTCGGTGCTGACGCCCGGAATTGAAGACGCATCCCAGGATGGGTGGCCTCGAAGGCGGGTATGATGGTCTCCTCCCAGACGGCCCAGTCGTCGTCGCGCCAGCTATCGAGGACAAGGGTCGTCCCGGCGGCGGCCGGGGCGGCGAAGGCGGCGACCGCCAGGAGCACTGCCACTGCGAAGAACTTCATTCCTGTCCCCGTTCCGGGCCGCCGTCATACAGGATCGGGACTGCTCTGTACCCTGATCCTGTCAGTGCGCGGTGCCGATGCCTGTCGCCGCCATCATCACGGTGTTGCCGGGGGTGAGGGCAGGCACCAGCTGGCGTACAAGGAACTGACCGGCATGGCCCGGTCGCGTCGCCGTTACGCTTCATCAGCGCAGGCGCCAGACAAGGAGCGCGGCGAACATGGCGACGGCAACGGGCCAGTGCCAGAAGACCATGCCGCCCTCAAGGCAGGCCAGCGCCAGCACGGAGCTGATGGGGAGAAAGAAACATCCGGCCGGTGTGGCCCAGATGAGCAGCCAGTCGTTGACGAATGCGAGCAGGAAGCGGACGACGCCAGGCACTGCCGCCGGGACCGGCAACCGGGGATTGAGAAACAGGAACCAGATACTGACGGCCATGACGCCGAGCGCCATCAAGAAGAGCTGCAGCCGGTCGCCTTCCATGCCGGCGACGGACATGGCATCGCCCGTGAAGAACATTCAGGAGCCCGCCGGTTCAACGGTATCCGTACCGAGCTCGCCCTCGGGGATCTGCGAGTGGGTCATTCAGGAGCCGCCGGAATACCGGTGCCCGTACCCGACATCATGCCGGCGCCGGCCTTCTCCAGCATCGCCATGGAGGGATAGTCGAGGATCATCAGGCCGCCGTCGACAACGAGTGTCTGCCCTGTCACAAAACTCGCTTCATCGCTGGCGAGAAAGAGGACCGCCGCGGCGATCTCGGCCGGAGTCCCCATGCGACCCAGGGCTGAAGGCGGGACAAACCACCCGTCCCCACCAGACGGGGGTTCTTCGGCGTCTCGTTCGGTGGTGATCCAGCCGGGTGAGACTCCATTGCAGCGTACGCCAAGGCGGGCTCCTTCCGCGGCGAAGCTTCGCACCAGCGCTTCCACGCCGGCCTTTGCAATGCCGTAGGTTCCCCAGTTGCCATGCCAGGTGGCCGTCGAACTGATGCACACGATACTGCCATACCGGTGCGCCAGATGCGGCAGCGCGTGTGAACTGACGAACCAGGGAGCATCGAGATTGGGGCCACGCAGTTTCTGCCAGCGCACGCCTGCGGTATCGTCGTCGCCGACTCCGGCGCGTCGACCGCCGACCCCGGCATTGTTGACGACAACGTCGATACCGCCGAAACGATCCACCACACCTGCGACCATGGCGGCACTTTCTTCTTCCGAGGAGAGTTCGCACGGCCAGAAGCCGGCTTCGGCGCCCGCCCCCTCGAGCTCGCCGAGGACGCTCTTTCCCCTTTCGAGGTTGCGCCCGACTATGGCGACCCGTGCTCCCTCGGCTGCGAATCTCTTCGCGATCCCCCTGCCGATTCCCGAATTGCCCCCGGTGATCAGCGCCACCTTGTCCTTCATGTGTTGTTGCCTCCCGGCATGTCGAGAACGGCGATGTCCATCGGTTGAGCCACCCCCTCGACATCGCACGCAGTGACAATCTCCAAGAAATGCTCCGCCCAACCCTGCTGGTGCGCCAGATCAACGGCAGCCCGGGTCAAGGTGAGCGATGAACCCTGTGTCTTGCAATGTTTCTCGAGTTTGGCAGCGAGATTGACCGCTTCGCCGATCACTGTGTATTCGAGACGGGTTTCGTCACCGACGGTGCCAAAGATCACGGTGCCTGTGGCAAGGCCCATGCCCCACGCCATGAGACGCTGACCACGCGACTGTCGGCGCTCGTTCCAGGCGCTCATCTGGTGATTGATGTCGAGCGCCGCCACGATGGCATCGGCGGCGAAGCTCTTGCTCGGTGCCGTGGCGCCAAAGGTGATCATCACGCCATCGCCCATGAACTTGTCGATGGTGCCGCCATGCTTGCGGGCGGTCGACACGACCAGATGCTGGTAGCGCGACAGCATGGCAAGCGTCTGGCTCGGGCCGACGCGTCCCGACAGCGCAGTGAATCCCCTCAGATCCACGAACAGGATCGCAGCATCCCGCAGCACGCCCTCTCCGGCGGCCACCACATCCTCGGAATGGGTGATCCGGTCGGCGACTTCCGGAGCGAAGAACCGGGTGAGGTCCTTTGCCGCCTCGCTCACCGCCACCGAGCGGATGAGCTGCTTGTGGGCCCGGGTCAGCGCGATGACGAGAATGGCGGTGACGAGAAGGAAGGTCAGAATCTTGTCGACCTCGCCGCCGATCAGGATGTCGCTGGTATAGAGGTAGTGGACGTAGTCGCGTGTGACCTCGCTGGGAACCGGCGCCACGTAAAGCGCATAGAAGAGCAGGGCCAGCCATCCGACAACGGCCGTGCCACCCGCCATCAGAACATAGCGCGGATCAAAGCGCAGCGTACGCAGCGCGATCAGAACGAAGAGGTAAAGCATGGTCGGTACCTGGAGGGAAAAGCCCGGAGGCTGGGCGTACTGCAGATGGAAACTCCATATCGTCACCAGCAGCACGGCGATGTCGACCACGATCGACACGACGATCATCCAGTTGGGCAGGCGCCTGGCATGAGCAAGCAGGAGGCGTATCACCGTAAACAGGAAATAGGTACCGAGTGCCCAGGGCACCGGCTCGAGCATGGTGTTGTCAGGAAATGTCTTGGGCGACAGCGTGTAGAGCACGGCAAACAGGATGATGCCGATCATCTGGACCCAGCCGATGAGCACCTCGCTGTCGGCCTGATCACGGGCTATCTGGTTCCTGACACGCTCTGGCAGGTGCCCGTCGACCGGTTCGCCGAAGAGCAGGATTCGAAGTCTGGCGGCAGTGGATTTCATGACCGGATCATCCAGAGGCTGGTTTCGAGAGCGCCCGTCACACGTGGAATGTCCCCGAGAATCCCCGAATTGACTCGATCCTGATGCCGACGGGTCATGTAGTGGCTCGCAAAGAGCGGCGTCCAGGGTCCTCCGGCAAGCATCGGCGCCACCACGAGCTGTTCATTGTAGCCGCGCCAATACCAGGGGTCCGGGTAGCCGAAGGGGAGAAAGATATCGTGGACATGAATGATGACCCCAACCGGGAGGTCGGGCACGATCCGGTTGAAGAGTTCATCCACGTCGCTTCCCGGCATGGCGACATGACTTGAGTCGATGAACAGCATATCGCCCTTTCCCAGATCTTCCACGACAGCGGGGCCGGCATCGTGAAGCATGGTCTTCATCCATGTTACACCATGGGTGGGGAGAAGGGCGCGCGGTTCCGGATCAATGGCGACAAGGCGGGTGTCGAGGGCTCCGTCCAGAATGGCGCGGACCATGAAACGGGTGCTGTGACCAGAACCGACTTCGATGATGCGCGAGGGCTTGCGCATGCGCACCATGGCGTAGAGAACGGCAGCGTCCAGTCGCGGGAACCAGTCCTGGCTCCAGCGCGCTGCGGGAGCCGGATCATCATGGCCAATGGCCTTGAGGTCGTCACGAAACCGCTCGACACCGGCGATGACATCGCAAAACGACTCGAGATGTGAGGCGAACAGCCGTTCGATCGCCGGGTAGCTCGTGGCCGCGGGGAAGGTTCCGGCATGGCGGCACGGAATGAAATATCCCTGACGAGCGAGCCCCGTCAGCGTTGCAAGCGCCATTCCCAGACGCCGGGCATGGCCGGTCAAGGAATGAGCACCAGACCTTCGCGCGCAACCACGGATCCAGGGCGCCGCTGCTCGATCTCGGCGGCGATCGCATCCATGCGGTCATCGTCGTGCGAGGGGTCATGGTGGAAGGCAACGAAGGTCTTTACCGAGGCGGCATCGGCAAGTCGCACGCCTTCCTGCCACGTCGAGTGACCCCAGTTCACAAAGGCGGGAAACTCCTCGTCGGTGTACGATGAATCGTAGATCATCAGGTCACCCCCGGCGATCAGTTCGAGAATGTTGCGGTCCGGCGCTCCCACTACATGCTCGGTGTCAGTGACGTAGCACAGCGCCCTGCCATCATGTTCGACGCGGTAGCCGCAGGCACCATTGGGATGGTTGAGAGGCGCCGTCGCGATCTTCAGGCCAGCGTGGGGTTCCAGGACATCACCTGCGCGGAAGGTCTTCCACGTGACGCTCGCCCTGAGCGAGTCCGTGTTGACTGGCGTTTGCGGGTCTTCCAGGAAGTGGCGCACCACGTTCTCGAGAATGCGGGGCGTTTCGATGTGGCCAGCCCATACCGTCAGGTGTGTTTCAGGGTGGTTGAGGGCGTTGAAGAGAGCCACGCCACAGACATGGTCGAGGTGCGTGTGCGAGAGGAAAAGATCCGCATCGACCGGTCCTTCGCCGATCGAATCGGACAGTGCACCAAGCCCGGTACCGGCATCGAAGATGAGGAGCCTGTCGGCGCAACGAACCTCGAGGCAGGAAGTGTTGCCGCCATAGCGCCGGGTCCCGGGATCACTGCAGGCGATGCTGCCGCGCACTCCACGGAACCTGACCAGGAACTCATGTGACGATGGCATGACGGCCTCACGTTGATATGAATGATCATTCTATGGTCCCTGCCAAGGGTATATGGTCGCGGTCCCCTTGACCACGCCGGGAGACATCGGATGACCGGGAACCGGGAGACTGTGCTGCGGCTCATCCGCGAGTTCGCCGTGATGGATGGAGGTGACTTCGAACTTGCGTCCGGCGAACGGTCTGCCATCTACATCGACCTTCGCCGGGTGACGATGCATCCTCGCGGGGCCAGCGCCATCGGACACATGATCAACGACCGTCTGGCCGGCGCCGGCGTCGATTCCGTGGGAGGCATGGCGACGGCTGCCATACCCGTCGTCACGGCGGTGGTCTGCGAGAGTCAGCGGCGCCATGTTCCCGTCAGGGGGTTCTACGTGCGTGACAAGGCAAAGACCCGCGGCACGCAACGTCGTATCGAAGGCCTTCTCGAGGAAGGAGACAGGGTCGTTCTCCTTGAGGACACGATGACAACGGGGCAATCGACCATGGCCGCTGTCGAAGCGGTGCGCGAGGCAGGAGGAACGGTGGTGCGCGTCGTGACGGTGGTCGACCGGCTCAAGGGAGGCGCGGCGCTGTTTGCCCAGTCGGGCATCTTGTTCGAGACCCTCTTCACACTCGACGGGATCACAGGCGACGGGTGACCATGAGTGATCCCGGCAGGAGTGACTGGGGAGGTATCTGCTTCGGTCTGGCAGTGTCCAGTTTCGCGGCATTCCAGATGCTGAAACTGCCGCCGTCGTTGCCCTTGTTCATTGAGGCGTACGGCTACGGAAGGATCATCGCTGGCGCTCTCGTTTCGGTCTATGCCCTTTCCGGGATCTTCTTTTCGATGACCGCCGGTACCCTGACAGGGCGGTATCCGATTCATGTGCTTGCAGGCTCGCTCGTCTGTTTCTTTCTCGGCAACGTGGTCACCCTCCTCCTTCCCGAGGTCGCCTGGCTCAATCTGGCGGCGCGCACGATCGAGGGCCTCGCCTACACGGTATTCGCCATTGCCGGCGCTTCCATCGCCAACCGTTCGGCGGCGCCGGCAGATCTTTCCCTGGTGGCCGGCATTGTCGCGGTCTGGGTGCCGGTCGGCCAGATTCTGGCCCTTGTGACCGGTTTCCTCTTCTTTGATTCCCTTGGCTGGCAACCGCTGTGGTGGTTGTCGCTTTTTCTCACCCTCGCTCTTGCGCTGTGGCTCCTCAAGCGTCGCGCCGGCGTGGAAAGGGCGCTTCGTGTCGAAGTCAGGGATCCGGCGGCGGGCCAGCGTCGTCAGAGGTTCTCCTTGTGGCTGGCGGCAGGCGTCTTTGCCGCCTGGGCCGGCCAGTACATCGCCTTCATGACCTGGTTGCCCGATTACCTGGTCGACCATTTCCAGGTGGGCGCCGATGAGGCGGCCGCCATCAATGCGGTGTCCGTGGTGGGTGTCCTGGTCAGTTGTCTGGCGAGCGGATGGCTGTTGCGCAAGGGGGTGTCCCTTGGCCTTCTCTTGACCGGGGCCACCATGATCCAGGCTCTTGTCTGGATCGCCGGCCCCGGTCTCGACAGCCTTGCCGGGCTCGTCGCCATCGCCGTCTATGGCATCGTCGCCGGCGCGCCACCCACATGCATGTTCGCTGTTCCTGCGCGCCTCTTTGGCGGAAAACGAGCCGATCCTTCGGCCTTTGCGCCGCTGATGACCGGCCGCAGTCTGGGCGTTCTGCTGGCTCCCGTCGTGGCCGGTGGCCTTGTTGACACCGAAGGCTGGACAGCCTTCGCCTGGGCCTATGGACTGCTCACCTTCGCTGCGGCTGTCGCAGGCGGCCTGATGGCCGTTCTCGTGGCGCGGGGAGGCAGACAGGAAACTCAGGTATTCAGGCGATAGCCCCCCGGGACACTCAGCAGAATGCGGGCACGGAACCGGTGCTCCCCGAGTTTGCGGCGCAGTCGCCAGATGTGTGTCTCAAGGGTATGGGTCCTGATACGCGTATCATGTCCCCAGACCCTTGCGAGAAGGGTGTTGCGATCGACCGGAACATCCCCGGCCGCGAGAAGTTCGACGAGAATGCCGGACTCCTTCTCGGTCAGGCGGCTGGACGTTCCGCTGGGCCGGTGCTTGAGTGTGCGTGTTTCGGGATGGAAGGTGAAGGGTCCTATCTCTGCCGGCGCCATCAGGACATGTGCCGGGTGCTCGATCAGTTCCGTCACCCTTGCCATCAGCGTGCCGAGACGCAACGGTTTGGTGATTGTGTCGCCAGAGGATCCGGAGCCGATCCTGATGAGAGATGGTTCTGCGTTCATGAGGAAATCGGCACACACGCCCATCATGTCGTCATCGGCGATGACAACTGCGAACCGTTCGGTCCGCAGATGGTTGAGAGCTTCCCGGGAATCCGAGGAGATGACCGGTGTCGTGCCAGGATTGACATCGAGCTGCTCCGCAATGGCTTCGCCAAGGGCAGCGTCGGGCGTCACGACAAGAACCTTCCTGTCTGCCAGGTTCATGGCGTTGTCGCCGGGACACTGCCGACATGACTGACATTGTGGTGAACGGCAAGACAGGCGCGCGCTTCGGCAACCGCACGTTTCGTTGTGCGCTTGGCGCTGCCGGCATCGTTGATGACAAGGTGGAGGGCGACGGTGGCACTCCGATGGGGGTGTGGCCGCTCAGAAGGGTGCTCTTCAGGCCTGACCGGGAGGTGCGGCCAGAGTGTTCGCTTCCGGTATCGGCCATCACGCCGACGGACGGGTGGTGCGACGATCCCCGGCATGAAGACTACAACAGGCCGGTTTCCCTGCCTTTTTCTGCCGGGCACGAAATCATGTGGCGCCACGATCATCTCTACGATCTCGTTGTCGTGGTCGGATTCAACGACGATCCGCCGCGCGCTGGTGTCGGCAGTGCCATCTTCGTGCACCTGGCATCGGCCGACCTTGCGCCGACTGCCGGATGTGTTGCCTTTGCACGCGACGATCTCCTGTGGATTCTTCCGCAACTCAAGCAGATGAGCGCCCTTGTCGTGCATCATGCGTAGCCGCCGACTTCCCGCCGGTTGGCGGGCTCGACGACGCTCGCCGCGTTCGCGCATCCGGCGTGGCAGAGCATCGAGACGACGTCAACGGGTGTGCCCTCGGGGGTGTCCATGGACTCGTCGCAGAGGACCGTCCACCCCGTGTCGCAGTCCTCGAGCAGACCAGTCGACATGCCGGACGACCGGCTTTCCTTCGTCGAGACGTCACGCGAGACGGTGATAGTCCCGCCAATCCGGCTCAACACCCGCTCGGATGGCCAGACATGGCGGGTGGCTGACATGACGGTTATTCCTGGTCCTGGATTCTCGAAAGGTGCGGGCCGGTGAACCCCCTCGCCACATCTCCTTGGGCGACCGGCGTTGCCGTCGGCTCGACGTTGCCGAGACGCACGGGCTCGATGGCGCGGCTGCGCAGGTCGAGTTCCTCGCGTGAACGCTGTGGCAGATCGTCGCCTGGGGGCTTGAGCAGACGATGGGGATCGCCGCCATTGACGAAGCCGAGATAGGGCCCGCCGAAGTCGTAGCCGATGAGGCGGGCCAGCCTCTCGTCATAGGTTCGGGCGACTTCCGGAGGATTGGCGAGGTACTGGTTCTCTTCCTGGCGCAGCCAGCTCCAGCTGTACTGCAGGGCAAGACCCGTCCTGACGCCACTGGAACGGTTGGCACCGCCGCCATGCCAGACACCGCCTGCGTAGAGCAACACCGATCCGGCCGGCATCTCGACGGGAACCATGTCGTCGGTCCTTGCAAGGCGATCATGATCCCACCGGTGGCTGCCCGGAACGACGCGCGTTCCGCCGTTTTTGGCGGTGAAGTCGGTGAGCGCCCACATGGTTGCGATCAGCATGGGGGGAGTGGGGTGGCGAACCGGATAGATACTGCCGTCACGGTGCAGTCCCTGCGCTTCGGCTCCGGGTTCAAGATGCATGATACCGGAAAAGTTGAGCTGCCAGTTGGGGGTGTAGGGCGTGAACATCCTCTCGATGAGATCCATGACGACAGGCGCCAGCGCGAGATCGCGTGCTGCCGCCGACAGGGCAAGGATGCCGCCGAGACGCCGTGTGCGAGGTCCCAGGAATTCGTCGTGTCCCAGGGGTGCGGCGGCGATGCGGGGCGCCAGTTCGCCGAGGGCCCGCTCCGTCATGTCCGGGGCAAGACTGCGCATCACCAAGCAGCCGTTTTCCTCGAAAGACTCCTGGAGAAGATCGACCGGAGTGGCGGCGTCGAAACCGGCAAGGGATGTCAAGGCGCACCCTCTGTCGTCGCCACCGCCATCAACCCTGCCGGGTTCCGCATGATGTCATCCCTGGCAATGCGGATTGTCGGACTTGAACAGCATGGCGATCAGGATCAGGTGTTGTCTGGCGATACGCCCGGCATGTTCCACGTCCATGGCGGGATCTCCCGTGACTTCGTGCCGACAAGTGTAGGCGCTGGCGCCCCCCTGCGCCATGGCAAACGTCAAACAGTCCGGGCTCCCCGGTGGCCGCCCTGACGGTGGTACGCGCTGCAACAAGCGGGTTGATGGCGTCGCGATATCAGCCGATGAGATCGCTGTCGGGTGCGAACACGCCGTTTGCGGAACCCATCGCCGCTGGTAGCGCCGTCGTGCACTCGTTTTGTCGTCGAAGGCGCGCGCCTGGCTTTCGGTGGCGCCGCGCGAGGCGTCGTCGAGTGACCAGCACGAGCCAACCCAAGGGATGAGCATGTCGCGTTCGAAGCCCCGGGAACGGCGATGCAACAACCAGTGCCTGCCGGCATCCGGTGAAGTCCGGGATGGGCCGCTGCGGCCTTGATCACGTGGTCGAGACCGGTTGAGTCGCACGGCGCTGCGGATGTCGCATTCTGGTGTCGAGATGGCCTGACGGACAGGCGTCTGCCGGTCTTTGCAGTCTCGTGATGGAGCCGTTCGACGTGGCGTGTGGCCATGATGGTGCCGGTTCGGATGAACCTGGGAGAGCTTGTCACTCCACCCACAGGAATTCCACCGACTTGACAGTGCGGCAGGTGGACGAATGCGCCGGCAGGAGGCAATGACGTCTGCAGGGACTCTGGCAAAGTTGAGGAGCGGACCATGCAGGTGAAGGAACGTGCGCCACGGTTCACGGGATGGCTTTCAACCGATGAAGAAGAAGTGAAGAGGCGATGGTGGCGTGGCCGCACCGATATTGTCACCGCGGAACCTCTCGGTGAGGGGCTCTTCACCGACTACGATGTCACCTCGTCAAGCGGCTCGTCCTACCGGGTGGAATTGAGGAGTCTCAGCGAGCGGATCAATTCCTGCAGTTGCATGGATTACCGCACCAACCGTCTTGGGACCTGCAAGCACATCGAAGGCGTCCTTCATCGCCTGGGGCAGGCGCAGGGACACAATCCACGGATCGAAGTCTTCGTTGACGAGCGAGGAAGCCGGTCCCTGGCATGCGCGATTCCTGACGGCGCGCGATCTCGTCTGGTTGATCGCGTGCAGCGCCTGGTGAACAAGGAATCACTGGAGGCGCTCCGTGAACTCGAGGAACTGGCGGAAAGGAACAGCAGCGAACTGAAGGTTTCGGGAACGGTCGCCGGCTGGCTCGAGGATCAGGAACGCAGGCAGCGCAAGCGGCGCGAGCGCGCAGAGTTTGAAGGGCGGCTGACCAGCGGGGATGCGGCCTTCGACATGCTCAAGGTGCAACTCTACGACTACCAGGTCGCCGGAGCGCTCCACCTTGCCTTCACCGAGCGCGCTCTTCTGGCCGATGAAATGGGTCTCGGCAAGACAGTCCAGGCCATTGCTGCCGCAACCCTGCTCCGCCAACTGCGTGGCGTTTCACGGGTGCTCGTCGTCTCTCCGGCATCTCTCAAGGCGGAATGGGACGATCAGATTGCCAAGTTCACGGATCTGACCGCAGCGATCGTCAGGGGAAATCCCGTGGAGCGTCGCAAGGTCTATGGTTCAGGAGCATTCTTCATTCTCGCGAACTATGAACAGATCCGTTCCGACTGGAACCTGATCGGGGAGTGCCTCGCGCCCGATGTGGTCGTGCTCGACGAAGCCCAGCGGATCAAGAACTGGCAGACAAAAACGGCGGAGGCCGTCAAGAAGCTGAAGAGCCGCTATGCCTTCGTCCTGACTGGAACGCCGATCGAAAACAGGATTGATGAGCTCTATTCGATCGTGCAGTTCCTTGAACCTGACCTGCTTGGACCGCTCTTCCGCTTCAACCGCGAACACTACGCCCTCGATGACCGCGGCCGCCCGACCGGCTTCCAGAATCTTGACACGCTCTCCGAGAAGGTCTCGACCATCATGCTGCGTCGTCGCAAGGACGACGTCGAGGACCAGCTTCCGCCGCGCACCAACAAGACCCTGATGGTGCCGATGACCGACGAACAGTGGCGCGTGCACGACGACTATCGGGATCTGGTCAGGAGATTGGCTGCCATTGCCCGCAAGCGACCGCTGAGCGCGGAAGAATTCAAGAAGATGCAGGGTTATCTCGCGTGCATGCGCATGAGCTGCGATACGCTCTACATCCTTGATGACGATCATGATGAATGTCCGAAGCTCGAGGAGATAGGAAAGATCCTGGACGACCTTCTTGAGGAGTCGCCATCCAAGGTCGTCATCTTCTCTGAATGGGTGAGGATGCTCGATCTGGTTCGTCGTCATGCCGACGAAAGAGGGATAGAGCATGCCATCCATACGGGAAGCGTGTCGCAGGAAAGGCGCCGTGCGGAGATCCGGCGCTTCCGCCAGGATCCTGCGTGCCGGATCCTTCTGACATCTGATTCGGGAGGGGTCGGGCTCAACCTTCAGGCCGCCGACACCGTCATCAACATTGATCAGCCGTGGAATCCGGCGCGGCTGGAACAGCGCATTGCACGCGTGTGGCGCAAGCACCAGACCCGCACGGTCCGCGTCTACAACCTTGTCGCTGAAGACACGATAGAGCACAACATGCTTGGTCTGCTCGCTGACAAGCAGGCCCTTGCCGACGGTGTCCTTGACGGTCGGGGCGATCTTTCCGCCATCACCATGCCGGGAGGTCGCCGGGCCTTCGTCGAGCGCGTCAACGCAGTGCTCGGAACGAACAGCGAGAGAACGTCGTCGGCGGAGACGGTGGAACACGAGCCGGAGAAAGCTCTCTTCGAGCGCGTGCGAGATCGGCTTCTTGTCCGGTACGGCGAGGCGTTGCAGGGAATTTTCGGTCGCCGGGACGGACCCGGTTTTCTCGCGGTTCTTGATCTGCCGGCGGACGACATCACCGCACTGGAGAAGGAACGCGAGACGTGGAAGGAGCTTGACGGGGCGACCCTCAGGGCGATCGACCCCGCGACCCGCCAGCAGATGGAGAATCTCGCACGGACCGGCCTCATTGCGGTTGATCCGGAGTACATGGAGAAGCTGTGGCCGGATGACGAGACGAGGGAACTCAATCACCGGCGTCTTCGGTGGTCGCGGGCGCGGGACCTGATCGAACCCGCGGGGCGGAAACTCAAGGCGGCCAGGCTGCTTGCCGGGGGAGACCTCCTCGACGAGGCGCACCCGTCGGCTGTGGAATCCATGATGCTTGCGACGCGGGCCCTGACCATCCTCGACGACGCTGCCGAGCCTGACGATACCGACGAGGCCTATGCGTTTCTCGTTCTACGGCAGATCGAGGCGGATGGGCTGGACCTGTCACGACGCGCCATGGAGACACTGGGCGGGGCCGAGCTCGATGATGAAAGCCTGATTGCCGTCGGCATGTTCGTTGACAGGATCACGGCCATGATCGGGGATGCGCCATGACGGGCGCCAGCGGTTCCGACGAACCCTGCTTGCGTTGAACGCAGACCGGGAATCAGTAACCTGTGCCCCAAACAAACCCTGCAAAGGAGAATGGATCGTGACATTGTCAAGAATTGCAACATGCGCGTTGGCTGCAGTGGCCCTGATCGGCGTCAGCGCCTCCCAGGAGGCGGGCGCAGACGAAAAGACGTTCATCTCGATTGGAACCGGGGGCCCCACAGGGGTCTATTTCGTGGTCGGAAACTCGGTGTGCCGGATGGTCCACAAGGAAGCTGCGGAAGGCCGTTCTTCAGGCCGTCAGCACGGCATTCGCTGTGCCGCGCCGTCCACCGGTGGATCCACCTACAACATCGGCCAGATCTGCCAGGGCGAACTTGAGTTTGGCGTTGCCCAGTCCGACTGGCAGTTCCATGCAGTGAATGGCAGTTCCGACAAGGTGACCAACTGTCCCGGCCTGCGCGCGGTCTTCTCCGTGCACGGCGAGCCCTTCCACCTCATCGCTGCGGCAGGCACCGATATCGGATCCTTTACCGACACCAGCGGTATGCGCATGAACATCGGCAATCCCGGTTCCGGCCAACGCGGCACCACCGAGGTGCTGATGGAAGGCTACGGCATGACCGCTGATGACTTTGCTGCGGCAACGGAACTGACATCGACGGAGCAGTCCCAGGCTCTCTGTGACGGCAAGATTGATGCCTATGGCTACACCGTTGGCGTCCCCAATGCGGGCGTGTCCGTGGCAACCGACGGGTGCGACGCCTACATCGTCGATCTCGACGGCGACGTCGAACAACAGCTGGTTGCCGACAATCCCTACTACGCCTTCACCACCATTCCGGCGGGGACTTACAAGACCACCACAGACGACGTGACGACCTTCGGCGTCATGGCGACCTTCGTCAGTCACGAGGACGTCCCCGAAGAGGTGGTGTACGAGGTCACCCGTGCCGTCATGGAAAACCTGGACGACTTCAGGTCCCTGCACCCTGCTTTCAGGAACCTCGATCCCTCGGACATGATCGTGAACGGGCTTTCCGCGCCGATCCATCCCGGGGCGGCGAAGTACTACGCCGAACAGGGCTGGATGTAGTCCTCAATACTGAGACGACCGGCGCCCTTCCAGGGGCGCCGGTCGCTTGCTCGCAGTCTTGGCCGTGACCAGGAACGGGCCGGTGTCGCAACCGGCCGAAGCCGCAGGGCCCGCGGAGACGTTCGAGTATCAGGGACGCCGTCAGGGACCGTGCATGGCGGAGGCCGTCGGCCTCATCTGCTTCCTGTGGTCCGCCTATCAGCTGTGGATCGCCTCACCATTTCCTTTCATGCTGGACTTCGCCATCATCGGCGACGTGCCGGCGCGGGGACTCCATCTTTCCTTTGCATTGCTGCTCTGCTTCCTGATCTATCCGGTGTCCCGGCACTGGAAGGAGCGTGGTCTGCCGCTCTGGGATATCGCCCTGGCGTTCGCCGGCCTCGTTGCCTCGTCCTACCTTTTCTTCGGTTGGGACGGTCTCGTCTCGCGACACGGCCTGCTCTATGTGTGGAACGGCATTCCGCTTGAGGCCATCCTCGGTGGAACCGGCATCCTGCTGCTGCTGGATGCGACGCGCCGTGCAATCGGAATTCCCCTGGTCGTCGTCTGCGGTGTGTTCCTGGTCTACTCGATCTTCGGCCAGTCGATGCCCGACATCATCTCGCACAAGGGCCTCAGCCTTTCGCGGCTGATCGGTTATCAGTGGCTGACAGGCGAGGCGGTCTTCGGCATTCCCATCAGCGTTTCGGTCGGGTTTGTCTTTCTGTTCGTGCTGTTTGGCGCACTGCTCGACAAGGCCGGTGCGGGGCAGTACTTCCTTGCTCTGTCCTTTGCCCTGGTCGGACGGTTCAGTGGAGGACCCGCGAAGGCAGCGATCCTGGCGTCGGGCATGACGGGCATGATTTCCGGTTCGTCGATCGCCAATGTCGTCACCACGGGGACATTCACGATTCCCGTCATGCGACGAATCGGCATGCCCGCAGTGAAGGCCGGCGCCATCGAGGTTGCCGCATCGACCAACGGCCAGCTCATGCCGCCGATCATGGGAGCCGCCGCCTTCATCATGGCCGAGTTTATCGGAATCTCCTACTTCGATGTCGTCGTGGCAGCAGCGATTCCGGCTGTTCTGAGCTATGTTGCGCTGCTCTACATCTCCCATCTCGAGGCGGCAAAACTGAACCTCAAGGGGCTTCCCCGGGCAGAGATTCCGGCACTGGGCACGACCTTCCTCGCCGGTGTCCATCACCTGATTCCCATCGTCATTCTTGTCTATCTGCTCATGGTGGAGCGCTGGAGCGCACACAGCGCCGTCTTCTATTCCATCATCGCGGTCATGGTGATCATCGTTGTGCGCCGGATCGTCGCCTCGGTGCGCGGCCACGGCCAGCCTCTCGCCGAGGCGACCCGCGACGGCTTCACAGAGATCTACCTCGGGATGGTCGCCGGTGCGCGCAACATGGTCGCCATCGCCATCGCCGTGGCTGCGGCAGGCATCATCGTCGGCGCCGTCTCGTCGACAGGCCTCAACAATGCCATGGTGGGCGTGGTCGAGGCGATTGCCGGCGGCAACATCTACATCCTGCTGGGACTGACCGCGCTGCTGTGCATCATCCTCGGCATGGGTCTGCCGACGACCGCCAACTACCTGGTGGTCGCGTCACTCCTGGCCGGCGTGCTCGTGGAACTCGGTGGCGCTGCGGGGCTCGTTCTGCCGCTCATCGCCGTTCACCTCTACGTCTTCTATTACGGCCTGCTGGCGGATTCGACGCCACCGGTCTGCCTTGCCGCCTACGCTGCCTCGGCGATCTCCCGGGCAGATCCCCTGAAGACCGGTGTGCAGTCGTTCCTCTACGACATTCGCACCGCGATTCTGCCGCTGGTGTTCCTGTTCAACACGGAACTGCTGCTTATCGGTGTCGAGAGCATCTGGCATGGCGCCCTCGTGACGGTGATGTCGCTCTTCGCCATCCTTGCCTTCAGTTCTCTCACCCAGGGCTGGATGTTCATCAGGGTGCGCTGGCACGAGTCGCTCCTGCTCGCCGTCTCCTGCTTCATGCTGTTTCGCCCGGATTTCTTCATGGACCAGCTGGCGCCGCCATTCGAGCAGGTCGCATTCGAAGCCTTTGTTGCCGGCGACTTCTCGCCCGAACCCGGCCGCCAGGTCCGTCTGCACGTCACGCGGTCGACCGACTACGGCGATCGCTTCAAGCTCTTCGTGCTCGAAACCCCGGACGAGCAGGCAGCGACACCGGCAGAGACCTTCGGCGTCGGGCTGAGGCCCGAGGGCGAGCACAGGTTCGTCGTCGCCGATCTCGCCTGGAACGGCATGGCCGAACAGGCGGGCATGGACTGGGGCGACGACGTCACCGGCGTCGATGTGGAACAGCCCGACCTGCCGGCCAAGGAGCTCGTCTATCCGGTCGGCCTATTGTTGCTCGGCCTCGTCCTCGCATCGCAGTTCCTGCGAGGCCGGCGCACCGCCTCATCCTGAAGAGGGGCCAGGGTCAATCGTTCAACCGGAGCTGCCTTGAAGCTCACCGTGCAGGCGTTTGATGGCCCTTGTATGACCGGGTTTTATCGCCGTGAACATAAGGTTATCCACAGCGGTTGGGGTTGGGAACGTGTGGACAACCGCGGTTGTGGGAGAGCCATGCGGTCTATGGTTCCAGAGAGATCCCGCTCCCCTGCGCGAAGGTGCACAGGGGAGCGGGGTGCGGAGATCTCACGATCCCCGCGGAGGTCGCTCGGACCGTTGTGGCCCTGGCTTTGGAGAGCCGTGATCAAGCATGGTCGGCCGACCTCCCTTGGCGTCCCTCGCGTCCTGAATGGATGCCTGGGCTTGGACCGTCTCATCACAAGGAGAGGAGCAAGGGACGATGGTGAAGGTCGTGGCAGGGATCGATGTCAGCAAGGCCAGCCTGGACATCTGTGCGGCGGGCCAGACGCGTCGCTTTGCCAACGACGCCACGAGCTGGCGGGCGCTGGGTGCGTGGCTTCGCGGTCTCACTGTGAGCCGGGTGGTGATGGAGGCGACGGGCCGCGACCACCGCAGGGTTCACCAGTGTCTTCATGACCGGGGCTTCGAGGTCGTGCTGATCAACCCGTTGCGGGCCCGGCGCTTCGCCGAGGCGCTGGGCCATCTGGCCAACGTGTCGACGCGTTGATGCTGGCCAGGCTGGGGACGGCGCTGGACGATCGTGAGCCTGTGGCTCCTCAGGAGGCCTTCCTCAACCGCCTGGGGGATCTCCTGGTGGTGCGTGCCAGGCACGGCGATGCGCGGACCATGCTGGGGCATGTGGCGGGTGAGGTGGACGGCGAGGGCGAGGTGCTCTCACGGGCCACGATGACCGATCTCGACGAGAGGATTGCCGCACGGGATGCGGCGATCGAAGCGGTGATCGCCGGTGAACCCGAACAGGCCGAGCGGTCCCGCATCCTGATCTCCATTCCCGGTGTCGGTCCGGTGACCGCCGCAGGTCTTCTGTGCTGGATGCCCGAACGCGGCAGTCTCGAGGGTCGCCAGGCGGCGGCACTGATCGGGGTGGCACCGGTTGCCAACGACAGCGGCCAGCACCACGGCGCCAGGCATATCCGTGGCGGCCGCCGCAGGCCACGCGATCTCCTGTTCATGGCGGCGACATCGGCGTCACGCTTCAACCGGGATCTCGCTGCCGTGTTCGAACGCCTCAAGGCTGCCGGCAAGGCCCACAAGGTCGCCATCGTCGCCGTGATGCGCAAGCTCATCGTGCTGGCGAACGCCCTGCTGCACGAGCAGCGCTGCTGGTCGCCTGAAGCACCGCCACGCTCGCCGGCGTGAAGGAGACCCCCTCATGGCCCTCACACCCGCTGAGAAGCAGCGCCGTTACCGGGAACGGTTCAAGGCCGGCATGCCGCCCGTCCGCGACCGCACGTCCCGTGACCGGCGCTCCCGTGCCATGAGCTGGTGCGATGCGGTGGCCGAGCTCAGCGCGTTGCAGGACCATGATCGAGACTGCCTTGACAGGCTCCCGGATCCCCTGCGCGACACGGCCTACGGTGAGCGCCTGCAGATCGTCGTCGAGGCTGACATCGAGGCCCTCAAGGAGATCGAGCCACCACGCGGCGACGGACGGGACACATGATCTCTGGAACTCCATGGCACGGGGTCACGTGACCGTGATCAATGGAAGACAGACCTACGCTTGCCGGATCACGAGTGGCACGTCTTTCTGGTCACAGGGCGCAGACACCGGGATGCTGGAACCCCAGACCGCATGTGCACAAACAAAGGAAACATCATCCTCGACGCTCACAAAACTCTTGCAGCAAAACATGGATGCTTGATCAGGTCGGCAGCCTTCTCGCCCACCATGATCGACGGCGCGTTGAGATTGCCGCTGGTGATGGAGGGAAAGATCGAACTGTCGACGACCCTGAGGCCGGAGAGACCGTGGACCCGGCATGCGGGATCAACCACGGCACGGTCATCTGTTCCCATACGGCAGGTGGAGCATGGATGGTAGCCGGTTTCGGCCCTGTGCCGGATCATCGCGTCGATATCCGCATCGCTGCGGGCGCTGGCCCAGGCGTCGTCTTCGCGGGTCCGGTAGGGGTCAAGGGCCGCCTGCATGGCGATGTCGCGTGCCTGGCGGACACAGATCCGCAGATCTTCGAGGTCCGCGGGCTCACTCAGAAAACGGAAGTCGACGGCCGGGCGGATGGCCGGATCGGCGGACCGCAGCGTCACCGTGCCGCGACTGCGTTGCCGCAGGGTGCCGACACACATGGTGAAACCGCCGGTGTCGCGGGGAATGTCCTGGTTGCGCAGAAAGAACGGAAAGAAGTGATACTGGATGTCGGGATGCGGCACGCTGTCCCGGGTCCTGGTGAAGGCGCCGGTGAAGACGCCGTTGGTGGCGCAGATTCCGCTCCGGTTCAGGAACCAGCGGGCGCCTGCCACTGTTCTGGGTAGCGTCCCGGCATACCGGTTGAGCGCATGGCGAACCGGGCCTGCGAACGGAATGTGAAGTTCGACGTGCTCCTGGAGGTTCTGTCCGACACCGGGCAGGTCGTGATGCACGGTGATTCCAGCTTCCGAGAGATCGGACGCCGGACCGATCCCCGACAGCATCATGATGTGTGGTGACCCGAAAGCACCGGCCGACAGGATGACCTCCCGGGAGCAGCGCACGACCTCGATGTCACGACCCCGTCTGATCCGGACGCCGATGGCGCGGTCATGGTCGATCGCGATTCCGACAACTTCGGCATGGGTGCGGATATCGAGGTTGGGACGATGGCGCGCCGGTTCGAGATAGGCACTGGCCGTGCTGACGCGCCGGCCGTCGGCAATCGAGACATCGAACCAGCCCATGCCTTCCTGGTTCTCGCCGTTGAAATCGTCGCTGAGGCGAAACCCCGCCTCAAGTCCTGCCTCGACGAAGGCGTCGCTCATCGGCAGCCGAAATGACTGGGGACCTGTGCGTACCGGTCCGCTGCCGCCGCGAAAGTCCGTTTCGCCGTGCGCATGCATTTCCAGTCGCTTGAAGAAGGGCAGCACATCGCCGAACGACCAGCCTGTGGCGCCTTCGCTCTCCCAGCGATCAAAGTCCATCGGGTGGCCCCTCAGGAACGCCATGCCGTTGATGGCCGACGAGCCACCGAGGCCCTTGCCGCGGGGCTGGAAGATCCGCCGTCCCGCCATGTTGTCCTGGGGTTCGGACCACCAGGCCCAGTTGTACGGGCCCCCGGTCCAGTTGAGATAGTAGCCCAGCGGCATGTCGATCGACCAGTGCCGCGCCCGGCCGCCGGCTTCAAGGAGCAGAACACGAATGCCGGGATCCTCGCTCAGGCGCGCCGCCAGAGTGCTGCCGGACGATCCCGCCCCGACGATGATGAAGTCCGCTGTCATGGATCCTGTCGCAAGGTAGAGTGACGGCACCTTGCACTTCCTTCAGCCTCCGGGTTTTGCCGGAACATGCGCTGCCTGTTGTTCAGCCGTGATCCAGTCTGGACTGCTTCATCCACCCCGGCAAGGAGGTTCCGTGGCCACCATGGATGCCCCTCTTAACGGAGGTGACCGAATCGCAAACGACACGGCAGGCCCGGGCGGATGGATGTCCCCTTCATACGGAGGCGATTGGAATCGGGTGCGGCATGGTTGTAAAAACCATGCTTGGCCTGCGATGTGTTGACCGGCGTCTCCGGAAACGGGCCAAGCGTTGATGACCCTGCTGGTACGGGGACGACACAAGGGGAGGGGCCATGATCCTCGATGACAAGTTGCGCTCGGGAGAGACGATCATTCTCGATGGTGCGACCGGCACCGAGATTGCCCGGCAGGGCGGCGTCATGAACGGCGCCGCCTGGTGTGGTGTCGCCAACAAGACCCACCCCGGCATCGTCCGAGAGGTTCACGAGGCCTATGTCGAGGCGGGGTGCGACGTGGTGACCACCAACACCTTCGCCACCTGTCGGCATGTGCTGGCCGGCGCCGGATTGGCGGACGAGAGCGTCGCCATCAACCGGCGTGCCGTCGAACTGGCGCGGGAGGCGGTCGACTCCGTGGGACCATCGCGGCCTGTCGCTGTGGCCGGTTCCATGTCGACGGCATATGCCTGGAAGCAGGGAACCATCCAGCCGGATCCGGCCTATCTGCCGGACAGTGAAACAGAAGCGGGCAACTTCGTGGAGATGGCCGAGACACTCGCCGAGGCCGGCGCGGACCTTCTTGTCCTCGAAATGATGCTGGACATCGACAGCGCCAGTCGCTGTGTGGAGGCCGCTGTCGCGACGGGGTTGCCGGTTTGGGTGGGCATCAGCTGCATTGACGAAGATGACGGCAGCCTCGTGGGCTGGGACGACATCGAATTCAGACAGAAGGCGAATCCTCCGCCGCTTGGCGAGATCATCGATGCGCTCATGGAAAAGGGCGGCGGAGTCTACGGGATCATGCATTCCACGGCGGAGATCACCGGTCCTGCGCTCGAGTGCCTGGCCAGCCGCTGGCAGGGACCGGTCATGGCCTATCCGGAAACGCTCCGGACCTTTGACAGGCGAACGCACCACACCACCGATTCCCTGACGCCGGACGAGTTTGCCCAGTCCTGTCTTGCGTGGCTCGACAGCGGGGTCAGCATCATCGGCGGCTGTTGCGGCACCACCATCGACCACATCCGTGCATTGGTCCGGCATGTGGAGGACAGGGCCACGCAGTAGGCGGCAATCGCCGGGCTTGTGCGTCTGGTCGCGTCATCGCAACATGATCGACAGCCTCGCTGACGCCTGCTCACTCGATGTTCGACCGCATTGCGATCTGTCTTTTCGGGCCCGTCCCCGAGAGGCCGCTGATCAATCCGCGAACCCGGACGGCCCCGTGCCCATCCGTGTCCCGGGCACAATGCGGCGGTGGTTGAGTCGAAGAATCGTCTTTCGAAGGCGGCGCGATCAGTCCCTCATGGACGCCGGGCCAAGGGGATGATCGCGGTGCGGGTAGGGATGATGGTGCCCGCCATGATCGTGATCATGATGCTGGTGGCCGGTGCCGATCCCCTCGACATGATGGTGATGGCTTTCTTGGCGCAGGCCGACTTCGTCCTCGAACCCGAGCACCTGTTCGCGGTACTTGCAGGACTGGCAGTTCATGTTGCCGGTTCCGTTGCGGATCTCGTGCACCCTGGCGACGAAGGTGTCGACCACCAGGGGATGGTCGTTGAGATAGCCGGCCTTGACGATCGAGGTGTCGGGGTAGCGTTCCGCAGCGCTGGCTGCCGCATCGTAGATTCGCCGGATCAGAATCCCGGTAAAGAGAAAGTAGGGGAAGACGATGATGCGCTTGAAACCCAGCCTGACCGCATGATCAAGCGCCGGTGTGACCAGCGGGAACGTGACACCCGAATAGGCGGTCTCTCCCCAGCCCAGGCCGAGACCTTCGGTCAGAAGACGCGTCACCTTGGCGACATTGGCATTGGCATCGGGGTCCGATGATCCGCGCCCGACCACCATGAGCAATGTGTCGCTCGCCTCAACATGGCCATGTGTGTCGTTTGCGGTGCCGATGGCTTCCCTGACCCTGTCGCCGGCGGCCTTGATCATCTTCATGTCATGGCCGAGGTCCCGGCCAAAGCGTACCGCGACCCCGGTATCGCGGGACCACGTGTTGAGCACTCCGGGGATGTCGTTCTTGACATGACCGGCGGCAAACAGCATTCCGGGAACAGCCAGAATCTCCCGCGCACCGCTGTCGCGCAGGCGGTCGAGACCCTGGCGGATAACCGGTGTCGCGAATTCGAGAAAGCCGTGGGCGACTGGCCATTCAAATCTGGACGACAGGGTATGGGCAAGGGTGGTGAATTCGGCGACGGCCCCCTCGTCCCGGCTGCCGTGACCGCACAGCATGACAGCGGTGTCACTCATGTTCTTCTCTCCTTGCCGGTCGTATCATCAAGCGGACGCACCGTGTTCCGTCGCGAGTCTTCATGATCTTCGACAACGCGTTGGCGGCTGTTCTCGCCGTGGCCGTGGCCCTCGACTGGCTGATCGGCGATCCGCGCTGGTTGTGGGGGCGGTTGAAGCATCCGGTCGTGATTCTCGGTGCCCTCATCGACGGTCTCGACAGAAATGTCAATCATGGCAGTCCCGCTAGGCGCCGGCTGGCGGGGTGCGCCGTGGTGCTGTCGGTCGTGTTTCTCGCCACGGCAACGGGCGTTCTTCTGGCCTCTCTGGGTTGGATTGCGGAAGCCATTGTCATGGCCATCCTGCTGGCACAGAGGGACCTCCATGAGCACGTGAAGAGGGTTGCGACGGCTCTGCGTCGGGACGGACTCGCAGAAGGGCGTCGCGCGGTGGGACATGTCGTTGGTCGCGATACCGGTCAGCTCGACAGTCACGGCGTCAGCCGGGCGGCGATCGAGAGCTGCGCCGAGAATTTTGCCGATGGCGTCGTCGCGCCGCTGTTCTGGTACGTGGTGGCCGGGTTGCCTGGCGTTGTCGTCTGCAAGGCGGTCAACACCCTCGACAGCATGATAGGCCATCGCGATTCACGTTATCGCGACTTCGGTCATGCCTCGGCGCGCCTTGATGATCTGCTGAACTTCCTGCCCGCGCGCCTGTCGGCCGTGCTGGTTGGCGGTGCCTCCATGCTCCTGGCGGGTGCAGATCCGGGCAATGCATGGCGCGCGGTGCGGCGTGATGCCCGTCACCACAAGTCACCGAACGCCGGCTGGCCCGAAGCGGCCTTCGCCGGTGCCCTTGGCATCGCGATTGCTGGTCCGCGACGCTACGCCGGCACCGAGGTGAACGATGCCTGGATGGGCGACGGTCGCAGCGCCTGCACGCCGGATGATATCGATGCGGCCCTGCGTCTCTATGTGCGCTCCTGCATCCTCGCCGCAGGTCTCTGCGCCCTCGTCATGCTCTGACGATCGCGGTCCTGATCCAAGCACCCGGTTGGCGCTCATGCCACGACAATCCCGTGATTGTGCCTCGCAGCACGCTACCCATCCGGCCCCGTCACTCGCCTTGGGGAGCATGTCGGCAGCGGGCTCATATGCCTTGTCACTGTACCTGCGGCCGGAATCACTCTCGCGTGAAACAGTCGCATTCATCGCGCTGCGATAGTGAGAAGTTTCTGTCGGAACGCTTCCAGGGAATCCTGAAACGCACGACGATCTGCTGCGACCTCGGCCCTGAATGCCGCTGATTCGCTGCGGAACACGTCCATGGATGCTATCAATGTTGCCCGGTCGGTCGCGGCGTCCGCTCGAAGCGCGTCCATGGATGCCGTCAACCTTGCCCGGTCGGCTGCGGCCTCCGTTCGAAGCGCGTCGATGTTGGAGTAAATCCGATTCGTGAACAGGGCTACGATTCCGGCCAAGGCAAGGATGGATACAGCAAGGGTGCACGTTTGCCACCAGTTCATGATCGTTCGCTCCCAAGGAGGCTCCGGTCGCCTTCGACTTCGGCGGGAAGATGACCATCGCCCGCAGAATGTTCTTCCGGTTCTCGGGTTGCGGCTCTGTCAGCCGGTCTTCCCCCTTGAACCTTCAGGTACATCATCGTCACTCTCAACCATGTCCCGCCAATCAGCAGAATGTCAATGTCCACGGCGGGTGTACGACAACTGTGTGATCAATTGTCATTCCAGCGGGTTCCCTGCGTTCACGGCGCATTGTCTTGTAGTAGGTGTCTTTCGAGACACTGTGCGCGGGAGGCACCGATGGCCGATATCCACGTTCTTGAGGAACGACGCAATCAGGCGCAGCGACAGTTTGTAACACTGGGCGATCTGCGCCCTGGAGCGCTGTTGCAGACAGCCTCGAAGTGCGGCAAGCCGGCCTGTCACTGGCGCCAGGGACGGTGATCCCGGTCATCCGGGGCACATTCTCCACTCGAAACAGCGAAATCCCGCTTCATGTCATGATGTTGGCAGAGAAATGGCTCTCTGAAATTGAGTTCAGAAAACCCACCCAATAACTCCGCCGAGAAGTGTTCCAGTGGCGAATCCGAGGCAGAAGCTGCCCCCGAAAATGCCGTTCACGCACATGGCTGCCAGGAGAAGGAAAGCGATGACGGCAACAGCCAGCACGATGCTCACTGGGATTAACACGCGCATAGTTTTCTTCATGTTCCATCTTCCCCTTGCAAAGCCCCAGAGCGGCGGGTTTTCCGGGTTACCGGTGATGTCTTTTGAGAGGAGGTCTGGGAGTCGGGTGTTCCTGAGAGGTATCGTGGTGTTGCCGAACACTCCACCATACCCGTGAAGACAACCCGATGTCCCTGTCGGCAACGATATCCGGTCTGTGGAACCGATTTCAAGGAGAACTGTTCCCTGATCTGGCCGAGGAGGTTGGCCCTCTTCTCGAACGACACCAGCCTTTCGTGACCGCCTCGAACTGGTTCAGGTGGAGCGCTTTGCCGGTCAGACGTGGAGCTCAACGGGTCGCCCCGGGAAGACCGGCGTGCCTTGGTCCGGGCTTTCATGCCTGAGAGCCTGAATCTAAATAAATGATATCATTATGTTTTTGTATTCACGCGGTTTTCCCCGTGCGATGCGGCGCACCAGAAACCGGCAGGCCGCCAGCCTCGCCCACGCCAGGGAACTCTCCAGCGTCCGTTCGAAGTCCTTGGCCAGACGCCGACAGCGCCCCATCCAGGCAAAGGTCCGCTCCACCACCCAGCGCCGGTACAGCACCGTGAAGCCTCTGCTTTCCTTCGGCTTTTCCACGATCTCCACCATGTCCGCAATCCCCATCTCCCGAAGCGCCGCCGCCAGTTTCGGTCCCTGATAACCGCCATCGGCCCACAGCTTGGTGACCGTCGGCGCCTTCTCCAGCATGGCAAGGATCACCGCCGGGGCGCCGTCTGAGGTCCTGCACAGATGCCTCCTGGACTTCCATGGCAATCGGGAAGCCTTCCACGTCCACCGCCATGTGACGCTTGCGGCCCTTGTATGACCGGGTTTTATCGCCGTGAACATAAGGTTATCCACAGCGGTTGGGGTTGGGAACGTGTGGACAACCGCGGTTGTGGGAGAGCCATGCGGTCTATGGTTCCAGAGAGATCCCGCTCCCCTGCGCGAAGGTGCACAGGGGAGCGGGGTGCGGAGATCTCACGATCCCCGCGGAGGTCGCTCGGACCGTTGTGGCCCTGGCTTTGGAGAGCCGTGATCAAGCATGGTCGGCCGACCTCCCTTGGCGTCCCTCGCGTCCTGAATGGATGCCTGGGCTTGGACCGTATCATCACAAGGAGAGGAGCAAGGGACGATGGTGAAGGTCGTGGCAGGGATCGATGTCAGCAAGGCCAGCCTGGACATCTGTGCGGCGGGCCAGACGCGTCGCTTTGCCAACGACGCCACGCGCTGGCGGGCGCTGGGTGCGTGGCTTCGCGGTCTCACTGTGAGCCGGGTGGTGATGGAGGCGACGGGCCGCGACCACCGCAGGGTTCACCAGTGTCTTCATGACCGGGGCTTCGAGGTCGTGCTGATCAACCCGTTGCGGGCCCGGCGCTTCGCCGAGGCGCTGGGCCATCTGGCCAACGTGTCGACGCGTTGATGCTGGCCAGGCTGGGGACGGCGCTGGACGATCGTGAGCCTGTGGCTCCTCAGGAGGCCTTCCTCAACCGCCTGGGGGATCTCCTGGTGGTGCGTGCCAGGCATGGCGATGCGCGGACCATGCTGGGGCATGTGGCGGGTGAGGTGGACGGCGAGGGCGAGGTGCTCTCACGGGCCACGATGACCGATCTCGACGAGAGGATTGCCGCACGGGATGCGGCGATCGAAGCCTTTCATCGGTCCACTGTTCACTCGGGGGATTGAACGCCGTACAAGTCCGGCATGCAAGTTGGACTGCGCCAGTTTGATGCCGCGACGCTGGACTGGCTGCGTGGTGCGGCCACGCAGCCGGGAACGACGCGCAGCGGTCTGGCTCGGGGCCTGTGTGAGCGTGCGGACTGGCGCAACGCTTCCGGCGCTCCTTGTGAGGCGTCGGCCCGCAAGCTTCTGCCACGCCTTGCCGGGCGTCTGGGGATCACCCTGCCGGCGCCCGGACGCACGATCCCTCCCGGCAAGGCCGGTGTGCCGCCACCGGTTCCGGACCGGGAGATCCGCTGCACCCTGGCGGACCTTGGCGCCCTGCGTCTGGTGCCTGTCGAGGACACGGCGTCGCGGCGTTCCTGGGAGGCGATGATCGACGCATGGCACCCGCTGGGCTGGTCGCGTGCGCCGGGCCGGCAGGTGCGCTACTGGATCGAGTCGGACCGCGGGCTTCTCGGCGGCATCAACTTCGTCTCGGCCTCCTGGCACCAGAAGGCGCGTGATCGCTGGATCGGCTGGTGCGACGACGCGCGGACGGCGCATCTCGACGCCATCGTCTGCAACCATCGCTTCCTTCTGGGTCCATGGGTCCATGTCGCGCACCTGGCGTCCCATGTCCTGGCCGCCGCCACGGCGCGCCTCGCCGATGACTGGCAAGCGGCCGGCGGACGCCGCCCGCTTCTTGTCTATACCTACGTCGCGCCCGAGCATGCCGGCAGTTGCTATGCGGGTGCAGGATGGCAGCGTTGCGATGAGCCGACCAGCGGCATGCCGCCCGGACAGACGCAGCGCGGGCCTTTGCGTGCGGTGTGGATGAAGCCGCTGGCGGCGGACTGGAAGCCGCGGCTGTGCGCTGTGCCGGAACGCTCGATCACGAAGCCGGTTGCCGTGTCTCTTGACGAGAACGCGGACTGGGCCGATCACGAATACGGGCGCCTGAGCCATACCGACGGTCGTCTGCGCGCACGCATCAAGCGGATGGGACGGGCATGGCTGACACATCTGGGGGCACCGTTGCCGGCGATCTTTCCGGACCGGGCCGAGCGCAAGGCGGCTTACCGCGTGCTGTCGAATGAGCGGGTGACGATGGATCACATTCTGGAAGGTCACCAGGCGGCGACCGTCGAACGCTGTGCCCGGGAACGGGTGGTGCTCGCCATTCAGGACACCACGACGGTGAACGATGACGGTTTGCAGGCCACCGAAGGCCGGGTTGCCATCGGTGGCCGTGGCACCGGCGCTGAAGGTCTGCTGGCGCATGTCGGTCTGGCGGTGACCCCGCAGGGCAGGACCCTGGGGGTCTACACGCTCGACGCCGACTTCCGCCACGACGCCGCCGGCAAGGAAAGCCGGCGCTGGCTCGATGGTCTGGGGAAGGCCCGGCAACTTGAGGAGGCGTGTGCCGGCACGCGGGTGGTCACGGTCTGTGACCGCGAGGCCGACATGTGGGAAATGTTCCAGAGAGCGTCGCGTGAGGGAGACGCCCTTGTGATCAGGGCCAGCCGGGCCCGCCAACGCAAGGTGATCACTGACGATGGCGCCTGTGAGGACCTGTGGGCCCATGTCGCCCGGCAGCCCGCATGCGCCACGCGGCATCTCGTCATCAAGGCCTGCGGCGGGCCACGCCGCCGCAAGCAACGCGAGACCGACGTCGCACTGAGGGCCTGCAGGGTGCGGCTCGCGCCGCCGAAGGACGCCGCAGATCCGACGCCGGTCGACCTCGTTGCCGTCAGCGCCACGGAGATCACGCCCGTCGATGATGCCAAGCCCCTGCACTGGCTGCTGCTCACCACCGAGGGCGAACCAGGCCCGCACCAGGCAGAGCAGACCGTCGCCTGGTACGAGGCCCGCTGGTCCATCGAGACATGGTTCTGTGTCCTCAAGAACGGCACACGGCTGACCGACCGGCAACTCGACAGCGCCGACGACTTGAGAAAGTGCCTCGCCTTCGACGTCATCACCGCCTGCCACGTCCACGACCTGAACCACATGGCACGCACCGAACCCTCAACTCCGGCCAGGGACATCATCGATCCGGAGATGATCACCTGCCTCTCCATCTTCCTGCGCCTGCTTGGCATCCGCCGGATCAGCCGCTCGCCGCCGGACCTTGAGCACCTGACCATCCGCACCTTCGTCATCGACCTTGCCAATGCCGCAGGGTTCGACTCCACCACACGACAGCCCCTGCCGGGAACCCGCACACTGTGGGAAGCCTGGGTCCGCTTCCAGCCCGCATGGATCCAGTATCGGGGCATGACACAACTGGGATGGAGGCCACCATAAGAGAGGTACAATCAACCAGCGAAATCATCCCGAGTCGTATGTGGGGTGATGAAAGGATCGAAGCGGTGATCGCCGGTGAACCCGAACAGGCCGAGCGGTCCCGCATCCTGATCTCCATTCCCGGTGTCGGTCCGGTGACCGCCGCAGGTCTTCTGTGCTGGATGCCCGAACGCGGCAGTCTCGAGGGTCGCCAGGCGGCGGCACTGATCGGGGTGGCACCGGTTGCCAACGACAGCGGCCAGCACCACGGCGCCAGGCATATCCGTGGCGGCCGCCGCAGGCCACGCGATCTCCTGTTCATGGCGGCGACATCGGCGTCACGCTTCAACCGGGATCTCGCTGCCGTGTTCGAACGCCTCAAGGCTGCCGGCAAGGCCCACAAGGTCGCCATCGTCGCCGTGATGCGCAAGCTCATCGTGCTGGCGAACGCCCTGCTGCACGAGCAGCGCTGCTGGTCGCCTGAAGCACCGGCACGCTCGCCGGCGTGAAGGAGACCCCCTCATGGCCCTCACACCCGCTGAGAAGCAGCGCCGTTACCGGGAACGGTTCAAGGCCGGCATGCCGCCCGTCCGCGACCGCACGTCCCGTGACCGGCGCTCCCGTGCCATGAGCTGGTGCGATGCGGTGGCCGAGCTCAGCGCGTTGCAGGACCATGATCGAGACTGCCTTGACAGGCTCCCGGATCCCCTGCGCGACACGGCCTACGGTGAGCGCCTGCAGATCGTCGTCGAGGCTGACATCGAGGCCCTCAAGGAGATCGAGCCACCACGCGGCGACGGACGGGACACATGATCTCTGGAACTCCATGGCACGGGGTCACGTGACCGTGATCAATGGAAGACAGACCTACGCTTGCCGGATCACGAGTGGCACGTCTTTCTGGTCACAGGGCGCAGACACCGGGATGCTGGAACCCCAGACCGCATGTGCACAAACAAAGGAAACATCATCCTCGACGCTCACAAAACTCTTGCAGCAAAACATGGATGCTTGATCTTCTTGCCGGCATCGTAGCCCGAAGGGCCGCCGCTCTGCGTCGTCTTCACCGACTGACTGTCGATGGCTGCCGCCGTCGGCTCCTCGCTGCGTCCCGCCTGTGCCCGTGCCTGATCACGCAACACATCCAGCAGACGCTCCAGGGTGCCCGCGTCGCGCCATGCGTAGAAAGAGTTCTGAACCGTCGTCAACGGCGGAAAGCACCGGGGAATCGCACGCCACTGACATCCCGTCGCAAGCATGAACTGTATCGCGTTGAAAACCTCACGAAGATCCGTGCTCCGCCGCCGGCCCAGCCGCGCCGGTGGCGGCAGCAACGGCTCGATCACCGCCCATTCCGCATCCATCACATCCGTTTCAAAACGCTCCATGCCTCGCCTATACTGCTCGCGAGTGGTCTCGTTCCAGGACATGTCGGCTTCCTTGGATGGTGTGGTAATCAACCAAGGAATACCACACTTGGAGAGGCCACTCACATTCTAGGTCAAGCTCTGAGGCCGTGTGGGACCTGCCGACGACGCGCCACCTAATCGACCGAGTGCAGACAAACGCGACACTCCGCCGGCTGTGCCGCTTGTCGCGGTGTCGGGTTCTGGCTGGCGTCGTCGCGGGATGTGTCAGCGGCGGGTGCGGGCGATGGCCAACCAGCGCTCGATGTCGGTTGCCGACTCGATGATGTCGGCGACAGCGTTGATGGCGTTGTCGACCTGCTGCTCGAAGGCGATGTCGTGTGCCGGATGGCCGCCGAGTCGTTCGAGGAAACGGCGGCGGAAGGGGTCCGAACGGAAAAGCCCGTGCGTGTAGCAGCCCATGATGCGCCCCGAGCGTGAGACTGCGCCATCGGGGCCTGTCTCGAGTTCCACCATGGGGCGCTCAAGGTCCGGTCCGCTGGTCACACCCATGTGCATCTCGTAGCCGGTGACCGGTTCTCCCGTCATGACGTCGTGGCCGTGAACCTCGGTCAGCTGCTTGGTGTCGGCGAGGGTTGTCGTGACGTCGAGAAGGCCAAGACCTGGTTGCGAACCCTGTTTTCCCTCGATGCCGGAAGGATCGGCGACCTCGCGTCCCAGCATCTGGTAGCCACCGCACAACCCGAGGATCCATCCGCCGCGCCGGACATGGGCGGCAAGATCAATGTCCCAGCCGTTGGCCCTCAGCGAGGCAAGATCGCTCAGTGTACTCTTGGATCCCGGCAGGATGACAAGATCGCAGTTCCCGGGAATCGGCTCGTCCGGCGCGATCATACGCAGATCGACATCCGGTTCGCATATCAGGGGATCGAGATCGTCGAAGTTGGCGATACGGTCAAGGCGCAGGCAGGCGATGTGAATCGTGGGGGGTGTGTGCCTGTGCTGCGGACGCGCACGATCGAGGGCAACCGCGTCCTCGGCTGGCAGTTGCCGGGCCGCTGCGAGGTGGGGGATGACCCCGAGACAGTCGAGGCCGGAACGTTCCTTGATGATGTCGATCGCGGGATCGAAGAGCGAGACATCGCCGCGGAACCGGTTGATGCAACAGGCGCGCACGAGGCGTCGCTCATCATCGCCAAGGAGCGCCATGGTGCCGACGATGCTGGCGATCACCCCGCCACGGTCGATGTCACCGACAAGGACGACGGGCACGTGCGCTTCGAGGGCAAAGCCCATGTTGGCAATGTCGCTCTCCCGCAGGTTGACCTCCGCCGGTGATCCCGCTCCTTCGATGAGGACGAGATCGGCCGAGGCTTCGAGGTGCCGGAAACTCTCCATGACGGGCGCCATGAGGGTGCCCGCCAGGCCGCGATAATCCCGGGCAGCATGTGAGCCGAGAACACGTCCCTGGACGATGACCTGAGAAGTGCGGTCGGATTGGGGTTTGAGGAGCACGGGATTCATGTGAACGCTGGCCGGTTGGCCACAGGCTCTCGCCTGAAGCATCTGGGCGCGGCCGATTTCGCCGCCATCGGCGGCCACGCCGGCGTTGTTCGACATGTTCTGGGGTTTGAAGGGCAGGGTCTTCAGGCCGCGCCGGGTGAAGGCGCGGGCGAGGCCGGTCACGATCAGGGACTTGCCGACATCCGAGCCGGTCCCCTGGACCATGATCGCTGGCGTTGCCACGACGGATGTTCCCGCTTATCAGAATTCGATGCCGGGCTGGCTGCGCACGCCGTCGCGGAAGGGATGCTTGACGAGAGTCATTTCTGTGACGAGGTCGGCGATCTCGATGAGCGCATCCGGGGCATTGCGTCCGGTGACGACAACATGGAGGCCGTCGCGGCGGGCGCTGAGCGCATCGAGCACATCATCGGCATCGACATAGCCATAGCGCAGGGCGATGTTGAGTTCGTCGAGCACGACGAGACGGATATCCGGATCGGCCATGAGTTCGCAGGACGCCTTCCAGGCCGCCATGGCCATTGCGGTGTCCCGCTCGCGGTCCTGGGTCTCCCAGGTGAACCCTTCGCCCATCACCTTCCAGGTGACCTGTTCGGGAAACTGCTGGAATACCTTCAGTTCGCCGATCGTGTCGCGCCCCTTGATGAACTGCACCACGCCGATGCGATAGCCGTGGCCCAGACAGCGCAGGGCCATGCCCCAGGCCGCTGTCGATTTCCCCTTTCCCTTGCCGGTGTTGACGATGAGAAGTCCACGCTCCTCGGTCTTGGTCGCCATCATGCGATCACGGGCCGCCTTGCGCTTCTTCATCCTTTCCCGGTGGCGCTGGTTGATGGAGTCGTCGTCGGATGTCGTCATGGCATGGCCCTTTCGGTGAGGAGCGTTTCGAGGGCATGTATCGTGCTGTTGCGTCGCGGTGTCCACAGACCGCGCCTGAAGGCCTCGACGAGGCGCCCGGCGATATCCGTCAATGCTTCGGGGTTGGCTTCTTCGAGGAACGCGCAAACGTCCTCGTCGTTCAGCCACGTGTCGGCAATGGCATCAAAATGATGGTCCGTCACCGCACCGGTCGTTGCGGCGAAGCCGAAGAGGTAATCCACAGTAGCCGCCATTTCGAAAGCGCCCTTGTAGCCATGGCGCATCACTCCGGCGATCCACTTCGGATTGACGACCCGGCCTCGCACGACGCGCGCGATCTCTTCCTTCAACGTGGCGATTCGCGGGTTTTCGGGGCGCGAGTGGTCGTTGTGATAGACGGCCGGCTGCCGACCCGAGGCGCGCCGCACCGCCGCCGCAAGGCCGCCTGCGAACTGGTAGTAGTCGTCCGAATCAAGGAGGTCGTGTTCTCTGTTGTCCTGGTTGTGGATGACGGCCTCGACGTGCCGCAAGCGCGTCTCGAGGAGAGAGTGCGCTGCCTCGCCCTCGGTGCCTGCGCCATAGGCAAATCCGCTCCATGCGACATAGGCCCGGGCAAGGTCGTCGCATCCCTCCCATTCACCGCTGTCGATCAACGCCTGCAGACCGGCGCCGTAGGCACCCGGCATCGAGCCGAAAACCCTCGCGGCAGTGCGATGGAAGGCGGCTTCTCCGGCGCCGCCAGCCTCGTCGCGCACCATGGCGGCGAGAGGGTTGACGTCCGCCGGTTCATCGAGCGCGGCAACGGCACGCACGGCAGTGTCAACGAGATCGATGAGTGACGGGAAGGCATCACGAAAGAAGCCGGATACCCGCAGCGTGACATCGACACGTGGCCGCCCGAGCACGCCGGCCGGCATGATGTCGTAGCCGGTGACACGGCCACTTCCGGCATCCCAGGATGGCTGGACTCCCATGAGCGCCAGAGCCTGGGCGATGTCGTCGCCGCCGGTCCTCATGGTGGCCGTCCCCCATGCTGACAGCGCCACGGCGCGTGGCCATTCACCGTGATCCTGGAGATGGCGCTCCACCAGCCGGTTGGCGGATTTCCATCCCAGCCGCCAGGCGGCGGGTGTGGGCACCGAGCGCGTGTCGAGCGAATAGAAGTTCCGTCCGGTGGGAAGGACTTCCGGGCGACCCCTCGTCGGTGCGCCGGATGGTCCGGGTTCGACGAACGAGCCGTCGAGGCCGGCGAGCAGGCCGTTGATCTCGCGCGTGCCGCAGGCCTGAAGCGCTGGGCGAAGGCGGTTCTCGACATCGTCCAGCACCTGCGTCGTGGAAGACCAGCCGGGATCAGGCGGGATCGTGCCCTCGACGAGAGCAAGGGCGAGGTTCTCGAGACGCTCGAGTGTGTCACCGGTGGTCCGCCACGGTTCGCTGTCGAGTCCGGCGAGAGCATCCGGCCTGGGCCCTGCCCATGGAACGGCAGGCGACATGTCGAGAGGATCGAAACCGAGACCCAGGTCATCGGCGAGGGCGCGCGTGAGCGATTGTCGCGTACCTTTCCCGTCACCCCGGGGTACCCGCGCCAGGGCCACCAGCGAGGAGCTGGCCAGGGCGCCGTCCGGCGACCGTCCAAAGACGTGCAGGCCGTCCCTGATCTGCAGCTCCTTGATTTCGCAAAGGTGGTTGTCGAGCTTGGTCAGCCTTGCCGTCATGTCATCGGTCTGGGTGATGCCGCAATCCTCCTCAAGGCCGCTGCTGCCAAGGAGTTCCAGGATGTCTGCCGCTATGATCTCGAGTCGTCTGGGATCGGTCTGTGAGGCTTCGTAGTACTCGTCGACAAGTCGTTCGAGTGTCTCGAGCTCGCCATAGGTGCCGGCCCTGGCAAGCGGCGGCGTGAGATGGTCCACGATGACAGCCGCGGTGCGCCTCTTGGCCTGGCTGCCCTCCCCGGGATCGTTGACAATGAAGGGGTAGAGAAGGGGAAGCGGGGCGAAGGCCGCCTCGGGAAAGCAAGAGGACGACAGCGCCAGCGCCTTGCCCGGGAGCCATTCCAGGTTGCCGTGTTTGCCAAGATGGATGACCGCATGGGCATCGAACGGCCCCGACAACCACATGTAGAAGGCGAGATAGGCATGGGGTGGAGCCAGATCCGGATCGTGGTAGCTCGTCGCAGGATCAATGTCGTAACCGCGGGAAGGCTGGATGCCGATCGCCAGATGGTCCCAGCGATGAACGGCAAGGTGGAAGGCACCCCGGGAGACGAAGGGATCGTCCTCCGGCGCCCCCCAGCGGTCCAGGATCTTCTCGCGGACTTGCCGGGGAAGGGTCGCGAAGCGCTCCCCGTAGGCGTTAAGGGAGATCGTCACGTCCGACAGTCGCGGGCCTGACCCGTCCCTTCTGTTGGTTGCCCCCGCCAGCAGGGTTGCTATGAGCCCTGCACCGTCGAAGGGAACACCGTCCACACGGTATCCCGCACCTTTCATCGCCTCGATGATGGTGGCGGCCGAGGCCGGGGTGTCGAGTCCGACGCCATTGGCCAGCCGCGAGTCCCTTCCGGGGTAGTTGGCGAGCACGATGGCGATACGACGGTCCCGGGACGGGGTGCGCCGGAGGCGCGCCCAACGGGCGGCCAGCCGCGCGGTCCAGGCCACACGGTCAGCAACCGGCTGATGGGTCACGACCCATGTCTGGGTTTCCGCAAGACGCGGTCCGGAGGCCTTGAAGGAGATGGCGCGCGCGAGAATGCGTCCGTCGACTTCCGGAAGCGCCACATTCATGGCGATATCACGGGGGGCAAGGCCGCGTGTGCGTTCCTGCCACTGGTCGCGGGTCTCGCCGGAGAGGACGGCCTGGAGGATGGGACATCCGGCGTTGTCAAAGGGTGAGGGGCCACGATCGGCGCCCGGACTCGAGACCGCAAAGCCGGTGGCGTTGACGATCACCGCCGGGCGGAAGGTGGCCAGCGTTTCCTCGACGAGGGCAGCCGCCGCCGGATCCTTGAGGCTCTGGCTGTAGAGCGGCAGTGGATTGAGCCCCTCGTCGGAGAGGGCGCCGATCACGGCATCGATCGCGCGGGTATCACCGGCCTGGACCAGGGCCCGATAGAAGTGGACGAGCGCCACGTCCCTTTCGGCGCCCCAGTGTCCGGCAAGTGTGTCGCCGATCACATCCCCCTCGCCGGGCCAGTAGTACCCGGCCCGTGGAAACATCACGGGCGCGCTTGCCGCCATGTCGTGGCCCGCGAGTGTTGCCGCATGAACGAGGAAGTTGTCGGCGTTTTCCCTGCCGCCATGAATCAGGTAACTCCACAACCGGCCATAGTCGTCATCGCCGACAGTCGAAAGGCGGCGCAACTCCCCATCCTGCCGATCATCTCCGGGGAGCAGGGCAAGCGCGATGCCATGCTGTCTGGCAGCGGCGGCGATTTCATCGATGCCGTAGCGCCAGTAGGAGGCGCCGCCAAGCAGGCGGACGATGACGACGCGCGCCGGGACGACGATGGTCTCGACGTAGGTGTCCACCGACAGGGGGTGTCCGAGCTGGAGGACGTTGGCGAGCCGCACCGCGGGCGAACCCGGTGGGCGTCTGGCTGCTGCTGCCGCCAGCATGGCGAGTTCCGTGTCGGCAGCAGAAAGAACGATGATGTCACCGGGGGTCTGACCGAGATCGAGCGCTTCCGTGCCATCCGGGACGACGCCCGGCTGCGTGGTCAGCAGGTGCATCAGGCTGTCCGGCCACCGATTTCGCTGGCAATGGCGTTGCGGTCCAGTCCGTTGAGGCCGATTACGACAAGCTCGCTGCGCTTCTCCTCACCTGGTTCCCACGGACGGTCATAGTACCTTTCTATACGCGGTCCCACGCCCTGGATAACGTGACGCATGGGCTTGCCGTCAACGTGAAGGAACCCCTTGATGCGCAGGATGTCATGATGCTCCACAGTCCGGGCGAGCGACCTTTCCAGGGAATCGGGATCCGGGATGCTGTCAAGGGTGATGGTAAAGCTCGTGAAATCGTCGTGATCGTGATCGTCGTCGTCCGCGTCATGGTGGGAGGGACGGTTGGCCAGATCGTCCTCCGCAGCGGCGCCGATACCGAGCATGGCCAGCGGATCGACAGCGCCGTTGGATGCCACAATGACCCTGGTTGCGGGTCTGCGGTGAGCATCCACGGTCCGGCGCACGGTTTCCAGCAGTGTGGTGTCGATCAGGTCCGTCTTGTTAAGGACGACCACGTCGGCACTCAGGATCTGTTCCTCGAAGAGCTCTTCGAGGGGACTCTCGTGATCGAGTTTGGCATCGTTGCGGCGCAGGCCGTCGACAGCATTCGGGTCGTCGGCGAATCGACCGTCCGCGACGGCCCTTGCATCGATCACCGCGATGACGCCGTCAACGGTCGCGCGCGTTCTCACCTCGGGCCAGGTGAAGGCCTTGACAAGAGGCTTTGGCAGGGCGAGCCCGGACGTCTCGATGATGATGTGTTCCGGGGGCTCGGGGCGCTCCAGCAGGGCGCGCATGGTTGGCAGAAAGTCATCGGCAACGGTGCAGCAGATGCAGCCGTTGGCAAGTTCAACGATATCGTCGTCGGCACAGGTCTCCAGGCCGCAACCGCGGATCAGTTCCCGGTCCACTCCGAGATCCCCGAACTCGTTGATGATGAAGGCGAGCCGGCGTCCGGATGCGGCGCCGACCAGGTGGCGGATCATGGTCGTCTTTCCGGATCCAAGGAAACCGGTCAGCACGGTGGCAGGAATCTTTGCGGCGAACATGCCAGGGTCATCCGCCCGGACATGCCGCGTTACAGCGACAGCGCGATACGTGAATGGACATCTGCCCCTCCCTCCGAGGTGCGTTGGCCTGTTGTACCGGAACGGGGAGATCTCCTGACTCCGGGTCTTCGATTCAGGGACTCCTTCCCGGCAGCACGTGCCAGTGGATGTCGTGTCCCGTATCTCGCCGTTACAGTTGCGGGGGCAGTGCCGGCCTTGGATCCGTCGATCCGCACCGGCTTCCCTCGCCGCGTTCCAGGGTTGCGAACCTAGCAGGCGCAGAGGGTGACAACAAGCCGATTCCCCGACAGCGGGAAACTCACGACCCTTGCCGAACGATCACTGTTGCGGGCTCGGCGCAGAGAGGCCCTTGAGTACGAAAGGAAGGCCAGCCGCCACGAGGATGACGCGTCCGGCAATGGCGGCGATGCGCTGGTGCATGACTCCCGCCTCATCGCGGAACGTTCGGGCCAGCGCGTTCTCCGGGACGATCCCCATCCCGACTTCGTTGGAGACGAGAACGACGAGGCCCGTGGCCGTGCCGAGCGCGTGAAGCAGCCCGTCGATATCCTGCTCGGGGGAACGTCCGCAGGCCATGACATTGGCAAGCCACAGGGTCAGGCAGTCGACGAGCACGGCGCTGCCGGGGGATGCCGTGTTATCGAGAGCCTCTGCCAGGTGCAGGGGTTCCTCGACCGTCCTCCACGCATGGCCGCGCCGTCGCCGGTGCTGGCTGATGCGCTCGGCCATTTCCGCATCATGGGCCTGGGCTGTGGCGATGTAGCAGGCTTGAAGCCCGGACTCTTCGATCAGGCGCTCGGCAAACAGGCTCTTTCCGGAGCGTGCGCCGCCGAGCACCAGGCAGACACCGGCATTGTCATGACAGGATGAAGGCATGGTCATGGTCCGTCTCGTTGATGTGGGCCTGTGATCAACAAGCACCAGGCCTTGCAGTCGAGGCCGGATCTCCGGCCAGGCCCTCATCAAGGGCGTCCAACCGCTGCAGGATATGCCATATCCAGCTGCCCCTGGACGCTCCGGAGGCCTTGTACAGAGCAATCATGCCCTTGCATACCGCCTCGCTCAGGGTTGCGAAAGTCGTCCGTCACCAACCGGGATCCTCTTCGCGGCTCCGCGTAGTCCTCAGCCAACAGGCCGGTTGGCGCAATCCGGCCGGTTCTGCCCCGGTTGATCTTGACCCCTGCCAGGGACGCCTCCAAGCAAGCCATGGATCCATCATGCATGTCCCGCACAACTCATGCGGGCGCCATACCGGAGTTCCTCAGCAAGGCGGCTTCGGGGATGTTCAGCGGGTTGCTGAACGAACCGTCTTGCGGGAGTTCCGATAGAAGTGCCATCGTGGCCGGGACAATGCGGAGATTGCCGGATGGTGGCGACAGGTCTCGTCGAGATCGCACCCCCTTCGTGGGATGTCACGCTCGATCTTGTTTACGGCCAGGCGGGCAACTTCACGGGCGCGGTGATCTATGCCCGAGCGCGCTGCTTTCTTGTGGATGCCGCTGCAACGTGCCTTAAACACGCCATCCGTTTGGCCGGGGAGCAGGAGCTTCGCCTTGTCGTGACGGATGCTTTCCGCCCTTCGGAGGCGCAATGGAAACTGTGGTCCCATGCGCCGGATGAAAGATTTCTCGTCCATCCGGAGCGCGGCTCGCCCCACAGCCGCGGTGTGGCCGTCGATGTGACGCTCGAGACCGCCGCTGGCGAGCGCCTTGATATGGGCGGGCCCGTGGATGAGCTGACGGAGAATGCGCGTCACGATGCACCGGACATTGCGCCCGGGCAGCGTGCCAACAGGCTTCTCCTCCTCGGCATCATGACGGCGGCGGGGTTTGACTGGTACAATGCCGAGTGGTGGCATTACCAGTTGTTCGACCCGCGCCGCTGGCGGGTGTTGTCGGATAGCGAGGCCGGCACGGGCATGATGGCCTGACCGGCGCCGGCCGGTTGACAGCCCTGGGCGTGCGGGAATACTGGAGATCGCCATGCGCACTGCACGGATACTTGCCCTGACGGGGGTCATGTGGTGGGGCGCGACGGCAGGCCCCGGAAGCGTTGTCTGGTCACCGGCGAGCGCCGACGAACCGCAATCCGCAGTGGTGATTGTCTATCACCGTTTCGGCGAGGATGACTATCCCTCGACAAGTGTCACCATCGAGCAGTTTGAACAGCACCTGAAGATTCTCGATGACGGAGGTTACCGGGTCCTGCCGCTCGAAGAGGTGGTCAGGGGCCTTGCCGGAGAGCGCGAGCTTCCCGACAGGACCGTGGCCATCACCGTTGACGATACCTATCGATCCATCCTCACCGAGGCCATGCCGCGGTTCCTTGACCGGGGGTTCCCCTTCACCGTCTTCATCAACACCGACGCGGTGAACAATTCCCTCTCTTCGATCAGCTGGGAGGATGTGCGGGCCATGCACGAGGCCGGCGCCGCCATTGGCGCGCAGAGCGCCGGTCATGGCCACATGGCGTCCATGGATCGCGGCCGGGTTGAGGAAGACCTGGCCCGCATGACATCCGACTTCATCAACGAGATCGGGTTCGTGCCGAAGCTCTTTGCCTACCCTTACGGAGAATTCAGTGCGGAACTGGCAACCATGCTGCGTGACCTCGGATATCATGCCGCTTTCGGCCAGCACTCTGGCGTTGTCAGCGAAGGGGCGAACATGTTCACCCTGCCACGGTTTGCTCTCAACGAACGTTTCGGCACTCCCGAGAGATTCCGTACCATCGTCGAAGCACTCCCGCTTCCGGTCACCGCCGCCCTGCCGCTCGACATGGTCATCCGCCGCCACAGTCCCAACCCGCCGCACATCGGCTTCACGGTCGCCGAGGACGTCGGCGCCCTTGACCGTCTGGCGTGCTTCGCGTCAAACGGCGGCGAGGTTGCGCTCGAAATACTTGGCAGACGTGTCGAAGTGCGCCTCGACAGACCCTTTCCGCCGGGTCGCAGCCGTGTCAACTGCACCCTTCCGGCAAGCGAGGAACGCTATCGCTGGCTGGGTATTCCGTTCCTCGTTCCAGGTGGCGAGGAGTGAACGGGCCCCGTCGCTTGCGGCACGCACGCCAGGCAACGTCCCGACCGGCTTCATGGATCAGGGCTGCACAGCCGGACCACGGTCAATCGCCAGAATCCGAGCGTTTCCTGGCCGCCGCAGACAGGGGGACGAATGCCGATCGCTGCGAGCGGAACCAGACACGGCGCGACGGACTGCCACCAGCCGTTCGCACACCGGCGTCGTCAGGCCGTGACGGCGGCGAGGCGCGCGGTATCGAAGTCGGTGAAGCGGTTCTGGTCGATCACCGTGCGGACATGGCTGATGTAGTCCGGTTCCTCGGCATAGTGATCGAGCGTGGTGGCGAGGGCGTGACTGTCGAGCGGTTCTTCGCGCGCGCGCAGTCTGGCGCGCAGGTCGCGGAACGCCGCATAGGCCGGGTGGCGGTTGAGATTGCAGACATAGGCAACGACCGCAGCCTTGAGATCCTGGAAGGATCGCACGACATGGGTCTTGTCGATGTCGCGGTTCCGCGGCACGAGGCCGGCGTGGCTGTTCCAGGATTTCTGGCCGAAGACGGCGTTGCCGTGGCGGGCGAAGCGCGAGGTTCCCCAACCTGATTCGATGGCCGACTGAGCCAGTGCCAGGGCAACCGGAACGACGTCGACCCGACGAAGAAGTTCGCCGATGTCGCCACTCGCGACCCCGTAGACCTGGGTCATGTAGTCGAGCCACGCCACATCGTTCAGCGACAGACGGGCGCCGCTTGCAATCACCTCGTCGAGATGTTCGAGACGGCGCCGTTCGGCAAGGATCTCCTCGTTCGCCTTGAGGATCAGCGGCAACATGACCTTCACGAAAATCCTCTTGCGTGTGGCGATATCGTCGACGACATGCATGTCGGAGGGCATGTGATTGACCATCACGCGGGGCACGGGAATGGCCTGTTGACGGATCTCGTCGATTCTCATGCCGACCATCGACAGCGTTGCATCAAGGAACGTGGCAGCGCCATCGATGTCCGTCACCGCTGCAAGGACAAGCGGGCGCTGGGAGGGAAGCGGCACGCTTGTGGCTGCGCCCTCCGACTCGGCGATGGCGTGGCTCGACGCCAGAAACGCCAGCCACAGGCAGACTGCGGGCAGGAATCTCATGGATTCGCGAAAATCCTCATGAAGGCAGAAGAGCGATTGAGGTCGACCCGGCGGTGACTAGAGAACCGGGCGAACCTCCACCACATCCGGAATGTAGTGCTTCAGGAGATTCTCGATACCAATCTTCAGGGTCATCGTCGAACTTGGACAGCCGTGACATGCGCCCTGCATGGCCAGCGAGACGACTCCGTTGCGGTATGAATGGAACACGATGTCGCCGCCATCCTGAGCAACGGCCGGCCGCACTCTGGTATCGAGAAGCTCCTTGATCTGCGCCACGACCCCGCTGTCGGCCTCATCGCTCACGGGTGCGGCCATCACGGGTGTGGACATCACCGGCGCACCCGTCACGAAGTGTTCCATGATCACCCCGAGAAGGACCGGCTTCATCATCTGCCAGTCGTTTTCCGGTGACCGTGTCACGGAGATGAAATCCCGGCCAAGGAAGACGCCGGTCACGCCGGCAACGTCAAAGAGACGACGAGCCAGCGGAGAGGCGTCGGCGGAATCGGAATCCGGGAAATTCGCCGTTCCCGAATCCATGACGGTCCTTCCGGGAAGGAACTTCATGGTCAGCGGGTTGGGTGTGTCTTCAGTCTGGATGAACACGGTTTCGGCCCGTTTTTGATGTCCTCTTGACCTCTATAGTGGCGACTTGGCGGCTCGAATTCAAGGTGGGACCTTTTTCGTGTCGCGCGTTTGGCGCCGTGCGCCATCAAGTCCTGGCGCTGCGGTCACCGGTACATCACTGCGCAGGGGGGGGCTGTCGGAGCCGGGACCGCCTGCGCAGTGTGACGTTCCTGGCGTCGGCGGTGTTGTGCACAAGCCATCCGCCTGGAAGGGCCTTGGGACCAGGTGCGGTTGCCGCTCACGTGATGTTGATGATTTTCTCGTCGGTGATGGTGCCGGGGATGATGACAAGCGGGATGGTGAGGCGCCCGGCAAGATGTCCGGCAAGCCAGGACACCAGCTTGCCGCGGCCTTCCGCGGGGTTCGAGCCGACACAAAGGAGGTCGATCATGGGGTCGTCATCGACCGCACCCAGGATCTCGTCACCAATGTGGCCCTCGCGAACCAGGAGCTCCGGCATCACACCTGCCCAGTCGTTGACGTCTCGCGCGAGCTCGTTGAGCAGCGCCTCGGCGGCCTTGAGCTGTTCCTCGCGCATCATGTGTTCAACGCCGGACCATTGCCTGAAATCCACGGGTAGCACGACGTGGAGAAGCGCGACCCGGCCATGGGTGTTCTTGGCCCGGCGGCAGGCGTAGTGCACCGCCACCCGGCTCGGAGGCGAAGCATCGACGCAGACCAGGAACTTGACCTGTCCGGCAACATGCCCGGGACGCCCGGCGTCCGTTTGCGTTGTCTCGTTCATCCTGGTCCCGATTGTGTCACGATCAGGTTCGTCGCAACAGGAGGTTGGCTGCAAGGCCGGCAAAGACGGCAGCGATGACGGCGACAATGCCGTAGAACGCTGACTCGCGGTGCGCGAAACTGTAGATCGCGGCGCCAAATCCGGCCTTGGAGACGATCAGGGGCGACGACTGCGCCGCCACCACCTCGCCGTCGCGTACCAGGAAGGCATCTGCGGCATAGGTTCCTACAGGAATGTCCGCCGGGAGGGCAATGGTGGCCCGGAAGAGGCGGCCACCGGAGAGGTTGACCGTGCCGGGTTCTACCGGGTAGAGCCCACGGGCCTGCTTCAACTCGATCAGCGCCGCGCTGAATTCGTCCCGCACGGATGGCACCATGTCGGCAGGTTCGAGTCGCAGACTGCCAATGCCGATTTCCATGACCCGGCGCATGTCGGCATCGACAATCTCCCCGAGCGGGCGTGTCGAGGCGATGCCGTAGAAACCCGGAACGGACCGGAACACCGCCGAGTGGGCATTGACCCAGATGCCGAAGAGCGGCGCCTTCTTGCGGACGACCACCTCCCGGCGCGGTCCACGAACGACGACGACAATGTCGCCTTCGCTCTCGATGGCTCCGAAAACCAGGATCTCGGTTCCGTCAAAGTCGGCCGTGATGCCGATTGCATGGTGCGACAGGCCCGCCATGATCTCCTGGGCCTCCGACGCGCCGGGCTCCGCGGAGACCGCCACGAGGAGCGCAAGGGTCGCCAGGCGTTTCAATGGAACCCCGTCGGTGACAGGGAGTAGAGACTGGCCGGTTCGGCCACCAGGCGCCACAGCAGGGTCGCGCAGACGCCGAGGACGACAAGGGCCAGAAGTCCGCGCAACTCCTCGCCGCGCAGCTCTGCCCCGACCCTGGTGCCGAACTGGGCGCCAAAAACGGCCCCCAGCGTCAGGATGCCGGCCAGCATGACATCGACAGTCTGCGTGTTGGTGGCGTGCAGGAAGGTCGCGGTCGCCGTCACGAAGGTGATCTGGAAGAGCGATGTGCCGATGACAACACCGACCGGCATGCCGAGCAGGTAGATCATGGCCGGCACCAGAAAGAAACCGCCACCCACACCCATGATGGCGGCGAGAATGCCGATGACGAAACCAAGCATGATCGGCAGCACGGCGCTGATGTAGAGCCTGGATGTGCGGAAGCGCATCTTGAAGGGAAGGCCGTGGCCCCAGTGATGCACATGAGCCTTGCGGCGCACGTTCGTGCCACTGCGCCGCCGCAGGATGGTGCGCACCGCCTCCACCATCATCAGGGTCCCGATGGAGCCCAGCATGACGACGTAGGAGATCGAAATCACAAGGTCGATCTGGCCGATCTGGCGCAGGATGCCGAACAGCCACACCCCGAAGATCGAACCGAGCACACCGCCGGCGATAAGGACGCCGCCCATCTTGAAGTCGACCTGGCGCCGTCGCCAGTGAGCCATGAAGCCGGAAACGGAAGCCGCCACCACCTGGTTCACCTCGGAGCCCACCGCCACAGGGGGCGGGACGCCGATGAAGATGAGCAGGGGAGTCATGAGAAATCCGCCGCCGACACCGAACAGGCCCGACAGGAAGCCGACCGCCCCCCCCATGCCGAGCAGGAGAAAGATGTCGACGGACATCTCCGCAATCGGCAGGTAGATCTGGAACATGGCAGGGGTCGCTGGTTACCGGCGTCTTAATCCCTTGTGCGCCTGCCGGCTGACGGAAACAAGGGATACAGGCAAGAAAATGCCTGTTTGCCACAATGGCGCGTACCGTGATGGCCCTCTAGTCATCGCCGGGCGGCGGATTCGCGAGGACTTCGCGCTTTCCGACATGATTGGCGGCACTGACGACGCCGTTCTTCTCCATCTGCTCGATGATCGAGGCGGCACGGTTGTACCCGATCTGAAGGTGGCGCTGAATGAAGCTTGTCGATGCCTTCTGTTCCCGCGTGACGATGAAGACCGCACGGTCGTAGAGCGCCCGGTTCTTGTCGGGTGCGCCGCCGGCTGTCATGTCCGGCAGGCAATCACCGGAATCAAGAGGTTCCTCGGTGACGGCATCAAGGTAGTCGGGCGTGCCTTGGGTGCGCAGGTAGGCGACAACCTCGCGCACCTCTTCATCGCTGACAAAAGGTCCGTGAATGCGGGTCAGCCGGCCCCCGCCACGCAGGAACAGCATGTCGCCCTTGCCGAGCAGTTGTTCGGCACCCTGATCGCCAATGATGGTGCGGCTGTCGATCTTGGAGGTGACGTTGAACGACACGCGGCACGGGAAGTTGGCCTTGATGGTACCTGTGATGACATCGACCGAAGGCCGCTGGGTGGCCATGATGAGGTGGATGCCGGCGGCGCGGGCCATTTGCGACAGGCGCTGGATGGCACCCTCGATGTCGCGACCGGCGACCAGCATGAGATCCGCCATTTCGTCCACCACGACAACGATGAAGGGGAGCGGCTTGTCGGCGATCACCTCGTCTTCGAAGCACGGATCACCGGTTCTCGAATCGAAACCGGTCTGCACGGTCCGCGTCAGGGCGGCGCCTTCGGCGAGGGCCGCAGCGACGCGGGCATTGAAACCCTCGATGTTGCGCACCCCGATCTTCTGCATGCCGCGGTAGCGGTTTTCCATTTCGCCGACCACCCATTTCAGTGCCATGACCGCCTTGTGTGGTTCGGTGACCACCGGAGCGAGAAGGTGCGGAATGTCGTCGTAGACCGAGAGCTCCAGCATCTTCGGGTCGATCAGGATGAGGCGGCACTCGTCCGGCGACAACCTGTAGAGCAGGGAGAGGATCATCGCGTTGACCGCCACCGACTTGCCGGACCCGGTGGTTCCGGCAACCAGCAGATGAGGCATGTTGGCGAGGTCCTCGATCACCGGGGCGCCGGAGATCTGCTTGCCCAGGACGATCGGTAGCCTGACATCCGTTCTGGTGAAATCGCGGGTTTCCAGCAGTTCGCGCAGAACCACCATCTCGCGGTCGTCGTTGGGAAGTTCGATGCCGAGTACGGTGCGACCGGGAACAACAGCCACGCGGGCCGAGATCGCAGACATGTTCCGCGCGATGTCGTCAGCCAGTCCGATGATGCGGTTGGCGCGTATACCGGCATCGGGCTCGAGCTCATAGAGCGTCACCACCGGGCCCTCGCGCACATCCTCGATGTGACCGCGAATGCCGAAGTCCGACAGCACCTCTTCAAGCATCCGTGCCTTCTCGGCCAGTACGTTCCTGTTGACCTCGCGTCGCCGCGAGGAATCGGCGTTGACCAGGAGTTCGCGGGGAGGAAGCCGAAAGGCGCCGTCATGGCACTGCTGCTTGCGCGGCGCCGTGCCCCGCTTGCCGGGGGGCTTACCCTGATCAACGGCCGTTCCCGAATCCTTCTTGCGGGGCTTCTTGCGATCCGGTCGCCGCGACAGGTCTCCCCGTGGTATCGGGAACTCGGGAACCGCATCGCCGTGGGCTGTCAGCTCACTGCCGCCGGCCCGCCACAGCGCGATCCCCTGTTTCAGGCGCACAACGCCGCGCGCTGCGGCACGGCACACGCGCCAGACCTGTGTGACATCTGTCCAGGGCACCGCTGCGGCGAACACGAGAGCGGCCACCGCCGGCACATGGAGAGCCAGAGCATAGTCCTCAACGGTGGCGAGAGGGATGGCAAGCGTTTGCGCAGCCCAGGTCACCGCCAGGGTTCCACCGATGCCGCCCGCACCGGCTGCAAACCACGCGTTCAACGGTGTTGCCGCAAGTGCCGGCATGGCGAGGATTGTTGCCGTCAGGATCGCGAGCACACGCCAGACCGGATGGGTGAGCCGGTGGCGTGCGATCAGTGAACGCGCCCATGCAAGCAGCACGATGATCGGCAGGAGTCCGGCGAGGCCGGTCAGCGTGAGGATTGCTTCGGCCACGGTGGCGCCCGTGGCGCCGGCGAGATTGAGGACGGGGTCGTCCGTCACGTGATTGAGTGACGGATCGGCAACCTCGAACGTCACAAGAGCCAGAATGAACCAGCCGGCAACTGCAAGGCAGGCAAGGCCCAGGACCTCCATCAGCCGCCGGTTGATCCATGCCATCGCTGTCGCCGGAAGCAGGTTGGGAAACGAAGATTCCGATCGTATGGCCATGACTCAGGTCCCTTCTGCCAGGGTTTCCGCAAGACGGGTCAGACCTTCCCGGGTGGAGTCGTGATCGCCCACCAGCGCCACCCTGATGTAGGCAAGGGCGTCATTGGTGCCATCGGGGCGATCCTCCGCGAGGTAGGCGCCAGGCAGAACCTTGACGCCGGCTTCGGCCCACAGCTTCTTCGCTGCATCGATACCATTGCCGACATCCAGCCACAGGAAAAACCCGCCGGGCGGCCTGAAGAATCCGAAACGGTTGCCGAGAATGGCTTCGGCCATGTCGATCTTGTCCTGGTAGAGACGGCGGCTTTGCTCAACGTGAGCCTCGTCGGACCACAGAACCTCTGCGGCGCTCAGGACGGCCATTGGGCTTGCCGCGGCTGCATATCTGCGCAGGCGCATGTAGGCGGTGATGAAATCAGGGTCGCCGGCCACGAAACCGTGACGCAGACCGGGAATGCTGGATCGCTTGGACAGCGAATGGAAGCAGATCACGTGGGACAGATCGCCATCCTCGGCGCAGATCTGCATGACACCGGGCGGCGGCGCACGATCCCAGATCTCCGCATAGCACTCGTCCGAAACCAGCAGGAAATCATGTTGTCTGGCGAGATCGACAACACGGCGCAGATAGGCGCGATCAGCCACAACGCCCTGGGGGTTGGCCGGTGAGCAGAGGTAGAAGATGGCCGTTCTCTCCAGCATGTCGCCGGTGAGGCTGTCGAGATCCGGCAGAAAGCCGGTCTGCGATGTCGACGGCATGAAGACCGGCTGTGCACCGGCGGCCACCGCACCCGCCTTGTAGGGCGGATAGAAGGGATTGGGCATGAGCGCCAGAGGTGTGGCGCCTGCCCGCGTCGTCGGCACGGCTGCGAGGGCAACCATGAAGAGACCTTCCCTGGTTCCCTGGACGGGTATGATGCTTCGGTCGGGGTCGATGAAGCCATCGTCAAGGCCGTAGCGGCGGGTGAGCCAGGCGGCCATGGTGCGTCTGAGGCCCGGTGTGCCCTCCACCGGGGGATATCGGCCATAATCCGCGAAGGAATCGGAAAGTTGCTGGCGCGCAATCTCCGGCACACCATGGCGCGGCTCGCCGATCCACATCGCGATCGCCTCGCGGTTGCCGTCAGGCAGGGGAATGTCCTCGATGAGCGCGTTCATGCGCCGGAATGGATATTCCTTCAGGGTTTCAAGTCTGTCACTGATCATGCTGTCATTCCACGACCGCTCGGGAGTGTCGCACATATCATACCGGGCAATCAAAAACTTCTTTGTTGATGGTTTGTTAAGCTCTGTTTCTTCCAAATTTGGTCAACTTTCCCGCTGGCGTGCCAGGGATTCCCTGTGCGCAACATAGAGACCGGCAAGGACGATGATGGCCGCACCCGCCCATGTCCAGATGTCCGGAAACTCGTGCCAGAAGACCCAGCCGTAGAACGTGGCGCCGACAATCTCCGTGTAGATGAAGGGCGCCAGCAGCGAGGCCGGCGCCAGGGAATAGGCCCTGATGACGAGACCGTTGCTGCTTGACGACAGAATGGCGATCACCACAAGTGCCGCCCATTGCCAGCCAACCGGTGATTGCCAGTACCAGGGAATCATCGAAGAGAGCACGCCCAGGGTGATCAGCGATGACCATAACATCATGTTTGCAGTCGAGTTTCTCACAGAGATCTTGCGTGTGATAACGACATAGATTGACCAGATCACGACCGCCAGAACCGGCCAGATGGCACCCCATCCCATCAGTCCGGAACCGGGGCGCACGATGATGAGACCGCCAACCAGACCAACCGCACAGGCGGCCCAGCGATGCCATCCGGCACGTTCGCCCAGAAACACGTGGGCCATCGCCGTGATCACCAGGGGGCCGACGAAGAGAATGGCGATGAGATCGGCGAACTGCAGGATCTTGAGTCCGCTGTAGAACGCATACCCCATAGCGAACTGGCAGGCAGAACGGGCGATCTGCCAGCCTGGATCGGCGGTCCGGATGAGGCGCAGCGGATTGGGCTGGCGCGCCACCAGCAGCGCCATGACGAGGAGACCGCCGGCCTGGAACACCATGATCTGGAAGATCGGCAGATCCTGGATTGTCCACTTCGCCAGGGCGTCGGAGGTGTTGACCAGCAACAGCGACAGCAGCATCAGGACGATGCCGACGGCGTGTGGATGAAAGCGGGTCACGAAGGGGACTGTGTCGTCACGCAAGCCTCGACGGCTCTGGCGATACGCAGCAGGGCCTCTTCCCTGCCGGGCCGCTGCATCAGCATCAGGCCTGCGGGCATGCCGGTTGCGTCATGCCCGCATGGCAGGGTAACGGCGCAGACCTTCAGGAGATTGCCCGGCGTCGTGTTGCCGAGCATCGCTGCGTTCGCTTTCCTGTACGCTTCCTCGTCCTCGAGGAGATCGGCGATCCCTGGTGCACTGATACGCACTGTGGGGGCAACTAGGGCATCGCATCCAGCCATTCTGCGGTGGAGCCGGTCGGCTAGGGAGTCGAGTTCACGCAAGCTCTCCAGAACCTTGTATCCAGCCTGCTCCTTGCCGGAGAGGAACCGCGGCAACATGAAGGGAAAGATGCTGTCCGGCCTGTCGCTCACCACGGCGGACCAGTGCGACCAGGCATCCGTCGCGATCAGCCGACCGGCGACGTCCATCGCCTGCGCGAACGCGTCCACATCTTGCCATTCGACGATTGCGCCGGCCGCCTCGAGTCGTGAGAGAGTCTCGCGGCAGGCATGGTCAATTCCCTTGTCGATTCCACACCACATCGGGGAGGCGACCGCGACAAGGCGCTTGCCTGTGATACTGACGCCTTCAAGATCAGCCATCGTCCTGCCCGAGAGAACCGACCACATGGCAGCGCAATCGGCCACGTCTGCAGCAAGCGGTCCGATCGTGTCGAACAGCGATGCCAGGGGCATGACGCCATCCATGGGAAGCGCGCCGATGGTGGTCTTGAGACCGACCACACCATTGAGGGAAGCGGGAATGCGCACCGATCCTCCGGTATCGCTACCGATCGCGATCGGGCCGAGTCCCCGTGCAACGGCAACGCCGGCGCCGGACGATGAGCCTCCGGGAATGCGGTCGACGGTCATGTCATGGGCGTTGGCCGGTGTTCCATGGGTTGTGTTGATGCCGAGGCCGGAGAAGGCGAATTCCGTCATGTTGGTCTTGCCGAGGAAGACGGTGCCTGCCTGGGTGGCGCGCTGCAGCAGGACGCCATCGCGCTCGGGCACACGACCCTCGAGGGCCCGTGCCGCCATCGTGGTCTCGACGCCGGCCACGTCCACCAGATCCTTCCAGGACACCGGGACACCATCGAGAGGCCCCCGCCCGTCGCCCTGGCGGCGGCGCGCAGACTGTGCCTCGGCGCGGGTGCGCTGCTCGCAAAGCCGGATGAAGATCCTGCCTTGCGCATCAAGCGTCGCAATGCGCTCAAGAAAGTGTTCGGCAAGATCCACGGGATCGATCACGCCCGCGGCAATCTCCCTGCCAAGCTGCAGCGCCGTCATGTCGTGCCACATCATTGCCCGCTACCCCTGATGTCCGCAGACGCAATGTTCCCGGCTGATTGCTAGCATTGTCACGATGGTGCTGCCAGTGATGACGTCGCACGCCATGTGATGTTGAATGGCGCCATGGAATCGCGTTTCGACATCTGCGTCGTTGGCGGCGGCATGAGCGGCATGACGACGGCCCTTGCCATGGCAAAGGCCGGATTCAGGACAGCCTTGGTGGAAAGGGTCCCCCGCCAGACGGTTCTCGAAAGTTCTTTCGACGGTCGGGTGTCCTCCATTTCCTGGGGTTCGAAGCTCGTTCTCGAGCGGCTCGGTGCATGGCGTGACGTCGTTCCCCATGCCCAGCCCATCCTTGATATCCGCGTCTCGGACCGGCAGTCGCCCTTCTTCCTTCACTACGATCATCGGGATGTCGGCGACCATCCCATGGGATGGATCATGGAGAACCGGTTCATCCGGCAGGCTCTCGACGGTGCGGTCGGTCGCGCCAGGCGGATCCATCCGCTATGCGCACGCGTCGCCGCCATGGAGTGCGGCGATACGGGAGCAACCCTGAGCCTTGATGACGGCGCCATGCTCCGCTGCAGTCTTGTCATTGCCTGTGACGGCGCCCGCTCCGCATTGCGCACCATGGCCGGCATCGATGCCTGGCGGCACGACTATCGGCAGACCGCCATCATCGCCACGGTCCGTCACGCGCGACCGCACAACGGTGTTGCCCACGAGCGTTTCCTTGCCGGTGGACCCTTTGCCATTCTGCCGCTGCCGGGGGAGCGCGCCTCCATCGTGTGGACCGAGGACCGGGATATTGCCGAAAGGGTGCTTGAACTCGAACACGGCATGTTCGCAGAGGAACTGGCGTGGCGGTTTGGCGACTTTCTTGGACCGCTGGAGGTGACGGGACCTGTCCTGGACCATCGCCTTTCCCTGGTGGTTGCCCATCGCTTGACGGGTCGCCGGATGGCCCTGGTCGGTGATGCCGCCCATGCCATTCATCCCATTGCCGGTCAGGGGTTCAACCTTGGCATCCGCGATGCGGCTGTGCTCGCCGAGGTGGCGGCCGATATGGCGCGTCTCGGGCTCGGCCCGGGCGATGGCGCGGTCCTGGCGGCCTATGCCCGACGGCGCCGCGTCGATACCGCGATGCTGGTCGCCATGACCCACAGCCTCAACCGCCTCTTTGCCATGCGTTCGCCTCCGGTGGCGCTGGCCCGGGGCCTTGGCCTGGCCCTCGTCGGTTCCATGAAACCCGTCAGGAGGCTGCTCATCAGGGATGCCATGGGAGTGGCCGGGCGACTGCCGCGACTGATGACCGGGGAAAGGCTGTAGTCACGGTTGCGGTCAGGAACGGATGTCCTCGTCCTTCAGGGTGTTCAGGACCAGCCAACCGGCTGCCAGCAGGACAACAATGACGGCCATGCCAAGGCGCTGGCTTGATGTTGCATAGGTGATCACGCCGACGAGAAGCGGCCCGGCGAAGCTGGTAACCTTGCCGGAGAGCGCGAACAGTCCGAACATTTCACCGGTCATGTGCGGCGGGGCGAGGTGGGCCATGAGTGACCGGCTTGCTGACTGCACCGGGCCGATGAAAACGCCGAGCAGGCCGCCGAGAATCCAGAACCACAGCGTTGATTCGGTGATCAGCACGGCGGCACTGATCACGATGAGGGCGGCGAGTGCCACGAGCAGGGTTCGCCGCGCTCCGATACGGTCGTCCACCCATCCGAATCCCGCGGCTCCGGCGCACGCCGTGATGTTCAGCAGGATGGCGAACAGCAAGACCGATTCCTCGTCCATGGCGAAGGTCGTGGCTGCGTAGACACCGCCCAGGGCAAAGAGCGTATTGAGGCCGTCGACATAGAGCAGGCGGGCGACAAGAAACCTGATGATCGTTCGGTGCTCGCGAAACCCCCTCAGCGTCTCCGCAAGTTGCCTGATGCCATGGCGCACGACCTCTGCAGGAGCCTGCCCGGTGCCCGGCCTGTCGGGCGTGAACAGGAAGAACGGCCAGCTGAAGACAATGAACCAGAGTGCCGTGACGACGGTGACGAAACGGATGTGCTCCGCATCATCGCGTTCCAGCCCGAGGGGAAGCGGATCGGCGAGGACGAACAGCGCGAGGACCAGCACAAGGCAGGCGATTCCGCCTGCGTATCCCAGGCCCCAGGCCCATCCCGACAGGCGGCCGAAGCGCGCGGGGTTGACGAGATCCGGCAGCATCGCGTTGTAGAAGACGGTCGCTGTCTCGAAGGCGATGTTGACCAGGGCGACGAGGACCAGGGCCGGAATGATCCAGCGCGTCTCCGGGGCACACAACCACAGCGCTGCTGTCGCCGCGACCATGACCAGACTGAAGCCCGTGATCCATGGCTTGCGTCGGCCGCCGGCATCGGCAATGGCGCCAGCCACCGGCGCCAGGATGGCGATGACGAACGCCGAAACCGCGATACCCCAGCTCCACAGGGCAAGGCCCTCCGCCTCGTTGCCGGCAATCGCGCGGGCAAAGTACGGGGCAAAGATGAATGTGATGACAATGGTGGGTGTGGGAGAATTCGCCCAGTCAAAGAGGCACCATGAGATGATCCCTCTGGCGCCGGCAGGATGGCCGGTCCGGGTCGTCACCGTGACGCTTCCCCGCTGACGGCGCCCTGGTGCCCCGGGGAACGATCGATTGGCTGGAAGCCATGATGCCCGGGGTCACGGTATCCCTCCCGGTCAGGCACGCAGGGCACCCTGGATCCCTGGCAGGCAACGATGTCCCTGTCACAGGTGAACCCAGGCCCCGACATCAGGCGCCCTGATGCAAGGTCGCGGTGGCCTGTGATGACCGTGACACGGCCTATGCCCGGCTCCCGGAAGGCCGCTTGCGGGAGCGTGTGCGGCATGGACCTCATCGCTGATGTCAATCCCGTGCAGTCGATGACGGGTGCATCGCCCCGCAGTGACCGTTCAACGTCTTGTCGGGGGAGATTCCCCCGGTCATCGCAATGTTCATGAGATTCCGCATGCGCCCGTGTTTCGCAAACAGGTCCGGGAGGTTGCCCCTGCCGATCACATGACACTGTGCCGACGCGCCTCGTGGCGGGCAACCCCTCGGGGTCTTGGCAAGCGAAGGGCGGGGTGGCAGGAATGAGTCCCTTGGCGAACACGCAGGAAGCCATGACGATCCCGCTGATCAACGGACTCTCCTCGCTGGCCGGACGTTATGACGGGTTGCTCGTGGACCTGTGGGGGTGTCTGCACAACGGTGTTGATGCCCATGCCCCTGCGGTCGCGGCACTCGTGGCATTCCGCCGTCAGGGCGGTCATGTCGTGCTGCTGTCCAATGCGCCGCGCACGCCGCAGGCCGTTGCCCGGCAACTCGGGGCGATGGGCGTTCCCGACCGCGCGTGGGATGGTATCATGACAGCCGGCCTGGCAACGCGCCTGGCCGTCGAGGAGGGCGAGGACCCCTGGTTTGCGTCGCTTGGTTCCAGATTCTGGCACCTCGGAACGGAGGGCGATTCCTGTCTCCTTGACGGGCTTGCCCGCGAGCGATGCGCCAGTCTTGATGACGCGGACTTCGTGCTGTGCTGCGGCATCCGTCGCCCGGGCGAAACCCTTGACGACATCATGCCCGAACTCGAGCGGGCACTCGAACGCCGACTGCCCATGCTGTCGGCAAATCCCGACAGGTTTGTCCTGCGCGGCGGAGTGCGCGAGATCTGTGCCGGCGCGATCGCCGAGGCCTATGCGGCGCGCGGAGGATGCATGCGTCAGGAAGGGAAGCCCTTTCCGTCGGCCTATCGGCGATGTCTCAAGATGATGACGGGGGTGCTCCCGGAACGTGTCCTTGCCGTGGGAGACGGCATAGCCACGGACATTGTCGGCGCGCGCGACAGCGGCATGGATGCGCTATGGATCACCGGTGGCCTACCGGCTCATTTCTGGGGCATCGCACCGCAACAGGTGCCGCCGCAGACACGGGTGGATGAAGCCTGCCGGCGCCATGGAGTCGCACCGGCCGGCATCATGCCCATGCTGGCCTGGTAGCGGAGGAGATCATCGCAGCAGAACGCTCGCCGGCGCCGAGCGCGTCGACGATTGCGATTTGCGTGAATTCCCCGCCGCATTGCGGGATTGCGGCATCGATGGCGATGACGTGCATGCTGCGCCCTGCATTGACGTTGTCGGCGCACGGCCGCACAGTGGTGGTGTCACAATGATGTCATCCGGGTATCGTTCACTGCGACGGGCCGGCTCGCCCGAGAGCGGGCGGCCGGAACCATGAGCCAGACAAATCAATGAATGAGGAGTTGTCATGAAGAAGATACGTACGACCCTGGCGGCAGCGCTTGCCGTTGCTCTGTTCGGTGTGGTCAACGCCGCGACAGCCGAGACGCTGCGCGTCGGGATGGAATGCACCTATGCACCGTTCAACTTCAGAGATGCCGATGGTGAACTCATGGGCTATGACGTTGATGTTGCCAAGGGTGTTGCCGACCTTATCGGTGCCGATCTGGAGTTTGTCTGCCAGCAATGGGACGGCATGATCCCGGCGCTTCTCGCCAACAAGTTCGACTTGATTGTCGCATCCATGTCGATCACCGAGAAACGTCTTGAGAAAATGGACTTCAGCGACACGTACCGCATTTCGGTCGGTCGGCTGGTGGGCAAAAAGGATGCCGGCTGGGAGCTGTTCGACGATGCGGGCAATCCGATCGCCGAGAACTTTGCCGGCCTCAAGGTGGGTCTTGAACGGGCGACGACCTATGCCGACTGGTTCGAAAACGAACTTCCGGACGCTGAAGTGGTTCTCTACGATTCCAATGAGGCCCTGTATCTCGACCTGGTGAATGGCCGGACCGACATGATCATGACCAATCCCATGAAGGCCTATCTCAGATTCCTCAGTCAGGAGGACGGTGGTGACTTCGAGTTCGTCAGCCCGCAGATCGACGAGAAGAAGTACTTCGGCATTGGTGTCGGTATCGGACTTCGCAAGGGCAATGACGCATTGAAGGCGCGTCTCAATACCGCCATCAAGACGCTGACCGAGGATGGTTCGCTGGAGCGATACGCCCTGCAGTACTTCCCCTTCGCCATCCACTGACCAGGCGGTTCAGATCAGATGTCATGCCCGCGACGGGAGTTTCGCTTCGCTCCCGTCGCGCATGGCGCCCGCAACGACGGGCTGTCGTGCCAAACGGGGTGAGCGGTCGTGGACGCACTCGATGGCTGGTGGGATGACTACTTCTGGGGATCCGTCGTTGTCGCCGAGGTTTTTGTTGTCGCGCTGATCCTGACGATCCTGTTCGGATTGATTGGCGCGGCCGCGAAGCTGTCGGGGAATCGCGTCGCCAGGGCGATTGCCGGCGGCTACACGGTCGTCTTTCGCGGCACGCCCGAAATACTGGTTCTCCTGTTGATCTATTTCGGTTCCGCCATCACGCTCACCGCTGTTGCCCGGATCTTCGATCCCGCGATCAAGTTCGTCGATCTTCCGCCATTCTGGGCGGGCTCGTTTGCCATTGCGCTGATCGTCGGCTCCTACGCGACGGAGACCTTCCGCGGCGCCTTCCTCGGTGTCGCGCCGGGGCAGATCGAGGCTGCGCGGGCGCTCGGTCTGTCGAAACTGCAAACATTCGTCCATGTGCGCATTCCGGCGATGTGGCGGCTGGCCCTGCCACCCTTCGGCAATCACATGCTTTCGCTGATCAAGGATACCGCGCTGATTGCCATCATCGGCCTCGAAGAGACGCTGTTTGTCGCTGCGCAGGCGATTGGAACCACGAACAAGCCGTTTACCATGTATATCGTGGTCGGCGTGATCTACCTGGCATTTTCAACAGTCATCACGCTGGCTGTCATGATGCTGGAAAAGTATGCCAACCGGCACCTGGAGATCGCGCGATGAGCTTCGACATGGCGCTGATCCTGGACAGTGTTCCAAGGATGCTCATGGGAATCGGGTTGACGCTTCAGCTGCTCTTCCTGTCGGGGGCACTGGGCCTCGCCCTCGCCATCGTTCTGCTGTTGATGCGAATCAGCGGCCGGTGGTATCTCGCGGCGCCGACAATGGCCTACATCTACATCTTCCGCGGCACGCCCATACTGGTCCAGATCTTCATCATCTATTACGGGCTGCCTCAGCTGGAGTTCGTGCGCGACAGTATTTTCTGGCCGATTTTGCGGGAGCCGTTCGGCTGTGCAATCCTCGCCTTGACACTCAATACCGCCGCCTACGTGTCGGAGATCCTGCGTGGCGGCATTCTGGGCGTGGACCGTGGTCTGAAAGAGGCCGGTGCGGCGCTCGGGCTCGGCACACGGCACAGATTCGTCTACATCACGACTCCCATCGCCATCCGCCTGGCCCTTCCGGCGTACAGCAATGATGTGATCAGCCTGATGAAGAGCACGGCCCTGGCCAGCACAATCACGCTTCTCGACATGACCGGTATCGCGCGAACCATCGTTGCCGAAACCTACGCGCCCTATGAGATCTTCATGTCGCTGATGGTCATCTATCTGATCCTGACGTGGATCATTCAGAGAAGTTTCGGATGGGTGGAAAAATCCATGAGCCGGTACGTGAAGGAAGATGCGTGACATGAACGACAGTGACCCGGCGGCCATCATTCGCCTCGAGAACGTCAACAAGTTCTTCGGTACGTTTCAGGCGCTGAAGAACATCAATCTGTCGGTCAGGAAGGGAGAGCGCGTCGTCGTTTGCGGTCCGTCCGGGTCAGGCAAGTCGACGCTGATCCGCTGCATCAACCGGCTTGAGGAACACAACAGCGGCACGATCACCGTCAACGGACACGAGTTGACCGGTGACGTGAAGAACATCGATGCCGTGCGTCGCGAAGTCGGCATGGTGTTTCAGGATTTCAATCTGTTTCCCCACATGACAGTCGTCAAGAATCTCATGCTGGCGCCCAAGCTGGTGCGCAAGTCCTCACGGTCGCAGGCGCATGAGACGGCCATGCGCTATCTTGAGAGGGTCAAGATTCCGGAGCAGGCCGACAAGTATCCCAGTCAACTGTCGGGCGGCCAGCAGCAGCGTGTCGCGATTGCCCGCGCCCTGTGCATGAACCCCGTGATCATGCTGTTCGACGAACCGACCTCGGCGCTCGATCCGGAGATGATCGCCGAAGTGCTCGACGTCATGACGGATCTGGCGCGCGACGGCATGACCATGATCTGCGTCACCCACGAGATGGGGTTTGCCCGCTCGGTGGCCGACAATGTGGTTTTCATGGATGAGGGCGAGATCGTCGAGATGAACCCGCCGAAGGAGTTCTTCGACAACCCGGGGAGCGAGCGCACCAGGCTGTTCCTCAGTCAGGTTCTGTCGTACTGAGGCCGGCGACATGGAACAGGCTCTCGTCGATGAACTTGCCGAATTCGCCGGGCGGCTGGCCGACGCCAGCGGCCCCATCATCCTTGAGGCGCATCGGGGCACGTTCTCGGCCGAAGCGAAATCCGATGGCAGCCCGGTGACCAATGTCGATTGTGCCGTCGAGGACCGGTTGCGCGCGATCATCTCGGCATCCTGTCCGGACCACGGCATCGTCGGCGAGGAACGCGGCACCACGGCGGCCGGGGATGGTCCGGTCTGGGTCATCGACCCGATAGACGGCACGCTGCCCTTCCTTGCCGGCATCCCGGTGTTCGGTACGCTGATTGCGCTGGTCGAGGCCGGTGTACCGCTGATCGGCGTGATCGACATGCCGGCGACTGCCGAACGCTGGCTCGGCTGCCGGAATCGTCCGACGACGCGCAATGGCACGGCCGTCAGGGTGCGCCCCTGCGGCGGTCTTGCCGACGCGCTGATGTCGACCAGCAATCCCGACTTCTACGGCGCCGCCGACGGCGATGCCTTCGCACGACTCAAGGAGGCGGTATGCTGGACGGTCTATGGCGGCAGCTGTCTGGCCTACGCCCAGCTCGCCTCGGGGCGTATCGACCTCGGCATCGACGTCGCGTTCGACCCTTTTGACTATCTTGCGCTGGTGCCCGTCATCGAGGGCGCCGGTGGCGTCATGAGCGACTGGCAGGGTGCTCCGCTGACCATGGACTCCGGCAGCCGCATCCTCGCCGCCGGCGACGCACGAAGGCATGCCGAAGCCATGGCGATCCTGGCTGACGCCTGAGCCGTGCGCTGCTGCGCTGCGTTTGCCGGGCCAATTCGCCGCCGTCGGCGGATCATGGTAGCGGTGGCTGCTGCGCGTCTGCCATGTTTGTTCGGGACGCCACTGCTGTGGGGCTGACTGCATCCACGAGATCATGGAGCACCATGCCCGCGCGGTCGGCTCCATGGACATCGACGATGCCTCCCTCTTTTGGTGCGCCCTTGATCGCAACCCGTCAGGAGACCGGCGTGAAGGCCATGACAGCCAGACCGTGTGATCCTGGCGTTTGGCCGTCTGTGTCAGGATTTCGGACTTCCCTTTCGTTGAGTGATGCGGCTTTTGCGCATAGCATCCCCCGCTGATCCGGTGGTCCCGGAATCCGCGGTGACCGCACGTGCGGGAGAACGTATGTTGATTCGGCGTGTTGCCATACCGCTCGGCATCGCGGGTGCGTTACCCGCGTCACGACGCCGGCTTCGCCAGGCCCGGGGAGACTGATCCATGCTGTCCCCAGAACCGATCAACAAGGGATACAGCGCGTGCCCGCACGACTGCCCGTCGACGTGCGCCCTTGAGGTCGACATTCTGGCGCCGGACCGGATCGGCAGGGTGAGGGGGGCGAAGGACAACAGCTACACCGCCGGTGTGATCTGCGCCAAGGTGGCGCGCTATGCGGAGAGGATCCATCACCCCGAGCGCCTGACGACACCACTGCGCCGCGTCGGCGACAAGAGGTCGACGAATTTTGTCCCGGTCACCTGGGATGAGGCGATGGACGAGGTCGCGACCCGTTTCGCCGAAGCGGAAGCCCGTCATGGTTCCGAAACGGTCTGGCCCTACTACTACGCCGGCACCATGGGCATGGTGATGCGTGACGGCATCAACCGGCTGCGCCACGTCAAGCGCTACAGCGGACAGCACAACACCATCTGCACGACGCTGGCCTGGGCGGGCTACATGGCCGGTGCGGGAGCGCTCATGGGTCCCGATCCCCGCGAGATGGCGAAATCCGACTGCGTCGTCATCTGGGGCACCAATCCGGTCAACACGCAGGTCAACGTCATGACCCACGCGATGCGCGCACGCAGGGAACGCGGCGCCAGCATCGTGGTCATCGACACCTACCGGACCGGCACGGCCGAGCAGGCGGACCTCTTCCTGTGCGTGAAGCCCGGAACGGACGCAGCCCTGGCCTGCGGCGTCATGCATGTCCTGTTCCGCGAGGGTCTCGCCGACCGGCAGTGGATGGATCGCTACACCGATGATCCGGCAGGTCTGGAACAACACCTCGAGAGGCGAACGCCCGAGTGGGCCGAAGCGATCTGCGGCGTGCCGGCCGACAGGATCGAGGCCTTTGCCCGGCTGGTGGGCCGGACGCCGAAGACCTACCTGCGCCTGGGCTACGGATTCTGTCGCGGCCGCAACGGCGCCGTCTCCATGCATGCTGCGAGTTGCATCGCCTCGGTGACCGGTTCGTGGCGTCACGAAGGCGGCGGCGCCTTTCACAACAATGGCCAGATCTACCACTGGGACCGCACGATGATCGAGGGCATCGACCGCAGGGATGCGTCAGTCCGCGTCCTCGACCAGTCGCGCATCGGCCCTGTGCTTGTCGGTGACGGCCGCGATCTCGGTGGAGGTCCTCCGGTGACCGCCATGCTGATCCAGAACACCAACCCGATGGTGGTGGCTCCCGACCTCGGCCTCGTGCACCGGGGATTTGCGCGGGACGACCTCTTCTGTTGCGTGCATGAGCAATTCATGACGGAAACGGCCAGAATGGCCGACATCGTGCTGCCCGCCACGATGTTCCTCGAGCATGACGACATCTACCAGGGAGGGGGCCATCAGCACATCATGTGGGGACCCAGGCTGATTTCGCCGCCGGGAGAGTGTCGCAGCAACCACGAGGTCATCTGCGATCTCGCCCGCCGTCTCGGTGTTGCCGACGAACACCCGGGATTTTCCATGACACCTGCCGCACTGGCTGATCACCTCATGCAGGCATCGGGATGGGGGTCACTGGACACTCTCGTTGTCAGCAAGTGGATGGATGTTCAGCCCGACTTCGATTCCGCCCACTTCGTCAGGGGATTCGGTCACGCCGATGGTCGCTTCCATTTTCGTGCGGACTGGTCGCACCGGCACAATGTCTTCGGTCCGCACGGGGTGCCGGACACCATGCCGCAGTTTCCCGATTTCTGGGACGTCATCGACAGCCGCCATCCCCTGCGTCTCGTGACCGCGCCGGCGCGCAACTTCCTCAACTCGAGCTTCACCGAAACGCCGACATCCGTCCGTCGCGAGGAAACACCCACCGCCCTTGTTCATGTCGATGATGCGCATCCCCTGGGCATCGCCGATGGCGCACGCGTGCGTCTCGGCAATGACAGGGGCAGCGTCGTGCTGCGGGCCCGGGTTGTCGACGATCAGCAGGCAGGCACGGTCGTCGTCGAGAGTGTCTGGCCCAACAGCGCCTTCGACGAAGGGATGGGCATCAATCTGCTCGTCTCCGCGGAACCCGGCGCCCCGATCGGCGGTGGCCTCTTCCACGACACGTCGGTGTGGCTGAAACCCGTCTCAGGTCTGAAGAAAGTCGGATGAAAGACACATAGTTATATGTTGTTGTGACCACCACGCGTGGAGCTACGGGCGCCGTCGGGCGATGGCGACGCTCTCTTTCCCTGTCCTGCTGATGAGGTTCATGGCGGTCTCCTTGGAAGGTTGCACCGGCGCGGCGCCGTCGGCAAATCGGTTCCGCTTCGCCAGCGACCGGGATCAGAGCCGGTTCGCCGCGGCCTCCACATATCGCAACAGGTCCACGATCCATCCGAACGTCGGCGCGTCACCCAGGATCATGTCGCGCATGGCCCGGTAGTCCCGCGCGACGGCCGCGTGCAGTTCGGGTTGCGGGACCAGCCGGAGCGATCCCGGAATGGCTTCCTCGAACCGTTTCCAGGCCTGTCGGAAGGCGATGAGATTGTGGGTCCGGACCGCGTCGAGCAGGGCGGTGTCGGCAAGCGCGGACTCGCCGGTTGCGGACGCCGCGATCATCGCGGCGTCGTAGTAGTGGCGCGAGACCCGGTCTCTGTCCGCCGGCAGCCACCCGGCGTCGCGACAGCGACAGTGCAGGCCGTGCAGGATGAGGAGCTTCTCCCAGAAGGTCCGCTCCGGCGCGAGCGTCGCGACGCTGCCGACGCCGCACCGCCAGTCCGGGAGGTCGTCTGCGATGCAGGGGTAAATGTCGCGGACAACGCCGGGGTCCACGGCCGAGCGCGCCCCGGCCTCGATTTTCACGCGCGGCGGCACATAGGCGGCATCGGCGCCGGGATAGAGGGCGGGATAGGCGACCAGGAGCGTCTGCCCGCCGGCGTCGTCCGGGTCGGCCTCAAGGACGCATCCCTCCGTCAGCCCGCCGACCGCTGCCGTCAGGGCGGCTTTCAGGTCGCCCTGGACATGGCGGCCGCAGGCCCGCGCTCGCCGGCGAAGCCCAGCCCGTCGCGGCCGACCACGAGATCGATGTCCTTCGAGAACCGCCGGATCAGCCCGAATGCCTTGGAAAGCGAGGTGCCGCCCTTGAACAGCAGCTTCGGATGGCCGCCGGGCAGGCGGCCGAAGAGCGCGTCGAGGACGAGGCAGACCCAGAAGTCCTTCTCGACATAGCCCGGCACGGTGTCGAGACGGCGTGCCGCAACGGCGAAGACATCCCGCCTGTCCTGTTCCGGCAGGGCGAGAAAGGACGCGAAGGCGTCCTCCGTCATGGCGCGCCCGCCCCTGCGTCCGCGATGTCGTGCGCGAGCGTCAGCGCCCAGCTGGGCAGGTCCCGGGCGTTCCGGGCGAGGTCGCGCTTCGCGGCATCGGGGAGACGGCGCCTCAGTGCCGCGACCACTTGCGCGTCCCGGGCGGCCTCGGGACCGAGCCAGCGCAGGGCCTGGACCACCGCGGCCGCCGGTCGGTCCGCCCAGCGCATGATGCGGGGACCGGCGTGGCGGAAGCGGATCGTTCCGCCGTCGATGCCGACCGTGCGCGTAGCGCCGTCGGTGACGTAGCCGGCCCGGGCCGGCACCGCGTTGGTGAGGCCCAGCCGGTGTGCGGCGGTGGCACCGTCGGGCATGATCCTGATGCCGTCGCACCGCGCCATGGCAGCGACCGCGGCATCGAGGTCGACCGGCGCAGGCCGCTGCAGCACGGCGCTCATGCGCGGCAGGTCGTAGAGGCCCCTGCCGGCGCGGCGCAGTCGTCCGGCCCCGACGAGGCGCGAGAGCGCCTGGTCGACGGCCTCCCGGCTGCCGATGTCGAGGAAGTCCTTCGGCGTGCAGACCCATCGGCCCCGGCCGTGCGCGTTCACGCGCTTCATGATGGCATGGGTCACGGCGGTCATCGGACAGTCTCCCATGCATTCCTTAATGTCGGAAATTATGGATATTATTCCTGCCATATCAACCGCCACTACGAAGGGCCGCAAGGCGGCGTCCGCCGACGGCCGGTCATGCTGCTCGCTCTCGGTCGGTCCTCGGCCCGCCCGGCAGCCGGGTCCAGCAGATCGGCGGCCTTGCGTAGCGCGGTCGCCGCGTTCCGACGCATCGGGCGCTCACATGAGGTTCGAGCGCGAGGTCGGGGTCAGCCGTCCAGGCGATCCGGAAGGAAAGTTGCGATAGCGCCTTCAGGGCTTCGGCGGGGGTGCCGTGGATCGCGTGCGTCACGGCAAGACACTCCGGCCGGGAGCGATATCGATGCGCTCGCCCCAGGGGTCGCGGTTCCAGTCGCCGGGGATATCTCCGCAGTTCACCCGGATCACATCGCATGCGGGCCCGGCATCGGGATAGCGTGAGCATTTCATGTCGGTGAGATAGAGGCAGACGTCCGCCGGAGGCCATGCTCCTCCAGCAAGGCGAAGCCCGGCTGGAGATCCGTGCCTCCCCGACCCCTGACGACGATTTCGTCGGCAAGATCGCCAGCGGCATCCCGCCACCGCATATCAACCTGGAGCAGGATGACGCGCTCAGCCTCGGCCTCTGACGCGACCTCGCGTACCTCCGACCAGAAGGCGGTGAGCGTGTCGGGATCATGGAAGTCCGACGTGTCGACGATGACCGCGATCGCGGCGATCCCCTCAGATCGAGGGCAGATGGAGGCCGGAATCGATGAAGCGCCGTTTGGGCACGCTCCAGGAACAGCCGCGCTTCGCGGCGTCGGTCATGAAACGGCGCGGCAGCATCCTTCAGTCCACCGCCGAGGCGTGGACGCTGCGCACGGTCTCTTCGACGTTGCCCTCCGCCTTGGCGAGGCCGGCCCGCCTGGTGCACGCCCCGTCTCAGGCCTGTTCCTCGGCGGCAAACGGCGGATGATGGCAGGGACTGGCTGAAGTATGATGCGCCCCCGTCTCGCTTCAGCGCCAGGCAAACACCGGCTGCTCGAGGTGAGCGACCCGGGTGGTCTGCCCGTCAAGCACCACCTCACGGAACTGGAAGATCACGGCAGCGGTCGGGGCATGGATCTTCGTCCCGGCGATCGGCATGCGGATCACCGGGCGGTCGCTTTCGGGAATGCTCACGAATTCCGGAGATCCCGGCTTGTAGAGGGAGGAGAAGGGGATGCGGTAGATGGCCGCAACCTCCTGCGGATTGGCCTTCAGCGCCACCTTGCCTCCTCCCCAGATGACAACCGGCGTGATGAGATAGCCTGAACGGGTAGGATAGTCGTCAAGCCGTCCCATCACGGCGCTTTCGTCGAGGTCAAGTCCGACCTCCTCGGCGAGTTCCCGCAGCGCCGCCCTCTCAGGCGACTCGCCCGGATCAAGGCGGCCTCCGGGAAGCGCCCACTGCCCGGCATGACGCTTCATGCGCGCTGCCCGGCGCGTCAGGATGAAGGCAGCCTTGCCCTTGCGGTCGGCGACGACAGTCATGGTCACGGCAGCTCTCTTGCGCCCGTCAGGAGCGATCTGGCGCACCTCGAATCCGGCCAGGTGCCGTGCCATGCGCTCCTTCAGGTCGGGGCTGTTGGCGATCATGGCAGGGTTCTCCTCCGGTCTGCCGGAGCGCTGGGGTCGGACTGTGGCGATGTGGCCCCGGAGCGTCAACGCCCCTTGCGCCCTGAGCAACTGTCCTTCAGAAAGTGGCGGGCAATCGGGCAGGGGACACATGACGACGATTCCCTCGACCATGGCAGCCGTCCTGCTGACCGGTCACGGTGGGCTGGACATGCTGGAGTACCGGGAGGACGTGCCTGTCCCCGAGCCCGCACCGGGCGAAGTGCTGATCAGGGTTGCTGCTGCCGGCATCAACAACACCGACATCAACACACGACTTGGCTGGTACTCGAAGAAGGTGACCGGTGCGACCTCCGAAGGATCGGCGGCAATCGACGCATCCGACGCGTCATGGGCCGGTGTGGCGATGACATTTCCGAGAATCCAGGGAGCCGACTGCTGCGGCAGGGTCGTCGCCACCGGCGAGGGTGTCGATCCCGTGCGCATGGGCGAGCGCGTCATCGTCCGCAGCGTGATGCCTGCGCCTGCGGCCTCGAGCCCGTTCGAGTTCTGGACTTTCGGTTCGGAGTGCGACGGTGCCTTTGCCCAGTTTGCCGTCGCGCCGTCTGCCGAGACCTATGCCGTGACGAGCGACTGGACGGACGCCGAACTGGCCTCCATTCCCTGCGCCTGGTCAACCGCCGAGAACATGCTGGAGCGGGCGGGCGTGGGAGCGGAGCGGATTGTCGTGACCGGCGCCTCCGGCGGTGTCGGCTCCGCGGCTGTGCAGCTGGCGCGGCGGCGGGGAGCCACGGTCATCGCGGTGGCCGCTGCGGCCAAGGCAGAGGGCGTCCTGGCGTTGGGGGCGAGCGAGGTGATCGACCGAAACAGTGACCTCGCTGCCCTGCTCGGACAGGAATCGGTCGACGCTGTCATCGACGTCGTGGGTGGCGCTCCATGGCCGCGTTTCCTCGACATCCTCAAGCGTGGCGGTCGCTACGCAACATCCGGCGCCATCGGCGGACCGCTGGTCGAACTTGATCTGCGGACACTCTATCTCAAGGATCTCACTCTCGTCGGCTGCACCGCCCAGGACCGCATCGTCTTCGACAACCTGGTGCGCGCCGTCGAGGAGGACGCGGTGCGCCCCCTGGTGGCCGCCACCTTCCCGCTCAGCGAGATCAGGCAGGCACAACGCACCTTCATGGCCAAGGCCCATGTCGGCAAGCTTGTCCTTCTGCCACCTCCCGTCGCGTCGGGAGAAGCATGACCATGTCTGCCATCCATGGAGACAGACTGCCTTGCGCCTCTCGTGGCGGGGCGGCGTCAGGAGAAGCGTGACTGTGCCCGTCATCAATGGCGACAGACTGCTGCGCGACCTCGAGACGCTTCGCACGTTCGGCAGGTGCGGCAGCGGCGTGGTCCGCCAGTCCCTGGGCGAGAGTGACATGGCGTCGCGGCGCTGGCTGGTGGAGCGCATGACCGATGCGGGACTTGACGCGCGCATCGACGGCATCGGCACGGTCTTCGGACGCTCGCGCAACCCCGGCATGGCGCTGCTGGTCGGGTCGCACACGGATACCCAGCCGACGGGAGGCTGGCTCGATGGCGCGCTCGGCGTCATGTATGGGCTCGAAACGGTCCGCGCTCTTGCCGAGGCCCGCGAAACCCGCGATGTCGCCGTCGATGTCGCGTCCTGGATCGACGAGGAAGGGACCTTCTTCAGCCTGCTGGGAAGCAAGATGTTCTGCGGTCTTGTCGGGGAGGCCGAACTCGACGGGGCACGCGATGCCGGCGGCCGCACCCTGCGGGCAGCGCTGCGTGATGCCGGCCTTGAGGACCGTCCTGTTGAACGCTGCGCAGCCGACCGCTACCGGGGCTACATGGAGGCCCACATCGAACAGGGACCGTGGCTTGAGGAGGAAAACAGGCGCATCGGCGTGGTCACCGGCATTGTCGGCATCCGGGACCTGGTGATCCGCTTCGAAGGCCAGCAGAACCATGCGGGCACGACCCCGATGGCGCGGCGCCGGGATGCCGGTGCGGCGCTTGTGGTTTTCGCCTCACGTCTTCACGAGGCACTTGCCGCCCATGCCGGGCCGCGTTCCGTGTGGACAATCGGCAACATTCGTCTTGAACCGGGTGCTGCCAGCATCATTCCGGGGCGAGCGTGGTTCAGCCTTCAGTACCGCGATGCCGACGAGGCGCGGATGGATCGCTTCGGTGATCTCGTCGAGGATCTGGTGCGTGAGTGCAATGCATGCGGTCCGGTGACCGTGTCGGTCGAACCGGCGAAGGACCGCACCGTTGCTGCCCTCATGGATGCCGAATTGCGGCGCCACCTCGAGGCCGCGGCCGCGCGCCATGCCCCGGGAGCATGGATGCCCATGCCGAGCGCGGCGGTCCATGACGCCCAGAATCTCGCGCAGATCCTGCCCAGCGCCATGCTCTTTGTGCCGAGCAAGGGTGGCATCAGCCATGCCTTCGAGGAGGACACCTCAAGGGAGGATATCGTTCTCGGGTGCCAAGTCTTCGCCGACGCCATCGCCTCGGTCCTGCTTGAGGGCACATAGCGCAGCGGCACCATGCACGAAGGGAATCGCTCACGAGCGAACCTGCTTCCGCTTCGAGACTGTCTTCAGCACCTGATCAGCGATGTCTTTCATCTGTGAAACGGCCTCGCTGACGACCCTCTCCCTTTCGACGCCGGTCTTGAGGCGAATGGGGATGTACAGCCACCTGTCACGAAGCGCTACAGCATCGCGGAGTTCGGGAATCGCCATGAAGTCGTCGCGCCCGACACCGGTTGCTGTCTTGAATGCCCACCACACCGGTGAGATCGCCTCGTCACGCCATGCCGGGAGGTCGACCCCGAGCCATGATTCGAATCGGCCATCTGCGTGAATGTGCAAGTACCTGCCGGAGTAGTAGCTTGAATTGGACGGTCTCAGTCCCTTGGTATCGGCGATTCCGGCCTGCTTGAGTTGACCGACGATGTCGTCGATCAATCCGATACAGTTGATCAGGCGACGCGCGGTCTTCTGGTCCGCGACCTCATCGGCACGCAGTGGCAGAAACGCTCGCGAATCCATCCGCTCCACAAGCCCTTGCAGCTGGCGAATGTCGTTCTTGACGGCGTCGTTTCCCGACGAGGGGGCGGCGTTCAACAATGTGTCAAGGACATCTCTCCAGCTGACGATCATCATCGCCTTGCCGTCGACGCAAGCGCTCTTCACGGAACCACTGTTGGGGGCGTCAGTCCATTCGAGATTCTCTTCTCCGCATCGCTGCCGGAGTTCGTGCCAGACCGTCGACACTCTCCGCGCGGGAACGACAAACACCAGGGCGGATGGGGGATCCGCCGACAGGCCGTTGAGATAGGCTACCGGTTGCGCCGCGGTCAGCGGGGCCCAGAACTTGTTTTCCACGAACACCCGCAAGCGACCTTCGCTGTCATGGATCGTCAGATCTGGACGGACGTCATCTGCAAATGTCATCTCCGCTTCGACGCGTCCGGGGTCGAACTCGATCGTTGCTGCTGGTAGCAGACCAACGAACGACCGGGCGAGGCTTGGACACGAGTTGAGAATGTAGTTCAGAGCTTGCGTTGCAGCAGGCTCGCTGGACTGCGGCCCCCCAACGACGACATGCGCTAGGACGCTCATGATCTTGCCTCCTCAGCTCGACTGTCCGCAACACACGTGGCTAACCCATCCTTGAGATCTTCTCAACCCAGTCAGACGAAGCGTGCCTTGCGGCAAGCCCTCCCGGGACTTGCCACGTGGCACCGCAAGAGCAGAGGAACGCTCTATTGTGTGCCAGGCTGACCCGTGTCGATCGTGCCATGGGCACATGCTCCGATCGTCGTGTGAAGAGGGTGCCCCTCCCGAGCCCGTAGGCAGGCCAATGAGACGGACGATCCCGCTTGTCGTGCCACGGGGAACTCCATAGTGCTGCGTTGAAGACATTTTTGGGCTCAGTGTGCAACCGTGCCGCGCATCGTGCATGATGTCTGCTCCATGCACGAAGGGAATCGCTCATGGAGCAGAGAACGTTCGGTCGTTGCGGCCTGCAGGTGTCTCTCGCCGGCATGGGTTGCAACACCCTCGGCTGGTGGGTCGGCGCAGATCAGGGAACGCGCGTGGTTCATGCGGCCCTCGATTCGGGGGTGGCGCTGTTCGACACGGCGGACATGTACGATGACGGAACCTCGGAGAGCATTCTGGGAAAGGCGCTCGCCGGCCGCCGGCACGATGTTGCGATCGTATCGAAGTTCGGCCTGAAGACGGCACGTGACCAGCGTGACATTCCGCGTGGATCGCGCGACTACATCATGCGTTCCTGCGAAGGCAGCCTGCGCCGTCTCGGCACCGACTATATCGATCTTTATCTGCATCACGCGCCCGATCCCCGGACCCCGGTGGCGGAGACACTCGATGCCCTCGACCGTCTGATCGATCAGGGAAAGATCCGCTACTACGGCTGTTCGAACTACAGGGGCTGGCAGATTGCGGATGCCGCCTGGCAGGCCGACACCCGCTGCGTTCCCCGGTTTGTTGCAGCGCAGAACAAATGGAATCTTCTCTCCCGCGAGAGCGAAACCGAGGTGGTTCCGGCGGCCCGGCGGTTCGGGCTCGGCATCATGCCGTACTACCCGCTGGCCATGGGTTTTCTGACCGGCAAGTACACCGCGGGCGGAAAACCGCCCGATTCGTCACGGTTGTCTGCGGGCGACCCGGACCGCTCCTCACTGTTATCGGCGGCGAACTTCGAACGTCTTGACCGGCTTGCGACCTACGCCTCGGAGCGTGGAAAAAGCCTTCTGGAACTCGCCATCGGCTGGCTGGCAAGTCATGATACCGTCACCACCGTGATCTGCGGGGCAACCCGGGAGGATCAGGTGAAGGCCAATGCGGCTGCTGCCGGCGCCTGGAAGATGACGGCGGCTGAAGTCGACGAGGTTGCCAACATCTCCCGGCTGCCCGAAGGAACATGATCGATGCCTCTTGTGTTCCGCCACCTCCTCCTTGCCGCGGCCAGGCGGGCTGCGTCCGATCCCAGGGTGAGGGCGAAGGCGAAGGAGATCTACGAGGAGAAGGCCCGTCCGGTTCTTGCCAGAAAGACGCGTGAACTGAAGGAGGAGGCAGCCAGGCGCAGTCCCGGTGAGCATCCTGCGCGGTTCGTGGGGCGTGCCTTCAGGCGATTTCTCGACGGCTGACAGCGCGTCGGCGGTAGACCATGGACCGTTCCTGGAAATCGCCTCTTGTCGTGATTGCTGCGGGTTGCGTCATTGCCATGATCGGCTTTGGCGTGCGTTCCGTTTTTGGACTCTTCCAGGAACCGGTGACGCTTCACCACGGCTGGAACCGGGAAGTGTTCGCCATGGCTCTCGCCGTGCAGAACCTGCTGTGGGGTCTTGGCGTTCCGGTGGCGGGGATGATCGCCGACCGTTTCGGCCCCAGCCTGGTGATCATCTGCGGGGCGATCGTCTATGCCTTCGGCATCTGGGCGATGTCCGTTGTCGACTCCGGCACCATGTTCGTTCTCGCAGCCGGGGTCCTGGTCGGTCTTGGTATCGCCTTCACGGCCTTTTCCCTGGCGCTTGCCTCGATGGCCCGGGTCGTGGTGGCCGAGCGGCGTTCCTTCGTTCTCGGGCTGGGCACCGCCGCCGGCTCCCTTGGTCAGTTCGTCTTTTCGCCCAATGCCCAGTTCGCCATCAGCCTGTTCGAATGGCAGGGTGCGCTGCTGGTCCTCGCTGCGGCATCCCTGGTGATGATTCCGCTCGCCGTCATGCTGCCGGCTTCGTCACCGGCCGTTGACGAAGCCGTGCATGAACAGGGCATGCATGATGCCATCGTCGAGGCCGGGCGGCACTCCGGTTACGTGCTGCTGACTCTCGGTTTCTTTGTCTGCGGATTCCAGATTGCCTTCATTACGGTGCATTTCCCCGCATTCGTCACCGGATCGGGTTTGAGTCCGGCGGTGGCGGCCTGGTCGCTGGGCCTGGTGGGCGCTTTCAACATCGTCGGCTGCCTCCTGGCGGGAGTGGTCGGACAGCGCTGGAGCAAGCGCTACAGCCTTTCCGTCATCTACTTTCTGAGAGCCCTTCTCATCGTCGCCCTCATGCTGGCTCCCAAGACCCATGCCACGATCTATCTGTTTGCCGGATGCATGGGTCTCATCTGGCTGGCCACCGTTCCCCTGACATCGGGGATCGTTGCCCAGGTCTTCGGCACCCGCTACATGGCAACCCTCTTCGGCATCGTTTTTTTCAGCCATCAACTGGGCAGCTTCATCGGTGTCTGGCTGGGCGGGCGTCTCTTCGATGCGACCGGTTCCTATGATGTGATCTGGTGGATCAGCGCGGTGCTTGGATTGCTCGCCTGCCTGGTCCATCTTCCCATAGACGAGAGACCACTGGCGCGCCTGGCCACTGCTCCGCAACCACGTGCGTGATCATCGATGAGCGCCTGTCATGCGAGAGGAAGGACGTGCACCATGACCATGGAAGAGACCCGCCTTGCCGACTACCGCCCCTTTCCCTGGCGCGTTGATACCGTCGCCCTTCATGTGTCACTCGATCCCGAAGAGACGGTCGTTCATGCCACGTTGACCGTCGAGGCGGCGCCCGGTGGCGAGCCACTGAAGCTTGATGGAGACAGCCTCTCCCTCGACATGGTGGCCATCGACGATGAGCCGCTGGCTGCGTCGGCCTATCATCATGATGAAACCGGACTCGTCATCCATGAGCCGCCCCGTCGCTTTATCCTGGAGACCCGCACCACCATCGCACCGGCGCGCAATGTGGCTCTGGAAGGTCTTTACCTGTCGTCGGGGACCTACTGCACGCAGTGCGAGGCCGAGGGCTTCCGGCGCATCACGTTCTTCCCCGACCGCCCCGACGTGCTCGCCACCTACACCGTGACCATCGATGCCGAACGCTGCAGCGCGCCGGTTCTCCTTTCCAACGGCAATCTCGTGAAGGAACATGATCTCGACGATGGCCGGCACCGCACGGTCTGGCACGATCCCTTTGCGAAACCCTCCTATCTGTTTGCCCTGGTCGCCGGGAATCTCGGCTGCCTCGAGGACACCTTCACCACCGCCTCGGGACACGAGGTCAGCTTGCGGATCTGGAGCGAGCACGGCAATCGGGACAAGTGCAGCTACGCCATGGATTCCCTCAAGCGGGCCATGCGCTGGGACGAGGAACGCTATGGTCTGGAGTACGATCTCGACACCTTCAACATCGTCGCCGTCGCCGATTTCAATGCCGGGGCCATGGAGAACAAGAGCCTCAACATCTTCAATTCGAGCCTGGTTCTCGCCAGTCCGCAGACGGCAACGGACGGCAACTATGAAGCCATCGAGAGCGTCATCGCCCACGAGTACTTCCACAACTGGACCGGCGACCGGGTGACCTGTCGCGACTGGTTCCAGCTCTCTCTCAAGGAGGGGCTGACCGTCTACCGTGACCAGGAATTCAGCGCCGACATGAGAAGCCGGGCGGTCAAGCGCATCGATGACGTGCGTCGCCTGCGCGCCGCGCAGTTTCCCGAGGATGCCGGTCCGATGGCGCACCCGGTGCGCCCGTCGAGCTACGTCGAGATCAACAACTTCTACACGCCGACGGTCTACGAGAAAGGGGCGGAAGTCATCCGCATGATGGAGCGCATCCTCGGCAGGGAAGGGTTCCGCAAGGGCATGGACCTCTATATCGAACGCCATGACGGCATGGCGGTGACCTGCGACGATTTCATCGCCGCCATGGCGGATGCCAACCGCGCCGATCTCGCGCATTTCAGCTTGTGGTACAGCCAGGCCGGCACCCCGGAAGTGACCGCCAGGGGCCAATGGCTTGCCGACGAGGCGGCCTATGAACTCGTGCTCGAGCAGGAGACGCCTCCCACGCCGGGGCAGGCGGTCAAGGAAGCGCTGCGCATTCCCCTGGAAGTCGGTCTTGTCGGTCCCAACGGCAACGACATGGAGGTCATCCTCGAAGGCCGCACTGCCCCGAGTCATGTTCTCGACCTTGATCGGTCATCGCGAACCTTTCGTTTCGAGGGTGTCGCATCCCGGCCCGTCCTGTCGCTCAACCGGGATTTCACGGCGCCGGTGCGCGTCACGTCGGATATCGACGAGGCCGATCTGGCCTTCCTCATGGCCAACGACAGCGATCCCTTCTCCCGCTGGGAGGCCGGCCTGCAGTATGCCACACGCCGGCTTCTCGCCATGATCGGGACCATGCGCCAGGGCGGCACGCCGGAAACCGACGAGCGATGGCTCGAGGCCATGGCGACGACCATTGCCGACAGGTCCCTCGATCCTGCCTTCAAGGCCCGCGCCCTTGCTCTTCCCGGAGAGTCCTGGCTCGCCGAGCAGATGGAAACCGTGGATGTCGAGGCCATTCATGAGGCGCGGGAGACCATGAGGCTGGCCGCTGCGAATCGCTTTTCCGACGACTGGAAGGACATGATCGGCAACGATGACGAGCCCTACAGCCCCGACGGCGAACAGGCCGGCCGGCGCGCCCTGAAGGGCGTGGCCCTTTCCTATTGTGCCGCGCCTTGTGATGCGGAAGCGGTCGCACGGGTTGCCGGCGCCTACGCCGGAGCCGGCAACATGACCGACCGCCTCGGGGCGCTGTCGCTGATCGTTGCCATTGATGCGCCTCAGCGCGACATCTGCGTCACGGATTTTCATGACCGGTTTCTCGACGATGACCTGGTGATGGACAAGTGGCTGGGCGTTCAGGCGGTCTCACCCCTCGATGATACGCTCGAGCGGGTCCGCAACCTGCTCTCCCACGGGGTCTTCAGCCTTGAGAAGCCCAACAAGGTCTATGCCCTCGTCGGAGGTTTTGCGACAGCCAATCCTCTCAACTTCCATCGTCGCGACGGATCAGGCTATCGCTTTGTCGCAGACCGGATTCTGGAACTCGACAACATCAACCCCCAGGTGGCGGCGCGGATCATCAACCCGCTCATCCGCTGGCGTCGTCAGGACAGCGACCGCCAGGCGCTCATGCGCCGTGAACTGGAACGGATACGTTCGAAGGAGAACCTATCGCCGGATCTTGATGAGAAGATCACGAAATCCCTGCAGCAGGAGGGATAGCAGCGTGCCCCGCCTCAACACATCCGGCGCCTCGTTGTGGTACGACCAGACGGGATCGGGTCCTGACATCGTCTGGCTTCCCGGCGGCGATCAGCGTGGTTCGGAGATGCGCTGGCAGGTGGAGGGATTTCCCGACTACCGCAATACGACGCTGGATCCCCGGGGCGTCGGCGAGACCAGTGCCCTTGAGGGCCCGCCATGGTCCATTCTCGACATGGCGCGCGACTGTGCCGAACTGATCGAGGCGCGCTGTGCGCCGCCTGTGGTTGCCGCGGGTCTGTCCATGGGTTCGCTCATTGTCCAGGAACTGGCGATCAACTGGCCGCGCCTCGTGCGTCTTGCCATCCCCATGGGAACCTTTGCCGTGTCAGAAGGGTTCTCCCGTGAATGGATGGAGGCCGAGATCCGCTATCGCCGCACGCGGGGTGACCTGCCCTTCGACTTTGCCGTCACCCACTACGCGGCCTTCATGTATCCCCCCGAGGTGCTGGATGACCCGGAATTGTGGACGCGGTTGCGCACGGTGACGGAGGCGGCCTACGGAGAACGCGACGGCGCCATGCTCGACGCGCAGTGGCAGGCGTGCTGCGCATTCGACACGACGGCAAGGCTCCCCTCATGCAAGGTGCCGATCCATGTCATCGGATTCGGACTCGACATGCAGGCGCCGCCTTCCCTTGGCCGCAAGTGTGCCGCGCTGGCGGCCAACGGCCACTACCATCATCTCGACGGCCTCAGCCATCTTTCCCTGTGTGGCCACCGTCATGAGGTGGTGAACGCCACAATCCGCGCCATCATCGAGGGCCGGCACTGAGACGGCGCCACGCACAACCTTATCGTCACCCCTGCGCCACAGATCCAGTGTCACTGGATCATGTTCTTGAGCGGGTTCGCATCTGTCCGGGGGAAGGGCGAACTCTTGTCTCCGGGCGTGGCTCTTGTATAGAGTGGACACATGGGCGAGGCGCCGGACAACCACGACCTGGCCCGGCGTCTCGCCGTCCTGGAGGAGCGCATGAACACGAAGGCTGCGGAGACCGAAAGCGCCCTGGACCGGTTGCGGGCGGACATGGCGGCGCGTGACACGGATGCAGCAAAGCGCGAGACGCGGATGTTGCTTGCGATTGCCGGCATGATCGGACTTGCCGTGGCGGTGCTGGGAGTTTTGATCGGCTCTGGCGGCCAGGGGGTCGGATGAGTGCTGTCGTCGGTCTGCCGTTCCATAATCCCAGGCGTCTTTCCCTGTGCGGCCACCGCCACGAACTGGTGAACGCCACGATCCGCACCATCATCGAAGGCCAGGGCCGGGACAGCGCCACTGGCGACCTTATCGTCATGGGCACATTCCTTGCGGAACAGATCCGTGCCGCCCGGTAGTCCCCGTCGAGTTTGAGCCAGGCCCAGACCTTATCGTCATCCCTGCGCCACAGATCCAGTGTCACCGGATCATGTTCTTGAGCGAGTTCGTATCTGTCCGGGGGAAGGGCGAACTCTTGTCTCCGGGCGTGGCTCTTGTATAGAGTGGACACATGGGCGAGGCGCCGGACAACCACGACCTGGCCCGGCGTCTCGCCGTCCTGGAGGAGCGCATGAACACGAAGGCTGCGGAGACCGAAAGCGCCCTGGACCGGTTGCGGGCGGACATGGCAAAGCGCGAGACGCGGATGTTGCTTGCGATTGCCGGCATGATCGGGCTTGCCGTGGCGGTGCTGGGAGTTTTGATCGGCTCTGGCGGCCAGGGGGTCGGATGAGTGCTGTCGTCGGTCTGCCGTTCCATAATCCCAGGCGTCTTTCCCTGTGCGGCCACCGCCACGAACTGGTGAACGCCACGATCCGCACCATCATCGAAGGCCAGGGCCGGGACAGCGCCACTGGCGACCTTATCGTCATGGGCACATTCCTTGCGGAACAGATCCGTGCCGCCCGGTGGTCCCCGTCGAGTTTGAGCCAGGCCCATGCCTTATCGTCACCCCTGCGCCACAGATCCAGTGTCACCGGATCATGTTCTTGAGCGGGTTCGTATCTGTCCGGGGGAAGGGCGAACTCTTGTCTCCGGGCGTGGCTCTTGTATAGAGTGGACGCATGGGCGAAGCGCCGGACAACCACGACCTGGCCCGGCGTCTCGCCGTCCTGGAGGAGCGCATGAACACGAAGGCTGCGGAGACCGAAAGCGCCCTGGACCGGTTGCGGGCGGACATGGCGGCGCGTGACACGGATGCGGCAAAGCGCGAGACGGATGCAGCAAAGCGCGAGACGCGGATGTTGCTTGCGATTGCCGGCATGATCGGACTTGCCGTGGCGGTGCTGGGATTTTTGATCCGCTCTGGCGGCTAGGGAGCGGATGAGCGCTGTCGTCGCATACGGGTGAGCCGCCGAAAGACAGGAGACGCGCCCGTGCGAGCGTATTTTGCCTTCGCCGGCCGAACCGGCACCTTGGCCGTGACCTTTGTCGCCACGGCCGTGCTCATGGTCCTCGTATTCCCGAATCTCCCGATCGACGGCGCGTTGCTCGACCTGAAAGCGGGCTATTCGTATGACGAGGCGATGGCGTCCATGGCCCAATACGGACCGGGTGGGCGGGCAACATACGCTTGGTCGAGCGCGCTGCTGGACACGCTGTTCCCGATCATCTACGTCACGTTCTTCTCCGGTCTGATCTACCGCTTCCGGCTGACCGAGGGGACCTGGGTTCTGGCATTCTTTCCTGTCGCCGCGGGCCTCTGGGACCTGGCCGAGAATGCGCAGATCATCGCCATGCTGGTTCAGTATCCCGACGTCAGCGCCGCACAAGTGGCTTGGGCGTCGGCCTTCACCACGGTCAAGGGTTGGATCGGTCCGGTTTACCAGATATTCGGGCTGGGGCTGTTGTTGTCGGCGATGGTCCGCCGCGGCATTCGCGCATTCCGTCGCAGAGGCGGCTGATGATCGCCGGATGTTGCGACGTGTTCAGGTTCTGGGTCTGAGGGTCCTGGGCCATCGCGTCGGGACACTGTGTCCCGACGCGGGGGCCGACAGCGAGCGATTCCCAATGCGCACCGGTCTCGGGCACCATCGCGCAGGTGCATACCGTCTCTCTTGACCAGCCCGCGCCGATTGCCGGAGGCAGTGCCGCACGCGATTGTGACCACATGGGTCCGTGAGAACGCCATGCGAACGGTACAGTTGCGCGAGGCCAAGGCCACGCTGTCCAGGGCCGCACGGTCGATACCGTGATCGCCGCGATGGAGGCGAACCATCCCTACCTGACCACACGGAAGTCGTTCTGCGTCGAGATCTCCCGCGTGCGGGATCGGGCGGAGCTCGTCACCGACGACCGGGCGGCGCTCAAGCCCGAGCGGGCGAAGGGGGCGATGGAGAAGTGGAAGGAAATCGGGGCGCGGACCGAGGGATCGGCGAATCCGTGTCCCGCGGCCGCTCGTCCGGGCCGGAACCGGGTCGGGATGGGCGGGGCGCCGGTCACGATCCTGGGCTATGGACGGGCGCAAGACCGGGAGCCGCGAAAACGAGCGCTTGACCGTATCGGGGCGAGAGCCTGTCTTTCGTCGTGAGGTGCAAGTTCGTCTTGCCCTCTTTCCGAGGCCCGGGTTTCGGCGTGGGTTTTCGTGTTTCTGAGGTCTGGAGAGTGACGCTTTTTGCCTATCTCGACGAGTTCGGACACATCGGCCCCTACGTCGGTCGCGACGACCCCCGATACAAGGAAAGCCCGGTGTCCGGGCTAGCGGGCTTCGTGCTCCCGGCAGAAGGCGACAGGGTGATCCCGTTCGACATCCCCGCGACAGATCCGTTCGAGTCGCTGCCCGATTGATCCCTCTCCCGGATGTTTCGCACGCCGGTCCCCTGTCAGGGTCGAAAACCCCAAAGCCGCAGATCCAGCCGGTTGTCCGCCTCTCCCACCGCCCGCAATGACGTCGGGAGCCCGGCCGTTCACCGCCGATTCATGCGATCTGCGTCGACATGCCGCACAATGCGGTGAAGAGTACTCTCGTTCTTGCCTCACTCCTCTCATTCAGGCCCGCCCGCCAGAGGCGCATTCTGTCACGAGAGAAACCCTGACTGCGTCACGGAACCGGCATGTGGCAGGCAGGTGTCCGATACCCGGTGCAATCAGTTCACAAGAATGAGGATGCAGGGGGCCAAAGCCTTGCCATGGAGAATCTGCGCCCTTTGTGGGGGCATCACCGGTTCCCCTGCGCTCCCTCCGGCCAGAGCGCTCCCAGCGGAAAGCTGATCGCATCGAAAGGAGGTTGAGAGACCGGTGTGTGGCCGGTCAGCGTTGCCAGCAGCAACCATTGTCCGGTGCGCAACCTGAAGACTTCGAGCGTCTGCGTGTCGGGATCGGCGAACCAGAGATGTGACACGCCTTCGCGGGCATAGATGGTGCGTTTCTCGTTCTGGTCGATATGCCGAGTGGAAGGCGAGAGCACTTCGCACACCCAGTCCGGGGCCATCTCGCAATAGGCCGCATCCGGGAAGTCAGGCATCGTCGCACGACGCCAGCCGGCGATATCGGGCACCACGATATCCCGGGCAAAATGCAGTTCCGGCTCATCAATGATCCACCAGCCGCCGGGGCCGCCACGCCCTGCGCCAAAAGGCCCGACAAGCTCTCCCCCCAGAAAGGAACTCGCCAAGGCATGGCGCATGGCCGGGCGGGGCTGCGTGTGAAGGGTTCCGCCGAGCACCTCGGCCACTCTGTGGGGCGGCGCGTCCAGCACGTCCCTGTAGGTCGCAGGCCGCTGTTGTGCTTTCGCCACTGCAGTCATCCTGTTCATGGATATCTCCACACCCGGAATCCGCTGACAAGTCTATCTCCCCATCGTGGGGGTTGCCTACATCTGTGCCGCAGGCGGAAAGGACCGCCAGACAAGGAAGAATGCGGTCGCCAGCGCAGGCATGGTGTCTTGAACCGGGGCCGCTTTGCGGCCGTGTGCGGTTGATCGCCTGATGGGCGGGGTTTCATGATGGTCGTCTTCTCCCGGGCGCCTTCAACCAGGGACAGTCACAGGGAAGGTGATCGAGACGATGGACCTGAAGGCTTGCCGGGCGAACACGCAGGAGAACGACCTGTGACGTGTCATGGAGCAATCGGGCAATCTCGGCATGCGTCTGTCAGGATGGCCGCGCTCTCGTCATGGCTGCGGAATTCTGGCGGTACCCGTAATCCCTTTCGGCGGCGGCGGGAGTCACGAGGCCGCTCTTGAGATCGGCGGCGATCAGTGTCGGATCGCGTGTTGCCGGATCGCCGTAGCCACCGCCACCGGGCGTTTCCATCCACAGTGTTTCGTCCGGGGGAATGTCCTGTTCCCCCTTGCCGTTGAGCGATTGTCCCGAAGCGAGGCAGAGGATACCGCGTGCGCCATCGTGGCCGCCCTCCCGGCCTCGCGGCGGATACGTGATCCTGTCGAGTGCTGCTGCCAGCTGGATCGTTGCGTTCTCGCTCGAGCCGACCTCGATGATCTGTCCGTGCCCACCGCGGTGGCATCCGGCGCCGCCGGAATCGGGGCGCAGTTCGCGGCGCCAGACGATGAGGGGGGCGACGGATTCCGCGAGTTCCACCTGGGTTCCGATGACACCTGAGGGAAAGGCCGTCGCATCGAGACCGTCGCTCGAAGGACGGGCACCGGTGCCGCCGTTGTGCACCATCTCGAGGGCGAATCGCGTCTGTCCGCTGGAATGATGGATCCCGAAGCCGCCCCGCAGCGGAAGATCCCAGAGCACCGATGTGCCTTCGGCCGGTACACTGCCTGGCCTCGCCTTGTGCAGACAACCCAGGGCGGCGTCGGGGAGCAGCTGCCCGACGATGTGCCGCATGACCACGGGGGCCGGTTTTGTGGCATTCATGATCGAGCCTTCCGTGGCGAGGACGACAAAGGGCTCGAGGGCTCCGGCATTGTTGGGAATATCGGGCGCCATGACGCACTTGAGACCGAACACCGTATACGCCTGGGAATAGGTCAGGGGGCAATTGATGCCGTAACGCGACGCCGGCGAGCTGCCGGAGAAATCGATGGTGAGCGCGCCGTCTGCAATGGTGAGCCGGGCGGCGATCCTGATCGCGAACTCGTAGCCGTCAACCATCATCTCGTTCGACCAGGTTCCGCAGGGCCACGAACGAAGACGTTCCCGGGTCGCTTCGCGCGATGTGTTGATGATGTGGTCTGCAAGGCCGGCGAGCGACACGAGGGAGAACTCGCGCATCATGTCGGCGAGCCGTTCCTCACCGACTTCACAGCAGGCGATGAGAGCATAGAGATCACCTTCGTTCTGCACCGGAACCCGGCTGTTCGCCCTCAGCAGGGTCATCAGCGTGTGGTTGATCGTGCCGCCTTCGATGAGCCTGATGGGCGGGATGAAGATGCCCTCCTCATGGACGTCGGCTGCGTCGGGACCGAAGCTCCTGCCGCCGATGTCGGCGAGGTGCGAGGTGCAGGCATTGAGGCCCACCACCCTGCCGTCGAGAAAACACGGCTTGACCAGAACGAAATCGTTGAGGTGGCCGGCGCCGATCCACGGATCATTGGTCATCCAGAGATCGCCCGCCCGGGCCTCGTCAGGGGAAAAATGACGGATCAGGTGACGCACCGAGGCTGCCATGGTGTTGATGTGGCCGGGCGTACCCGTCACCGCCTGGGCCATCATGCGTCCCTTGAGATCGAAGATTCCGGCCGAGATATCGCCCGACTCGCGCACGATGGGGCTGAAGGCGGCGCGCATCAGTGTCTGGGCCTGTTCCTCGACAACCGAAATGAGACGATCCCACATGATCTGAAGGTGAATTCTGTTCAGCGCGTCGGTCATGTCGCGTCTGACCCCCTTGTTTCGAGGACGATGTAGCGGTTGGCGTCGATGTGTCCGCGGAATGACGCGGTGACGACGGTGGTGGTCTGTCCTTCGGTGATGACACAGGGGCCCTCGAAGGCGGTGCCGGGCCCCAGTGAATCTCTCTTGAAAACCGGTACATCGACCATGTGTCCGGTGGCGGGATCCACAAGCTGGCGATGCGACGGGCAACCGGCCTTTTCGACTCCGAGGTGAGCAGGCGCCGTCTGCGGTTCGTCCGGCAGCGATGCCGCCACCACGAGCTTCCAGCCGAGGATCTCGACATCCATTCCCGGAACGCTGCGGGAATACTGCCGGGCATATTCCCGGTCATATGCCGCCTGCAGGATTGCCCTTTCACCATCGTCGATCACGCCGGCACTGACGGGGACCTCGATTTCGTGTCCCTGTCCGAGATAGCGCATGAAACAGGTGCGGCGTTCCTCGAGGGGGACATCCTCCCCGGCTCCCTGGCGGACGATGGTCGAGGCCTCTTCGGCCAGGGCGGCGTACATCTCGGTCACCACCGTGGCGTCGAACGTGGCCAGGGTCATGTAACGGCTGCGCACGACCTCGAATGCGACCGGTGCACGCAGCATGCCGACGGCAGAGCCGACTCCCGGGTGACGCGGGATGACAACACGCCGGATGCCGAGCTTTTCTGCCATGCGGCAGGCATGCAGCGGACCTGCGCCCCCGAATGCAATCATCGTGCATTGCCTCAGGACCTTGCCGCGCTCGACCGCATGGACCCGGGCAGCGCCGGCCATGTTTTCGTCGACGACTTCCGAGATGCCGAGCGCCCCGGCCACCACGTCCATGGAGAGCGGGCCGGCAATATCCCGCCGGATGGCCTGGCGGGCTGCATCGCTGTCAAGTGTCATGCTGCCGTCGGCGAATCCTGCTGCCTCGAGGTGCCCGAGAACGAGATCGGCGTCGGTGACCGTGGCATCGGTGCCGCCCCTGGCGTAGCAACTCGGCCCCGGTTGCGATCCGGCGCTCTGCGGGCCGACCGAGATCCGCCCAAGGCTGTCGACTCCGGCGACGGATCCTCCTCCGGCGCCAATCTCGATCATCTCGATCACCGGCAGGCGAACCGTCATGCCGCTCCCCTTCATGAAACGTGCCGCGCGGGCAATCTCGAAGATGCGGGCTGTCTGTGGCCTGGCATCGTCAATCATGCAGACCTTGGCCGTGGTGCCGCCCATGTCGTAGGACAGCACACGAGGCTCCCTGCATCGGCCTGCAACCTCGGCAGCGAGCACCGCTCCGGCGCTCGGCCCTGATTCGACGAGACGGACAGGAAAACTGACAGCCGCCTCAAGGGAGCAGATGCCGCCGCCTGACGTCATCAGCAGCAGCGGTCCGCCGATGCCGGCATCGACAAGTTGCGCTGCGAGCGCGCCGAGATAGCGGGCCATCAGCGGTCGCACGTAGGCATTGCACACGGCCGTGGTAAGCCGTTCGTACTCCCTGACTTCGGGGCATGCTTGTGAAGAGAGGGTGATGGAGACGTCCGGACATTCATGCAGCAGGAGTTCGCGAATCCGTTCTTCGTGACGTGGATTGGCATAGGCGTGCAGGAGACCGATGGCGACGGATTCGATCCGTTCGTCACGGATCCTTGCGGCGATGTCGGGGACATCCGCCTCGTCGAGTTCGACAAGCACGGCTCCGGTGACGTCCATACGCTCCGTCACCGGCCAGGTGAGGTGGCGCGGCACCAGTGGCTCGGGCTTGTTCAGCCAGATGTCGTACTGATCGTAGCGATTTTCGTAGGCGAGACGCAGCGTATCGCGGAACCCGCGGGTGCACACAAGGGCCGTTCTCGCACCCTTTCTTTCGATGAGCGCATTGGTGGCAAGCGTGGTGCCGTGAATAACCGTGCAGACGGCGCCGACACCGATGCCGGTCTTTCCCAGCACCAGTCCGATACCGGCCATCACGCCACACTCGGGTGCGCGCGGTGTCGTGGGAACCTTTGATGTCTCAAGGCGGCCGTCACCGGTTTCAAGAGCGACGTCCGTGAACGTGCCGCCGACATCGACTCCGATGCGCACCGCGTCGCCACAAGCGGGTTTGTTTGTCATGGTTTCACGATGTTGCGTCACCACCAGGGATCCGTCGACTGTCGTGGGAGCCGGACCGGCGCACGTATACTGCAAACGCCTTCACGCTGACCAGGACGCCCCTTCAATCCTGCGCAGTCACCGCTCACCCTCTCAGGGGTCACTCTATCGCAGTCTCCCGGATCTTGTTGAGATTCCTGCATCCGTGACCAACACCCTCGCCACGGCGCTCGAGCAGCATACGACTTGACAACCCACAAGAAGGAGATTGTATACATGCGTGCAAGGGGATGTTTCTCCTGGCATGCCATTGATGGTTTTGTCAGCCTGATACACGGATAAGGAAAACAAGCCATGTCAACGATGAAGACGGGTGCTCTGGTTGCTGTCTGTTGTGCGCTGTTGTCCTCCGCTGCCTTCGCGCAAACAGTACAGAGCCTTGAAGAGGCACTTGAGAACGCCGACCCTAATCTGGTCGCGGATCTTCAGGACGGGCTTGAGGAAACGTCACTCTCGAGTGCCGGTGGTGATCTCGACTCTCAGACAATCGTTCTCTCCGGCCTGCTTGACGGACAGTTCACTCCCGCTGAGGCGGCCGATCTGGAAGAAGTGTTGGCGGTGGTCAATGCCAACAGCGAGTACTTCGACTTCGACGTGGCGGCAGAGATTCAAGGAGCCGTTGCCGAGGGTTCAATCACAGCGGCGCAAGCGGCGGAGTCCATGCGCCTGTTTGCGTTGCTCTCGCCAGAGGCGAAGGCCGTCATTGGCTCGGACGCAGGGTGGACTCCCGGTTCGCTCGAAGATTTTTCCGCTGAAGACCAGGAAATCATCTGCAGCGCTCCCTTCAGCAACAATAGTCCGGGCTGTTCGTCGTAAGGGTCGTTCTGGCGGTTGAGCCGTCGGCTGCCGTTCCTGGCCATTTGGCGTTGATCCCGCCCGCACCGATGGTGTGGGCGGGTTGTTCGACCTGATGGTCCGGAGCGCCCCCACACGCGTTTTCTCATGTTCCAGACGAAGCGGGTCTCTTGTCCCATGACATCCGGGAGGTTTTGTGTCGCCGTTCTTGCGGCATTCATGTTGTTCCCGGTTCCGGCGAAAGCGGACTCCTCGGCGGCGGCGGCGGCGGTCGAGCTGGCCAACTCGGGAGATGTCGAGGGCGCGGTCGAACGGCTCAACGCAATTCTGATTGTCGACCCGCTCGACCTCGAGGCTCGGTTTCTGCGCGCCAAGATTCTGGTGCTCAATGGCCGGGGAAGCGAGGTTCTTGACGACCTGCGCATCATGGAATCGCTCGGACTTTCTGACGCTGACCGTGCCGAGGTTCGCCAGTTGATCCGGTTTGCCGAAGGTGACACCAGGAGGCTTTCCAGCATCGCCTTTCTGGAGTTGGGACTGGGCTTTACGGACAATGCCAACAGTTGGCCGGACGCCGGCAAGGCGACCGTTGACGGCCAGGAATTCACGTATCCGGCGTCGGTCTATGGCGGCTCAAAGGCCTACAGCGACACCACGGCGCACGGTCGGCTTGGACTGAGCGGCGTCCTTCGCCTGGATCAGAGGAACGCGACCAGGGCGTTCTACGCCCTGACTCTCTCCGGGGCCAGGGCAAGCCGGACGGTTGAATCCGAGGGCCGCACGACGTCGGCTTCGGCCGGGATCAGGCACAGCCTGGGCAAGGTGACCGCCTCCTTCAGGATCAATCTTTCAGATACAGACCGAGTCAACACCTATGGAGAGCGCAATCTGCCGGTGACCACGGACATGGTCTCGCGGTCGGCGTCCGTCGGACTCGGCTACAGGCTGGGAAGCGACGGTCTGTTGGGCTACAGCCTCGGATATGGACGTCGTGATCACTCCGGCATCCGTGATGCCGACAATTCGGACGCCGACGTGATGACCCACGGTCTGTCATGGCAGTCGCGCATCGCGGGCGACTCGTTCTATGTCGTGCGCGCCACCCACGCGAGGGCCCGGGCGCGGCTGTCCGCTGATCCTGCCCGCTCCGCCTCGGACAAGGACATCACGGCATTTTCGGTCACCTACGGCACTGAACTAAGCGATGCGCAGAGGCTTGAACTGGAGGCTTCCTTCCGCTTGACCGCCTTTCCGCAACAGATGATTGCCGGATCGCGCGAACGCAGGGACAAGGCCCGCTTCATATCCGTGTCCTACACCCATGATCTCGGGGAGCTGACGGGCTTTCGGGATCATCTTGACGGCTGGGAAGTACAGGTGGGGGCCTCATATCAAACAACGAGCTCGAACCAGTTGCTGGCCGAGGTCAGCAAGACCACGGGCAGGCTGACGCTGAGGCGCGAGTGGTTGTTCTAGGGGCGCCGTAGATGTTGCCGCGGGAGGCACTCTGAGGTTCAGGCGCGTAGCGCATGCTTCCTTGTTGTTGCGCTGTTGCGGCCTCTCCCCGTCCGGTCGGACAGCATACGGGCCGGCCTGTCACGGTTGGTGCCTGTTCAGGAGTCCGGTACATCGGTCGCGGCCATGCTGGGCCGGGCCTGCATGTGTTCCAGCCAGGATCGCAGCCGGGGTTGTTCGTCCAGAAGTTGCTGACCCTGCGGCGCCAGTCGAAAGTAGGCGAACATCGGCGCGGCCAGCAGGTCGGCGAGACACGGTGCGGGACCGAACAGGAATGGACCGTCGTCCATCAGCCTTGCCAGCGCCTCCAGACAGGTGCGCGAGCGCCCGGCCGCTTCCTCGAGCCTGACGGCATGGGTCTCGCGGCCCTCCTGCGGTGCGCTGATCTCTTCGACGTAGACGCCCCAGACCATGCTGGGATAGGCGTAGCAATCCAGAATCCGCATCGCCTGTGTCATGCGTGCCCGGCCCCTGGGTGTGTCCGGGGTCAACGACGGGCCATCGAAGACATCGTCGATGTAGCGGACAATGGCATCCGTCTCATAGAGCTGGAAGCCGTCGTGCCCAAACGCCGGGATGCGACCGAATGGATGGCGCACCAGGTGTTCCGGCGTCGGTCCGCCTTCTGCGAACACGTCGACGTCGACCAGCCGGTAGGGAACGCTCTTCTCCACCAGGGTCAGGCGCACCGTGCGCACATAGACGCTGTAGGCAGCGCCAAAGACGACCGGCTGGCTCATGTCGACCCCGTCACTCGCCCTCCGTCACTCGCCATGGCGACATGGTCTCAAGATAGCACTTCCGGCGGATACGCGATCCGTCAGGGGCCGGCAAGTGCCGATTGCGTGGTGGTGGAGAACCCCACCAGAACCCGGTCTCCCGAGACGAACAGCGGCCGCTTCATGACCGCAGGCCAGGCCCTGATGAGTGCGGCTGCGCGGGCTTCGTCGAGGTTCTGTCGTTCATGTTCCGGCAATGCGCGCCACGTGGTGCCGCGCCGGTTGATCAGCGCCTCATGACCACATGCGTCAATCCAGGATTCGACGTCGCCGAAGCCGTCCTTGCGGACATCGTGGAATGTGTGGGGAATCTCCTGCTCCACAAGCCAGGCAAGCGCCTTGCGGCAGGTGTCGCATTTCTTCAGGCCGTAGACGCTGATCACGGGTTGAACGCCTCATCGCAAACGGGAACGTGCAGGGTGAGGCACGGCAGCCAGCCGGCAGGAACCGACATGCGCTCGTCATGTGTGGCGCCGTCGATGAGGTCGACCAGAAGATGGGTGTGGGGACCCTCGGGAGTGACCGAGGTCGCAATGGGGCCGGTGACGGTGACCTCGGCGAGGCGCGAACGGAAGAGGCGCGGCGGGCCTGCCGCGACGATCCCGGCCAGCGCCGGGTGGTGGGTGCCGACGAGCCGTTCGCCCTCGGCCTCAATGAGAGTGCGATGAAGCGAGGGATCATCCACGATGACGAGGGCGTCCACGGTCGCGGCACCGGCACCGATATCGAAGAGCGCAGCCCGACCCCGGGCGCCGGCATGTCGCAGCACCCTGTGACACGCCATCCGCGCCGATGCCTCTTCCAGACAGAAAAGGTATCCGCGGGTCCGTCCGCCGATGTCATAAGGCACGCAGAGGATGCGGTCGGCCGGCGCGATCTCGATGCTGCCGCCTGGACATGTGCCGGTCATGACCCCCGCCGTCTCAAGCCAGGCCACAGGTTCGTCGTCGGGAGGGTGAAACTCGGCGATCACACCGTTCACGCCGACGCTGAACGAAACACCGGGTCTCGATCGCCAGAAACTCAGGCGCGACGCGAATGCCGTCCGATCGAGGGTGGCAGCCGTCACGAGCGCTGCCGGTACTGATCGGCACCGAAGGAAACCGACCAGCTCTGCGGCGTGAAATCGGTGACGATGTCGGCTGAAGCGGCGATGTCCCGCTTCACGGCCGGCCGTTCACCGATGACGCCATACCAGCGCTTCACATTGGCAAAGTCGTCGAGATCCTGCTCCTGCCGTTCATGCAGCCGGCACCAGGGAAAGATCGCCATGTCGGCAATCGAATAGGCGTCACCGGCGACGTGATCGTGCGCGCCGAGCTGCCGGTCGAGAACGCCGTAGAGCCGCGCGGCCTCGTTGCGGTAGCGGTTCTGGGCGTAGGGCAGAACCTCGGGACCCGAGGGATTCATCGGGGCGTAGGCAAGAAAGTGATGCGCCTGTCCGAGCATCGGTCCGAAGCCGCCCATCTGCCAGAACAGCCACTGCGTCACATCCCAGCGCTGCTGCGGTTCACTCGGCAGGAACCGGCCGGTCTTCTCGGCAAGATAGAGCAGGATGGCTCCCGATTCGAAGAGAGCGAGAGGTTTGCCGTCCGGGCCCTCATGGTCAACGATGGCCGGGACCTTGTTGTTCGGGCTGATCTTGAGAAAATCGGGATCGAACTGTTCGCCCTTGCCGATGTCAATGATGATCAGGTTGTAGGCGAGTCCGCACTCCTCAAGCATGATATGGACCTTCTGCCCGTTCGGAGTGTGGTCGAAATAGAGATCGATCATGGGCGTCATGTCCCGTCGCTGTGCCGGAAGGCTGCCTTGCGCAGGCTGCCGGTGCAAGTACTTCACGCTCCATCCCGGGCTCTGGTAGGATCGATCGGGATGAGAGCGATCCACCGCCGTCATCGGGTGGCGCCCTGCAGGACAGAAAAACCGTCTTGACCGAAGAGGGACAGGCCATGGCTGATGTCTACCTGCAACCGGTTCACCATCCATCGGCATGGACGTCTGCCGGCCTGGGATCTCTTGACGCCATCAGGATCAACTGGGATCAGCGCCATCTCGATGCCCTCGATGAGGCGTGGCGCGAGGTCGACCGACAGGGACTGACGCTCGACGGGATCGGACGCCAACATTTCCGGTTGCCGGCCATCGCCGATGATCTGCGCGCCATCTACGAGGAGATCATGTGGGGTCGCGGCATCGTTCTCGTCGATCGCCTTCCGGTCGAGGAATGGCCGCTTGCCAAGGCGGAGATCATCTACTGGGGCCTCGGGACCCACTTTGGCGTCGGCCAGTCCCAGTCAGTCATCGGTGATCGCCTGGGTCACGTCGTCAACGTGGGCGGCAAGGATCACAGGGAACGCGCCTATCGCAACTCCCTGCCGCTGACCCTGCACACCGATGCCTGCGACATCCTGTGCATGCTCTCGATACGCAAGAGCATGGAGGGCGGGGAATCGCAGTATTCCAGCGCGCTCGCCGTGCACAATACGATACTCGACGAAAGGCCGGAGTACCTCGCCCCCCTCTATCGCGGTTTCCGCTACCACCGGTTTGGCGAGGAGGGGCCAGGCGAAGCGCCGGTCACCGCGCATCGCATTCCGGTGCTGTCGGAGTGCAGGGGATGTGTCAGCTGCCGCTATGTCGCCGGTTACATCCACATGGCGTGCGAGGAACTCGGCGAGGATCTTCCCGCGTTCGACAGCGCCGCCCTGTCCTACTTCGATGACGTGGCCCTGCGCGCCGACCACATGTTCGAGTTCCAGATGGAACCAGGCCAGCTGCTGGTCTGCAACAACCTGACGACGCTGCACGCCCGGCGGGGTTTCGATGATCCACCGGGAGAAGACGAGGGGCGCCTGCTCCTGCGTCTGTGGCTGACAGCGCACGAAGGCGACCGCCGTCCGGTGGATGACTCCATCGAGATCTATCGCACGCACGGAATCCGTGCGCGGGAAGATCGTCACGATACGCGTTATCGTGGTGATGCCGCGGAGATTCTGGACGAGGTCCTGAAGTACTGACCCTGCCGACAGTTTCGCACCCCGTACGGGGTCGGCTGCAACCGGTTCACCGGCAAGGGGCCAGCCACCCTTCGTCGTCACCCTGGCCGCGTTCTTGCGGGCCGCCGTCGAAGAAGGCGTATCGGCGGCAGAACAACAGCCGGTGATCAATAGAACGCAAGGCCTGAATGACGGTCAAACACATGATGTCGACCTTTCCCGAAGTCCAGAAAGCAGCGGCTGCCGTCATCGGCTTCGAATGACTTCGTCTTGACCAGGAACTTGGTGCTGCCCAGTTCGACATCGACCAGCACGTCGCCGCCAAGCGGCTCGATCAGCAGGACCTTCGCAGAGATGCCGCCGTCCTGACAGGTATCGGATATCCCTGTCTCGTCGGGACGGATGCCAAGCCGGACCTCGCGGGACTGTGTCGCCTCGCGAAGCAGGGCGCCGTGCCGATCATCCAGAGTGAAGGTAAAACTGCTGTTGTGCAGCGTCACCTTCCCGTCGCTTTCGGTCAATTCGCAGTCAAGGAAGTTCATGGGCGGCTCGCCGATGAAGCCCGCGACCCATTCGTTGACCGGCTGATTGTAGATTTCGGCAGGGGTGCCGAATTGCTGCAGAACGCCTTCATGCATCACGGCCACCCGGTCCGCCATCGACAGTGCCTCGAGCTGGTCATGCGTGACGTAGATCATCGTTGTGCCGAGGTCGCGCTGCATCAGCTTGAGCTGTCCGCGCATGTGAGCCCGCAACTTGGCATCGAGGTGTGCAATCGGCTCGTCGAACAGGAACAACTGAGGCTCCCGCACGATTGCCCGCCCAATCGCCGTACGCTGCTTCTGGCCGCCGGACAGTTCGGCCGGCCGCCGCTCCAGAAGGTCCTCGATCTCGAGCATTCTGGCTGCATTCTCGACCTTCTGCCTGATGGCGGCATCATTCAGACGCCGCAGGCGCAACGCGTTGGCGATGTTCTCGAAGACCGTCTTGTGGGGATAGAGCGCATAGTTTTCGAAGACCATCGCGATATCGCGATCCTTCGGCGGCAAGTCGTTCACGCGCCTTTCGCCGAAGAGGATGTCGCCCGAACTGATATGCTCCAGCCCGGCCAGCATGCGCAGGGTCGACGACTTGCCGCAGCCCGACGGTCCCAGGACGCACATGAATTCGCCGTCGGCGCAATGGAGGTTCAGGTCACGAACCGCATGGGTCTTGCCGTAGATCTTCCAGACCCTGGAAATGGTCACAGATGCCATGAGTCGTGCTTTCCTATTCCTTGACGGCGCCCATCGTCAGCCCGGTGACGAGATAGCGGCGGATAAGGAGGCCGAGGAACATCATGGGCAGTGTCGTCACGACACCGGCAGCCATGATCTTTCCCCACTGAATGTTCTGCGGTTGCACCAGTTCCTTGGTGGCGACCGGGAGCGTCTTCGCTCCGCCGGATCCGATGATCGAGGCGAAGAGGAAGTCGTTCCATGCGAAGAGCACACAGAGCACCAGGAAGGCGCCGATTCCCGGCGCCACCAGGGGCAGAATCTCGCGGAACGCCCGAAAGCGGCTGCACCCGTCGCACATCGCGGCCTCCTCGATGGCGTAGGGTACATTGTCGAAGAAACCCTTGAGGATCCAGATTGCGAAGGGCAGGTTGAACGTTGTGTAGGCAAGGATGAGTCCGGGAAGCGTTCCGACCAGGTCCACGCTGCGGAAGATGGCGTAGAGCGGAACCATCACGGCGACCACAGGTGCCATCCGGGTCGAGATAATCCAGAAAAACAGGTCCTTCTTGCCGCGGAAATCGATCCGGCTGAGCGAGTAGGCAGCCATGGAGCCGAAGACCACGGAGACGAGCGCCGAGCCGCCGGCGGCGATGATCGAATTCAGGAAGTAGCGGCCGAAATGGTTGTCCGAGAACAGGTCCACATAGTGTTTGACGGTCGGGTCGAACTCGAAGAACACGCCGATTCCCGCCCAGTCGCCGACCTCCGGAAGATTGAAGGCTTCCAGCAGATCCTTGAAGGAGCTGACGAACATGATCATGATCGGCAGCACCGTCCAGACAAGGTAGACGGCGAGGAAGACAACCGTCAGCAGCTGCAGGATGCGCCAGGTGGTCGAGTGATAGGTGACGACGTCGCGCGAAGCCATGACTCAGGTGGACTCTCCGGTTTGCCCGGTCTTGCCGGCAGGGCTTTCAAAGACCTTCACCAGAATCAGCCCGAGGATGATCGTGACGATCAGCAATGTCAGGGCGATGGCGGCGCCGCGTCCGAGTTTGAAGAATTGGAACGAGACGTCGAACAGATAGGTCGGCAGGATCTTGGTGGAATTGGCCGGTCCTCCGCCCGTCAGCACAAGGATTGCGTCAATGAAGCGGAAATTGTCCATGAATCTGAGCAGAATCGCGATCAACAGGAACGGATAGAGGTTCGGCAGGGATATCTGCACGAAGTTTCTCAATGGTCCGGCCCCGTCCACCATGTTCGCTTCGAGTTGATCGCGCGGCACACGCTTGAGACCGGCCAGTGTGATCAGGGTGATGAGCGGCGTCCATTGCCAGACGTCGACAATCACGATCCCCAGCATCGCGGTATCCCGGGAGCCGAGAATGGAGGTCTCGCCCAGGATGCCGGCACTCTGCATGAGCCAGTGATACCAGCCGAACGTGCCATTGTAGAGATAGTACCAGACAAGCCCGGCAATGATCGGCGCCATCATCATCGGCATCAGAAACACCGTGACGAGAATCTTTTCGTAGCGCGAACTGTTCAGCACGACGGCCAGCAGGACGCCAAGGCCAACTTCAAGCACCATGCACATGACGCTGTACTTGATCAGCAGCCACCAGCCGTCCTGAAACTTGCTGTCGCGGGCGAGGCGGGTCCAGTTGCGGAAGTTGTTCCATGTGTCGCTTGCACCGCCGGGGTCGACCTTGTGCAGACTCATGTAGATCAACCAGAGGAAAGGATAGATCGTGATGCAGGCCAGGATGATGATGGCCGGCATCATGAGATAGAAATAGTACGAGCGTGACGGCACCGGATTCAGCGACTCGGGACCGTGGTCAAGAATGCGAACGCCGTCCTTCATGAGCAGCGGACGAGATGAAGACGGGCCGTTCGACATGGTCATCGGCAAGGGGTTCCGTACGCGCTGGGGGTTCCGGGCGCATCATGACCCCGGGACCGACCGGTCGGCCCCGGGGTCATGTCACACGCCCTAGATCTCGTGCAGATCGTCAACCTGCCAGCGAATCTCTTCACACGCTTCAGCAGCTGACAATTCGCCCGTAACACAGCGCTGTGTCTCGGTCAGAATGATGTTGTGATACTCGTTGGCCTCGAGAATCTTCGGACCAAGCACGAAGTTGGGATCACGGATGCCGAGGTCGTAGACAGCGTCGAACGTCAGTGCGTTCGGCATCGATGTCGGACGGCTGCGTGCCGCCATCACTTCCGGCACCTCAAGAACCGACTTGCGGGTCGGCGTGCCGCCAAGCTTCTTGAGCACCTGCAGCTGGGTGTCCCTGGAGACCGCCCACTGCGCGAAGATGAAGGCAGCCCGCTTGAGATCCTCGGAAGCCGAACCGTTGATGCCGATACCGCCGATGCCACAGTTGGTTCCGTTGACGGCCTGTCCACCGTTGACAATCCAGCTCGCCTCGCCCTTCGGGCAGGCTGCGTAAGCGGTCTTGCCGCCTGCCGCGCGCGACGTGTCTTCGTCTTCGATCGACGCCGCGAATTCGTGGTACTGGACCTGCATCGCGATATCGCCGGCCTGATACACGGTGTTCAGTTCCAGCGTTCCGTTCGCCAGGTTGTCCGGGTGACAGACATCCGCCTGATCCTTGAATTTCTGCATGACAAGAACGGACTGCTCGTCGCCCCACTTGGTGGGCCCGGGTTCCTTGGAACCGAGCTTGTCGTCGATATCGAACTCCGTCCACTGACCATGGCTGAAGAGCATCCGCTGGATATCAAGCTGCAAAGTCCAGGCAAACGACCCCTGGTGCTGCGCATAGCCGTAAGGCAGGTCGCTGCGGCCGCCTTCACGGACCTTCTTGAAGAACGCTGCGAAGTCCTGAACGTGCTTCCAGGTGGTGTCGTTGGTGAACTCCATCCGGTAGCCGTACTCGGCCTCGAAATCCTTCGTCAGCTCTTCGAAGAGGTCCTGACGATAGAATGTGCAGGCCACGGCGCAGTCATAGGGAAAGGCAACGATGCGACCCGGCTCGTAGTAGATGCCGCAGGCGGTCAGGAAGTTCTCGAACCACGCCTCGGCGCCATAACCCTCGGGATCCTGCGGAAGCGTGTCGTCACCGGTATACTGCGTGAGGTCTGCGTAGAAATCCGCAAAGGGCGACCCGATGGGCTTGTCCTGCACGTAGTTCAGATGAAAGTCCGCATTGCCGCCACGCAGATCGATTCCAACCTTCTGCTGCACCACCGGCAGATCATCGGTGAGGATTTCGACTTCGATGCCGGTGAGGTTGTAGAAGGCTTCGAGGTTGTCGCGAATCGCAAAGGACGGAGGCGTATTCTCCGACATGAAGACAAGCTTGGAGCCGGCGTACTGCTTCCACTTGGCGTCATCCGACGACTGCGCCTGAACCGGTGTGCGCGTGATGAGAGAACTCATGCCGACGGCGACCGATCCGACGCCGAGCGTCGTGGCGACACCGCCGCCGAGTTCAAGAAACTTGCGTCTGGAAACACGGCGATAGACCGCGTTATCCGGTGCTCTGAACATCATCATCCTCCTCTTGATATAGGTATGTACATTGACCCGTCGATATCCCGAACCTGATGGTTCGGTCGGTTGTCCCGAGGCACCTGCGAAGCCTCTCTCGTTCCCCCTACCAGCAGGCCACAGGGACGGTAACTTGGTCAACGCCGCCCCCGGCGTCAAGCAGGATCATCCCACGCTGGTTTTCCTGACTGCCAGCCGCCACATCGGCCCGAAAGTTCGGACAACGAATCGCCTTTCGGGCCGGAAAGCCGCTGTCAGCACATCGTCTGTCACCAACGATCCCGATGCGATCCTGACCGCCCAACGACACGATCACCGTCGCGCGGGAAAGTCCCGCTGCGTCAAGTCTCCTTGTTTCGTGCGCAGAGGCCGCGATGCGGTCGGATCAGGCAGCGTTGTCGGCCCGGGAGGCCGGTTCGGTCCCGTCGAGTCGAAACGTATGGCCGGACGTGTCGAGCCAGGCCTTGATCCCGGCGACCGCGAGCACGATGTCCCCGGAGCCACTCATGCCGGCATCGCTGAGTCCACCCTTGACGACGGTCACCTCGACCGTTCCGAAAGGCAGCGCCGCAGCCACCTGGGCGGGATCGACGCGGTCGGGTTCCGGCACGCCGATCGTCACGTCGATCCGCATGTCCGAAGGGTGACCAAAGTTGTGGAACACAGTCAGGGAACTGTGCCGGATTGCATCGCCAACAGCGCGCAGTGCAGCCTTCGTATGATCGTGCCCGTGCACATCAGCGCCCATGCCCAGTTCGAGAATCAACGGTCGCATGGCTCAGCCCCCTGTCGTGACGCTGTAGGAGACAGTGACGATGGCGTTGGCGACGATGGTGCGATGGCCCGTCATGTCCACTTCGAGTCCACCTTCGACCGCTTCCGCCGTGACAAGGCCATACGGCACTTCGCGCCTGACGGCATCGAGATCGACGGCGTCCGGCATGCTGACGCCGACCCGGATATCGACGAGCATGCTGTCAAGCGGCAGGTCGAACGCCTTGCCGATGGTGAGAAAATTCCGGTGAAGCGCATCATGCACGGCCCGGCAGGCGGCCTTCGTGTAATCCTGCCCCTTGAGATCCGTGCCCATCCCCATTTGAACCGCGAACTGTGTCTTGGGCATGCGCGCCCCCTTTATCTTTGAACCACTGTTTCATGCTCCGGGGCAAGTGCTCCCGGGCACTCATGACCGGTTTTGCTGAACGAGGCCGGAGTCTGGCGAAGCACGATCATACTTGAACAGATCGGTTATGGGCATGCAACGGCAAGCATCGCGCATGAACGCCACGGGGGGAGACGGGCCCGCCCATCGCGTGCGTACCTTGCTCGGCCGTTGCCATGGCAAGGCTGTCACGGATTCTCGGCGCGACCGTCTGCGTCCGCGGCCACCGGGATCGAGTCGGCGCTGCCGAGTGTCCCGGGCAGGCGTTCCGCCCCCTGGCGATGACGGGCGGTCGCAAGAACGACGGTCCAGCTGGCGGGGAGAGCGCATGGCACGGACAGGCCGCGCCGCCTGGATGCCCGACCACATCATCGATGCCAGAGAGCCGGACAGCAGTCAGGGTCATGGGCGGCCCGGGCATCGGATGCCGCACCATGATGATGAAGCTGCGGGCCCGGACAACGGATCGGCTCTTGACAATGAGCGCCCCATTTGGGGAAGTTGAGTCGCATGATCCGTGTCTGGAACCCGTTGGAATGAATGTGTCGCCACAGTTGCCTGGCCTCTCCGCAGCCGGCGAAAGCGCATGCGGGACGCAGTGCCGGTTGCCTGGTCCGGGTTTGTGGGAGAGTACGACGTGACGAAGGTCGGCATCATCGCCAACCCGGTGTCCGCTCGCGACATTCGGCGCATTGTCTCCCACGCCGGGAACCTTCCGATCAACGATCGCGCAAACATTGTCCTGCGCATGCTCACCGGGCTGGCAGCGGTTGGCGTCGAAGAGGTTCTGGTGATGCCCGAGAACGGTGGAATCCGGCATCAGCTCATGCGCACCATCGATCGGGAGTCCAGGCTGGGGTCGTTCCGCTTTCCGAAGGTGACGTACCTTGACATGCCGGTTACCGGTACCGCGCAAGACAGCGCCGAAGCAGCCCGGCAGATGCGCGAGGAAGGCGTCGGCGCGATTGTGGTGCTGGGCGGCGATGGCACGAACCGGATTGTCGTGTCGCGGTGCGGCGATACGCCGGTCGCCGGCGTCTCGACGGGGACGAACAATGCCTTTCCCGAATTGCGCGAGCCGACCATCACGGGGCTTGCCGTCGGGCTTGCCGTCACGGGGCAGGTGCCGGGCGATCATGCGCTTTGCCTGAACAAGCGCCTGGAGGTGACCGTCAACGACGTCCGGGAAGTCGCTCTGGTCGACGTTGCCATCGTTGCCGAGCGGTTTGTCGGCGCGCGGGCGATCTGGAAGACCGAAAGTTTCCGTGACCTCTTTGTGACCTTCGGCAGACCCGACGGGATCGGCATGTCCTCCATCGTCGGGCTTCTCGCTCCGCTGGACCGCGAGACCCCCGAGGGCCGCCGCGTTCGCTTGCTGCCGGCGGCCGAGGCCCGTTCCTGCGTCGCGGCACCCATTGCACCGGGACTGATCACGGTGGTGGGCATCGGTGCCGTCGAAACGCTTGACCCGGACATCATGCATGCGCCGAGCATCACAGCCGGCTCCATCGCGCTCGACGGCGAGCGCGAGATCACCTTTTGCGAAGCCGACGAGGTCGCGATCCGTTTGCAGACGGATGCGTTCCGTACCGTCAGCGTGCCGGGCTGCATGGCCTATGCCGCCCTCCACGGGGTGATGAACCGCGAAACGCACGCTGTACTTTGCGCTGCTCAATGACAGGGAGAATCTTATGAGCAACAACCCGTTTCCACTGGAGAAAGAAGCGCTTTTGACCGCCTATCGCCGCATGAAGACGATTCGTGAATTCGAGGAACGGCTGCATGTGGACTTCGGCCGTGGCGGCATCCCCGGTTTCGTGCACCTTTATGCCGGCGAGGAGGCTGCGGGCGTCGGGATCATGATGCACCTTGAAGACCATGACCGTATCGCCTCGACCCATCGTGGCCATGGCCATTGCATCGCCAAGGGCGTCGATCCAACCGAAATGATGGCAGAGATCTATGGCAAGGCCACCGGATCCTGCGCCGGCAAGGGTGGCTCGATGCACATCGCAGATCTCTCGAAGGGTATGATGGGCGCCAATGGCATTCTCGGCGCCGGTGCGCCGCTGGCCTGCGGCGCTGCCCTTGCGGCTCAGAAGCTCGGGCATGACGGTGTCGCCATCACCTTTTTCGGCGACGGCGCCTCGAACCAGGGGACCGTGCTTGAATCGATGAACCTCGCCGCGATCTGGAACCTCCCGGCGATCTTTGTCGTGGAGAACAACGGCTATGCGGAATCGACCTCGGTAGACTACGCAGTGGCGTCCGACAGTTATGTTGATCGTGCGACGGGCTTCGGAATGCCTGGAATCACTGTCGACGGAACCGATTTCTTTGCCGTCCACGAAGCTGCCGGCGAAGTGATTCGCCGCGCCCGCGAGGGCGGCGGTCCGAGCCTTCTGGAATGCAAGATGATCCGCTTTTTCGGCCATTTCGAGGGCGATGCACAGACCTATCGCGCGCCCGGCGAAAACGAGCACAACCGGGCGCACCGGGACTGCATCAGGATGTTCTGCGCCAAGGTGAGCGAGGCCGGTGTCGTTGACGCAGGCGAGTTCGACGCCATCGACGACGAGGTCATGGCCCTCATCGAGGACTCGGTTGAACAGGCCCTGGCGGCGCCCCTGCCCGGACCCGAAGCACTCGCGACCGACGTGTACGTTTCGTACTGACACATTTTGAACGCAAGGGAGGATTTTTCATGGCGCGTACACTGAGCATCAAGGATGCCCTCAACGAGGCGATCAGCCAGGAGATGGCGCGTGATCCGACAGTCATCATGATGGGCGAAGACATTGTCGGCGGCACCGGTGCACCCGGTGAAGACGACGCCTGGGGCGGAGTGCTCGGAGTCTCCAAGGGACTTTATCACAAGTATCCCAGGCAGATGATCGATACGCCTCTTTCGGAAAGCGCCTACATCGGAGCCGCTATCGGCGCGGCGACGTGCGGACTTCGGCCGATTGCGGAGTTGATGTTCATCGACTTCATGGGGGTCTGCCTCGACCAGATTTTCAATCAGGCTGCGAAGTTCCGCTACATGTTCGGCGGCAAGGCGGAAACGCCGGTCGTGATACGGGCGATGTGCGGCGCTGGTTTTCGAGCAGCGGCGCAGCACAGCCAGATGCTGACACCGATCTTCACCCATATTCCGGGATTGAAAGTCGTCTGCCCGTCGAACGCCTACGATGCCAAGGGGCTGTTGATCCAGTCGATCCGCGACAACGACCCGGTGATCTTCCTTGAACACAAGGCGCTTTACGATACTCAGGCCGATGTGCCCGAAGAGTCCTACACGATCCCCTTCGCGGAGGCCAATGTCGCAAGGGAAGGTGCGGATGTGACCATCGTCGCCTACGGCATGATGGTGCCGAGATCCCTGGAAGCGGCCGACTTGCTGAGGCGTGAGGGGATTGAGGCGACGGTCGTCGATCTTCGCACATTGTCGCCGATCGACATGGAGACGGTTCTGGAAAGCGTCGAGGAAACGGGTCGGCTGGTCTGTGTCGACGAGGCGAACCCGCGTTGTTCCATCGCTGCGGATGTCTCGTCCGTGGTGGCGCAAGAGGCGTTCGGAGCGCTCACCGCTCCGATCCAGATGGTCACCGCCCCGCACGCGCCGGTACCGTTCAGTCCGTCGCTGGAAGACCTCTACATCCCCTCCGCGGAGCGCATCGCCGCCGCCGTCCGCACGTCCGCGAAGGCAGCGGCATGAGCGACCGGATCATTCCGATCCTCATGCCCAAATGGGGACTCTCGATGAAAGTGGGCACGCTTGCCGCATGGCATGTCGAGGAGGGCAGCCGGATCTCGCCGGGGGACGAGATCATGGATATCGAAACTGACAAGATCGCGAATGCCGTGGAGGCCGCCGATGGCGGTCTCCTGCGACGCCGGGTCGGTCAGGAAGGTGAGGTCTATCCGGTTCAGGCCTTGCTCGGGCTGCTGGCTCCCGAGAGCGTGTCAGATAGCGAGGTGGACGCCTACATCAACGCCTTTGAAATGCCGGAAATCGAGGAGGAGGAGGAAAGCGCTCCGGCATACCAGTTCGCCGAGCTTGGTGTCGGCCGCATCCGTTACTCCGAGCGGCCAGGTGACGGCACGCCGATCATCCTGATCCACGGTTTCGGCGGTGACCTCGACAACTGGCTCTTCAATCTGGATGCCCTGTCGGAATCAGCACCGGTCTATGCGCTCGATCTCCCCGGCCACGGCCAGTCGATCAAGGCAGTCGACAATCCCGACCTTGGAACCATGGTCGATGCCGTCGTTCAGTTTCTCGATCACCTTGCCGTTGAGAGCGCCCATCTTGTTGGCCACTCCATGGGCGGGCTGATTGCGGGGCATCTGGCCCTTGATCACCCTGGCCGCGCGGCGTCGTTGACTCTGATCGGTTCGGCGGGACTGGGTCCGGATATCAACATCGCGTACCTCGACGCTTTCGTCGGATCGCAGAGTCGCAGGGAACTCAGGCCGGCATTGAAGCATCTCTTTGCCGACGCAGGCCTGGTCAGCCGCTCCATGGTGGACGATCTCCTCAAATACAAGCGCTTGGACGGCGTTCAGACCTTCCTGGAGGCACTCAAGAACAACCTTTTCGGCGATGGTCGGCAATCGGCCCTCATCGCGGACCGGCTCGCCGGTCTCGGTGTTCCGGTTCAGGTGATCTGGGGCGCGGAGGATGCGATCATCCCGCAGTCCCACGCGGGTGCCACCGCGAACGCGCAGGTGACCATCGTGTCCGGTGCCGGGCACATGGTGATGATGGAAGGCGCCTCCCGGGTCAACGATCTGATCAGGGCGCAACTCTGATCGCTCGCTCCGCGAGGAAACCCGGGCGCACCGTGATCATGGGAGGGAGAGAAGACGACGTGTCTGCAAGAGAGAGACTGGATGCCGTCAACGCACGTCTGGCGGGGCTCTTCAAGGCCGATCGCACATCCATGATGGCGTTCCGCGGGCTGGCCGAGGCGACAACGCGTGAAGGCAAGGTGCCGTCCGCCATGAAGGAGATGATTGCGGTGGCCATCGCGGCGACGCAAGGCTGCGACGATTGCATCCTCTATCATGTTTCCCAGGCCAAGAAACACGGCGCCGACCGCGAGACCCTGGTGGAGGTGGTCGCTGTCGCTATCGAGATGGCAGGAGGACCGGGCGCCGTGTATGCGGCCAAGGCCATCGAGGCCTACGACAGCCTTTGATTCCGGTGCTTTGCGTGAGCACAGGAACGTCGATGGTTGGTGGACATGCCGCAGGGTGCGTTCAGGCCGTGAGGCGCGTAGGATGCCGCCATCACGGGCGAAGGAAGCGGGATCATGACAAAGTCGGTCCATGTGACGTTGTATCGATGGGCGGGCGCATGGGGTCCGTTTCGTGTGAAGATCCCCTGCGGTGAATGCGCCCTTACCAATGACGTGATTGCCGATGTTGTGGAGACCGAACTCGGCGGCGTCCCGGTCGAGGTTGAGACCCGTGACTGGTTGACGCATTGGTGGAAGCCCCTGCCGAAGGGCGGCTGGCACGCTCCCATCGTTCTGGTGGAGGGGCGTCTTGTCAGTCAGGGGGCAGCGCTCAATCGCGGCGTGCTGACCCAGGCCATCATCGAGGCGCATGCCAGGCGCACGACCCTTGTCGGGAACAGGGTGTTCGGCAAGGCAACCTGCCCGCATTGCGTGCGCGCCAAGGGCTATCTCGATCAGGCGGGGATCGACTACACCTATCATGACGTGGTGCGTGAGCCGGCAGCGCTCTACGAGATGCTGGCACGGGTCAAACCCATTGTTGGACCCAAGACACCGATCACGGTGCCGCAGATCTGGGTCGGTGGCGACTATGTCGGTGGCGCTGATGCCCTGAGTGACATCCTCGGGCGTGCCGTCGAACCCAATCCGGACCGCGGTCAGTGCTCGATCTCCCCGGGCCGTCTTGCAGCGGGTCGGCAGTCCGCCTGAGATTCCCGATCCCGCCATCCTCGATTTCTTCGGCAACCCTGATTTCTTCGGCAACCCTTGTCATGGCGGTTGTCATGCACGCTTCCTCGCAGGGTCTACCCTTTCAGTGACGCCCCCGTTCCTGCCGGTCGTGGTTCATGCGTATGGATTCCCGGGTGCGCGGCTGCTGGTCAACCGATGGTCTCGAGGTCTGTCGCACCGGCACCGGCCAGCATCGTGACGCCGTCCTCCAGCATCAGCCAGGTGCCGCCAACAACCACGCCGCATCCGGATCCGGGCGGCGTGAGGCAGGCGTGCAGAACGAAGGTCATGCCCGGCTGCAGCCGCTGGTCCATGTGCCGGCCAATCTCCAGGGTTTCGAGCCACAGTGGCGGGTAGGCGATGCCGATCCCGTAGCCGAAACGCATCATCGCGGCGTCTTCGAGGCCGGCATCACGAACCGCCACGAGAGATGCCTCCTCGACCTCGGTCACCGGCACACCGGGCCTCATCGATGCGAGGCCGTCCTCGAGGGAGCGTCGTGCCACGTCGTAGAGATCGCGCTTGGCGGCAGACGGCTCGCCGACCGCCATGGTTGCGATGGCGACGGCATGGTAGCGTTCGTGCACACCGGCCAGTTCGACGTGAACGAGGTCGCCGGATTGGATGGTGCGGTGGCGTGGCGTTGCATGGCCACCTTCACCTCTCGGGCCGCTTGCCAGTTCGACGGGTATAGCCCAGTAATCGCATCCCTGCCGGCGCATGGCATGCTCGATCTCGCCGGCGAGTGCGATTTCGCTGATGCCTGGCTTGAGCGACCGGCGCATGGCCGCAAGACCGGCCTCGGCATGACGGGCAGCCTCGCGCATGAAAACGGTTTCTGCAGGCGACTTGATTGAGCGCAGGGCGCCGATGAGGGGTGTGATGTCGGTGAATCGCGATGCCGACAGTGACGCCTCAAGTGCCTGGCCCCACTGCCATGACAGGCAATGGGACCGCATTTCGATGCCGATCCGGGCGCCGAAACAGGACTTGTCGTGCACCAGATTGGCCATCATGAGCGCCACGTCGTCGTTGTGGAGGCGGTAGGTGCGGATATCCCGGACCCATGTGGTTTCCATCGCCAGGGGCAGGTCGACGTCACGCACGACGAGGCAGGGCTCATCATCGCTGGCGGTGAAGATGAGGGCCTGGGGGCTGTTGACGGCAACCCAGGAATCATAGCCGGCGATCCAGTAGAGGTGCTCCGGCGCCACACTGAGACAGACGTCGATCCCGTCTGCCGTCATCGCTTCGCGGATGCGTTCGAGGCGGCGGCGGTGTTCGGCTTCGCAGAAGGAGGCAAAGGCAGGCATGGTCTCTGTTCGCAGCATTGCGGGCACTCTCTTATGATATTGCGTGCATGGCCTTCGGGGAACGGACTTGCCCACTCGCCGGCATGTGTAATGATTTGCGTTCAGGCGAAGACGAATCGGGAGGCCTGCGGCATGTCGGACCAATCCTGCACGCCCTATGACGCCGTCATCGTGGGCGCCGGATTTTCGGGCATGTACATGCTCTACAGCCTGCGGCGTCTGGGGCTGCGGGTCGTCGTGATCGAGGCCGCCAGGGATGTTGGCGGCACCTGGTACTGGAACCGCTACCCCGGCGCCCGTTGCGATGTCGAGAGCATGGAATACTCCTATTCCTTCGACGAGGATCTGCAACAGGACTGGGAGTGGACGGAACGCTACTCCGCGCAGCCGGAGATACTCGAGTACGCCGGCCATGTGGCGGACCGGTTTGATCTGCGCCGCGACATCCGCTTTGGCACCCTTGTGACGCGTGCTCGCTGGGATGGAGACTGTCCGGGATGGGTTCTGGAAACCGACACCGGCGAGACGGTTCGCGGCCACTACTGCATCATGGCACTCGGGTGCCTTTCGGTGCCGCGATGCCCCGATTTTCCCGGCCTCGAGTCCTTCCGTGGGCCCTGGTACCACACGGGCCGATGGCCTCGCGAAACGGTGGACTTTTCGGGTCTGGATGTCGGCGTCATCGGCACGGGCTCATCGGCGATTCAGGCGATTCCCGAGATCGCCGGCAAGGCGCGCCATCTCACCGTCTTTCAGCGTACGCCCAATTTTGCGGTACCCGCCTGGAACCGTCCGCTCGATGCCGACGAGGTGCGGGCCATCAAGGCGCACTATGCTGTCTTCCGGGAAGGCGCGCGCTGGTCGCACAGCGGCTACAACTGTGACGATGCCGTCGGGCCCGGACTTGAGGTCTCCCAGGATCTGCGCAAGTCGGAAATGGAACGACGCTGGCAGATCGGCGGTTTCACCATTCTTTCGGCCTTCGATGACGTCAACACCAGCATGGAGGTCAACAGGCTCTTCGTCGACTTCGCCCACGACAACATACGCCGCAGGGTCAACGATCCGGAGACGGCCAGGCTGCTGTCACCGCGTGATCACCCTTTCGGCACGAAGCGGTTGTGCCTCGATAGCGACTACTTCGAGACCTACAACCGGAAGAATGTCACCCTCATCGACATCAGCGCCGATCCGATCGGCCGGATCACGCCAACGGGCCTCGTCACCCAAGGCGGCAGGGCCTTCGACGTCGACGCCCTCGTGTTCGCTACCGGGTTCGACGCCATGACGGGCCCTCTTCTCGGAATCGACATCCGAGGCGTGGACAATCTCGGCCTTCGCGACAAGTGGGAGGCTGGACCGCGCACCTATCTTGGTCTCACGGTCGCCGGGTTTCCCAACATGTTCACCATCACCGGGCCGCAGAGCCCCTCGGTTCTCACCAACATGATGAGCGCCATAGAACAGCATGTGGAGTGGATCGCAGACTGTCTGGCCTGGCTGCGGCGCCATGATCTCGACCGGATCGAGGCAACCCAAGACGAGGAGGATGCCTGGGTCGAACACACCATAGCTGTCGGTGACGCGACCCTCTATCCCCTGGCGAACTCCTGGTATGTCGGTACCAACATTCCTGGCAAGCCCAGGGTCTTCACGCCCTATGCCGGTGGTTTCGGCACCTACAGGCGGATTTGCGACAGGGTTGCCAGCGACGGCTATCGCACATTCGATCTCGCCCTGGTCGATCCCCGCTCATAAGGGGTGGCGGTGTCTGCGGAGACAAACCCGCTTCTCCATGATCCCGTTGCCGCGCAACAGTTTGCCGGTGCGCGGATCGCGCCACGTGGCCCGCAGGCGCGCCGTCACCATCGATCCAGTCGACAACCGCCGTCCCGTCCGCGCGGCACAGACTGGCCGGTTCCGCGCGGTCGCTGATCAGGGTTCGCTCGAACCCGGCCAGCGCACCGGAGGCCGACCGCCGGCGGATGCGGTATCGATCGCCTTGGTGAGGGCGCACAGGCCAGCCCGGGTGCGTCAGGTCCTCCACGGTCTCGAGCAGCTGTTGCAACGAGCGCGCCAGACGACGAGGGTGTCGCCCTCGCGTGCGTCGTCGAGGGACCACTGCGCCTGGACACCGGGTCCGACGCGGGTGTCGCCCCTGCGCGTCGAAGGTGGTGACGCGTCCCGGGTGGTCTCGCTCTGCGCTTGTCGTCGCTTGCGAAATGATGCGCTTGCAACGTCCGCTTCAAGCGCATCGTGCTGCAGGGCGGTGGATTGGTCCTGCGTCGAGGTCCGTGCGATGGCGCTGACTTCACCAAAACGCGTGCGGACCGTGGGTTTCGGGAGACGGGGTTTCAGCAAGGTGCTTTGCGCACTCCGTTGGTGCGGCGCCGTCGGACCGGCGGGTCGGCAGGGATTGCCCCCCGCCAGCGGCACAGGTATCATGCCGGCATGCACCCCGTGCCTTGTGGAGCCTGTGGAATGTGGTGCCTCCGGAGGGACTCGAACCCCCACTTCCGGATGGAAAGCAGATTTTGAGTCTGCCGCGTCTACCAGTTCCGCCACGGAGGCACACAGGAAACGTATCAATGTCGGGGTTGGCGCAGCCGGTCAAGAAGAACTGTCAATGCCGACTCGGCTCCCCGAGTACCGCGGTCTTGAAGAGGCTTGAATCCTCGACGAACTCGCCGCCTTCCGGTGAAGCGGGCATGACATCGGCAAACCTGTCCTCGAGGACGACATGGGGATCCTGCCCCTCGACCCAGCCGAGGAAGATGTCGTGTAGATGATAGCCGATCAGATGCTGGACGTCTTCGCGCAGGTGGCGGGCGACGGCGGGTGGAACGGCGAGATACTGGTTTTCTTCCTGGCGCAGCCAGCCGAGACTGTATCCGGTGATCGCTCCGGTACGGTATGCGTTGGTGGTGACATTCCGTCCGCCGCCGTGGAACACCGAACCGAGATAGATGAGACACGAGCCTCTGGGCATCACGGCGAAGGCGACCCTGGAATCGTCGTCGGGGTAGGTGTCGTCATCCCACAGATGGCTGCCGGGAATGACATTGGTCGCTCCGTTGTCGACCGTGAAGTCCGACAACGCCCACATGGTATTGCACAGACACTGGGGTCCGGGGTGGCGGAAAGGCATGAGACCATCGTCGCGATGCACGATCTGGCGTCCTTCGCCGGGAGCGATTTTCACCGCCTGGGTCACATGAAGCTGATAGCGTTCGCATCGGGGCAACAACAGGCGATCCATCACCGCGAGAATCTGCGGCGCCGTGGCAAGTTCCTCTCCATAGGTCCTCGATTTGGCGATCAGCGAACTCACGCGCTGTGTCTTGCGGCCCCAGAACTCACCTTCACCGAAGCAGGCCCTGGTGAGGTAGGGTTCGAGTTCCTCGTTGACCCTGTCGATGACATCGTCATCGACGAGATTGCGGAAGATCACCGCTCCGTCTTCCTCGAGTATGGCCATCGCCTCGTCGGTGGATGCGCCACGCCCGAGGGATCTGACTTCGTTCATGCCTGCCTCCATCCCCCGCGAACTGTCCTGTCCCCACGGCAGAACCGTGACGCGGTATCGTGGGTTTGTCGACATGTTTGAGCGCCTTTACGCCAGGACCATGGAACTTGCCGCCAGTCGTCACGCGGTCTGGTGGCTGCTTGCGCTCGCCGTCGCCGAGGCCTCCTTCTTCCCGGTGCCTGTGGAGGCTCTGCTCCTGGCGATGATGTTCGCGGCGCCCTCAAGGGCATGGTTCCTTGCCCTTGTCGCCACGATCGGAAGTGTCGCGGGCGGCATCACGGGCTATGCCATCGGGCTGTTTCTCCACGATACCGTCGCGTGGCCCGTTCTCGAATTCTATGGCTACGCGGAAGCCTACGCGGACTATGCCACCCTCTACAACGAGTGGGGAGCCTGGATCGTCTTTGTCGGCGGATTCACCCCGATTCCCTACAAGGTGGTGACCATTGTTTCCGGCGCCGTGCACCTTGACATCTGGGTCTTTGTCGTCGCCTGCGCCGTCTCCCGCGGCCTGCGGTTTGCCATCGAGGCGGCACTGCTTTCGTGGTTTGCCGTGCCGATGCGCGGTCTCGTGGAACGCCATCTCACTCTGGCGGGTTCGGCAATGCTGGTCGTGCTGGTCGCCGGCTTCGTCGTCATCAAGTGGTTCTTGTAGGGATCCGCCAGGCGACGTCATACTGGAATTCGATGATCGCTCTGTCTTCCATGGTCCCGTGGCAACGCCCCAGGCTGCTCGTCAGCCTGCTTGGACTTGCCAGCGCCGCCTGCCTTGGCGCCGCCTTCTGGTTCCAGTACATGGCAGGACTCGAACCCTGTCCCCTGTGCATCGACCAACGCTGGGCCCACGGCGCATCCATCGCCATGGCAGCCGTCTCGGTTGTTGTGATGACGCCGGCGCGTGCGCCGATCATGCTGGCGGCCCTTGCCGTTGCCTTCATGGCCGGAACCGCTGTCGCTGCGTGGCACGTCATGGTTGAATGGCACTGGGTGGCGTCGCCAGGGTGCAGCACACCGGAGTTCGGGGACATGTCGATCGATTCATTTCTCTCCATTGATGCGGTGCGCTGCGACGAGGTCGCGTGGTCGCTTGCGGGCGTGTCCATGGCAGGGTGGAACGCACTTGTTTCCTTCATGCTGGCCGCGGTCGCCGTCTCCGGCTGTTTGGCGTCGTTGCGGGGATGATATGACCCAGGGGCGCCACACCGGCGATGGACTCCTGCCTGGTGACGGCACGGTGCGCGACACCGTCAATGCCATGATCCGGGTCGACCACGCCGGAGAATTCGGTGCAAGGCGGATCTATGACGGGCAGCTGGCCGTGCTGGGTGACACCACAGCCGGCAAGGTGATTCGCCGCATGGCGGAACAGGAACAGAAACATCTCGACCGTTTCGATGATCTGATTGTCTCGCGGCGGGTCCGGCCGACCGCGCTCTCACCGTTGTGGCATGTGGCGGGCTTTGCGCTTGGCGTCGGCTCCGCTCTCCTGGGTCCGCGCGCTGCCATGGCCTGCACCGAGGCCGTCGAGAGCGTCATCAGCGAACACTACGCCAGCCAGGCCCGGCGCCTGGGAGACGACGAGGCTGACCTCAGGACCACCATCGAGGAGTTTCGCCGGGACGAGATGGACCATCACGACACCGCCCTCGAGCACGGTGCCCGGGAGGCGCCCGCTCACTCCCTGCTCACCGGCGCCATCCGCCGCGGCACACGGCTTGCCATCCGCCTGTCGACAAGGTTCTGACACGGTGATCCGGATTTGCCCGGACCACGCACCATCGAATGGCCGCTGCAACCTGCCCGGACGCTGTCAGTCCGAGACGAGTTCGCTGTCCCAGTAGAGGTAATCGCGCCAGTGCTCGTGAAGAAAGTTCGGCGGGAAGGTCTGTCCGTTGCGGCGCAGCTGAAAGGTTGTCGGAGCAACCGGCCTGGCAAGAGGCGACATCCGGGCCTCGCCCGGCATCCTGTTGCCCTTGGCCATGTTGCAGGTCCGGCAGGCCGTCACGACATTGCTCCAGGATGTCCGACCGCCACGCGAGCGGGGGATGACGTGGTCGAAGGTGAGGTCACGGGTCTCGAAGCGCGACCCGCAGTACTGGCATGAGAAGCGGTCGCGCAGGAACACGTTGAACCGGGTGAAGGCCGGCCGCTTGTTGATCGGAATATAGCTGCGCAGGGCGATAACGCTGGGAAGCCGCATCTCGAACGACGGCGAACGGACCGTGTGATCATAGGCGCTCACGGTCTCCACGCGATCGAGAAACACAGCCTTGACCGCCTCCTGCCACGGCCAGACCGAAAGCGGAAAGTAGCTGAGCGGCTTGTAGTCCGCGTTGAGGACCAGGGCCGGACATGTCTGGAGCGATGCCACGGGCAGTGTTTCCGGAGACAGGAAATTCAGAATGTTGACACAATTCGTCAACATCATAGCGGTTGGCGGCCAGATGTTAACCCTCGGCGGGGCGTTCTGCTGAAACGACATGGCGAGGGTGAAGCCTTGCCGAAAGGCCATGGACTCATTGCGGCCATCCATCATATCAGTTTCATGATCCCGGATTCGGGTCATGCAACGACAAGGGGAAGAGGCGGATGGCCCTGGCGCTCGACGGCATTGTGGTTCTCGACCTTTCACGCATTCTCGCCGGTCCCTGGTGCACCCAGATTCTTGCTGATCTGGGGGCGACGGTGATCAAGATCGAGAGGCCGGGAACCGGCGATGACACCCGTGCCTGGGGGCCGCCTTACCTGAAGGACGGTACTGGCGATGACACCTCGGAGGCGGCCTATTACCTGGCAGCCAACCGCGGCAAGCAGTCGTTGACGCTCAACATCGCAACGCCCCGGGGCAAGGCCATCGCCCGCGAGCTCGCGGCAAGCGCCGACATTCTGGTCGAAAACTACAAGGTCGGCGGTCTCAGGAAGTACGGACTCGACTATCCCGCCCTTCGTTCCCTCAACTCCGGCCTCATCTACTGTTCGATCACGGGCTTCGGGCAGACCGGGCCCTATGCGGCCCGGGCCGGTTACGACCTCGTCATCCAGGGTCTGTGCGGTTTCATGTCGATCACCGGTGAGCGTGACGACCTGCCGGGCGGTGGGCCGCAAAAGGCGGGCGTCGCCATCACCGACCTGACCACCGGCCTCTACAGCGCCATCGCCATTCTGGCCGCCCTCAATCACCGCCACGCGACCGGTGAGGGACAGTACATCGACATGGCGCTGTCCGACTGTGCCGTGGCGCTCATGGCCAACATGAACATGAACTACCTGACCTCCGGTGTCGTGCCGAAGCGCTATGGCAATGCCCACCAGAACCTGCTCCCCTACCAGGCGTTTGACACCGCGGACGACCCCATCATCATCGCCATCGGCAATGACACGCAGTTCCGCCGCTGGTGCGGTCTCGCCGACGCCCCGGAACTGGCCGACGACGAACGTTTCGCCACCAATCCGGCACGCATCCGCCATCGCGACCTTCTGGTGGAGAAGGTCGTCGACCTGATGAAGCGGCGTCCCCGTGCCTGGTGGGTCGAGCACCTGGAGAGAGAGGGCATTCCCTATGGTGTGGTGAACAATTTCCGCCAGGTCTACGAGGACCCTCACATCCAGGCGCGCGGCATGAAGTTCGACATGGATCACCCGCTCGCCGGCACGGTCCCCCTGGTTCGCAGTCCGGTCAATCTGGAAGGCACACCTCCCGGTTATCGGCACCCGCCGCCGCTTCTGGGCGAACACACCGACACCGTCCTCAGGACTCTGCTCGGCAAGTCGCAGGACGACATCGCGGATCTCAGGGAAGCCGGCATCGTGTAGCCGCTATCCGGTGAAACCGGAACCGGGTCCGCCCGGCTTCCGGATGCCTGCATCCTTGTCGCCGGCACCGCCGCTTCGGCAGTCAATGACAGGCCGCTTCCAGGAGAGCGAAGTCGCTGTCCGATGTCTCGAGAGTGGCCCCGTGAGACCGGGCACAGGCAGCAATCAGAATGTCCGTGGCAGGTACGGTGACCCCACGGGCCCCGGCGCGCCGGGGCATTTCGCAGGCCGTGGTCCAGGCCCGGTCGTCCACATCGAGGCTTGGAAGTGCCCTTGCGAATTTCCGAAGTGGCTTGTGCTCCCGTTCTCCACGGGCGCCGATCCACAACTCAAGCTGCACCAGCAGGCGAGACCGCCGGTGAGCGCGGCATTGACGCGTTTGCGCACGACCGGGTCTCCGTTCGTCCGGAGCATGTGGATCCAGCTTGATGTGTCGATCAGAATCACGGATCAACGCCGACGGCGCTGGGCCTGAAATTCCTCCGGGGTCATCATGTTCTCGCACGTTCCCGCATAGGCGACCAGCCTGGTTATGCGCATGCGGCGGGTTGCAGCAGCACGCTTGGATCTCGCGCGCTCAAGGCTCATCGCGGTCACAGCCGCGCTGAAACACGGCTGAAAGCGTGCCCACGGCGCCACCTTACTCAACCTCGCCGCGACAGGAAACCGGACGAAGTTTGTCTTGCGCATGTACCGTGCAGGTCGAAGGTCCGACACCCCGGGAATGTCTGGTCCACACGCCCGGTGGTCGGTCATGAACGAACCGAAATGTGGTCGTGCTTCAGCTGTTCCGCAGCGCGTTCTTCAGGAAACCGGCGGCGAAGCCCAGGGAATCGGGGTCGATGCCGTGCCCGATGCTCCGGCAGACATGCCACTGGACGGGCACGTCGTGCCGGCCGAGTGCATCGACAGCGCTGTGCAGCATGGCGAAGGGAACGACCTCGTCGGCATCGCCGTGACACAGAAAGACCGGCGGTCGGCTGACGATCTCGCGACCCAGACTCTCCGCCTCGATCAGCATGCCGGAAAACCCCGCCACGGCGGCTGCCGGTCGCCGTCGGCGCAGCGCCACATGGAGCGCCATCATGCAGCCCTGGCTGAATCCCAGAAAGGCAAGCGCGCGATCGTCGAGACCGAGGCGCTCGAGTTCCGAATCGACCCAGGCGCTGATCATGTCGCTGGCCCGGTCGATTTCCTGTCGCACACGATCCGGGTCCTGCTCCATCATGGAGTACCACTGGCGCCCGGCCGGATTCTGGTCACACGGGTCAGCAGCATCGGGGCTGCTGATCCGGGCCTGGGGAAGGGCGGTCTGCAAGGGGCCGGCAAGACCGATCAGGTCGTTGCCGTTTGCGCCCCAGCCATGCAGCAGCACGACAAGCTGGCGGGTCTCCCCCTTTCGGGGTGGCACGGCCGGTCCTGACAATGGCATGGCGGTCAACTCCCAAGCTGTTCCGGTCAACTGCTGCAGGATCGATCCTGTCCCTCTGCATTGTCCAGGGCTTCCATGCAGGCCTGCAGACGGTATCGTTGACCGGAGGTTCAGCCCATGTCCGCCATCGTCACGCGTTTCGCACCCTCGCCCACCGGGTTGCTGCACATCGGCCATGTCTTCTCGGCCATCGAGGGCTGGCGCCTGGCTCGCGACAACGGCGGGCGGTTTCTCCTGCGTATCGAGGATATCGATCGGGCACGCTGTCGCGACGCGTTCGCAAAGGCCATCCTGGAGGATCTCGCCTGGCTCGGTCTTGACTGGGACGGTCCGGTCCGGCGCCAGTCGGACCATCTTGGCGCCTACGCCTCGGTTCTTGCCGAACTGCGCGCGCGGCGGCTCGTCTACCCGTGTTTCTGCACCCGCCGCCAGATTGCCCGGGAGGTCAGATCGGCCTCAGCAGCGCCCCATGGACCGCTGGGTCTCATCTATCCTGGAACATGTCGCACGCTCTGCTCCGCCGAAGCCGCGGCGAGGATCGAAGCCGGCGATCACCATGCCTGGCGACTCGATGTCACCAAGGCGATGGACGAGACGGGCCCATTGGCGTGGCGCACGCTCGATGGCGGGATCATTCCGGCCGACACGCAAACAGCCGGTGACGTGGTTCTGGCACGCAAGGACATTCCCACCAGCTATCATCTTGCCGTCACCCATGACGATCATGCCCAGGGCGTGACGGTGGTCACGCGCGGCTGCGACATCGCTCCGGCCACCCATGTCCACTGCCTGATCCGCGGGCTCATGGGCTGGAAGGAGCCTCTCCATCACCACCACCGCCTGCTTCTCGCAGAGGATGGTCGGCGTCATGCCAAGCGCGACCGCTCGGTGACGATCCGGTCATTGCGCGAGGCGGGCCTGGCGCCCGACGACGTGCTTGCCATGGCACATCCCTGATCGCCCGCCGGTCATCTCGAAAAGGTTGCGGGCCGTTCCGGGTGAGTGTGGTGCCAAGCGTACCGCGGGAGCTGTCTGTGACGCCAGGCCACGAAGACTCTCCGGTGGTCTTCAATGGCGCCATCAGGGCCGATCAGCGAATATCTGCCGCACATACCCTCATGGAGGATAAGGACCCGTCATGGTGACGTCGATTTTCGATTCCAGGATCTATCGCCCCACTGCCGGATTCATGGATGCGTCCGTCACCTGGAATCTCGCCGGTTGCCGTCTGGCGGTCGTGGGCATGCCCTTTGACTGCGGCATTCATCCGACACGCATCGGATCCCGTCTTGGACCGGCATCCATTCGTGAGCAGTCCGGACTTGTGCGTCCCTACCATCCGCCGCTTGATGACACCAATCCGCTTGACGAGCTTGGCGTCATCGATTGCGGTGATGCCCTGGTGACACCTGGCCGCCCCGAACCGTCCTTCGAGGTCATGGAGGAAGCGGTGTGGCGGATTGCCCGCGAGGGTGTGGCGACCCTGACCATGGGGGGTGACGGTCTCGTCACGTTGCCGCAGTTGCGCGCATGGCACCGGGTCCATGACGACCTCTGCGTTATCCATGTCGATGCCCACACCGATGCCTATCCCGTCACCGGCCAGGATCGCATCTCGCCGGCCACGACGTTCACCATTGCTGCTGAGGAAGGCCTGATCGATGCGGCGTCCACATTCCACGTCGGCGCTCGCGGACCGGTATTCATGGGAGGCGTGTTCGAGCACACGAAGGGTATCGGCTATCACCTTATCCCCGATGTCGAGATGCGGCGACAGGGCCTCGAGGCCACGGCCTGTCTGCTCCAGGAGCGCCTCGCCGGCCGCAAGGTCTACCTGTGCTGGGACATGGATGTCTTCGATCCGTCCTGCGCTCCCGGGGTCGCCACGCCGACCTGGGAGGGTCTCAGTGCCGCCGAGGGGCTGGGTTTCCTGCGCTCTCTGGCCGGCCTCGACATCGTCGCCGTCGATGTCAACACGGTTTCGCCGCCCCACGACGTGGGCGGCATGACCGCCTACCTCGCCGGTTGCGTCATGCTCGAGGGCATGCGTCTCGTTGCCGCGTCCCGGTCTCTCGACCGGCCATGATCCCGGCTGCCGTTCTCATCCTGCACGGGCCCGAGTACACCCAAGCCGGGCAATTTGCCGTGGTGTCTGCGAAAAGGCCGGTCAATGCGCTACGGCAGCTGACCGGCCCGCAGGATTAACAGCAACGCGATCTGTGGAACCGACTGTCCCTTGCCGGGTGCGGCTGCGAACATTCAGCCTTCGTCCGCGCCTTGAGAGCGCTACGGATGAGGTGTGCCCGCCGCGGCAGAGTACGACAATTCTGCGTCAGACGGTCACGTGGATAAGGTCACTCGCGGCGCGAACGCCCCCCTCCCGCGACCTCGCTTGCGGCGGCTCGTCACGGGCCTTACCATTGATCCTGCAGACACACGCATGGGCGCTCCCGCTCCGTCGGGCCGCCCGCCGAATACAACAGCCCTTTGATCCGGCCGCGGTTCGCTACCACGGCCCGGCGAACAGGCGGGGTCACTACGTCCATGCGTACTGTCTGCAACGGCCCGGCACCCTGCCGGGCCGGTTTGGCATGAACCGGGAGGAGCGTCATGTTGTTGCGCACGATCAGGATTGTTGCATTGCTGGCTGTCGCGACGGTGACGGCGGCTTGGACGGAGCTTCCGATGACAGAGGAAAACACCTTGATTCGCATAAGTGGTTTCGAGGCAGAAGGCCGGGAACTCTGGCGTGATCGGAACGGAGGATGGAACCATACGGTTGAATACCTGTGGTGGACTGCGGACGAGGCCGGTCACACTGGTCAAGCGGCGTTCTGGTACTCGCCCGAGGACGCTGGGCGCTGGTCTGGCAAGTTTAACCAGAAGCGCCGTTTTCTTACTGACTTCGGCTGGCTTGAGGACCGTGACGCCGGCAAGTCGGGGCTGTCGCAAGGACCGACATTTGCGACCGTCGTGGGCGACATCGAAACGACGACGTTCACGGCCAGGACAGAGGAGGGTGGTGAAGACCTCAGCGAGTGCATGGGTTTCCGGCACTGGTGGAAACGCTACCGCGACGGCTACAGGAAGGTGCTGGATGTCTATGCATGTGGACTGGACGGAAAGCAGATGACCGAAGACCAGTTTCGCGGCATCCTTGCAGGCCTGAGCATCACGGATGAGTTCGACGCACTGTTCGAACACTAGCCGGCAAGATGCCGGGGCCCTGGCATCTTGCCGGAGTCGCATGACCGTCGATTGGCCCGATTCCGAGCAACCTGGACATCACCTCACCGATCCATTGCCGGATCCTGCGATATGCTTGGCAATGCTCAGGGCGGCAATGGCCTGACAGGCAGGCGTTGGAGCCGATTTCCTCGCTGGCCGCATCCATGAATTCGCAGAGGCAGGTCGCCGTGCCGGTGCTCAGCCCGGAGAGCGGCATGGCGGTCCGGGAGTCGTGCAGCGAGGTCGATGTCAGCAGGCAGCTTATGGAGATGGATGAAAGACCAGAACAGGTGATTCATGGACGCCTTCGAAGATGTCCGATACGCGCCTGCCGTCATGGGTAACCCGTTCGACCGAATTGTGCTGCCTGCCTGGTGTCAGCGGTGCCATCACAGGAATGTCATCGTCGCGGACGCTGCCTTTCCTGGCGTGCTCCGGTGTGCCTGGAGCGTTTCAGTCGCAATGGGCAGCATTCAGTACAAGCGCCTTCAGGGATGACAGCAAGGTGTCAAGATGATCCCTGTCGCGCGCCTTGTGCCTGATGCCGTAACAGGATCGCTGAATGAGGTCGCAAAGCTGGTCCACGGTCATTCCGACCGCCGACACATTGTCGGTGTAGGGGCTCAGCATCGCTTCCAGCATGGCTTCGTAGCGGGAGTCGGCCAGAGCCACCTCCTGGCGGGCCGCATCGCGGATACCGGAGAGGATTTCGTCACCGTGCGGTGTCGCGTGGATCAGCATCCAGGGAACGACGACCAGGCGGTCGAAAACGACATCAAGCCTGTCGCCGAGATCACAGAGTCCGGCACACCCGGTTTCGATGGCGGCAACGGAGCGGTCAGCATGGAGTCGGATGGTGGCCCGCAGCAGTTCTTCCTTGTTGGCGAAGAGGTTGTAGAGGGTCTGGCGCGTGACGCCGGCCTCTTCGGCGATGTCGTTCATCGTCGCACGCTTCAGGCCATAGTGCGAAAACACCTGGAAGGCGACCTTGATGATGGCTTCTTTGCGCAGCGGCATGATCCGTCATCGCTAACTCAAGTCTGGTTGACAATATGACAAGCCTTGTCTAAATGTCCAGTTTCCGGCAGGCACCTGACCGGGCTGCCATGCGAATGACGGAGGAGCAAGACATGCGAGCGACTTTGAAGGTCAACGGTCGGTCTGTCGAGGTCGAGGTTGCCGACGGCATGCCGCTGCTGTGGGTGCTGCGTGATGAACTCAAGCTGACCGGCACCAAGTACGGCTGCGGAGTCGCTTCCTGCGGCGCCTGCACGGTTCACGTTGACGGCGTGCCCTTTCGGTCCTGCGTGACATATCCCGAGGATGTCAAGGGTGCCGAAGTGACAACCATCGAGGGGCTCGCCACGCGGGAAGGGCGTGCCGTGCAACAGGCCTGGACCGAACTTGATGTCGTGCAGTGCGGCTACTGCCAGTCGGGGCAAATCATGTCGGCTGCGGGCCTGCTTGTGGAAAACGACCATCCGGAACCGGATGAGATCGACGGGTACATGGAAGGAAACGTGTGCCGCTGCGCCACCTATCAGAGAGTCCGGGCGGCTGTGGCGCGTGCCGCCGAAATCCTGGAGGACGACAGCTGATGACCGTGACCCTTTCGCGCCGGACCTTTCTCAAGACTGCCTCCGCGTCTGCACTCGTGGTCGGATTTTCGTCGCGCGGCGCGCTGGCGGCGTCATCAGGCGACGCCAGCCATTTCAATCCCTTCGTGAAGATCGATGCGGACGGTCGCGTGACGGCCGTCGTCAAGCATTTCGAGATGGGCCAGGGCACGACCACTGGCCTTCCCACTCTCATCGCCGAGGAACTTGGTGTCGATCTCGACGAGGTTGCGGTGGAGTTCGCGCCGTCTGATGCCGGACGCTACGCCAACCTCATGTTTGGCGGCGCTCAGGGAACGGGTGGGTCGACCTCGTTGGCGAACTCCTACATGCAGTACCGGCAGGCAGGAGCGGCGGCGCGGCAGATGTTGCTTGCCGCCGCCGCTGAAGAGTGGGATGCCGACCCGTCAACGCTCGACCTGTCGGCCGGCATCATCAGCGGCGCTGGACACCGCGAGCCCATCGCCCGGTTTGTGGCCGCGGCCGCGGCCATGAAGGTGCCGGATGAGCCGACACTGAAGAAGCCGGAAGACTTCACGTTGATCGGCAACCCGCGGACCTCGCGGCGGGACACGGGACCGAAGGTCGACGGCTCCGCCCGGTTCGCGATGGACGTGCAGCTTGACGACCAGCTTGTCGCCGTCATCAAGCGCAGTCCCCGCTTTGGTGGAACGGTGGCGTCCATGGATGCCTCTGCAGCCGATGATGTTCCGGGTTTCGTCAATGCCGTGACCCTGCCCACCCATGCGGGCGTGCTGGTGTACGCCCGTGATACCTGGGCGGCGTTCCAGGCGCGCGCCGCCGTGGCCGTCGACTGGGACTTCTCGGCGGCGGAGAACCGCAGTTCCGGGGAGATCAGAGCGCACCTGATGGATGCGGTGGCCGCCCCGCCCGCGTTTGTCGCCAGGGCGGGACCGGGCATGGAGGGAGCCGGGGCGCTTCTCGATGGCGCCGCGCAGGTTGTCGAGGCCGACTTCTTCCTGCCGTGGCTCTGTCATGCGCCCATGGAGCCCCTGACATGCACCATCGAGCCGACGGCGGAGGGGGTCATGCTGCATGATGGATGTCAGTTCCCGTCAGGCGCGCATCAGGCGGTGGCGGCGGTTCTCGGATTGCCGGCGCAGAGCATCGGGATCAACACGCTCTATGCCGGCGGATCGTTCGGGCGCCGTGCGACCATGACCGCAGACTACATTGTCGAGGCGGCCCTTGCCTTCGCCATGACCGACCGCACCCGGCCGGTCAAGCTGGTGTGGTCGCGCGAGGATGATCTTGCCGGTGGCGCCTACAGGCCCGCGTTTGCCCACAGGGTGCGCGTCGGTCTCGATGAGGACGGGGCCCTTGTCGCCTGGGATCACCGGATTGCCGGCAAGCCGGTGTTCAAGGGAACGCCCTTCGAGCAGTGGCTTGTCAGGGACGGCGTCGATCACACGTCGGTGGAAGGCGTGGTGGACACTCTCTACGGCATACCGGGACAGTTTGTCGGTCTGACCGATCTGGCATCGCCGATCACCGTCAACTGGTGGCGTTCGGTGGGTCACAGCCATACGGCCTTCGTCATGGAGTCCATGATGGACATGGCGGCACGGGCCGCCGGCCGCGATCCGGTGTCCTGGCGGCTTGACCATCTCCAGGGCGACGGGGCGGACCAGCGGCGTCTCGCCGGCGTCCTGCGGCTGGCCGCGCAGGAGTCCGGCTGGAACCAGCCTGCGGAACCGGGCCGGGCACGCGGCGTCGCCGCCCACAAGTCCTTTGGCACCTATGTCGCCCAGGTGGTCGAGGTGGCGCGGGACGAGGATGGAACCACGACGATCGAGAGGGTCACCTGCGCCGTCGACTGTGGCGTGGCGGTCAATCCCGATATCGTCAGGGCGCAGATGGAGGGTGGCATCGGTTACGGGATCGGCCATGTGATGCGCAACGAGATCACTTTCGATGAGGGCGAGGTCGGGCAGTGGAACTTCCCTGATTACGAACCCTTGCGGATATCGGACGTGGGCCGCATCGACGTGCATGTCGTGCCGTCGTCAGAGCCGCCGACCGGGGTTGGCGAACCGGGCGTGCCGCCGGCCGGGCCAGCGCTCGCCAACGCTATCGCCGTCGATGGGCCAAGGGTGACCATGCTGCCGATGACACAGAACGGTGTCCGCTTCGCCTGAAGCGCCGGTCCGGGGCTCGTGTTGACAGCGCAAAGGGCCGCAGAACATCGACGGGCTGCGTGGGGCAAGCCGAGCCTTGCCGGGCGTGGTAGAGCGCATCGCGCCCCCGGATAGGACGCTGCCATCTGTCATGTCGGTCAAGTCTCGAGCGCCAACCCTGTTCGCCGCATCGCGATGGAACGCGCGGCTGTCGATCACGGTCACGCTGACAACGGCGATCTCGCTCCTCGTTCTCGTATCAACAAGCGGCGTGCTCGGTGTCGGCATGTGGCTGGCGAGCGAGAATACGCTGGCTTTGATGAGCGCCAACGCCAATCAGGGCATCGCCAACATGGTCGACCGGATCGAACGTCATCTGTTGCCGGCCGAGGACCAGACCCGCTTCATCGCCGGGCGCATCGAGAGCGGCGAATTCGACCCGCATGATCGAACCAACTTCGCTCGCCTGTTGACGGGCGGCCTTGCCGGCGTTCCGCAGATCGAGTCGATATCCTTCCTCGATCCGGCGCTGAAGACCTTTTTTGCGGCTCGCTACGAAGACGGCCACATGGAGCTTGGTGAACTCGATCACACGGATGATCCCCGATACCACGCTTATCTGGCGACCATACCGCAAGAACCACACTGGGTGCCGCCGTACTGGATCGCACGGCATGAAGGGACCTACTTCAGTCGCGTCCATCCTGTCTGGGACGCTGACCGGTTGCTCGGAGCCGTGGCCGCGACGGCGTCGATCCGCGAACTCTCGTCCTGGGTTCGCAAGGTCGGTGCCGGCGGTCCCGGCACCCGGTTCATCCTCTATGGTCGCGACCACGTTCTGGCCCATCCTCTCATGGCGCAGGACTACCCCGGTCTTTCGCTCGAAAACCCCCTGCCCGGGGTTGGGGGGTTCCAGGATTCGGTCCTGGCGGCGATATGGCGTGACGACGGGCGCTCCGAGCTGATCATATCGCTTGCCGAGGGAACACAGGGGCACGTGATGACCATCGAGGGACAGCAGCACGTCTTCATGTTCCGCCAGATGAACGGCTTCGGGCCTGAGCCGCTGACCGTCGGTATGTGGTTCCATGTCGAGGATGTCGGTGCCGAGTTTCGCCGGATGGCGATGGCCCTGGCGGTTGGAGTCGGCGCCCTTGTGCTGTCGATCGTCGCGGCTCTGATTCTCGGACGGTTCATTGCCCGGCCGATCGTGGGGTTTTCTGCGGCGGCTGGTCAGGTGCGCGAACTCAACATCGGCGAAATCCGCGACTTGCCGGGCAGCGTGTTCCGCGAACTTGACCAGCAGGCGAGATCATTCAACGCCATGCTGCGCGCCCTGCGCTGGTTCGAGCTCTACATTCCAAGGAGGATCGTCGAGCGCCTGGTGAAGGGCGGGGAAATAGACGACACGATGTCCTCGGCCCGGGAGGTGACGGTCATGTTCACCGACATCACCGGGTTCTCTTCGGTGTCGGAAACCCTCTCGGCTCCGCAGGTTGCCGCCCTTGTCAATCGCCACTTCGAGATCGTCGCCGGCTGCATCGAAGCCGAGGACGGCACTGTCGACAAGTTCATCGGCGATTCCGTGATGGCCTTCTGGGGCGCACCGGATATGCAGTCTGACGCCGCCGCACGGGCCTGCCGCGCCGCCCTGGCCATCGCCCGCGGCATCCGCCAAGAGAATGCCCGGCGCCGGGAAGAGGGCGAGGTGGCGCTGGGTATCCGCATCGGCATCCACACCGGCATGGCAACGGTCGGCAACATCGGCGCGCCGGGTCGTATCAACTACACGATCATCGGCGATGCGGTGAATGTCGGCCAGCGTCTTGAGCAGCTCGGCAAGACACTGAACCCGCAAGGCAGCGAGGCCGTGATCCTGGTCAGCGCCGCCACCGCCGCCGGTCTCGGGTCCGGGTTCCGGTCAACGCCGGTGGGTGCGCACCATGTCAAGGGACGGACCGGCGAAGTCGCCGTGTTCAGGCTGGACGCCTGAACGATGCGATGAAAACCTGGGTAGCTGCACCGGAAAGTCACAGAGAGGCCCGGCTGATGTGCCGGGTCTCTGGGTGTACCCGCCTGGGATGCCGTTCAGCTGCCCAGACACTGCGGTGCTTGAGTGCACATGTTCATGAAGAGCGTTTCGCTCTTCACTCCCGGCCATGACCGGACGGTAACTCAATCCTCCCCCCAAGAACCTCCTGGCGTTCGTCCGTGACGCCACGATGCAGGTGATGCGACATCGTGCCGACCCTGACAGCCTTGTGTCCTGAGACGTTCGTTGAGACCGGAACACGGCATGACTGCGATCTGTCTCAATCAAGGGGACTCGGGAGGGCAGCGCTGCCGGGATACGAGACCATCCGCGCCGCACCCGAAAACCCGTGCGCAAGGAGGGATTGCCATCCTGGTCCATACCGTGCCTTCGGCGGCGGTCCGGCATTCCGGAGAAGGTCTGCGCGGTGCTCCGTCACGAACTCGAGCTGATCGACGGACTGGACTGCGCACCCTGCTTCCTCATCGTCCACGACATCGTCCATCCCGTCGCCGGCCTGCTGGCGTCGGACGACAGGCCCGCTCCGTTGCCCTCGTCTCGCGCCATCCGCGGAACGTGTGCACGATCCTCAAATCACGCGACTTGCTGCGATGAGACGGTACGCCTTGTGGCGTGCCTGTCGTCCCCTGTGCGTACTCGAAACCCGCCCGGACGGGGCAGTCGGCTCCAACGGACAGGGGAGGTTACGGTGTTCCGGCGGCGATGTCGGCGATATCGCGGATGATGGCCGTGATGTCGTAGTCACGCGGCGAGTAGGTTCTTGCCACACCGGCATCCCTGAGGAGCGGGATGTCGGCATCGGGAATGATGCCGCCGACAACGATGGGAACGGTGTCGCAGCCCTCCTCGTCCATGAGACGCCGGATCTCCGTTACGAGGCGGATGTGGGCTCCCGAAAGAATGGAGAGTCCGACCACGTGCACGCTCTCTTCGAGAGCGGATGAGGCAATCTGCTCGGGCGACAGCCTGATTCCCTGGTAAACGACCTCGATACCGCAGTCGCGGGCGCGCAGGGCAATCTGCTCGGCGCCATTGGAGTGGCCGTCAAGCCCGGGCTTGCCGACGAGAAGCTTCAGTCTCCGGCCGAGGGTCTGCGATGCGCGTTCCACATGGCGCCGGGCAGTCTCGAGGCCGTCGATGGACACCGCCGGCGCCGCTGACAGTCCGGTGGGCGCCCGGTAGTCCCCGAAGACCTCGCGCAGGGCTCCGCCCCACTCTCCGGTGGTCACGCCCGCTCCGGCACAGGCGATGGAGGGCTCCATGATGTTGCGGCCCTCGCGAGCAGCCGCCTTGAGATCATCGAGGACTGCGCGGATCGCCCTGTCATCACGGCTGGCGCGCCATGCCGACAGGCTGGCGATCTGTCGCTCCTCGGCGTCATGCGACACCGTCATGAATGCGTTGCCGGAGAGCGGCGAGGGAGCCGATTCGGTGAACACGTTGACGCCGACGACGGGGGTTTCGCCCGATTCGATGGCGGCGAGCCTCCTTGCGTTCGATTCGACCAGACGCTGTTTCATGTAGCCTGAGTCAACGGCCGCGAGGGCGCCACCGGCCCTGTTGATGGCATCGAGTTCCTCCAGGGCGGCCCGTTTCAGGTCCCCGACCTTCGATTCGATGGCGGCGTTGCCGTCGAAGATGTCATCAAACTCCAGGAGATCGGTTTCCATGGCGACGATCTGCTGCAGGCGCAGGCTCCACTGCTGGTCCCATGGCCGCGGGAGACCGAGGGCCTCGTTCCATGCCGGCAACTGGACCGCGCGGGCCCGCGCCTTTCTTGACAGGGTCACCGCGAGCATCTCGATGAGAATGCGGTAGACATTGTTTTCCGGCTGCTGCTCCGTCAGTCCCAGGGAGTTGACCTGGACGCCGTAGCGGAAGCGGCGGAATTTCGTGTCTTCGATGCCGTAACGCCGCAGGGTGATGTCGTCCCACAGCTCGGTGAAGGCGCGCATCTTGCACATTTCGGTGATGAACCGGATGCCGGCGTTGACGAAGAAGCTGACGCGCCCCACCACACGGGCAAAACCCTCGTCCGTCACCTCGCCCGATTCCCTGATCGCATCGAGGATGGCGATGGCGTTGGCCAGCGAGAAGGCAATCTCCTGAACCGGCGTCGCTCCGGCTTCCTGCAGGTGATAGGGGCAGACGTTGATGGGGTTCCAGGCAGGTGTTTCGCGAACCGAGAAGAGGATGGTGTCCGTCGTCAGCCTGAGAGAGGGTTCCGGCGGGAAAATGTAGGTGCCGCGCGACAGGTACTCCTTGGCGATGTCGTTCTGGATGGTTCCCTGGAGCGCCTTTCGGTCCACACCGCGCCGGTCGGCAAGCGCGATGTAGAGGGCGAAGAGCCATGGCGCGGTGGCGTTGATCGTCATCGACGTGTTCATGCGCTCGAGAGGAATGCCATCGAACAGTGTTTCCATGTCGCCGAGATGTGAGACCGGCACACCGACCCGCCCGACCTCGCCGCGGGCGATGGCCTCGTCGGCGTCGTGACCCGTCTGTGTCGGCAGGTCGAAGGCCACCGACAGCCCCGTCTGTCCACGCTCCAGGTTTGAGCGGTAGAGCCGGTTGGAGTCTCGCGCCGTACTGTGGCCGGAATAGGTCCGCATGAGCCACGGACGATCCCGGTTCCGGCCGGTATCGGGAGGGCACAAGCCTGTCATGATATCCATCCACGCGCGGTCATCAGCCAATCATGCTGCGATGCAATAAGCGTTGCAAATGCACGATTGCCCAAAAACAATGAGACTGTAGCCGGTTCCCCGTTGACATGTTGCGATGCAACATGGAAATGACTGTGTTGAAAGTGACAGGAGCAGACGATGGCCATGGCAGCCGATGTGTCGTCCGGAAAGGACGAGGCACCGCTCAAGGATCTGTACGAACCCGGCGAGATTCCGCCTCTGGGACATGTTCCGGCCAACATGTATGCGTGGGCGATTCGGCGCGAACGCCACGGCGAACCCTCGACGGCCATGCAGGTAGAGGTGTTGCCGACGCACGAGATCGACAGCAACGAAGTCCTGGTTCTCGTCATGGCGGCGGGTGTCAACTACAACGGCGTATGGGCCTCTCTCGGCATTCCCATCAGCCCCTTCGATGTTCACAAGGGCGACGTTCACATTGCCGGGTCCGATGCGTCGGGAATTGTCTGGGCCGTCGGCTCCAGGGTGAAGCGCTGGAGAGTTGGAGACGAGGTCGTCATCCACTGCAACCAGGACGATGGCGATGACGAGGAATGCAACGGTGGCGACCCGATGTATTCCACCAGCCAGCGCATCTGGGGCTACGAGACCGGCGATGGAAGCTTCGCGCAGTTCACCCGTGTCCAGGCCCAGCAGCTCATGGCCCGTCCACGCCATCTCACGTGGGAGGAATCAGCCTGCTACACCCTGACCCTGGCGACGGCCTATCGCATGCTGTTCGGCCATCGGCCGCATATCCTCAGGCCGGGCCACAACGTTCTGGTGTGGGGCGCCTCCGGGGGCCTCGGATCCATGGCCGTGCAGTTGATCGCCACCGCCGGCGCCAATGCCATCGGTGTCATCAGCGACGAAGACAAGGCCGATTTCGTGCTGTCGCTTGGCGCGCGCGGCATCATCAACCGGAAAGACTACGACTGCTGGGGCCGGCTGCCGGAGGTTTCGGATACGGCGGCCTATGGCGCCTACATGAAGAAGTGCCGTGAGTTCGGCAAGGCCATCTGGTCCTTCACGGGCAAGGGCAACGATGTCGACTTCGTCTTCGAACATCCGGGCGAGGCGACGTTCCCGGTTTCGTGTTTTGTCGTCAAGCGCGGCGGCATGGTGGTGTTCTGTGCCGGGACCACGGGATACAACATCACCTTCGACGCCCGTTTCGTGTGGATGCGCCAGAAGCGCATCCAGGGCAGTCACTTTGCCAACCTCATGCAGGCGGCGCAGGCGAACCGGCTGATGCTGGAACGTCGCCTCGATCCCTGCATGTCGGAAGTCTTCTCCTGGGATGACATTCCCCGCGCCCACATGAAGATGCGGGCCAATCAGCATAAACCGGGCAACATGGCGGTTCTCGTGCAGTCCCCGCGACCGGGCTTGCGCACCCTTGAGGACGTTCTCGAAGGCCAGGGACCCGGATGAGCGCCGACGCCCTTCTCGTACGTTGCCGTGGCGCCCTTGACGCCGCCGACCGGCTTCTCGGCGCAGCCCGTGCAGGAGTCAGGGGCATGGTGGGCGATGACGGCGGCGTCATCGACTCCGGGCGCCTCGATTCATGTCAGCATGCGGTCCACGGCCTTGCCTGGGTGGCGACCTGTGTCGAGAGTCTGCACCAGATGCTTCGCTGGGCCGAATCGCTGGAACCGGAGGGGCGATTCGGCGAAACGGAACAGCTTGTCCTCGATTGTGCCTTCCAGGAATCCCTCGCCCAGCTGACGGGCGGCATTGCCATGAGCCAGGGGGAAATCGTGCGTCTGCGAGACCTGTCGGTCGGCAGCGACGATCTCCATGCCTTGTGGACCGGGGACGTGGTGGATCTGATCAATCGCGGATCGACGAAGGAAAGCCTTTCACGCCTTGCTTTCCTTCTGGGCGAAGGGCGTGTTGCCGACACCGGACTGGAAGGCGACCTTGTCATGGTCCGCGACCAGTTCCGCCGCTATGCCGACGAGCGCATCAGACCCGCAGCACACGCCTGGCACCTTGGCGACGAACTGATTCCCCTGGAGATTCTCGCCGAGCTCGCCGACCTCGGCGTCTTCGGGCTGTCCGTACCCGTCGAACACGGCGGTCTGGGTCTTTCCAAGGTGGCGATGTGCGTGGTGACCGAAGAGCTCTCGCGCGGTTACATCGGCGTCGGCTCACTCGGCACGCGCACCGAGATTGCCGCCGAGCTCATCATCACCGGCGGTACGCCCGAACAGCAGCAGCGATGGCTCCCGGGGATCGTTTCGGGAGACATCATACCGACCGCGGTCTTCACGGAACCCGGCACGGGCTCGGATCTCGGCAGCCTCGCAACCCGCGCGGTGCGCGACGGTGATCGCTACCACATCACCGGCAACAAGACCTGGATCACTCATGCGTCCCGCGCCGATCTGATGACTCTCCTTGCCCGTACCGACGGGGATGAACCGGGCTACCGGGGTCTCAGCATGTTTCTGGCGGAAAAACCGCGCGGTGCCGGGGATGATCCTTTTCCTGCTCCGGGCATGTCGGGTGGCGAGATCGGCGTTCTCGGTTATCGGGGCATGAAGGAGTACGAGATCGGATTCGACGGCTTCGAGGTTCCGGCCGGGAATCTTCTTGGCGGTGAGGAGGGCAGGGGGTTCAAGCAGCTCATGGCGACCTTCGAATCGGCGCGCATCCAGACCGCGGCCCGGGCCACCGGAGTCGCCCAGGCCGCCCTTGAAGCGGGTCTGGCCTATGCCCTCGAACGCCGCCAGTTCGGCCGCGCCATCGCCGGTTTCCCGCGGGTTGCCAACAAGCTCGCATGGATGGCCGTCGAGACAATGATGTCCCGCCAGCTGTGCTGGTATGCAGCGCGCCGCAAGGACTCGGGCCGACGCTGCGATCTCGAGGCCGGCATGGCCAAGCTTCTCGGTGCCCGGGTGGCCTGGTCGGCGGCCGACAACACCTTGCAGATCCATGGCGGCAACGGCTACGCCCTCGAATATGAAGCAAGCAGGTTGCTGTGTGACGCCCGGATCCTCAACATCTTCGAAGGCGCGGCGGAGATTCAGGCGCAGGTGATCGCCAGGCGCCTGCTCGCCACAGCGAACTGACGGATTATGGCAGTATCATGAACTGGATGGGCTTTGCGATCCTGGGTTTTGTCGCCCTCACCCTCATGGCCCTCCTCGTCGGTCTCGGCGGGTTTGCCCGCGGCGGCGAGTTCAACCGGCGTCACGGCAACCGCATGATGCGCTTTCGTGTGGGATTTCAGTTGGCGGCGCTGGTCCTTCTCGCCATCATGTTCCTCGTCCTTGAGGGAGGGTAGAACCATCGTCAGGCTGGACAAGATCTATACCCGCGGTGGAGACCGGGGCGAAACATCCCTTGGCGACGGCAGCCGGGTGGTCAAGCACGCCCCCAGGATCGAGGCCTTCGGCACGGTGGATGAGGCCAACTCCGTGATCGGTCTTGCCAGGCTGCATGCCGACGGCGACTGTGACGCGATGCTGGCGCGCATCCAGAACGATCTCTTCGATCTCGGAGCCGATCTCGCCGTGCCCGAGGGGGGCCGTCGCGGCACCGGTGCGCTGCGCATCACACCCGCCCAGGTGGCGCGCCTCGAGAGTGAAATCGATGTCATGAACGCCGGTCTCGAACCACTGACCTCCTTCATCCTGCCGGGAGGATCGGTTGTTTCGGCATGGCTTCACCTGGCGCGCACCGTGGTCCGCCGGGCGGAGCGCCTGATCACGGCGGCCTCCCTCGACGAGACCGTCAATCCGGCGGCTCTCGAATACACCAACCGTCTCTCCGATCACCTTTTCGTGATGGCGCGCCATCTCAACGACAACGGCCGCGCCGATCATCTGTGGGCTCCCGGCGCCACCCGGGACGGGTGAGCCGGCATGCGCCGGGGTTTCGTTGACTCGACCAATCGGGCGGTCTTAGTGTGCCTCGCGAAATCCTGCTGCGGATTCCGCCTGATCCCTGTCACAGAATGCGCCTGGAGAGGCACGCCATGAAAGTGCTCGTCCCGGTCAAACGGGTCATTGATTACAACGTGAAGGTACGCGTCAAGGCAGACCGTTCGGGCGTTGATCTTGCCAACGTCAAGATGTCCATGAATCCCTTTGACGAGATTGCCGTCGAGGAGGCGATCCGCATGAAGGAGGCGGGTGCCGCGACCGAGGTGATCGCCCTCTCCCTGGGACCGACCCAGAGTCAGGAAACCCTGCGCACGGCGCTGGCCATGGGCGCCGACCGGGCCATCCATGTCGTTCACGACGGTGATCTCGAGCCGCTTGCCGTGGCCAAGATGATTGCCCGTATCGTCGCCGAGGAGTCGCCCGATGTGGTGATCCTCGGCAAGCAGGCGATCGATGACGATGCCAACCAGACCGGACAGATGCTCGCCGGGCTGCTGGGCTGGGCCCAGGGCACATTCGTTTCGAAGGTCGAGGCGGCGAACGGTTCCCTGAATGTCGTGCGCGAGGTTGATGGCGGGCTCGAGTCCGTCAGGCTGACGCTGCCGGCAATCATCACCGTGGATCTCAGGCTCAATGATCCGCGATATGCATCACTCCCGAACATCATGAAGGCGCGCAAGAAGGACATTGCCAAGCGAACGCCTGACGAACTCGGAGTCGACGTGACACCTCGTCTCAAGGTGGTCCGTGTCGAGGAACCGCCGCGTCGCAAGAGCGGCATCAAGGTCGGTTCTGTGGGGGAATTGGTGGACAGGCTGCAGAACGACGCCGGAGCGATCTGACATGGCGATACTGGTCTACGCGGAACACGACAATGAGGAACTTGCGGCGGCCACCGGAAGTGCGGTAACGGCGGCCCGGGACATGGGCGGCGACATCAGCGTTCTGGTGGCGGGCAGCGGTTGCGATGCGGTGGCCGACGCTGCATCCCGCATGGTCGGCATCGCCAGGGTTCTTCTTGCCGACGAGGCGCCGCTTGAGGCGCAGCTCGCCGAGAACGTTGCTCCACTCATTGCCCGGCTGGCACCGGACTACAGCCATGTCGTGGCTCCGGCTACGACCACCGGCAAGAACATCATGCCGCGGGCGGCGGCGCTTCTCGACAGACAGCAGGTCTCGGACATCACGGACGTGGTCGCTACCGATACCTTCGTGCGCCCCATCTACGCCGGCAACGCCATGGCCACCGTCCAGTCCTCCGACGACATCGTGTTTGTCACGGTTCGCACGACCGCCTTCGACGCTGCCGGGGAGAGCGACACGGCGGTTCCCGTCGAGACGGTGGCGGGTGCGGACGATGCCGGTCTCTCCAGCTTCGAGGGTGCCGCGCTTTCCGGCAGCGAGCGCCCGGAACTGACCACGGCCCGCGTGGTCATTTCAGGGGGGCGCGGCATGAAGTCAGGTGACAATTTCGCCATGCTTGAGCAGGTGGCCGACATTCTCGGAGCGGCCGTCGGCGCCAGCCGGGCTGCTGTCGATGCCGGCTACGTTCCCAATGACTACCAGGTGGGACAGACCGGAAAGGTGGTGGCGCCGGAACTCTATCTTGCAGTCGGTATCTCCGGAGCCATCCAGCATCTCGCCGGCATGAAGGACAGCAAGGTCATCGCCTGTATCAACAAGGACGAGGAAGCGCCGATTTTCCAGGTTGCCGATTTCGGTCTGGTTGCCGATCTCTTCGATGCCGTTCCCGAACTGAAGGGCGAGCTCGAACAGAGAGGCATCCAGCCACGCTGACCGGGGGGAGAGGTTGTCGGGCATGGAGATCAGGAGCATTGGCGTGATCGGCGCCGGCCAGATGGGGTCCGGGATTGCCCACGTCTGCGCCTTGGCGGGCTACGATATCCTGATCATGGACACGTCACGGGACCTCGCGGAGGCCGGCGTCGAGGTGGTGCGCTCCAACATGGAGCGCCAGCTGCGGCGCGGTGTCATCGACCAGCAACAGATGGATACCGCGGTCGGCCGCATTGCCGTGGTCGGCTCCTATGGCGAACTGGCTGACTGCGACTGTGTTATCGAGGCTGCCAGCGAGGACGAGAAGGTCAAGAAGGAAATTCTTGCCGAACTGACATCGTCCCTCAAGGCGGACGCCATCATCTGCACCAACACATCGTCGATTCCGATCACGCGTCTTGCCGCAGCGACCGACCGGCCGGAAAAGTTCATGGGCATGCACTTCATGAACCCGGTGCCGATGATGAACCTGGTGGAACTCATCCGCGGACTGGCCACCGACGTCGAGACCTTCGATACGATCCGCGCCCTGACACTGGAACTCGGCAAGGTGCCGGCCAACGCCGAGGACTTCCCGGCGTTCATTGTCAACCGCATCCTGCTGCCGATGATCAACGAGGCAGTCTATGCCCTCTACGAGGGTGTCGGGACGGTCGACTCCATCGATACGGCGATGCGTCTCGGTGCCAATCATCCCATGGGGCCGCTTGAGCTCGCCGACTTTATCGGCCTCGATATCTGCTATTCCGTCATGCAGGTGCTCTATGACGGCCTCGCGGATACCAAGTACCGTCCGTGTCCCCTGCTCGCCAAGTATGTCGAGGCAGGCTGGCTCGGCCGCAAGACCGGGCGCGGCTTCTACGACTACTCAGGCGAAACCCCGGTTCCGACGCGCTGATTCCTCTTCCGGCGCTCGACGACGCGTCATCGCGCCGCCCCTGGCACCGCAGGATTTGAAGGAACGATCAGCATTGTCACGGACGACCGTGACGGTATGGCTGATCTGCCTCCACGTACAGGTCATGCCGCGGGACCTGCCATGCAGCCGTCGGGGTCGATGAACCTGCGATAAGGCGGCCTCGGACTGCGCCAGCCCGGCGTCACAGGACTGCAGATCAACGACCTCTTTCCTGGCGCACCAGATCTGCCACGGCGAGCAGGTTCGCCATGGAGCCTTCGAGCATGTGGTCCAGGGGAGACGTGTTCTCAAATCGCGCGCGCGGGATCCTCAGCCACTCGTTTTCCACCTCCGGGTCCTCATCGAACAGGGTCCCGAGACCCAGGCTGATTTCGAACACACGAACAGCACGTTCACGCACATCCACGGATGGGGACAGCACGAGGCCGTCGGATACATACACGCCGAGAGTACTTGGAGGAGGGTGTCCGAGAAGGACCGACTGCTTGTCCTGGTCCAGGCCCCAGCGCCGGCAGGTCTTCACGAAAGCCTCGAAGATCCCGCGTGGTCTCGGCGCATCCGTTTTGGCGTTTGCCAGCCTCCGCGCAGCTCTGTTGTATCGACGCTGTGCTTCTCTTTGGACCTCCAGACAGCTCGTAGCGCGCCGCAACCTCGCCCAGCGAATTCGAAACTGAACGCTGAAATCGTCCGCAGTGATCGTGAGCATCGGGCTCAGCGTGTCGTAGATGGCCTCGAAGAACTGCCTTGTGTCGGTGGCGGTTTAGAACCGCGGGATTCTGGCGACAGGCTGCGCTTTGGGGGGTGTTCGTCGTTTTTTCCCCATTGTCGGGTCCTGTTGTCGATGAGGGTTCCTGGTGTTGATGGCGCCTGTGTTGCCGGCACTCAGGGCGGGGTCTCCCTGGTGAGCGTCTGGTGATGCCGGTTCTGGCGCGGGGATGCTGAGCGGCCACGTCTGTCCTTCCTGAGACGGCACGCCGGTTGCGATGGCCTGGCGTTGCCCGAGGTCTCATGGCGCGTTGGTGCCAGGTGGTGTCACAGTGGCATGGAAAGAAGAAGCGATGCGGTGCCGGCACCATGGTCAGTGGAACGTCCGGCACCGCACCTGAACGAACCGGTCGTGTGGGCCGGTCTGTGCGTGCACTATCGGGTGTTTGAGCGTTCGGGTCCACCCCGCTTCCGAGAAGCTGGTTGTGTGTCACGGGGCGTCTGTTCGTGTGTCGGCGGTGTCGCACACAGGTGGTGATCTGCCGGTCGTGCGACCGGGGTCATCGGTATTGCTCCAGGTCCTGCAGCGAGCAGGCACGCTGTGAGAACAGGCGTGCTGCGAGGCGCCGTTATGCGCGCACGCCTGCGGGCCGCAGGAATGGCCGGGAACGGCAACGCCGCTTCCGGCTCGGGCGGGTGCGGCGGGAGCGCGCGGCGGTGCTGGGCGGGGCCGCGGGAGCGGCTGTGGGGGAGGCTTTCTCCACAGTGTCGTCGGCGGTGCGTGAAAAAACCGTCACGGATCACTCTTCCGACGTGCCGCGGCACCCCCTTGTATGGGTGTTGCCGGTGCGCGCTCGTTCTCGAGAGCCCCTTCGATGCGTCGTCTGCGGTCGGGTCTGCGGGCGTTTTGTGACGGACGATGGGTGATGAGCGCCAACGGGCAGGCAGGGGAGACGATGACATGGCGATCGACGAGGAGACGCGGGCGACGATCGTGCGTCTGTCACGGGCCGAAGGCTGGCCGGTGGGCACCATTGCGCGGCACTGCGGCGTTCATCACAGCACGGTGACGCGGGCCTTGCGGGACGCCGGGCAAGCGCCCCGGCGTCGTGCGAAGCTCATCGATGTCTTTGTGCCCTTCATCACCGAGCAGTTCGAGAAGGCCCCCGACCTGCCGGCCAGCACGCTTTACGGGCAAGTCGTGGCGCGGGGCTACCGAGGCGGGGAGGATCACTTCCGTCACAGTCTGCGGGCTCTCGCCCTGAGACCCGTCAAGAGGCCGGAGCCGGCGATGCGGCTGCGCTTTCTTGCCGCCGAGCAGGCCCAGGTGGACTGGGCCGACTTCGGGCGTGTGCAGGTCGGTCGTGCCGCGCACCGTCTGATGGGTCTTCTGGTGACCCTGAGCTACTCCCGCCAGGTGCATCTGAGCCTCTTCTACAACGCCCGCATGAGCAGCTTCCTGCAGGGTCATGTGGAGGCCTTCCAGGCCTTCAACGGGATTCCGAGGATCCTGCTCTACGACAATCTCAAGAGCGCCGTGGTGAGCCGCCGCGGCATGGCGGTCACCTTCCATGACACCCTTCTCGCGCTGGCCAGGCACTACGCTTTCGAGCCCCGGGCCGCCTGGCCCCGCAGTCCCCAGGAAAAAGCCAGGGTCGAGAGGAGAATCGGCTTTGCCCGCACCAGCTTCCTCGCCGGACGCTCGACGTCCGCTCCGCTGGCGGAGCTCAACGCCGCTGCGGCGGCCTGGTGCCGGGACGTGGCCGCACGCTATCCCTGGCCCGATGACGACACCCAGACGGTGGCCGAGGCCTTCGCCCGGGAACAGGAGATGCTGGTGCCCTTGCCGGATGCCGCCTTCCCGACAGACGAGGTGCGGATGGTGAGAATCGACAGGACGTGCTTCGCCCGCTTCGAGAGCAACGACTATAGCGTTCCCCCTGACTGCGCCACGGCCAGGCTCACCCTCGTCGCCGGCCGTACCACGGTGCGCATCCTCGATGGCACGAGCGAGGTCGCCTGCCATCCGCGTTCCTTTGACCGCCAGAAGAGGATCTGCGATCCCGAGCACGTCAGGAAGCTCATCGCCCGCAAGCGCCGCGGACGGGCCATGGCCGAGCGCGACAGACTGCTGGCGACGGTGCCCCGCGCCGAGGAGATGCTCACCCGTGCGGGTCGCGGGAACGAGCCTGTCTCCAGGCTCGGCACCCAGCTTCTCGCCCTGCTCGACACACACGGCGCCGACGAACTCGACCGGGCCATCGCCATGGCGCTCGAGCGTGGCTCCCATCATCCCAACACGGTGCGGGCCATCCTCGATGAACGGCGCTCCCGGCAGGCCTTGCCGCCGCTTGCCCTCACCGGCCGTCCCGCGGCTCCGCGGGGATCCTCCCTTGCAGACGACGACACCGAAAAGGAGACATCATGACCACTCTCAAGGAACGGGCCAGGGCGCTCAGACTGCATGGCCTTGTCGAGCGCTGGGACGATGTCGCCCAGGCCGGCTGGCTTGCGGACCTCATCTGCGGCGAGGAGGAGGCGCGCAGCGTGCGCAGCTTCGAAAGACGCCGCGCGCATGCCCGCCTGGCGCCCTTCACCCCCCTGGCCGACTTCGACTGGACGTGGCCGCGCGCCATCGATCGTGAGCGCGTCGAGGCGCTGATGCGCCTCGCCTTCATCGACGAGGCAAAAAACGCCGTCATCGTCGGCGGACAGGGCACCGGAAAGACCATGATCGCCGCCAACATCGCCCATGAGGCTCTTGTCATGGGCCATACCGTGCGCTTCGAGAAAGCGTGCGACCTGCTCGACAACCTCGCCGCCATCAGCGACCGCAACGCACTCCTCAAGCGTCTCGCCATGCTCGCCCGACCGCGCCTCCTGGTGCTCGACGACATCGGCTACGTCACCCTCGAAAGCCGCCATGCCGATCTCCTCTACGCCATCATCACGCGGCGCTACCAGCGCCGCTCCATCATCGTCACGACCTCCCTGGGCTTCGCCCAGTGGGACCGTGTCTTCCCCAGCGCTTCCGGCATCGCCGGAACCGTCGACCGCCTTGTCCACAACGCGACCGTCATCACCATCGACAGCGACTCATGGCGCCTCAGACGTGACCCGTAAGCCCTGGCGCGTCGACTTCGACGCCCTCAAGCGCCAGCCCTTCGAGACCATCGCCGCCGCCTGGGGCTACACGCGCGACACCAAGGCCTCAACACCCGCCAACCCCGTGCTCAGCGCCCCGGGAAAGCCGAAACTCGTCACCAGGCGCTTCGCCAACGGACACTGGGTCTACTTCAACACCCTCGATGCCGACGACAACGGAACCATCATCGACTTCATGCTCAGCCAGGGCCTCTCGCTTGCCGACATCGCCCAACGCTTCGCCCCGGCCGACAGGGCCGACTTCCACAAGGCCGACTTCCGGACCCGGTGGAACAAGGCAACACCACACAACGCACCGCCCTGCCTCATCTCCCGCGGCATCGCCAGGGACACCCTCGCCGCCTACCAGCCCCTGATCCGCTGCGACCATGAAGGACGCGCCCTGTGCGCCCACCGCAACGCCCGGCGCGCGCTCACCGGCTTCGAAATCTCGCCCCCCGACGGCAAGCGTCGCTTCGCAACCGGAGGCACGCGAAGCCTCTTCGCCCTCGTCGCCGCTCCTGGCGACACCCTCACAACCCTCGTCATCACCGAAGGCGCCGTCAACGCCATCAGCCTCGCACAGATCGACCACTGCCCCGCCGATCACGCCTTCCTCTCCACCGCAGGCGCACCCGGCGCCGCACAATGCAAACAGATCCACCTCGCCGCCCATCGCCTCCCCAATCTCAGCCGCATCATCCTCGCCCAGGACGCCGACAACGCCGGCGACCGCCAGGCCGGCCTGATCCGCAAGAAGGTCGAACTCCCGGCCCGCGTCTCCTTCCTCAGGCGCCGCCCGCCCGACAACACCGACTGGAACGACATCGTCAACAACCCCTGAAAGACTCAGGCGCGCTCGCCACCAGTGTGCACGGTCACGGGACCAACGCAGAACCCCAGGCGCTCTCAACCGAGCCCGGGGTCCGCCGCCCCGCAAACCGTGACGTCACGCTCGTTCAGTGGAAGGAACAAGCCGGGGACGCCCGCAAGCCCATCGCCCTTCCAGGAAGACCCGCACAAAGAACCCGGCCATCAGCGGCGGCGATCCCCTGGATACCGATACCGATACCTGCCGCACCGGCAGGCGACACCGCTCGCCTTCCCGCTCCCCGCAACGCTCAAGGGTGCGCCGGAACAGGAACATCAGTGCCCACAACCACGATCCCCCCGTGTGGCGATCAGCCCATGGCCAATGAGCTGCGCTGGCGGCCGTGAAAGTACGCCGTCACGTGGACGGCGGAAGACCACAACAAAGAACACCATGGGAAAAAAACTCCTCAGCGCCTGCCATCAAACACCATGCCACGCTCGAAAACCGCGCCTTACAACCAGAATCCCGCGCTTCTATAAAACCGCCGACACCTTGAGGTGCTTTGCCAGTCGAACATCGGACGCGTGAAAGCCACACGCAACCAGGCTGAAGCCCTCGCTGCCCTTGCGCCGACCATGGTGACGCTTCAATTGCCGAGACGTCGATGGTGAGCATCGCCAAGGCGGGTGCCGTCAACCGGAGTTTGCCAGGGTCGATCGGCGAAACGGCCTCTGAAGGCCTTCCGGCCGAGGCGAGGAAGGATTTGAAGATGGACCGGGTTCGCGAGACCGAAGTGAAGGCGCTCCGACCGGAGGCGGCGAACACCCGCATGATCCTCAGACGCAACATTGTCTGGATCACGCCATGGAGTCCCCCGCAAGGTTCCCGAGATTGAAGCCTGCCGCCGATGGAATCACCGTCACTTTCTCCGGTGTCCGGTGCGTGTCGCATGGTGATGTTGGCGCAGGTATCGCTTTCGCAGTCAGACTGGCCGATGCTGCGCAAGTGATGGGTCGCTCTCGAGCAAAGGACGTCGACGTCATTGGCGGGCTCGCAAAGTACCGCTGGGCCGTGGGATGGCTGCACTTGTGTCGCACCAGACCACGGCGGCGCTTGCCGTTTCTTTGTCACCGTCACCTGACCGGTGCCAAGCAACCTTCTTCAGTGGCGATCCATGCCACGATGAAGCTGTCGGGGCTTTGTTGCGACTGCAGGAGGCGCGCTGTACACTCGTGCCATAATCTGCACAGGCCACTCGGAACCTTGTGGCATTGAAGACAGAAGCAAAAACGGACGAGCCGTGGCGAGTAGGCGTTCTCTTTTCCAGGTCCGGTTTCATGGCCGTGATCGAGGAAACGCAGTTGCGCGGCACCATGATGGCCATCAACGAAATCAACGATGCCGGTGGCATCAACGGCAGGCCGATCGAACCGGTTGCCTACGATCCCGGTTCCGAGTCGGCGGCTTTCGGGAGCTGTGCCAGCAGGTTGATGACTGATGATGGGATCAGCACAATCTTTGGTTGCTACATGTCGAGCAGCCGCAAGGCCGTCATTCCTGTCGTCGAGCGATTGAACGGATTGCTTTGGTATCCCACCCTCTACGAAGGATTCGAGTACTCCCCGAACGTGATCTACACCGGAGCTGCACCCAACCAGAACAGCATGGCGCTGTGCCGGTTCCTGATGGAGCACTACGGAACCCGGTTCTTCCTGGTAGGATCCGACTACATCTATCCTCGTGAATCGAACCGCATCATGCGCGATTTCGTTCAATCGTCGGATGGCCAGGTGGTGGGGGAGCGGTACGTCAATCTGCGTGCCGGACGCAAGGATTTCATCCCGGTGATGAAGGAAATCCGCAACCTCCAGCCGGACGTCATCTTTTCGACTGTGGTTGGCGACGCGACGACGCTGTTGTATCAGAGCTATGCTGATTTCGGACTCGATCCTGAAGTGATCCCAATCGCCAGCCTGACGACAGCGGAAGCGGAGATCCGCTCCATGGGCTGGGATGTGGGAGAAGGCCATATCACCGCAGCCCCTTACTTCGACGGGCTAAAGACCAAGTATTCTCTGGCGTTCCAGCACCTCTATACGCAACGCTATGGTGAGAGCGAGCCGACCAATATGTGTGTGGAAGCTGCATATTTTCAGGTTCATGTCTTTGCCAAGGCGCTGGCGCAGACGAACTCGATGGATACTGATCTCTTGCGTGCGATGGTGCTCGATTCGGAGTATGATGCACCTCAAGGCCGCGTGGCCATCAGTTCAAATTCCAGTCATGCGGACTTGTGGACGCGGATCGGCAAAGCCAATCGTCACGGCCGATTTGATATCCAGTATGAGTCCCCGTCTCGGGTGTGTGCCGATCCGTATCTTCTGGGATACGGCTGCAGTGCAAGCCTCGGATGAACCCTGATGTGTTGGCGACAGCTTCCGTGGGTGCCGTGACCGACCACCAGCTCACAAGGACATTTGCGTCACTGAACATCGCGGTCGAGCTTCTGGACGACGAAGACGGTCGATCGCTTATCCGCGAGCTGACGCGGTCTCGTGCCAGCGTCCATCACATCTGGCCGTGTGCTGACAGGATTTCCAGCACATTCGATGTGATGTTCTGCGAAGCCAGCAGTGATCTGCCGGGACGCCTGCCATGGACTGTCGGGAAACCGGAAGCTGCGCTTGTTCTTGTGATGCGGCCGGAACGCGCTTTCAGCATGACTCTGATCGAGAACTGCGTACCCCATTCGATCCTGCATCTTCCCCTCGTGCCGAACGCAGCGCTCTCTGCACTGGTCGTCGCCTGGAACCTGTTTCGTTACGAACGCCGTCTGGCTCGGCGGATCGAGAAGCTTGATGAGAATCTCCGCATGATGCGCAGCATCGAACGCGCCAAGTCTATCCTGATGCAGGACCGGGGACTGAGTGAGGAAGAGGCCTACTACTTCCTGCGCAAGCAGGCTATGGATCGCCGTGCCAGCATTGGTACGCTCTCCAAGGCCATCATTGACGCGCAGGGTTTGCTCTGATAGCCTTACTCTTGTGCGGCAATGGAGCCGCAGACAATCCGGTTGGCAGTGTAGCCCCCTGGCGGTTTCGGATCGATAGTCCGAAGGCAGGGGGTTTTTTGTTGCACCAGCGTGTTGACTGTCGACGGATTTGGTGCCGTGGCAATGGTGCCGCGTGACATGGGCAGGGCAGGCCGCTGTGCGAAGGATATGCGCGGCGCCGCCTTTGTCATCATGTACAACGACAACATGCCATGGAGAACAACATGAGTTTCGAAAGACGTTCATTCCTCAAGGGAAGTGTGGCTGCGGGTGCCTTCACAGCCGCCGGCTTTCCACACATCTGGGTCAAGGACTACTCCTCGGCCTACGCACAAGACGGAAAGATCAAGGTTGGCGTCCTGTTCTCCCTGACCGGCACGACCGGCATTATCGAGGAGTCACTCAACAAGGCGACCATCATGGCGATCGAAGAGATCAACGCGGCCGGGGGCATCAACGGCATGCAGATCGAGGCGGTCGTTGAGGATCCCGCCTCCGATCCGGCAACGTTTGCCGAAAAGGCCCGCAAACTGGTGCTGGGGGACAAGTGCGTCAGCGTGTTTGGATCCTATACCTCTGCCAGTCGCAAGGCGGTGTTGCCGGTCTTCGAGAAGCGCAAGAATCTCTACTGGTACCCTACTCTCTACGAGGGTCGTGAGTGCTCCAAGAACGTGATCTACACCGGCGCGGTTCCGAACCAGCAGCAGGATGATTTTGTTCCTTGGCTGGTCGAGAAGTTCGGCAAGCGCTGGTATCTGATCGGTTCGAACTACATTTATCCGAAAGAGGAAAACAACTATTGCAAGAAGTTGTTGGAAGGCCTCGGTGCCGAGGTTGTCAACGAGGAATACGTGCCACTCGGGCACTCCGAATTCTCATCAGTGGTGAACAAGTTCCGCAGTGAAAAGCCGGATGTTATCTTCTCGACAGTCGTTGGTGACTCGGTGGTTGCTCTTCACCGGCAGTATCGTGCCGCCGGCCTTGACCCGGAAACGATGCCGATGGCTAGTCTGACAACATCCGAGAACGAGGTTGCAGCCATGGGTGGCGACGCGGCGGCTGGGCACTTCACCTCCGCGCCGTACTTCATGGTCTGGGACTCGCCGGAGAATGCCCAGTTCGTCGACGCGTACCTTAGTCGGTGGGGGGCGGACAAGGTTACACACTTCGTTTCGGAACCTTGCTATTTCCAAGTCTACATGTTCAAGCAGGCGGTCGAGAAACTCGCGGCCGATGACATCAATCCGGCCAGCATCCGGGAAGCTGTCAAGGGCGTTGAACTGATCGCGCCCCAGGGTCCGGTGCGACTCGATCCTGCAACGTTGCACACGTACCTGTGGCCGAAAATCGGTGTCTGCAAGTCGGACGGCCAGTTCGAAATCCTGAAGCAGTCTTCGGAATGGCTTGAGCCCGTTCCTTACAAGGCCTACGAGAATCAGGTGTGCACCGAGGAGGGACTGAAGGAAGTCTGACCTCCGTTCATTGCTTTTCGTGAACGATGCGGCGGAGGATGCCGTTGCCCTCCGCCGCATCGCGTCCCCTTGAAGATCGGGGTCATACGCATCATGGAAGATATCCTTCCGCAGCTTCTCACTGGTCTGAGCATCGCTTCGATCCTCTTGCTGGTCGCGCTGGGGCTGGCGATCATTTACGGGACCACAGGGGTGATCAATCTCGCCCATGGCGAGTTCGTCATGCTGGGCGCTTACTCCGCGTGGGCGCTCCAGGCGTTTGTTGGCATCGGGCTGCTCGAAAGCCTGATTCTGATCTTCTTTTTTGTTGCGGGCTTGGGCTGGATCGTCGAACGCGTGGTGATCCGCTACCTCTACAGCAGACCGCTCGACACGATCCTTGCGACCTGGGGGATTGGCGTCATGGCTCAGCAGGCCATACGCCTTATCGCTGGAGGGGAGCTGCGTTACGTCGAGATGCCCGTTCTGTTGGGCGACAGTGTCCCCATTCTCGGTGTCGAGACCTCACTCTTCCGGATCTTTGTCCTGGTTCTCACGGCCGTGCTGTTCGGTGTCACATGGTATCTGATGTACAGGACTGACATCGGCATGAAGCTGCGAGCGACCACGCAGAACCGCGAAATCGCAAGTTCTTTCGGTATCAACAGCAATAGAATCTACAGCCTCACCTTCGCCTACGGTGCAGGTCTTGCCGGTCTCGCCGGCGCATTGGTCTCGCCGCTCAAGAGCGTGTCGCCCGAAATGGGAACGACATATGTCGTCGATGCCTTCATGGTTGTCGTGCTGGGCGGTGTTGAGAGTCTCATCGGTACCGTTGCCAGTTCGTTGATCCTCGGTGAACTGACCGGCTTCCTCGCGTTCTACAGCAACGACACGATCGCCAAGGCCCTGGTTCTCTTGGCGATCGTGATTCTCATCCGTTTCAGGCCACAGGGACTGTTTTCCAAGAATGTCCGTACCTAGCGTCGCACCTTCCGCCGCGAAAGCAGGTATCCCTTCCCAGGAGGCTTGATGATGTCTCGGCGCACGCTGATCCAGGTTATCACGTACGGCATCGTCTGCCTTGCGATCCTCTTGGTCCCGACATTCATCGACGATGCATTCGTTCTCAACAAGTACGCCCGCTATCTGGTCTTGGGGATTTTGGCTATCGCCCTCAGTCTTTCGTGGGGCTACACCGGAATTCTGAACTTGGGTCAGGCAACCAGCTTTGGGCTGGGATCCTACTGTATGGCGATGGCCCTCAAGTTGCGGACAGTTCCTGTCCACACGGGATCTGAAGGTCTGCCCGACTTCATGGTCTGGAACAATGTCGAAACACTGCCGTGGTTCTGGGAACCATTCTATTCGATGCCCTTTGCCCTGCTGGCTGGCATTGCGGTCCCCGTTCTCTATGCGATTCTGCTGGGTTGGTTCATGTTCAGGGGCCGGATCACCGGCGTCTATGTTGCGATCATCACGCTGGCAGCTCTTGTCGTTGTCAATCTGCTGATCATCGATCAGCAGCGGTTCACCGGAGGATTCAACGGCATCACCGACCTCGCACAGCTCGAGATCATGGGTCTCACCTTCGATGCGTACGGTAGTTCCTCCTATTACCTGATCGCGGTTTTGCTGACGATATGCCTGTTCTTCGCACTCGCGGTGACCAAGAGCAAAGCAGGCCTTATATTGCAGGCAATCCGCGACCATGAAGATCGGGTGCGTTACTTCGGATACGATGTCGCCCGATTCAAGATGTTCGCCTTCGCCGTATCCGCGGGTATCGCAGGCGTTGCGGGCATGCTCTACACAATTGTCCTGGAGTTTGCGTCGCCTACCTTCCTTGGGGTGCCGCTCAGCCTATCCGTCGTGATCTGGTGCGCGGTCGGAGGTCGACAAAGTCTCCTCGGCGCCATGCTCGGCGCGATTATCGTCACCGGCATGCAGGGAGCGCTTTCCGAGTCCGAGACGTTTCTCGAAACCTGGATGCTGATCATGGGTTTCATTTTCGTTCTCGTTGTCCTGTTCCTGCCCAAGGGGCTGGCTGGAGCCGTAGAGATGATGGCAAAGAGGTTTCTTGAACGTGACGGCGACAGGCGTGGCGCCCGGGCCTCCCGGTCGGCCGCCACGGGAGAGGGTGCATGATGACAAGCGCCGACCCTGCTCCCCATCTGTTGATGCGCGACATCTTCGTGAGCTTCAACGGTTTCCATGCCATCGACGGATTTTCGCTGGCTGTCGGCAAGGGAGAGTTGCGTTGTCTGATCGGACCGAATGGTGCGGGCAAGACGACGGCACTGGACCTGATTTGCGGTAAGTCCCGGCCATCTTCAGGATCTATATTTCTTGGGGATGTCGAACTGACGACGCTTGAAGAGCACAAGATTGCGCGGGCAGGTATCGGACGAAAGTTCCAGTTGCCAAGCGTGTTTCAGGAACTCTCGGTTCGCGAAAATCTTGAAGTTGCCTTCTGCAAGCATACCTCGGTGATGGCAAATGCCTTGCGTTTCGGCCGAACCTACAGCGGCGGCGGCGCATTCGACAAGCTCGTCGAACTCGTCGGTTTGCAGGATGATCTCAATCGCTCCGCCGGACATCTCTCTCATGGGCAGACGCAGTGGCTCGAGATTGCGCTGCTTCTCGCACAGGACCCGGAACTCATTCTGATGGATGAACCGACGGCCGGCATGACGCATCAAGAGACACGCAAGACTGCCGAATTGTTCCTTCGTCTCAAGGGCAGTCACACACTGATCGTCGTCGAGCACGACATGGGTTTCGTCAAGGAAATCGGCGAAACGATCTCGGTCATGCATCAGGGCAAGTTGCTGGCCGAGGGCTCTGTGACCGAGATCGAAGCGGACGCGAAGGTGAGGGAAGCCTACCTCGGGTCGGGAGGGATCAGCGGTGCTTGAACTCACGAATGTTGATTCATACTACCGCAACAGCCGTGCCCTTCAGGGCGTCTCGATCAATGTCGGGAAGGGTGAATTCCTCAGTGTTCTCGGGCGCAACGGTGTGGGCAAGACCACATTGATGCGCGCCATCCTGGGATTGATGGACCGCACGACCGGCAGCATCATGCTGGACGGGGTGGAGCTGCTTGGAAAGGGAACACACGAACGGGCCATGGCGGGTATCGGCTATGTGCCACAAGGGCGTGGAATTCTTCCGACCTTCACTGTGCGCGAGAATCTCAAACTCGGGACCTTTGCAGCGCAGTCAGGTAAGCCCGGGATTGATGAGTGGATCTTCGAACTGTTCCCCGTTCTGAAGGAGTTCCTGAGCCGACCGGGAGGCAATCTGTCTGGCGGCCAGCAGCAGCAGCTTGCCATTGGGCGAGCCTTGCTGACCCAGCCGAAAGTCATTCTCCTGGATGAACCGACAGAAGGCATCCAGCCGAATATCGTCGAGCAAATCGAGCAAGTCCTTGTTGATCTGAACAGCAAGCATGGATTGACGGTCGTTCTGGTCGAACAGAATGTCGCTTTTGCCCGGCGTGCTTCGCAACGCTTCGTAATTCTGGATCGAGGAAGCGTTGCCACTCAAGGTGCTGTAGCGGATCTGTCCGATGAACTCGTTCATCGGCACATGGCTGTGTAGAGTCTGATGCGTCGCGGCACGTTCAACATCTCGTCTAGAGAAGGAGGAAACCATGTACCACGGTGATATTTCCAGCAGTAATGACACGGTCGGCGTCGCAGTCGTCAACTACAGGATGCCGCGTTTGCATACCAAGGACGATGTGCTCGAAAACGCCCGCAGCATCGCCAAGATGCTTGAAGGCATGAAAATCGGGCTGCCGGGCATGGATCTTGTCATCTTCCCGGAATACTCGACTCACGGCATCATGTACGACGAAAAGGAGATGTACGAGACCGCGTCGTCATGTCCCGGGGAAGAAACCGAGATCTTTGCCGAGGCCTGCAGAAACGCCAAGGTGTGGGGTGTGTTTTCGCTGACGGGCGAGCGCCACGAGGATCATCCCAACAAGGCGCCTTACAACACCCTTATCCTGATGAACGACAAGGGCGAGATTGTTCAGAAGTACCGCAAGATCATGCCTTGGGTGCCGATCGAAGGCTGGTATCCAGGCAACTGTACCTATGTCTCGGAAGGCCCCAAGGGTCTCAAGGTCAGTTTGATTATCTGCGATGACGGCAATTATCCTGAAATCTGGCGGGATTGTGCGATGAAGGGGGCCGAGTTGATCGTCCGCTGCCAGGGTTACATGTACCCGGCAAAGGATCAGCAGGTGACCATGGCCAAGGCAATGGCATGGGCCAACAATTCCTATGTCGCGGTGGCCAACGCTACGGGATTTGACGGTGTCTATTCTTATTTCGGCTATTCGGCCATCATTGGTTTCGACGGTCGTACGCTCGGCCAGTGCGCCGAGGAAGAGAACGGCATCCAGTATGCCCAGCTTTCGACATCTGCAATTCGCGATGCGCGCAAGAACATGCAGTCCCAGAACCACCTGTTCAAACTCCTGCATCGTGGCTATACCGGCAAGATCAAGTCAGGTGAAGATGTCCGCGGTGTTGCCGAATGTCCTTACGAGTTTTACAGCAAGTGGGTGAATGATCCCGAGGGAACGCGTGAGATGGTCGAGGCCCTGACACGCGATACGGTCGGCACCGAAGAATCACCGATTGACGGGATTCCCAACAGGATGACGGCGCACCGCTGAGCGTCGATCACTGCCGGGGGCGGGCCGTTGTGTCCGCCCCCGCTGGTTCACATGATCTTGAACGGTGACCACAATTCCGGTGTGTCGTAAGTTGCGGTGCGCTGGACGTTCGATGGTTGTTCCGAGACGGTGGCAACATCATGGAATTGGACGCTTACCGAATCGACATCGAGCCCTACTACAGACCAGTCGGGAACGAGGTCGCACAGTTCGAAGCGGCATGGTCAAGTCGAATGCCGATGATGCTGAAGGGCCCCACAGGTTGCGGCAAGACCCGCTTCATCGAATACATGGCCTGGAAGCTGGGCATGCCTCTGATCACTGTGTCGTGTCACGAAGACATGACGGCTTCAGATCTGGTCGGTCGCTATCTTCTCGACGCCGACGGAACTGTCTGGCACGACGGCCCGCTGACACTTGCTGTGCGCCACGGTGCGATCTGCTACCTCGACGAAATTGTCGAGGCACGTCAGGACACCACAGTTGTGATCCACTCACTGACGGATGACCGGCGGATCCTGTCTCTGGAGAAAAAAAACGAGGTGCTAAGGGCGGACGACGATTTTCACATGGTGATTTCCTACAACCCCGGATACCAGAGCGTTCTGAAGGATTTGAAAGAGTCGACCAAACAACGTTTCGGCGCCATCGATTTCGGCTACCCTGACTCCAGTCTTGAGGCAGAGATCGTCGGCCATGAATCGCAGGTCAGCGGAGCCATTGCGACAACGCTGGTCACGATCGCCGAAAGGTCCCGTAATCTTCGAGGCCAGGGACTTGATGAAGGTGCATCGACGCGGATGCTGATCCACGCAGGCAAACTCATACGCCACGGTGTTCCTCTGGGAGAGGCATGCGAAGTGGCCCTTGTCCTTCCCATAACCGACGACCCCGATGTCAGGGCAGCGCTGAACTCCGCCATCGCCGCCTGCGCCTAGGGACAATGACATGACGGTGACTGTGCTCCGTGGGTTGCTGCATGTCGGCGGTGACACCGTCGACGGTCGCGATGCGGCGTTGGGTGATAACATTCTGGAAGCGTTTCCTGAGACCCTGTTGGCGCGCTGGTTGCGTGCGACACGAAAACTTGAACAGGCTGGCTACGGGCAGGGTGTCGTTCGTCGCTACACGCGGCATTCTGTTGTGATCGCCGCATTGATCAGCCCGTTGGCGGCGATCAATCTGGCTGATGTTGTCTCGACCGTCGCCATCAAGTCGAGCCTCGCCAGCGCCGAAGCGCTTCCCCGCGTCGCCGAAGAAGCAGCACAACGTCTCGGGGAGGATCAGCTCTTCATATCTTGGATGGGCATCATTGATCGCTTCGCCTCCCTGGCGCCGGAGTCGATGCCGGCATTTCTCGAGCGCATGGATCACCTCCTCGCCAATCTCAGTGTTACGCGCCTCGAGGCCTGGATGTTCGCCGGACTGAGGGTGGGAGGGGGCGATGCTGTCCGGCGCCGGCGCTTCTTTTCGTTCGATGATCCGGAAGCAGAGCGCTGGCTGCAGCGAGAGGCAGGCGAAGTGATTTTCGCCGATCTCGAATCCCGTCTGAAGTACTATCTCGTCGCCTTGTGGGGTTTCCGCAATCCGATGCGTGAGCCTCCTGTCAATGCGCCAATACAGGCACGGCGCCGGTCCAGTTTCGACCGTGGCGTGATTCGCATGCCCACGTCGTATCCCGGCTACCGCGGCGTTCAGGCGGAGGATCTGTACCGTGCTGCCGTTGCCCATGTCGGCGCTCATATGGCGTTTTCGGGTGACCGTTTCGCACTCGCCAATCTCAAGCCGATCCAGGTGGCCCTCATCTCCTTGATCGAGGACGCCCGCGTCGAACATTTGGCAATGCGCCGGTTTCCGGGTCTGCAGAGACTATGGATGCGGTTCCATATAGCCCAGGCGACCGGTGTACTCACGGCACCGAGCCTGCTGGCGCGGCTTGCGCGCGCACTGATCGACCCTGACTTTGACGATGTCGATGGCTTTGTCAGGAAAGGCCGCCACATGTTCCATTCACGTCGGCAAGATTGGGAGGACCCGTGTCTCAGCCGGGAAATCGGTAACCTGCTGGGCAACGACCTTGGTCAAATGCGTGTCCAGTTCAATGCCCGAACCTATGTCGTCGAACCTCCGTACCGTGATGACAATCTCGGACTGTGGCGGTTCGATGACCAGAGTGCAGACGACACGATGGAAGCAGAACAACTGTTTGACTCCGTTCGCATCGAGCAAAAGGAGCACGAAACCGATCCTCACGACCGCGAACGCACCGAGATACAGCAAAGCCCCGACGACAAGAGAAAGCGGGCCAATGTCGAAATCGTCGATCACGATGGCGTGCCTGTCGCCCGATACCCCGAGTACGATCATGCAACCGGTCGGGAACGTCCAGATTGGACAACTCTGATCGAATACACGCCGAAGGTTGGAGACACCATAGCGATTGATGAGTTCCTGGAGCGGCGGTCGGATGTCGTTTACCGTATTTCAAACCTGATCAGTGCAGCCCGGGTGAATCGTCACGAGCGCGTACGTCGCCAGCATGAGGGTGAATTCCTGGATATCGACGCCAGTATCGAGGCAGCCGTCAGTCGTCGCACCGGCGAAACCCCGGATCAAAGAGTTTATGGTCGCTGGTTGCGGCGACACCGGAATCTTTCCGTCCTGGCGCTTCTGGATATCTCGGAATCGACCAATGATCTGGTGCGCGGCAGAACGCAATCCGTTCTTGAACTTGAGCGCAATGCGACTGCCATGCTGGCCCATGCGATGGACGGTCTGGGAGACCCCTTTGCCTTGGCGGCGTTCTGCTCGAACCGTCGCGAGGCCGTTCACTACTATCGGATCAAGGGCTTCGCCGATCCTTACGATGCCTTGGCCAAGGCGCGTCTGGCCGGACTGGAGGGAGGTTTTTCGACAAGAATCGGGGCCGCGATGCGCCACGCCGCACAGGATCTGGACCGTCAGCTGACCTATCGCAAGCTCCTGCTGGTCGTGTCGGACGGTGAACCGTCAGACATTGATGTGACCGATCCGAAGTATCTTGTCGAAGATGCTCGCCGAGCGGTACAGACCCTGTCCCGCAAGGGCATCGATGTTTTCTGTGTCGGTCTCGATTCCGGCGGCGACAACTATCTTCATCGAATCTTCAGCCGCCGCAACGTCGTTCAGATTGATCGGCTGGAGGCGCTTCCCGAGAAACTGCCGCTCCTGTATCTGCGTCTCACGGCGTGAGACCGGAGACATCCATGAAGCGGTCGACAGTGCTGGATCTGGCAAGCGAAGTGCCGATCGGGGTTGCGCAGGTCATGCTGCAGCCTTCCCGCGTGACGGGTCTGTTGTTCATCGCCGGCCTGTTCTGGAACTCTTGGCAGATTGCGCTCTATGGCCTGGCTGGCTGTATTGCGGGAATTCTCGCGGCATTTGCCCTGCGGTATCCCGACGACGAACGGCGTGAAGGTCTCTACGGCTTCAACGGTACGCTCGTCGGGCTCGGCTGCGCGTACTTTTTCGTGCCGTCGTGGCCGCTTCTGGCACTGGTTGTTGCCGGGGGAGGTGTGAGCGCTATCGTCATGCGCACCATGCTAAGTCATGGAATGAGGCCGCTTACCTTTCCTTTCGTGGCCACTGCTTGGGGCCTCTTTGCCATACTTGCGGTGTCTGGATGGGCAACGCCTGTCGCCTTCGCTCCGCAGTCACAACACCAACCCGATGTTCTTGCCGCACTGGCACGCGGTGTCGGGCAGGTGCTGTTTCAGGAGGCACTGCTTACTGGCCTCGTGTTCGCGCTGGCCATTGCCTTGCGTAACCTGCTTCAGGGACTCTTCGTCTTGCTCGCAACTGGCCTCGGTCTCGCCGCAGGGTACGTGTTTCATTTTCCGGTCGATGCGGTCAATCTCGGGCTTTTCGGTTACAGTGGTGTGTTGTGCGCCATCCTGTTTTCTGGCCGTACCGTGCGTGATGTCGCCTTCGCCGTCACAGCGATCGCCCTTTCTATCGTCATCGTGCGCCTGTTCCACGTCGCCGAACTACCGGCCTTCACATTCCCCTTCGTTCTTGCATCATGGATTGTTCTCGGCTTGCAACGGCGGACGATGACACGCTCATGAGGTGCAATTCCGGCAGGTCTGGCCCCTTCGCCTGCCACTCAGCCGTCGCGGGTGATTGAGCCTGCGCCGCTTCAGTCAGCGCGATGGTCACGGCACGGGAGATCGTCCATCGCCGAGCAGCCGTGCGCCCGCCGTGTGCGTGCACCGCCAAGGGCTTGACGCTCAAGCGTCCCGAGCGCAGGCATCGCTTTATCGATTCTGTCGTTCATCCGCTCATTGTGTACGTGTCGCGTTCAGCATAAGCGGACCTTCTTCCTTCATGGTGCTTACCGGATCATGGGGGCACTGCGTTAATGCCATCGTCAAGGCCGCTCCGAAGGCCGGATAGTCGCGACAGTTGGGTGCGCCTGTGGTTTCGGTCGACGGCACTGCATGACCCGCCACGTCTGGCAAGGCGTGATTCTCCGTCGTCATGATTGAGCGACTGTACGACTGGGCGCGGGTCGTGGATCCTGCCGGGTGCGGAGCAATCGGGGGAAACTTGTGCGTGAGCGAGGCCCTTCGCAAGCGTCGATGAAGACCGTTCGAGGACCTATGAGTGGGACAACTACCGTTACTGTGCTGCATGGATGAATTCGAGCAAGGGCAATGTGCCGGCGAGCAAACTGCTAGACTCGTTCGAGATTCAGGATGGCTGGTTCGAAATCCACCTGCCGTCGTTGCAGTTGAGGGTTTCGGACACGATTCCCGACGAGCTTCGGGATCGCGCAGAGTACGTACCGGACAGACTGCGCCTGCGTGATGACGAACGGATCATGCGTCAACGCAGGGAGTGGTATCGCATGGATCAATGCGGCGGGCTTTCCCATGTTGGACTTGAGGGGAAAGCGCCGCTGATTGCGGCTGCAGTTGTCAACCGCACTCCCTGATCCGAAGTTCCAGCGGCACTCAAGGTAAGGTCGTGACCTTCGATTGAATCGGAGGGGTCACTGTCGGTCGCGGTTTCAAACCGCGGGATTCCGGCGACAGGTCGCGCTCCCGGGTGTGACGCTGTCGCAGTGTGCGGAAGGCGGATTGATCGGGTGGCATCTTTCCTTGTCGCGGCAGTGCGGCACATTTATCGAACCTGGTCAGCATCGCTTGCGGGAGGTCCGGTTCGTCCTTTCGTGGGCGGAGCACGGGTGTTCTTCAATCGTCATGGGCTGCGGCGGAGGAGATACCAGGCAAAGCAGGCGAGCTGGACCACGACCCAGCTGCCGAAGGCCACGAGGTAGCCCGTCGGCGCATAGCCGCCTTCTGGCGCCGGGAAGAGGTCGAGCACGAGGCCGACAAGCAGCTGGAGAACGCCCCCGAGGGCGAAGGTGTAGAGGGCGAGCGTGGTGTTGACCCTGCCGGCCATCGCTGGCGGGAACCTCTGGGTCATGTCGGCATAGAAGATGATGACCGCGCCGCCGGTCGCCGAGAAGGCAGCGGTCAGCACCCAGGCAGGCAGGTCGCTGCCCCATGCCAGCATCGCCTGTACGGTAATGAACACCAGCGTGACCGGCGTCGCCACAAAGGACACCGGGATACCGATCCGGCTCAGCCGTTCGGCAAGCCAGCCAAGAAAGGCATAGCCGGCAATCATGGCGAGACCGCCGATGAAGAGTGCATCGGCCGCAGGGCCGGCACCAAGGCCGGCCATGTCGCGCAGCCATGGCCCAAACCACAGCGCCTGGGTCGACAGCCATGCCGCCTGTGTCGTCATGACCAGCGGAGCAACGGCCTGGAAAGCCGGCGAACGCTGGATGAGCCGGAGTCCCTTCAGCTGGTCCGAAAGTGTCACCGGAGCGCCCGTCGCCCGGCGCTCCGGCACAACGATATGGATGATTGCCGCCACCAGCAGGGTCATGGCGGCGAGGACGACAAACAACGGGCGCCAGCCGATGAGCGCAATCATGGCGTGCACCGGAGCCGATGCGGCCATGGCACCGGCGCCTCCCGCGGCCAGGACCAGCCCGTTGACCAGAGGCAGTTTTTGCCCTGGAAACCACAGGGCAAACATTTTCATGGCGGCCAGCAGCCCCCCGGCCATGCCGATGCCGATAATGGCGCGCGCCAGGGTGAGGACGGGCGTGTCGTTACCCTGGCTGAACAGGACCGCACCAGCGGCGGCGATGACAAGAAGAACTGCGTGTGTGCGTCGGGGGCCGAACCTGTCGAGCGCCATACCGAGGGGAATCTGGATGGCGGCAAAGGCCAGGAAGAAGGCGCATGTCATGAGGCCGATGGCGGTGGCGTCGAGGTTCAGTTCCTCGCCCAGGACCGGTCCGAGAACGGCATTCACGGTCCGCAAGAGATAGGAGAGGAAGTAGCCCGCTGCAAAGGGAAGGAAGACGCGGCACGCCAGGAACAGAAGGCTGCGGGCCGGCGCCTCGGTGGCATTCATGACAAGGGGAATCGCTATCGCGGTATCGAGGACGTACGCAGAATAACCCTTTGGAACACAAACGGCACCTCCGCGGCCGGCGCCCGCCCGGGCACTGTTTGGACACAGTTGCCGGCGCCCGTTACACTCCGCAGCATGTTCCGGCATGCAGGCATGTGTCGGCCTGCCGGTGCCAGAATCGACAATCCACTCCGGCGCCTGATGGGCATGTCAGCAACGAACAACCCCAACCCTGTCCGGGGCGGCCGCTTCCGTGAGGAGCCGTCCGCCATCATGGAGCGGATCAATGCTTCGGTGCACTTTGACCGCCAGCTGGCGCCCTACGACATCGCCGGATCCAGGGCGCATGCCCGCATGCTGGCAGCCACGGGTATCCTTTCGGCCGCTGACAACGATGCCATCCAGGAGGGACTCGACCGCATCGCGCGCGCGATCGAGGACGGGACCATGACCTGGGACCCGGCACTGGAAGATGTCCACATGAACATCGAGTCGCGCCTGGCCGACTTCATCGGTGAACCGGCAAGACGCCTGCACACGGCGCGTTCGCGCAACGACCAGGTGGCCACGGACCTGCGCCTGTGGCTGCGCGATCACCTTGATCATCTCGACGAGGCGCTTGCCGGTCTCCAGGAGTCCCTGATTGACCAGGCTGACCGGCACAAGGCGTCGGTCATGCCGGGAATGACGCACCTGCAGCCGGCCCAGCCCGTTACCCTCGGCCATCACATGCTGGCCTATGTCGAGATGTTCGGCCGTGACCGCGGCAGGCTGAAGGACTGTCGACGCAGAATGAACGAATCCCCCCTGGGAGCTGCAGCGCTGGCTGGAACATCGTTTCCGATAGACCGGGAAGCGACAGCTTCTTCTCTGGGCTTCGACCGGCCGGCGGCCAACTCCATGGATGCGGTGTCGGACCGGGATTTCTGCCTGGAGTTTCTCGCTGCCGGCGCCATTGTCGGCGTGCACCTGTCGCGACTGGCGGAAGAACTCGTCCTGTGGACCAGTCCGTCCTTCGGATTTGTGCGCCTGCCCGACAGTCTGACCACGGGCTCGTCGATCATGCCCCAGAAACGCAACGCCGACGCCGCCGAACTGGTGCGCGGCAAGGCGGGACGCCTGACCGGCGCGCTGATGTCTCTCCTGACCACGCTCAAGGGTCTGCCGATGACCTATGGAAAGGACATGCAGGAAGACAAGGAACCGCTCTTTGATGCCGTCGCCACACTGATGCTGGTGATTCCGGCGACAGCGGCCATGATCGGCGGCATGACCGTTAACCGGGAGGTCATGCGGGCGTGCACGGATGACGGTTTCGTGACGGCCACCGACCTCGCCGACTGGCTGGTCCGCGAAAAGGGCCTTGCGTTCCGGGAGGCTCATCACACCACCGGCCGCCTCGTGGCGCTTGCCGAGGAGAGCGGGTGTGATCTGGCATCGTTGCCGCTTGACGCGATGCGCCGGGTAGACGACCGTCTCGATGCTTCGGTGCGCCAGGTTCTCTCGGTCGATGCGTCGGTCGCCAGCCGTGCGAGTGCAGGCGGCACAGCGCCGCAACGGGTGGCTGAAGCGGTGGAAGAAGCACGCAGGAGGTATCTCGCATGACCAGACGCAGTGCCCTGATGCTGGCGCTTGCAGCGCTCGCGGCTGCATGTGGGCGCAAGGGAGATCTGATACGCCCGGGTGCGGACGGGGAGTCGGGCGACAGTTGAACGCCTTCACCTACCGCAACGGGCGGTTGCATGTGGAGGACGTGGATCTTGGGTCCATTGCCGGCGAGATCGGAACGCCCTTCTACTGTTACAGCGCAACGGCGCTGCGCGACCGCTATCTTGGCCTTCGGGACGCGGTGGCCGGAACCGGCACGTCTCTGCTTTATGCGGTCAAGGCCAACAGCAATCTGGCAGTCATCAATCTTCTCGCCGGTCTGGGTGCGGGAGCGGATGTCGTCTCGGCCGGCGAGATCCATCGCTGCCTTGCCGCAGGACTGGACCCCGGCGCGATTGTCTTCTCGGGAGTTGGCAAGTCACGCGACGAGATCGTCCTTGCCCTGGAGAACGGAATCGGGCAGATCAACGTCGAGAGTGAAGGCGAATTCGACCGCATTGCCGAGATCTGTGACGGGCTGCGCAGGGGCGTGACGGTGGCCTTCCGGCTGAATCCGGATGTCGAGGCGGGTGGGCACGAAAAGATCTCCACCGGTCGGCAGACGGACAAGTTCGGCCTGCCTGCGGCAACCATCCGGCATCTGTGGTCACGCGCCCTGGCTCACCCTCTGATCCAGCCCGTCGGTCTCGCGGTTCACATCGGATCCCAGATACACGACATCGCACTTTATCGTACCGCCTTTGACAGGCTGCTGGATCTGGCGGACACGCTGGAAGGTGTCACCGCCCTTGATCTTGGAGGCGGGCTGGGCATTGCCTACCACGACGACGAAGAAGCGATCGACCTTGACGGCTACGCGCGACTGCTCGCGGATGTTCGCCGCCGGACGGACGCGGAACTCGCCATCGAACCCGGACGCTGGCTGGTCGCGTCGGCCGGTATCCTTGTGACCGGGGTCAACACGGTCAAGCAGGCTGGATCGAAACGCATCGTCATCGTCGATGCGGCTATGAACGATCTCGTACGGCCGACGCTTTATGGCGCCTGCCACCCGGTGTGGCCCCACCGCGAGGCGGCGGCGCCTCGCGCCTTGTCCGTGGTCGCAGGGCCGGTTTGCGAGTCCGGCGACGTGCTGGCCCATGACGTGCTGCTGCCTGATCTCGAAGAGGGAGATCTTCTGGCAATCGGCTGCGCCGGAGCCTATGGGGCGGTCATGGCCTCAGGTTACAATGGGCGTCTGCTGGTGCCGGAGGTGATGGTGGATTGTCATCGTCACGCCGTGATCCGCAGGCGGCCCCGACATGCCGAGGTGATGGCGCTGGAAACAATTCCGGACCTGCAACACACATGAGACCGCCCTCTGACAACGGTGCCGGCGCCGCCTTCATCCGCCGACGCTTGATGCTGGCCCGCCTGGCGCTTGTCTGGGAGGATCTTGTCATCCGGTCCTGGCGCGCTGCGTCGCTTGTCATTCTCTTTCTCGGGCTCGTTTTGCTCGGAGTCGTGTCATCGCTGCCCGGCATACTCCACATCGCGCTCCTCATGTTGTTTGGCGTTGCCTTGCCTCTCGTCCTGTTGCGGGATCTCAGGGGGTTTGCCTGGCCCGCGCAGGAACAGGTGCGACGCCGTCTCGAAACCGGCAATGGTGTGCCGCACAGACCTCTGGTGGCGCTCGACGATGTCTATGCAGGCGATCGCGAGGACGGGGCGAGTCAGGCGCTGTTCGCGATGCACCGGATGCGGCAGGCCGGTCGTGTTCGTCTTCTGCGGGTTGGCTGGCCGCTCAGCATGGTGGCCTCGCGTGACCGCTTTGCGCTGAGGTATCTTGCCCTGCTGGTCCTGGCCTGGGGGTTGATTGCCGGCTGGTCCCAGGCGCGGGCCAACTTCGCTGCCCTGCTGCAGCCGGGATACTCGTTGAGCGCCAGCGCCGGTGCTGCCGGCGAGGCGATATTCTGGATCACGCCTCCGGCCTATACCGACATCGCTCCCATCTGGTTCGAACAGGACGGAGAAGGCCACCCGGTGCCCGTGCCCGTGGGCAGCGAACTGGTGGCGCAGGTCCGCGGCGGCTCGGGTCCTCCGGTGCTGGCGATTGATGACGAGACGTTCGGCTTCACCAGCGCCGGAGCGGAGAACTGGCAGCTCACCCATGTGCTGGACGGCGGTACACGGTTCTCGATCATGCAGTCCGGAACCGTGCTGGATGGGCGGGCGATCACCTTCATCGCCGACGAGCCCCCCGAGGTTGCCCTCACCGCGGAACCAGCCGAGACACTGCGGACGGGGTTGCGCCTCGATGTTGCCGCCAGCGACGATTACGGCCTCGTGTCCGTCACCGGTGAGATACGCCGTCCGGGTGTCGCCGGCGATGACGTGCTGCGGATATCCGTGCCACTGGCGCAGCCGGGGGTGCGTGCCGTGTCGGGTCCGGCCTTCTACAATCTCATGGCGCATCCATGGGCCGGTCACGAGGTGGAGCTGGTCCTGGTTGCCACGGATGAGATCGGTCAGGAGAGCGCCAGCATTCGTCATGTCTTCGCGTTGCCGGAGCGCTTTTTCCATCACCCGGTGGCACGCGAGATCGCGAAGCAGCGCAAGGCATTCGCGGTGGAGCGGGACCTTGCCGGCGAGATGGCCTCGGTGTTGCACCGGCTGTCAAGGGAACCGGAGGCCTATCTCTCGGAGGTCGACGTTCATCTTGCGTTGGTGACGGGGGCCCTGCGCCTCGATTACAGCGCCGATCGGGAATCGACAGACGACGATGTGATCGGACTGATGTGGGAAACGGCGCTTGCCATCGAAGAGGGCCCGATGGCCTTTGCAGAACAGCGGGTGCGCGATCTGCAGAGGCAGATTCTCGAGGCCCTCGGTGACGGCGCAGCGGATGCAGAGATCGAACGCCTGCTCGCCGAGCTGCGCAACGCCATGGACGACTACATGCGGGCCCTTTCGAACAGGTTGCGCTCGGACCCGGGAGATCTCTTTGACCCCACCGAAGCGCTCAAGGCGGTCGGCAGCCGCGAACTCACCGATCTCGTGGACAGGATATCCGAACTGGTGCGTACCGGTTCGCGACAGCAGGCCCGGACCCTGCTGAGCCGTCTCCAGGAGATCATGGAAAGCATCTCCGTGGGCAATCTCGGCGATCTTTCGGGAAGTTCGTCGGCCGAAGCCGTGGAGATGATCCAGACGATTCGCCAGATCATCAGCGAACAACAGCAGCTGCTCGACGAGAGTTTCAGAATTCTGCGCGACATCGGGGAGGAGGATGTTGACACGACTGCGCAAGCCGCAAGCCAGGCAGATGTGAGAGACGTGCTTGAGGGTTTCATGCAGCGCATCGAGGATCTCGGATACGACGTACCCCGCCACTACGACCGAGCCCACCGCTCGATGCGCCGCGCTGTGCGCCAGCTCAAGGCCAACCGTCCTGGACATGCGGTCGACCATCAGACGGAAGCGGTCGATTTCCTCAAGGAAGGCGCCGGGGACATGATGGCGCAGATTCTCGATCTCCTCGGCGAGAGTGTGGCGGGTGATTCCCAGGGGTTCTTCTCGGCGCCCAGGGACCCGATTGGCCGCAGCCTCGGCAACTCTGTCGGGTCCGCCACCGACGACATCAATATTCCCGACAAGGGATCCCTTATCCGCGTTCGCCAGATACTTGATGAACTGAAGCGCCGTGCCGCCGAACAGCACAGGCCCCGGGAGGAGCAGGAGTATCTCAGACGCCTGCTCAGGCGGTTCTGACGCGTCTTGCGATGAGGGCATGCAGTCAAGCCGGGCTCTGTGCTAGTGTCCTTGGGACCGTGCCTCCCCGTCGGGCATGAAGCAGGGAAAGTTGGCGTGATTCGGTTCGAAAACGTCGGTCTGCGTTATGGCAGCGGACCGGAAGTCCTGCATGACATCGATCTCACCCTGGACTCGGGGTCCGGCCACTATCTTGTCGGACCCACAGGCGCGGGCAAGACATCGCTCCTGAGCCTGCTCTATCTTGGCCGCCGGCCCACCCGCGGGCTGCTGACCATGTTCGGACAGGATGTGGCAACGGCAAAGCGGAGTGCCCTGACCGGCTTCCGCCGCCGTATCGGTGTTGTCTTTCAAGACTACAACCTGCTCGATCATCTCTCCGCATTCGACAATGTCGCGTTGCCGCTGCGCCTGGTCGGTACGGATCCGGACATGGTGCGCGAGCACGTGCACCAGCTGCTGGAATGGGTGGGCCTCGATACCATGGCCGAGGTCAGGCCGCCCTTCATGTCGGGTGGTGAAAAACAGCGCGTGGCCGTGGCGAGGGCGGTGATTGGTCAGCCCGATGTGCTGCTTGCCGATGAGCCAACAGGCAATCTCGACGAACCGATGGCGGATCGCCTGATGATGCTTTTCATGGAACTCAATCGCCATGGCACAACCCTGGTGATTGCCACCCACAACACCAGGCTGCCACAGCGGTTTCCCCATCCGGTGCTCCATCTCAAGGAAGGATTTCTGAAAGCGGGTCGCCGATGTTGAGGTGGAGACAGCGACCGCGTGAGGTCCCGCTCGCGTCGGATCCGTCGTCGCGATTTGTTCCGACCGTCATCGGCGCCATGGTATTCCTGTCAACCCTCGTGCTCGGCGCCTCTCTGGCCATGGAAGGAGTCGCTGACGGGTGGCAAATCACCGGTCAGCACTATCGCGCCACCATCGAGATGTCCCGGGACAGTGCCACCGAAGAGGCCGTGGCCAGTTCCATCGAGGTGTTGACGCAGTTGCCCGGAATCACGCGCGTCCGCCTGGTCGGCGATGACGAGATTCTCGAGACTATCGAAGCCTGGACGGGGGGCAGACCCGACCCGGAGCTGTTGCCGCTGCCGGTGCTGATCGATGTCGAGGCCCTGTCAGCCGACGCTCTCGAAAGAGACATCATCGAGAGGATTCTCGAGGAAGCCGTCGGCGCCGTGACGGTCTATGTCGAGCCGCAGTGGCTCATGGCCGTGCGCAACACTGTCATTACGGCTCGGATGGTGACCGCCCTGATGCTGGTCATCATTGCGCTGATCTCAGTCGTCTCGATTGTCTATGTCACGCGTACGGCGTTGTCCATCCATCACGACACCATCGAAATCATGCACCAGATTGGAGCCCAGGACAGCTATATCGCGATCCAGTTCCAGAACCAGTCGCTCCTCCTGGCGTTGCTGGGAGGTATTCCCGGAAACGTTCTGGCCATCGTCATCATGATTGTCCTGGTGCGCGAATTGCCCGGCGGTGTCGAGGGTTCCCTGTTGCCGGCGGCTTCCCTGGGAGCCCGCGAGTGGCTGTTGCTCGGTGCTCTTCCCGTCGTCGCGGCGCTGGTGGCGATGGTGGCCGCCCGGGTGACGGTCATCACCTCACTGGGACGCATGCCGTGAGACCGGGAGGCGTATCAAGGGTGCGGCTGATCATCGTCCTTGCGGTGATTCTGACGGCGGTCTGGGTTGGCGGCCTGATGCGCTTTGTAACGCAGATCAGCCCGGCCCCGCCCCTGGCGACGAGCGGGACGGCGGATGCCATCGTCGTGCTGACGGGAGGGAGAGAGCGGCTGCCCGCCGGTATCGATCTCCTGCAGAAGGGAGTGGCGGACCGGCTGTTTGTCAGCGGTGTTCACAGCGGCGTCGATGTCGCCGAGATCCTCGATCTCAACAGTCAGGCACCAACGACCCTGGCATGCTGCATCGAACTGGGGCACGATGCGCGTCATACTGTGGGCAACGTGCGCGAGACAGCGAACTGGATGGCGGCGCAGGGACGCACGTCCATGATCCTGGTCACTGCCAACTATCACATGCCGCGCAGTCTCGCCCTCTTCCACAGGATCATGCCGACGATCAATGTGATTCCCTATCCGGTCGTGTCGGGAGCGGTGCATCTGGACATCTGGTGGCGCCATCCCCGGACCCTGCTTCTTCTTGCCGGCGAGTACTCCAAGTATCTCGTCAGCCGTATCTGGCCTCCCGCATGAGCGTGGTGAGGTCATGTGCGTTTCTCGTCCTGTCGCTTGGCGCCATGGTTTTGTTGGGTCTCACGATGCTGCCGACGTTGCTCCTTGCGCGCCGCCTGGCCGCCCGGGTTCCCTTCTGGTTCGCCGGCGCGCAACTGTTTCTCCTTGACGTCGTGGCCGGGCTCAGACTCGAGGTGCGGGGCCGGAACAACCTGCCGGATGGTCCGGCACTGATCGCGGTCAAACATCAGTCGACCCTGGAAACCTATGCCCTCTTGAGGCTGTTTCCGGATGCCTGTTTCGTGATCAAGCAGGAAATCGTCCGTCTTCCGGTTGTCGGCGGGTTCGTTGCGGCCATGGACTGCCTCGCCATCGACCGCCGTGCCGGCCTTGCCTCGCTGCGCCGCATCCTGGATCACGCGGCAAGGGTCGCAAGCGAGGGCAGATGCATCGTGATCTTCCCCGAAGGGACGCGCACGACTCCAGGCAAACGGGTTGCATACCAGCGTGGCGTGGCCGGACTCTATGCGGCTCTGGGAGTGCCGGTGATTCCGGTGGCGCTCAACTGCGGGGTTTTCTGGCCGCGCCGACAGATCAGGAAGACTCCGGGGTGTGCCGTCATGGCGTTTCTTGAGGCGATCCCGCCTGCGCTGCCGCGAGCACGTTTCATGGAAGAGCTTGAATCAAGGATAGAAAACGGGACCAGCGCGCTTGTCGCCGAAGCCAGGGGAAGGACTCAGGGTTGAGAGCACATTGCAGGGCGCTATGATGCCGCAAGAGTGGCAAGAGATGCCTGGATGAGCGACGCACAATCCCCCATTGCCCTGCAGGTCTGGGACATGAAGTACCGTCTCAAGGGCCCTGACGGCACGCCGGTGGACGACACTGTCGAGGCGACCTGGCAACGGGTGGCCCGGGCCTGCGCGTCGATGGAGGACGCCGCGCACCGGCGCGGGATCGAGGAGCAGTTCCTGGCCGCCATGTCGGGCTACCGCTTTCTGCCTGCCGGCCGGATTCTGGCCGGCGCAGGCACCAGGAGGAATGTCACGCTCTTCAACTGCTTTGTCATGGGGAGCGTGCCCGATGACATGGGCGGAATCTTCGATCACCTGAAGGAAGCGGCGCTCACCATGCAAGCCGGTGGCGGGATCGGCTACGATTTCTCGACACTGAGACCGAAGGGCGCCGCTGTTCGTGGTGTGGGCGCTGACGCCTCGGGACCGCTGACATTCATGGATGTCTGGGATTCCATGTGCCGTACCATCATGAGCGCCGGCCACCGGCGCGGCGCGATGATGGCGACCATGCGCTGCGATCATCCGGACATCGAGGCTTTCGTCGATGCCAAGCAGGAAGCCGGGCGGCTGCGCATGTTCAATCTTTCGGTGCTGGTGAGCGATGCCTTCATGACCGCGGTCCGCCAGGACGATGCATGGCAACTGACCTTTGACGGAGTCGTCTACGGAACGGTGTCGGCCCGCGGTCTGTGGGACCGGATCATGCGCGGCACCTATGCCTGCGCCGAACCCGGCGTCATCTTCATCGACCGCATCAACCAGCGCAACAACCTGCACTACTGCGAGACCATCTCGGCCACGAACCCCTGCGGCGAACAGCCGCTGCCGCCGTACGGCGCCTGCCTTCTGGGATCCATCAACCTGACACGGTTCATTGCCGATCCCTTCGGCGATGAGGCGCGGTTCGATCACGAGGCATTCTCCCGCACCGTTGCGGCGGCCGTGCGGCTGATGGACAACGTCATCGACGTCTCACGCTTCCCGCTTGAAGAGCAGCGCCAGGAGGCGGTGGCCAAGCGGCGCATCGGTCTGGGCGTCACCGGTCTTGCCGATGCGCTCATCATGATGAAGGCGCATTACGGCGGCGAACGGGCGATCGCACTGGCTCGCACCTGGCTTTCGCACCTGCGTCGCGAAGCCTACCTTGCCTCGACGCGTCTGGCGAAGGAAAAGGGGCCTTTCCCGCTCTTCGAAGCCGAAGCCTATTTGGCGGGCGAGACCGTTGTCGACCTCGAGCAGGATGTGCGTGACGCGATTGCCGCCCACGGCATCCGCAATGCGTTGCTGACATCGATCGCCCCGACCGGCACCATTTCGCTCTTCGCCGACAACATCTCGTCCGGCCTCGAGCCTGTCTTTGCCTTCTCCTACACACGTCACGTCCTGATGCCCGACGGCACCAGGAAGAGCGAGGAGGTCACCGACTATGCGCTCCGCCTGTGGCGCCGGATGCGCGGCGAGGTCGCTCCCGTGCCAGACTACTTTGTCGATGCCCAGGGCTTGAGGCCGGCTGATCACATTCGCATGCAGGCGGCGGTCCAGGAGTACATCGACAGTTCGATCTCCAAGACCATCAACGTGCCCGAGGACATTGCGTTCGAGGACTTCAAGGATGTCTATCTTGAGGCCTACCGGCTGGGATGCAAGGGGTGCACGACCTACAGGCCGAACGACGTCACCGGTGCCGTTCTCGAGACGAAGGCCGCGGGCGAGCCGGAACTGCCGCTCGAGGAGACACCGTCCGAAACCCCGGGGGATGCGTTCGAGACGGCTGGCGTCATTCACCTGACCCGGCCTCTTGATCGCCCCGAGATTCTCCCCGGAAGGACCTACAAGCTGCGCTGGCCGGAGAGTGATCATGCGATCTATCTGACCGTGAACGATGTGGTCAGGAACGGCCGGAGGCGGCCATTCGAGGTTTTCATCAACTCGAAGAACATGGACCACTACGCCTGGACGCTGGGTCTGACGAGGATGATCTCGGCGGTGTTCCGCCGCGGCGGCGACGTCAGCTTCGTCGTCGAGGAACTGAAGGCGGTCTTCGACCCGCGTGGTGGCTCATGGATGGACGGTCGCTATGTACCCTCGCTTCTGGCCGCCATCGGTGATGTTCTCGAGACTCACATGATCAGCATCGGTTTCATCAGCGATACCGGAGACGGGATCGGCGCTGCGGGCGAACCGCATCGCAGCGCCGCAAGTTGCCCGCGATGCGGTCTTCCGGGTCTCATCCATCAGGAGGGCTGCCATCTCTGCACGTCATGCGGATTCTCCAAATGCGCCTGACGGCAGGCATTCAGGGCTTGCGGGCCGAAAAGATCGCATGTCCTGCCACGAGCCAGTGTAGATCGACATCCACCAGACCGGCTTCCTCCATCCAGGCGAACTGTTCGCAAAGGCCCGATGGCATGTCGACGGGATCGGCTTCGGGATCGCTGTAGTAGTTCCAGCCGTCCTCGCGGAAGAAGTGCAGCATGTCCTCGTTGCCGTCGAGGCGGATGGCCCTTTCCCTGACACCGTCGTCCCATTGACGCTCCCACAGCGCGCGGCCTTCGCGGCGCTGCGCCTCGACGAGATCGCAGACAACGATCACGCCTTCCGATGAAAGGGCCGCTGCGAGATCCCTGAACAGGGAGGCCTTTCCCGGTCCATCGAGGTGGTGGACGCCAAGCGATGACACGAAGGCATGGACCGGGCGGTCGAATTGCCGCCAGCCTGAATCGGCAAGGTCGATGACGGACGCCGTCCAGGATGTCCCGGTCTCGCCCAGGCGCCTGCCGGTCGCTTCAAGCATGACCGGCGAGCCGTCAAGCGCCGCGATATGACAATCGCTGAATCGTCGGGCCAGGGCCGATGCAAGCAGGCCTTCACCGCAGCAGATATCGACAATCAGTGAATTGTCCGGCGCCGGGGGAATGACACTGCAAATGGTATCAATCTGTGTTTCCCGTTCTGGCACAAAATAGTGACTGTAATCGATGAAGTGGCGTGAATCATCCTCGCTCCAGCCTTCATGGGAGTCGCTGTGCGTCATCTTTCGAACCCCGCGGTTGTTGACGTCCGGAACCTACCATGATCGCGCCCGGAATTGACGTCTTCCCGCACAAAGAGATTGACGTTCAGCCGTCCCCGCCCTAATGAACACCGAAACACTCCGGAATCTCCACCACCGGGAAAGGCATGTCACGTGAGCAACGCCCAGATTGCAGCAGCCCTGTCACTGATTAACAGGGAGATTGCGTCCGAAGAAGAAAGGCATCAGACGTTGCTGGCCGAAGCCGCGACAGTCGAAAAATCAATCGGGGACATGCAGAGGGCGGCACAAAGCCTGGAGGCATTGATCAGCGGGACCCTTGCGGAACGCAAGACGGCACAAAGGAGCCGTCCCGCCGCCAGGCAAACCGCGAGGACCCGGGCCGGAAAGGGCCAGGGTCGCAAGACCGCAGGAGGACAGGGCAGGGTTGCGCCGGCGGCGGTTCTCGTCGCCATCACCAATTCCGGACAATTCGGGGTCAAGCGTTCGGCGCTGAGCGGATTGCTGGCCAATCGCAAGGGCGAGGAGCCGACACGCAAGGCATTGGATGAAGCTCTGCAGTCACTTCTTTCTGAAACGCGCATTCGCCGCGAGGGCTACCGCTTCGTGGCTGTCGGGGAACCGGCGGCCGAGGCCGTTCAGGCAGAATTCGAAACCTTGCCGGATGACCCGAATGCGACAACCGGATCAGGCCATGGCCAGGAACCGGTGGCGATGCAGTCCGGGGACGCTTCAATTGCCTTTGAAGAGGATCCGGCGACGGGTGGAACGCAAGAAACGGAATCGATCGCGTCAGTGGCGGCGCCTTCAGGCGGCCGGCGCGGACGCCCCCGAAAAGCTGTTTCCGACGACGTGATGCGCGCGATGAATGAGGTTGCCGGCGTCATTGCAGGGGCCGGAGAAACGGGGTGCAAAATGTCCGCCATTCGTGCGGGAGTCCGGGAGGTCACCGGCGTGTCGCTTTCCAACTTTGACGCCAAGCGGGCTGTCAAGGATCTGGTGCGGGATGGCAGGATACGTCGCGACGGATATCGATACATCGCCCACTGAAAACGCGGTTGATGCAGCATTCGGGCCGACGGCGCCGACACTCCGGTTTTCTCTGAAACAGTGATTCGGAGCAAGAATGGGAGGGAGCAGGAAATCCTGGCGACGCCGGGCGCAACGACACCCTTGAGTGCGGCGTCAACGAGACGGGCGGCAACCACGCATGCCGACGCTCACCGGAAGGTTCCTGCAAAACCGGTCATAAGTGCTCGAGAGCGCTCGCCGGGGAGCATGAAACAGTGTCTTGGGGAAAAGTCCTGCAGAATCTCCCGGTCGAGGATCGGCATGTCCGGAGGTTTTCCAGGCGCGGCCAGACTACCTGTTCCGCCGGTTGGCGATGAGATCGTCCACGACACCTGGCTCGGCCAGGGTTGATGTGTCTCCCAGATGAGCGAAGTCGTTTTCGGCGATCTTGCGGAGAATGCGCCGCATGATCTTGCCTGAACGGGTCTTGGGCAGCCCCGGAGCCCACTGCAACCAGTCGGGGGTGGCGATCGGCCCGATCCCCTTGCGCACCCATTGCGCGAGTTCCCGCGAGAGGTTGTCGCCCGGTTCCTCGCCGGCATTGAGCGTCACATAGGCATAGATGCCCTGTCCCTTGATGTCGTGCGGTGCGCCGACCACGGCGGCCTCCGCAACCTTGGGATGGGCAACCAGTGCGCTTTCGATTTCGGCGGTCCCCATTCGGTGGCCCGAGACATTGAGAACATCGTCCACCCGGCCGGTGATCCAGTAGTAGCCATCTTCGTCTCTCCTGGCGCCGTCACCGGTAAAGTACTTGCCTGGATAGGTGGCGAAATAGGTCTGGATGAAGCGTTCGTGATCGCCGTAGACCGTCCGCATCTGGCCTGGCCAGGAATCGAGCAAGCAGAGATTGCCGGTGGCCGCTCCTTCCAGGATCCGGCCGTCATTGTCGACAATGGCCGGTCTCACACCGAAGAACGGTCTTGTTGCCGAGCCGGGCTTGAGATCGGTGGCGCCTGGCAGGGGCGTGATCAGGATCCCTCCGGTCTCGGTCTGCCACCAGGTATCGACGACCGGACAACGGCTGTCGCCGACGACACGCCAGTACCAGTCCCAGGCCTCCGGATTGATGGGCTCTCCGACCGAGCCGAGCAGGCGCAGACTGGCACGCGATGTGGATGTGACCGGCCCGTCACCCTCCCTCATGAGGGCGCGGATAGCCGTTGGCGCCGTGTAGTAGATGTTGACCGAGTGCTTGTCGACAACCTGCCAGTGACGGCTGGCATCGGGCCAATTCGGTACGCCCTCGAACATGAGTGTGGAGGCGCCGTTGGCAAGCGGCCCGTAAACGATGTAGCTGTGACCGGTGACCCAGCCGACATCGGCCGTGCACCAGTAGACATCGCCATCGTGATAATCGAAGACATAACGGTGGGTCATGGAGGCATAGACGAGATAGCCTGCGGAGCTGTGCAGCACCCCCTTGGGTTTGCCGGTCGAACCCGACGTGTAGAGGATAAAGAGCGGGTCCTCGGCGTGCATGGTCGCCGGCGGACACGCGGCGCTGACCGACTCCCTGACATCATGCCACCAGTGGTCGCGGCCCTCCTTCATCGCCACGTCGGCGCCGGTACGGCGGACCACCAGGACGGCGCCGACATGCGGACAATCCTCAAGCGCCTGATCCGCGTTGCTCTTGAGCGGGACCTTTCTGCCGCCCCGCAAGCCTTCGTCGGCTGTGATGACGAAGCGCGAGTCGCAGTCATGGATGCGGCTGGCGAGGGCGTCGGGCGAGAATCCTCCGAACACGACGGAATGAACGGCGCCGATCCGGGCGCAGGCGAGCATGGCCGAGGCCGCCTCGGGGATCATCGGCATGTAGATGGTGACCCGGTCGCCACGGCGCACACCCATCTCAAGGAGGGCGTTGGCCATCCGGCAGACGTCTTCGTGGAGTTCCCGGTAAGTCAGCGTGCGCGCGTCTTCCCCGGGATCGTCGGGCTCCCAGATGATGGCGGCCTGATCGCCGCGCGCCTCAAGGTGCCGATCAAGGCAGTTGGCCGAGACATTGAGCTCGCCGTCCTCGAACCACCTGATGTCCACATCATCGTCGTAGCGCGTATTCTTGACTTTCGAATAGGGCGTGATCCAGTCGATCCGCTGGCCGTGGCGTGCCCAGAAACCGTCTGGATCACGAATCGATTCCTCGTACATTGCAAGGTAGGCATCATTGTCGACATGAGCCCGCGAAGCCCATCCGTCCGGAACGCCATGGACAACATCGTCGGTCATGGGAACCTCGTCTTTGGTGACCGGGAAGTGTGGCCCGACACGGTTGAGGGAATCAAGAATTCACCCACCCGGCGCCATTGTCCCGTGACGGCGTGGCGCGATAGTCTTGGTGCAGCACGGCGGGGGGTGTCATGCAGCTCAGTCTTTCCACATGGCAGGAAGTGGAACACTACCTGGAGTCGCGTTCCGGCATCATTCTGCCGGTCGGTTCCACCGAGCAGCACGGTCCGGGCGGTCTGATCGGAACCGATGCCATCTGCCCGGACATTGTCGCCCGTCGACTCGGCGAGGAAACCGGCGTTCTCGTGGCGCCCACCCTTGGCATCGGAGTGGCCCAGCACCATCTTGGTTTTTCAGGATCGATGTGTCTGCGCCCCTCGACGCTCATGAGCGTCATCCGGGACTGCGTTGTCTCGCTTGCACGGCACGGATTCGACCGGTTCTTCTTCCTCAACGGGCACGGCGGGAACATTGCCACCATCCATGCGGCCATTGCCGAAATCCACTCCGAAGTCTCGATGCGCACCCGGCCCGTGGACCGGCCCCTGCGCTGCACGCTGTCGAACTGGTGGGATTCGGCCGGCGTGCGGTCGATCTCGAAGGAACTCTACGGGGCCGACGAAGGCGAGCATGCAACGTGCAGCGAGGTTTCGGTGACCTGGTTTGCCTATCCTGACCACATCAAGAAGGTCAACCTTGCCGGCAGGGCGCCGGCCTGGTCGGGGTTCCACGATTCGGACGATTACCGCAGACGCTATCCGGACGGGCGGATCGGCAGCCTGCCGTCACTTTCCACGCCCGATGCCGGGCGCCGCCTGGTGGCCGCTTCCGTGAAGGACCTTGCCGGCAAGCTCAATCGTTTTCTTGATGAATCCTAACCAGCACTGGTCACTGATCCCATGGAAGGCAATGTCATGAACGGGGCCGAAAGCCTCGTGCGCACTCTCGTCAAGGGCGGGGTGGACACCTGTTTCACCAATCCCGGTACCTCGGAAATGCACTTTTGCGCCGCCCTCGACAAGGTCGATGGCATGCGATGCATCCTGGGTCTCTTCGAGGGCGTGGTGACCGGCGCCGCAGATGGCTACGGGCGCATGAAGGACAGCCCGGCGGCGACGCTTCTTCATACGGGCCCCGGGCTGGGAAACGGCCTTGCCAACCTGCACAACGCAAGAAAGGCGCGCACACCGATCGTCAACATCGTTGGCGAGCACGCGACCTACCACATTGCTCATGATGCACCTCTGACAGCCGATATCGAGGGCATTGCCCGACCGGTCTCCGACTGGGTAAGGACCAGCGCGGACGCGGTATCGGTTGCTGCGGACGGGGCGGCGGCGATTGCCGCGGCGCGCACGCCGCCGGGGCAGATCGCAACCCTCGTTCTTCCGGCGGACACCGCGTGGAACGATGCAGAGGGGCCATCTCCGGTTCCCGACGTCCTGGCGCCGCAACCTGTGGACGACGTCCAGGTCAGGGCCTGCCGGGCCGCGCTCACGTCCGATGAGCCGGCGCTGATCCTGCTTGGCGGCCGCGCGTTACGCGCCGATGCGACCGAGTTGGCAGGGCGTATCGCCGAGCGGACCGGCGCTCTTCTCATGTCCGAGTTTGCCGGCGCCCGCAGCGAGCGCGGCGCCGGGCGGGTCAACCCTGTACGCATGCCGTATGTGGTTGATGAAGCGCTCGCCGCCACTGCCGGAGTGCGCCATGTCATTCTCGTCGGCGCCAAGATGCCGGTGGCGTTCTTTGCCTACCCCGGCAAACCAAGCCTGCTGGTTCCCGAGACAGCGCGCCCGGTTGAGCTTGCGGGAGTGGCGGACGACATTGTGGATGCACTCGAACGCCTCGCAGACGGTCTCGGCGCCATGGCGTGCGACCCCCGCCGCGACGCGGCGAAAAGGCCAGAACCCGGATCCGGAGACCTCGATATCCACAAGATCGCCGCGGCGATCGGCCACCTGATGCCTGAAGGGTGCATCGTGTCGGATGAGGCGATCACATCGGGACGCATGCTCCACCCCTACACCATGGGATGTCCGCACCATGACTGGCTTTTCGGAACCGGAGGGTCCATCGGCCGCGCCGTGCCCGAGGCGACAGGCGCCGCGGTTGCCTGCCCCGACCGCAAGGTGCTCTGCCTTACCGGTGACGGCAGTGCGCTCTACACGCTCCAGGCTCTGTGGACCCAGGCACGAGAACAGCTTGATGTCGTCACCGTTGTCTACGCCAACCGGACCTATGCCATTCTCCACACCGAGCTTCTGAATGTCGGCGCCACTCCGGGTCCCAAGGCCCATGACATGTTTGATCTCGACCGGCCGGAGATCGACTGGGTCGCCATGTCGCATTCCATGGGTGTCGAGGCCCGACGAGCGGACACGGCCGAGAAATTCAACGACGCTCTCGCCGCCGGATTTGCGACACCGGGACCGTTCCTGATCGAAGCCAGGATCTGACCGGCAACGCCGGCGCACAGCAGGACCTGGCCGTCTGCCGGATCGACGCTGATCGCCTGCCACTGCATCCCGCCGCCAGAGGCGCAGCACCGAAACTCTCGGTCCATATCAATGTGCGCCCACCACAATCTCAAGCCCAGGCTTGTCCTGCGTGCTGCTCCAGCAGCATCACCGGCGCCAGACTCGATAGGGCTATTACCCGAGGATTGTGCCGTTCCCTGCCTCTGATTTCGACCCTGACTGGCGATTCGCCCTGGTTTGGTGTCAGGTCCCCGGATCATGCCTGTTGCGTGGTGCGGGATGCCCGTGATGCTGTCGAAAGCAGTGGCATGCGGCCTGAACCAGGACACAGACAACGCTCCCCGCAATAGTCCGTTGAACGCGCTCGCATCACCCGCTGCCGGACAAAAAACGAGTCCTGCTGCACAGTGTGGCCTGGACACGATTGGTCTACAGCGTCGCCCACGGCGTGGGCACTTGTGTTCCCGGGGGTCGTACCAGACCAGGAACAATCCCCTCAGGAGCGGGTTCAACGTTGCCCGACAAACAGATAGATTGAGGGGCCCGCCGCCCTTGCGGGAGGTGAGGTTGCTCGACGATGGTCGTATCACCGCATGGCCAATAGCCAAGGGGGCGTCAGGAGTGTGTCCATGGGTCATGGCAAGGGCAATCAGGTTGACGGCCTGGTTCCTTGAGAGCCGATAGACCGTGGCTCCCCTGAGAATCGCCACGCGGGGAAGCCGGTTGGCACGGGTCCAGGCCGGCCTGGTCTGCGAGGAACTGATGGCGCGTCACCCCGGCCTCGCGCCACCGCAACTGGTCGTCGTGCGCACCACCGGCGACAAGGTCCAGGACCGCCCCCTCGCCGAGGTAGGGGGCAAGGGCGTCTTCACCGCGGAAATCGACCGGGTGTTGGCCCGCGGCGAGGCCGACCTCGCCGTGCATTCCATGAAGGACGTGGAAACGGCCATTGCCGCGGAGGTGGTGCTGGGCGCAATCCTGCCGCGTGCCGATCCTCGCGATGCCTTTGTCTCAGAGGTTGCCGCCTCGATCGGTGATCTCCCCAGAGGTGCCCGGGTCGGCACATCGTCGATACGCCGCCGTGCGCAGCTCCTCAGCCTGCGGCCCGATCTCGATATCGTGGCCTGGCGGGGCAATGTCGATACCCGCCTTGCCCGCGTGAAGGAGGGCGGGGTCGCAGCGACACTGCTGGCGGCTGCCGGCCTGGAACGTCTTGGCCTTCTCCACGAGGCGACCGCACTCCTTGATCCGGGTGCCATGCTGCCTGCCGCCGGGCAGGGCGCCATCGGCGTAACGTGCCGCGCCGGGGAGGCCGGGATCCTAGCCATGCTGAAGTCCATCGATGATGCGTCTGCCAGGCAGTGTGTCGAGGCAGAACGTGCCGTCCTCGCGGTCCTCGACGGATCATGCCGGACACCCGTAGCCGCTCTTGCGACACGGGCCGGCGACAGTGTGCGGGTCCGCGCCCAGGTGCTGTCGGACGACGGCAGCCGGTGGACGATGAGTGACGACAATGGCGTGGCCGCCGAGGCGGTGGGCAGGATTGTCGGCGAAAGGTTGCTGAGCCGCGCCGGCAGGGACCTCTATGGAAGCAGGATGCCGTGACCATTCTCCTGACAAGGCCGAAGGGAGATTCCCTCGCCTTCGCGGCCGTTCTCCGGAGTCGCGGAATCGAGTCCGTTGTTGCTCCGCTTCTCACGATCGTCGACGTTCCTGTCACGCTGGGTCACCTCGACAGTGCCCAGGGATGTGTGGTGACGAGCGCCCATGGTGCCGATGCCCTCGCACGGGCCACGGCAAACCGGTGCGTTCCGGTCCTCGCTGTCGGAGCTGCCTCGGCAGGGCGGGCAAGGGATCACGGTTTCACCGGTGTTCATGCCGCCCGCGGCGACGTCGAGAGCCTGGCGATGCTCATCCGACGGCGGCTTGACCCGGGGTCCGGGCGACTGGTCCACGTATCGGGTTCGACGGTTGCCCGCAACCTGGCAGACATGCTGGCGAGAGACGGATTCGTCGTCGAACGCGTTGTCGGCTATCATGCCGAGGCCGCCCGTGACCTTCCACAGGCGGCCCTGACCGCGCTTCGGGGAGGCGATCTTCAGGGTGTCGCGCACTTTTCGCCGCGAACAGCCGCAATCTTCTTGCGACTCGTTCGGGAGGCCGGTGTGGCCATGTTCTTGCCGTCGCTCACCGGTTTTTGCCTGAGCGATGCTGTCGCGAGGACCCTCCGGGAATCGGGCTGGAAGGATCTTGTCGTGGCTTCCTGCGGTGACGCGGAGAGCCTTGCAGAGTGCATTGTTCGTGCCGGAGAACATTCATGACATCTGACGACAGCAGCGCCCCTTGCGCTCCCCGGGCCTGGAGACAGACGCTGGCTGCGAAGCGGTCTCTGGCGAGGTACGCTGGATGGCTGGCGTCGGCGAGTCTTGTTCTGGTGGCAGCGGTCCTTGTCGCCGGTCTGGCCTGGCTGTGGTCCGGTATGCGTGACAGCACGGCGCATCTTGCCGATCTCGAGGAACGTCTCGCCCGCCTCGCTGCGCAAGAAGGAGGGTCGGATACTGACGTTGCCGTGATGCGTCTCGCGCAACGTCTTGATGCGGCGCAAGCCGCTCTTGCCGCTGAGGCTGGGTATCGCGCCGGACTGGAGACGGACTTTGCAGAACTCGTGCAGCGCATGGATCGCCTTGAAGAAGGCCTGAATGATGCGAACGGTGACCTTCAGCACCCTGATGTTGCGGACCGCGAACGAACCTCTCTGATCGACATGCTTCATCGGGAGATGGCGAGCCTTCGCGAGAGGCTGGACACCCTCGCTGCCCGGTCGGGTGATCACGGTGCGGCTTTCGTTATCGCCGTTGGCCAGTTGCGGGAAACCGTCGACAGTGGCCTGCCGTTCGTTGCCGAACTCGAGGCCGTTGTCGTGCTTGAAGCGGATGATCCGGAGATCGCGGCAGACCTCGATACCCTGGCCCGCCATGCTGGCGGCGGCGTGGCGACACATCATGCTCTCGAGGCGTCTCTCGGTCACGTGCTCACGGCCGCAGGCAACGCCTCGAGGGTGGCAGCGGCCAGCGGGTGGGTGGACGAGACCCTGGCCCACATCGAAAGTCTGGTCACCGTCAGACGGATCGGCGACGAGTTTGCCGGCACCGGCAACCAGGCAGCGATTCGCAGGATCGAGACCGCAGTGGCCGCGGGAAACCTTGAAGAGGCGTTGCGGGAGATCGAATCCCTTCCCCTCGAATTCTCTCGATCCATGGCGCAATGGGCCGCACGGGCGAGAACCCGCATCGAGGCCGACAACGCTCTTGATCGTCTCCATGCGCGGGCGATTTCCGGCGTCACGCAACCATGATCGCTCTCCTCTTGTGCGTTGTTGTCATGGTCGCCGTGATCGGCGTTATCGTGTGGATTGCCGATCGCGGGGGCAGCGTCACCTTCGTCTGGGATGTGTGGGAAGTGACGACCGACACGTCGGTCCTGATTCTCGGTATCTTTCTGCTCCTCGTGGTTGCGGTGATGGCGGTGCTCCTTCTCCAGTGGATCTGGCGTGGCCCGCGCCGAATCCGGCATGCCCTGGGCAATCGCCGCAAGGAGAAGGGCTGGCAGGCGTTGACATCGGGACTCGTTGCGGTGGCGGCGGGCGATGCCCCGGGCGCCCGGGCCCATGCGAGGAGAGCCGACAGGCTGCTTGACCGGCCACCTCTGACCCTGCTTCTGACGGCACAGGCGGCACAGCTCGACGGGGATGACAGTGAGGCGGACGGGCGCTTTCGTGCCATGCTGGAGCGCCCGGAGACCGAGTTTCTGGGCCTTCGCGGTCTGATGGCAGCGGCCCTGAGGAAGGGCGATGACGCGGCTGCGGGCGAGTATGCGCGCAAGGCCCATGCTCTCAGACCCGATGCCGCGTGGGCGGCCGAGGCTGTCTTCGGGTTGCAGACAAGGGCAGGGGACTGGACTGCTGCCCTCCAGACACTGAAGTCCGCGCGCGATCGCAAGGTCATCGAAACCCGGACGGGACACCGCCGCCATGCCGTCCTGCTGGTTGAGGAGGCAGCACGGGCCCGCGAGGAAGGACGCCGCGACGAGGCCCTCAGGCTCGCCCGCACGGCTCATGGCGAGGCGCCGGACCTGGTGCCGGCAGGCTGCATCCTTGCCCGCCTTCTCATCGAATCCGGAAAGCAGGCCCAGGCCGTCCGTGTTCTCGAACAGACCTGGAAGACGGCGCCGCATCCAGACTTGGCTGATCTCTACATCGAGGCCCGCGGTGACGAAGGCGCCAACCGCTATCGTCGCATGGAACGTCTGTTCGCTCTCAACGAGGATGACCGCGAGGCTCATGTGGCCGCGGCGCGTGTGGCGATGGAATCGAGGCTGACAGGCGAGATGCGACGCCATCTCAACGCCATGGGCACGGTGGGCCTTGTTCCCCGTGAGATCCGTCTGTGGGTGGACCTCGAGACCAGCGAGAACAACGCCGAAAAGGCTGCGCAATGGCAGGCCCGCATGATTGATGCGAGCCCGGACAAGACATGGCAATGCAACGGTTGCGGCCGTATCACCCGAACCTGGCGCGCTGTCTGTGACGGTTGCGGACGATTTGATTCCATGGTCTGGCGCAGTCCGGGCGCCGTGGAGGAGAGCCGTTCCCCGGTCCTGGCGGCGCGCGCACCAGCCGAACCCGTGACGCTGTCGTGAGCTTTGTGCCATTGACCCTGGCGCCAGCTTGTGACTAGTTTCCCCCGCCCTGACCGGGTGTTCCAGCCGAAGTAGCTCAGTGGCAGAGCAACTGATTCGTAATCAGTAGGTCGGGAGTTCGAATCTCCCCTTCGGCACCATTGTGAAGGTGCCATTGCGCAATCATGGCCGCATTCGATGTCATTGTCATTGGCGCCGGAGTGGTGGGTGCGTCGCTTGCCTGGCGTCTCGCGCCGTCCTGCAGGGTGGCGGTTGTCGAGGCGGAAGACCGGCCAGGCTATCACAGTACCGGACGATCCGCGGCCCATTACACCGATGTGATCGGCGGCGGGGTCATCCAGACCCTCAGCGCTGCGACCAGGCTCTTTCTCGAAAGCCCGCCGCCGGGGTTCACCGATGTGTCCCTGATCAGGAGGCGTCCCGTGCTCCTTCTTTTCGGAACCGGCACCGGTGACGCGGCGTCGACCCTTCAAAGACTGGAGCACATGGTCGGACATCAGCTCTTCGAACTTGACCATGGTGGGTGCCTCGAACGCTGCCCGGTTCTCAGGCCGGAAAAGGTCGAATCGGGGCTCTGGGAACCCGCTGCCGGCGACATCGACGTCCATGCCATCCACGGAGCCTATCTGAGGGCGGCACAGGGTTCGGGGGCCACCATGTTCCTCCATGCACCGGTCTGCGGAATGGAATACCGCAGCGGCGTGTGGCGCGTGTCGGTGCCGGAAAGAACTCTGGAGGCGCCTGTCGTGGCAAACTGCGCCGGCGCCTGGGGAGATGTGGTTGGCGGCAGGGCGGGGGCTGGCCCGGTCGGCCTCGTACCCATGCGCCGCACTGCCTTCACCTTCCGGGGTCCGGACGGCATGGACCATGGCGCCTGGCCGCTGGTGGCCGATGGTGGCGACAGTTTCTACTTCAAGCCGGAAGCGGGACTGATTCTCGGCTCCCTGGCCGACGAACAGCCAAGCGAACCCTGTGATGCCGCACCTGAGGAACTGGATCTCGCCCTTGCCGCCCACCGGATCATGGAGTGGACCACTCTCGACATCAGGCGCATGGAGAGCCGGTGGGCAGGTTTGCGAAGCTTCGTCCCGGACAGGCTTCCGGTGACAGGTTTTGATCCTGCATGCGAGGGATTCTTCTGGAACGTTGGCCAGGGAGGCGCGGGAATCCAGACGTCCTCAGCGCTTTCCGCCTATGCCGCGTCCCTGATACTCGCCAACAGCCTGCCACAGGATCTCGTCGACGCGGGTCTGGATGCGGCAACCCTGTCGCCGTCACGATTGGGTGACGCCCGCTGATTTCCCCGCAGGGCCGCGGGCGCCACATGGTGGATGATCAGGCTGCGTCGAGCAGGCTTTCCTGGCGGACGTAGTCCAGAGTGTCGTCGAGAGCTGCCTTCAGGCGATCGAAGATCTGGTGAATCTGCTCTTCCTCGATGATGAGCGGAGGACAGATCGCGACGCAATTCCCCGCTGCTGCCCGCAAGATGAGGCGATGGGCCAGGCATCGCTCGCCACAGTAGGTGGCAACGGCAGGCGGGAAGTTCTCCCGGGTCTCCTTGTCCCTGACGAGTTCCACCGCGCCGATGAGGCCAACCCCCCTTGCTTCTCCGACAAGCGGGTGATCGGCAAGGGCCATGAGCCGCTCCTGCATCACCGGCGCCACCTTCGCCACATGGTCGGCAATGTTGGTTTCGTCGTAGATCTTGAGAGTCTCCACGGCAACCGCCGCCGGAACGGGATGGCCCGAATAGGTGAATCCTGTCCCAAGAACGCCGTTTTCGTCGGAGAAGTCACGAATCGGTCCGTAGACCCTTTCGTTCATCATCACGGCACTGATCGGCAGGTAGGCCGAGGAAAGCTGCTTGGCCACGACCATGATGTCCGGTTTGATGCCGAAGGTGTTGGAACCGAACAGTTGACCGGTGCGGTGGAACCCGCAGATCACTTCGTCGGCGATCATCAGCACGTCATGCTTCGCCAGGACGGCCTGAATCTTCTCGAAATAGCCGGCGGGCGGCACGATGACACCGCCGGCGCCCATGACGGGCTCGGCGATGAAGGCGGCGACGGTGTCGGGTCCCTCGGCAAGAATCATCTGCTCGAGTTCCTCGGCCCTTCGAGTCGCAAAATCGTCTTCCGATTCGCCCTCGAGGCCGTGATGGTAAAAGTGCGGTGACCCGGTGTGCATGATGTTGGCGATCGGCAGATCAAAGCCCTGGTGCATCAGGGGAATGCCGGTGAGGCTGCCCGACGACACGCAGATACCGTGATAGCCGCCGAAACGGGCGATGATCTTTTTCTTTTCGGGCTTGCCACGGGCGTTGTTGTAGTACCACACGAACTTCACCACATGGTCGTTGGCCTCGGAGCCGGAATTGGCGAACCAGACACGTGCCATGGGGACCGGCGCCATGTCGATCAGGCGTTCGGCCAGTTCGATGGACGGCATCGACGAGCGGTGGAAGAAGGCGTGGTAATAGGGGAGCTTGCGCATCTGTGTCGCCGCTGCCTCCACCAGCCGTTCGTTGTTGAAACCGAGCGAGGTGCACCACAGGCCGGCAAGTCCCTCGATGTAGGTGTTGCCTTCGAGGTCCTCGACATGGACGCCGTTGCCCTTCTCGATGATGAGAGGGCCCTGCTTCTCGTGCACCACAAGATTGGAATAGGGGTGGATGAGGGTTGCAGCGTCGCGCGCGTGGGGAGAGTTGGGGATAACGTTCATGACAGATTCCTCACTGGCAGGTCTGGTCTCGTTGCATCTTCTTTAGTCCACTTGCCCGCGGAAGGCCACACTCCCGGATGGTCAATCGCGACTCGCCGCGAGAGCCCGTGACCGCTAAGGTGAGTGGCGTTCACGCCTCGATGAAAGCGGTTCTCCACTCATGCCGGAAGGCGAGGTCAGCCTTGATGACAAGTACGTCCTTGAAGAAGGACGTGTTTACCTGACGGGTATTCAGGCCCTGGTCCGTCTGCCCCTGGAACAACGGCGGCGCGATGCCAGCGCGGGGCTCGAGACGGCCGGGTTCATCTCCGGATACCGCGGTTCCCCGCTTGGCGGCTACGACCAGCAGCTGTGGCGTGCCGCGGAACATCTGGAGTCACACCGCATCCACTTCCAGCCGGGCATCAACGAGGATCTCGCGGCGACCGCCATCTGGGGCACCCAGCAGGCCCAATTGTTCGATGATGCGTGCCATGACGGGGTGTTCGCCTACTGGTATGGCAAGGGACCGGGAGTCGACCGCTGCGGGGATGTCTTCAGACATGGCAATCTGGCCGGTTCGGCGAAACACGGTGGCGTGTTGCTGATCGCCGGTGACGATCACGGCTGCCGGTCTTCCACACTGCCCCACCAGAGTGAACAGGCCTTTGTGGCGGCCGGCATTCCGGTTCTCAACCCGGCGGGCGTGGCCGAGATTCTCGACTTCGGCATCATCGGCATGGAGATGTCCCGCCATTCGGGATGCTGGATCGGCTTCAAGACGACGGCGGACAATCTCGACGCATCCTCGTCGATAGAACTCATGCCGGACCGGTCCGTCGCCGCGCCTGTGGGCGTCGATCCCGTGGCCGGGGGGCTCAACATCCGTTGGCCCGATGACCCGATGCGCCAGGAAGAGCGCCTGCAGAACCACAAGCTCGCCGCAGCGAGAGCCTTTGCCCGGGCAAATCGCCTTGACCGCATTGTCGCAGGCAACCACAAGGCGCGCCTTGGCATCGTGGCAGCCGGGAAATCCTGGCTTGATCTGGCCCAGGCCCTGGATGATCTCGGACTTGACGATGCCACGATGGCGGCTGTGGGCCTGCGCCTCTACAAGGTCGGCATGACATGGCCCCTGGAGACGGAGAGCCTCGGCGAATTCGCCACCGGTCTCGAGGACATTCTCGTCATCGAGGAAAAGCGCGCTCTCATCGAGACCCAGATCAAGGAAGCTCTCTATCACCTGCCGGCCACGCGCCGGCCACGCGTGAGCGGCAAGCATGACCCTCAAGGAGCCCCTCTCGTGGCGTCGGATGGCGAACTCGATCCGTCGATGATTGCCCGCATCATCGCCCCCCGTCTCGACGCTCTTGCCGGTTCCACGGCCTTCACCGGCGCGTACCGCGTCCGCCAACAGCGAGTCCCTTGCGGTGAACCGCCGCCTCTCGCGCGCACGCCTTACTTCTGCGCCGGCTGCCCGCACAACACCTCGACGAGGGTGCCTCCCGAAAGCCGGGCCCTGGGCGGCATTGGCTGCCACTATCTGGCGCTCGCCATGAAGAGGAATACCGCGACGTTCACCCACATGGGCGCGGAAGGCGCCTCATGGATCGGCCAGGCGCCGTTTGTTGCCACGGACCATGTTTTCGTCAATCTGGGTGACGGCACCTACAGCCACTCGGGTCTGCTGGCGATCCGCGCCGCTGCGGCGGCAAACGTCAACATAACCTACAAGATCCTGTGCAACGATGCGGTTGCGATGACCGGCGGGCAGAGTGCCGACATCGACGTCAGCCCGTCCCGGATTGCCCGCCAGGTGGCGGCAGAGGGCGCACGGGAAATCCGCGTCGTCACCGACGATCCGGCGAAGTACCCAGCGGCGACGCGCTGGCCACAGGGCTGCACGGTGCATCATCGCGACGACCTGGAGGTCGTCCAGCGCACCCTGGCAAGGGTGCCTGGACTCACTGTTCTCATCTACGATCAGACCTGCGCTGCCGAGAAGCGCCGCCGCCGCAAGCGCGGCGTCCTGCCGACTCCCCGACAGCGTGTCATCATCAACGAGGAGGTGTGCGAGGGGTGTGGCGATTGTGGCCTCACGTCGAACTGTGTGGCCATCGTGCCGGTGGAAACTCCGTCGGGCCGCAAGCGGCAAATCGATCAGTCGTCGTGCAACATGGACATGTCCTGCATCAAGGGATTCTGTCCGGCCCTCGTGACCGTCACCGGTGTCCGGCCACGCCGCAGCAACAATGATGCGTGTCATTCCCTGGCGTCTGCACATCTGCCGCCACCGACCATGGCGCCTCTCGACAGGCCCTGGGATATTGTGGTGGCGGGCATCGGCGGTACCGGGGTGGTCACGGTCGGCGCACTCCTGGGCATGGCGGCACATCTCGCAGGTCACGCAGTGACGGTTCTCGACATGATCGGCATGGCCCAGAAAGGCGGTGCGGTGGTCAGTCATATCCGTATCGCAAGGTCTCCCGAAGAGCTTCATGCGCCGCGCATCTCCGACGGCGGGGCCCGTCTGCTTCTGGCCTGCGACATGGTCACGGCAGCCGCACCGGACACGCTTCGCAAACTGGCGCCAGGCACGACGACGGCCATCGTCAATTCAGAGAAGACAATGACCGGCGCCTTTGCCCTCGACCCTGATCTTGCGTATCCGCTTGATGCCCTTCGCTCGTCCCTCGAGGGCGCGGTCGGCAGGGCGGGAATCGTCGTCGTCGATGCCACACGCCTCGCCGGGAGTCTGCTCGGTGACGGCATCGCCGCCAATCTCTTCATGCTTGGCCATGCCCTGCAAAAGGGTCTTCTGCCGCTCCCGGGCCACGCCATCGACAGGGCCATCGAACTCAATGGCGTGGCTGTCGAGACCAACAGGAACGCCGTCCTGCTGGGTAGGCATGCGGCCCATGACATGATGGCGGTCCGCAACCTGGTGGAAACGGACATCGACGATCAGACCTCACTCGTGGAGCGCAATGCCGCCTTCCTCGCATCATGGCAGGACCGCTCATGGGCCGAACGCTACCTGGATCTCGTTCATCGCGTCTCGGACGCCGAACGCAGGCTGACGCCGGGCACGGACGACCTTGCCATTGCCGTCTCCCGCCAGGCTTTCAGGCTGATGTCCTACAAGGACGAGTACGAGGTGGCGCGGCTCCATGTCGACGGCGCCTTCGCCAAGAAACTGCAGGAAACCTTCGACGGCGAGCCGGGGTTGCAGTTTCACCTGGCGCCGCCGCTGATCTCGCGCCGCGATCCGGCCACCGGACAGCGGGCGAAACGGACGTTCGGCAGCTGGATCATCGTGGTGTTTCGCTGTCTCGCGGCCATGCGCCGGCTGCGTGGCAGCGTTCTCGACCCCTTCGGCTGGCAGCGGGACCGGCGCGAGGAACGCCAGCTGATCTCGGACTACTTCAACCGCATGAACGAGGTTGTTGTCGCACTGACGCCCGCAAACCACTCTGCCGCCGTGGATCTTGCCAACTTCCCCTCGCAGATTCGCGGCTTCGGTCATGTCAAGAACGAAGCCATCGCCAGAGCCCGTGTTGCCGAAGCCGGAGCTCTCGCCGCATTCCGCCGCGCCGCGCCGGAAGATGTGCGCCAGCCACAATCTTCCGCCAGCGCCGGTTGATCAGGCCGTCGGGCGGACCCCGTCACGACGCCATCGGACGTGGCCCTCACATCCCGATCCAGGCTCGGCCAAGGGACGTGCTGACGCCGTTGAGGATGCAGCGGCGCCCGACCCGCGCATCAGTGTCGGCGGTGGTTGGTGAGGCGGCGTTCCGCGGGAGTCTGAAGAACGTTGCTGATGTTGATGGCGTACGGCGCACACGTCGTTCGTCAGAGGGCAAGCGTGCGAAACTGCTGTTCGCTCGTCGGGCGTGATTCCCGCCGCTGTCTCGCCGGGATCTGCAGGATGTCCGTGCGTGAGCGCTGCGGCTTCGGTCAAGTCCCGATCCGGAGGTCATCGGGGGAATCGCCCAGAAGGTAGCGCGGACCGGAGCCCAGGCGGCCAGCGGCATCACCGTGATTGTAGAGGGCGCAACTGTCGAGCGACAGGCAGCCACAGCCGATGCATGACGAAAGCTGGTCCCGCAAGCGTTCGAGGGCGGCAATGCGCTCGTCGAGCCATGGTTTCCAGTGCCTGGCAAGCTTCTGCCAGTCTCCGCGCGTCGGGGACCGCCCCGCGGGCAGGTCGTCAAGCATGGCGCGTATCTCCTCGAGCGTCAGGCCCACCCTCTGTGCGGCCCGGATAAACGAAACCCTGCGAATGACGTCACGCGCATAGCGCCGCTGATTACCCGGAGTGCGCAGCGATTCGATCAGTGCCTTGTCTTCATAGAAGCGAAGCGCCGACGTCGCGAGTCCCGTGCGCCGGGCGACATCGCCGATCGACAGGCTGGATTGCTGCATGGTCTTGACTTCAAGTTCACTTGAAGTTCTAGCATCGTTTCCGGGCACAGCGCAACGGGAGATTCGCCATGTACCGGAGTGCGCGATCGGCGTCGCATGCGCAGCCCGTCACCTGGCGCGAGGTGATGGCGCGCCGGCGTCTGCCGCTGATCCTGGTGATGTGCCTGGCGGTCTGGCTCCACGCAGCCAACACGTTGCTGGCAGCGACGACCCTCCCGGAGGCGGTCGGCGACATCGGCGGTCTGCGCCTCATCAGCTGGGCATTCGCCCTTTACCTGATGGGCTCGATCATGGCTGCGGCGGTGGTGAGCGCCTTCGTGGCGCGCGCCGGACTGCGTCGCGCCATGCTGGCTTCGGCCCTGCTCTACACGTTGGGATGCATCGCGTGCGCTGCGGCGCCGGCGATGTCAGCCCTGCTTGCAGGTCGCACGGTGCAGGGACTCGGCGGCGGCGCGCTGGTTGCCCTTGTCTTCATCGTTCAGAACCGCTTTTTCCCGGATCGGCTGGTGCCCAGGGTCGTCGCGTGCCTTTCACTGACATGGATGGTCGCTGCGCTCAGCGGACCGCTCATCGGTGGCCTGTTCGCGACCGCTGGCCTGTGGCGCTTTGCCTTCTGGTCGTTCGCCTTGCAGGGTGTGGTGCTGGCACTGTTGCTGTATCCGATGCTCTCGCGCGCGCGCTCTGATGTGCCCCTTGAGGAACGGCAACTGCCGATTGTGCGTCTCATGCTGGTTGCCGGCGCCATTCTTGCGATTGCGTTTGCGGGAGCCGCGACTTCGATCCTCGTTTCGGCCGTGTTCCTGGCTGCAGGCTGCATGAGCGTGTGGCTCTTCGCCGTGCGCGATGCCGCGGCGTCCCACGCCTTCAGACTGCTGCCGCGGCATGCGATCAGTCTCGCCCATCCCGTCGGATGCGGTATTGCGATGACCTTCGTGTTCAGTCTTTGCATGATGTCGTTCAGCGTCTACGGCCCCATTGTGCTGATCCGGTTGTATGGCCTGACGCCGTTCGAGGCCGGCCTTGTCCTGGTGACCGAGTCGCTCGGCTGGGGCGCCGGCGCGCTCTTGCTGTCAGGACTGGCGCCCGGATACGAAAAACGGCTGATTCAGCTGGGCAGTGTCCTGTTGGCGGCTGGATTCCCCGCCCTGACCTGGTTCGTTGCCTTTGGTCCGCTGTCGCTTGTCGTGGCAACCGCCTTCATCGGCACCGCCGGATTCGGCATGATGTGGGGCTACGTGATCAAGCATGTGGTTGCGAACGCCGGCCGTGATGACCGGGACCGGGCGAGTTCCATGTTGCCGAGCACGCAGCAGACCGCTTTCGCGATCGGCGCTGCACTGACCGGCATCATCGCCAACATACTCGGGTTCGAGCACATGTCGCAGCCCGGTGAATTCAGGACGGCCGCATTGTGGCTCTTCGGCGCCTTCGTGCCACCCGCCCTCATCGGAACCTGGATTGCCTGGCGCTTCAGCCGTCTCATGTCCCCGGCTCGCTGATCACCGGTCGGGCAGTTGTGTTCGTTTCCCGGTGTGGCCGACACCACCCCCGGCGAAAGGCCGCCGGAACAAGGCAAAGGGGTGCTCTCCGGGTCCGTCAGGGATTCAGGAGCCGATGGCGGCGAGAGCGGTGTCAAGTTCGGCGATGAGATCGGCCTCGTTCTCGACACCCACCGAGAGGCGCACGAGGTTGTCGGTGATGCCGAGTTCCTCGCGCACGTCCGCAGGCACGGAGGCATGGGTCATGATGGCGGGGTGCTCGATCAGGCTCTCGACACCGCCGAGGCTCTCGGCAAGGGCAAAGAGACGGCACGCCTCGAGGAATCTGCGCGTTCCGGCAAGGTCGGCGTCGAGGACGGCAGACACCATGCCTCCGAAGGCGTTCATCTGGGTTGCGGCAAGATGATGCTGCGGGTGAGTGGTCAATCCCGGATAGTGGACACGCATGACCCGCGGATGCCCCTCGAGGTGCCGGGCGACAGCGAGTGCATTGGCTGAGTGGCGTTCCATCCTGAGGTGCAGGGTCTTCAGCCCCCTCAGGGCGAGGAACGCATCGAAGGGCCCCTGGATACCGCCGACAGCGTTCTGCAGATACGCAAGACGATCGACGAGGCTGCTGTCATCGCACGCCACGACGAGACCCCCGACCATGTCCGAATGGCCGTTGAGGTACTTGGTCACGGAATGCACAACGAGGTCGAAACCATGATCGAGCGGGCGCTGGATCCACGGCGTGGCGAAGGTGTTGTCGCAGACCGCGATGCATCCTGCCTGGCGGGCGATGCGGCTGACCATGGAAAGATCCACCACGGACAGCAGGGGATTGGTTGGCGTTTCCACCCAGATCATCCGGGTATCCCGGGTCACGGCGGCGCGCAGCGCCGCCTCGTCGGTCATGTCGACAAAGCTGAAGGACAGTCCGGCGCTGTGCTGGCGGACTCCGGCGAACAACCTGCGGGTGCCGCCGTAGAGGTCATGCCCCGCCACCACATGGCTCCCTGACTCCAGAAGTTCGAGGATTGTCGATGTGGCAGCGAGTCCTGATGCGAAGGCAAAGCCCCGGCCGCCATTCTCGAGATCGGCAACGCAGGCCTCGAGCGCCTGGCGTGTCGGATTCTGGGACCGTGAGTACTCGTACCCCTTGTGGACGCCCGGACTCTCCTGAACATAGGTCGACGTGGCATAGATCGGTGTCATGATGGCGCCGGTCGAGGGATCGCGCGCCTGGCCGGCGTGAATCGCGCGCGAGGCGAAGCCGGGGCGGTTGGGACGTGTCATGGGCCGAACCCTTCTGTGGGATCCCTTCCTTAGCAGTCTTGTCCCGGTCAACGTCAAGATGGTCGGGAGACGGGAGACGAGGTGATGGGCGACGATGATCCGAACTACATGCCCGCCCACGAGGCGGCGCGGCGTTTCCGGGAGCGTACACTCTCGCCGGTGGACCTGCTGGAGACCCTGATCAACCGGGCCGAAGCCATATCCGACAGCATCAATCCCTTCGGCGACTGCTACTTCGACGAGGCGCTCGAGGCGGCAAGGCATGCCGAGAAGGTTTTCATGGACGGTGACGCAGACCCCGGGCCGCTCGCCGGCATTCCCCTGGCGGTCAAGGATTCCGCGCGCATCGCCGGCAGAAGGTCGGCGCGGGGCTCGATGATCCACCGGGACCATGTGGACGAGGTGACCGATCCCGACATCACGAGGCTGCTGGAAGCCGGCGCCATCCTTTTTGCCCGCACGACAATGCCTGAATTCGGATGGCTCTACACAACCCATTCGCGGCTGTGGGGTGTCACCCACAATCCCTGGCGGCACGGTATCTCTCCGGGCGGTTCTTCGGGCGGTTCGGCTGCCGCGCTGGCTGCTGGCGCCACCACCCTTGCCACCGGCGGCGACAGCACAGGCTCGATCCGGCAACCGGCAAGCCAGTGCGGGATCGTCGGCTGGCAGGCGCCTTTCGGGCGCATTCCCATGCCCGGAAGAAGCAGTTTTTCGATGTACCTGCATCACGGTCCCATGACCCGTTCGGTCAGGGACGCGGCGTGGATGGCGAATCTCATGTCGGGGCCCCATCCCCTCGATCACAACAGCCTTGCCGACAGGGTCAGGGTGCCGGACGACCCCGGCAGCATCGCCGGCATGAAGATCGCCTGTTCGATCGATCTGGGCTGCTACGAGGTCATCGCTGACGTGGAGCGTCAGACGCGTCTGGCCCTGGCGGCTCTCGAGGACGCCGGAGCGGTCGTCACCGAGGTCGCCGTGGACTGGGCTGAAGAGGCGATTCGCCTCGGTCACGGCGGCCAGGAGTTCCTTGCCGCCGATGCATTCGCCCGGACCCTCGAGAAACATGGTGACATTGTCAGCGACTACATGCCCGAACTCGTGGCAACCACCGGGCGCTTTACGGCCGCGGACTACCGGCGCTCGCTGGAGGTCGCCGGCGAGGTCTGGAACGACCACCTTGGCCCCCTCTTCGAGAGTCATGATGCCTTCATCACGCCGACGGTGTCGTGTCCGCACCTGCCGGCGACGGCGTGGCAGCAGGACACCATCAACGTCAACGGCAAGGATGTGACGGACACCCAGACCGCCATGACCGTGCTGTGGAACATGTTCGGCCACTCTCCGGTGCTCGCGGTGCCGTCAGGACTGACCGCTGACGGCCTGCCGACAGGTATCCAGATCGTTGGCCGGCCCTTCGCCGACGGTTCGGTGTTCCGTATCGGTCATGCGCTGGAAGAACGCCGTCCCTGGCTCGACTGCCCGCAACGCCGTCCCGTGCTGGCCCTGTGAACGGAGGAATGCCGACGCCCGGTCCCGGGCTGCGTGTCCGGCCGGGCCGAAGTTCGATTGGAATGACGGCTCTTGCGGTCTAGCATCCCGGCATGACGGTGCGCACCGAGTTTCCTCGAGAGGTTCGCGAGGAACGCTATCTTCGTATTCCGGTATCACGGGGGCGGCGCCTTGCCGGGCGCATGTGGCTTCCTGTCGACAGCGGCCACGACCCGGTACCCGCCATCGTTGAGGCGATTCCCTACAGGCGGCTCGATGGAACCATCATCCAGGATGCCGTGACACATCCCTGGTGGGCGGGCCACGGCTATGCCTCCATCCGTCTTGATCTGGCCGGTTCCGGGGATTCCGATGGCGTGCTCCTCGACGAGTACCTCGAATCCGAGCAGAGCGATCTCTGCGAGGCGCTGGCGTGGATCGCGGCGCAGCCCTGGTGCAGTGGCGCCACCGGCATGGTGGGAATTTCCTGGGGTGGCTTCGCGGCTCTTCAGGTCGCTGCCCGTCGTCCACCATCGCTCAAGGCGATCATCACCTGCTGTTCCACGGACGACAGGTATCGCGACGATGTCCACTACATGGGTGGCTGTCTGCTCAACGATGGCATCAGCTGGGCGAGCGGCCTTTTGTCGTGCCTGTCCCGCTGGCCGGATCCTCTCATCGTTGGCGACGCATGGCGGGAAATGTGGCGCGAGCGCCTCGAGACCACGGGGTGCCCGATCATCGGATGGTTCCACCATCAGCGCCGGGATTCCTTCTGGAAACACGGTTCGATCGGGGAGGATCCAGCCGCCATCGAGGCTGCGGTCTTCGTTGTCGGAGGCTGGACCGACGGCTACACCAATGCGGCCTTTCGCATGATGGAACGGCTCCAGGCGCCGCGGCGTGCCCTCATCGGCCCCTGGACCCACGTCTATCCCCACTTTGGATTTCCCGGCGAGCCGGTCAACTTCCTGAACGAGGCCCTGCGATGGTGGGACCGGTGGCTGAAAGGCATGGAGAACGGTATTGACCATGAGCCGGCGCTCACCGTGTGGATGCAGGAGGAGGCGACAGCCCATCCGATGCACCCCGTGATCGGCGGTCACTGGACAAGCCTGCGTGGATGGCCGCCGGAGACGTCGTCCCGGCCCTTCTTTCCCGGTGACGGGACGCTCGACAGTGAACCGGCGCACAACCTGGAGCATCGTGTCTCGACACTGCTGTGCAGCGGTCTTGCAGGGGGCGAGTGGTGTCCCCGGGATGGCGGCGGCAGCGGTCCGGAATTCGCCTCCGACCAGGCGGTGGACGACATGCTGGCGTGCGTATTCGACAGCGCTGTTCTTGACGAACCGCTCGCCATCCTTGGCGCACCGGTGGTCACGCTCGAACTTGCCAGCAACCGCACCCAGGCGCAGGTCGCTGTCCGGCTCTGCGAGGTCACGCCGGCAGGCCGATCGGTCCGGGTGAGTTTCGGTCTTCTCAATCTCGCACACCGCTGGTCCCATGAATGGCCAGCACCCATGATTCCCGGAGAATCAGAGCGTGTTGTCGTGAGGTTGAACGATACGGCATGGCGCTTTCGACCGGGCAACAGGATTCGTCTTGCCATTGCGACCGGTTACTGGCCCATGGTCTGGCCGTCGCCCGAAACGGCAACGCTGACACTCCATGCCGCAGGTTCTCTTCTTGAACTGCCGGTGATCCACAAGACGCACGTTGCGACCGCCCCCGGAGCGCCCGAGTTTGCGGTTGATCACCCGGTGAGCGTGCTTGAGGACGCCGATGCGCGCCTGACGGTCACGAGAGATCTCGCTTCGGACGAGGTCGAACTCCATCGCATCGATGACAGCGGACGGGTTCGTCTTGACGACATCGATCTCGTTGTGTCGAAGCGAGCCGAAGAAACCTTCCGCGTCCGCGAGGGTGACCCCTCGAGCGCCCGCACCGACATGCTCCGCATCGCCAGGGCAGAGCGTGGCGACTGGCGGCCTGGCACAGCGACGCGGATTGGCGTGACCTGCGATTGTGAGTCCTTTCACATCGCTGCCACGCTCGAAGCATTCGACCATGAGCGGCGTTTTCTGGTGCGCCAGTGGAACGAGTCCGTTCCACGCGATCATATGTGATGACAGCGGTGCGCCGCACCTTCGCGAGAGTCCGTTGAGACGACGGGATGCCAAGAGACGGGCACGACGCCCTGCCAGCGACCTCGTGCCGCAGACGCCGTGGCGGCGTCTCGTCAATCCCCATACGCCGCTTGAAATCCTCTCCGCTGATCATCTCGAATCGATTCATGACACGTCGCTGCGTGTTCTTGAGGAACTCGGCATTGAATTCCTGCTCGACGAGGCGCTCGAGCATCTCAGGGCAGTCGGCGCGGAGGTGACGGGTCAATGCGTGCGTTTCGACCGGTCGCTGGTCATGGAACTGGTGTCGCGGGCGCCGGCGGAATTCACGCTCCATCCACGCAACCCCGAACGCGCCGTCACCTTTGGCGGCAACCACATCGCCTTCAATTCGGTGGGTGGTCCGGCGAATGCCAGTGACCTCGATGGCGGTCGCCGGCAGGGAAACTTCGCGGACTTCCGGAACTACATCCGGCTCATGCAGAGTCTCGACGTCCTCCACCTGTGCGGCGGCGTCCCCGTTGCACCGATCGATCTGGACGCCGAAACACGCCATCTCGACTGCATTCATGCGATCCTCACACTCTCCGACAAGGTCTGGCATGCCACGGGTCTGGGCCGCAAGCGGGTGAGCGATGCCGTCGACATGCTGGCCATCGTGCGGGGCGCCAGCAGGGAGGAGGTGCGCCGCAAACCAGGGTTCTTCACGACCATCAATGTCAATTCGCCGCGGCGCATCGACGGCCCCATGCTCGAAGGGTTGATCGAGGCAGTCACCAACGGTCAGGCGGTGTCGCTGACACCGTTCACGCTTTCCGGCGCCATGAGCCCCGCAACCCTTCCAGGCTCGCTGGTCCAGCAGAACGCCGAAGCGCTCGCGGGTATCGCCTTTGCCCAGGCCGTCGCTCCCGGAGCGCCGGTCTTCTACGGCAGCTTCACCAGCAATGTCGACATGAGGACCGGCGCACCGGCATTCGGGACACCTGAATACACCCGGGCCGCACTCGTGGGCGGCCAGCTGGCGCGACGTTACAATCTCCCCTACCGCTCCAGCAACACGAACGCCTCGAACACCGTCGATGCCCAGGCGGCCTACGAATCCCAGATGTCGATCTGGGGCGCCGTGCTGGGTCACGCCAACCTCCTTCACCATGGCGCCGGCTGGCTCGAGGGCGGTCTGACGGCCAGTTTCGAGAAGGCGATCCTTGACGCCGAGATGCTGCAGATGATCGGCGAGTTTCTCCAGCCTCTTGTCGTCGATGACGAGACTCTGGCCTTCGATGCCATTGCCGAGGTTCAGCCAGGCGGGCACTTCTTTGGCGCAAGTCATACTCTTCGCCACTATGACACCGCGTTCTACCAGCCCATGCTGTCCGACTGGCGCAATTACGAAACCTGGCACGAGGACGGCGCCAGAAACGCCACGTGCCGCGCCAACCGGATCTGGAAGGAACTGTTGCGGCGCTTCGAGGCGCCGCCACTCGATCCCGGCCGCGCCGAGGAACTCGAGGCCTTCGTGCGTCGGCGCAAGGAAGAGGAGACACCATGAACGACAGCCTGTTCGACCCGCATCGCTACAAGGCCACCAGGCGGCCACTGCTGGAGGCCGAGACGCTCCCCGGGGAGTGCTATACCTCCGAGAACTTCTTCCGCCGCGAGGTGGAGACGATCTTCATGAAGTGCTGGAACTTCATCGGCCGGGAAGACCGTGTGCCGGAGCCGGGCTGTTACTTTTCTCTCGATTTCGTCGGCGTTCCCGTTGTCATCGTCCGCGGCCGGGACTCAAGGGTCCGCGCCTTCGCCAACACCTGTCGTCACCGCGGCGCCCGGGTGATGTCGGGCGATGGCCGGTGCAGCACCTTTTCGTGCCCCTATCATGCCTGGACCTACGCCATCGATGACGGGCGTCTCATAGGTGCCATGGACATGGAGGATACGGCCGGCTTTGACCGCAAGGATTTCGGTCTCATCGAGCTCAATCTGGAAGTCTGGGCCGGCTTCATGTTCCTGAATTTCGACCCGGCAGCCGAATCCCTGGAATCCTGGCTCGGCGACCTGCCGCAGATCCTCGCCCCCTATGATCTCGACGCCATGGTGACGACGAGGCGCGTCAGCTATGACCTCGACTGCAACTGGAAGGTCTACGTCGAGAACGCGATGGAGAGCTACCATGTTCCCACCGTTCACCAGCAGACCATCCAGAAGCAGAGACGCGATCACAATCCGCCGATTCCCGCCCGTGGCCAGTACTGCGGCCTGTTCACACGCCACAAGGGGAGCCGCGCCCTGCTCGAGGGCATGAAGGGTTTTCCCCATATTCCCACCCTCAAGGGCCGTTCCGCCGAGGGCACCCACTACATCCTTCTTTATCCCTCGACCATGTTCGGCCTGACTTACGACTGCATGTGGTGGCTTGAACTCCATCCCCAGTCTGCCGGAAAGACGCGGTTGATTGTCGGATCCTGCTTTCCCGAATCGACGGCCCGGCGCAGCGATTTTGCCGAACTGGCGCCGAACTACTACGAACGCTGGAACCGTTCCATCGTCGAGGACAACGACGTCTCCAATCTCCAGCAGACAGGGCTTGGCTCGCCCTTTGTCGCACCGGGCAGGTTCAGCCACCTCGAACCCCTGGTTCACGCCATCGACAACTGGGTCCTTGACCGCGTGCTCGGCCCATGACCTGGAAGGTTCACGTCAGCACCCTTTCCACCCAGGCGCGCGTCTTCCACGTGACCGGGGAACGTGTGGCGGAGGCCATGGCGCGTCATCCGGATCTTGCACGCCATGTCCGTTTTGACTGGAGTCTGGACCATGATCGCTTTGCCGAAGGCATGGCCGATGCCGACATCCTGATCGGCTGGCGGTTTCCCATGCGCGGGCTCAGGTCCATGGCACCGAAGCTTGCGTGGATCGCGCTCACCGGGGCCGGAACCGAACACCTGCAGCCCTTCGACTGGGCCTGGCGCGGCCTTGCCATCACCAACAACAGCGGCGTCCACGGACCCAAGGCGGCGGAGTTTGCCGCAGCGTCGGTCCTGGCCATGGCGCACGGACTGGCGCACTTCGCGGACGCAAAGGCGGAGTGCCGCTGGTCGCGGCGGTTCACCACACGCATCGAGGGTGGCACGGCTGTCGTGATTGGCCTGGGTGGCATGGGCGGTCCGACGGCGCGCTGGCTGCGCCAGCGCCTCGCCATGACGGTGATCGGCGTCACGCGCCGCGGCCAGCCGTTCCGCTGGGCCGATCGCGTGGTCGCCGTCGATGCCATCGACACGGTGCTGGGCGAGGCGGACACCGTTGTCGTGATGGCGCCGTTGACGCCCGAGACCCGCAATCTTCTGGACCGCCGCCGGCTCTCGTCGATGAAACCGGGGGCGACACTCCTCAACATGGGGCGGGCGGCGATCGTCGATGTCGAGGCACTCGGCGATCTCCTCGAGAGCGGCCATCTGGCGGCGGCCCATCTCGATGTCTTCGATCCCGAACCGCTTTCCCCCGACTCGCGCCTGTGGACGATCCGCCATCTCTTCATATCACCCCACTGCTCGTCCGACGACGCCACGACCTACATTCCCGACACGCTGGATCTCTTCTTCGACAACCTCGCGCGCCGGCTTCGCGGCGCCCGCCTGCGCAACCGGGTCAGCACCCTCCACCGCTATTGACGATGACGGCACACGAACGCTTCAGGGTCTTCGACACCGACCAGTGGTACCGCGGTCAGCAGAAACTGGGGTCGCGCCTTGCCATGGTGGTACGGGCCGGCCGCTGGCTGGCGATACGTGGTCAGACGGGGCACGATCTGAAGGGCGCGTTCCATGGCCGAGGCGACGTCGCCTGCCAGGCCGGACAGGCGATGAAGAACCTCGGGACCCTGCTCGCGGAAGCGGGCGGCAGCCTCGAGGACGTCTGCAAGGTCCGTCTGTGGGTGCGGGACCGCGCCTTCATCGAACCGGCATCAGGGGTGCTTGGCGCACACTTGCGCGGCATCCCCATCATCCTCGATACGGCAGTCATCAGCGCCTTTGCGCGCCCCTGGCTCGACATGGAAATCGACGTCTGGGCCGTGCTGCAGGACCGCAAGACAGGGACCGTTGAAGAGAATGTGTCCGTTGTGCGACAGCGGACTGATTCAGGCACATCGGCGCCTGCTGTTTCCTGATCCCCAAGGCATGTCGTCATCGGACCTCGCCCGTCGATCCGTGGAATCACAGGCGTGCGCGGCGCCAGTCCGGCCCGCCGCTTTCTGTGTGCAGGCGTCGCCGGCCCAGACGACCCTGGTAGTCAAGGGCGTGCCAGTCGGCGCGGAACAGCCACTGTTCTTCCCGATGCCGGTGGGCGAAATCCCGGTCAATTTCCACTTCGTCGAAACCGCTTCGCCGGATCATGGGGTATTGATCCGCGAGGATGCGGCCTGCTGCGCGCAGCCGGTGCCGGTAGCCGAGCAGCCGCAGGTGGCGCGCGAGTGAGAACCCTCGACCGTCCATGTGCGACGGGAAGGCAATGCGCATGAGGGCGATGCGGGCAAAGAAGGGCACGAGGTCTTCGGCCGGCACGGTGTTCTCGACATCCAGCGCCGCGCCGTCAGGCAGGGCGGCGCGCTCGCCTTCGTCGCTCCAGCGGACAAACCCGCCGCACCAGTCGTCGTCCTCAAACCCGGTGTCGCGGACGACAATTCCGGCGTTCCGGCGTCCCACGCGCTAGCGTCCTGCGGCCAGGGAGGCGTCGGCATAGAGCGCCGCCTTGAAGGGATGCATGCCGACGCGCCGACAGGTGGCGAGAAAGCCCTCGTCATCGTCAAGGCGGAGTGCGAGGTAGGTGTCGATGAGCCGCTCCACGGCGGGGACGACGTTGTCTGCTGAAAAGCCCGGACCGGTCCGTTCGCCGAGTGCCGCCGTTTGTGTTCCGTCGCCGCCCAGAGTGATCTGGTAGTTCTCGATACCGCCGCGATCGAGACCGAGAATGCCGATGTGTCCAACGTGGTGGTGTCCGCAGGCGTTGATGCAGCCCGATATCCTGATCTTGAGATCGCCGATGCGGCGCTCGTCGCCGCGCGCCTGCATGCGTGTGGCAATGCCCTTGGCGATCGGGATGGAGCGCGCGGTGGCAAGGTTGCAGTAGTCCAGTCCCGGGCAGGCGATGATGTCTGATGCGAGCCCGGCATTGGCGGTGGCGAGCTCTGCCTCCCGCAGTGCCGCGTGCACCGCCGGCACATCGCGCTTCGGCACATGGGGCAGAATGCAGTTCTGCTCATGACTGATTCTGATCTCGTCATGGCCGTATCGTTCCGCCAGGTCGGCGATGACGCGCATCTGCCCTGCCGTGGCGTCACCAGGGGTGGCGCCGTGGGCCTTGAGCGAGATGGTGACGATCGCGTACGCGGGGTTTCGGTGCGCGGAGACATTGGTATCGACGAACGATCGCAAGAGAGGATCACGCGCGAGGGCCGTCTCGAATGCCTCGCTCGGCGCGTCGATGTAGGCCGGTTCGGCAAACATTGCGTCGAGGCGCCTGAGGAGAGCATCGTGCGGGCGTGCGAATGCCTTGCGCTGAACCCGGAAGCGTTGCTCGACGTTTTCGCGAAAGGCCTCGATCCCGTGTTCGCTGATCGTGATCTTGATGCGCGCCTTGTAGATGTTGTCGCGGCGCCCGATGGCGTTGTAGACCTGCAGGATCGACTCGATATAGGGCAACAAGTCCGCCTCGGGCAGGAAGCCGCGGATGACCGAGCCGATTATCGGGGTACGCCCGAGGCCGCCGCCGACAGAGACCTCGTAGCCGGTTTCGCCGTCCCCGTTGCGTATCATGCGAAGGCCGATGTCGTGTGCGCGGGTGACGGCGCGGTCGACCGGCGAGCCGCTCACCGCGATCTTGAACTTCCTCGGCAGGAACGCGAATTCCGGGTGGTCCGTCGACCATTGTCGAAGCAGTTCGGCGGTCGGGCGGGGATCGGCGATCTCGTCGGCGGCCGCGCCGGCGAAGTGGTCGGCGGTGACGTTGCGGACACAGTTGCCGGACGTCTGGATCGCATGCATCTCCACGTCGGCAAGTGCGTCGAGAATGTCCGGCACGTCCTTCAGCCCGGGCCAGTTGAACTGGATGTTCTGGCGTGTCGTAAAGTGCCCGTAGCCCTTGTCCCAGCGTTCCGCGATATGGGCCAGTTGACGCATCTGGCGGCTGTCGAGCGTTCCGTAGGGGATGGCCACACGAAGCATGTAGGCGTGCAGCTGCAGGTAGAGTCCGTTCATCAATCGCAGTGGCTTGAACTCCTCCTCGGTCAGGGAACCCGCGATGCGACGCTCCACCTGCTGGCGAAACTGGGCGACCCGGGTGCGCACGAATTGCCGGTCGAAGCTGTCGTATCTGTACATGCGTCAACGCTCCGTCTGCTTGCCGTGGCAGTAGTTGGAGGGGCCCGTTGCGCGCAGAGCCTCCCGGACATGAACCGGTTCCGCTCCCGGCTCATGTCCGCGCGCCACTTCAGCGAGATAGGGACCAACAACGGCATTCTCCTGTGCCTGGGCCGCCGCAAGGCATCGATTCGCCTCGTCCTCTTCGTCGAAGAGGCGTGCGTCGGACACGCGGCGCGTCCAGACGCCATCGCCCGCAAGGTAGACGACATCGCCAAAGAGGAGGTGGTTGGCGGTCAGAATGCAGGGCCTGAAGGCGCGGGCCATCACACAGCCTCCCGGCGCACATCGACGCTGTCTTGCGTCATCCCCATGGCGGCGCGCGGCACGAGGCCGAACATCAGCACCACCGGTCCCGCACGGTGTGTTTCGTCCAGCGTTTCGGGCAGACAGGAGAGCGTGGTCGCAACGATCCGCTTGTCCGGGCGCGACGCATTCTCGACGATCGTGACCGGCGTTGACGGCGCCGCCCCGCGCATCAGCAGTCGCCCGCGCAGGAAGGCGGCTGCCCGTCTGCCCATGTAAATGGCGGCGGCGGATCCGGGCCGGGCAAGGGCAGCCCAGTCAAGCTCGGCGAAGCCGTCGACGTCACGGGCCGTGATGAGGCGAAGTTCCGCGTTGCGCCCGCGCCGCGTGAGCGAGACCCCCATGTCTGCAGCCGCTCCGGCGGCCGCCGTGATTCCCGGAACGACTTCCCAGGGAATCCCTGCTGTCTCCAGAGCCTCGATCTCCTCGTCCAGCCGGCCAAACACCGCCGGATCGCCGGACTTGAGGCGGATCACGTGCTGCCCTTCCCGGGCGTGACGGACCAGCAGCGCGTTGATGCGTGCCTGTGGCCATGACGGCCCATATCCCGACTTGCCGGCGCAGATGCGCTCCGCCTCGCGACGGGCGAGTTCGAGCACCTGCGTGGAGACCAGCCGGTCATGCACCACGATGTCCGCCTCGTGCAGCAGGTTGCGCGCCTTGAGCGTGAGCAGTTCCGGATCTCCGGGTCCGGCGCCCACGAAGGAGACAAGACCTCGGGGGCACCGTCCCGCCACGGCCTCGTCGAGCAGTGAACGGAGTGCGTCGCGGGCGCCGTTGCTGCCCTCCCTGGCATAGGCCCGGGGGCCGCGCCGGAAAAAGAATTCGGACCAGAGCGCCCGTCGCATGCGGCCGGCAGGAACGCTCCTGCACCTGTGTCGCAAGGCCTGTGCGATGCGCGCGAGCGGACCCAGGGTCATGGGCAGTTGCGCCTCCAGTGCGGCCTTGAGGTTCCGGGCCAGCACGGGAGCCGTGCCTTCGGTTCCGATGGCCACCGTGACCGGATCGCGATCGACGATTGCGGGCGTGGTGAAGTCGCTTGCCGTGAGATTGTCGACAATGTTGACGAGGGTTCCGTACCGCCGGGCCAGCGCGGCAGCGCGCCCATCCTCCGAAGGATCCCCGCTCGCGCAATAGAGCAGCGCTGCGCCGGCGAGGTCACCGGCTTCCAGACGACGCCCGTCGTGGCGCAACACGCCTTTGCGGTGCCACGCCAGGACCTCCGGGTCCGGGTCGGGCCCGAAAACGCCGATGCGGGCATCGCTCTTCAGGAGGAGGCGCAGCTTGGCCACTGCAACCTGACCGGCGCCGGAAATGACGACACGATGCTCCGCAAGACGAAGAAAGATGGGGAAGTATTGCATGGCGACCGCCGGTTGCCGGTTTCTTCTTAGGATAGCGAACTGTACATATTTTCTATGCAAACGACAGTGCGAAGAAAAAATAAGGACAACATCCAAAAATTATGACAGATTAGAGAAATATATTTCATATCGTGATGGAGGCGGTGATGGCTTTCCAACTCGACCGCGTTGATCGGAACATTCTTGTGGCAATGCAGGAGGACGCTTCGCGCCCTCTCGACGACATCGCGCGGACAGTCGGCGCGTCACGGACCTCGGTATGGCACCGGATACGAAAGCTTCGCTCTGGTGGGGTCATTCGACAGAACACGGTTCTCCTCGATCCCGACAAACTGGGGCTCGAGGCGTGCTTCTTCGTGCTCATCCGAACATCCGAACACCAGAAGGACTGGCAGGACCGGTTCCTTGAGACGCTGAAGGGGCGCCCGGAGGTGCTGGAAGCCCACCGTCTGGCGGGTGACGTTGACTACATCCTGAAAGTCCGCGTCAGGAATGCCAGGGCCTATGACGACTTCTACCAGGCGCTCATTTCCCAAGTGAAGGTCTTCAATATCACGTCCCTGCTCTCCATGGAGGAAATCAAGTCGACCACCAGGCTGCCTCTCGGAGGCCAGGACGGTTGAGGACAAACCAGGGCGCACGCCGATCAGCGCCTGCCCCGGTGCCGAATATGCCGACAATGACGGGATGCCGGCTGGATTGGCACGCTGTTCTCATGTCCGGCAGGGAGGGCGACACGGGGTGCCGGGGGCGTTGCGGTGATTGCCATGCCGGCCCGGGCGCAGTAATCCTTGCGTCATGGGCGGATGGATCGAGACACACCGTTCGATGGTGACGGCCTGGGACTGTGACCATCAGGGCCACATGAATGCCGTCCGGTTCTATGCCAAGTTCGACATGGCGGGCTGGCACATGATCCAGCGCTCCGGGGTCACGCGGCAAAGGCTGGAGGCGGACAGTCTGGGGTTCGTCGATGTCCGCGTGGAGATCGACTTCGTGGGCGAGATGGTCGTCAACGATCCCCTTGTCGTCGAATCGGGCGTCGAGAAACTGGGCAACTCCTCGCTCACCTTCCGTTCGATGATGCGCCATGGAACAACGGGTGCGGTGACGGCGCGTTTGCGGTGCACGACACTGTGTTTCGATCTCGCCGAGCGGGTCAAGAGGACCATTCCCGACGACATACGCGCCCGTCTCGCGGCCCTGGTCATCGGGGATGACTGATCCCCGGCGCTTCGCCCCGGCGCTGGCCGTCTGCTGCGCGTTCTTTGCGACGGCGGTGGGGTGCACGAACAATCCCGCCACCGGCGGATCGATGTTCTCGCTTGTCAGCGAAAACGAGGAACGGGCGATCGGTGCCGCACACCACCCGGAAATCCTCAACGCATACGGTCTCTACGAGGAACTTCCCCGGATCAACGCCTACGTGGCCACGCTGTCCGCCAGGGTGCTGGCGGCGTCGGACATTTCCTCGCAGGTGCTCACGGTGACGATTCTCGACACGGACATGGTCAATGCGTTCGCCCTGCCCGGTGGTTACATCTATGTGACGCGCGGGCTGATGGCACTCGCCAACAACGAGGCCGAGCTTGCCGGCGTGATCGGTCACGAGATCGGCCACGTGGCCGCCCGTCATACGGCGCAGCGCCTGACCTGGGCCAGGGTTGCCGAGATCGCCGTCACGGTGGTCGACGCGTCAACGCCCCATCTCGACTACGGTGGGCTTGCGACAAACCTCAGCGGGCTGGCGGCCCATGCGGTGATCGCCGGCTACAGCCGGGAGCAGGAGATCGAGTCCGATACTCTCGGGGTCCGTTACCTTGCCCGTTCCGGTTACGATCCATACGCCATGGCGACCTTTCTCGGGCAACTGGAACGGCACGCGCAACTGCAGGATGCGCTGTCGCCTCTTGATCACGACCCGTCATTCCTGACCCGCTGGTTTGCCACCCACCCCCGGACAGCCGACCGTGTTGTCCTTGCCGCAAGCGAGGCCTGGTCCGAGGCCAACACCCGCATCCTCAACCGGGAATCATACCTGCGGATGATCGACGGCATCGCCTACGGCGCGCGCGCGGACCAGGGGCGTATCCTCGGGCGCCGCTTCGTGCATCCGGCATGGCGATTTGCCTTCGATGTACCCGAAGGGCTGGCGATGTTCCGGGTCAACGGCCAGGTGCGTGCCTATGACGATTCCGGTGTGCTCGTCGAATTCGACCGCATGGAGGACATCCACGGCGGTGCGGCGCCCTCCCTCTTGCGCTGGGCGGACGAACGGCGCGTCAGGGTCGACGATCTCGAGGTCTTCGAGGTTGCGGGATTCCAGGCCGCCGGAGGACGTTTCCGTGCGTCCGACAGGCTCTCCCGGATGGTGGCGATTGCGCTGAACCCGGGCCGTGTGGCCCGGTTTCTGTTCACGGTGCCGACGGGCGAAGCCGGCGATGTCGATGATCTCGCAGAACAGACGCTGGCGAGTTTCAGGCCGTTGTCGGCAGCTGAGGCCGCGGCGACCGGCCCCTTGCGTATCAGGGTCGTCGAGGTCGCTGCCGGTGACACCGTCGATTCACTGAGTCGGATGATGGCGTTCGAGGACCACCGTCGGGAACGGTTCATGGTCCTCAACGGTCTCGACCAGGAGACCGACCTCGCTCCGGGCATGCTGGTCAAGGTGGTCCGTCTCGAGTAGCAGGCCGTTGCATGCACCCCGCCCGTGAGACCATCGGCAGTTCCATGTTCGGTCGCGTGGTCATGGCCGTTGGCGCCCCTGGCTGACGGAGACGGAAGCGTGACCGGCATCGCCGGGGTGCACAGCCTCGAGTCCGGCACGTACGCCACAGGCGACGTTGAACGCGCTGCCGGTGGAAACGGGAAGGGTACGCCCGGCAGCGCCGCACCAACGAACAAGGAGACTGCGCCCTTCACCGTCGCCCTGATCAGGGCTGCTGTCCATCGATGGCGCCCTGCAGGCGCTCACACGATGATTCGGTCGACGAGGCGTGCTTCGTTGTCGAAACAGCCTGCCACCAGGCCCTGCTGCGCTCCGCCATCGAGCGATGCCCGGTAGTCGCCGATGTCAACGCCACGCCGGTCGGGATCGAAGCCGCGAACCACATAACGGATGTTGCCGTAGGGTTTGCTGAGAGCGTGGAATCCTCCCGGATTCCACCAGAAGGCGTCCGACTGTATCTCAAGGGGGCGATCGGGGTCGAGGCCGGCGTGCACGAACAGCAATGTGCGGTCGGCGGTCAGGCAGGCCCGCTTGAGATGGCTCATCAGCGTATCGTGCCCCGGGCGTCGGCGCATGGCTTCTCTCAGCCCGGTGGTCCAGGTCATCATCGCCTGGATTCCACGGCCTGCAGCCTGCACCCCCTGATCGGCGGACTGCCCGTAGGATTCGATGGTGTGCGCAATGCCATGATCCAGCATCCAGGCAAGGACACCGGCTGCGTCGACCGCCAGGTGCAGCTGCTGGAGTTTGTGCCACATCTCTTCCTGACTGCCGCGGAGAAACACGATGTCCCCGGGCGTCATGCCGGGCATGGCGAGAAGGGCCCGGCGAAAGGCAATCAGTTCGTCGAGCGTACCGGCGGGATCCTCGCCGTCTCCCAGATAATTTCCAAGATAGACGAGACGGTCACCGGCACGGAAGCGGTCGACGAGGACGTCATGCAGTGCAGCAAGGTTCTTGCGCCGTGCGTTGATCGACGCGACAGCCCAGATGCGCCGCCAGCTTGCGAAAACGGCGAACCGGTCGGGATCGAGTGCAGAAGCCTCCTCTGCCTTGCGCGACATGATCATGCGATCCCGGAACAAGGATCGAAGGCGCGCAGGCAGGAGAGGCAATCAGGCGGCGCGCAGGGATTTTTCGATCTTGCCTTCTGCCTGATCCTGCTTGACGCCCTCGACCGCCGCCAACTCGCGCGACAGGCGATCAAGTGCGGCTTCGTAGAGTTGTCGTTCACTGTAGGACTGCTCGGGCTCGCCAACCCTGACGTGGAGGTCGCGTACGACCTCGGCGATGGAGACGGGGTCGCCGGAGTTGATCTTGGCCTCGTACTCCTGGGCACGTCTGCTCCACATGGATCGCTGTTTGCGGGCGCGCCCCTTGAGGGTGGTGAGCGCGCTCTTCATGATATCCTTCGAAGAGAGCTTGCGCATGCCCGAAGAGGAGAGCTTGGTGAGGGGGACATGCAGGATCATCTTGTCCTGCTCGAAGTTGACGACCACCATTTCGAGGCAGTCCCCGCCGATCGTCTGGGTTTCCATCCTTTCGACCTTGCCAAGACCATGTGTCGGATAGACAACATGATCACCGGGTTTGAGATTGAGCTGTTCGCTTGTCATTGTCGGATAACCTGCTGACCCCTTCTTGCTGCTTGATCATGACCCGGTGAGAGCGCACGGTGCCACGCCGTCGACACCGCGCCCTGTCACCGGTGATCCCGACTGCCGGTGCGACACGATGTCCTGCCAACGAGCGCGGGATAAGTGAGCCACAAATCTAGCGGAAAGAGAGCACGAAGGGAAGTCTCGGCAGCCCATGCAGCGCGCCGTCAGCGAACTCGAACGAGCCCCCTGCGTTGTCTGAAACCCGTGTCAAGGGCCTCGGAAAACGGCGCGCCCGGGCGCCGGTGCCCTTGACGCGCGAGACGGCAGCGAGCAGGCGCTTGCGGGACGCTCAGCCGTCACCAGGATTGGGGCTGAAGTACTTTTTCTTGTCCTTGACGTCGCGCCATTCGTCGGAATCGGCGGGGTGTTGCTTCTGGCGGGTGATGTTGGGCCAGAGTTCCGCGTACTCCCGGTTGATCTCCAGCCACTCCTCGAGACCTGGGTCGGTGTCGGGTTTGATCGCGTCCACAGGGCACTCGGGTTCGCATACCCCGCAGTCGATGCACTCGTCGGGGTGAATGACCAGCATGTTCTCACCCTCGTAGAAGCAGTCCACGGGACAGACTTCCACGCAATCGGTCAGTTTGCACCGTATGCACGACTCAACGACGATGTAGGTCATGAAAATCTCCACGCCCCGGGCTGACGGGAACCTGATGGCCGGGGCGTCACGTTATCTGCGACTTCCGCGTGCGCCGTCAAGTGGAAGCAGAAGACGCCATGTGCGCCAGGCATGCCTGGGCGCGACGCCGTGCCAGCGCCCGGTCACCATCATCGATGTGGAGCAGTCCGGCGATCCTGCGTATCAGCGAGTCCTCGTAGGCATGGAGTTCGCCGTCGGCAAGCACCACCTGCCACAGCTGCTGCATCATGGTCAGCCGCTCCTCGGCATCGAATTCTGCCTTGAGGACCCGCGTGAACCGGTGCCAGCACACTGCATCGCCGGCGATCCGTGTGGCCTCTTCGACAAGGACCCGCACCTCTGCGGTTCGGAGATCAAAGTGCTGCTCGAGGACGTCATGGATGTGCTGCATCTCGCGTTCATCGACATGGCCGTCGACCAGCGCCGCCTCGATGAGAATGCAGGCAGATGCCATGCGCAGCTCGTCCTCGGGCGATGGCTTCGGGGGCGTGACGGAGGCGCCCACATCGAGGAGTTTTCTGATCCGGTCGAACATCACAGCCGGTGTCATGGCAGAAAGACCTCGCCATGGTCAAGCCGGAGAATCGCTATGCAGCGAGATCCTCGTAGAGTTCCGCAGCCTCCCGTGCCGGACCCCGCCGGGTCGAAATGGCGATCACCCGGATGACACGCACCCGGCCTCTCTGCGGGAAGGCGAGGATGTCGCCTGGATGGAGTGTGCCATGAGACTTGGTGACCCGCCTGCGGTTGAGTCGCAGGCGGCCTGTCATCACGAGCTGTGTGGCGAGCGACCTGGTCTTGAAGAAACGGGCATGCCAAAGCCACCTGTCGATGCGCATGGCATCGGCGCTCATCGGGCAACTTTCAGGCCTGCAAGACCGGCGAAGGGGGAGGAGGGGTCAAGCGGTTCCCGCCGTGGCGGCCGCCGTCGGACCCGGGCGACAAGGACGTCACCGTCAACGATGCGTGCGCGAAATCCCAGGGCGTCTGCAATGCCGGCGAACGCTTCGCGGCTCGATCCCGACAGGGAGACGAGATCGCCGGGCGCCGCGCTCCAGCCGCGTCGTGTCAAGGTGCGCATCCGGGCGGCCAGTCTTTCCGCCATGTCGACACGCAGCGCGCGGCTGCCCAGCGGCGTGTAGCCGATCGCGTGCCAGAAGGAATCGGGAAGTGAGGGGTCTGCCGCGAGGGCGACCTCGCCCTTCAACGGGACGCCCGGCACCGTGTCGTGGCCGTGGGCAAGCGCCCACAGGATGGACCGCAGGGTGATATCCGGAGATGACACCATGGGCTTGACGAAGACCGTGCGCGTGCCGAAACGGACGCCGAACGCGGTCAGCCGGCGCCGGTCGGCGGTGTCAAGACCGCGGACCAGGTCAAGGCAGGTGCGTTCCGTCGAGACCCCGAGACCTTCGACGAGCTGGAAGACGATGCCCCGTGCAGATCCACTGAACCCGCCGTCTGCGAGGGCAAGAAGCGGTTCCAGGCTTGCGGAAAGCCTGTCGGCGAACCATCCCTCGATCGCTGCCCTGATCCTCCGGGCGTCACAGTCGGTCAGGATGTCAGAGGCAAGGACCGCGAACGCCGGTTCGACAATCGAGCGGCCTGCCGCAAGGCGGGCGATCGGATCGCCGCGCCAGCGCACCATCAGGGCGTTGTCCACTTCAAGGCTCTTGGCGTCTTCTGCAATCAGTTCCTTCACGCGGGCTTCCACTTCGCGGGCAGCAACGCGGCGCGTTTCACCAGCGAGCGCCCGATCAAGCACCCGACCCGTGCGTGCCGGGCGTATCAGCCGGAATCCCTGAAGGCGATCCGTGGATTCTCCCTCGACAATGATGCGACCGTCGTCGTCGATGTGGATGTCAAGGGCCTCGCCCTGTCCCAGCCGCATGGCAACGAAGGCCATGCGGCGGTCGACAAAGCGCTGGATGAGCTGTTCGTGAAGGGCATCCGAGAGGCGGTCTTCGATGGCGCGCGCTTCTTGCCGCAGGCTGGCGTGGTCCGCCACCCAGTCCGAGCGATGGGAGATGTAGGTCCAGGTACGAATGTGGGCGATACGACTCATCAGCAGGTCGATATCGCCGTCGGTCCGGCTGAGGCGGGTGATGCTGCGATGCACCCAGTCCTCGGGCAACCGCATCTTTGGCCCGGCCAGATGGCGATAGATGTGGGCAAGGAGTCGCACATGGTGGTCGTGCATGACCTTGCGGTAGTCAGGGACCCGGCAGACCTCCCACAGCAGGCGGACTGCCTCGGGGTGCGAAGCCAGTCGCGTGATGCCGGCATCGCGCATGAGACTGGCCAGTGCCCGATGATCATCCGCTTCCCCGGCACGCACGAGAAAGGCGTTGCGGGGGCGCTCTTCCAGGCTCTTGAGGAGCGCCAGGGCGCTGCGGAAATCGAGATCAGGGTTGCGCCACATGACTGAGCCAACATCGTCGAATCTGTGGTTCTCAATGGCATGGACGAGGGACGGTTCCATGCCGGCCAACGCGGCGGTGACACCGAAGGTGCCGTCGTTGGTGTGGCGTCCGGCACGTCCGGCGATCTGTGCCAGTTCGTGCGCTGCCAGGGTCTTGACCCTTCTCCCATCGAACTTACGCAGTGCGGCGAAGGCGACATGGTTGACGTCCATGTTGAGACCCATGCCGATGGCATCGGTGGCGACGATGTGCTCGACATCGCCAGCCTGGTACATGGCGACCTGTGCGTTGCGTGCCCTGGGTGACAATGCGCCGAGAACCACGGCACAACCACCGCGCTGGCGGCGCAGGATATCCGCGATTTCGTAGACATCGCAAATCGAGAAGGCGACCACGGCGCTGCGCGGCGGCAATCGTGCAAGGCGGGTGGCTCCTGCATAGGAGAGACCGGAGAACCGTGGACGCGCCACCGGCCGCACACCGGGCAAGAGTTCGCGGATGGCGGGGCGCATGGTGGCAGCGCCCATCAGGATGGTTTCCTCGCGTCCCCTTGCCCTGAGAAGGCGGTCGGTGAAAACGTGACCACGCTCCGCGTCGGCGGCGAGCTGGATCTCGTCCACCGCAAGAAACTCGACGTCCATGTCAAGCGGCATGGATTCGGTGGTACAGACGAAGTAGCGGGCCCGTTCGGGTATGATGCGTTCCTCGCCAGTGACGAGAGCGGTGGCGCCCTTGCCCTTCGAGGCAGCCACGCGATCGTAGATTTCCCGGGCCAGCAAACGCAGCGGGAGGCCGATCATGCCGGTGCGGTACGCCAGCATGCGTTCGACGGCGAGGTGTGTCTTGCCCGTGTTGGTTGGACCGAGAACGGCTGAGAGGCGCATTTCGGAACGAGGCATGGCGGCACCTTCAACGTGAAGCGGAACAGTTGCAAGGAGTCTCTCGGCCCTTGCCGCACCGGGCGGCGGCCTCTATGTCAGCACGGCTGCCTCTCGACCGGGGAATGTGGCCATGAAGCCTTCAGCCGACATGGCACGCGTTACCGGATGGCGCAGCGATCCGCCATCACGTGACGGGCGCGGGCAAAGGATGCGCCGGACCCTGGCGGGTGCTATCGTGAGACAGGCAGGCAATGGGGTATGCATGGCTGTGGCAAGGGGGGTTCTGGCTCTCGCCCTCGTGGCGATTCTGGGTGCCTGCGGTACGGACGATCCGGACACGTATGTCGAGAGACCGGTTGAGGACATCTACAACAATGCGATCAACCTCCTCGAGGCAGGAGAGCGCAGGCTTGCGGTGGCCGAGTTCGAGGAAGTCGAACGGCAGCATCCCTATTCGCAATGGGCGAAACATGCCCAGGTCATGTCGGCGTATGCAAGTTATCTGCAGGGCGATTTCGACGCGTCGGTCGCTGCCGCGTCCCGGTTCATCGAATCCCATCCGGGCAACGAAAACGCCGTTTACGCCTATTATCTTATTGCCCAGAGCTACTATGAACGTATCTCGGATGTGGAACGCGACCAGCGTATGGCCGAACAATCGAGGGATGCCTTTCTCGAGTTGCTGAGGCTCTATCCGGATTCGCCCTACAGCCGCGATGCCACTCTCAAGCTCGAACTGACCCTCGATCACCTCGCGGGCAAGGAGATGGACATCGGCCGCTGGTATCAGCGTCGCGGCGCCTACATTGCTTCAGTCAACCGGTTCCGCACGGTCATCGACAACTACCAGACGACATCCCATGTTCCCGAAGCGCTGTTCCGCCTTGTGGAAACATACCTGGCGCTCGGACTCGTTCTCCAGGCGCGAGACTCAGCGGCAGTCCTTGCACACAACTATCCCGGCAGTATCTGGTACGAAGATGCCTGGTCATTGCTGGCTCAACACCAGTTGCTGCCCTGAGGCGGCGATGCCCGGCCCCGCACAGGGACGTGAGGTGAGCCGGTCACCGTCATGCTGATCTCGCTCAGTGTCCGCAACCTTGCGGTCATCGAACGCATCGATCTCGAGTTCGGCGACGGGCTGACAGTTCTCACCGGCGAGACCGGGGCCGGCAAGTCCATTCTTCTTGATGCGCTGGGGCTGGTCATCGGCCGCCGTGCCGACATCTCCATGATCCGGCCCGGCGCCGACAAGGCATCGGTCACGGCCACCTTCCGCATCGGCAGACAGAGCGCCGTCATCGGCCTGCTCGAGGAGCGGGGCATCGAATGCGACGGGGAGCTCGTCATCCGACGGCAGGTCAGGGCGGACGGCCGCAGCCTTGCCCATGCCAATGACGAGCTCATCGGCGTGACGTTTCTCAGGGAAATCGGCGATCATATCGTCGAGTGCCATGGTCAGCAGGATCAGGGTGGGTTGTTGAGGCCTGCAACGCACCGGATGCTGCTCGACGCCTTCGCCGACAACAGGGAGGCCGTTGACGGTGTCGGCCGGACCTTTGCGGCATGGCGGCAGGCCAGGAGGAAGCGGGAGGGCCTGGAATCCGATCAGGAAGGGCGACGGGAGGCGGTGGACACCCTTGCCGGCGACCTCCGTGATCTCGAGGCTCTCGATCCCGGCGAGGACGAGGAGGACGTTCTCACAGCCACGCGAACCAGGCTTGCCAACAGCCGCAGGGTGGCCGAGGCGATGGATATCGCTGCAGCGGCACTTGCCGGAGAGCAGGGCGTTGATGACCGACTTGCCGCCGCCAGCGCTGCGCTGGTTCGGGTCAGCGACGTCGCCGGCGGCCTCGTCGATGATGCCCTCGGCGCCGTCGACCGCGCCCTGGTCGAGACCGCGGAAGCGTCGTCCGCCCTGTCGCGCGCGGCTGCGGGCCTTGAAGATGAAGCAGAACGGCTTGACGAGATCGAAGAGCGCCTGTTCGCGCTGAAGGGCGCTGCACGGCGTCATCAGACCACGGTGGCCGGACTCCTTGAGGTGCGCCAAAGCCTTGCCCGGGACCTGGCGGCAGTGGAGAACCTTGAGGCACAGGTGTCTGCTGCCAGGGAGGATGAGATGCGTCTGCTCGACGTCTTCCGGAGCTCCTGCGAGGTTCTCGGCCAACGTCGCCGCAAGGCAGCGCGTTCGCTTGATGCCGCCGTGGCGGCGGAACTGGCGCCGCTGAAGATGCGGCATGCGGTTTTCTCGACCCGCCTTGAGGCTCGCGAGCAAGGTGCGTGGAGCGCCGATGGCGCCGAAACCGTGCAGTTCACGGTGGTCACAACGCCCGGGGCCGCTCCCGGTCCGCTCGGCAGGATCGCTTCGGGTGGCGAGCTGTCGCGATTCATGCTCGCCCTCAGGGTCGCCGGACAGGGCGACGAGCCGGCCGGCACCCTCATCTTCGACGAGATCGACAGCGGTGTGGGCGGCGCGGTCTCGGATGCGATCGGCGACCGGTTGCGCCGCTTGGGTCAGCGCACCCAGGTGCTGGTCGTGACCCATGCTCCACAGGTGGCCGCCCATGCCGACCGTCACATACTGCTTTCCAGGGATGACGCGGCCGTTGCCCGGGCACGGACGCTGTCTGGCGAGGATCGTCGCGAAGAACTGGCGCGCATGCTGGCCGGAGCCCATGTTACCGAAGAATCCCGCGCGGCTGCCGCAAGCCTCCTCAAGCCATGACAACGGCAATCCATCGCCAAGGTATCAGATCGAATCGCCTGCCGGCATTCCCGAGATCTGGAGGGGAATCGCGCTTGACGTTCATCCAGGCCTTTCACAGCCCTTGAGTGACAATTCCTGCAGCGTTGACCTCAGGGCGCAGGAGCCCTTGTCGGTGCTTCTGGTGGGAGACGACCCGGTTGCCCCGAACCCGGTCAGTTCATCCGTCAGCGTTTGGTGTTACTTGGAGTGACCTGTCGTCGTGTTCGCGTACGTTCACGGCCCCAGCGCGCCAATCGGGATGACGCCCACATTCTGCGTATCCACGTAGCCGTAACCGCTCGGCACAATGACCGCAAGCGCCGATGGTTTTTCGTGGTCGCTTTCTTCCATCCGCCTGGCCAGCCTGTTCAGGCTCTTCATGCCTTCCGGCACCCACCGTTCGCCTAGCTTGATTGCGAAGGCTGCCCAGCGCCCGTCGGCCGCTTCAACGATGGCGTCGACCTCCAGCCCTTCCTTCTCCCGGTAGTGGAACACATGGGCGTCCGCCGCCTGCGCATAGATGCGCAGGTCGCGTATGACCATGGACTCGAACAGGAGACCGAAGAACTCCGGATCGGCAGTCAGACGCAGAGGTGTGGCCCGCAGAGCAGCCACGGCCAGCGAAGGGTCAGCGAAGTGTCTCACAGGCGTTGCCCGAAGCGTCGCGCGCGACCTCACGTGCGGCGACCACGCAGGCTGGTCCTCCATCACCATGAGACGCTCCAGCGCTTCGAGGTACCCGGCGATCGTATCCGTCTTCATGCCGTCGCCGCCGCTTCCGACATCGCGCGCCAGCTTTGCCATCGCGACAGGGGTTGCGACATTCCGAGCCAACGACCGCAGAAGACGCGCCACCTTGACGGGGTCTCTCCTTCTTTCACTGACTCTGGAGACGTCGATGCGGCAGATCTCGTCGAGGTAGCCCTGGTTTACGCGAAGAACCGACCTCAGGGGTTTGCCGGTGTGTCCGGGCCAGCCGCCGGCGCACACAAGTTCGGCAGCCGGACGCGATTGAAAGATCAGACCGCTGAACTCGCTGAGGCTCGCCGTCAAGGAGCCTGTGCAACGACATCTCACCGGAAGAGTGTCCCGCCTCGTAGAGCGACAGCGGGCGCATGCGAAGTCGGGTAAAGCGTCCGGCGCCGGTATGGCGGGTCGTGTCATCTGCGGGAACCGCCGAACCGGTGAGAATGAACTGGCCGGATTGGGAACGCCGGTCGACCGTCCTGCGAACATGATTCCACAGTGTAGGCTCCAGCTGCCATTCATCGATCAAACGCGGCGTGTCGCCTTCGAGTGCGAGCGCAGGATCGACGCCGATCATGCGTCGAGCATTGTCGTCAATGTCCAGCAATACGTTGCTCGCGGCTGCACGCATGGCGGTTGCCGTCTTCCCGCAAGCTTTCGGGCCTTCGATGAGCACCGCCCCGGAGGCCTCCAGCAGTTCCGCCAACTCGGCGTCGACGATTCGTGGCAGGTAGTTCATCCGTCGGCATGCAGTCAAACTGTGAAGTGTTTGTGACGGTAGAGCCCGGAACTCTTCATGGCAAGACGACAGGGATCGCCCAACGGGTGTTTCGGAGGTTTTTCAGAGGGTGATTCGGCGAATACGCAGAGGGTGATTCGGCGGATTTGAAAGGCAACCCATGTGGACGCCGTGCGCAATCGCATCATACCATTCGGCAATTCATCGCTGTGCCCCGTTGAAAGGGCCGAGTTGTGACGGATGCAGGTGGTTCGCTTTCTGGCGCCAGTCGCTGATGCGATTCGGGTGAGTGGATCGGCAATCCGGTGCCGGGATGGAGATGGCATGATGCGAGAAAGGGCCAAGAAGGAGATCAATGATCTCGTCCGGGACATCAACCGGCACGACCGGCTCTACCACGGTGACGATGCGCCGGAGATCGACGATGCCGCCTATGATGAGCTGAAGCGCCGTCTTGAGGACCTGGAAGCGCAATTCCCCGATCTTGTCCGTGACGACAGTCCGTCACGTCGCGTCGGCGCCGCTCCCGCGGGCGGTTTTGCGAGCGTTGCTCACGGGGTACCGATGCTGTCGCTGGGGAATGCCTTCGACGAAGCCGACGTGGCGGATTTCCTTGCCAGGGTGAGACGGTTTCTTGGCCTTGGCGACGACGAGGACGTGGATGTCGCGGCGGAACCGAAGGTCGACGGACTGGCGGTCTCGCTGCGCTATGAGCGTGGCCGGTTCGTTCGTGCGGCCACCCGGGGCGATGGATACACGGGCGAGGACATCACCGCGAACGTGGCCACGTTGGGCGAGGTGCCGCAGTGCCTCGAGGGTGAGGCTCATCCGGACGTCATCGAATTGCGTGGCGAAGTCTATCTGTGCCGCGAGGACTTTCTCCAGCTTAACCGCGACCGGATGGCGCAGGATGAACGTCCCTTCGCCAATCCGCGCAATGCTGCCGCGGGCTCGCTCAGACAGCTCGACGTCGCGGTCACGCGATCGCGCCCGCTGCGAATCTTCATCTATGCCTGGGGTGAGGCGAGCATGCTGCCGGCGGCGACGCACAGCGGCATGCTCGAGGTCATCGCCGGCTGGGGGCTGCCGGTATCGGCCGACGTCTGCGTCGCCCGCGGCCTTGAGGAGGTTCTCGACTTTCATCGCCGCATCGGCGACAGGCGTGCGGAACTTCCCTTCGACATCGATGGCGTGGTCTACAAGGTCGACCGACTCGACTGGCAGTCGAGGCTGGGGTTTGTCAGCCGGGCGCCGCGCTGGGCCCTGGCCCACAAGTTCCCGGCGGAAAAGGCGACAACGGTGCTGCGCGACATCCAGATCCAGGTGGGCCGCACGGGCAGTCTGACGCCTGTGGCCGTCCTTGATCCGGTCAACGTTGGCGGGGTCGTGGTCGAGCGGGCGACACTCCACAACGAGGAGGAGATCCGGCGCAAGGACGTGCGCCTCGGCGATACCGTGACCATCCAGCGTGCCGGTGATGTCATCCCGCAGGTTCTCGGTGCGGTGCCGGCTGCGAGGCCCGCCGATGCCGAGCCCTTTGTCTTTCCGCAGACCTGTCCCGTGTGCGGCAGCAAGGCGGTGCGCGATACCAACGCGCGGACCGGCCAGGTGGATGTGGTGCGGCGCTGCACGGGGGGATTGCGCTGTACGGCCCAGATCGTCGAGCGGTTGAGGCACTTCGTGTCACGCCAGGCCTTTGACATCGAAGGCCTCGGCGACAGGCAGATCGCCGGATTCCGGGAGAAGGACTGGATCGCAAGTCCTGTCGACATCTTCGATCTCGAGGAAACGGTGGGTGATGCGCTTGCCGGCGAAGAGGGCTGGGGCGAAACCTCCGCACGCAATCTCTATGCCGCCATTGCCGCCCGCCGCACCATTGCCTTCGACCGGTTCATCAACGCGCTCGGCGTGCGCCATGTCGGCGAGACCACCGCGAGGCTGCTCGCCCGCCACTGGGGTGAACCTGGCGCCATGCGCCAGGTTCTCGATTCTTCCTCTGGCCTGGAGGACCTCAGGGATATCGACGGCATCGGACCGGCGGTCGTCGAGGCCCTTGCCGCCTTCTTCTGCGATGCCGGCAACCGGGACGTGCTTGACGGACTCCTGGAGCGGCTGACGATCGAGCCGGTGGCCCGCATGGCGGATGAATCGCCGGTCGCCGGCAAGAGCGTTGTCTTTACCGGATCGCTTGCGACCATGACCCGCCAGGAAGCCAAGGCGCGGGCCGAGGCATGGGGCGCCAGGGTGGCCGGTTCGGTCTCGGCGAAGACCGACATCGTCGTTGCCGGAGAGGCGGCGGGTTCGAAACTGAAGAAGGCCCGCGAACTCTCCGTGACCGTCATGACCGAGGAGGAATGGCTGGCCCTTGTCGGCCAGTCATGACGTTTCAGTCGAACGGCGGGAAATCGGGACGGCGTTTCCCGAGGAATGCGTTGAAGGCCTCGCGCGCCGCCCCGGCAAACAGCGGGATTTCCTCGGTGATGACGGCACCGAGATCACCGTAGCCGGCCTTGACGCGCGCCTTGGTCAGGCGCAGCGATGCCGCGGGCTTTGCGGCGCGGCGGCTGGCGATGTGAAGGCTCTCCCTTTCGCGTTTCCCGTCCTCGAAGACGTCGTTGACCATGCCGATGTCCCGGGCTTTCGATGCATCGAAGGACTCGGCGAGCAGCATCACGTCCACGGCGCGCGGGTGGCCGGCAAGGCGCGGCAGCAGGATCGTGGAGGCCGCTTCCGGAAAGCCGCCGGGATCGACGAAGGGGAAGCGGAACGTGGCGGCGGCGTGAACGAGATCGCAGTGAAGCAGCATGGTCGCATCGATACCCACGGCCAGTCCGTTGACGGCAGCGACCAGAGCCTGAAGGAAGCCTTCGGCGCCGGGCAGGCGGTTTCCCGCCTGCTCCTCAGGACAAGGAACCCGACATCGTTGCCGCTCGAGAAGCAATCGCCACTCCCGGTGACCCAGATCACCTTGATGGTGCGGTCACCATTGGCGCGGGTGAATGCTGCCTTGAGCGAGGCGTACATCTCGCGAGTCAGCGCATTCTTCCTGTGCGACCGGTCGAGACGGATCTGCAGGATGCCGTCGGTCACGGTCGTCACAATGTCCTGACTCCTGTCTTCCTTCGATGGTCGACGTGCCGGCGGCAGCCGGAAGGCGCGGCTGTTGCAGATGAATGAAGGTGACCGAGGCCATGACAAGCAGACCGCCGGCCATGATCCAGGACGAGAGGGTCTCGCCGAGAAAGAAGACGCCGCCGACAATGCTCGTCACCGGAACCAGCAGGATGAACGGCACGATCTGGTTCATGCGGTATCGGCCTATCAGGTGGAACCACAGGGCGTAGCCCATCGCGGTCATGAAGACGGCAAGATAGGCGACGGACACCCAGCCGGACCATGATGCCTGGCGAACAGCCTGCCATTGCCCGCTTTCCACGACCAGGGACGCCACCAGCATCTGCGGGCCCGCGAAGGCGGCAAACCAGGCGACCAGCCGCAGTCCGCCGACCGGCCCCAGGGTCTTGATCATGGTCTGGCCGGCAGCCCAGGCAACGCCCCCGGCCACCACCATGAGGAAGGCGAGCGGCGCGGCCTGCACCCGGGGTTCGCCGGCGATCAGCGCCACGCCGGCAAAGGCCGTCACCATGGCGCACCACTGCCGGCGCGTCAGGTGGTCGTGAAGAAAGAGGCTTGCCATGACAGCGGCGAAGACGACCTCGATCTGCACCACGAGAACGGCGGTCGAGGCATCAAGGTCAACGAGGCCCGTGAATTGCAGTCCATAGGCAAGGGTGCCGCCGAAGAACGTGACCAGCGCCAGGCGTCCGGCCATGTTCCACAGCGGCCTGACAAACCACACGAGGATCAGGGCGGCAAAGGTGAAGCGCATGCCCATGAGAAAGAGCGGCGGGAATTCGTCGAGCGATCCCTTGGCCACGGCGAAACCGGCGCCCCACAGGACCGGCACGGTGACCGCGATGACGAGATCAACAGGTTTCATCGATGAAGGCCGGCGCCGGGTTGACGGGCATTCGTCGCCGGTCTTTGATCCCGATGCAAGCGATTGTGGCAAGAGCTGATTATGCACCGAGGGAATCCGGCATGCTGAAACTGACGGGGATCGTGGGCATGGCGTGCGATGCCGGTCTCGGCGCGACACTGCATGACCTCGCCCACGAAGACCTGATCGAGACCATTGTCCTCGATCGCCGCGACATGCTGCGCAAGCGACTGCGCACCGTCACCGACAAGGGCACCGACTGCGCCATTGCGCTGCCGCGCACCACCACCATGGATGACGGTGCCGTGCTGTTGCTGGAGGCAAGGCGCGCGATCGTCGTCAGGGCGAGTGTCGAGACATGGCTGCGTATCAGGCCAGCGGACGCGGCGGCTGCACTCGAACTGGGCTATCATGCCGGCAATCTTCACTGGCGCGTCGCTTTCCGCGGCCCTCTCCTTGCCATTGCCCTCGAGGGACCACGCAAGGACTATCTCGCCCGCCTCGAGGCCTTTCTTGCCGACGGCCGGATTGCTCTGGTGGATGACTGACATCGCAACCCTTCTTGCGGCACTCAGGATGGGTGACAGCGCCTTCCCTTGCGGTGGATTCGCCTTCTCGTGGGGCCTCGAAACCCTGGTCGAAGACGGCAAGATCACCGATGGTGCCGGAGTTGTGGCGTTCGCCCGAAACCAGCTCTGGAACCGCTGGGCGACTGCCGACCGCGTCATGGCGAGACGGGCAGCCGAAACGCGTTGCGACGGGGAGTGGAGCGATCTCGACAGCATGCTCGACGCCATGACCCTTGCCAGCGAACTGCGTTCCGGTTCATGCCAGGCCGGACGCGCGCTGTTGCGCGCCCACGCAGGCCTCGGCAACCCGGCCGCGCTGCGCTGGCGACACCTTGTCGCCGAAGGCCGCGCCCGGGGCCATCTTCCGGTGGTCCAGGGTGCGGTGTGGGCCGGGTCGGGCATGACAGTGGAGGTTCTCGAAACCCTGTCGGCGTGGACTCTGGCATCCGGCATTGCCCAGGCTGCCATCCGGCTCTCGCTGACGGGATCGCTGGAGGCTCAGGCGATTCTGGCCGAGGTGACGGGCGACCTCCCTGGCCTCCTTGCCGCCCCGCCTCCCGACGAACCCCATGCCTTTACCCCCCTGGCCGACATCGCCGTGATGCGCCACGAAAGGGGTGAGGTACGACTCTTCGCCAACTGAAAGGGAGGACGACACGGTGACGGAAACGCTCTCTGCGGCGCGCATCGGCATCGGTGGGCCGGTCGGTTCGGGAAAGACCGCGTTGCTTGAACGCCTGATACCTGCCTTCGCCGAACGCGGCACCAGCCTTGCCGTCATCACCAACGATCTCGTGACGCGGGAGGATGCCGAAAGGCTGCAGCGCAGTGGTCTGATTGAACCCAGCCGCGTGGTTGCCGTCGAAGCAGGCGCCTGCCCGCACACGGTCATCCGTGAGGACCCGACACTCAATCTCGATGCGGCGGAACGACTTGAAACGCGCTTTGACCCCCTCGACCTCGTTCTGCTCGAATCGGGAGGCGACAACCTGGCATCGACCTTTTCTCCGGAACTCGTCGACTACTGGGTCTTCGTCATCGACGTGTCAGGTGGCGGCGACATCCCGCGCAAGCGGGGCCCGGGCGTCCTGCAGGCCGACCTTCTCGTGATCAACAAGGCGGATCTGGCGCCCCATGTCGGCGTCGACCTTGCCGCGATGACGCAGGAAGCCCGCGCCGTGCGCCGCGGCAGACCCGTCATCGTCACCAACTGTCGCACCGGCGAAGCGGTTGACGATGTCGTCGACGACATTGTCCGGAACGTGCTGTTCGACAACTGATGAACCGGCTTGTGACGGGAGAAGCCGCGCAGCTTGCCCTGGATTTTGCGCGGGCGCGGTCCGGCCGGACCTTTCTGAGGCGCCAGTACGTTGCCTTCCCCTTTCACCTGACACGGCCGTTTGATGACGGCAACGGACTGTTCGTGATTCTCCAGTCGCTGGGAGCCGGCCTTCTCCAGGGCGACCGCTTTTCCGCCGGCATCATTGCCGGCGAAGGGACGACCGTAGCGGTCCGCACGCAGGGCGCCACCATTGCCCACTCCATGCCGGCGGACGACGCTCTGCAGCATGTCCGTCTCGATGCGCATCCCGGAAGCCGGCTCGTCTGGCAACCACGCCCGCTGGTGCTGTTCCCCGGGGCCCGGGTGCGGACATCGCTGGAGGTGGTGGTTCACGACGGCGCCGAGGTCGTGTGGTGCGACGCGTTCCTGGTTCACGATGCGGGTAACCCCGGCAAGCACTTCACGTCTCTCCAATCGGAGACGGTCGTGCGGGCTGACAACGGAACCCTCATGGCGCTCGAGCGCGCGCGAACGACCGGCAGGGAGCTCGCGTCGACGGGTGTGGCGGTTCACGGCACGGTTGGCCTGGTTGGCGGCGGCGCGGCCGCGCCTGGTCTCGCGGATGCCCTTGGCGAGGCAGTGATGCTGTCCGGCGCCTATGCCGGGGTCTCGTCGCTTCCGGGTGAGTGCGGCTTCCTCGTGCGTATTCTGGCGGACGATGGCGCCATGCTGGCGCGCGCCGTCGACGACGTCATGACTGCGGTCGCGCCGTGTCCCGGTTCGGTGCTATAGGGAGGCCCGCCAGGAGGGTTGGGGGCAAAGAGGCATGACACGCACGATCAACGCGGTGGCCGTGATCGGCGCCGGAACCATGGGAACCGGAATTGCCGGCAAGTGCGCCGACGCGGGATGCAAGGTCCTGCTGCTTGACGTCGACAGGGACACCGTGGACGGCGCGATGCAGCGTATCACCGGCGGACGTCCCCCGGCCATCGACAACCCCGACAGCGCCAACCTGATCGAGACAGGCACCGTCGACGATCTGGCGAAGATCAGCGGCTACGACTGGATCTGCGAAGCTGTCGTCGAGGATCTCGCAACCAAGCGCGACATGTTCGCGAAACTCGAGTACTGGCGCCGCGACGGTTCGGTGATCTCCACCAACACCTCTGGCATACCGCTGCGTTCGATCACCGAAGGCATGCCCGCCAGGTTGCGCCGCGACGTCGTGGTGACCCACTTCTTCAATCCCGTGAAGGTGATGAAGCTGCTGGAAATTGTTCCCGGAGAGGAAACGGAGCCGGACGTGGTCGAGGCGATGGCGGCGTTCTGCGCGACCAGGCTCGACAAGGGTGTCGTTCATGCCAAGGACACCGTGAATTTCATCGGCAACCGCATCGGCTGTTTCTGGATGCTGTCAGGCCTCCACAAGGCCAGAAAGGCCCGCCGCGAAGGCGGGTTGCAGATGGAGGAGATCGATGCACTCATGTCGGCTCCTGTGGGACTGCCGCCGACGGGACTCTACGGACTGATCGATCTCATCGGTCTCGACGTGATGGATCTTGTCGGCAGGAACCTGGCCGTGAATCTTCCCGAAGGCGACACGGGTCACCTCTACACGACATTCCCGCAAGAAGAGCAGGCGATGCTTGCCAGGGGCCAGCTGGGGCGCAAGACGCGAGGCGGCTTCTACAGGGTCACCAGGGCCGAAGACGGTGGCACGCTGCGCGAGACCTATGATCTCGATGGCGCTCGCTGGCGCCCGTCGACAACGCCGGACATTGCCGTGGCATCGTCGCGGGAACTCATGACCGCCACGGGCGCTGCGGGGGACTTTGCCCGGGACCTGATGGGCGGCGTTCTCGCCTACGCTGCCGGCCTGACAGGCGAGATTTCCGACGACATCGTCAACATCGATCGTGCGATGCGCTGGGGGTTCGCCTGGAAGCGAGGCCCCTTCGAACTCATCGACGACATCGGACACGACACGCTGGCCGCCATTCTCGAGGCGTCCGGCGAGCCGTTGCCGGCCATGCTCCGTGTCGCGAGGGATGCCGGGGCGTCAACCTTCCATGACGGCAAGCGCTTTCTTGGCCTGGACGGTCACTGGCACGATCTCGTTGACTGAGGTGAGGATGCATTAACAGTGTCTCGGCCTTGTATCGTTGCATCAACTGTCCGGTAGCGGCGATCCATGCCCGGCAGCCGCTGGTCGAACAACCGGACCTTGTCGGGTTTCCGGTGGAACGTACTGTAGCACTGGAGCATTCACCGCTGAACTCTGGTGAACCATGCGGGGGCCGCAAATCGACAGTTGTCGGGTCAGAGCTGATCATCCAAGACATCTGAGCAAAGGGAACATTGCGACACAGGCTTGGCCGAAGTGATCGGAAAGGAACGGTCGGATGCCGTTATGGTTGGTGATCCGACTCTGCTACGGAATCAGGGACGAACAAACTTGATATCCCGTCGCAATGGACCCATGTCCTGAGCAGGTCACCCCTGTGCCTTCGACTGCAGGGCGCGGGGTCGCTTCGGCGGCCCCTGCTTTCTTGGCGGGTTCAATCCCTGCTGCGGAGCGTTGAGAAGAATGCCGTGGGTGACTGCGCCAGTCGCATCACCAGATCGTGACACTTCGGTGCTTTCAGCGCGACTGATGGGAGGATGTATCAACGGCTGATAGCGTTGGTTCATGGTCTGTGTTGAGTTTCTCGGCAGAGTATGAAGAGACCTGCGAGCGATCCATGCCGGGCGTCAGTTTCGGGAGTTCGCAAGAATGTCAACGTTTGGCACACCCGAAAGCGCGACTCATCGCCAAAATCCCGCGGTTCTAAACCGCCGCCGACACTGATGAGGATGGATGCGTGATCGATACGTTGTCGGGAGATGCGACGACATGGGATCTCACGCTGAATTCAGCGTCACTTCATCTGCCGGCCCGGCTGACCCCGACAAAGGAACGGCTGTACTCGGGCGAGCGGGCTTTTCCTTGTATGACGAGGTTCCGGCGAAAACCTGGCTCGCTCATGGAGTTTAGAGCGCTCCGAAACCGTAGAGATCAGCGGGGTTGTCGACCAGTATGCGACGACGCAGCGCTGCGTCGTGGGCCCAGTAGCCGAGCATGTCAAGCAGGGCACCGTCGTTGGGCATCGGGACATTGATGTCTGGGTGCGGCCAGTCGGTGGCCCAGAGGCACCGTTGCGGGTTCACGTCGAGCAGGGCGCGGACATGGCCCCCGACATCCGCATAAGGAGCCCGATCCTCGACCGTGATGCGGTAGGCACCCGAGAGCTTGACCCAGGCGCACCCCTTTCCCGCCAGTCGGACCATGGCCTGGAAACCCGGATCGTCCGTGCGAGTACCTGGTCGCAGGTGACCGATATGATCGAACACGACCGGCACGCCGAGACGGCCGAGGCGCTCGACAAGCTCCGGCGCGGAGGAAACGTCCATCAAGACTTCGATATGCCAGCCCATGCCCTTGATGCGTTCGGCAAGGCACTCGACATCCGTGATCCCGACGCCGCCTCTCATCAGCAGATTGAAGCGAATGCCACGGGCACCTCGGGCATGCAGGCGATGAAGTTCGGCGTCGCTCACACGGTTGTCGACTGCAACGATGGCACGCGCTTCAAGTGACAGGGCCAGCAGAGCATCGAGTGTACAAGTGTTGTCGACACCGTAGACGCTGGGCTGGACAATCACTGTTCGCTGAATGCGAAGCACGCGGGCCAGCGTCTCGTAGGCTTCGACCGTTGCTTCCGGCGGAGTATAGTTGCGGTCTGGCACCATCGGATAGCGTGCGCGGACTCCGAAAATGTGCATATGAGTGTCACAGGCCCCCTCCGGCATCTCGAGCCACGAGGTGCGTGGCGACGGGTCGGCTCCCTGGCAGAGCGGTACATGTCCCTGGTCTGCGTTCATGGCGCTGCCTCGTCCTGTCAGAGCGGCGGGCCAGAGGCCGGGTGATCCGACCCTATTCCGAGCCGTCAGTGATGCACGGCATGGCCGGGAAAACCGTCCTCAAATTAGCCGATCATGCTGAAAGTCGTGACAACTCCGGTCTGTTTCGTCATCCCGATACTCTGTCTTGTCGCCTGATACCGTAACGCCAATCCCGACGCGCCGTTTCCAGTGAGAAGTTTTCAGAGGTGATCAAGAGGCCCCCGGAAAACTCATCCCTATGGGTTCAATGTGAAACCCGCGACCGCGCCTTTTTCCGTAGCGGCGATGCGTCAGCCTTTTCGCTCCCTGATGATGCGCAGCGCCTCTTTGAGATAGACACGGAACAGCTCATGATTCTCACTCATGGGGAAATGCCCGATGTCCTCCATTTCAATGTAGACGCCGCCCTTGATCTGGCGCGCGGTATTCTCGGTTGCCTCGGGGGGCGTCAGGTAATCGTATGTCCCCGTCATCATGATGACAGGACACCGCCTGCCGTCGATGTTGACAAGCTCATCACGCAGGTCGTGGTCGACCGAGTAGAAGTAGAGATCGCCCTTGAAGGCCTCGGATCCTTGCGTGTAGTAGTGCCATGTGAGCCATCGGTCCATGTCTGGGGATTGCGGGGCCATCAAGTCCCACACCCCCGACGCGCAGACTTGGGCGGCGTTGGCGTGCGGATGGCGCCACCAATCGAGAAAGAATCCGGGCGCATAGTCGGCTGCCTCAACGGGAATCACTGCCTTGAAACGGTCCGGGCGCCTGAGTGCAAGCTGCAGCGCCACGTTACCGCCGAACGACGACCCCATGAAAATCGGTTCTCTGAGCTCGAGTGCGTCGCATAACGTGACGATAAAGTTAACGTAATGGTCAGCCGTCAGGCGGTACTCGTCCTTCCACCATTCCTTGTTGTGCGGCGGATCCGACTTGCCGTGGCGCGGCAGGTCGTAGGCAATCACGTTGTAGTCCCGAGTGATTTCCTCGTCCTCCAGAAGGCCACGCCATTGATGGTTGTGAGCCCCCGCCGTGTGCTGACAGATCAACGGCTGACCGGCGCCATTGTGCAGGTAAAAGACCTTGTACTCGTTGCCGTCGACTTCGATCGTGACGTAGCGGCCGGTGACAGGAGAATGCTTGACCATGGTTGTTGCCCTCGACTTGGCGTTCGTGTTTCGTGGCGGAGGGGCGACCGGCCTAGACCGGAACGCCGGACTGGCGTAGCAACTCGAACTGCACGGTGAAATTCCTCAAGTTCTGCATCAGCACCAGCAGATTGCCCTCGAGTTTGAGATCACGCTGGAAGCTCGCCGAAAAGATGCCGTGATACATGGGCTTGGGCATCGGTTGGGCAAACTCGCGCCAAGTCTCAGGGCTGGCGCGCAAGGCAAAATCGAAAGCATCCATCGGTGCCGGATTCGTGTTGATGTCCTTTACCTTGCCATCGTGCATTTCGATAATGACCTTCCGTGCGCCCATGTCGAACATGAACGTGCAGGTGTAGTATCGTCCCATGCACTGAATGGTTTCGTCGGCATTGGTGAGCTGCTTGTATTTGGCTGCCCAGCTGTTGATATCAATGCTCATGTTCCAGTCCTCCTAAGTCAGTGACGCTCCACCTGCGCTGGTCGTCTATGTGTCGTCGCCTGATGACCCGTTGCCCTCGGCGTCATCGTCCGCGACATCCTCGGCAGGCGTTTCAGCGAAGTTGCGGAAGGACAGACCACCCGCACTGCCGAGATGCTCCATCGGCAGTCCCAGATCCTTCATCAATCCGTCCACGAATGCCGTCTGAGTGCGATATTTCATGGCCGAGTTCACAATGCGGTCGGTCATGCTGCCTCCGCCAGAGGCGGGATGACCGGAACCGGCTCCGCCGGGGCCAACGTCCGATGGACTGTTGACGCCGGGTACGCCGTCGACCTGAAGGATCTTGATGGAGTCGATGTTCTCCAGCGGCTTGACGCTCTCACGCACGATGCCCTCGATGTGTTCCAGAAGCTTCATGCGCAGGGCATGTTCACGGTTGTCATCGGTACGGATGTTTTCCGCCTCGTTGAGGGCCCGCCTGCCTTCGGCATCGACTTCGTAACGCAACTTCTCCGACAGTGTGGCGAAACGGTCGGCCGCAGCCTTCTGTTCAGCTGCATTGGTCTGCGCTGCAGCGATAGTGGTGAGCTGGAGCGCTTCACTCTCGACCGCACGAGCAGCCTCGATGAGCTCGACGAGCTTGCGCCGCTCGGCAGCTTCCCGCTCCCTCGCCGAGGCGACTTTCTCCTCGGCTTCGACGGCCCGGGCGCGGGCCTCCTCGGTTTCGGCCTGCGCTTCGGCCTTGTCCTTCTCCTTTCGCGTAATGGCAATGGCACGCTCCTGCTCCTCGAGTTGCAGGACCCTGCGGCGCAGCACCTCTAGGCGTTCGACTTCCTGATTGCGGCCGATGCGCTCCGACTCCACCGCTCTTTCCTGAAGAATGCGAGCGCGCTCAATGGCCTCCAGCGCGGCAATACGGGAGGTCTCTGCTTCCCGTTCGCCACTCGACTGACGTCTGGCAATCTCGGCCATCTGCGTCGCGCGCTGTCCGGCAATGGCTTCTTGCTGACCGAGCCTTGCAAATTCGATCTCCTTCTCGATCTCCAGGATCTCCACTTCCGCCTGGCGGTCCTTGGCTCGGATCGCAATCTGGGTATCTCGTTCCACGTCGTTGCGGTGCTTGCGCCGGGCCTCGATCTCCTCCGTCAGCGTCGTCTCACGCAGGGAGCGCTCGGCCTCCAGGGCCTTTTCACGCTGGATGCGGGCAATCTCGATTTCTTCCTCGGCTCGAATCTGCGCCTCTTGAGCCTCCCGGTCTCGGGCAGCTCTTTCCATCGCAATCTGTGCTTTCTCCGAAGCCCGTTGCTTTGCGACCTCGCGTTCCTGTTCGAGTCGTGCGTACTCGCTCTTGCGGTCAATCTCGAGCGCCTCAACCTCGGCCTCGAGGTTCTTCGACCGGATCGCAACCATCGTGTCCTGTTCTATGTCGTTTCTGGTCTTCTTGCGCGTTTCGATCTGTTCGGTCAGTCGGGTCAGGCCTTCAGCGTCAAAGGCGTTTGACGGATTGAACCGCTCAATGCTGGTCTGGTCGAGGCCGGTGAGCGACACGGCCTCGATCTCCAGCCCGTTGCGCGCCACGCTCTCCTCGATGATGGCCCGGACATCCCTCATGTAGACATCACGGCTTTCCTGGATGTCGTCCATGGTCATCCGGGCGGCAATGCTTGCGAGTGCATCGACGAAACGGCCCTGGACAACCTCCTTGACCTCATCGGCATTCATGGAACGCCGTCCCAGTGTCTGGGCCGCCAAGGACACGGCATCCGGGTCAGACCGCACGCGCACAGTGAACTCGGCCACCACGTCAATGCGCATCCGGTTCTTGGTGATGAGTGCCTGATCGCCGTCCCGCTTGACCTCCAGTCGCAATGTGTTCATTCCGACCAGCGTCACGTTGTGGACGATGGGCAGTACAAGCGCACCACCCGTTATGACGACTTTCTCGCCACCGAGACCTGTGCGCACGAAGGCGACTTCCTTGGACGAGCGTCGATACAACCAATACAGCAGATAGACGATCAGCGCGACCAGGATGCCTGCAAGCAGGATCGTGGTGATGATGTCAGCTCCGGTCATGCTTCAACTCCCCTTGTGCACCCCATGGCGCGGTTCAAGGACCTCTTGTTTCTCTGTCCGCTCATGCGCCTGACAGCGGCGAGCGATGCCCGTCCGTCTCCCTGTCGTTCACCGCGGCCTGCCAGACGATGAGGCCAAATGCGAGCTTGTTGAGAAAATCAGAGAGGTTGTAGATCAGATTGACCGCTTCATTGTCGACGCCGCCGCCCAGGTACTCCATGAAGTAGCCCAGCGGATAGATGGCCCAGCCAATGGTTGCGACAAGACGCATTGCGCTGAACGCGGTCTGGACCTTCAGATGGCCACTGTTGGCATTCAGCCTTCCCGCCTCGCCAAGGTAGACTTCGCCCAGGATGTAGAGGCCGCCGGCGAGCGCAACGAGGAAGCCCAGGGTAGGACTGACGAAGCCCGCCGAACCAAGGTAGCCCGCCGCCGTGAGAACGGCCGAGGCCACCATAAGACGCCAGAACAACGCCACCGGAACCTTCGTCACCGCACACAGCATCAAGTAGAAAGTCACGGTAAGGAGCGGCACCGTCAGCTGCCATTCGGCGAAACGGTAAACCGTCGACACCTCACCCTTGTCCGCCCACAGGGCGGCGAGAGTTACGTAGTTCAGCGTCGAGACCAGCATGGCAACGCCGAGCGTGGTCAGCGCCGCCTGCCAGCGGCGCTCCACGCGACGGCGCTCCAGCAGGAAGAAGGCTGCCGCACCCGCCATGGCGAGGGTCATGAGCCAGAATGACATGCCGACAATGTCATTCGGTTGCAGCATCTCAACCATGGTGTCGTTCCTCTCCAGGGTATCCTGATGTCATACCTGCCTCGTTCAGATCTGTGTTCGAATGTGCGGCGAGCGGGCATACATGGCGACCATGGGCAGGATCAGCAGGCCGAAAACGAACTGTTGGCCCTCAAAGGACAGGCCGATGCCGACCAGGAAGGACGACAGCACCTGTAGCACGAGCACACCGATTACGGTGAAGCCATAACCGCCCCAGCCGCCTAGGAGAGAGGTGCCACCAATCACCACAGCCGCAAGCGTCATGAAGAGGTAGGGATCGCCGACACCGATGAAGCCGCCGCCCGACCAGCCGAGCAGAAGGGCTCCAGTCATGGCCGCAATGCAACCCGATGCTCCGTAGACCGCAATCCAGTATTTGCGCTCCGAGATCGACAGTCGCCTGGCCGCTTTGCGGCTGCCGCCCAGCGCGTAGAGTCTGCGCCCAAAGACCGTGTTGCGCATGGCGATGGTGAGCAAGATCGCCGCGGCGATCCAGATCACGATCACCGGCGGAAAGTCGAGCCCAAGGGTGCGTCCATTCATCGCTGCGATGTTGGTGAGCCACTCGGGCACCACCCCGAAGACATTACCCGAATAGCGTGTGCCGATGCTTGTCAGAATCTGCGTACCGCCTGCGACCGCAAAGCCCACACCGAGCGTGACGATGAGTGCCTGGCCCTGCAGCCGGAAACTGAGGAGGCCGTTGATGACCCCGATGATGGCCCCGAGGATCAGGATTGCGATCACCGCGAACCAGGATGGCACGCCGAGCCCCAGAAGATAAAGCAACGCCACGTTGGCGGAACCGATAACAAAGGGAATTGAGAGATCCAGCCCGCCCAGCAGGACAACAAGTGTCTGACCGACGCACGCAAGCCCGAGAAAGGATGCAAAGACCAGCATTGACTTGATGTTGATCGCCGAGAAGAAGCCGTCGACGACAAGCGATCCAACAATGAACAGACCCAGCAGCACGGTGACACCGATGAGGGCTGACGAGTTCTCTGAGACCGTTCGATTGAGCATGAAGGCGATGCCGATGAACACCACCACGACGACAGAAGCGATGATGTTGTTCCAGGTCCAGAAGTCCTCCACCGAGAAGGCGACAATCAGGAACAGGCCGAGCAAAGCCAGAAAACCGATGATGATGTGCTTGTACTCAAGCGCGAGGAATCGCACGTAGCCGCGCGTGCTTTGCTCGTGATACGGCACGTCGGACGGCTCTTGCGACGGTCCGCGATTCTCCCGGGCCATGTTGTCGAGCGCTATGCCGTCAAGATCGTAGACCCAGCGTACCGAGAAGTGATGCCAGGCCCACAGTACGATGGCGAAGGTGGCGACCGCCGAGAACAATATGTACTGGGCGTCAATCTCCTCGACGATTCCGAGTATCACGCTGCCACCGGCAACCAGCAACGCGAAAAGGAACCCAAGCCACTTGTAGAAGCGGTGCTGTGTGGGCTTCATCCGACCCTCCTCGATACCCGAAGGGTGCGCGGTGTCTTGAGACGAGGGATGGTCGGCCGCGTGCGCCGGTAATCACGCAAGAAGTGGTAACCGAATTTGGTTGCGATCAGCACAGCAAGTGCAGCGACCACGGTCTTCCACAACGGCACACCTGCAACCACCAGAACCGCACAGGCGAAGGCCGTTGCGCTGACCGAAACAAACAACGTGGTGTAGGAGTACGAACGGATCCCTGCGCCAAGTGGTACGTTTGACATGACGTGGCGACGAACGCCCGGAATCACCAGGAGATAGAGGATCACGCCGGCGACAAGAAGCAACACGACCGCAAGGAAAAAGCCGTCTGACAGTACGGCCGGTTCCAGGGGTTCAGGTGCCGCTGCGGTCAACGGCGGTACAGGATTCATCGCCGGTGACGGAACATTTGCGAAGAACATGCTGGTCAGTGCCACCAGCGCAATCAACGTCACCATCACCATGGTGATGTTCTGGATGCGGCCCTGGAATCGGGGGAGTGTCACCACGAAAAGCATGGCACCCACAACCAGCACAACCAGCGCACCCGCGAACATCTTGCCTGCTCCAATGTCATCCTGCAGCCAGTAGATCAACCCCGTGGCGATGATCAAGCCGACAGCAAACATGAAGAGCAGCGATTTCTCGCCGACCCTCTGCTGTTGCACCTGTGGCACCGTCGTGAAGATCAGAATAGTGCCGAGAATCAGGGCCCCGGCACCCGCCAGTACGGCGCCGAAAAGCGGCGATGCCCTGAAGGACAGCACCTGCGCTACGGTGTGAGGCGGCCTCTCGGCACCCAGTACGAACGGGGTCTGCGCCTTTTCCGTTGCCCAGTTGTCGGCCATCTCCACGAGGCGCTGATCAGGCGGGCCTCCCTCGTGGACTGCGTGGCCCAAAACAATGAGTGAAACGACGCCAATCAGAGCGACGGTTGCAAAGTTCAGATGTCTGTAGAGTAGCCAGACAAGGTATACCGCTGCAGCGATCACCACCGCCGCAATGATGATGGGCGTACCGGCAGGATCGACAGGCGCTTCGGCCTGAGCCGTCAGGGACGTGGCACTCAACGAAGTTCCGCTGAGGGATGTTGCGCTCGACAAACTCCCGCCAAGGGACTGGCTGCCAAGCGAGGTTCCGGCTAGCGACACTCCTGCGGTCTCAAGCACGACATCCTGGGCATAAAGCATTGCTCCGGCAGCGGTGAGACCGAGGAAAGCGAACACGACATAGGGCGACACGTAGCGCATGGCGCTCTGGATCTGTGGAAGGAGAATCGTGAGCAACAAGGCAACAACCAAGATCACGCCATAGGCAAGTTGGGTGACAAAACTCTGCACCATGCCGAAGTTGAACGTCGCCAGCACATAGGTGATGAGATAGATGTTCATCGCCCCCAACAGCGACCCGACAATACTGCCGCGTCCGCCGGCCAGACTCGTGCCGCCCAGAACGAGCGCCGTCACGGCCATCAGCGTATAGGTGCTACCTTGAGTCGGATCCCCGGAACTGATCAACGACGTAAAGCAGATCGCTGCAAGTCCGGCATAAACTCCTGCGATGACATGTGCGCCCAGTCGCACGACGATGATGTTGACGCCCGCTGTGTAGGCAGTTCTCTCGTCCGCGCCCATGATACGCAGATGGTTGAAGAAGGCGGTGCGCGTGAACAGGAACCAAGCGGCAGTCGCGACAGCAAGGATCGCCAGCACAGGCGTCCAGATCGACTCGCCCAGAGCCCAGGAACTCATCCACTGTGGCGCGACTCCGCCGGGACGCGGCAGGATGACGAGATTGAGCCCCGCAAGTGTCAGAAAGCCTGCCAGCGCCACGATGATGGGCTGAATCCGCACGTAGCAGATGATCAGTCCCATGATCAGTTGATAGGCTATGCCCACGGCAATTGCGTACAGGAACACATCAACCACCGACGTCACCACCCCAACCGCATGAAGCTGAATCATGGTGACGTTGATGAAACCGATGAGTGGCCCTATCGAAAGATCGACGCCGCCACGGCCCGCCATCACGATGGCCGTCAGCGCATAGGTCGCCAAGATCAGCGGCGCAGCGACAATGACGACGCTACCTAGGCCCGGACCTGTCACCAGGCTGGGACTTCTGAGTACGGCGACCACGACCAGCACGAACAGCAGAACAATCGGCACCATGAGAAACGAATGGGTCGACGAGGACGGATGTCTGACCTCGGTTTCGCTCATGCTCACCCTTCCCCTCTCCGCATCCCTTCCTGCCGACCGGAAGACAAGTGCTCAGTCAAACTCGACAATCTTGATGCCATGTGCGCCCGGACCACTCCCGCGCACCCCGGAGTTGCCGTCGTCATCGAACTCGACAACCTTGATGCTCTTTTGCATCGGGATGCGATAGCGCGTGGGCTCACCTCCCGGTCTCGGCGCACCAGCGCCATCGAACTCCCGGATCCTTATCTTTGGCCTGTCCGTTGCAGTCTCCATGTCGGGCTTGTCCTCAGGTTCATCACCGAAGGCGACGATCCTGACCGGCCCGCTAGATTGCGACGTCACGCGCGGAGATGCAGTCGGTCCCTTCCGTTCAACCGGCCTTCCCTCGTCATCAAACTCGACGATCTTCATGCGTTTCATTTCCATCGCCCCCGCCCTCAGCCGTCCGAATAGACGATCTTCATGCGCTCTTCCGGTGGTTGCCGCGTGCCCACTGCACCCTGACTGCGGTGCCTCCGGGATTCGGCACCGAAATCAATGATCCGAATTGTCTCCGGCTGAGGTCGATGGTGCCTGCGCGGCGCTTCCCATTCGGACTCTGCCACAACGGCCGCTCCCGACTCCGGACCGGCAGCAAGCCGGATCCCACGACCGGAGGTCTGGCCAAACATGGCTTCCAGAAGGCGTGCCGGTTCAATGTCGTCACCAGCGAATGCATCGAAGATCTCGCCATGGCGAAACACGATCACGCGGGTGCACAATCCAATGAACTCTTCGAGTTCACTCGACATGAAAACAACAGACTCGCCGCGGGCTGCAAAATCACGCAGATGATCGTAGAGTTCACGCTTGGCTTCAACGTCGATGCCGCGGGCCGGATCGTTGAGCACAAGGATTCTCGGATTGAGAGCCATCGCACGACCGATCAGGACCTTCTGCTGATTACCCCCCGACAGCGATGTGACCTTGTCTGACGCCAGACCAATCTTGATGGAGAGCTTCTGACGCCAGTTCTCGAACACGCTGGTCAGTGAAGGCCAGTCGATGACATTGCCGAGGCGCGTCTTCAGTTCCCGGGGATAGCGCGCGATTGCAAGGTTCTCGAAAACCGAGAGGTTGGGAAAGATACCCTCCTGCTTGCGATCACCCGAGACGTAGGCGACACGGAATTGATCGGCGTCCTCAAGGCTGTGAAGCTCGGCCAGAGTGCCGGGTCCGCTGCGCACCAGCGGTACGCCTTCGAATGCGTGCTGAACGCCGGCGAGCACACGCACGAACTCATCCTGACCCTGCCCGTCGAGCCCGGCGACGCCCACCACCTCGCCACGGTGAAGATCGAAGTCGATACCCTTGCTGTCTCGCCAAACCTTGAGCCCGCGTACACGCATCACGGTGTCGTCACGGGTCGGCACCATCGACATGGAGGCATCGCTCTCGGATGTCTGGTTTCTTCCGGTCATCAAGCCCAGAAGGTTCTGCTCGGTCACCTCTCCCTTGGCCAGTACGCCAACATCGCGCCCGTCACGCAGCACCGTGGCGCGGTCGGATACGCGAATCAGTTCGGCAATGCGATGGGTCACGATGAGCACGGCAGCACCCTTGTCACGCAGTTCGCGCATCTTTTCGAAGAGCTTTTCTGTTGAATCGAAATCGAGAGCTGCAGAGGATTCATCGAGAATCAGGACGCGGGGCTCCTGTATCAGTGCGCGGCCGATGGTGATCCACTGCTTGATCGACAGCGACAAGCCACCGACGATCTCGTCCGGATCGATGTCAATCCCGCTGAGGTCACGCATCAAGGCTTCGCCCCGTGCATACTTTTCGCGGAACGACAGGGATTTGGACCAAAGACCGTCTGCACCGACATAAAGATTGTCGAGCACCGTGAGATGGTCAGCCACCAGAACTTCCTGAAAGACCGTCGCGATACCCGCCAGACGCGCTTCGCGCGGGCTGCCGGGTGTATGTCCCAGAACCGACAACTGGCCGCTGTCGATGGGAAGGACGCCCGACATGACCTTGGCCAGGGTTGACTTGCCGCAACCGTTGCCACCCACGATGGCGTGAATCTCGCCGCATCGCGCACTGAAGGAAACACCGTCGAGTGCGCGTGTGACGCCGAAGGTCTTGCGGACATTGGTCACGACAATGTCCGCATCGACGAAAGCCGGCACCGCCGATGTCTGGTCGGCGGTGCCGGAAAGCTCCTTTCGGGAACCCACGGTTTTTTCGGAAGGCATCAGCGATCCGCAGGCTGTACGGCCTCAGTCGAGGCCGACCTGATCAGGGTCGGTACTGGGTCGGATCTGCGGGGCGCAGGAAGAACTGGTCGAGATAGTCTTCGGCTCCCCACGCTGCAGGCCCGACCTCAAGCCAAAGCTGGGAATTCTCGTCGCAGTTCTCGTCGAGGACCCTTTCGAGATCCGCATACGTGAACTCGAAAGGATCCACCAGAATTGACTGCACCCTCGGGCCCTGGCCCTGGAGGGTCCGCATCATGATGTTCCAGATCAACTCGAAATCGTCTCCGGGAGGCCAAACCTGGAAGGTCGTGCTGATGTAGTCAGCGTTCTTGCGCCAGTAACAGAGGGCGCCGAGCTCGCCGCCGATCGCCACAGGAACCATCTCTCGGCCCGACTGTTGCAGGGCCCGCAACACGCCCATCTCCGCAGCCGACTGTACGACGATGCCGTCAAGCTGGCCGGGATTGGTGGACAACCACTTCTGAACCTCACCCTGGGCGACCTGATCGGTCCACATTCCGGCGATTTCGCCGGCAATGCTGATGCCGGGATGTGACTCGAGACCGAGCAGAACGCCACGGTGTTGCGAGTCGGAACCGGAAGTGCCCGGAATGCCCTCGACCACAAGAATATTTCCTTCACCGCCAACCTCTTCGGCCATCCACTTGCCGATCTCAAAACCGGCCAACTGGTAATTCACTGATGAGTTCACGGCATAGGGGGATGTCAGGTAACCGGTGAACGAGAAGGTCGGAACACCTCGTTCATAGGCATACTTTACCGTGGCGTTGAGTGCTGTCGGGTTCGAGCAGCAGACGATGATCGCGTCCACACCCTGATCGACAAGCTGACGCATCTGCTGGATTTGCACCGAATCGTTCAGGTTGGACTGGGTGACAAAGACGTCGTCCACCAGGCCCAGTTCCTGCCATTTGGGCAGAATGCGCTGGATCAGGCGATCCATAACGGCTGCGCGCCAGGTGTTGCCGGCATAGGAACTGGCGTAGCCGATCGTCCAGGGCGGATCGCTCGGCGATTTCCAGTCACGGTAGATGCTTGCCTCGATCGGCTGGGCCGGATCGATCATTTCCGAACTGTAGGTCCGGGCGACGATCTCTTCCGGCAACTCGTCGAGACCTTCTGCCAGTGCGGCACCCGATCCGACGCACAGACTGACGGCCACTGTGACCGCAGCTCTCATTGATTGTGTCACGACCTCAAACCTCCCAATGTGTGAACATGACGCCAAGCTGGCCACGCCTCCCTGTCCTGCCTGAAGGGTTTGATCCATCAGGAAAGGCAGAACAGGAAGCCTTGAGCTCTGCTCGCCCACGGCGAGCATAGAGGGGATGCAATGGCAATGCAAAGCTTTGCAACATCGGAATCTGGCTTTGCAAACATTTGCATCACGGCATACGCTGCGCCAGGAGTGATCTATGCAGACAAGCCGTTCTCGACGGAACGCGAGTGGAGGGAGCGTTGGCACGATGGGGCGAGTGACCAAGAAGCGCTGATCGGATCTGGGGGCGATGGACCATAGCGGAAGATCAAAGTCAGCGGGCAGGGCCCTCGCGGCGCGTCATGTCGCCGAGGAGCTTGGCGTGTCGATCTCGACGGTCTCGCGCGCGTTCTCGCCTCACTCACAGATCGCTCCTGACACCCGCGATCGAATCCTCGCACGCGCCAAGGCGATGGGATACCAGCCAAACCCCTTCGCCCGAAGTCTGATCACCCAGAAGACCCGTATCGTCAGCATCTTTATCTCGGATGTCTTCAATCCGTTCTTTCCGGAGGTCATGGCGATCCTGACTGGCGAACTGCAAAAGCACGGCCTCAACGTCATGCTGTTTCACGTCCCCGAGGGAAAGACGACCGACGAGGTGCTGCCCCAGGGCATGCTGTATCAGCCCGAGTACATCATCCTCATGACCGCAACGGTCTCGTTCCAGCGCACCATGGCGGCAATCGATACCGGAGCGAATCTGATCTTCTTCAACCGCTATGTTCCCGAAACCCGGACTTTTGCGGTGACCTGCGACAACAGGCGGGGTGGTCGCGATATCGCCGAGTTCCTGATCGAAACCGGCCACCGCAACATGGCCTACGTTGCCGGCACACCCGATGCGACAACCTCGATCGACCGCGGCAGCGGCTTCGTTGAGCGCTGCGCGGAGGCAGGCCTCACGATCGTCAGGGACAACCTCCCCGAGGTGTTCTCCTACGAGGACGGGTATGCGGCGGCCTGCCGCCTGATCCGCGCCGTTCCCGACCTGGATGCAATCTTCTGTGCCAACGACATCATCGCCTTTGGCACAGTGGATGCACTGCGTCACGGGTTGAACCGCAAAGTACCCCGCGACATTTCTGTCGTCGGTTTCGATGACGTTGCCATGGCTGGCTGGCCTTCCCATGCACTGACCACCTATCGTCACCCCATGCGGCGGATGGCGGCCGAAACCGTAAGGTTGATCCGCGAAATCGATGACAATCCCGACATGGCGCCTGTGCATCGCTCGATTGCAGGCGAGATGGTTCTGCGCAACACGCATCGTAACCGGTGGGCGGGGGAGTTGGTCCGGTGATCGACGGCGGCCTCTACGGGTCGAGGCTGCTGTGGCTTGGCCTCTTCGTCGTGCTTTATTGGAGCTACTGCATTTTCTGGGGAATCAGGGGCGCTCGCGAGGCCAGGACTGCCAGCGCCTACTTTGTCGCCGGGCGCAGTCTCGGCACCTGGGTTTTCGTCATGGCGGCCACGGCGACCTCGTTCGCCGGGTGGTTCTTTATCGGCGGACCCGCACTGATTTTGCGCGATGGCCTTCAGGCAGGCTACATCGCATTCGCTGCTGTCGTCGTGCCGCTGACCGGAGTGATCTTCCTCAAGCGACAGTGGATACTCGGCAAGCGATTCGGTTTCGTCACACCAGGCGAGATGTTTGCCGCCTACTACGGCTCCGATGTCATCCGTGTGTTCACAGTGATCGTCGCCCTTATGTTTGCCGTCCCGTTTCTCGGCATTCTGTTCGGTTTCGCAGGGGGGCTCGTCAGCCTCGTAACCGGAGGTATGCTTTCGCGCGACCTGGCAATGTGGACCCTGGCCGTCGTCCTTGTCATCTACGTGACGCTTGGCGGACTTCGGGCCGTGGCCTACGTCACGACACTGCAAACCCTGCTGATCGCCGTCGGCGTCACCATCCTCGGGCTTTTGACGCTGGATCTCGCAGGCGGCTTTGACGCGCTCAACAGAGCCCTCGCGGTGATCGCGGGCACGCCTACGGGAACATGGGGAACGACACAGGGCTATGGCGGTGGCGACTTCAACGGGTTGTTCGCCACACCTGGTGTGGTGCAATGGAGTGACGGGCTCAACAAGGAAGTGCCTCAGGGTGGCCCTTGGAGTGGTCTTATGGTGATGAGCTTCATGGTCGCCCTGATGGGCATCCAGGCATCGCCGGCGTTCTCCATGTGGGCCTTCGCCAGCCGGGACCCCGGCGCCTTCGCACCGCAGCAGGTCTGGGCGTCGGCCTGCGCGGCGGGAGTGTTGCTCTTCGTTTTTGTCACACTGCAAGGTCTCGGCGGGCTCCTGCTGGGTGCGAGTCCGGAGGTCAACGCCGCAGGTCTCGAACTGAAGCGTGTTCTCCCACCACTCGGCAATGGCGAGGAAGGTCAGCTGGTGGCGAACCTGATCGACCTTTTCGGCGCATCCGCACCTTGGCTTCTTGGCATCGTGACCGTGTGCATGATCGCCGCAATCAAGGCCGCGGGCGGCGTCTACATGACGAGCGCCGGGGCGCTCGTCACCCGTGACCTCTACATGCGCTTTTTCAATCCTGATGCCGACGATCGACTCCAGAAGCGCTTCGCACGAGTTGTGGTCCTGGCGACCACGGTCGCCGCACTTCTTATGGCGACTCTCGAGCGCGATGGCATGGTTGTGCTCGGCGGGCTGGCCCTGGGGCTCGCGGTCCAACTCTGGCCCGCGCTACTCGGCGTCGCCTGGGTCCGCTGGTTTACCCGACAAGGCGTTGCGGCCGGCATTGTGGTGGGTTCCATTGTCGTAGCGCTGACCGACCCTCTGGGCCAGGCGCTCACCCGCGGTACGCTGCCCTGGGGTCAATGGCCGTGGACCATCCATGCCGCAGCCTGGGGTCTCGTCGCCAATCTTGTCGTCTGCATTCTTGGTTCGGCCCTGACACGCGATGATGGCTGCGCAGAGGGTCGCCACCGCATTCACTGCTTCCTGGCCGAGTACGCCGGCCTCTCCCCACGCAAGCGGCGCTTCATCACCTTCGCCTGGGTCGCAGCGATGATCTGGTTGTTCTTCGCGGTCGGGCCATGCATCGTTGTCGGCAATTATTTGTTCGGCGCACCGGACACAGGCTACGAGGGCTGGGATTTCCGGATGCCCTCCATCTGGGCCTGGCAGCTTCTGTGGTGGGGGCTCGGTGTTCTGTTGCTATGGCTTCTCGCGTACAAGATGGAACTCGCGACCTCGACAACCAGGAAGGTCGTTGCTCTCACCGAGGACACGGCAGCGCGCGGTGGAATTCCTCTCGCCCCGGTCGGCACGGACACTATGAAAGCAAGCGGATTAGGCCATGGACCGTCGTGAAGACAGGCGTGCACTGGAGAGCAACCAGACCTGGTGGGAAACGCTGAAGGGAGCCCGCTCGACTGCAGTTGCGCGTTCGTCGAGTCGTTCGTCCGTTGTCAAGCTCTATGCGATGACCTGCGGCTGGCTCAGCGCTGATGTCTCCATGATGCTGGCACGCGAGTCGGGCCGGATCCGCTTTCCCATCCCGACTTACCTGATACAGCACCCCAAAGGATATGTTCTGTTCGACACTGGCCTGCATCCCGAGAGTGGACACGATCCACATGGTCGCATCGGTGCTCTGGCGAAGTCCTTCGACGTTCATTTCCGCCCCGGTGAGGACATCGCTTCGCGCCTCAATCAGCTTGAGATCGATCCCATGCGGATTGCGTATGTTGTGAACAGCCACCTGCACTTTGATCATTCCGGCGGCAACGAACTCATCCCCAACGCCAAGGTGATTATCCAGCAAAAGGAGTGGGAGGCCGGCCATACGCCGGAGCTTGTGGAAGCCAATGCCTATAACCTGCGGGACTACGACCACGGCCACCTGGTTCACCAGGTCCATGGGGAGCATGACGTGTTTGGCGATGGCACTGTGGTGACAATCCCGACCTTCGGACACACCCCCGGTCACCAGTCGCTCATGGTGCGTCTGGAAGCGGGTGATGTCGTGCTCGCAGCCGACGCTTGCTACTTCCGTCAGACCCTTGAGGAACTTCACCTGCCCAAACTGGTTCATGATCGTTCGCAGATGCTGGATTCGCTGCTGCTTCTGCGCCGAATGCGAGCCAGGGGTGCCCGAATCTTCCCCGGTCACGACCCCGATTTCTGGAAGGAGGTGCCCCAGGCACCGATGGAGATCCTCTGACACTCTGAACGAACGGGGACAGATAACGTCAGCCACGGGCAGCACATGACCGAGTGCAATCGGGATCTCGCTCCCTTGACGTCGTTGCCTTGCGACACGCATCGACCAGTGTTGGGTCTCGTCACCACGGACTGACAGGCGCCCGAAGCGGATCCCGGCGGTGAACGCTCGGGCCGCCTTGCAACCGATCGCTGTCGTCCGGCCCGAGGCACACTCGATCAAGACCGATGGAACGGCGCTTCGTCGTGTTCAGAAGCAGCAACGATGGCTCAGGCAATCGACGTTCTCGGAGAGTCCTGGGCGGTGGCGCTTCGGAATGCGCTCAGAGACTCGGCTTCCTGTGTGCTGGCCCGGGCGATGGTTTCGTCCTTGGGTGTTCTGGCAAAACCTGCCACTTCGGAGGTCACAGCATTCACAAGCCATCCTGTATCCGGCAGAGTGGGCGGGCAACTCATGCACCGCCGGCAAACGCGATGGCGACATCCACATCCCCGTCCGTGGCCGGGCTGATCGTGATGAGGGTTTCCTCGAGGACGCAGATCTGCGCTTCGCTCAAACAGGCCCCGAAGGTGACGGCGATGGCAGCCGGCTGGTGAAGACGGCTGCGGTCGAAGGAAAATGTCTCCAGAACCGGACCATCGAAGTGATCGGCGTCCACCCTGACCAGGCGCGGCAGTTCATCCGTCCATGGGCTGCTGTCATTCGCCGGGGCGAAGGCAACACCGAGTGTGCCCGAGAGCGTGACATCGGGGGGCGGCAGAAGGCTGATGGCAAGGGTTGCGCCCTGGCTCACATAGGCCTCGATCTTCACGGCGGTGGCGGAAAGCACACCGGTGACGCCGCCGGCCAGCGCCGGCACCATGGAGATGAAGACCGCAAGGACTGCGATGACGCGCGTCATGAGCCGAGGATAGGACATCACCCGACACCATCAAGCGCGTTTCTTGCAACTGGACAAAATGCCGTGATGGCGGCACACATCGGGTCTGATTGCACCACCAGGTCATCATGATGTCGTACGACCACGAGGTCGCCAGGCGGCGCACGTTTGCCATCATCTCCCACCCCGATGCCGGCAAGACGACGCTCACCGAGAAGCTGCTGCTGTTCGGCGGCGCCATTCAGCTTGCCGGGGCGGTCAAGGCCCGAGGTGAGCGCCGCCGGGCGCGTTCCGACTGGATGAAGGTGGAACAGGAGCGCGGCATCTCGGTGACGGCGTCGGTGATGAGCTTCACCTGCCAGGGGTGCGCCCTCAATCTGCTCGACACCCCCGGCCATGAGGACTTCAGCGAGGACACCTACAGGGTCCTGACGGCTGTCGACAGTGCAGTCATGGTGATCGATGCGGCTCGTGGAATCGAGGCCCAGACACGCAAGCTGTTCGAAGTGTGCCGTCTGCGGGACATGCCGGTGACGACCTTCATCAACAAGATGGATCGTGACGGACGCGATCCCTTCGACCTGATCGACGAGGTCGAACAGACACTGCAGATCGAGATGGCGCCGGCGAGCTGGCCCATCGGCGCCGGCCGTGATTTCCAGGGATGCTGGGATCTGGTGCACGACCGCCTCGTTCTCATGAAGCGTGGCAAGGGAGAGACGATCGCAGACGGCATTGCCTGCGAAGGCATCGATTCGCCTGAACTCGACACGCTGCTGCCCGGTCACGCTGTCGCGCAGCTGCGCGACGAGGTCGAGATGGTCCGGGAACTGATGGCGCCTTTCAGCCGGCAGGACTACCTCGCAGGCAACCTCTCGCCCCTCTATTTCGGCAGCGCCCTCAACAACTTCGGCGTGCGCGAACTCATCGGCGGACTGGTGGGGATCGCGCCGCCGCCCGCGCGGCGGCCGGCGCTTGAGCGCACGGTTGAACCGACCACGCAAGAGGTGACCGGCTTTGTCTTCAAGATCCAGGCCAACACCGATCCGCGCCATCGTGACCGGATCGCCTTTGTTCGCCTGGTGTCAGGACATTTCCGGCGAGGCATGAGACTGAAGCACTCGCGGACCGGCAAGCACATCGTCATGCACAGCCCGCAGGTCTTCCTGGCGCAGGACCGCGAACTGGCCGAGGAAGCCTATGCCGGCGACATCGTTGGCGTCCCCAATCACGGCAACCTCCACATCGGCGACACGCTGTCAGAGGAGGGCGATCTGACGTTTACCGGCATTCCGAGTTTTGCACCCGAGCACCTCAGAAACGCGCGCGCCGCCGATCCCCTCAAGTCCAAGCACCTCGGTCGCGCCCTGCAGCAGCTGGCCCAGGAGGGTGCGGCTCATGTCTTCCGTCCGGTCATGGACTCCGACTGGGTGGTGGGGGTCATGGGACCCCTGCAGTTCGATGTTCTCGCCGACCGGATTCGCAGCGAGTACGAGGTTCCGGTGCGATTCGAGCCCTCGGGCATTCATACGGCACGCTGGCTCGACGCGCCCTCTGACCGGATGATCCGCACCTTTGCCGACCGCAATCGCGGGGCGATGGCGACCGACCATGTCGGCCGGCCCGTGTTCCTGGCGCGCAACGCGTGGCATCTTGACCGGGCCATCAGCGATGCGCCGGATCTCGCTTTCCGGGATGTCCAGGAACATGTTCATGGCGCCTGACGTGGCACTCTTCGGGCTCAGGGGATTCAGTCATGGCGCGTCGCGCCTGATCACCGTCATGAGCCCGTCGGGCATCGCCGCAGTCGCCGGCCGTGTGACCTTCGATCCAGGCGAGATCCGGGCCGAACTCTATCCCGGCGTCTTGCCGCAGTACCACGAGAAGGTCCGTGGCGGCGTCGACCGTCTCGTCGAACGCCATGGCATCATGGTCCTCGATTTCCCCGCCTGGACCGAGAAGAAGGCCCGGTTCGGGGCCTCCGTCTACTGCTGAGATCACCAGGGAGCGGCGCCATGAGCGACCTTTGCAGGGCCGAACCGGAGACCGTCGGTCTCTCGTCCATGAGACTTGAGCGTGTCGGCAACTGGATGACGCGCTATGTCGACGAGGGCAAGCTCCCCTGGGCCATGACCGCCATCATCCGTGAAGGTGCCCTTGTCTACCGGGAAGCTGCCGGTCTTGCGGATGTGGAGGCTGGACGGTCCATCTTTCCCGATGCCATCTGCCGTATCTACTCGATGTCCAAGCCGGTGACCGCGGTCGCCGCTCTGCGGCTCTATGAAGAGGGTCTGTTCGGGCTCGAGGATCCGGTCGAAGCCTATATCCCGCAACTGGCCGACATGTCCGTGCGGGTGGCCGAGACCTCCTGGGGCATGAATCTCGAACCCGCAAGGCGGCCGATCACCATCCGCGATCTCTTCTGCCACACGTCCGGGCTCACATACAGTTTCAACGGCAACGACAGCCTGGCGAAACTCTATGGGGAAAAACGGGTCGACTTCGGACCCCGGGCCGGGACACTTGCCGAGGTCGTCACCCGTCTCGGCGCCCTGCCACTCGATCACCACCCGGGAGCACGGTGGACGTACGGTGTTTCCACCGATGTTCTGGGCCACCTCGTGGAGATCATCTCGGGTCGCCCGCTCGATCGCTACCTTGCCGAAGAGATCTTTGAACCCCTGGGCATGACCGACACCTTCTTCGAGCTTCCCAAGGATCGCGTCGACCGCTTCGTGCCGTGCTACGAGCGGACTTGTGACAACCGCTTCCGGCGCGTCGACGGCACGGCGGACAGCCGCTATGCGTCCGCGGTCACCTGTTTTTCGGGCGGCGGCGGCCTGCTTTCCACCATGCATGACTACCTCAGGTTCGCCGACATGCTCCGGGAGGGCGGGCGCGGCATTCTGGGGCGGCGCACCGTCGAGTTCATGGCGACGAATCATCTCCCCGACGACAGCGACCTTGCGGCCATGGGGCAGGAGGTCTTTGCCGAAACGAGCTACGTCGGTGTCGGGTTCGGACTGGGCGTGTCGGTGATGCTCGATCCTGCGGCCGCAGGAGTTATGGCCTCGCCGGGCGAATTCGCCTGGGGCGGCATGGCGTCGACCGCGTTCTGGGTCGACCCGCTCGAGGACATGACCGTGGTGTTCCTGACCCAGCTCATTCCCTCGGGAAGCTATCCCATACGCAGGCAGCTCCGGGTGCTGGTCAACCAGGCGCTGACGGCGTGACAAGCAGACTGGCAGGATCGCAACGCCTGTGGAGGACCGCCTCATGACCGCAACAGCCCTGTTTCCTTCTGCACGGGACTTCAGCCCGCAGGCGCTTGAGGGCGTTGCCCTCGACTATGGAGAAGCACGGCCGCTTCCGGCGGAAGCCTACGTGTCGCAGTCGTGGTTCGAGAGCGAAAGGGTCCGCCTGTGGTCGCGTCACTGGGTGTGCCTTGTGGCCGCGTCCTATGTGCCTGAGCCCGGCGATGTCATGCCGCTGGATCTCGCCGGGGTGCCACTCTTCGTGGTGCGCGGCCATGACCGCGGCATCCGTGTTTTCCACAACGTCTGCCCGCACCGCGGCATGCGGCTTGTCGGCGCGTCCGGCAACACAGGTGTGGTGCTCACCTGCCCCTACCACAACTGGACTTTCGGCCTTGAGGGAGGTCTGCGCCTCACACCCCATATCGGCGGACCGGGCAGGCACGCGTGCGAGGGCTTTGATCGCCAGCACTTTCGCCTCAGGGAGGTGGCGAGCGCGGTGTGGTTCGATCAGGTCTTTGTCAACCTCTCCGGCGATGCTGCCGACTTTGCCGACTTCATCCGGCCGCTCGCCGAACGCTGGTCCTGCTTCGATGAATCAGTGCTCAGTCATGGCGGCGAGGATTCGATCATCACGTTCGATCTCAAGGCCAACTGGAAACTGGCCATCGAGAACTTCTGCGAGGCCTATCATCTGCCCATGGTGCACCCCGGACTCAATGCCTATTCACGCCTCGAGGACCACCTCAACATCGAGGAGGAGACCTTTTCGGGGCAGGTGAGCCTCGTCTACCAGCCTGACCGCAACGGTCGCCTGCTGCGACGGTTTCCGGGTCTGCCCGAACACTGGCAGACCCGCGCCGAGTACGTGGCGCTCTATCCCAATGTCATGCTCGGCATTCACGACGACCACTTCTGGGCGGTCCGTGTGCTGCCCGATGGCCCGGGACGCTGCCGCGAGATTTTCGACATCTACTACGTCGGCCCCGCTCATGCTGACATGAGAGCAACGGTGCGCGAGACCTGGCGCGAGGTGTTCCAGGAAGACGTGGATGCCGTCGAGGGCATGCAGCAGGGCCGTGCCTCGCCGGGATTTGCCGGTGGCGTCTTCACTCCTGTCCTCGAAGGGCCGTCGCACTGTTTCCACCGCTGGGTCGCCCGCTCCATGCTGTGAAAGGGCGACCCACGCCGCTCACGGAACGAGCGACACACATCAGCCGGAGCGCCTCCACACAGTTCGTCGCGGTCCGCATGATATCAGGCGTCCGGCTGTATCATCAGCGACAGCACCCTTTCCGACAACGCCTTGCTGGTGGCCGTGTAGGCGGGCTCGATCCAGTCCGAGTCCCAGAACCACAGGCCGATTCCGCGGTCAATTTCATGCTGAGTGACCTTCGTTCCGTCGTCTGCGGGTTCCAGCAGCCACCGGTGGTCGAAGGTCACAATGCCGGGCACGCCCCCGGACTGGCGCAGTTGCGAATTTGGCACAAGGGTCTCCACCGTCGCCGTCATCTCAAGAATGGCGCCACCTGGCTCACGCACCCTGTTCACGACTGTCTTGCCCGCCACATAGGCACCGTCTACCTCGACGAAGACGGGGTTCCATTGCGGGTATGACGGCGTGTCGACCAGGACTGCCCAGACCGCCTCGGGCGGAGCGGGAATCCAGATCTCCACAAGGAAGGACTTGCGGGTGGCGAGCGCAGTCGCCACGGCAACAATGAGGACTGCCAGGACGGCGGTCGGGACACCCCACTTGAGGAGGGAACGGATCTTCGACATCTCACGTCGCCTGGTGAACATGCTCATGTGATCGCCGGGAACACGCACATGATGCCGACCCGGCCCAGGTAAGGATGCCAGTCCTGTTCCGGCATCGCCACCAGCGTCGACGCCTGTCGGGTGAATGGCCCGAGACATATGATGACCGCGCCATTTCCCGGAGCCAGGGAAGGCAGCGCGGCGCTGTCTGCCGTTGTGTATGCGCGGCACGGGAAATGGCGGGCATGTTTGCTTGCCGGGCCTGCGGAAATTGTATTCAATCGAGTCGTCAGGAGGTTCTCTGCATCGACGTCAAGTCGATGGCCCCTGATACAGAGAAGGAGGAACCATGAGCAAACGTGACAGTCAAGCTGATGTCCCGCAGGACGCGACAACACCAACGACGCAAGACACCGGGTTCGGCATCGGCCGGCGGGACTTTCTCACGGGGACTGCTGCAGCCGTGTCGGCGGCAACCGTGCTGCCCAATCTCAAGAAAGCGAAGGCGCAGGATGGTAGCCCCGTCAAGATCGGTTTCATCGAGGACGAATCAGGCAACCTGTCTGTCTATGGAATTCAGAAACTGCACGCCGCGCAGTTGGCCGTGAAGGAAATCAACGAAGGCAAGACCCTCAAGGGCGGCGCAAACATTGGTACCGGCGGCTATGGACCGCTCGCATCCTATGCAGCCAACGCGCCGATCATCAGCAAGGAGGGCGTGGCGCTCGACATCGTCAATGCCGGCGGTGAGATGTCCGGTGACGCGACAGTCTTCGTCGAGGACGACGATGTCTTCGTCGATTCGGGCGATCAGGGCATTCTCGGCCGCGAGGTCGACCTGGTGTCGGTTGATGGCCAGAGCAACAATGCACTGTGGCAGCAGCTGACCCGTCGGCTGATCCAGGAAGACGAGGTCGATGTCCTCGTGGCCGGCTTCGCCAGCGCCGAGCGCGAGGCGATCAGGCCGATCGTCGACCAGTTCAACCAGCTCTACTTCTACACCAACCAGTACGAGGGCGGCGTGGCCGACGCCAACACGTTCTGCACCGGACCGGTCTGCGAGCAGCAGGTCATTCCTGTCGTGCAGTACATGGTCGAGAAATTCGGACCCCGCTGCTACACGATTGCGGCGGACTACAACTTCGGCCAGCTCACCGCAGCCTGGACCAAAGCCTTCGCTCCACTTGTCGGTGGCGAGATCATCGGTGAGGAGTTCATACCGCTGTCCGTGTCCGAATTCAGCCAGGTCATCGCTCGCATCCAGCAGGCCAAGCCGGACTGGGTCATGACCCTCCTGGTGGGCCAGAACCACCACAACTACTATCCGCAGGCAGCGGCTGCCGGGCTGAGCTATCCGATGGCGTCGACGGTCAATATGGCGCAGGGATATGAACACAAGCGGTTCCCTCCACCATCCCTGAACCAGATGCACAACGCCATCCAGTATCAGCTCGAGGTACCGACTGCCCGCAACAGGGCTTTCGTCAAGCGGTGGATGGATATGTTCCCGGAGGACGAGTACATCGGCGAAATGGCGCAGAACACCTACTTCACGGTGCATATGTACGCCCAGGCAGCCCGCCTTGCCGGAACCACCGATCAGGAGACGGTCAAGAGGGCGCTGGAACTGGGATGGGCCATCGAGGCGCCGGAAGGTGCGGTCTTCCTCGAACCGGGGACCCACCACTGCGCCCATTACATCCGCTTGGCGGTATGTGACGAGAATCACGATGTCTTCTTTGTACGCGAATGGCCGATGATCCAGGCATGGTGGCTCCAGCGCCTCGGCGTGAACCTCGTGCGCCATCCGGAGTACAAGCAGTACGTTCCCGACGAAGACCCCTTCTTCTCGATGTTCGGATGATCCTTTCAGTCGGGTTCCGCCAGGCGACCTCCGGGCTCGCCTGGCGGAACCTGTTCATGTATTCGTCACCTGGGTGATTACTCCGGTGGAGGAATTAAGTCTCGTCATCAGTGTTGCCTATCAGTTCGGGACCAATGCGGCATTCCTGTTGTTGTGCGCGCTCGGACTGATCGTCATTCTGGGCATGATGAACATCATCAACCTCGCCCATGGCGAGTTGATGATGATGGGCGCCTACACGGCCTCGCTCAGCTACCAGGCGGGCCTGCCGTTTCCGCTGTGCGTCGCCGTGTCCTTTCTCGTCGTTGGTTTCGTGGGCGCCGTGTTCGAACGCTTGGTCGTGCGGCGATTCTACGGTCGCGAGCTCAGCGCCCTGGTCGTGACCTGGGGCATCAGCCTGCTGTTGAGTCAGGGCACCTTGCTGGTGTTCGGCCCGTTTCTTCCCTCCATCCCCATTCCGGGCGGATTCCTCGATGTCGGCGCCTACTCCCTGTCGGTGTACTGGCTGATCCTCATCGCGGTTTCCGTTGCTGTCGTCGTGGCGCTTGCCTGGCTCTACAACCGCACCACTTTCGGCCTTCATGCCCGCGCCACCATGCAGGACGCCGCCATGGCCCGGGCACTGGGTGTCAACACCGGGCGCATCTACATGCTGACATTCAGTCTTGGCGCCGGACTTGCGGGTTTCAGCGGCGCGTTGCTCGCTCCCACGGCATCGATCATGCCGTTCATGGGACAGCAGTTCGTAGCCCCCGCTTTCATCACCGTCGTGGTTGGTGGTGCGGCCAACGTGATTGCCGGTGCCGTAGGGAGCAGTGTTCTCCTGTCCCTTGTCCGCACTCCGGTCGGATTCTATCTCGGTGCGTTTCTCGGGCTCGTTGCCCTTCTGCTGGCCGCACTTATCATCATCCGGCTGATGCCAAACGGGGTGTCCGCTGCCCTGCAGCGCTGGTCTGACCGGCATGCCCGGTCAAGCTGAACGGGTCCGATGATGAAGTATCTTGCCCTGTTGACCGGACCCGAAGACATCGGGCAGTCACGACTGTTCTGGGCAGTCTTCGTGCTCCTCGTCGTCAACTTTCTCGCCGGCCCGTTGTGGATGAGCGAGTTCGAGGCGTCCAACGTCTCCTACTATCTGCTCAATCTGCCCATGGCGTTGGGTCTGTGCCTGTTGTGGGGATACTGCGGCGTTCTGAGTTTCGGGCAGGTCGCCTACTTTGGCATAGCCGGCTATGTCTACGGCATTATCGCCGGTAACATGCGAGGCGATCCTTGGGGGCCCCTGCTTGGCGAGGTCGGCGGTCTGGCGGCCTGTGCCGTGGTCTCGGCCATTTTCGGATACTTCATGTTCTACGCCCGGGTCCAGCGGTGGATCGTTCCCATACTGACGCTGGTGCTGGCGCTCCTTCTCGAGACCTTTCTCGGCCAGACGGCCGGATATCAATGGCGCGTGGGAAGTGTGCAGCTTGGCGGCTACAACGGCATGACAGGCATTCCCTGGTTCCAGCTGGGCGACCTGACATTCCTTGGCTATTCCTTCTACTACTATGTCGTGCTGATGGTGCTCGTGAGCTACCTGGGTTGCCGGGCTCTGGTCAATTCGCATCACGGCAAGGTCATGCTGGCCATGCGCGAGGACCCGTTGCGCACCGAGCTTCTGGGCTACGACATACGAGCGCGCCAACTCGCGGTCTTTGTCATTGCCGGCGTCCTCGCCGGGCTGTCGGGCCTCCTCTATGTCCAGTGGGGAAACTACATCACGCCTTCCCAGGTCGGACTGGTGCAGGCGGCCCTTCCGGTGATCTGGGTCGCAGTGGGAGGACGAAGCAAACTGCTGGCAGTTGCCATTTCGGCCTATGCCCTCAACTGGATCACGTATTCGCTGTCCTCGGCCGGGAACCAGTACGCCCTGGTGATTATCGGGGGGTTGCTGGTGGCTGTGATGCTCTTTTTCCCTGACGGAATCGTCGTCACCCTGGCCCGCAACATGAACCGCCAGGCCCTTTCCCGCCTTTTCCGGGGGGCTTGAAGCCGTGATCATGCATTCCATCGTCCGCACCTCGGCCCTCGAAAAGAGGTTTGGCGGCATCGTCGCCACGCAAAATGTCGATCTCGACATTCCTGAAGGGGAGTTGCGCTGCATCATCGGACCCAATGGCGCGGGGAAATCGACCTTGTTCGCATTGCTCTGTGGTATCCATGCTCCGGATTCGGGGTACATCTTCCTGAAGGATCGCGATGTCACGGCGCTTCCGAGTTTCCGCCGGGTACGTTTGGGGCTGGGCCTGACCTTCCAGACCAATCGTGCCTTCCACGATCTCACGATAAAGCAGAATCTCGAAGCGCCGTTCAGGCTTCCCCAGGGCGGGCGGTCGTCCACGGCCGAGAAACGCTACCAGTATGCGTTGTCGACTTTCGGCCTCGATATGACAAGCGACGCTCCGGCTCGGGAGCTGCCTCACCATCGATTGCAGTGGCTCGAGATCGCGATGGTGCTTGCCGGCGGACCCGATGTCCTCCTTCTCGATGAGCCTACGGCCGGACTGTCGCCCGAGGAGACATTGCAGACAGCCAGGGTTTTGCGTCATCTCAACGATGATGGACTGACAATTATCGTGGTGGAGCACGACATCGCATTCGTCAGGGAGGTGGCCGAGCGAGTGACGGTGCTGCACCAGGGCGCCATCTTTGCGGAGGGCACCGTTGCGGACATCACGGCGCACGATGACGTGCGGCGCATCTATCTCGGACAGGTATGATGGGAACGGAGCTTCTTTCGGCGATAACTCTTCGATCGGGCTACGCGATCGGCGATGTGCTCCAGGGATTTGACCTCAGCATCGACCGCGGAGAAGTCGTGAGCGTGCTTGGCCGCAACGGGGTTGGCAAGACAACCCTGATGAAGACACTGATCGGTCTGTTGCCAACGCGGGCAGGAAGCATCCGCTACCAGGGAGAGGATATCTCGGCGTTGTCTGCCGACCGTCGGGCGCGCCGGGGGATCGGCTATGTGCCGCAGGGGCGGGGAATATTCCCGCAGATGACGGTGCGCGACAATCTTCGCATGGGTGGCTTCATCAACCGTGACCAGAAAACGCCCGATCCTGAGGTGGCGTTCTCGTTCTTTCCGTTCCTTCGCGACCGGCAACGCCAGCGCGGCGGTACCCTCAGTGGCGGGCAGCAGGCCATGCTCGCCATTGCGCGGGCGCTCATCAACGCTCCCGAACTGTTGCTGCTTGACGAACCCAGCGACGGCGTCCAACCCAGCATCGTTCAGGACATCGGTGCCTTCGTCCGCGAACTCAACCAGTCCAGGCAACTGACCGTGCTCATCGTCGAACAGAACATCGACCTGATCCAGACCGTGGCGCAGCGCGCCTATGTTCTGGACAAGGGCAGGGTCGTGGCCGACCTTGACCGCGAGCGCCTCATGGATACGGAACATGTGGCCACATACCTCGCGGTCTGAGAGCGGCATGTCCCTGATCTGTCTGACGGAATGACCCACGAACTGACAAGGAGAAACGACGGCTATGGAAATGATCATGCGATCCTACCCGAATGACTGGGTGACGGAATCCATCATGTACCGGCGTGGTGTCGGCTATGGATCAACAGGGGTCACCCACCATCTCACGGAAGAGATCCAGGGTGTCTATCACTACACGATCGGCCCCTACTCCGAACCGGTTCTCCACATCAATCCGGGTGACCGGGTAATCGTCGAGACGCGCGATGCCTTCGAAGGCAAGATCAGAAGCGAATCCGATGTTCCCTCGGAAATCCTGGAGATGCCTTGGCTCAATCCCCAGTGCGGCCCGATCATGGTCGAGGGAGCGGAAAAAGGCGACGTGCTGTGCGTCCATATCGAGAGCATGGCGCCACGAGGACCAAACCCCCGAGGCACCTGCTGCATGATCCGGGAGTTCGGCGCGTTGACCGGCACGGCCCTGACAGCGACGCTCAACGAACCGCTTCCCGAGATCGTTCGCAAGATCGACCTCGACGAGGAGAAGGTCTACTGGAGCGACAGGGTGACGCTTCCCTACAAGCCTCATATCGGCACGCTCAGTTGTTCGCCCGAGATCGATTCGATCAATTCTCTGACCCCCGACGCTCATGGTGGCAACATGGATCTCCCGGACATGGGGCCGGGTACGATCACCTATCTGCCGGTGCGCACCAGGGGTGGCCGTCTCTTCATCGGCGATGCCCATGCCTGCCAGGGCGATGGTGAGGTCTGCGGTGTGGCCGTCGAGTACCCGACCACCACCACCATAACGGTCGATCTGATCAAGAACTGGCCGATCGAGTGGCCGCGCCTGGAGGCCGATGACTTCATCATGGGAATCGGCAGCACGCGCCCGCTCGAGGACAGCGCACGCATTGCCTACCGTGAACTTGTCCGCTGGATGGCGGCGGACTACGGGTTCGACCAATGGGACGCCTACATGATGCTCAGTCAGTGCGGCAAGGTGCGCCTGGGCAACTTCGTGGATCCCAAGTACACGATCGGCGCCGCCGTTCCCAAGAAGTACATCCAGGACTGAAACCGGGCGCCGGCCCGGGAGCGTTGATTCGGACCGGGGTGGCGCATAGGGTTCGCTGCATCGGGACAACGGAGGTTCGCCATGCCTGAATCGCTGCCGGTGGCGGGCATGACCGGCGACCACCGGACCTCGTTGACCCTGCCATCGCCGTGGTACTACCGCGAGGATGTCCTGGAGCGCGAGAAGGAGGCGATCTTCTTCCGCGCGTGGCGTTTTGTCTGTCACCGGAGCGCCCTCGTTGATCCCGGCAGCTATGTCACCGTCGACATTCACGGTCAGGGAATTGTCGCCATCAGGGGCCGGGACGGTCGTCTGCGCGCCTTCTACAACGTCTGCCAGCACCGTGCCCACGAGCTTCTCCAGGGACGCGGCGCCGTGAAGGCCGCCATCACCTGCCCCTACCACGGCTGGGCCTATGGTACCGACGGGTCGCTGAGGAGTGCGCGACTGTGCGACCGGGTGCCGGATTTCGACAAGTCCGATTTCGCTCTCGTTGCGGTGCGCGTCCAGGAATGCGCCGGCTTCATCTTCGTCAACCTCGACGACGATGCGCCGCCGATGAACGAGTGGGCGCCGGGCTTCGAGGAGGAGTGCCGGCGCTGGTTTCCCGATCTCGAGACGGTCACGTTCGGCGGCCAGAAGGATTTCGCCATCGCCTCCAACTGGAAGGTGGTCGTCGAGAACGCGATAGAGGGCTACCACTTTCCCCATTCCGGTCCGGCCCACCGCGCACTCACCGACATCATCGACATGGAGACCACAAGGCTCCATGTGCATGATCGCTGGTTTGCCATCATCGCTCCGCCGGGAAGGAACCGGGCGGAGGTCTATCCTTTCCCGGACTCCGGCCCTGGCGGCCAGACGGACCATTTCATCACGCTTTACCTGTGGCCGGACTGGATCATCTATTCATGGCCCCATGCCGACATGATCTCGACCTTCCTGATGCGGGCGACGGGTGCGCAGTCTTCGATCGTGGAGAATGCCTATTACCGCGTTCCCGGCCGTGGCGATGACGAGACCACGCGGGCTTCGGAAACCTGGTTCAACGAAGCACTCGGACCCGAAGACGCCGCCCTCAACGAGGGTGTTCAGCGCGGTATCGTGTCGCGGGGCTACCACCAGGGCCGGTTCATGTCCCGGGACGGTGAACCAGGAGACAGCGAGCACTGTGTCCATGCCTTTCAGACCTGGGTGAAAAATGCATTGCAAGGGGAGATGACCTCATGAGCGAAGCGCGCATGTTCCGCGGCTATGATCTTGATCTCACCGTGGCTGACGGCAGCGGCGGCAACGTGGTGGCGACCATCAACTCGGCGGTCAGCGCGACGCTGGGAGGCGGCATGGGAGTGTTCGAGAACTGCAGCATCCCGTGGACCGTGACCTATGACGAGATCATCTACGGTATCGACGGTGAACTGGAGATTCACACCGATGACGGACGCCACCGTATCGGCCCCGGAGACATGATGTGGCTTCCTGCCGGAACCCGGCTCACCTATGTGGCGCGTGAACCGGCGAAGTTCTTCTTTGCCGTGGCTCCGGTGACGGAGTCGAAGGCGGGAAGCAGCACCTATCACCACGTGCCCGTGCCTCCCCTGCCCATGGACTGACATCGTGCCATGCGGGTGAACGGCTTTCCGCAGAACGATCATTCGAACGGCTGGTACAACATCCTTCAGGAACACCCTGCAGCGCGTGTCTGGGAAGGCGAGGGTGCGGCGGACTGGGTGGTGATCGGTGGCGGTTTTGCAGGTCTCGCCGCCGCCAGGCGCCTGGGTGAACTGCGGCCCGCTGATCGCGTCGTTCTCCTTGAGGCGGGCCGTATCGGGGAGAACGCCTCGGGGCGCAATTCGGGATTCATCATCGATCTTCCGCACGCGCTGTCGCGCGAGCAGCCGGACCACGACCGCCGGCAGATCCGCATCAACCGGCAGGCCATCGCCTGGCTTGCCGATCTTGTGGAACGTCATCAGATTCGCTGCCAGTGGAGCCGGCGTGGCAAGGTGCATGCGGCGGCCACGTCTGCGGGCCGCCGAAATCTCGATGCCATGCAATCCCGTCTTGGCGACCTCGGCGAGGATTGCGAGCGATGGGATCATCGGCGTCTCGCCGCCTTCCTCGGCACGCACAGCTTCGTTGATGGCCTCTTCACGCCCGGCTGCATCCTTATGCAGCCGGCGGCGCTCGTCACAGGGCTGGCGCGCACCATGCCGGACAATGTCGAGGTCTTCGAGAATTCTCCCGTCGGCGCGTTTCAAGGCGGGGCAGTGAAGGCCCTTGCGACCCCGGACGGGCGGTTGACGACACCGCGGATCATTCTGGCGACCAACGGCTGGACGCCCGCCTTCGGGTTTCTCAGACGCCGGCTTGTCACCGTCCACACGTTCGCCAGTCTGACGCGACCGCTTGACACTGCCGAACAGAAGGCCCTGGGAGGTGAGGGCGACTGGGGCACCATTCCGGCGCTCCTGGGCGGAACGACGATGCGCTACACGCAGGACAGGAGGCTGCTCATCCGGCTGGCCTTGCGCCATCGACCGGACTTCACGATCACACAACGCGATCTGGCGCAGGTCCGGCGTCAGCATGTCCGCACTCTTTCCAGGCGCTTTCCCATGCTGCCGCGCATCACCTTCGCACACACGTGGAGCGGTGTGATGTGCATGTCGCGCAACTCCGTGCCCAAGTGCGGCATGCTGGACGACGGCATCTGGGCTGCGGTGTGCCAGAACGGCGTCGGCGGCGCCAAGGGGACCATTTCCGGACGGGCGGTCGCCGAGATGGCCGTCGGTGAGGACACCGACCTGGTGGCGGACATGGCGGCATTCGAGGATCTGCAGCGTTTCCCGCCACGCTTCGTGACGACACCTTTCGTGCAGGCCCGCATCCTCGGCGCCAGGCTGACGGCAGGCCGTGAGGCCTGATCCATGCTCAACCGCGGGCGAGAACGTGCCGTGTGTCCCCGATCATGCGCAACCTGACCGCCCGGCAAGGCCTGATGCTCGCATTCAGTGCCGCAACACACGATGAGAGAGGCCTGGTGGCCAGTGCGGCATTCTGCCAGAAACTGGCCCGCGGATCGATGGTTCCCGGCGACCGGTGGGTGCCGACGTTGACGATGGCCTTCTTGCGTCCACTTTCGCCGGACTTCCCGCAGCCTTCATGAGTGACTCCGGGGAGAAGCGTGACCGTGTCTGCTTTGGCAATCTCGGGGTACGCCGGACAGGAAGGCGAGGTGGATGGCGGACTCGGTTACGCACTACCCATCGGCCGACAACGCGTCTAGTATGGTCGACAGAAGCGAGGGAGTTCGTCGCCCTCCCCGCCTCTGCCACATTGTGTGCGGCGAAGGCATGGCTGAGGAGAGGTGCCGGAGTATGCAGAAATCGCTTCTTATTGATCCCGACAAGTGCACGAGTTGCCTGCAGTGCGAAATGGCCTGCTCGTTCGAGCACGAAGGCTCCTTCAATCCGGCCCGTTCGAGGATCAAGATCTTTGAATTCGAACACGGCAAGCGTGCCGTTCCCTATACCTGCACACAGTGCGCGGAGGCATGGTGCGTGCATGCCTGTCCGGTGGAGGCACTGGTCCGCAACCCGGCGACGGGAGCGGTCGAGGTCAAGGATGATGTCTGTGTGGGGTGCAAGGTGTGCACGATCGCCTGCCCATTCGGGACGGTGAACTACAATCCCGACACGGGCAAGGTCATCAAGTGCGACCTGTGCCATGGCGATCCCAAGTGCGCCGAGGCCTGTCCCACCGACGCCATCGTCTACGTCGATTCGTCATGGACCGGACTCGATCGCATGCGGCGATGGGCCGGGCATGTGGACACCAACCAGTCGGCCAAGGCCTGACGACAGCGCCCGAGGAGAAATGACGATGTCCTGGCAAGGTCAGATCCTGCGTGTCAATCTCACCAAGGGAACCGCTGAAGCCGAACCATTGAACATGGAATGGGCCAACGCCTATATCGGCGAACGCGGACTTGGCACGAAGTACCTTTACGAAAACGTGGATCCCACGTGCGATCCGATGGGGCCGGACAATGTCCTCATCTTCGCTACCGGACCACTCAACGGAACCATGGCCTCGACGAGCGGCCGCTATGCGGTGCTCTGCAAGAGTCCGCTCACGGGCGGCATCGGCGACTCAAACTCCGGCGGCAAGTTCGGCGCCTTTCTCAAGTATGCCGGCTACGATCTGTTGCTCGTCGAGGGGAGGGCCGACAAGCCGGTTTACCTCCACATTGATGACGATACCGTCGAGATCCTGCCGGCGGACGAGATCTGGGGAACCGGTGTCTGGCACACCGAGGAATGGATCAAGTCGCGCCACCAGAACCCGCAGCTCAAGGTCGCCTCGATCGGCGAGGCCGGGGAGAACGGCGTTCTCTACGCCTGTGTCGTCAACGACCTTCACCGCGCCGCCGGACGATGCGGCGTCGGCGCCGTCATGGGATCGAAGAATCTCAAGGCGGTGGCGGCCTACGGCACCAGGGGTGTCACGGTGAACGATCCGGCGAAGTTCATGGACGTGGTCAAGGATACCCACGCCAAGCTCGCTGCCAGTGATGGCCGCGAGGAGCTTACCGAGGGTGGCACCCACCCCATGATCGACATGATGCAGGAGTGGGGCGGGCTACCCACCAGGAATTTCCGCGAGGTTCAGTTCGAAGGCATCGACAAGGTCAACCCCGCGGCGACCACCGTGGCCAACGCCAACGGCCACACCAACCTCATCACCAACAAGGCCTGTTTCGGGTGCACCATCGCCTGTGGCCGGATCGCCCATATCGATCCGGAGCACTTCACCGTCGTCAACCGGCCGGAATACCGCCATGCATCGGGGGGCCTGGAATACGAGACGGCCTATGCCTTCGGCCCGGTCGTCGGTGTCGACGACCTCGATTCGTTGACCTTCGCCAACTACATGATGAACGAGCACGGCATGGACCCGATCTCCTTCGGTGTGACCTTGGCGGCGGCGATGGAACTCTTCGAGATGGGGGTCCTGACCAAAGACGATACCGACGGCATCGATCTCGGTTTCGGCAGTTCCGAAGGACTGGCGGTCATGGCGGAGAAAACCGGCAAGGGCGAGGGTTTCGGCAAGGAACTCGCCCTGGGCTCCAAGCGTTTGTGCGAGAAGTACGGTCATCCGGAACTCTTCATGGGCGTGAAGGGCCAGGAGTTCGCCGGCTACGACAGCCGGGCGCTGCAGGGCATGGGACTGGGCTATGCGACGTCCAATCGCGGCGCCTGCCATCTCAAGCATGATGTCTTCGGTCCCGACATGGAGGACATTTCCGGCAACGGCAAGGCGGCCCCGGTCAAGGAAAGCCAGGACATGGTCTCGATGATCGATTCCACCGGTCTGTGCCTCTTCACCACCTCTGGTTGGGGGCCGGAAGATTTCGTCGCCCAGCTTGACGCGGCGCTCCCCGGGGAGTGGACCATGGAGCGGTGTATCGAATCGGGCGAGAGGACATGGACCCTCGAGCGCATGTTCAACATGGCAGCCGGGCTGACGGCGGCCGATGACACGCTGCCACCGCGCATGCTGAACGAGCCGGCGCCGTCGGGAAGCGCCAAGGGCAAGGTCAGCGAACTCTCGAAGATGCTGCCGGAGTACTACAGCCTGCGCGGCTGGACAGAGGCGGGGCGGCCGACCAACGAGACTCTGGCGCGCCTTGGTCTGTGACCCGGTCGACGCCAGGGAGCGGTAACCGCCGGATGTGCTTATCAGGGATTCCGGTCGCATGGCCGCAATCCTGTCCTTCGTGGAGGGGACAACCATGAACCATGTCATTGTTGGCGCCGGTCCCGCCGGCGTGATCGCTTCGGAAACCCTGGCTCGCATGGGGCACGGCGGCCACATCACGATGTTGTCGCACGAGCCGGAACCGCCGTATTCCAGAATGGCCATTCCCTATCTCCTGGCCGAGGACATCGACGAGGAGGGGACCTGCCTGCGCCACACGGACGGGCACTACGACAGTCTCGGTATCGCTGTGAAGCACGACACCGTGACGGCCGTCGATGCATCTGCAAGGTCTCTCTGCCTTGCCAGCGGCAGCAGCCTGGCTTTCGACAGGCTGCTGCTCGCCACCGGAGCGCGCCCTGTCCGGCCACCCATTCCGGGCATGAACCTGGAGAAGGTGATGTCCTGCTGGACCCTTGCCGATGCCCGCCGGATCATGGAGCACACGAAACCAGGCGACAATGTGGTGCTGATGGGTGCGGGTTTCATCGGCTGCATCGTTCTCGAGGCCCTGGTTGCCCGACAGGTCAATCTCACCGTGATCGAGATGGCGGATCGCATGGTCGCGCGCATGATGGACAGGATCGGCGGTGACATGATTGCAGCATGGTGCCGCGGCAAGGGTGTCGACGTTCATGTCTCGACCCGGGTGAACGGCGTCTCGCGTCACGGCGACGGCTCGCTCACCCTCGATCTCGAGGGCAAGGCGCCCCTGAGCGCAGACCTTGTCGTCTGCGCCACCGGTGTTGCGTCGAACATCGCCTTCCTGGAAGGCAGCGGAATCGAGACCGACATCGGCGTCGTGGTCGACGAGCACCTCGAGACCAGTGTTCCGGGCATTTACGCTGCCGGAGATGTTGCCGCGGGATTCGATTTCATGACCGGCGGTCATGATGTCCATGCCATCCAGCCCACGGCAAGCGAACACGGGCGCATTGCGGCGATGAACATGGCAGGCAACACAACCCTCTACCGTGGCAGCCTGGTCATGAATACCCTCAACACGCTGGGCCTCATCTCGACCTCCTACGGATTGTGGGACGGCGTTGAAGGTGGCGATGTCGCCACCGCGGTTGATACCCGGGCCTACAGGTACCTGAGGCTGAACTTCCGCGATGATGTTCTTGTGGGCTGTCTGGCGCTGGGCCTCACACAGCACGTCGGCGTGCTGCGCGGTCTCATCCAGACGCAGACGCCGCTTGGAAAGTGGAAGGATGTCCTCATGAACGATCCCCATCAGATCATGGCGGTCTACCTTGCCACGGCCCAGGACGCGTCACGCCGCGCTGCATGAGGATTCTCGTGAGAACCGCGGGCCTGCTCGGCAAGCATTTGCCGCCCGGGCCCGCGAAGAATCGCGCCGAGGTCGATGTGCCGAGCGGTTCCACCATCACCGATGTCATGAAGCGCCTGGGATTTCCCGAGGGAAGCTATCTCGTGACGCTGAACGGCATGGCCGTGCCGACGGTCGAACGCGACACGCGGCAACTCGGTCAGGACGACAATCTGGCGATCATGCCGCCGCTCAAGGGGGGCTGACGGCGATCAGTGAAGCTTGTGGCCGAGGTCGATCCTGCGCCGCGTCTGTTCGCTGGCGTCGACATCGTAGGCGCGGCGGATCCGGACATTGCGCAGGATTGTCTCGAGGAGGCGTACGGCCTGTGCCTCGTTGTGCGACGGATCCTCGCAATGGCGCCGCAGCCAGTCGACCATGTCACGCTCGTTCGCCGCAAGTTCGTCGGCGACATCATCGATGTCATCAAGCAATCGCTGCACTTCCAGATACTGCACAAGATCCGTCAAGTGGCCGCCTCCCGATCCGACAGCCGCAAGACTGACCCCTCCTTCGCTGCCTGTCCAGATGCAGGCGACGGTTGAGAACTGCGGGATTCTGTCAATAGGCGCCGCGCTTTTGGGAGTGCTCGTCGCCCCCATTTCCAGTTGCCGGCCAGTATGGGGGTGATCCCGGCGGATAATCCGTCTCCGCCTGCGGATCGCCCCCGTGTGTTTGTTGAGTCCGGTTAGTTTCCCGGCCCCTGATAGGGCGACTCCGGGCAGTATCTGGATTGGTCGTTGCTTGACCGCAGGGAGCGGTTGCCGTTGATCGTGACGTAGTAATCATCGATGGTGTGATCCCAGTCCTGACCGTCGGCCTGCTGAACCGATCCCGGATACAGTTCCGCCGCCACCGCACGGGTCCGGCAGACGCAGGTATTGTTCATGTTGCCGCCCACCGGGACGTAGACCGTGTGATGGCCCGGATTGGCGCAGTCATCGTCCTCGATGATGGTGAAGACCAGGCTGTTTCGCGCCGGGTCCACCCGGTAGCCCGCCCCGCCGACGATGACGATCTCGACCTCGCTGTCGCCGGTGTCAAGGTGGTCGTTTCTCCAGCAGATCGGGTCCGAAATCTGCAGCCCATGGTTGCTGTCGCTGTCGGCCGGTATGGTCACGGTCGTGAGGGACCGGATCACCCGGCTATCGTCCTCGTCCACATAGACCGGCACTCCGTAATCCCGAAACCGGTTGTGGCCAGACCGCGTCAGGGCGAGGACACGCACCTCCAGGCTTTCAACCGGACGCTGTTGACTCTGTTGACTTCAGCATGTCGAGTTCCCGCATGTTTCTGTAGTTTTCGACGAAGGTGAGGAGGATCTTGTATCCCTGCCAGACTTTCTCGGTTCCCGGCAGGGGTTGGCGTGTGCGTGGAATGAAGCCTGCGATGCGGGCGACCCCGATGGCGAAGGCTTCGATGGTCGGCTCGTGTTCCGGGGGTGCGCGCGGTGTGCGCTTCCTGCCGCTGGTGGTCGATGCTGAGGAGGGTGATCTCGTCAAGGGTGGACGATGCGGCTTGCCGGCGTCTCTCAGGCTCGCCCGAAGGCGAGGCGCTCGATGGTCATGACGCGGCATGCGGTGATGGCGTCGAAGGCGAGACACGTGCGCAGGTCGTCGGCCTGGTCGAGGCGCCGGTCCTTGATGCGGGTGCCAACCTTCAGGGCGCGAAAATACTCCTCGATCAACCAGCGCTTCTCGTAGAAGGAGACGGTCTTGAGGGCATCGGCGGCACAGACCTCGCCGTCGCTGGCGAGCAGCATCCTCCTCGAGAGGTTCGCGGTCCGCCGGGGGCGAGGGTTCCGTGACATGCACGGCCATCATGGAGAGCGGCGGCGTTGTCTGCGGCCTGTTGCCCGGCGGTGCCAGAGCGACCATGGCGGCGCGGACCTCGAGGCGCACGCCCTTGCGCGCCGTGCGGCGGCGCGGTCCGCCGCAGGCGTCGATGTCGATCCGCTTCGTGGCGAGGCGCGGCTCATCGGCCATGTGCTCCCACAGGTCCCTCACAGTGCCGCTTGCGGTGACCACCCGGCGCTGTGTCGAGCGGCTGGCGCGCACCAGCAGACCGGCACGGCCCTGGACACCCTTCGCCAGCAGGTCCCAGGCGTCGCCTTCACGGTCACAGATCACCAGCACGCGTGTGTCGGGACAGGCCCCGGCCAGGTCCACTGCCCTGTCGTAGCCATCCAGCCAGCGTCGGCTCTCCCTGATCTCCTGTTCGACATCCGGCTCAGCGCACAAGTCGGCGTCGAGATCGAAGAGGCCCAGCGCACAGCCGCCCTCTTCTGAAGGCGACCCCGGCATGGGCGGCAAGGCCCAGGGTGCCCGAGCCGCCGCCGCCGACATCGACAAGACCCTCGGTCTCCTCCAGACCGTTGTACCCAAGGAAGGTCGTGTCCTGAACAGCCAGGATCAGGCGCTGCTGACGGCAGCGCTCCACCATCGCTTCTTGATGTCCCTCAAGGACATGATCCATCGTCACGTTCCAGTTCGACAACAGTCTGTAGGCTGCCTTCTGTTCGGCCTCCCCGGGGAAGATCACCGGCAGGATCTCTCCAGGACGATCATTCCACGCACGCCCCATGGCGACAAGGCGCTCGCGGACACGCCCATCGCTGTGGCCGCTGCGGCCATACTCGCAGCGTGCCCAGTCGCACCCCTTGTCGGCCAGGGGTGCGACAAGGGGTGCCGCCCGGCCCATGACACGCCGGGGTTCCTCGCACAGCATGCCGCGCCAGTCGTCCGCCAGAGGCTTCATCCACACCGCGCGCCGGACGCCCGGGCCCTGTGCTCCGGGAGGCGTGCCCGAGGTCTCCTCCCGACAGCGCTGCCAGCCCGCCGCCAGATAGCTCGTGCCGGCATGCTCGGGACCGACATAGGGAGAGGCCAGAGACGGCGTCACGCCATACGTGTCGCGCCAGTCCCCGGGCAGCCGGGCGCAGGCCAGGGCCAGGGCATGGCTGGCCAGCCCCTTGACCGCCACCGATGGAAGGATGAGAAAGCGGTCGTTGTTGACCACCTCGGCGATGTGGGCGTCACGGGCCCCCTGGGACCAGCCGATGAAGCGGTCGCGCGCCTTCTGGTGCCAGCTGGCTGCGGAGAACACGAGGCCGCCGAGGCGGCCGTGATGAGTCGCGGTGATCCAGTAGTTCACCCGGGCCCCGGGACAGCTGGGCTCGCCCAGGGGATGCCAGGTCGCCATCATGGAGCGGAAACGGCGCGTGTCGGCACCGTCGGCCACCCGCTCCACGGTGACCTCTCCAAGATCCTTGAGGGCACACTTGAGCGGCATGTCGGGATAGTCCCGCGCGATGACGCCGGTGTTGAGAGCGTGGAGCCGTGGTGCGGGAAGGGTGATCGCGAGCGACGACGCGAGACGGGGCAGCGCCGCACGCGCCGAGGCGAAACACAGATCCCCCTTCGCGTTACGCCAGTTCTCGCACTCGCACAAACCTCGCGCCAGGGATGAGCGGGTACTGCCTTCGACAGCCGATGCCGCCTTCAGCTAGGTCACCGTCGTCGCAGAGAGATGTCGAAAGCCAATCCTCATGGCTCATGATGTAGGACCTCATGAGCCAGGAGTCAACCGTGTCCGGTTGAAAGACCTCCAGGTCGGTTCGCGGGGTCAGGTTTCCGAAGCCGACGCCGACGCCGATGTTGATATTGGCTTGCGTACAGGCCGTGTTTTGCTCGGGACACCCGTCGCTGCATTGGTTGGCGACAAAACCGCTCATGCCAACCATCGGCACCTGCGCCGCCACCGGCGCGGCGACCACCATAGCCACCAGCGCGGCGGCGAGCGTCGCTAGCGGCCGTTTGCTAGAATTCCGGGGGGGGGGGGGGAGTAATCAGTTTTGTAACTGCTCACCCCCTGATTGTGTGTGATGTTGTTGTGACGACGAGGTGTCTGCGTTGACAGCGTAGCCGGATTGCTCTATCGGTGGTTTTGTGAGCGGCGGGGAGCGCCGGTGGGATACTTCGGATCCAAGGCGACGAGCGGTCTGTGCCAGATGCTGCTGGGGCTCCAGCCGGCCCATGATCTCTATCTTGAGACGCACCTTGGCGGCGGCGCGCTGATGCAGCGCAAGGTTCCGGCGCTGCGTTCGATCGGCATTGACCGGGACCGGCGTGCGCTGGAGGGCTTCACGTGCGCCTATCCGGTGGAGTTGATCCACGGCTGCGCCCATGAGGTGCTGGCCACCTTCCCGTTGCGGGGCACGGAACTGGTGTACAGCGATCCGCCGTATCTGCGAGCGACCCGGCGGTCACGGCGGCGCTACCGCCACGACTACGGCGAGGCCGACCATGTGGCCCTGCTTCATCTGCTCAAGGGTCTGCCCTGCCAGGTGATGATCTCGGGCCACCCCTCGGCACTTTACGATGAGATGCTTGAGGGCTGGCGCAGCGTGTCGATTCAGGTGACGACCCAGGCCCGGGCGCGCACCGAGGTGGTGTGGTTCAACTTCGCGCCTGGCAGGACCCACGGGGTTGGCCATGCCGGGCGCAACGCGACCGACCGTCAGCGCATCAAGAGGAAGGCGACGCGCTGGGCCGAGGGCTACCGGAAGATGCCGCCGGCTGAGCGTCAGGCGGTGATGGCGGCGCTGATGGCGGTGGAGGCCTCCTGATGGCAACGGTGAACGCCGCCTCGCTGCGCGACGAGTTCGAGGCCGCGAAGGCCGGCATTGCGGCGCTGCGCAAGGACGGCAAGGTGTCGGCGGAAGCCGATGCGATGTTCAGGATCCTGATCACGCTGATGAGCGTGCTGATCACCATCCTGCTGGAAAGGACAACCCGCAAGACCAGCGCCAATGCCAGCCTGCCGCCGTCGCAGACGCCGCAGGACGAGACGGCACAGCGTGCCTCCAGAAGCAGCGGCAAGGGGACGCGCGGGAACGGGCAGACCAGCGCCACCCTGCGCAAGGTGATCCATGAGGAGACGGTCACGGTCGAGACCTGCGAGGCCTGCGGCGCCGACCTCTCCCACGTCGATCCCATCGACCGGGAACGGCGCATCCTCTACGACATCGTCTTCGAGGTCGTCGAACGCCGCGTCGAGGCCGAGGTCAAGGAATGCCCGGCCTGCCGTGACCGCACCAAAGGGCGCTTCCCCGATACCATGCCGGGGCCGCTGCAGTACGGCCCCGGCCTCAAGGCCTTCATCATCACCCTGCTCATCGCCCACATGCTCTCCCTGCGGCGAGCCACAGCCCTGGTGCAGGCGATCTCCGGTCTCACACTCTCCGAGGCCACCTGCCTGAGCTACGTGCGGCACCTCCATGAGGCGCTCGCATCATGGGAGGACAACGCCATCGCCATACTCCTGGAACGTCCGGCGCTCCATGCCGACGAAACCGGATTCCGGGTCGACGGCAAGACCCGGTGGCTCCACGTGTTGAGCGACGGATCCCTGACCCTCAAGCGCCTGCACAACAAGCGCGGCAGGCAGGCCATCGACGAGATCGGCATCATCCCCCGCTACAAGGGCATCCTGATCCACGACTGCTGGGCCTCGTACTTCGTCTACGAGACGTGCCTCCACCAGCTGTGCGGCTCCCATCTGCTGCGCGAACTGACCTTCGTCGTCGACTCCAACGCCATGCGCTGGGCCCGCCTGATGAAGACGCTGCTCCGCCTGACATGTCACCGGGTCAACCAGAGCCCCACCAAGACCCTGCCCGAGGATCTCCGACGGACCGTGCGCAGGCGCTATCGCACCATCCTCGAGCATGGCTTCAGGGACCTGCCCGCGATCCCGCCACGCCCCAAGGGAAAACGCGGCAGAATCGCCAAGTCCGACGCGCACAACCTGCACGAGCGCCTCGTCAAGCACGAAGACTCCGTCCTGCGCTTCATGGAAGATCCCCATGCCAGCTTCACCAACAACACCGGCGAACAAAAGATCCGCATGGCCAAGGTCAAGATCAAGGTGTCCGGGTGCTTCCGTACCCAGCTCCACGCCGAAGCATGGTGCCGGATCTCAAGCTACCTCAACTCCATGGCCGCACAGGGCTACAACCCCCTCGTCGCCATCCAGATCGCCCTCGCCGGAGACGCCGCCAACATGATCAGAAAGCACGACGCCTGAACCGCCTCCACAGGGGGTGAGCAGTTACTCAGTTTTTTTCATGTGATGTTCCTTCCTTGGGTTGCCCGCCGGTCAAGGAAAGCGGACCGGCGGGCAATTAGGCAGCATGCGCCCGGAACATAGCGCATACCCGGACAGGGCGGCAATCACCCAGGACCATTTTCCGGATCTTGTGCGCGCGGCGGTTTTGGGATCTTCGGGGTGGTTCGGGGCTGCCTGAGCACGAGATTCGAGATATGCGGGCACCCTTGTCCGCCGCGCCGCTTTTGCGGCGCGTGTCTCACGCGTCTTGCGCGTTCTGTCGGGGATCAGGCGCCGGGCGGGTTCAGGATCAGGTCGAGCGCTTCCTGGGAGCGTGCGGCATCGTGCCGGTTGGCTTCGGGCATGCAGGTGAAGCGACCGCCACAGCGCACGATGGCGATGGCGGCGTTGGTCAGGCAGGCGAGGTTGCGTGGCAGGTGGCCCACGTGGGCCCGGCAACGATCCTCGTCGTAAGTCAAATCGCGGACGTCATGCACGCGATTGTCAATCACCCCGTGGTTTCTTATCAGTGCGCCGAGTTCCCTGGGTCCGGCACGTTCGGGAGCCAGCGAGGTGAGGCACCGGGTCACCTCGAGGCTGCGCTCTCCGGTCTTGACGATCTCGCGCTCGCGCTTCGACGCGGATGGCCTGGCGCCGGCCGTGAAGGGCGGCGTCGCCGTCCCATGCGGTCCCGGAGATGTCGACGACCTGGTACAGGCGCCGCTCGATGCGGCCATGGCCCTTGTCGACGGTCTGATACGAGAGGGCGTCGGTGACGTCGATGGCCTGGAGATCGTCGAGCATGGTCGGCTGATTGTCCTTCACCGCGGTGACGACATCGTCGGCGCCGCGCTCGAGAAGGCAGCACGCAGTCTCGTGCTGGGCGTGGAGGGCGTCCATGGCGACGATGCGGCCGGTGAGGTCGAGGCGGTCGGCGAGGTCGCGGACGGCTCAGGATCTCGTTGCTCTTGTCGTCGACTTCGACCTGGCGCAGGACCATACCGGTGACATGCTCGACCGCCGCCACCATCTGAGCACCGACCGTCCCTGGTCTGCTTCGAAGCGCCGTGCACATCCTTGCCGTCCACGGCAAGGGGTGTCTCGGTCCCGGCCTGCTGTGCGGTCCAGCGGCCGACGGCGTCATCGAGGCCTTCCGGCGGCAAGCTGGCGAGAACAAGGTGGAACGTGCTGATCGAGGGTGCAGTGTCGCACTGCTTGCTGGGACTGAAGAATGCCTTCACCGCCTTGAGTTGCTCCTGAGAGTGCAGGGCAGCGTCCTGGGCGAAGGCGGTGACGCCGCGACAGCCGGCAAGGCGGGCGGCAACGGCGGGCGCCAGGACGGTTGCCAGGGGGTAGCGCTTGCCTTGCGGCTTGCGATACTCCGGCACGTCGGCGAGGCACGCGAACAGGCTGCGCAGCCTCAGGCGCGGGCATCAGCTGCGTGTTGTCATGGTGCCGCGCCCGCCACGTCTGCGGGATCTCCTCCCGGCTCAGCGCTTCACGGGCATCGTCGGCGAGTGCGTTCATGAAGATCTCCTTGCGCTTGCCGTGGTGACGAAAGCGGGCCTTTGCCGCCCGGCGCGCGGGCAAAGCCTGAGCGTCAGCCCCAGCGAGCGCCAGGTCGACGCCCGGTAGCAGGTCCCGGAGAACCGCGCGATGTCGACGAAGGTCTCCGCCAGGAAGACCGGATAGCCGTGCACCGCTTCGATGTCCGCAGACAGCCGCCGCAGGCTCAGGCCGAGCACGCGCGAGGCCAGGTTCGCCACCCGTCGAGGCGTAAGCATGACAAAGCGTGCATTGTTGCAGATCAGGTGAAGACGGGAGAACTGCTGCTCCGCAGACCACCCTATCCAGCGGTCACGGCACCGCCAGCTTGAACGCGCCTTCCCTGCCAGCCGATCAGCGCCAGCCATGTCTCGCCATGAAGCGCCACATGGCGCAGCCCCTTGCCGACAATGCCGTGAAACCGCAGAGAGTGATGCTCCTCGATCAGACGGTCCCAGAGCCGGTGCTCGGGCGCACCGTGACCGCACCAGGATCGATGGACATGTCCGGGGGTAGAAGACTCACCATGGCAGGCACACGGCCACAACAAAAATCACATGGCCAGCCCCAAAATCAACCTGTGACGATCAGCACTCCGACAATAAAATGACCCTGCTGTTGCTTGCCTGACTTGCCATGTGGTCAGGGTTCCCGATGAAGGTCGATGATGCAGTTTGCCGTCGTGGGTCGATGAATTCCACGGCGAAGTCGGTCGACCCTGTTGTTCAGCCAGACCTGCATGTGCCGGAGTTGGAGGGCCAGCCACACGCCCCAGACGAGCATCCAGCCGAAGCGCTCGCCCGCACGATTCCGGAGTTGGAGGGCCAGCCACACGGCGTGGTTGAACGTCGTGGCGGTTCTGCACCCAAGGCGAAGAGCGTGCGCCGCCGCAGGGAGCGTGCTGCGGTGCAGTTCATCGGCGCAATCGCGTGTCGCGCAGGAAACTGGCCCTCGTCGGGGCCGGCCAGATCGGTGGCCGCCCTTCATCCTGCTCATGCGGGCTTGACCGGCTCCCGGTCCATTCGTGACAATGGGCCCGACACAATATCGGGAGGTCAAACTCTGCCATGATCAGCCATCCTGTGAATAGGCGCACGGCCCTGAAGAGCACGGCTGCAGCAGGCGGTGTTCTCGCCGCGCCTTGCGTCCTGCGGCGCGCGTGGGCTGCGGAGCCGATCAAGGTGTCGTCCTACGGCGGCTATTTCGAGGACATGCTGTCCCAGTACGCCTACCCTGCCTTCACGAAAGAAACGGGCATCGAGATCGAGACCATTTCCCAACCGGGTGGGTTTCCGTGGTTCGTGACCCTGAAGAGCAGTATTGCGGCCGGCAGTCCCGCGGTCGACGTCACCATGGCGGGCCAGGGTTCGATGCGCCGGGCCACAGACGTGTTCATCCCCCTGGAGGAGGCGCACGTTCCCAATCTCCGGAACGTCCCCGAGTATCTCATTCTGCGGAATGAAGACGAGATGGCGCTCGGGGCACCGGTCTTGGCCTGGTACGCCACCTTTGTCACCAACACCGACCGCTGGGCCGAACCTCCGGTGTCATGGGCCGAAGCCTGGGATTCCAGGTTCGAGGACGAACTCGGATGGGGCCGTCAGATCACGACGAATTTCCTTCTCGAGATCGTCGCCAAGGTCTTCTACGACGACCGTACCATCATGGACAGTGATGACGGCCTGATCGCGTGCATGGAGAAAGCCGCGGAACTCAAGAGCAACGTCCGCCTGTGGTTCGACAACGAGGGTCAGTTCCAGTCGATGCTGCAGTCCGGCGAACTGACCGCCGGTCAGTACTACCACGACGTCACCTGGGTGATGGCGACTGACGGCTTTCCGGTGCGTTCGACCTTCCCCAGGGAAGGCGGAGTCATCGACTACGGTTCCTGGTGCATCGTCAAGGGGAGCGACAAGGTCGACGTCAGCAGCGAGTTCATCAACTGGTCGGTTTCGCCTGAGGCTCAGACCATGATTACGGACAATCTGTGGACGGCGCCCGTTTTGCCGCGGGACATGCTGCCGGATCTCAGCGACGAGGCGTTCGGACGGGCGTCCAGCACGATCGAGCCGATCCTCCCCAACTACAAGGTTATCGTGGAGAAGGGCGACTGGCTTGACCAGAAGTGGGTGGAGTTCCTGGCCAACGTGTAGTCATCCCAGCCGGGGGCGCGCGAAACAACGGCGTGCGTTCTTGCGTCTTGATGCCAACGCGCAGGGGCTCTGCAGGACCCTGGCCGGTGCCGGTTGCGCCAGCCCGAAAGCCGATCCCGATTCTCTCCTGAGGAAGCGCGGGGACAATGGAGCGCTCCGGCGCGCCGTCGTGCGGGATCCGACATTTCCTCATGCTGTGCTGCGGTGAAACTGTGTGCCTTCCCGGTTCCACGAATGCCACGGCGGATCTGACCGGCATCGGGGAAGACGCCGCCGTCGGTATCGTGCAGACCGGCGCGATGCCGGCTCGCACCCGGTGCAGTTGGGCGGCGGGCGGATGCATGTATGCGCCAGCGAGAGGAGCGTGCTATGGTCGCAGCCGGTGTTGTTCATGGGAGAAATCGCGTGTCTCGCAGGAAACTGGCTCTCGTCGGGGCCGGCCAGATCGGTGGTACGCTGGCCCACCTTGCCGGGCTGAAGGAGCTCGGTGACGTCGTTCTCGTCGATATCGTCGAAGGCGTGCCCCAGGGCAAGGCGCTCGACATTGCCCAGTCGGGCGCGATCGAGGGATTCGATGCGTCCATCAGCGGCGACAATGGTTATGCCGCCATCGCCGGCGCCGATGTCGTTATCGTGACGGCGGGTGTTGCGCGCAAGCCTGGCATGAGCCGCGATGACCTCATCGGCATCAATGCGGGGGTCATCGCGAAAGTGGGTGAGGGGATTGCCCGTCACGCGCCGGATGCCTTTGTCATCTGTATCACCAATCCCCTCGACGTGATGGTGTGGCACCTGCAGCGTGAATCGGGGCTCCCGGCCAACCGTGTCGTCGGCATGGCGGGTGTCCTCGATTCGGCGCGGTTCCGGGCGTTTCTTGCAGAAGAAATGAGGGTCTCGGTGGAAGACGTCAGCGCCCTTGTTCTCGGCGGTCACGGCGACACCATGGTGCCCCTGGTGCGGTACGCAACCGTCGCCGGCATACCGCTGCCCGACCTCGTCGCCATGGGCTGGCTCTCCCGGGAAAGGCTTGATGCCATTGTTCAGCGTACCCGTGACGGCGGCGCCGAGATCATTCGCCAGCTGAAGACCGGGTCTGCGTTCTATGCTCCGGCATCGTCGGCCATCGCCATGGCCGAATCCTACCTGAAGGACAAGAAGCGCGTGTTGCCGGCGGCAGCGCGCCTCAATGGCGAGTACGGTGTCGACGGTCTCTATGTCGGCGTGCCGGTGATCATCGGCAAGGACGGTGTCGAGCGCATTGTCGAGATTCGTCTCGATCACTCGGAACAGGCGATGTTCGACCACTCGGTGACGGCCGTGAGAACACTCATGGCAGCACTTGAATCCGTCGTTTCGGCCAGGGAGCCGTGACGGCGGCATGGACCCGTGTGCGGCCATGGACCTTGCGGGGTGTTTTCGTGGTCCTGCTGGTTCTGGCGCCGGGTGGCATGCAGGCCGAGGAACGGGGGACTGCCCGCGAAGCCCAGGAACTCGTTCGCCGCGCCATCGAACTCTATGACATCCTGGGTCTCAGGGCGTTCTTCGTCATCTCCCGGGATCGGTCCTACATCAAGAAGGATCTCTACGTCTTCGTCATCGACAGGATCGGATCGGTTGCCGCGAACGGCCTCGATCCGCGACTGGTGGGCATGAACGCCCTCAACGCCCGTGATTCCAACGGTGTCAGATACGTGCGCGAGATGCTGCAGCGGGCGACCCCCGACGGCGTGTGGATCGACTACATGTCCTTCGATCCATTCGACGGGAAACCTGCGCCGAAGTCGTCCTGGGTGGTGCGTCACGACAGTTTCCTCTTCGGCTGCGGCATCTATGCCGGCGACCTCAGTATCTGAGTGCCCGGCCGGCGACGGCGGTTGTCATTTTTCGGGCGGCGGGTAGAGTGAGGCCGGACGGTCCATGAACCGGATAGTGATGTGAATCTGCACGAGTACCAGGCCAAGGCCCTGTTGTCCGCCAAAGGTGTTGCCGTTCCCCGCGGCCAGATTGCCGCTCATGCCGAGAAGGCGGTTGCCGCCGCCCGGGAACTCGGCGGACAGGTGTGGGTGGTCAAGGCCCAGGTGCACGCCGGCGGTCGCGGAAAGGCGGGCGGAATCCGTGTCTGCAGCAGCCATGAGGAGGTGAGGGACGCCGCGGACGCCATGATCGGCTCTCGTCTGGTCACCCACCAGACGGGTCCCGATGGCAGTCCGGTGAACCTCGTCTACATCGAGGAAGGACTGTCGATCGTTTCCGAACTCTACCTTGCCATTCTCGTGGACCGCGCCACGGCGTCCATGGCCGTCGTTGCCTCGCTCGACGGCGGCATGGATATCGAGGAGGTTGCCGCGAAAACACCCGAACGGATTGTCACCCTGGCCATTGATCCCGCTTGCGGGCTGCAGCCCTTTCATGGCCGCCGACTTGCCGCTGCCCTGGGTCTCGATGGCGCTGTCGCCAGGCAGGCATCCGCCCTGCTCGCCTCGATGGCGCAGACGTTCCAGGAATCGGATGCCAGTCTGCTCGAGATCAATCCTCTCGTTGTCACCACCTCGAACGAGCTCATCGTTCTCGATTGCAAGATCAACATCGATGACAACGCCCTCTTCCGGCACCCCGACCTCGTTGCCATGCGTGACGACGAGCAGGAAGACCCGGCCGAGCGGGAGGCCAACGCCATCGGCCTCAACTATGTCAAGCTTGATGGCACCATCGGCTGCATGGTGAATGGCGCCGGCCTTGCCATGGCGACCATGGATATCTGCAAGCTTGCCGGCGGCGAGCCGGCGAACTTCCTCGACGTCGGGGGCGGCGCCACAAGGGAACAGGTGGCGTCAGCGTTCCGGGTCATCGTCTCGGACGCCAACGTTCGCGCCATTCTCGTCAACATCTTCGGCGGCATCATGCGTTGCGACGTGATCGCGCAAGGGGTCGTCGACGCGGCGCGCGCACTCGATCTCGGGGTGCCCGTCGTCGTCCGCCTCGAGGGGACAAACGTGGATCAGGGAAAGGCGATACTCGAGAAGTCGGGAATGGCGATCATCCCGGCCGATGATCTCGGCGATGCCGCGGCCAGGGTTGTGGCGGCTGTCGGCGGAGGCGCATGATGGCCGTTCTTGTTGACCACACGACCAGGGTGCTTGTTCAGGGATTGACCGGCAGGACGGCCACGTTCCATTCGGAGCAGGCGATTGCCTACGGTACCACTGTCGTCGGTGGCGTCACCCCGGGACGAGGCGGATCACGCCATCTCGACCGCCCGGTCTTCGACACCGTGGCGGACTGCGTGGCGGCGACAGGAGCCAACGCTTCGGTGATCTACGTCCCGCCCCCCTTTGCCGCGGATGCCATCCTCGAGGCCGCCGATGCCGGCGTTCCCCTCATTGTCGCCATCACGGAAGGCATCCCCGTCCTCGACATGGTGAGAGTGCGCCGCGTTCTTGACGGCTCGTCATCCCGCCTGATCGGACCCAACTGTCCAGGCGTCATCACCCCCGGGGAATGCAAGATCGGCATCATGCCCGGTCACATCCACAGACGCGGCCGGATCGGTATCGTGTCGCGTTCGGGTACGCTCACCTACGAAGGGGTGCACCAGACCACCATGGCGGGCCTCGGCCAGACCACCTGCATCGGCATCGGCGGCGATCCGGTCAACGGCACGGACTTCATCGACTGTCTCGAGATGTTTCTCGGTGATGACGAGACCGAAGGCATCATCATGATCGGCGAAATCGGCGGATCAGCGGAGGAGGAGGCGGCCGCTTTCCTGGCGCGCGAGAACCGCCGCAAGCCAGTGACCGGGTTCATTGCCGGCATGACGGCTCCCCCCGGACGCCGCATGGGTCATGCGGGGGCCATCATCTCCGGCGGCAAGGGCGCCGCCGCCGACAAGGTCGAGGCCATGAGGCATGCGGGATGTCACATCGCTGATTCGCCGGCCAGCCTGGGAACGACCATGCTGGCTGCAATGAGGGGCTGAAGGAGGCTGCCCCGAGCGGGCAGCGTGACGCCATGGACGAGCACACACACGACGTCTCCTATCTCTACGGACACAACACGAACTATATCGAGGAACTCTACGCGCAGTATGCAACTGACCGCTCCCTGGTGAGTGCGGCATGGCGCGAGATCTTCGATGATCTGGCCAGCGACGAGACGGCCACACGGTCTGAACTGTCGATCACCCGCGGCAATCATGGCGTGGCGGACCACCACAGGCGCGGGCAGGAATCGCCCGCTTCCATGCCGCTGCCGGCCGGGGCGCCGCCGCCGGGCAGCCGGGAGTCGGTGGCCGAGTTTGCCCTTGCCCGCGACAGCATCCGTATCCTGATGATGATCCGCGCCTATCGTGTGCGCGGCCACCTTGCGGCCGACCTCGATCCCCTCGGTCTCGACTGCGATCGCAATCATCCCGAACTCGATCCGCGGACCTACGGGTTCATCGAACAGGATTATGGCCGCGAGTTCTTCGTCGACGGCGTTCTCGGGCTGCAGCGGGCGACCCTTGAACAGATCCTTGACGTCGTCCGCCGCACATACTGCGGCACCATTGGTGTTGAGTTCATGCATGTGCAGAGCGCGGAGGAGAAATCCTGGATTCAGCGCAAGTTCGAGGGAACGCGCAGCGATGCCGAACTCGACAGCGAAGAGAAAAAACGCGTCCTCGCGGAGATCACCCGGGCCGAGGGTTTCGAGAAGTTTCTCACCATCAAGCACCCGGGCGCCAAGAGATTTTCCCTCGAGGGCGCCGAGAGCGCCATCGCCGCCATGGAGACCATCATCCGCGGCGCTGCCCATCTCGGTGTCGAGGAGATCGTCCTCGGCATGCCCCACCGCGGTCGCCTCAATGTTCTCACCAATGTCATGGGAAAGCCTTACGCCCAGGTTTTTTCCGAGTTTCACGGAGAGGCCGGACACCCGGATGCGGTGCAGGGCGCCGGTGATGTCAAGTACCACCTCGGTACGTCCTCGGACCGTCAGGTCGCCAACGGCCGCACCATCCACCTGTCGCTGACGGCCAATCCCTCCCACCTTGAGGCGGTCTGTCCCGTGGTGCAGGGGCGGGTGCGCGCCAAACAGGCCCTCGCCGATGATGACGACCGCAAGAAGGTCATGGGCCTGCTGTTGCACGGCGACGCGGCTTTCGCCGGTCAGGGACTGATCGCCGAGACGCTCGGCATGTCGGATCTGCGCGGACACAAGACGGGTGGCACCATCCATCTCATCGTCAACAACCAGATCGGCTTCACGACGAGCCCGAAGTACTCAAGATCGTCACCCTATCCCAGCGATGTCGCCAAGATGGTGATGGCGCCGATCTTCCACGTGAACGGTGATGATCCCGAGGCGGTCGTCCACGTTGCCAAGCTGGCGGTCAAATACCGCCAGGAATTCGGGCGCGACGTCGTCGTCGACATTTTCTGTTACCGCCGGCACGGTCACAACGAGGGGGACGAGCCGGCGTTCACGCAACCGCTGATGTACGGACAGATCGCCAGACAGGCGACAACTCGTGAACTCTATGCCGAGAGACTGGTGTCCGAAGGAACCATCACGCCGGACGAGACCGACGTCATCAGCAACAGCTACTACCAGGTCCTGGACGAAGCTCTGGAGGCGGCGGAGGGATTCCGAACCAACAAGGTCGACTGGCTGGAGGGGGCATGGTCGGGAATCGAGCTCGCCGACAGGGATGGAGCACGGCGCGGCAAGACAGCCGTGGACGTGGATGACCTGCGCGACATCGGTCGGGCCATCTGCGTGGTTCCCGATAACCACAACGTTCACCGGAAACTCCGGCGCATTGTCGAACAGCGGCGGGAGATGATCGAATCGGGGCGCAACATCGACTGGGCGACGGCCGAAGCACTGGCTTTCGGGACCCTGTGTTACGAACGGGCGAACGTGCGCCTGTCAGGCCAGGACTGTGGCCGCGGCACCTTCAGCCAGCGCCACTCGGTCCTGGTGGACCAGCAAACCGAGGAACGCTTCATTCCCCTCAATCACGTCAGTGAGGATCAGGGTTCCTTCGAAGTCATCGACAGCATGTTGTCGGAAGCGGCGATTCTCGGCTTTGAGTACGGCTACAGCATTGCCGATCCCAACACGCTGGTGCTGTGGGAGGCCCAGTTCGGCGATTTCTCGAATGGCGCCCAGGTGATCATCGACCAGTTTCTCTCGGCCGGAGAGAGCAAGTGGTTCCGCATGTCGGGGCTTGTCATGCTGTTGCCCCACGGCTACGAGGGCCAGGGCCCCGAGCACAGTTCCGCCCGGCCGGAGCGCTATCTGCAACTGGCCGCCGAAGACAACCTGCAGATCGCAAACTGTTCGACGCCGGCTTCCTATTTCCACATCCTGCGCCGGCAGATGAAGCGCAAGTTCCGCAAACCACTTGTCATCTTCACGCCGAAGTCCCTGTTGCGGCATCGTCGTTGCGTGTCGCAGATCGAGGAGTTCTCCGGCGACACGCAATTCCACCGCATGCTCTGGGATCTCGATGACGCGAGGCGGGGAAAGGACATCACCCGACTCGTCCTGTGCACGGGCAAGGTCTACTACGATCTTCTCGAGAAGCGGGAAGAACGCGGTCTTGCCAACACGACACTGGCGCGGGTCGAGCAACTCTCGCCGTTTCCGGTCGACCTGGTCCAGGAAGTTGTCGACATCTATCCCGGCGCCGAGGTCATCTGGTGTCAGGAAGAGCCGCGCAACATGGGCGCCTGGACCTATGTGCGCGACAAGCTTGACCAGGCGATTGAGGCGGGACAGCTGACGATGTCGCCCATCCGCTATGTTGGCCGGCCTGATGCGGCATCGCCGGCAACGGGTTACATCAGGGTCCATGAACGCGAACAGGAGGCGCTGGTGTGCCAGGCCCTTGCGGGTTGACCGCCGCACACCACCCTTGAACTGGAGGAAGGCCAAGCCATGCCAGTCGACATAACGGTCCCGCAACTCGGAGAATCGGTTGCAGAGGCGACCGTCGCCACCTGGCTCAGACAAAAGGGCGAGGCGGTCAACAAGGACGATCCGTTGGTTGAACTCGAAACCGACAAGGCCACCATGGAGGTCTACGCGCCCGTCACCGGTGTGATTACCGATATCCTCCACGCCGAGGGCAGCGATGTTGCCGTCGGCGCTGTGGTGGGACGCATCACCGAAGGTGCCGGCGCGGCGCGCACGCAGAAGGCACCGGCGACAAACCTGTCACCGGCTGTGCGCCGCGCACTTGCCGAACACGACCTCGATGCCGCGCAGGTGACGGGAACCGGCAAGGACGGGCGGCTGACCAAGGCCGATGTTCTCGAGCACGCCAGGCGTATGGCCGAATCCCTCCCGGCGACTGCTTCTGCGCTTGCGGCCCAACCGCCGGAATCGGTTCCGCCCTCGCCCGCCGATCCGCAGGGACGCGAGGAGCGGGTGCGCATGAACCGCCTGAGGAAGAGAATTGCCGAGAGGCTGAAGGCTGCCCAGAACACGGCGGCGATGCTGACGACGTTCAACGAGGCAGACATGACGGCCGTCATGGAGGCGCGGCGGACCTATCGGGATCTCTTCGAGAGAAAACACGGCATTCGCCTCGGTTTCATGTCGTTCTTCGTGCACGCAGCGGTTCAAGCCCTCATGGATGTTCCCGCCGTCAATGGCGAGATCGCCGGTGACGAGATCGTCTACAAGAGCTACTACCATGTCGGTGTGGCGGTCAGTGCGCCTCAGGGTCTTGTCGTGCCGGTACTGCGTGATGCTGACAGCATGACCTTTGGTGATGTCGAGAAGGCCATCACGGCCTTTGCAGAGAAGGCCCGCAACGGGAGTCTCGCTCCCGATGATCTCACAGGCGGCACGTTTACAATCTCGAACGGCGGCATCTTCGGTTCGCTCTTGTCGACCCCGATTCTCAATCCGCCACAGTCGGCCATTCTCGGCATGCACAAGATTCAGGAGCGGCCCGTCGTCGTGGCGGGCGAGGTGGTCGCGAGACCCATGATGTACCTCGCACTCTCCTATGATCATCGCATCATCGACGGGCGCGAGGCGGTGACCTTCCTGGTGCGGATCAAGGAGGCCATAGAAGATCCTCAGCGCCTGTTGCTGAAGGTTTGAGCGCACGGACGGGAGAGCGATCATGACCAAACGGGACTTTGACGTCGTGGTCATTGGCGCTGGCCCGGGAGGCTACGTCTGCGCCATTCGCTGTGCCCAGCTCGGGCTCAGGACCGCCTGCGTCGACAAGCGCGCGACTCTGGGCGGCACGTGCCTCAATGTCGGCTGCATTCCCTCGAAAGCCCTTCTGCAGTCATCCGAACTCTTCGCCCAGACGAGCCACCTCAAGAGCCACGGCATTCTGGCCAGTGATGTCAGTCTCGATCTTTCCGTCATGATGGCGCGCAAGGACAAGGTGGTGACAACGCTCACCAGGGGCATCGCTGCCCTGTTCCGCAAGAACAGTATCACGCATCTTTCGGGGACAGGTCGTATCGTCGATCGTCACACCGTTGATGTCGGCGGCAACACCGTCACCACGCACCACATCGTCATCGCCACAGGCTCGGACCATGCGACGCTTCCCGGTATCGAGATCGACGAGAAACGCGTGGTGTCGTCGACGGGAGCCCTGTCACTGGCCGAGGTGCCGCACAGCATGGTCGTCATCGGCGCCGGCTTCATCGGTCTGGAAATGGGGTCGGTGTGGCGACGTCTCGGTACCAGGGTGACAGTGGTCGAGTACCTCGACCGCATTGCCCCCGGCATGGACGGCGAGATTGCCGGACAGTTCCAGAAACTGCTGCGGCGCCAGGGGCTGGCGTTCCGCCTGGGCAGTCAGGTGACCGCCGTGACCCCGGGTCGGGACGAGGTCGCTGTCACCCTCGAGGCGGCCGGAGGCGGACCGCCGGAGACCCTGACGACGGAAGTCGTGCTGGTCAGTGTCGGCCGCAAACCCTTCACCGAAGGCCTGGGCCTTGCCGAGGCCGGTGTTGCCACCGATGACAAGGGGCGCATCAGGGTGGATGACCGGTTTGCCACCAATCAGCCCGGAATCCACGCCATCGGCGACTGCATCGCCGGAACCATGCTTGCCCACAAGGCCGAGGACGAGGGCATTGCCGTGGCCGAGACCCTGGCCGGTGGTGCAGGGCACGTCAACCACGATGTCATTCCAGGCGTCGTTTACACGAACCCCGAAGCTGCGTCGGTCGGCAAGACGGAAGAGGAACTGCAGGCCGCCGGTGCCGACTATATCGCCGGACGCTTTCCCATGATCGCCAATTCCAGGGCACGCACCTATGACGAGACCGGAGGGATGGTGAAGATACTTGCCGACAGGTCGACCGACCGGGTGCTGGGCGTGCACATTGTCGGCACTGCTGCCGGCGAACTGATTGCCGAGGCCGCGGTCGCCATGGAGTTCGGCGCATCGTCGGAAGATCTGGCCCGGACCTGCCACGCTCACCCGACGTTCTCCGAGGCCGTGCGCGAGGCGGCACTCGCTGTCGACGGACGCGCCATACACGCCTGACACGGGCGTTCAGGCCCGTGGGTGGGCCTTTTGGTAGACCTCGAGCAGACCGCCGGCGTCAATGCGGGTGTAGCGCTGGGTCGTTGTCAGGCTGGCATGACCGAGCAGTTCCTGGATGGTTCTCAGATCGACGCCATTGCCGAGGAGATGGGTGGCGAAACTGTGGCGCATGGCATGAGGCGTTGCCGTCGCCGGAAGGCCGAGGCGTCCCCTCAGCTCCCTGAAGCGTTTCTGGGCCACGCCGGGATTGAGCCGGCCGCCGCGGCTGCCGATGAAGAGGGGGCTTGCCCGCGGCGCGCCGTCGGGACGGTGATCCAGGTAATCCTGCAGTGCCTCCCTGACCCGGGCGAGCAACGGCACCATGCGCGTCTTGTTCCCCTTGCCGACAATGCGCAGGGTCGCGTGGCCGGAGATATCCCTGACGTCGAGAGCCAGCGCTTCTCCCAGTCTCAGCCCGCCGCCGTAGAGCAGCATCATGAGGGCGAGGTCGCGTTTGCCGATCCACACGGTTGTCGCCGAGTTCTCGGCGCACGCCAGCACATCGGTGGCTTCGTCCATGGTCAGCGGCCGCGGCACCTGCCGGGGGGGCCGTGAAGCCCGCGCGTTGTGGACCGCCGGATTGGACACCACGCCCTCGCGGTCGAGATATTCGAAGAAGCCCTTCACAGCTGACAGGGCGCGCGCCGTCGATGTCCTCGCCAGGCCGCGCGCCATCCGGCTGGCAAGCCACGACCGCAGGTCCCCATGATCAAGGGCCGCGAGTGTCGAAAGCTGTGCTTCCTCGCCATGATGCCGGGCCAGGAAGGCGAGGAACTCCCTGAGGTCGCGGTGGTAAGCAAGGACAGTGTTGTGGGCGAGGCGACGCTCTGACGCCAGTTGCTCAAGCCAGGCAACTGCCAACCCCGTCACCTCGCCGCTGGCGGCATATGGCGTGGCAGGATCCGGATGCGTGGTGATCTGCCGTGCCGGCGTCATCCGGCTCGTCATGGATCAGGGCTCGCCGAGGATGGTCTGGCCCGTCGTCTTCCAGTCCGCCAGGAAGGCTTCGAGGCCCTTGGAGGTCAGAGGATGCTCCACCAGCCGGCGCAGCACGCCGGGTGGAAGCGTGGCGACGTCGGCGCCCGAAAGGGCGGCCTGACGCAGATGGGCCGGAGAACGGATCGATGCCACGAGGATGCGCGTGTCGAGCGCGGGATAATTGTCATAGACCTCGCGGATTTCGTCGATGAGTTCCATGCCGTCGTAACCGATGTCATCGAGTCGGCCGACGAAGGGAGAGATGAAGGCTGCCCCCGCCTTGGCGGCGAGCAGTGCCTGGTTGACGGAAAAACACAAGGTCACATTGATCGCCGTGCCGTTGTCGCTCAGTGCCTTGCACGTCTTCAGTCCATCCCAGGTCAGGGGAACCTTGACGGTGATGTTGGGGGCGATTTCGGCGAGTCGGCGGCCCTCGGCCAGCATTGTATCGAAGTCGGTGGCGGTCACCTCGACGCTCACCGGGCCGCTGACCGTCCTGCAGATATCGTCGATGACATCCCTGAGGTGACGGCCGGTCCTGGCGATGAGTGACGGGTTGGTCGTGACGCCGTCCACCATGCCGGTCGCGGCGAGTTCGCGGATTTCGTCCGCATCGGCAGTATCGACGAAGAACTGCATGCCGGCGCACCTTCACTGTCTGCAACGAGCCGTAGTCTGGATGGCAGATGTTTCAACCGGTTGCCATCCTCTGGCAGAGTGTAGCGGATGGCCGACAAGGACGCTACATCCCGGGACACTGTGCAGGTCCTTCTGCCTCTGCCGGTTCCCGGGCCCTACGACTACCATGTGCCGGAGGGTGTGGTGGCGCCCGTCGGCGCCATTGTGCGTGTCCCGCTGGGAAGCAGGACTGTCACCGGTGTGGTGTGGGGGCGTGAATGTCCCGGTGTCGAGCGGGCCCGCTTGCGTTCAATCGCCGGCGTGTGGGACGTGCCGCCTCTCAAGCAATCCCTTCTCGCCTTCGTTACCTGGGTGGCCCGCTACACGGTCAACGCCGAAGGCGCCGTTCTGCGCATGGTGTTGCGGTCGCGCGAAGCGCTTGAGCCGCCCCCGGGGCGCCGGGCGCTGCGCCTTGCCGGTGCGTCCCCTGAGAGAATCACCCCACAGCGCCAGCGTGTTCTTTCCCTGCTGGCCGACGGTTCGGCAAGGCCTGTCGGGGAACTGGCAGCCGAGGCCGGCGTGAGTGCGGCCGTGCTCAAGGGACTCGTCGATACAGGAAGTCTCGAGCCCGTCCTTGTTCCGCCGGCGCCCGTCTATGCCCCTCCTGATCCCGACGCTCCGGGACCGACGCTCCGGGCCGATCAGAGGACGGCGGCCGCACGTCTTGCATCGACGCTCGACACAGACACCTTCACGCCGAGCCTTCTCGAAGGCGTGACCGGATCGGGCAAGACAGAGGTCTACTTCGACGCCATCGCAAGGGTTCTGGCCTCCGGTCGCCAGGTGCTGGTACTGCTGCCGGAGATTGCACTGAGCGCCCAGTTCCTGAATCGCTTCGAGGAACGGTTTCGGGCGGCGCCCGCCATCTGGCATTCCGATGTGGCGCGCTCGCGGCGTCATCCGGTGTGGCGAGGCGTTGCAACCGGAGAGGTGCGCATTGTCGTCGGCGCGCGTTCGGCCCTCTTTCTTCCCTTCCTGGATCTCGGGCTGATCGTTGTCGACGAGGAACACGACAGCTCCTACAAGCAGGAAGACGGTGTCTGCTATCACGCCCGGGACATGGCGATCGTGCGGGCTCACCTGGAGACCATCCCGATCATCCTGTGTTCGGCAACGCCCTCCATCGAGACACTCGTCAATGTGGATCGTGGCCGCTTCAGGCGGGTCGCACTCAAGGCGCGGCATGCCGGAGCCCTTCTGCCGGATATCCACACCGTCGACATGACCACGGCGGGACTGGCGCGGGACAGCTGGTTGTCGGGACCGCTTGTCCGGGCGATGACGGAGCGCCTCGAAGCAGGCGAACAGACGCTGCTCTTTCTCAACCGCCGTGGCTACGCGCCGCTGACGCTGTGCCGGGCATGTGGTCACCGGTTCTCCTGCCCGGACTGCACCGCGTGGCTCGTCGAGCATCGTTACCTGGCGCGGCTGCAGTGCCATCACTGCGGCCGCTGGATACCCCGGCCGCAGATATGTCCAGTCTGCGAAGAGACCGATTGCCTCGTGGCGTGCGGGCCCGGCGTTGAACGCCTCGACGAGGAAGTCGCGCGGCGGTTTCCGGGGGCCCGCCGGGAGGTGATGACATCCGATACCCTCGCCGGACCGCATGCCATGGCCGATCTCGTCAGGCGTATCGAAAGCGGTGGCCTCGACATCCTCATCGGTACGCAGATTGCCGCCAAGGGCCATCATTTCCCCCTGCTGACCCTGGTTGGTGTTGTCGATGCCGACCTCGGTCTTCATGGGGCCGACCCCAGAGCCATGGAACGCACCTGGCAGTTGCTTCACCAGGTCGCCGGCCGGGCCGGTCGCGAGGAGCGTCCCGGCGAGGCGTTCCTCCAGACATGGGATCCCGCCCATCCCGTGATGCATGCTCTGCAAACCGGAGCACGAGACGCCTTCATCGCGCGTGAGAAACGTGAACGCGAAAGGGGAGGCATGCCGCCCTACGGCCGGCTTGCAGCCGTCATCGTTTCCGGTACCCGGGAAGACGACGTGCGCTCCCTTGCCCGTTTTCTCGCCCGCAAGGCGCCCTCGAGCCCGGATATCCGCACTCTTGGCCCGGCGCCGGCGCCGCTTGCCATTCTGCGCGGTCGCCACCGCTGGCGCCTGCTGGTCAAGGCCTCTGTTGACGCGCCGCTGCAGCGCGCCCTGCGCAGGTGGCTCGATCCGGTCCGCCTCAAGGGCGATCTGCGCCTGCAGATCGATGTCGATCCGCAGAGTTTCATGTGACGGGAGCTCGTTTTCGGGAGTGTCCGCAGCACAATGCTGACGACAACGGGCGCCTGGAGACCGGCGTGGCACGCCCTGATCCGTCTTGCGTCCGGATTCCTGCTGTGCTACCTCATCGCCCGCTTCCCGCCCGCAACGGGGCGAAAGCCCCGGCATGTTCCGGGAGCACACACTTCCTGTCTGATGGGATGAGGGCTGACGGGTTTGGCCGCCGATAACCATGCAGTGACCGGTCTTTCGGGACGCTACGCACGGGCGCTCTACGAGCTGGCCGGGGAGTCGGGTGAGCTCGATTCCGTGGCTGACGACATGCGTGCGCTGACGCGCGCTCTCGCCGACTCGGCTGATCTGCGCCGTCTTGTCGCAAGCCCGCTTGTGTCGCGTGACGAACAGGGCCGCGCCATGGCAGGTGTGCTTGAGGCCATGGAGTGCGGAGTCCTGGTTCGCAACACCGTGGGCGTGCTGGCTCAGGCAAGACGGCTGCATGCCCTGAAGGATGTTGCCGCGGACTTCCTGCGTCTCAATGCCCTGCGGCGTGGCGAGACCACGGCCGAGGTGACATCGGCGCGTGCCCTGGGTGACGGAGAACTGGCGCGTCTGCGGGATACCCTGGGGCGCATTGTCAAGCGTGATGTCACGATCGAATCCAGAGTGGATCCCTCCGTGATCGGCGGGCTCATGGTCACGATCGGATCACGCATGATGGACAGCACCATACGAACCAAACTTCAACGTCTCGAGCTTGCGATGAAGGGGACCGGCTGATGGATATCCGTGCCGCCGAGATTTCTTCCATTATCAGGGAACAGATTGCCAGTTTTGGCGCCGAAGCGGAGGTGGCCGAGGTTGGCCGGGTCCTGTCGGTGGGCGACGGCATCGCCCGTGTCTACGGTCTCGACAATGTGCAGGCCGGCGAGATGGTCGAGTTTCCCGGCGGCGTCCAGGGGATGGCGCTCAATCTCGAGACCGACAATGTCGGCATCGTGATCTTTGGCAGCGACCGGGAAATTGTCGAAGGCGACACCGTCAAGAGAACCGGTTCGATTGTCGACGTGCCGGTGGGCAAGGGCCTTCTTGGACGTGTTGTCGATGCGCTGGGTCGACCGATCGATGGCGCCGGTGCCGTCGAACACGACGAACGCCGGCGCATCGAAGTCAAGGCGCCGGGCATCATTCCCCGCGAATCGGTCAGTGAACCCATGCAGACTGGCCTCAAGGCGCTCGATGCCCTGGTGCCGGTTGGCCGTGGTCAACGCGAGCTCATCATCGGTGACCGGCAGACCGGCAAGACAGCCGTGGCCGTCGACGCCATCATCAACCAGAAACAGAACTGGGAGTCGGGTGACGAAACCCGCAGGCTCTATTGTGTCTATGTTGCCGTCGGCCAGAAACGTTCGACGGTGGCCCAGATCGTCAAGGCGCTCGAGGATCACGGCGCCATGGAGTACACGACCATTGTCGCCGCCACGGCGTCCGATCCGGCGCCGATGCAGTTTCTGGCGCCATACAGCGGTTGTGCCATTGGCGAATACTACCGTGACAACGGCATGCATGCCCTCGTCATCTATGATGACCTGTCGAAGCAGGCTGTCTCCTACAGGCAGGTTTCCCTGCTGTTGCGCCGGCCGCCGGGCCGTGAGGCCTACCCGGGGGACGTCTTCTACCTCCATTCCCGACTGCTTGAGCGGGCCGCCAAGATGAACGGCGATTTCGGCGGTGGATCGCTGACCGCGCTGCCGGTGGTCGAGACCCAGGCCTCCGACGTATCGGCCTATATTCCAACCAACGTCATCTCGATCACCGATGGTCAGATATTCCTCGAATCGGAACTCTTCTATCAGGGCATCCGGCCGGCCATCAATGTCGGTATCTCGGTGTCGCGCGTTGGCTCGGCGGCGCAGACCAAGGCGATGAAGAAGGTTGCCGGATCGATCAAGCTGGAACTCGCGCAGTACCGTGAGATGGCGGCCTTTGCCCAGTTTGCCTCGGATCTTGATGCCTCGACACAGAGGCTTCTGGCGCGTGGTGAACGATTGACCGAACTCCTCAAGCAGGACCAGTACAAGCCCATGGCGGTGGAGGACCAGGTTGTCGTCATCTTTGCCGGGGTCAACGGTTATCTCGACGGCATCGCACCATCCGCGGTCACGCGCTATGAGCAGGCCATGCTTGCAGCGGTGCGCGACAAGGGCGCCGACATGCTTGCCGATATCCGCTCAAGTGGCGCGCTCACCGACGCGACGGCAGACAAGCTCAAGGCCTTTCTCGACGACTTCACCGGTGCGTTCGTAACCTGAACAGCCATGGCGAATCTCAAGGCCCTCCGCACGCGCATCAACAGTGTGCGTTCAACGCGCAAGATCACGAGCGCGATGAAAATGGTAGCCGCTGCGAAGTTGCGTCATGCCCAGGAATCCGCCGAAGCGGCGCGTCCCTATGCCGAACGCATGGCACGCATGATGGCGTCGCTCGCAGGTGCCTTTGCGGGCCGCGAGGATGCTCCCAGGCTGCTGGCCGGCACCGGCAGCGACAAGGTCAATCTTGTTGTTGTCGTCACGTCGGACCGCGGGCTGTGTGGTGGTTTCAATGCATCGGTCGTGAGGTCAGTGCGCCAGCGCATCGCGGAACTCCGCAAGGAAGGCCGGGAGATCAAGCTTCTTTGCCTGGGACGCAAGGGTCGCGACCTGTTGCGGCGCGATCATGGAGAGCTGATCGTCGATACCTTGCAAGGCCTCGACAAGGGGTTCTCCTACGACACCGCGCGGGGTGCCGCGGAACGGATCACAGCCATGTTCGAGGCTGGCGAGTTCGACCAGTGCACGCTCGTCTTCAATCGCTTCCAGTCGGTCATGACGCAGGTTGTCACCTGGCAGGGATTGATCCCTGCGGTAGCGCCGGAACAGCCCGTCGACGACCTTGGCGGAGCGGTCTACATCTTCGAACCCGACGAGGGGGCCATCCTTGAGCATCTGCTGCCGCGCAATCTCGGCATGCAGGTGTTCCGCGGCCTTCTCGAGAGTCAGGCCTCGGAACATGCGGCGCGCATGACGGCGATGGACAACGCCACGCGCAATGCCGGCGACATGATCGATCGCCTCAATCTGGTCTACAATCGTACGCGCCAGGCGGCGATCACCACTGAAATCACGGAAATTGTCTCTGGCGCAGAAGCGCTCTAGGGCGGGGAGAGTCTCGATGGCAACCAACGCTTCAGGTCACATCAGCCAGGTCATGGGCGCCGTCGTCGACGTGCAGTTCGATGGCGATCTGCCGAATATCCTGAACGCGCTTGAGACCACCAACCAGGACAAGCGTCTCGTCCTCGAGGTGGCGCAACACCTCGGCGAGAACACGGTGCGCACCATCGCCATGGATGCCACCGAGGGCCTGGTGCGCGGCCAGGATGTCAGGGACACCGGCGAGGCGATCAGGGTGCCTGTCGGGCCGGAGACTCTCGGGCGCATTCTCAACGTGATCGGCGAGCCGATCGACGAACGCGGGCCCGTGGAGGCGAGCGAATCGCTGCCCATCCACAGGGAAGCGCCGGAACTGACGGACCAGTCGACGGAAGCCGAAGTGCTTGTGACCGGAATCAAGGTCATCGATCTCCTGGAACCCTATGTCAAGGGCGGCAAGATCGGTCTCTTCGGCGGCGCCGGTGTCGGCAAGACCGTCATCATCATGGAACTCATCAACAACATCGCCAAGGCCCATGGCGGCTACTCCGTCTTCGCCGGCGTCGGCGAGCGCACGCGCGAAGGCAATGACCTCTACCACGAGATGATCGAGTCGGGCGTGATCGATCTCGAGGGCGGAAGTTCCAAGGCGGCCCTCGTCTACGGGCAGATGAATGAACCGCCGGGGGCGCGGGCCCGTGTCGGACTGTCGGGTCTGACCCTGGCCGAATACTTCCGCGATGCGGAGGGTCAGGACGTTCTGCTGTTCGTCGACAACATCTTCCGTTTCACCCAGGCGGGTTCCGAGGTCTCTGCCCTGCTGGGTCGGATTCCCTCGGCGGTGGGCTACCAGCCCACGCTGGCCACGGAGATGGGCAACCTCCAGGAGCGGATCACGTCGACCACCAAGGGATCGATCACCTCGGTCCAGGCGATCTACGTGCCGGCGGACGATCTCACCGATCCGGCGCCGGCAACATCGTTCGCGCATCTCGATGCGACCACCGTGCTGTCGCGCCAGATCGCCGAGCTGGGCATCTATCCGGCCGTCGATCCGCTCGATTCAACATCGCGCATCCTTGACCCCAGGGTCATCGGCGAGGAGCACTACCAGGTGGCGCGCTCGGTTCAGGAAGTCCTGCAGCGCTACCGGTCCCTGCAGGATATCATTGCCATTCTGGGAATGGACGAACTCTCGGAAGAGGACAGACTCGTGGTGGCGCGGGCGCGCAAGATCCAGCGTTTCCTCAGCCAGCCCTTCCACGTGGCCGAGGTGTTTACCGGTGTGCCCGGAGTCTTCGTCGAGCTCGACGACACCATCAAGGGTTTCAAGTCCATCGTTGACGGTGACTACGACGATCTTCCCGAGCAGGCCTTCTACATGGTCTCGAACATCGACGCAGCGGTGCAGAAGGCCAAGAAACTCGCGACCGAAGCGGCCTGACGTCATGACCGACAGGGTCAACTTCGAGCTGGTGAGCCCGGATCGCATTCTCGTCTCCGACACGTTCGACATGGTCGTGATACCCGGAGGCGACGGTGACATCGGTGTGCTGCCTGATCACGCACCGCTGATCTCGACCATCCGTCCCGGCGTGATCGATATCCATGACGACGGCAAGGTGGCGCATCAGGTCTTCGTCGCCGGTGGTTTTGCCGAGGTCCTGCCCGACCGCTGCACGGTTCTCGCTGAAAAGGCGCTGATGGTGGCCAGTATCGATGCCGACGACACACGGGCGCGCATCGCGGCTGCAGAACTCGATCTGCGCGACGCCGAAAGTGATACCGGGCGCACCCGGGCCCAGAACGAACTCGCCGTCCTCAACGCCATGCTCGAGGCAGTCCCCGGCTCCTGAACACGGGATCCGGGCTGTCTTGCAGCGGGCCTCCCGGCCGATGTGCCGATGCTCTGTCCAGGCACACGTTGAGTTGCAGCCCGGCCTCCCGAACCTGGCGGGCGCAATGCCCTCGCGGCAAAGGGCGTCTGGTCGATGGGTCGAGAGATTGTTCATCACCAGGGCGCCAGGCGATATCGGCCGAGCGCCTCGTCGATTCTGATCTTGCGCCAGGGCTTTGTGGCCACCGTGAAGGATGTTGCAGGCGCCGCAATCGCGACGTTCGTCGTCTTCACGTCCCGGCGGCATGGTGAACCGTTGGCGTGTCTCGCCAATCAGTTGCCGGGATGTTTCGTCCATGCAGACCGCGGGAAGGACGACATCACGGGGACTCGTCCGCGGCAAAGATGGATGCCCGACGGACTGGATCGCGCTGGCCGGAGTGGTCGGCATTCTTCGCGTTCCTGCGGAATCTCAGCGGCGATATCGCCGGGCTGCGCGACTGGAAGGGCTTTTCGAGGGCTTTACGGCACGTCACGGGGCAAAGCCGACTGATACCAAACCAGACGGCCTTGACGAGTGTCACATGGTGACACTAACTGGCGTGACCGTGTGACCATGTGACGCCAGCCAGGAGATTACCCACATGCCAGCGGTGATACATCGATTCCGTTCGCAACGGACCAAACTCAAGACTGCCGCCGCCCAAGGGCTGCGCGGTGGCTGACACGCTGGCGATCGTCCGCCGCCTGGAGGCCGCAGGTGTCGACCGCGCCACGGCGCAGGCGCATGCCGATGCGATCCAGACGGCGGTCGACGAGCGCCAGGAGAACCTGGCCACGACGGCTGACCTGGCGGCACTGGAAGCTCGCCTGACCTGGCGCATGGTCGGTCTCCAGTTCGCCGCCGCGACTCTCGTCATCGCGGCCCTGAAGTTCATTCCCTGATCCGCCCTCACGGGGCAGAACCCATCTTGAACATTGGGTGCAAAAACGATTGAGAATCAGAGAGGCGGGGTTCCGAGTGGCGCGACAAGCGGGCTGTGCGGCCGACTGGCCGCTCTGCGATCCCAGACGAGATGTCCGATTCACGCGATGGTCTTTTGCGGACGTTGCGCGGCGGCGGGCAGATGCCCATGGCGTGAAGGATGACCGCCCGCTGATCGTCGGCCAGCGCCGTCGTGCGGCGGTTCTCGACGAGGCGGTATGCGATGCGGGTGGAGCCGCCCTTTGCGATGTCGTTGGTGGCGCACATGACCATGGGCTTAGCTGTAGGGTCTTCTGGGGCGCCGGTGCAAGACGCTGGCGCGACACCGCCCATCCAGCCATCACGCCGGGTCGGGCGACAATACTACAACATTCCTGTCACACGCTCTGTGCAAAACATCCGCAGAGCCAGAGGGTGCACAGTCCGCCACATCGGCCCTCCCGGGTGGGGAAAACCTTAAGGATGGGACAGGGCCAGGACACGCGGGGTGGAAGCGACCTGACATCACGGGCGCGGGTGTCGGGTGAGCCCGAACCGCATTCTCGTCCCCGCGCCCTTCGACATGGTCGTGATACCCGGAGACGAAGGTGATATCGAAGTGCTGTCCTGATTTCCACCATGCGCCCCGGTGTGGTTGTCGGGAAGGGCTCCCGGGTATGGCGTGATGTCGTTCCTGCATGCAGGTCATCGGGGATCCTTCAACAGCGTCACATGACGATGTTGTGAGTGCTCCCCGGTGTCATGTATACTGATTTGCATCAATCTTCCGGGGTTAAGAGGGGTGCACAGGTCGGGCGCATCATGAGCCGTTGGGATCTTGAGGATATTGACTGGCAGGCCTTCGATCGGTCCAGTGTCGATCCCGACATGGTTCGTATCGTCAAGGCTGCGTCGCTGGTCGAATACAACGGCGATCTCTATGGCCGGTATCTTGCGAACATCTTTGCGGACGATGATGCCTTTGTCGTGGCCGCGGGAATCTGGGCAGCGGAAGAGGTGCGCCATGGCATCGCCCTGGGGCGTTGGGCGATGATGGTTGATCCACAATGGGATTTCGAAGCTGCCCGGGAGCGCTTCAGATCCGAATACAGCCAGGTCGATCTCAGCCTCGAGCACTCTGTGCGTGGTTCGCGTTTCGGCGAACTGGTCGCCCGCTGCATCGTCGAGGTCGGGACATCGTCCTACTACACGGCCCTTGCCGAAGCGACGCGCGAGCCCGTTCTGAAGGAGATCTTCAGGAAGATCGCGGCCGACGAATTCCGTCACTACAAGCTGTTCTACGACCACATGAAGCGGTACAGGGCGATCGACAATCCCAATCTGCTGACGCGCGTGCGTGTCGCCGTGACCCGCATTGCAGAGTCGGAGGACGATGAACTCGCTTTCGCCTACTACGTCGCCAACGATGTTCCGGAGACCTACAACCGGAAGGCCTGCGCCGCTGCCTATGGCAGCCGCGCCCTGCCGCACTATGGGCAGAAACACATCCGGCTGGCGGTCAACATGACCACCAAGGCCATGGGGCTCGGACCGAAGAGCCGTCTGGCCTCACTGATCGCATGGGCCGTCTGCCGTCTCTTCGACTGGCGCCGTCGGCGCCTTGTGCGTCAGGCACCTGCCTACTGACATCCGGCTCAAGCCGGGCTTATCAAGGAGATCGGCGAAGGCGGTGAAGATGTCGCGGTACATGTCACGCTTGAACGCCACGATGCCGGCTTCGATGTCTCCGGCATGCATCCAGCGCCAGGCGCGGAATTCGGGGTCATCGGCGCCGTGGATGTCGATGGTGTCGTCGGTTCCTTCGAAGCGCATGGCGAACCACACCTGCCTCTGGCCACGATAACGGCCATTCCAGGTCTGGCTGACAAGCTCCGGCGGGAGGTCGTAGGTCAGCGCTCGTGACGTCGTGCGAAGCACCGAAACATCGCGAATCCCGGTTTCTTCGGCAAGTTCGCGCAAGGCTGCCCCGACTGCTTCCTCGCCCTCGTCCATTCCGCCCTGGGGCATCTGCCAGACACCGGTACGGTCAAGCCTCTCGCCGACAAAGACAAGACCGGCGTTGTTGAGGAGAACGATACCCACGCCTTCCCGCCATGGCAGGCCAAGGTTCGGGGGGATCATCGCGATGCCAGTGCAATGCCTTCGATGAGATCAAGGGCCCGGCTCAACTGGTAGTCCCCCAGCGCCTGCTCGCTGCGCTGCGAGGAGATGTTCTCGCCCTCTTCCGGCGACGGGACTGCCTCTCCGGCGTCAAGGCTGTTGACAAGATCGGCCTCGCCATAGCGTTCCACGTCGCTCGACTGGATGACCGCTTCCTCGACGATGATGTCCGGCGAGATACCGGTCCCCTGGATGGATGTACCGGAGGGTGTGTAGTAGCGGGCGGTCGTCAGGCGCATGGCGCCGCCACTGGTCAGTGGCATGAATGACTGGACCGAGCCCTTGCCGAATGACGGCGTCCCCATGATGATGGCCCTGCGGTGGTCCTGCAGGGCGCCGGCGACAATTTCGGAGCCGGAGGCGGATCCGCGGTTGATCAGGACGACGACCGGCAACCCCTCCACGAGGTCGCCGCTCTCGGCATGGAAACGCTGGGCATCACCTGCCCGCCGGCCTCGGGTCGAGACAATCTCTCCCTTGTCAAGGAAGGAGTCCGCCACAGAGACGGCCTGGTCGAGCAGCCCTCCAGGGTTGTTGCGCAGATCCAGAACGATACCCTGAAGATCGCCGTCAGCGGCATCCTCGATGGCGGCCATGGCGTCGTCGACGCCACCCTGGGTCTGCTGGGTGAACGACGTGATGCGCACATAGCCCACCTTCTTCTCGAGACGCCACCGCACCGACTGGATGGTGATGATGGCTCGGGTGATCATGACCATGATGGGCTCGTCGACACCTTCACGGGCGATGGTGAGCGTGATGTCGGAATCAGGTGGGCCGCGCAGCTTGTCTACGGCCTCGTTGAGGGTGAGGCCGAGCAGGGGTTCGTCGTCAAGATGGGTCACGAAATCACCCGCCTTGATGCCGGCGCGCTGAGCGGGTGTGTCATCGATCGGCGCGACGACCTTGACGAAGCCGTTTTCCATGGTGACCTCGATACCCAACCCGCCAAACTCCCCTGTGGTCTGGACCTGGGCCTCCGCGTAGTCATCCGGCGAGTAGTAGCTCGAATGGGGGTCGAGAGAGCCAAGCATGCCCTCGATGGCGGCTTCGATCAGATCGGAATCGGAGACCTCCTCGACGTAATCCGAGCGCAGACGCTCGAACACGTCGCCGAAAAGATCGAGAGCACGCCACGTGTCGTCGCCGTCAGCCGCGGCGTGCCCCGGATTCTGTACGACGAAAAGACCAAGGACGATCGCCAGGCAAATCGTTCGTTTCATTCATCGCTCTCTTCGCTGAAGGCCACAGTCAGCCAGTCCGGGATGTCAACGGGAACCCCGTTGTGGCGGACTTCTACATAAAGGGTTCGCTTATCGGTGTCATCCGCCGCCATGCGGGCGACGGGCTGTCCGGCGACCAGCCATTGGCCCGCTCCGACGACGTCGTGGTCAAAGCCGAGAAGAATCGTCTGGTAGTTGTCGCCGTGGTCGATGACCAGAAGCGGACCACTTCCGTTGAAGGGGCCTGAGTGCACAACGACGCCGTCAAGGGGTGTGATAACCGGTTCCTCCGGCGCCGTGGTAATACGCAGCCGGTGGTGGCCGTCGGCGATGCCGTGTGCGGGGTAGGGCAGGGCGCCCTTGTGCGATTCGATATCCGTCACCATCAGGGGTCGGCCAACATCCGCCTGTGCCCGCGATTCCGCCGCGAGGCGATGGAGAAACGACGACAGTGTCGCCGGTCTTTCGATCGCCGGTTTCCGCTCGGTCTCCAGAGGCGCCAGGATCTCCCGGACGAGTTCGCTTGCAGAGTCGATGTCCGCCTCGATGGCACGCAGTCTTGCGAGTGCATCAAGCCTGGCAGACTCCCTCCCGTTGCGGATGGCGCCGAGCGTGCTCAACTCTTCCAGGCGTCGTGTCATGTCCTTCATGTGCTTTTCGATGCCGCGCACAAGCATGTGGGCGACAATGGAGGAACGGTGGACGTCGGAGAGCGGGGCAGGCATTGCAATGACCACGCCACGCGGGATGCCGGACACCATGTGGAGGACGCCGATACGGGTACTCCAGGCTTCACGATGGGGTGCGAGGCCTGCACGTCCGGTTTCGATCCTGCGCTCAGTGTCGGCGACGTCTTCCTGTGCCGATTCGAGGAGTTCTGCAAGGCGACGCCGTTCGGATTCACCGGCAAGCAGCGTGTTGCGCAGTGACGCGATATCATCCATCGAAGGGGGCGGCTCCGGCACCGGCGCATCACTGCCCATGGATATCAGGATCTCAAGGTCGCCCGGAGTTTCATCGCCCGGAGACGGTGCGTGAACGAGGAGTCCCGCCAGGAGCAGCAGTATTGTCAGGCATGAACGGTTCATCGAGAGGGCAAGAGCAATGACTGTCCGGACATTCCGTCTGGCTGCGCAAGGCCCAGGAGATGGAGCAGGGTGGGTGCGAGATCCTGCAGGGACCCTTCGCGAAGTCTCCGGTCGCGGGGTCCTTCGGCCAGGGCAAGGGGCACGGGATTGGTCGTGTGGGCCGTGTGCGGCCCACCGTTCACCGGATCCAGCATGGTCTCGATGTTGCCATGATCGGCGGTGACGACAAGGCTTCCTCCCATGTCGGCCACAGCATTCGCCATCGCGCCGAGACACTGATCGACGGCTTCAACCGCCTTGACGGCCGCCGCCAGCACCCCGGTATGGCCGACCATGTCGGGATTGGCAAGGTTGCAGATGATGACATCGAAGGTGTTGTCGCGCACGGCTGACACGAGCCGTTCCGTGACCTCGAATGCGGCCATTTCGGGTTTGAGATCATATGTGGCCACGTCGGGCGAGGGGACGAGAATGCGTTCCTCTCCCGGAAAGACATGCTCTCGTCCTCCGTTGAAGAAATAGGTGACGTGGGCATATTTTTCGGTTTCGGCAATGCGCAGCTGGCGCATGCCGGCATCGGCAACCAGGCTGCCAAGACTCTGTTTCGTCTCCGGGGACGGAAACAATGCCGGAAGGTGTCGATCGAGATAGGCGGCATAGGGAACCATGCCGGCACATCCGGCAAGCTGCGGAGTCCGTTCCCTTTCGAAACCGGCAAAGTCTGGATCGATCAGAGAGCCCATGATCTGCCGTGCCCTGTCGGCACGGAAATTCGCCATGATGAGGCCGTCACCGTGGCATATGCCGGCATGGGAGCCGATGATCGCAGGTGTGACAAACTCGTCGGTCAGCGACGCCCGCCGGGCGCTGTCCATGGCCTCGCCGGTCGTGCCGAACCGCGCACCGTCTCCCTTGACCATGGCTGCCCAGGCCGGCTTCACCCGCTGCCAGCGCTGATCCCGGTCCATGGCATAGTAACGTCCTGTCAGGGTCGCGATCCGGGCGCGGGGTGCGGCGCCGGCAAACTGCTCGAGAAAGGCCGACGCGCTCGATGGCGGCGTATCGCGGCCATCGAGAAAGGCGTGGACGACAACGTCAATTCCGTGGTCGTGGAGAATGTTGGCCAGCGCTGCCATATGGTCCTGATGACTGTGGACGCCGCCGGGTGACAGAAGCCCGGCGAGATGACACACGCCCGCGCTGTGTTTGAGTGCCGCAATGACATCACCCAGAACCGGATTGTTGGCCAGGGACCCATCCCGCACGGCGGCGTCAATGCGCGGCAAGTTCTGCATGATGATGCGTCCCGCACCCATGGTGAGGTGGCCGACTTCGGAATTGCCCATCTGGCCGCATGGCAGTCCGACGGCCTCACCGGAGGTGGCGAGTGTCGTCATGGCGCGGGACTCGGCGATCGACATCCAGGTGGGGATTGTCGCCTGGCTGATGGCATTGCCGGGCCCGGCTTCGGCGAGTCCCCAGCCGTCGAGGATGCAGAGCACCAGTGGCCGGGGGATGGCTGCGGACATGGTGGCGACCCTCGTCAGAGCCGACCCGAGGCGTCAGGCGGTGGCTTCCGCGGGAAGCAGGGCCGGCATCGCCCACATCCGTTCCAGATTGTAGAGGCTGCGCAGGTCATTGTGGAAAATGTGGATGATCACGTCACCCAGATCGATGAGGATCCAGTCGCCGGGATCATATCCTTCCATGCTGGTGATACGTCGTCCATGGCCCCGGAGGGTTTTGGCGACCCTGTCAGCCAGGGCCGTAACGTGTCGTCGGGTCTGTCCGCCACACACGATCATGGAGTCGGCGAACGTGGTTTTCCCGGCAAGATCGATGACAGCAACGCCATCAGCCTTGCCATCTTCCAGTACCTTCGTCGTCACGGCGACGAGGTCCAGGTCCTCATCCCTGGAAGCGGTTTCATGAGGAATCGATGAATCCCCCCTTGTTCATGCCACTGTTGGTCTGGTCGGCGAAGACAAAACGGGTATCGCCTGATCTGATGGCTGTCGCCGAAGCGCCGTGCCTGTGGCCGACAATGAGTGCCCAGACAGGCGGCTTCCTCACAATCAGGGATCTCGCCTGGTATCCCTGTATGCGGCAACGTCGGTAGCGTATGGCTGCCCTGCCTGTCAGACTTGTCAAAGAATAGGGAGCCCGATCAAACACTGCAATGGGGATCATGGCAAAGAGTTGCTCCCAGTGTTTCCACAGGTGGATCCCGGCAAGGTTGTCAGCGCCCATCAGCCAGGCAAAACGACACAACGGAGCCCGCCGCCTGAGGCAGGCGACAGTATCGGCTGTGAACTGTGTTCCAAGCTCGGCCTCGAGTCCGGTCACCGAGATTCTTGCGCCTTTCGCAAACGTCCGAGCCCTCTGCAGCCGCTCGGAAAAGGACAGCATGCCGCGGACCGACTTGAGGGGATTGTGCGGCGTCACCAGCCACCACACCTCATGGAGATCCAACTGTCGTCGTGCAACATGACTGACAAAGAGATGCCCTTCGTGAGCAGGATTGAATGAACCACCGAGAAGGCCGATGCGTCGGCCACGACCGGCATGGAGTATCGGATGGGTCAGGGCCGGGTCTGTCCGCTGCCGCGCACGACATACTTCATGGTGGTCAATTGCTCGACACCGACCGGTCCACGTGCATGCAGCCTGTTGGTTGAAATGCCGATCTCCGCGCCCATGCCGAACTCGCCTCCATCGGCAAACTGTGTCGATGCATTCCACATGGCAATGGCGCTCGGCGTACGGGCGAGAAAGTACTCGGCGACGGACTCGTTGTCCGTGACGATGGCGTCGGTGTGTTCCGAACCGTGACGCTTGATGTGATCGAGGGCGCCGACCACTCCGTTGACGCAAGCGACCGAAATCACCGCATCGAGGTACTCCGTCGACCAGTCATGCGCCGAAGCCGGCATCACCCTGGCATCGAGTGACTCGGTGGAGCGGTCTCCACGAACTTCGCATCCCTGATCCAGGAGGGCCTGGATGATGATCCTTCTCCTGTCGTTGCCAAGGGAACTGTCGAGCAGCAGTGTTTCCGCGGCGCCACAGATGCTGGTACGCCGCATCTTGGCATTGATGGCAATGTCGCTGGCCATGTCCAGATCGGCATCGGCGTCCACATAGACATGGCAAAGCCCGACGAGGTGGGCGAGTACGGGCACGCGGCTTTCCCGCTGCACCCGCTCCACGAGCGAAGGGCCGCCGCGAGGCACGATAATGTCGATCCAGCGGGTCATGGTGAGCATCTCGCCCACGGCCGCCCGATCGGTGAGCGGCACCATCTGGATGGCATCTTCGGGAAGGTCGGCACAAGCGAGCCCCTCTCGCAGGCACCTGGCAATGACATGTGAGGTGGCGGCGCTCTCCGAACCGCCGCGCAGGATGGCGGCATTTCCCGACTTGAGACAGAGCGCCCCGGCGTCTGCCGTGACGTTGGGGCGCGATTCATAGATGATGCCGATCACGCCGAGCGGAACGCTCATGCGCGCGATATCGAGACCGTTGGGACGACTCCAGCGGGCCTGTTCACGTCCCACCGGGTCGTCCAGCAGCGCGATGGCCTCCAGGGCGGCGGCCATGGAATCGACCCTGGAATGATCGAGGGTCAGACGCTCAAGCATCGGTGCCGACATGTTTCCCGCCCGCGCGTTTTCGAGGTCGACACGGTTGGCGGCAAGAATGGCATCGCACTCATCCCTCAGGAAGGCGGCGGCACGATCAAGGGCCCGGCGCTTTTGCACATCGGGCGCATGGGCCAGAACGCCCGCAGCGTGGCGGGCGGCCTCGCCAAGGCTCTCCATGATGTCCGCAACGGTCTGTGCGTCCTCGCGTCGGGCGGTACGGGTCATGAGAGCACCATATCGTCCCTGTGGATCAGTTCCTCGCGACCTCGATAGCCCAGGATCCGCTCGATTTCACTGCTTTTCTGGCCGGCGATGGATTCAGCGTCGTTCCGGGAGTAGGCGATGAGTCCGCGAGCGATCTCGACCCCGTCGGGAGCCTCGACGATGACGGCATCGCCCTTGCGGAAGGCGCCGGCGACACCTGTCACGCCGGCCGGCAACAGGCTACGGCCACGATTGAGGGCGTCATGGGCCCCGGCATCGACAGTGACGGTGCCGGAGGGCTTGAGAGATCCTGCGATCCAGCGCTTGCGGGCGCCCGCCGGGTTGTCCCGGGCGATGAACCATGTACAGGGTCTGCCTTCGAGAATGGCCTGCAGAGGATTGTTGATGTGACCGTTGGAGATCACCATGTGGCAACCCGCGGTCATGGCAATTCCGGCGGCGATCAGCTTGGTCTGCATGCCGCCGGACGAGTCGCCGGCCCGGACCCGTCCCGCCATCGCCTCGATGCGGGGTGTGACAGCATCAACCTGTTCCACCAGGGATGCTCCGGGATCGTCTTTCGGATCTCTCTCGTAGAGACCATCGATATCTGACAGCAGGACGAGGATGTCGGCACTCGCCATCATGGCGACACGGGCTGACAGTCTGTCGTTGTCGCCGAAACGGATTTCCTGTGTGGCGATGGTGTCATTTTCGTTGATGACCGGAACCACGCCGTACTTGAGAAGGCGGTTGAGCGTGTTGAGCGCGTTGATGTAGCGCCGGCGATCCTCGGTATCATCAAGTGTGAGCAGCAATTGCGCGGTTCCCGTGTCGTGGCGACTGAGTGCATCCTGGTAGGCATGGACGAGCCGGGCCTGACCGGCAGCAGCCGCCGCCTGGCTGTCATCAAGGCGCAGGCGCCCCGCAGGCAGATCGAGATGACGGCGACCGATGGCGATGGCGCCGGAGGTCACAATCACCGCTTCGCATCCGTGGTTGCGCATCCGGGCGATGTCGTCGGCCAGGGAATGAAGCCAGGACCGACGAATACGCCCGTCATGCCGGTCCACGAGCAGCGACGATCCGATCTTGATGACGATCCTGCGGGCCTGGTCCAACCGGGGCACGGAATGTCGATCCTCAGCCGTTGCGGCGTTGCCGGACGAGCCCCGCCAGCAGCCGCAGGAGTTCCGCCACGCCTTCGCCGGTCACTGCCGAAATGGCATGGACATCGCAGCGCGCGGAATCGACAAGTCTGCGCATGGCATGGCGCCTTTCGCGTTCGCCGAGGGCATCGATCTTGGTAAGAACCGGCACCAGGGTTCGTGCCGCGAGGTCATGGCCATAGGATTGGATCTCGTGGCGCACCGTCAGGAAATCGGCAGCGGGATCGCCGGCTGTCGCATCCACGAGGTGAAGCAGCGCCGCACAGCGTTCTGCATGACCAAGGAAACGGTCTCCGAGACCCGTCCCCTGGTGCGCTCCCTTGATGAGGCCGGGGAGATCGGCAAGGACGAAGCCGTCCTCATCCTGCTCAACTTTGCCGAGATGGGGATGGAGAGTGGTGAAGGGGTAGTCGGCGATCTTCGGGTGAGCGCGCGTGACCACCGAGAGCAGGGTCGACTTGCCGGCATTGGGAAGGCCGACCATGCCGATGTCCGCGATGAGCTTGAGACGCAGCCACACCCACATCTCCTCCCCGGGACGTCCCGGTTCAGCGATTCGCGGTGCGCGGTTGGTGGACGACTTGAAGCGGGCATTGCCGCGGCCACCCATGCCGCCAGGGAGCAGGGTCATGCGTTCGCCGGGACGCGTCATGTCCGCGAGGACCGTCTTCCTGTCCTCGGCAAGAACCTCGGTGCCCGGTGGCAGGTTGATGATGATGTCGCTGGCGCGGGCGCCAGAGCGCTGGTTTCCGCCGCCGGGCATGCCGGTGCGTGCCCGAAAGTGCTGCTGATAGCGAAAATCGATCAGGGTGTTCAGGCCTTCGACACAGGCCAGCACAACACTGCCGCCACGTCCGCCGTCGCCACCGTCGGGTCCACCGAACTCGACATGTTTCTCGCGACGGAAACTGACGGCGCCTCTGCCGCCGTCGCCGCTCTTCAGACAGACTTTCGCTTCATCGAGAAACTTCATGCCGGCAATCCCTGCCAGGCACCGAAGCCTTACTCCGCGGCGAGTGCCGGTGAAACGACGTCGATGTAGGTCCGCGTGCGTCCCGCCCGGCGAAACTGCACGGTGCCGTCCGACGTGGCGAAGAGCGTGTGGTCCTTGCCCATGCCGACATTGGACCCTGGATGAAACCTGGTGCCCCGCTGGCGAACGATGATGTTGCCCGGAATGACGTTTTCGCCGCCGAACTTCTTGACGCCGAGCCTTTGTCCAGGCGAATCACGCCCGTTGCGCGAACTACCGCCTGCCTTCTTGTGGGCCATGGATCATTCCTTCCTCATCAGGCGTTGTCGCCGGAGGCCGCATCGAGGATTTCCTTCACCCGGACGACCGTCTGTTGCTGTCGGTGGCCGGCGCGGCGGCGGTACTTCTTCCGGCGCTTCTTCTTGAAGACGAGGATCTTGGCATTGCGCTTGTGTTCCAGGATCTCGGCCTTCACGCTGGCGCCGGTGGCGTTGGTGTCAATCGAATCCTCGCTGCCGAGCATCAGGATCTTCGTGAACTCGACGATATCGCCCGGGTCGCCATCGAGGCGCTCGACACTGAGCACACCCTCGGGCTCCACCCGGTACTGCTTGCCGCCGGTCTGGATGACTGCATACATCGCCGCTTCCGCCAGTCTTCGCCCTGCCTTCAGGGCAGGAAACCATTGTAATGTGGAGCCCCGCAAAGTCAACCTCACCGGAGAGTCCGAAGACCGCTGCCTTCGGGCAGGCTCCGGGCCATCTCCGCCAGGTGGGCCAGCGCCTCCTGGCGCATGGCGATGAACCCCGCCCGCAGACCCGCGTTGCGCGACAGCGCATGGATCTCCCGTGCGCGCAGGGTGCGCAGGATGTATCGTTCCCCCGGAAGAAACGTCAGCGCCGCCTTGTCCGTGGCCGCCATCTCCGCAAGCCAACGGTCTGTGCCGTGGTGGACAACCAGGGGAATGATCGGCGGCAGCCCGGTCTTCGACGTCCGCCCGTGCCGTTTCCAGATACGCACCATGGAGGAGGCACGCTGCAGGGGAAGGCCGGGATCCGGCGTTGACGTGTGCTCTGCCAGGACATACGCACAAGCATCCCTGCCCGTGGCCAGCCGGACTTTCAGCAGCAGATCGCTCTGGCTGCCGGCGAGCGCCTCGTCGACAACGCTGCCCTCGATGATCTCGGGCAACGTGTCCGCGAGCTGTCCGGCGATGGCGCCTGACAGATGATCGCTCAAGGAAATCCCGGGCGCGTTGCGGATCGCACAGCAACGCCCGGAAGAGCGCATCGCGGGGTCTGGGCAGAGCAGCCATGGCGCCCTCCTGACACGTCCCGATCACGTGTGCGCGGTCGAGGGAGCATGCACGTCAGTCACCACTGATCGTCTGAAGAATGGCGCAATGCACTGGATCGTCCGTGACGCCAACAACACCATCTCGACTGCGATGCGCCGTTCACGGCAATCGCTTCGACGGCGTGTCGGGAACGGCACGCTGCCTGGCCCAGGCAAGGCCGCCGCACAATGCTGTGGTCCATCCGGAGAGGCCGAAGCCGCCGTCAGCGATAGAGCTCGTCCCACAGGAAGATGGTGCAGACCATGAAGGCCAGCAGAGAATAGAGCAGGGTGGTGAGGACCTCGTGCGGTGTGCAGGCAAACAGGGCGAGGCGGCCCTGCTTGTCACGGCCCAGGATCGGTGGCGCCTGATCGGAAGCGGTCCGCTGCATCATGATGACGGCCAGGGGAATGACGCCCAGAACATAGCCGAAGGGCGCCAGGTCACTCAGGTCCAGGAAAGGAAAATAGCCGCTGGCCCCGAAAATGCCCACGGGAAGAATCGACCAGAAGAACCCCATGTTCGCCAGAAACTCGGTGTTCATTTCCGTGGCCTTGCCGAACCCGCGGCACAACATCGCCAAGATGGCGGCAAGAAGAAAGCCGCAGAACATCCAGATGGCAAGTCCGCTGCCTGTCAGTTCCATCGATTGTTTTCCCGGGCGGTTGTGACGGTCCGCATGCCGCGGATTATAGGGAGACCGTCAGGGCGCGCGCAACCGTCACCCCCTGCCGATGTACGGCATGGCGTTGGCCATGACAGTCACGAAGGGAATGTTGGCATCGAGCGGCATGTTGGCGATCACGAGAATGGTGTTGACGACATTGGCGACATCCATCACTGCCTCGGGCGCCATGCGTCCGTCGGGTTGTTCGAGGCCATCGCCTGCGTTCGTGGTCATGTCTGTCAGGGCGTTGCCGATATCGATCTGGCTGCAGCAGATGTCGTCGGCCCTGCCATCGAGGCAGATAGAGCGGGTGAGTCCGGTCACGGCGTGCTTGGTCGCCGTATAGGGAGCGGAGAGCGGCCGTGGCACGTGGGCCGACACCGAGCCGTTGTTGATGATTCGCCCGCCTCTGGGGGTCTGGGCTTTCATGAGGCGCATCGCCTGGCGTGCCATCAGGAAGGACCCTGTCAGGTTGGTATCGACGACGGCCTGCCACTCATCGATCTCCAGTTCCTCGAGAGGAACGGCCCTGGCGCCGATACCGGCATTGTTGAACAACAGATCGAGGCGGGAGAAACGCTGTTCGAATGCTGCAAAGAGGTCATTGACCGACTCGCTCCGCGTGACGTCGCATTCGATTGCGACAAGGCGCCCTTCAAGGTCCGGGCGTTCGGCCGTCACGCTGTCAAGACGTTCCTTGCGGCGTCCGGCGAGCACGACCTGAAATCCGTCGTCGGCAAGTCCGAGCGCGGTTGCCCGCCCGATGCCTGCGCCGGCCCCTGTCACGATGGCAACCCGCTCGCTGGCGTCACCCATACCCTCGTTCCCTTGCACACGCAGGATGTCGTTTCTTCATGCCTCACGATAGGATTTCATGGCATCGTGGTCACCCCCTTCGCCACTTGAATGAGGACATTCCATGAAGATCACCCGCATATCTTTCCATGGCCTTGATCTTCCCTTTCGAGAAGGCGCCTACCGCTGCCGCAACCACACCGAATACGGACAGACATCGACCGTCGTCAGAATCGATACGGATGAAGGCGTCACCGGCTGGGGAGAGATCGCACCGCTTGGCGCCTTCTACTCGGAGGCCTTTACCGGCAGCGTGCGCGCTGGACTGGAGCGCCTGGCGCCCGCGTTGCTGGGCGCCGATCCCCGGGAAACCGGCAAGCTCGCCCGCATGATGGATGCGGCGATGCACGGACAGATGGATGTCAAGTCACCCCTCGATATCGCGCTCTGGGATATTGCCGCGAAGGCGGCCGGCCTCCCTCTGGCGGAACACCTGGGCGGGCGCGACGGCATGTCCGTTGCCCTCTACCGCTCAGTATCCCAGGACTCGCCGGAGATCATGCTGCAGTCGGCCCGCCGTCATGCCGGCAACGGCTACCGGCGTCTCCAGGTGAAGGTCGGAGACAACCCGGTCCTGGACGCCAGTCGTGTTCGGGCCATTGCCGATGACATCGGCGACAGTGTCATGATCTTCTGCGACGCCAACGGCGCCTGGAGCAGCCACGACGCCCTGCGCTTCCTGGAAAGAACGCGGGGACTCGACTATGTCCTCGAACAACCCTGCCGGACTCTCGACGAGAACCTTGTGGTCAGGCGCCATGCGGCGGTTCCCATGGTTCTTGACGAGAGTGCCGACAGCCTTGATGCCGTGCTGCGCATTCACCGCGACGGCATGGCCGACGGCATCACCATCAAGATATCACGGTTTGGCGGTATCAGCCGTGCCAGGCGGATTCGCGATCTTGCGGTCGATCTTGGACTCATGGTGACGGTCGAGTGTATCGGCGGGGCCGACATCGCGAGTGCAGCCATTGCCCACATGTCGCTTTCCACGCCGCAAGAGATGCGGCTCCACACGGTCGATTTCCACAACTGGACGACGGTTTCGAACGCCACGGGGCTGCCGGAGGTCTCCGGAGGCGTCATGTGCGCACCCGTGGCGCCGGGCCTTGGCGTGACGCCACGCGATGACGTCATCGGCGATCCCCTGTTTTCATGTCACGCTCCCTGATTCCCGCACCCGACGAGCCTGATGACTGGCCTGCCTGGCGATGTCGCCTTGAGGCATGGCGCCAGGAGTGCGGTCGCGCTCGTGTGGCACCTGCCCCCGACTGGGTGAGTTGCGGCTTCACGGCCCACAAGATCCTGCTCTGGGACGAACGGATCCATGATCGCGCATCGGGGACATGGCTCGTCGAGGACTATGTCGATGCCTTCGAGGCACGCTTCGGCCCCCTTGACCTCGTGATCCTCTGGCATGCCTATCCCAACCTGGGCTTCGACCGGCGCAACCAGTTTGACTTCTGGCGCTGCATGCCCGGCGGCACGCGGGGGCTTGCCGATATGGTCGCCCGCCTGCATGGCCGCAACATCCGTGTCCTCCTCGCCTACAACCCCTGGGATGTGGCAACGCGCCGGGAAGACCGCGACGACGCAGCCTGCCTTGCCGATCTCGTGACGGAACTCGATGCGGACGGCCTGTACCTCGACACCCTGTCGTCTGCAGCACGCGATCTTGCCGCCGCACTCAACGACGCCAGACCCGGTATCGTCCTGCAGTCCCAGGCGCCCGTGCCGCCCGACCGGCTTGCTGATCATCGCATGGGGTGGGCTGAAGCATGGGACGATTCCCGGGCGCCGGGTGTGTTGGCCAACAGAATTCTGGATCGTCGTCACATGGTCCATGTGGTGCGCCGCTGGATGGCAGACCACACACCGGAGATCCAGCTGGCATGGATGAACGGCGCCGGGATGGTGGTGTGGGAGAACATCTTCGGATCATGGAACGGTTGGCGTGACCGGGACGCCATTCAATGGAATCTGGCGAGCCGGGTTCTCCGCCGCTGGTCCCGTCACTTCTCTGACGGGGTGTGGACGCCCCTCGCCTGTATGCCGGCACCGGGGGTGTTCGCGTCAAGCTGGGAGCACAAGGGTGTGCGGCTGTGGACACTGGTCAATCGCACTCGCCAGGCGGTATCAGGCATCCGACTTCCCGTCAGCGCCATGACGGCCTGTGACCCCGTGACCGGACGCCAGCTCGTCGTCAACGGCAGCGAGGTCTCGATCGACATGCCGGCAGCCGGTCTCGGCGCTGTTGTCGAAGACGCGGTGGATCGCGATTTCCTCGATGGTCAGGCCAGACGGTACCGGCAGCTCGACCGCACCCGGCGCAACGAACCACAACCCGTGCCGCTGGCCCGTGGGCGTCCGGGATTCACGGACATGCGGCAAACGCCTGAGGGGATGGTCTGTGTGGCCGGGGGCGTCCATGTGCGCAGCACCTGTTTCAGACTGCGCGAATGCGGCATGTACGAGGGTGCGCGTGCCGGCACGAGTGCCGATCTGGTTCTCCCCGGGCTCCATACCATGGTCTCCCGGGAATTCCGGGACGATCTGTCTGCGTTTGCCATCGACAGGCATTCCGTCACCGTGGCCGCCTACCGGCGCTTTGTCGAGGAAACGGGATATTCCCCCGAGGCTCCCGGGTTCTTTCTTGAACCCGGCGCCGGCCCGGACTGGCCGGTTACACGGGTTGATCCCGACGATGCCCGCGCCTATGCATCCTGGCTCGGACGGCGTCTGCCCACGGAAGCGGAATGGCAGCGGGCCGGCGAGGACGGTTTGCTGGATAACGACCCGGTACGGATCTGGAACTGGACCGAGCCTGAAATGAGCGATGGACGAACACGGTTCTGCATTGTGAAGGGTGGCAGTCACCACCACTGCACGACGTCCGACTGGTATGCGGATGGAGGGGTGCGCGATGCGGCGTTTGCCGCCAAGTACCTGCTCATGTGGCCTGGTTTCGACCGCTGTGCCACCATCGGATTCCGCACTGCCGTCGATCTTCCGGTTGCGATTCAATCCCGGTAACGACTCATGTCGCAGCCGATCAGACCGGAAAACATCACCACATTGCGCCTGGTTCTCGAGCCGCTCGAGTTGCGCCATGCCCCCCAGGTCTCGCGTTTCTGCCGCCTGTGGGAGGTGGCCCGCTATACGACGAACATCCCTCACCCCTATCCTGCGGGCTGCGCGGAAGCCTTCGCCAAGGAAGCTGCCGCCAAGAGGGAGAACGGAGGGGGTTGGGTCTACGCGGTCACCGTGGCTGACGGGGGTGACGTGATCGGCGTCATCGACATCACGCTCTGTGACAAGGATCGTTCAGGCGAGCTGGGCTACGCCTTTGCCCCCTGGAGCTGGGGCCATGGCTATGCCAGCGAAGCGGTCCGGGCCCTGGTCGAATTCGCCTTCCAGGTCCTGCGCCTCGACAAGGTCGAGGCCGTTGTCATGGTCGAAAACGAGGCTTCCGAGCGACTGCTCACCCGGATCGGCATGCGCCGCACCGGTGAACGCACGATGCCGGCACCGGCAAGAGAGCGTGATGTCCTGTGCGGCATCTTCCAGGTCTTCTGGTCGCAGATCCGCACATGACGCCGCCATTGCGCCTGCTGCTCGTGGTGGCCTGCGCCCTGGTGGATACCGACAGCCGTGTTCTCCTTGCCAGACGCCCCGACGGCAAATCCATGGCGGGGCTGTGGGAGTTTCCGGGCGGGAAGGTCGGTGCGAGCGAGACTCCCGAACACGCCCTGATCCGGGAGTTGCGCGAGGAACTGGCGATCGATGTCAGCCAGGCCTGCCTGGCGCCCTTCACCTTCGCCAGTCACGACTATGGTGACTTCCATCTCCTCATGCCGCTCTACGTTTGCCGCCAGTGGAACGGCGTGATCACACCCCGGGAGCATGCCGATCTTGCCTGGGTCCGTCCGCGGCGCATGGCCTCCTGGCCCATGCCGCCGGCCGACGCACCCCTCGTCGCCATGCTTTGCGACCTTCTGTAGTCCTGGCGTTGGAACCTGTGGCGCAGCGTCATCATCGCTGTTCCAGTTCGGTGCCGGCGTGATGTCGACGCATGTCCTCCTGATGGTGCTGTGCGCAGCCTTGCTGCATGCGGCGTGGAATGCGTTGGTCAAGGCGCAGTCCGATCCGTTGATCGGCATAACATGGGTGACTGTCGGGTCGGGCGTGGCAGCTGGCCTGGCATTGCCGTTCGTGGCGGTTCCCGCTGCCGCCGCCTGGCCCTTCCTGCTGGTGTCGACGATGGTGCACACACTCTACCACGTGTGGCTGGCCACCGCCTATCGCCATGGCGACTTCAGCCGTGTCTACCCTGTTGCCCGCGGCGCGGCGCCACTGATCGTGACCCTCGCATCCCTCGTCTTCCTGCACGAGGATCTCGGCGAGCATGCCCTTGTCGCCATTGGTCTGATCCTGCTGGCGATTCTGGGCGTCGCGTGGCGCCGGGCCGACACGCATCGCGGCCTCCGGGATCGCTCCCTTCTCTTCGCCGCGCTGACCGCCTGCACGATTGCCTCCTACACGATAGCCGACGGTCTCGGCGGCCGGGCTGCGGCCGATCCGATTGCCTATGCAGTCTGGCTGTTCTTTCTCATGACCTGGCCCACCGTCGTCGTGGTGCTGTGGTTGCGCCGCGGTCGTTTCGTGCGGGTGCCGGGAAGCGACATCGCGACGTCGCTCACCGGTGGTCTGCTCTCCATGCTGGCTTACACCATTGTCATCTGGGCGATGGTTCATGCGCCGGTCGCCATTGTCGCGGCGCTGCGGGAAAGCAGCATTCTGTTCGGAGCCCTGATTGGCGTAGTGGTGCTCAGGGAGAGGCCCGGACCGCTTCGCATTGCCGCCATCGTTCTGCTCGCGGCAGCGGTCGTCCTGCTCCGTCTCGCCTGATCGTGCAGCTCGGCTACTTCCCTCTTGCATGACCCTCGACATGCAGCCATCCGGCTCCGTGCGAAGAGTTCTTCGGGCACCTCTTTCAGGGCCGCTCAATGGCGATCTTCAGCGTCTGCTGACCATCATGCGGGCCCTCCGTCGATCCGGAGAGCCCGTCAACCTCAAGGGGCAGGTGGGCACCGTTCGATTCGCCTGGAACACGCTTCCGGATTTGCGCGTGGTCGCTCTTGACCCGAAACTCACGCGTTGACCGGGAGTGTTCCATGAAGAGCTGTGACTACATCATCGTTGGCGCCGGTTCGGCGGGCTGCGTGCTGGCCAACAAGCTCAGCGCCAACGGGCGTCATTCCGTTCTGGTGCTCGAGGCGGGCCCGATGGACCGCAATCTGCTGATCCACATCCCTGCAGGCGTCTACAGGGCGCACCGCGATCCCCGGATCAACTGGAACTACATGACCGAAGACGAGCCGGACCTCCACGATCGCCAGGTTGTGATGCCGCGCGGCAAGGTGGTGGGCGGTTCGTCGTCCATCAACTCCATGGTCTACATGCGGGGCCAGCCGCAGGATTACGATCTCTGGGCCGACGAACTGGGTCTCACCCAATGGCGCTACGCCCATTGCCTGCCCTACTTCAAGGCGGGTGAGGCCAGTGATCGGGGTGCCAGCGACTGGCGTGGCGCCAGCGGTCCGCTCGGCGTGACGCGGGGTGCGACAGACAACCCGCTCTTCGACGCCTTCATCGAGGCCGGAGGTCAGGCCGGGCAGGGCACGACCGACGATCCCAACGGCTATCAGCCCGAGGGTGTCACAAGGCTCGATGCGACCAAGCGCAACGGCCGTCGGTGCAGCGCGGCAGTGGCGCATCTGCGACCCTCTCTTGCGCGCCCTAATCTCACGCTCCTGACACGGGCCATGGTTCGGCATCTCGTGATCGACGGCAATCGCGCCTCGGGAGTCGTCTTCACCCGGCGCGGCGCGACACACACGGTCGAAGCCGAGAAGGAGATCATTCTGTCGGGTGGCGCGATCAACTCGCCGCAGACTCTGATGCTCTCAGGCATTGGCCCGGCCGATCACCTGCGTGACCACGGCATCGGGGTATGCTGCGACCTGCCGGGCGTCGGGCAGAATCTCCAGGATCACGCCGGCGTTGCGATGACTGTGTCGTGCACGCGCTCGTTTCCCATGCACCGGGTCGACCGTCCGCTCAACAAGCTCATGGCAGGCGCCGAGTGGTTCCTCACGCGCCGCGGACTCGCTGCCTCGAACATCTGGGAGGCCGGTGGCCTGATCCGCGGCAACGATGACGTCTCCTATCCGAACCTGCAGTACCACTTCGGACCCACGGGCTACGAGTACGAGGGCAGCAGGATCAGGCTGAAACAGGCCTTCGAACTGCAGGTCGACCAGTTGCGCCCCGGCAGCCACGGACATCTTGCGCTCAAATCCCGGGATCCGGGCATGAAGCCGGCACTGTTCTTTCGTTACCTCAGCGATCCCGGAGACGTGCGCGAACTGGTCGAGGGCGTGATGAAGATGCGCGATCTGATTGCCCAGCCGGCCTTCGACAGCCTGCGTGGCGTCGAGCTGTCTCCGGGTCCTGACGTCAGGACGAAGGAAGAGATCGAGGACGCCGTGCGGGCGCTCACCTCCACGGATTATCACCCCTGCGGCACATGCAGGATGGGCCACGGCAGCGATGCGGTGGTCGATTCAGAACTCAGGGTCCACGGCATGGAGGGCTTGCGCGTGGTCGACGCCTCGATCATGCCAAGGGTGATCAGTGGCAACCTCAACGCGCCGACCCAGATGATCGCATCGCGCGCCGCCGACTGGATCCTCGGCAAGCCCCAGCTCGAACCGTTCGAGGCGCGGTTCGCGTTTCAGGAATGAAATCCAGGTCGCTCACCCCGTCTTCCCGACCTGACCCACGGATGCACAGCCATGATGTATACAAGGCGTGATAGATTGTTCCCCGTTACCTGGCCATTTACGTGCCCGGGATCCATGGAATGCAAGTGATCTGGCAGGCCCATGACGAAATCCGAACGTGAAATCGAAGACGAGCTTGTCGCGAAGCTGCAGGATCTCAAATACGTGTATTGCCCCGACATCCGCGACAAGGACACTCTTGAAGAAAATTTTCGCGAAAAGTTCGAGGCCCTGAACCGCGTCAGACTGACGGATGCCGAGTTCCGGCGGCTCCTCGGCGAGATCGTCACAAAGGATGTCTACGACGCTGCCCGGAGCTTGCGTGACCGGCAGACATTCACCCGTGCCGACGGGACACCACTCGACTACACCCTCGTCAACATCAAGGACTGGTGCAAGAACACCTTCGAGGTCGTCAATCAGCTCCGCATCAACACCGACAACAGCCATCACCGCTACGACGTCATGATCCTGATCAACGGCGTCCCCGTCGTGCAGATCGAACTGAAGACGCTGGGGATCAGCCCGCGCCGCGCCATGGAGCAGATCGTCGACTACAAGAACGATCCCGGCAACGGGTACACCAACACGCTGCTCTGTTTCGTCCAGCTCTTCATCGTCAGCAACCGCACGGAAACATTCTACTTCGCCAACAACAACCCGCGGCATTTTACCTTTGACGCCGACGAATCATTCCTTCCGGTCTACCAGTTCGCCACCGAGGACAACACCAGGATCACGCACCTCGACGATTTCGCCGACCTGTTCCTCGCCAAGTGCACGCTTGGCGAGATGATCAGCAAGTACATGGTACTGATCGCCAGCGAGCAGAAGCTCCTGATGATGCGCCCCTACCAGGTCTACGCGGTCAAGGCCATTGTCGAGCGCATCGAGCAGAACAGCGGCAACGGCTATGTCTGGCACACGACCGGTTCGGGCAAGACGCTCACCTCCTTCAAGGCCTCGACGCTGCTCAAGTCCAACGAGAGCATCCACAAGTGCCTCTTCGTCGTCGACCGCAAGGATCTCGACCGCCAGACCCGCGAGGAGTTCAACCGGTTCCAGGAGAACTGCGTCGAGGAGAACACCAACACCGCGGCGCTTGTCCGCCGCCTCCTGTCCGACGATTACGCCGACAAGGTCATCGTCACGACGATCCAGAAGCTCGGGCTCGCCCTCGACGAGAACCGCAGAGAGAACAATCACTCTGGACGTTCAACGTTCACGCAGCGTCTCGAGCCGCTGCGAGACAAGCGGATGGTCTTCATCTTCGACGAGTGTCACCGCTCGCAGTTCGGCGAGAACCACAAGGCGATCAAGGAGTTCTTCCCGAACTCCCAGCTCTTCGGCTTCACGGGCACGCCGATCTTCGAGGACAACGCGTCCGTCAGACAGATAGAGGGTGGTACGGCGTCCCTGCGCACCACGCGGGAGATCTTCCAGGAGGAACTCCACGCCTACACCATCACGCATGCGATCGAGGACCGGAACGTTCTCAAATTCCACGTCGACTATTACAAGCCAAAGGACAAGCCGGTCCAGCCTCTCGCCAAGCAGGCGGTTGTCCAGGCCATTCTCGACAAGCACGATGCCGCCACCGGAAAGCGCCGCTTCAATGCGCTTCTCGCCACCGCGTCGATCAACGACGCCATCGAGTACGACACTGTCTTCAGGAAGCTCCAGGCCGAGCGTCAGGCCACCGAGCCCGAGTTCGCGCCCCTCAGGATTGCAGCGGTCTTCTCGCCGCCAGCGGAGGGCAACCCGGACGTGCGACAGATCCAGGAGGACCTCCCGCAGGAGAAGGAAGACAACCGCCACGATCCCGAGGGCAAGAAGTCCGCGCTCAAGGCCATCATCGCCGACTACAACGGGCAGTACGGCACGAACCACGACATCCACAACTTCGACCTCTACTATCAGGATGTCCAGCAGCGCATCAAGGATCAGCGGTTCCCCGATCGTGATCTGCCCCGCAAGGGTAAGGAAAAGATCGATGTCACGATCGTCGTCGACATGCTGCTGACCGGCTTCGACGCGGCGTACCTCAACACGCTCTACGTCGACAAGAACCTGAAGCACCACGGCCTGATCCAGGCCTTCTCGCGCACCAACCGTGTCCTCAACGCCGCCAAGCCCTACGGCCACATCCTCGACTTCCGCCAGCAGCAGGACAATGTCGACAACGCCATCACCCTCTTCTCCGGCGTCCGGCCCGAACGGGCCCGGGAGATCTGGCTGGTCGAAGAGGCCCCTGTCGTGATCGAGAGATTCAGGGAGGCCGTTGCCGACCTTGACGAGTTCATGGTGTCGCAGGATCTCGAAGCCAGGCCCGAACAGGTCAGCAACCTGAAGGGCGACGACGCCCGCATCCAGTTCATCAAGCGGTTCAAGGAGGTCCAGCGTCTCAGGACCCAGCTCGACCAGTACACCGACCTCACCGACGGGCAGCGTGATGACATCGGGCAGGCGCTGCCTGAGGACGATCTTCGCGCCTTCCGCGGTGCCTATCTCGAGACCGCCAGACGCCTGAAAGTGCCGCCGGTGACGCTCGACGGACCTGAGACGGAACAACTCGATTTCGAGTTCGTCCTCTTTGCCTCCGCGGATATCGACTACGACTACATCATGAAACTGATCGCCCGCTACTCGGGCCAGGACCCGAAGAAGATGAAGATGAGCCGTGAGAAGCTCATCGGGATCATTCTGTCCGACGCCAAGTTCCTCGACGAGCGCGATGAGATCACCGCATACGTCGGTTCACTCAAGGAAGGCGAAGGCCTCGACGAGGCTGCCGTTCGCGCCGGCTACGAGAAATTCAAGGACGAAAAGCGAGCCAGGGCGATCACCGATCTCGCGCAGGCCCATGGTCTCGATCGCCCAGGCCCTCTCGTCCTTCGTCGACACCATCCTCCGGCGCATGGTCTTCGACGGCGAGGGGCTCACCGACCTGATGGAGCCCCTCGACCTCGGCTGGCGCGAACGCCGTGACCGCGAACATGCCCTCATGGCAGATCTCACGCCGCTTCTGAAGGTGCGGGCTCACGGCCGGAGCATCTCAGGCCTCGACGCCTACGAGGACCGAGGAGCGTGATGGCAGACCACAAGCGAACCGGCCTTGTGCCGCGGTTGCGGTTTCCGGAGTTTGTGGGACAGCCGTTGCATGAAGTTCGACTCGGGGATTTGACAGAAGAATCCACTGTGAGGAATTGCAGCAGGCTCCCTTCAGAAAGGGTGATGGGTGTCAAGAAAGTGGATGGCATTGTTCCGATGCAGGAGCGATTGTCGCAGCTACAGATGTTTCTCGTTACAAACTCGTCCGAAAAAATTGGTTCGCCTACAATCCGATGCGCCTGAACATCGGTTCTATCGCGCGATGGCGAGGAGAAGACGATGTTCTCGTGAGTCCCGACTACGTCGTATTCCACTGTACCGAGCGATCAATGCCAACGGCGCTCCTTCCAGAATACTTCGACAGTTTTCGCAAATCGAAACAATGGGATGATTTCGTATACGAAGCTGGTGATGGAAGTGTTCGAGTTCGGATTTACTATCGTGATATGACGCAGCTGCGATTGACGCTGCCCGATGTAGGCGAGCAGCAGAAGATCGCCGAGTGTCTGGGCTCGCTGGACGATCTGATTGACGCGACAGGGAAGAAGATCGAGGCTCTGCGGCAGCACAAGAAAGGGCTGATGCAGAAGCTCTTTCCTCAGCCCGGTGAAACCGCACCGCGGTTGCGGTTTCCGGAGTTTCGGGGCAACGGAATGTGGGAAACAAAGAAATTGGGGAGTATTGTCACGAAGAGTAAAGAGACATTTGACCCTCAGAGAAGCCATGAAACACCACCTGTGATTGAACTTGATGGCATTGAAGCAAAAACCGGTCGGATACTCGGCCTGTCTACACTTGAAAAGAAACATAGTCTCAAATCAAGATTCCAGGCGGGAGACATTCTGTTCGGCAAGTTGAGGCCATATCTGCAGAAGTTTGCGCGTCCTAGTTTCGCGGGTGTTTGCTCATCGGAAATCTGGGTACTACGAAGCAAAGGTATTTCAAGCGCCTTCTTGCTTTACTTGATACAATCCAAACGGTTTATGCAATTGGCAAACATTTCTTCGGGGTCAAGAATGCCTCGAGCTGAATGGAGTGTTCTTGCAGATGCAGAATTCGAAATCCCTCAGCCCTCCGAACAACAGAAGATCGCCGAGTGTCTTGGCTCACTGGATGAGCTGATTGAGGCAACAGGGAAGAAGGTCGAAGCCCTGCGGCAGCACAAGCATGGACTGATGCAGCAGCTCTTTCCGAGTGTGGAAAAATGACGACTGTCGAGCATGTGGCATCCGCACTCATCGATGATGATAAGAACATTCAGTTGCTCTTCGCATTCAACTCGGTAGGCAAGACGCGACTCTCCGTCGCTTACAAGAATGCGACCAGGCTCGAGGACGGAACGCACACGAGCATCTGCTACAACGCGTACAGCGAGGACCTCTTCGTCTGGGACAATGACATCGCGGACATCCGACTCACGGTTCTTCCGAGCAGCCTCAGCAGGCTTCACGCCGGTCTCAGCGAACTCGATATCCACGCGAAGCTGAAACCATACAGACCGGGTTTCGACTTCCGCTTCGGCATGCACCCGGATGTGGAAAGGGGGATCGAGTCGATATCGTTTTTCCCTGCGGGCAGACAGCCCGGCGATGTTCCGGCGATGAAGATCTCCCGCGGCGAGGAGCGGGTGTTTGTCTGGTGCTTCTTCCTGGCCATGATGGAAGTGGAGGTGTGGGCAGACAGCCGGACGCGCCACCTGTTCATCGACGACCCGGTTTCAAGCCTTGACGACCACAACATCTTCGTCACCGCATCGACACTCTACGACCTGATCGAACAGCACTGCGATGAACGCAAGCTCGTCATCGCCACCCATCATGTCGGGATGTTCTCGACGCTGTCCGACTGGTTGATGAAGGGCGAGAAGAGCAAGAGATACAGGCCGCGAACGAGGGCGAGCATTCTCAGCAACAAGCATGGCGAGATCTCGCTGGAGACGGACCGAAGCGACGTGTTTCTCTATCACCTCAGACTCCTTCAGATGCTGGAGCAGGCGCGACAGGAGAAGAGGGTTCGTGCCTCCCACTTCGCCCTGCTTCGTCAGTTGCTCGAAACCGTGTCGTCGTTCCTTGGTGTTGGCCGGATCAGCTACGCACTCGAACGCATCGGCTTCGAGGATCCTGATCATGTTGCCAGGATCGTCAACGTCCTCGCGCACAGGAACGTCTACCACTTCGAGTCCGACCTTCTTGTGCCGGACAACCTGCAACTGTTTGAAGATATCTGCGAGAAACTCAATGCACACTACGCCTTCGTCACCCATGCGGATTGAGCCATGAACGAGAGCACGCAAACACAACTGGGCAAGACTCTCTGGGACATTGCGGACACGCTTCGCGGCGCGATGAACGCGGACGACTTCCGCGACTACATGCTTGCGTTCCTGTTCCTGCGCTACCTTTCGGACAACTACGAGCAGGCTGCGAAGAAGGAACTGGGGCGCGACTACCCCGATCCGCACTCCATCGCCAACGGCGGGCGGTCTGGCCTGTCCATCTGGTACGAACAGAACCCGGATGACGTGTCGCTCTTCGAGGGACAAATGCGGCTCAAGGCGCATTACGTCGTCCACCCCGACTACCTGTGGGCCACCATCGCGCACATGGCAAGGACGCAGGACGGCGAACTGCTCAAGACACTCCGGAAGGCCTTCCGGTACATCGAGAACGAATCGTTCCAGAGCACGTTCCAGGGATTGTTCTCGGAAATCAGTCTCGATTCCGACAAACTGGGCAAGAATTATGAGGAGCGGAATGCCAAGCTCTGCACGATCATCACCAGGATCGCCGACGGTCTTGCGGAATTTTCCACGAACAGCGACACGCTGGGAGATGCCTACGAGTATCTGATCGGTCAGTTCGCGGCAGGTTCGGGCAAGAAGGCCGGTGAGTTCTACACGCCCCAGCGGATATCGGACATCCTTTCCGCGATTGTCATCCTCGACAGCCAGGAACCGAAGACCGGCGAGCGAGAGCATCTCGCCGGCGTCATGGACTTCGCCTGCGGCTCGGGCTCGCTGCTGCTCAACGTGAGAAAGCGCATGGGCACCCATGGTATCGGGAGAATCTACGGGCAGGAGAAGAACGTCACCACCTACAACCTCGCACGGATGAACATGCTGCTGCACGGGGTGAAGGATCTTGAGTTCGAGATCTTTCACGGCGACACGCTGACCAACGACTGGGAGACGCTCCGCGAGACGAACCCGGCGAAGAAACTCCGGTTCGACGCCGTGGTCGCCAATCCACCGTTCAGCTACCGCTGGAGTCCGAACGAGGCACTGGGCGAGGACGTGCGCTTCAGGAACTACGGGCTGGCCCCGAAGTCAAGGGCGGATTTCGCCTTCCTGCTGCACGGGTTTCACTACCTCAGGGATGACGGCGTGATGGCGATCATCCTGCCCCACGGGGTGCTGTTTCATCGCGGCGTGGAGGCGAAGGTGCGCCGCAAGCTCCTTGACGACGGTCACATCGACACCGTCATCGGCCTGCCGGCAAACCTGTTCTACTCGACCGGCATCTCGGTCTGCATTCTCGTGCTGAAGAAATGCAAAAAGCCGGACGACGTGCTGTTCATCAACGCGTCGGAGCACTTCGAGAAGGGCAAGCGGCAGAACCATCTTTCCGACAGGCACATCGAAAAGATCATCGACACCTACCGGCAGCGCCCGCAGAGCATCGAGCGGTATGCAAGGCGCGTCGGGATGGAGGAGATTGCGGCCAACGACTTCAACCTCAACATCTCCCGCTACGTCAGCACGGCCGAACCCGAAGTCGCAATCGATCTTGCGGCCACGCATGGGGAGTTGGTCGAGATCGAGAGGCACGTGCAGGCATCGGCAGCGAAGCACAACGAGTTTCTTAAGGAACTTGGACGTTCCCCATTACCGACGATCAAACACTGATCGGAACGTCAGGGGCGGCACAAACGCTGAGGAAGCCGCATGTCAGGTTTGAATGATGCCCGGAGTGTCGATCTGGTTTGCAACTTCGCTGTATAGGTCGACATCGGTTTCTGGTGCCTTGATACTGACGATCAGAGCGTACCGTGCCGCTTGATCGTATCGTTCCAGCACGGGGCGTGTTCTCCACCACCCCATGGCAGGGTATACGGCTGTGTGCCCTCGACTTGCGAGATCGGCGGCGCTGCCGCGCCAGATGTCCCCGTGCAAAGAGCCCTTGTGACGCCGCTGAGCGCCGATCAGCCACGCCGGATCTCCATGGACCACTTCGCCTCCCTCGCCCTCTTCTCGTGTTGCCGCGTTGATCCGACTTCGAAATGAATTGGTAACTGCTCACCCCCTGTGGAGGCGGTTCAGGCGTCGTGCTTTCTGATCATGTTGGCGGCGTCTCCGGCGAGGGCGATCTGGATGGCGACGAGGGGGTTGTAGCCCTGTGCGGCCATGGAGTTGAGGTAGCTTGAGATCCGGCACCATGCTTCGGCGTGGAGCTGGGTACGGAAGCACCCGGACACCTTGATCTTGACCTTGGCCATGCGGATCTTTTGTTCGCCGGTGTTGTTGGTGAAGCTGGCATGGGGATCTTCCATGAAGCGCAGGACGGAGTCTTCGTGCTTGACGAGGCGCTCGTGCAGGTTGTGCGCGTCGGACTTGGCGATTCTGCCGCGTTTTCCCTTGGGGCGTGGCGGGATCGCGGGCAGGTCCCTGAAGCCATGCTCGAGGATGGTGCGATAGCGCCTGCGCACGGTCCGTCGGAGATCCTCGGGCAGGGTCTTGGTGGGGCTCTGGTTGACCCGGTGACATGTCAGGCGGAGCAGCGTCGTCATCAGGCGGGCCCAGCGCATGGCGTTGGAGTCGACGACGAAGGTCAGTTCGCGCAGCAGATGGGAGCCGCACAGCTGGTGGAGGCACGTCTCGTAGACGAAGTACGAGGCCCAGCAGTCGTGGATCAGGATGCCCTTGTAGCGGGGGATGATGCCGATCTCGTCGATGGCCTGCCTGCCGCGCTTGTTGTGCAGGCGCTTGAGGGTCAGGGATCCGTCGCTCAACACGTGGAGCCACCGGGTCTTGCCGTCGACCCGGAATCCGGTTTCGTCGGCATGGAGCGCCGGACGTTCCAGGAGTATGGCGATGGCGTTGTCCTCCCATGATGCGAGCGCCTCATGGAGGTGCCGCACGTAGCTCAGGCAGGTGGCCTCGGAGAGTGTGAGACCGGAGATCGCCTGCACCAGGGCTGTGGCTCGCCGCAGGGAGAGCATGTGGGCGATGAGCAGGTTGATGATGAAGGCCTTGAGGCCGGGGCCGTACTGCAGCGGCCCCGGCATGGTATCGGGGAAGCGCCCTTTGGTGCGGTCACGGCAGGCCGGGCATTCCTTGACCTCGGCCTCGACGCGGCGTTCGACGACCTCGAAGACGATGTCGTAGAGGATGCGCCGTTCCCGGTCGACGGGATCGACGTGGGAGAGGTCGGCGCCGCAGGCCTCGCAGGTCTCGACCGTGACCGTCTCCTCATGGATCACCTTGCGCAGGGTGGCGCTGGTCTGCCCGTTCCCGCGCGTCCCCTTGCCGCTGCTTCTGGAGGCACGCTGTGCCGTCTCGTCCTGCGGCGTCTGCGACGGCGGCAGGCTGGCATTGGCGCTGGTCTTGCGGGTTGTCCTTTCCAGCAGGATGGTGATCAGCACGCTCATCAGCGTGATCAGGATCCTGAACATCGCATCGGCTTCCGCCGACACCTTGCCGTCCTTGCGCAGCGCCGCAATGCCGGCCTTCGCGGCCTCGAACTCGTCGCGCAGCGAGGCGGCGTTCACCGTTGCCATCAGGAGGCCTCCACCGCCATCAGCGCCGCCATCACCGCCTGACGCTCAGCCGGCGGCATCTTCCGGTAGCCCTCGGCCCAGCGCGTCGCCTTCCTCTTGATGCGCTGACGGTCGGTCGCGTTGCGCCCGGCATGGCCAACCCCGTGGGTCCTGCCAGGCGCGAAGTTGAACCACACCACCTCGGTGCGCGCCCGGGCCTGGGTCGTCACCTGAAGCGACACGCTGCGCCAGCCCTCAAGCATCTCATCGTAAAGCGCCGAGGGGTGGCCCGAGATCATCACCTGGCAGGGCAGACCCTTGAGCAGATGAAGCAGGGCCACATGGTCGGCCTCGCCGTAGTCGTGGCGGTAGCGCCGCCGCGACCGCCGGGTCGCTCGCAGATACGGCGGATCGCTGTACACCAGTTCCGTGCCCCGCAACGGGAAGGTGGCCAGCACCTCATGGGCGCAGCCGTGGATCAACTCCACCGGATAGGCGCACGTGAAGCCCTCCAGCGCACGCCGGTCCCGGTCAATGCCGATCGAACGCAGCGCCGGAACCTTGCGCTGCATCAGCGCGCCGCCGCCAAGGTGCGTCTCAAGATAGAGATCATGGGCCGGCTGGAGCCCCAGCAGCATCTGGCACAGACCGCTCGTCGCCTTGGATCCGAAGTATCCCACCGGCGCTCCCCGCCGCTCACAAAACCACCGATAGAGCCATCCGGCTACGCTGTCAACGCAGACACCTCGTCGTCACAACAACATCACACACAATCAGGGGGTGAGCAGTTACATGAATTGATCGATTCGAGAGATCGCTTCACGTCGAACCGAAATCCATGGGACTCGTATCGATACCGTGAAGCGACACCTCTTTGCGAAGGGTTCGGTTCGACGAAATAGGAGAGCGTCACGCGCATCTCAACCTGCGTCTCTCCCAAATCCTCAAGCACCTCGACAGGCCACGGCAACTCGTGGAGATGCATATCGCGCGTGGCAAGACGACCCCCTGGGTCTCTCTTGAAGGGGTGAATCCTCTCTTGCACCACCATGGTCAGGGAATTGGAGACGCTCCAGAGAGCACGGTCGACGTCGGGCACTCCGAACCCGCAACATCTCAGCAGGCGTTGGTAGTCGACCTTCGACGGATTCCGATCTTCAGGCAGGAACATGTGTTTCATGGCGTCGGTCCATTCCGCAGAATGAACGACAAGAGCGCGGACCGTTTCAGGCCACAACTCAGGATACTCGGCCATCACCTGGGCTGCGAGTCGGGATGCAAGCGCAGTGGCAGCGCTGGTGGCGTTCGTGGTCGCGAAGGATCGGTCGGCCGGAAGGTGGTGAGTTGTCAAGAGGCTGAGACTCGGCATCCATACTGCTGGTTCCAGTCTATCTGTGGCCACGTTGCCTCCTTCGCACACCACGTCTGGCTTCAACGGCGAATGCTGCGGCCATGCGGTTGACGTCGTGCTGAACGGGCTCAAGCCACCCTCGGTAGCGATCGGCGTGTAGCCACCCGCATTCGGTTCGGTGATCCGGGCAAGTTCCGTAAAGGCACCAACCGTGAGAACGTTCCAGGCTTGGGCCGGGTCGTGCACTCCGTCTGTCATGTTGCTGTCCGGGTATCGGGACCACGCGTTGGCGTCGATGATGTTTCCTGCAGACACGATGAGCAGACGCGGCTGAGCCCCGTTACCGCCCATGTCCGCAGCCAGCGAATCGAGGGCTGCGGACCACGCAGACGGTTGTCCCCGATCTCGGTTGTCTCGGGCCGTGACGGCCATGGCAAAGACTCTCGGCCGGGCTGGTGCAGTGACTTCCGGTCGGCTCACCGCTTCAGTTGTGAGAAGACCGTGGTGACGGGAATCGTCCCCGCCGCCGCCATCGTGCGGCAACAGCTTTACGGACTCGAGGCGGTGACTGATCTCTACGCCGTCTCTGCTGCCCAGTTGTTTCGTCAGATTACCGGCCAGCGCCAGCCCGGCCATCGCGGTGCCGTGACCGTGGGTGTCGTTCTTTCCCCAGGCAGGTTCGACGGTATGCAAGTCAATTGCAGCAAGCGCGGGCGCGATGAGACGGTGGCCGCGGTTGATGCCCGTGTCGAGCAGGCAAACGTGGGGTACCACGTTGCCATCGGGCGTAAAGCGGGTTCGAGCCAGCAGGTCTTCGAGCCATTCGCGCTGCTCATTGGGTGCAAGAGAATCGAAGAAATCCGCCGTTTCTTTCGGTCGCCGAAGTTCAGCGATACTGTTGAGCGTGAGGATGGAGTTCTGCATCTGCGTGACGGAGGCGCGAACCAGGAGCACGGAACGTTCCGGAAACTTCAGCTCTCCCTGCGCGACATCCATTCCCTGCGCCGCCGCGAGACGTCGAAAAGAGGCGAGCACGGTCTCCCGCCCTTTCCGAACCGGCAGCCAGACCTCCCACCACAGAGTTCCTTCGTCTTCAGCTGGAAATGCGTCAGCAGCATCTGTCCAGAGCGCATGGAGACTGGCTACCCGGATTTGTCGAATGGCGTCGATCAGACGCTGGTTGTCACGAAGCCGTCCGATGCTGTCCCTTTTCTCTGACAGGTAGTCGCGGATCAGGCCTTCAAAGTGGTCAAGCCTTCCTTCGGGAACAAACACGGTGGCGAAAGTGCGGTTCTCCTTCTGGCGCACATTCAGCAATTCGATGCCCCGGCGTTCTCTGGCGAGGCTTTCGAATGCCAACTCGATATCCGGGAAGCTCTCGAATTCGACCTGTAGCCCAAGCCCATCCTCAAGCTCTGCTTGCCTTTGCGTTGCGCCCGCGATGGCAGCCTCGTTCTGTAGCTCCTCCAACTGGCGCTGCAAGGTGCCCCCGTGCTGGGCACGGTTTCGATGCGGAACCGGTGATCGACTGCCTCTCCCCTGGGCTCGATAGGCCTCCGTTTCGGTCACCCCCTTCAAGATGAGGTGTCGATGCCTTTCGTCGGTTCCATTCGGCATGCAGCGGCAAAGTCCCTTGGCTACGTCGTCTTCCCGTTCAGCCTGTTGGCGATAGAGCAACGCTCTTCGAGCATGAGCCGAATGTCTGCTTCCCCGACTCGGGCACGTTGACGAACAAGCGCGTCCTTCAACACTTCGTTTGCGGCTCGCGTGACCTCGGCATAGTTCAAGCCTGCAGCAGTCTGGGCGAGGTTTGTCCAGCGGACTTGCTTCAGGGCGCTCCTCAACAGTCGTGTTCTGAGAAGTTCCGCGATCTGCGACTGGTCAGGAAGATCGTAATGCAAGACATCGTCGAAGCGTCGGAGCAACGCCGGGTCGAGGAGGGTGGGGTGATTGGTTGCCGCGATGACTAATACCAATCCCCATAAGTCTTTTTCAGTAAAGTTATGAGATAAAATGAGGTGTTGGGGCGACATTTCTTGCCCATGTGCGGGTTGTGATGGACGAGATTCTGTCGGCATCCTGGCAGAGTGTATTCCAGGCATCGGTGATGGCCGCGCGAACATCGTCCACGGTCGGAAACACCCGGTTGGCAAGAACATTGCTCTTGAGGAAGCCGAAGAGGTTTTCGATCGGATTGAGCTCCGGGCTGTAGGGCGGCAGGCGCAGCAGCGTCAGGTTGTCCGGGATGGCGAGGTCCGTCGAGCGGTGCCAGCCGGCGCCGTCGAGAACGACGACGCCATGGCGGCCAGGCGTGACCGCCCTGGAGACGTCGGCGAGGTGGCGGTTCATCTCGCCGGTGTTGGCGCGGTCACAGACGTGGCCGACCGCAACCGCATCCTGGGGCCGGGCGGCGGCGAAGAGGTAGGCATAGCCGTAGCGTTGATCCCGCAGGATGCGTGGCCGCTTGCCCTTGCGTGCCCAGCCCCGCGACAGCATGCCCTTCTGCCCGGCACGGGCCTCGTCCTGAAACCAGACTTCGATCGTCTCGGCCGTCACCGTGTCAGGCACCGCATCGAGCACCAGGGCACGGAAGTCCCGGCGACATGCCTCCTGTCTCGCAGGATCCGCCTTGGGATGAAGCGGACGCGGCGAGACATGAGAGAACCCCATGGCATGCAGGGTGCGACGCACCGTCTCCGGACTGACCGACACGCCGCACGTCGCCTCAACCTTGTTCCGCAGGTCAACCACACGCCAGCGGCACACGCCATCGGCGTCAGCATCCGCGCCGGTCTCGACCCACGATGCCAGGGCCGAGCGCTCCTCAGTGCCAAGATGAGGCGGACGACCGGGGCGCGGCAGGTCGGCAAGGCCCTCGGGCCCTCCTGTGTTGTAGCGGACGATCCAGTTACGGAGCGTCTGCACCGTCACCCCGCATGTCTCGGCGACCATGTTCCGCGACTCTCCCTTCCGGAGCATCGCCACCGCCATCAGGCGAAGCGCCATGATCGCCGATTTGCTCTTCCATGCCAGATTATGCAACTCTGCCGGTGTGCAATCGGTCCGCGTGATTGAAACAGGCGCGGTCATACCAAACCTCCTGTGCTGATGGTCTATCGGAAACCTCAACATAGGATAGTCACCGCGCCGATTGCACCCCACATTTTGACCGCCCCTGAAAATTTTGACCGTTAAAGACTTATGGGGATTGGTATAAGCTATAGGACCGATCTTGCTCGATCATCTGAAGAAAGCTGTTCAAGACTCGGCGTATCTCGCCGACATCGTTGGCAAGGCCGCGTTGTGAGCCAATGGCGTCGAACTCGTCAAAGAAGTACACGCCGCGTGTCCGTGCTGTGGCATCGAAAACCTGTCTGAGCTTGGCGGCCGTTTCGCCCATGAACTTGGTGATCAGACCATCGAGCCGAACCTGGAAGAGCGGCAGGCCCAATTCACCGGCGAGGACGGAAGCGGTCATTGTCTTGCCCGTACCGGGCGGTCCCACTAGGAGTAGCTTGCGTCGCGGATCCAGGCCATGCTCCAGAATGAGGCCGGCATGGCGCTGCTCGCGGATGACACGCTCAATCTGCGCCGAGAGTTCCTCGCCGAGGATCATCTCACCGAGTCTGGTCTTGGGGTACGAATCCTCCAACAGCGTCGCCAGTTCGCCGCGGGGTCGACTGATTGGCACGGGTGCTCTCGATTCGCCTCGGCTCTTGGCATCGTCGATCATTGCGCGCAATTCCTGGGAGAGCTTGCCGTGACCCAATTTCGCCTCGTGGGCGGCGACCTGCATCGCAACCGAAAAGAAGCGGTCGTCATCGCCTTCCATATGCGATTTCAGCAGCGCCTTGAGATGATCGGCACTAGCCACGGAGGCCCTCCCAAGATTGGCCAAGGCGCGTCAAATCCGAAACACCTTCATTGTTTCGTCGCCGAGGTGGGTGATGACTTCGGCGCACGATGCAGCCGGAGGTGAGTTTGGGGACGGGCGGGATGTGTTGCGGTTGGGGTGGAGCACGTATCGGCATCCTGGAACTTGTTCCTAACAAGTCGCGAGTGCCTCACGCCATGGTGATGCATCAGATAGAGAATCCTTGATGGAAGGTATCGTGGCATGACCGAAGACCACCCGAGCGAAGTATAGCTGAAGTGACGACGCACGACAAAACCTCGATTGCCTTGGGCATGCACAATGCCCGGACCGCATGTGCCCGTTCAGCATCGTCGCCGTGCAGCAGGACATGCGCGTCGGCGGCGATCACAACGAGTGCGCACGCCTCGCTGTCACTGCGTCCTGAAGCGATTGCCCGTCGGAGACCGTCTCGTCCGCCTCAAGGTGGGCGAGACCTCCCCAGGCACTGCCGGGTTTTTGAGGAATGATCGTGATGCAACCGTCAAAGACAAAACTGCGGTATTCGTCCCCCGGTTCGAGACCGACCCGGCGGCCCTGATGGGCCGGAAGCTTAATCTGGCGTTTGGCGTTGATTCTGAGCATGCCCTGCAGGATCCATGATTCCCTGTCGGCAGTCGAGAGAATTTGGCAGCGTGAACTGGTTGACGGGCACGGCTCATCAGGGATCCTGAAGGACCCGGGCGAGGCTGATGTTGCCGGAGCCGGGCGCGAGGGGCTGTTGCTGGGAGGTGTCGGGAGACCAGGCTGTCAGGTAGATGACATCGAAGGTGGCGGGGATCCTGTCCTCGTGGTCTGCGTGGCGTTCCTGGTAGAGGGCTGCGGCGCGAAGGAAGACGTTCCTGCGGGCCAGGGTGCGGGGGCGGTCGATGAGGGCATTGTTCTCACCCATGGTCTTGAGGTCGCGCATGAGGGCAAAGGCGTCCGGATAGGTCACCGTGATACGGTCGGTGTCGACAACGGGCAGCGCGAATCCTGCACGTTGCAGGAGGGCGCCAGCATCCCTGACATCGACCATCGGCGAAAGCCGGGGCGAGAGTCCACCGGTGATGGCGATCTCGGAGTCTGCCAGCACATGCCTGAGTTCGGTGAGTGTCTCGCCACCGAGGAGAGCGGCCAGGAGAAGACCGTCGGGCTTGAGCGCCATGCGGACCTGGATCAGCGTACCGACGAGATCGTTGACCCAGTGCAGGACAAGATTGCTGATGACGGCGTCGAGGGAAGAGGGTGCAAAGGGCAAACGCTCCTCGTCGACAGCGAGGTGACGGGCGAAGGCGGGGGAGACGTCCGCCTGGAGAAGGAGGTCCGTCTTGTTCCTGCCGGCAAGGGCCTGGCTGACCGCGCCGCGACGGGCGCCGAGCTCGAGAGCGACCGGGAAGCGCCGCGCGATGTCATCGAGACGGTCAGCGAGGCGCGCCGCGACGTCAACGAAAAGGAAGTCCGCCTGCCTGCTCGCAGAGGCCGCAGCGCGGTGGCGCCGGACCACGCGGCGTTCGAAAGGCCCATCGTTCATGGGGGCCATGGTGCCGGGCGAGGCAGGGTGGCACAACCCGGAGAGGGACTGCTATGGTCCGGCCAGATTGAGCACACGAGGATCACCATGGCTGAGGTTGTCGTCTACACGGCCATGTTCTGTCCCTACTGCACCGGCGCCCGCACACTGCTTCGCGCGCGCGGTATCGCGTTCGAGGAAGTCGACGTGACGATGAATGCAAAGCGACGTGCGTCCATGGCCCGCATGGCGGGTGGCCGGCATACCGTGCCCCAGATCTTCATCGACGGAGAGGCGATCGGAGGCTACGACGATCTCGTCCACCTCGAACGCAGCGGCGAACTTGCAGCCAGATTGGGAGAACCGGCATGACGCAACTCACCATCGCCTGCGTTCAGGTCAATGCGCAGCTCGACATGGCGGCCAATATCGCGGCGGCATCAGCCCTGGTGCATCAGGCAGCCGATGCCGGCGCCGACCTCGTCGGTCTGCCGGAGAATGTCGCTTCCATGGCTGCGAGCGAGGAAGAACGCCTCGAGAATGCCTGGCGACCCGCCGATCATCCCGCACTCGTCGCCTTTGCCGATCTTGCCCGGCAGCGGGGAATCTGGCTGCAGGCCGGGTCCGTGGCGGCGCTTCGTGATGACGGCACCCTGGCCAATCACGCCTTCCTCTTTGGTCCCGATGGGGAAACCACGGATTACGAGAAGATCCACATGTTCGATGTCGATCTGCCTGACGGATCACGCTATCGGGAATCGGCCATGTTTCATCCAGGTGACACGGCGGTCCTGGCACCCACGCCGTGGGGCCTGCTGGGCATGACGGTCTGCTATGATCTGCGCTTTCCCCATCTCTACCGCGAACTCTCGAAAGCCGGCGCGGTCATGCTGACGGTGCCGTCGGCCTTCACGAAGGTGACCGGAGACGCCCACTGGGAGGTGTTGCTGCGCGCCCGCGCCATCGAATGCGGCGCCTTCGTCTTTGCTCCCTGCCAGACCGGCCATCATCCGGGAGGCCGTCGCACCTGTGGTCACTCGCTCATCATCGACCCATGGGGAGTGGTTCTCGCCGACGCCGGCACGGACGTCGGGTTCTGCATCGCCGATGTTGACCTTGCCGAGGTGGAACGTGTGCGTCGCACCATCCCGGCCCTTGGACACGACAGGCCCTTTGTGCTCTCAGGTTTCCCGGCGGGCACACAGTCTTTGGAGAGCCGCCGGCCTGGGATCGACGACGACGAGATCCTCGTACGCCAGCACGCGTAGGCATCCGGCCACCGCCTCAAGAAGTTCTCCCGGCCTGAGAAGGAATGCCGGATTGCGCGGACGGCCGAAGCGCTCGTTGCCGACGGCGAAGGTCTCGTAGATGAGAACACCGCCCGGGCCGGTGTTGGCGACGATGTCCTTCAGTCCCGGTCGCCACAGGTAGTTGGTGACGATGACACCGGCAAAGGCCTGACCAGCCAGGGGCCACGCACCGCCACTCTCGAGATCGCATTCCAGTATGGTGACGCGGTCATCGTTGGCGAACCGGGCCAGCGGTCGGGTGTCACGGTCAAGAGCCGTGACACGATGGCCATGGCGGAGCAGGAATTCGGTGTGGCGGCCACTTCCGGCGGCGAGATCGAGTACGTCCGCCTTCGGGGCAAGAAGGGACATGAAGCGCCGAACCCAGTCACTGGCATCCGGGGTGGCTGAATGTGTCACCGCGGGTCCTTGCGGAACGAACGGTGAGGCTCGATCCGGTCACGAGCGGCAGGGAGGTCGATCAGAGTTTTCGGGGAGTGCATGGTGACGATGTCCCTTGTTCCGCAGGAAATTGCGCCTACATTTGACGCGACGCTTCAGGATGTTCGCATGATCGTCTTCGATATCCAGTGCGGCAAGGGCCATGTCTTTGAGGGCTGGTTTGCCGATTCCGCGTCCTTTGACGCTCAGGTCAAGGCGAAGGATGTCGCGTGCCCCATCTGCGGCGATACCGCGGTCGAGAAGGCCCTTATGGCCCCGAGCGTCGCCGTGGCTCCCCGCACCGGTGGTCCGGCTGTCGGGGAGACGTCCGACACCAGGGCCGTGGCGCTCGCCAGACAGAAGGACGAGACCCGGCGGATGATGGCGATGGCCCGTGCGGTCAAGGCGCATGTCGAGAAGAACTTCGAGAACGTCGGTCCGCGCTTCGCCGACGAGGCGCGCAAGATACATTACGGTGATGCGGAAAAGCGCAACATTCACGGTGTGGCGACGCCGGTCGAGTCCCGTGAACTGCGCGAGGAGGGGATCGAATTCGGCGAACTGCCGGCCTTGCCGGAACTTGACGGCTGACCTCGGTCAGTTTCGCTGTGTGACGGCGCGGATTGCCGGTTCGATCAGGACATAGGTCACCAGGAAGACCATCAGAAGCGCATTCATGACGAAGGGCCCCGGGGTCCAGACCATGTAGAGCGGCATGGCGATCAGGGGGCTCAGAACGTGGCCGACGGCGCCGGTGCCGATCAGGGTGCCCGCCGCCGTCCCCTGTTCGCGCGGCGAGACCGCGAGTGACGCCGCCGTGGCGAACCCCGGCCGCAGCATGGCCATGCCGACACCGAAGAGAATCATGGCGGCGACCATGAGCGGGTAGGAGTTGGCGAAGAGGATGACGACGAAACCCGCCAGGGCCAGCGGACCGCCGGTCTTGAGAAGGAAGCCAGGGCCCAGATTGAGGCGCGGCACAATGACAATCTGGAAGACGAGTGCGGCGATCGCCGCCAGCGTCAGGCCGAATCCCACCATGCGCGCCGCGTCTTGCGGATCGAGGAGAAGGATATCCATCATGTAGAAGGCGATGGTCTGCATCGACGCCGCATGACAGATGCTCATGATCACGCTGCCGATGACGAAGGGCAGGATGCGGCGGTCGAGCAGTGAAATGCGCGGCATCACCCGGCGTGATGAAGCGGAAGAGGATTCCGGAAGGTAGAGAGCGATCACGCAGAAGCTGCACGCGGCAATGACGGCGACCGCCACCAGCGGGGCCAGCAGGTGAAGGCCAACCAGGAGCGCCCCAAGACCGGGTCCCAGAACGACTCCGGTGGTGAACGCCGCGTTCAGCATGGAGATGCCGCCGGTTCTCCCCGACCGACTGGTCCTGTCGGCGATGTAGGCCTGGGCTGCAGGGAACGCGCCCGAGCCAAAGACGCCGTTGATGAGACGGGCAGCGATCATCAGGGGAAAGGCGACCATGAGCGGGACCCAGCCGGCGAGACCGGACTGGATGGCGAGAACGAAGAGCAGCATGGAGACCGCATAGGTGCCCACACCCTGGGTGATAATGGGCTTGCGGCCGACCATGTCGCTGCGCCGTCCCCAGAAAGGACTCATGGCGGCCCACATGCCTCCGGAAATGGCGAACACCAGCCCGACATGCCACTCCTCAAGCTGCATGGTGCGGGCAATCGGCGGCAGGACGGAAAAGAGCAGGGACTGTCCAAGTCCGACACAGACCAGGCTGGCGAAGAGGATGCGAAGCGCTGTCCTGTCCTGACCGGGCTCGCTTTCTCCCGGGAGCGGTGACGTCAAGATCTGTTCCCGGGCCTCACAGCGGAGGATGCAGGTGCGCCCAGGGTCGAAGCCTCTCCATGGCAGCGCCGATTCTCAGCACGGTGAGGTCGTCGAAACGGCGCCCGACGATCTGCAGCGATGTCGCCAGACCGTCTGCGGCCATGCCCGAAGGCACGGAGAGCGCGGGACACTGCGATACGTTGTTGAAGACGAGTGTCATGTCGTTTGCCAGCATCTTGCCGTCCGGTGTCTCGCCGAGCTGTTCGCAATCCGATCCACACGCGCGGGGTGCGACGGCCGGTGTTGTCGGGCAGATCAGCGCGTCGTGATCGGCGAAGACGTCGCACAGGCGCTGCCATTGCCGGGTCCTGACGAACTCCAGCCGCTTGAAGCTGATGGCGTCCATCTTCCGGGCCGTCTCGAACATGGTGACGATGTTCGCATCGAGATCGTCTCGTCCGCTGTCGAGATGCTGCTCGAAGAATGCGGCGAGGTAGACGTTCCAGTAGTCGAGCCAGGCGTCGGCGCATTCGCGGCGCCAACCCAGGTCCACGTCCTCCACGATGGCGCCGGCGCCGGCGAGCGCCTCTGCGCAACGCTCCACGTTGGCCGCCACCTCGTCGTCGACGTGATAGAAACCAAGGTCGATATCCATGGCGATCCGCATGCCCTCGACATTGGCGGGCAGGGGCCGCGGGACATCCAAGGGTACATGATTTGACATGATGTCGTATTCGTCAGGCCCCTGACAGACGTCGAGAAAGAGGGCCGCATCGTCCAGGGTCCGGGCCAGGGGGCCAAAATGGCTGATGTTGTCGAAGACCGAGGCGAGGATGGTCATGGGAATCCGGCCCAGACTCGGCTTGAAACCGACGATACCGCAAAAGGCGGCCGGAATGCGCACCGATCCGCCCATGTCGGACCCCTCGGCCAGTGGTACGCAACCCGACGCCACTGCTGCACCGGAACCACCGGACGAACCGCCGGGCGTGCGCTCCGGATTCCAGGGGTTGCGGGTCACGCCCCACAGCGGGCTGTGGGTGAAGCCGTCATAGGCGAACTCGGGCGTGGTGGTCTTGCCCACCATGATGGCGCCGGCGTCAAGCAGATCGCTCACCACCCGGGCGTCCTTGTCGGGGACATGGTCGCGATAGATCCTGCTTCCCATGGTCGTGGTCTTGCCCGCCGTGGGCGTGAAATCCTTGATGGCGATCGGCACCCCGTGAAGCGGACCGAGAGGAGCGCCCTCCATGACCGCACGCTCGGCCTCCTTCGCTTTCTTCAGGGCCTCTTCGGGGTAGGTGAAGCAAAAGCAGTTGAGTTTCGGATTGATCTCCTCGATGCGCTCGAGACTGTTGGTCACAACCTCGACCGGCGATATCTCCCGCGAGGCGACGTGTCGGGCGAGCGTGACAGCAGGGGTGTAGCAAAGGTCGAGTTTCACCATGGCCATGACTCCGGTCCTGAATGACGCGGGTGCACGACCGGTACGGGTCACGATGCCGCGCAAGAATGCTATGGTCAGCGACGAGTCTACACGGGCGGCGGTCCCGAATACCATGGCATTGCCGGGGCAATCAGTCTGGACAACGCCCGATGACGGCAGCAGATCGATGGAATCGGGCACGCTAGAGCACTATCAGCGCCTCGTTGCATCCGGCGATCTTGTGCACGATGCGCACCAGGAGAGAGCCGTGCGGCATCTCGATCAGCTTGCGCGGAATCTTGAGCCGATGATGCGCAAAGGCCTGTTCGGTCGCGTGTTCGGTTGGCGACGCTCCTCAACCAGAGGCGCATGGCTGCATGGCGGTGTCGGCACCGGCAAATCCATGCTCATGGACCTCTTCTTCGAGAACGTCAGGTCGGCGAAGAAAGAGCGCCACCATTTCCATGCCTTCATGCGCGACGTGCACGCTTCCATCCAGGAACGACAAAGGTCATCCGGCAAATCCAACAACACCATCCGCTTTGCGGCCAGGGCCCTGCTGGGCGACGTGGATCTTCTGTGCCTCGACGAGTTCCACGTTACCGATATTGCCGATGCCATGATCCTCTCTCGTCTGTTCCGGCAGTTTCTCGACCTGGGCACGGTCATGGTGGCAACGTCGAACGAGCATCCCCGTGATCTCTACCAGGGGGGCATCAATCGCCAGCTTTTCTGTCCGTTCATCGGCACTCTCGAGCACGAACTCGACATCATCGAAGTCGATGCAGAGCGAGACTACCGGCTGGCATTCCTTGCCAGCACCGGCGCGTACGTGTCTTCAAGCGACGGCAATGCAACGGCGCGTCTCGATGAAGCGTTTCGCCATCTCGCAGGCGACGCCGACATCGCCCCGCGTGACATTCCGCTCCAGGGAAGGGTGTTTCATGTCCCCCGCCAGGCCCGTCATGTCGCACGCTTCACCTTCGATGAACTCTGCGGCCGACCGTTGGCCGCACCCGACTATCTCGCGCTCGCCGATGCCTTCCATACCGTCATCATCGACGACATTCCGGTCATGTCCCCCGCCATGCGCAACGAGGCGCGGCGGTTCATCATCCTGATCGACATTCTCTATGAAGAGAGGGTGGGATTGTTGTGTTCCGCTGCGACGCCGCCCGAAGGACTCTATGCCGAAGGCGAAGGCGCCCGGACGTTCCGCAGAACCGCGTCGCGGCTGATCGAGATGCAATCGGCCGAGTACCTTGAGAGTCGGCGCAGCATCAGCCAAACGGAACATCAAGGAACGCGACGAAAGACACCAGGCCAATAAGTGTGACGATGATGGCGCCACCGAAGTTGAAGCCATGGCGCACCAGCAGCGCTCCGGACGTCCCGGAACCGTCGCTGCCAAAGAGACGCAGGGTCGTCTGACGGGCGATGATGGCGCCCAATCCCAGTGAGCAGATGGTGAGGCCGATGCCGAGCGACATGGCGACCACGAGGAGAAAACCCGGATAGATCATGTCGTTGGCGACGGCATAGAGCATGATGAGCACGGCGCCTGGACACGGTACCATCCCGGCCGCAACCGCCACCAATCCGCTTTCCACCTTCGAGGCTTCACCGGCGTGGCCATGGCTGTGTCCGTGGCTGTGGGCATGTTCTTCATGAGCGTGACTGTGACCGACTCCAGACGCATCAATGTAGCCCAGGGCGGCCCGGAAGGCCTGGTAGAGCATGTAGAGACCGATGGCGGCAATGATGAGAAAGCTTGCGGCCCTGACGCCGGGTACCTCCGCCAGGCCGATCCCGAAACCGGCTCGCAGCGTGACGTCCGCAAACCAGACGATGGCAATCGCGGCGATGACATGAACGACGGCTACCTGAATCGCCATCACGATACCGCGGGCGATCCTGACATCACGGCCCAGGAAGTAGGAGACGACGATGAACTTGCCGTGTCCGGGACCGAATGCGTGGAGCACCCCGTAGACGAAGGCAATGGCAAGCCCGACAAAGAAGGCGCCAAGACTCCTGCCGCTGTCAATGGCGTTCATGTGTTGGGCCACTTGCGTGTTCGCCCGACGCTGAAAGGTCACGATGGCGTCTGTCCAGCGTTCCCACAGATCGCCATCAGCTGTCGTCATGTCGACGGCGGGAAGAGTGGTTTCCTGCGCGTCTGCCGTGGCGGTAGTCGCGCAGACAATGATCGCCAGAATGCAGAAAACACAGGCCAGGCGTTCCGTCATGACGAATCTCCGCAACGAAGCGTGATGGTGGACGAGTGCATCCCGAATGCGCCCTCTCCAGCCCCGGCCACAAAACGGCATGCCGGATCAACGGGCCCCTCCACCGTCAGGGAATTCTCCCCGGCAAAGGAAAAGTCGAAGAACAGAAAATCGTCGTGAAGCCTGGCGGAGAACGGAGCCTGGGGATCGTCAAGGACGATGGCGAGCCTCAGGCCGAAGTGATCCGGATCGAACACCGTTTCGACGTGCTCGAGATGCCAGGGGACCGAATCACCGGCACCGAGAATGGTAAGGTACCAGTTCTTTTGTGCTATGGGGGCGAAGAGTTCCTCTTCCTTTTCCTGCGCTTCCTGCCCCGAAACGGTTCCGTCACCGTCGGTGTCGAAGGTGGTGAAGAGGAAACTCGAGGCGAAGGGGTCGAATGTCCACTCGAGCGTGAGTCCGGCGACGGCGTGGTCCGCCATCCGGATATGCCAGTTCGTCGTCACCCAGACATCTGGATTGGCCCGAGCCGGCGCGCCCACAGCAAGGGCTGCAAGGGCCGCCATGGCGGACATGAGGAACTTGCGAAGCATGGCGCCGCATCCTTGATCTCCTCACGCGCCCTGACTATGACATGTCAGTCGACATTTCAAGGATGTCATGCTGCGCGACATCGTCGAACTCATCGGCTCTCCCGCACCTTTGCACCTGGCACCCATGGGTTACGTCAGGGAACTTGCCGGCATTGCCCGGCGCGCCGAAGAGTGCCGTGAGGAATGGCAACCCCACCTGACGCGAACCCGGCAGGTGATCAGCCGAGCCGCGCTTGACTGCAGACAGCGCGATTCAGTTCTCGTGGCCGGTTCCGGACTCCTGCTCGACGTGCCGGTCGAGATGCTCGCCCGCACCTTCAGGCGCGTGGTTCTCGTGGATATCCATCATCGACGGTCGACCCGCCGGGCGGTGCGCCGCCTTGCCAATGTCGCACTCGTGACCCTCGACGTCACCGGGGTGGTCAGGGCCTGCCACCGGTTTTCCCTGACCGGATGCCGTGGACCCTTGCCGCAATGCCGTCCCCCGACGATCGGCGGCGCGCCCTTCGATCTTGCCGTTTCCGTCAATGTCGCCTCCCAGCTCGCGGTCATGCCGCGGCGTTACGTTCTCGGGCATTGTCCGTCCTTTCCTCACGCTCGCCTCAAGGCGTTCACCCGGGAGGTGATCGCGAGCCACATCGACTGGCTTGCCTGCCACGGCGATCGGGTGTGTCTCGTCACCGACATCGAACGTTGCGAGGAACACTGTGACGGTCGCAAGATCGTGGTTGATCTCCTCGATGGTGTCCTTCCGGGCAAGCCGGATGAGACCTGGACATGGCGTATTGCCCCTGAAGGAAAGGTCTTCAGGGATCGTGCCGTGCACCATCGTGTGGCGGCGTGGCATGACGACCCATCAGCGTCTCGATAATCTTCTTCTGACTGCCCCGGATGGCCCGCTCGGCCGCCAACGCCGCGCGTTCGCCGTCCCCTTCGAGGAGGGCCGAAAGCAGATCGTCGTGACGATGATGAAACTCGATGTCCCTGTCCTCAAGGGTGAGACAGAAGTGAACGATCCGCTCATGATGTTCGATGAGGGACATGACGAATTCAGCCAGGCGACCATTCCTGGATGACTGGACGATGTGTTCGTGGAAGGCGTAGTTGGCTTCGCGATAGGCAGTCCTGGTTCCGCCTCCCCTGGCGGGAAGGCAGGCGTGAACCTGGGCGTCAAGCCAGGTGAGCCGGGACGCATCGACATGCCCGGCGGCAAGGCGCGTGGCCTCGACCTCGAGTAGCAGCCGTAGCTGGAAGACCTCGTGGACATCCTGGATGGAGATCGGCGCGACGATGTTGCCGAGGCGCTTGCGCGTGATGACCAGTTTTTCCTGGCGCAGCCGCGCCAGGGCACTGCGCAGCGGCGCCTTGGAAAATCCGTAACGCTCCACCAGCATGGTTTCCGTGATCTCGGCGCCCGGAGCGAGACGGACAAGCAGAATCTCGTTCTTGAGGATCCGGTAGACCCGGCTGGAAAGATCCTCGCGTGGACCAGCTGAGTCCTGCATGTCATCCATCCGCAATCGCAGAGCGTGCGTCAGGGCGCCACATCACCCATGTGCCGTGACAGGCCACGCTGTTCACGGGTTGCTCCTGCGCCAGTGATGGCAGGAGACCTCGTGGCTTTCCGCAATCCTTTGGAGGCCGGGAGCGTGGTGTCTGCACGTCTCGTCAGCCAGTGGACAACGCGGATGGAAATGGCATCCACGCGGTGGATGGACGGGGCTCGGGGGTTCCCCCTGGGCAAGGCGGCTGGCCGCGCCGAGGCCGATTTCATCGAGCAGCGAGGCCGCATTGAGGGCTTTGGTGTAGGGGTGGCGCGGAGCCTGGAAGATCTGCTCAACGGGTGCTGTCTCGACAATGCGGCCAAGGTACATGACAGCCACGGAATCGCAGATGTGGCGCAGGGCCCGAAGATCATGGGAGATCATCAGCAGGGAAAGGTCAAACCGTCGACGCAGATCGTTGAGGAGATTGAGAATCTGCGCGCGAATCGAGGCGTCCAGCGACGACGTGGGTTCATCGCAAACGACAAACTGTGGTCTCAGCAGAAGAGCCCTGGCGATGACAATGCGCTGCAACTGCCCTCCGGAGCACTGTCCGGGATACCGTTGCACGATTCCCGGATCGATTCCCACCTCGTCCAGCATCGTGAGGATCATCTCGCGACATTCTTTCCGGCTTCCGGCCTTGTGCGCGGCAAGTGGGGCCATGAGGGAGTCGATCAGCCTCATCCTGGGGTCGAGTGCTGCCACGGGGTTCTGGAAGATGATCTGGACGGTCCGGCGGAACCGCCTCAAGTCCCTCGGTCTCATCGCAAGGAGATCACGGCCGTCGACGATCACCTCGCCACGGTCCGGCCGGATCTGGTTGACAAGCAGGCGGGCGAGCGTGGATTTGCCGCATCCCGACTCACCGACCAGACCCAGCACGTCCGCGCGTCCGATTGCGAGGCTGACGCCGTCCACGGACCGCACGGTCAGCTTGCCTGAACCGCGCAGGGGAAAGTGCTTCACGAGGTTGCGGGCCTCGACGAGGGAAGTTGCGCTGCAACTCATGATTTGGCGGCCCAGCAGTGGACCAGGTGCCCCTGGGCTGTGTGCGTCGCTGTCGGCTCCCTGCTGGCGCACACACTCCCTTTGTGATGTGCGAGGGCATGGAGACACCGCGGGTGAAAGCGACATCCGGAGATGGGGCGCGACGGCGGCGGAATGGCGCCCGGGATTGATTCGAGATCGCCGCCCCTGGCGGGGCGCAACAGCGAGCAGTCGATCAGGGCCTTCGTATAGGGGTGTTGCGGCGCACGCATGATCGTTGCCGCAGGGCCCTCCTCGACGATACCTCCGGCGTACATCACGACGACACGGTCCGCCACGGCGGAAACGATGGAGAGGTCGTGGGTAATGAGAAGAATGGAGAGAGTTCTGCGTGTTTTTTCCCTCTCCAGAAGTCCAAGAATCTGCGCCTGGACCGTGACGTCGAGCGCCGTCGTGGGTTCGTCTGCAATCAGGAGGTCGGGATCTCCGGCAAGCGCTGCAGCAATCATGACCCGCTGCGCCATGCCGCCTGACAACTGGTGGGCATAGCAACGGGCACGGCGGGCGGCCTCGGGGATGCCGACCTCCCGCAGCAGTTCGACGGCACGTTCGAAGGCCTTGTCGCGCGATGCCCCCTTGTGCAGTTGCATGGCTTCGGCGACCTGCCTGCCCACCCTGCAACTGGGGTCCAGCATGCTTGAGGGTTGCTGGAAGATCATGCCGACACGGTTGCCGCGCACCCGATTGAGGGCTTGCGGTGTTGCCTGGGTCATCCTCGCGCCGCAGATCGATATCGTGCCCCGCGTCACCCGCAGCGGTGGTGGAAGGAGATCGATGAGAGAAAGCGCCGTCACGGTCTTTCCGGACCCTGATTCGCCAACCAGAGCGACCGTCTCCCCCCGGCGGACCTCGATGTTGAGTCCCCTGGCAACAACCGTCGCATCACCGATGGATATGTCGAGATTCTCGACCTTCAGGCAGGGTGCCTCGTGTCCGGTCATCATGATTCGCCCGAGCGAAGGCGGCGGGACCGGTCGGCATCGATCTCCAGTCCCTGACCCATGAGGGTGACGCTGAGTGCCGTGATCATGATGGCGATACCCGGCGCCAACATGAGCAGGGGCTGCCGGGCGGCAAACTGCCGGGCGTCAGCCAGCATCGCGCCCCAGTCGGAATCGGGAGGCTGAACGCCCAGGCCCAGGTACGAGAGGGCGCCTACGGTGATCAGCTTGTGACCGAAGCGCAGGAAGGTCATGGCGGAAATGGGCCGCAGCGCATTGGGGATGACGTGGCGCAGCAGAATGAAGGTGCGTGTGCATCCGAGCGCCTCGGCCGCCGCGATGTAGTCCTTCGACGAAATGTCAAGCGCGATGCCTCGGGCGAGACGGGCGAAAGGTGTCCAGCCGACCAGTGTGAGGGCAAGAACCAGTGTGCCGAACCCGGGGCCCATGATGGCGATCAGAAAGAGTGCGACAATGATTTCGGGAAAGCAGATGAGAACATCGACGAGGCGCATCACGCACTCGTCGATGGCGCCGCCGAGGCGCCCGCACCAGGCGCCGATCACCGTGCCGATCGTGACCGACAGGACGAGGGTAAGGGCGGCCACCACGACGGAGAACCGGCCCCCGTAGAGCAGACGCGCCCAGAGATCGCGGCCGAGCTGGTCGTTGCCCAGCCAATGGTCGCCGTCAGGTCCCCGGAGGCGCAGGGAGAGATCCTGAGCCACCGGATCGTGCAGGGAGATGAGCGGCGCGGTGATGAGCAACAGGGCGACGACGGTGCCGGAGAAGAGTCCGGCGACGAAGGTCCAGTGCTGGCGCACGATCCAGCGCATGATCCGCGTGACCATGGTCATGATGCGTCCCTGGAAACGGTGACGGTCGGATTGAGAACGCCGTAGAGAACGTCGGCCGCCGTGTTGATGATGATCGCAAGGCCGACGATGCAGATGATGCCGCCCTGGAGCATCGGCATGTCATTGTTGATCACCGCCGAATAGATGAGGCGGCCCATGCCGGGAATGGCAAAGATGACCTCGACGACCACCGAACCGCCGAGCAGCCCGGCCAGCCACAGGGCAAAGACGGTCAAAACCGGCTGGATGCCGTTTCTCAGGCCATGCCGGATCAGGGCGCCTGCAAGACCGAGGCCCCGGCTTCTGGCGGCGAGGATGTAGTGCGCATGGAGGACGTCGATCATCGAGGCCCGCATGACCTGCGAGAAGTAGGCAAGCGGGCGCAGGCACAGGACGACGGCAGGGAGAATCAGTGTTTCGAAGCCTGACCAGCCGGCGGAAGGCAGCCAGCCGAGTTCGACGGCAAACAGCAGGACCAGCAGCGGCGCCAGCCAGTACTCCGGGATCGAGACGAATCCCTGGGCGATGAAGGTGACAATGCTGTCGAAGCGGCGACCCTGATGCACCGCCGCCAGGGTGCCGACGGGCAGGGCAATGGCCAGCGCCAGGAAGAGGGCGCTGAGCGCAAGGGTGGCTGACACGCCGATGGCCCGCAGGATCTGGTCGGCCACGGGAAGCCTGCTGGTGAAGGAGATACCAAGATCCCCCTGAAAGAGACGCCCAAGCCATGCGAAGAACTGATGCAGCAGCGGCTGATCGAGGCCGAGCCTGATGCGCAGCGCCTCAACCGCCGCAGTGTCGAGCGCCAGATCCGCCACACGCGAGCGAATGATGGCGCGTGCAGGATCCGTGTCACCGAGCCAGGGAACCAGGAAGGCGAGGAAGGAAACAAGCGTCAGCGTTACGACAAGGACAATCGCCCGCTTGAGCAAAAACCGTTCCATGGCCCTCGCCGGCAGGTTTGCGCACCATGCTAGCACGGCCCGGTATCCTGTCACTCATCACCAACCATCAGCATGTCCTGGTCCATCCCGTTCCAGCCTCACCCACTCTCTCAGAACGGCCCTTGTGCTGCGGCGGCGCCATGCTCTTGGTGACCGTCATGCTCTTGGTGACATTGTGGTGCGGGTCGCGTTGAAGCCTTGCGATTCGGGAGGGCGGACCCAATCAGGAAGCAAAACCAGGCATGAGTGCTTGAGAGCACTCGCCCCGGAGCATGAAACAGGTGCTGCGTGTTGTGGTGGATTGTGGTTTTCTGCGGTCACGGGGGTTGGGTGGCGGCAGACAACAGGACGAGTACTTTTTGTGGCCCTGGAGCCCGTTGCAAAAGGGCGGCATGGAACGTTCTGTCCGTGATGCGAAGGCGCGCCTGTCCGAACCGGTGGCTGCGGCTCGTAACGGTGAATCATCACCAGACACGGGCGTCCGGCCGTCGAACTGATACGCTGCGAACCCGGTGGTGGGGTTGACGTCGAGAAACTGTATGCAGAAGGCGTTATCAAGCAAGGAGCGATTCGGTGATCCGGTCCAGTTTCTCCGTGATTTCCCGGTGAATTTCTGAATTCTGCATGACGGCGGCCATAAGGTGGAGGTCGCGCTTTGGCGTTTCGCGCCCGGTATCGTGAAGCAGCGTGACGAGAAACTCTTCACGCGCCTTGATGCGCGTCAGGGCGACATGGTTCCCGCAGAGGTCCGGTTCCTGGCGGAACATGTCGCCAAAACGCCTCCATGACGTGATTCTGCAGCAAGGAAAGGTCAATGAACCTCATGATGCTGTCAGAATGCATCAGGTGGTTTTCGATCTCGTAGCGACGCCATCTCAACACGGCCAGTCCGGCATTTGTCGTTTCATCATCCGGCGCGTCGCGATTGTCTCCATCGATCAGGCAGAGACCGCGGATATCCGGAACTGCTACGCGCATCGCGAAACAGTGGGTCTTTGCCTCGCGCAGACTCCGCCCTCCCAACCAATGGACGAACGGTCGCTTGAAGAATGCGTAAGCCGGATGATCGAGAATTCGCGCCCATTCCATCAGGATCTTCTCGTCCGACTTGCCTTCAACATAGAAGGCGCCTCCTGCGTCCCGGCCAAGAGGAAGTTCGGTGGTTGTGATGCGCTTGAGCGCCTCACGAACACCTTCGCGTTCCGTCTCGCTGACAAGCGCACGTGGCGCCGCTCCCAGAAAACCCAGAATGTGCTTCGGTGCGGTGGCGTCCAGAATGACCTCGAAGTGGGTCGCCATGATCACCTGGCTACCCAGATCTGTCCTTCATCCGGTGAAGCTGCTGCCATGATCCTGGCTGTCAGGCAGGCACCGGGCCATCGCATCGCAGTCCGGCCAAGTCATCGCACTGTGGGCGCGGAGAGTTTCCAGAGCCCCGAATGCCGGGCTTCGCCGGCTTACAGGCCGAGCAGGCCGGGGAGGTGGGCGATGTCGGGAATCTCGTGGTAGCCGAAGAAGGGGACGGACGGCTCGTAACCGCGATTGACATAGACCTTGTTGACGATGCGCATGTGGTGACACGGCATCAGGTCGTAGTAGAGGCTGGCCGACACATGCAGGATCTCGTGTCTGTCGCAGCCGAGTTGGTCGAGCATGTATTCGAAGGCTGCGAAGCAGGGCTTGTAGCTCCTTGCCTGTTCCGCCGTGTAGACGGCATGGAAAGGGGCGCCGAGCTTGTCGACATTGTGCTTGATCTGCTCGTCGTTGGCGTTCGAGAGAATGACGAGAGGATAGGCCTCGGCGGTCCGTGCCAGGGCCTCCGGCACGTCGGGGTGCGGGCCCCAGGCCGGAATCGCATCAACGATCGCATCGGCGGTTTCACTGTCATATGCCATGTTCCAGAGTTCACAGGTTCGCCGGAAGGACTCGGTGATCACCTGCGCATAGGGTTTGAAGGTCCCCAGCACCTCGTCACCACGAAAGGCTTCGAAGTCGTCCAGGAACCTTCCCATGTCGCCCTCATCCAGACGCTCTGCCATCAACCCCGCGGTCACGTCGGACATCTGGAAGTTGGTCAATGTCCCGTAGAGATCGAAGGTGATGAACTTCGGGCTCAGGTGATCGCCGGTCATGTCAGTCTGCTCTCTTGTGGTTCCGGCGGCGGTCAGTTGAGTGCCAGGTCCCTGGTGAAGAGGTAATGACCATCGGGATGGACGGCATAGTTGGCGACATTCGAACGGTGCCCGTCGCTGCCCTGCTGATGGACAAGAAAGACCGTGACCGCCTGTGACTGGAGTTCGCGGGCGATCTCCTTGTAGAGCGCGTACCGTTCCGCTTCATTTTCTGCGCTGCTCGCCTGATAGACCATGGCGTCGATGTCCGGATTGCAGAAACGCGACAGGTTGTAGCCACCCTCGCAGGTGTAGTCTGCCGTCAGAAAGCCGATGGGGTCGGCGACATCGGAGAGATAGCCCCGCGACAGCACCAGCATGTCGAACGCGCCGCTCAAGAGATCCGGCTCAAGAGCGCCATAGTTCGCCACCTTCAGTTCCACGTTGATGCCGATGGCGCCGAGTTGTGCCTGGATGACCGCGGCGAGATCGGGAAGTTCGGCGCGTTCCACATAGGCATGGAGGACGAGGTCAAGCGACTCCGTGTCGACACCGGATTCGGCGATGAGCGCCCTCGCACGTTCCATGTCCTGGATCACCGCCATCGCGTCTTCGGGAGCCCAGGGATCGTCTGGCCCGAAGGGACCGACAGCCGCCCGGGCGGAGCCTTCGTAGATGGTCTGGGCGATGGCCGTTGAATCGATGGCGCTCTGGATGGCCCGACGCACAGCCACGTTGTCGAGCGGCGCCCTCTCGTTGTTGAGATAGAGGCTGTTGGTGCGTGCCTGGGCGACTGTCCGGATCACCACATCCGGCTCCGTCTGCAGTGCGAGGACCTCCGTGACCGGCAGACGAGCCGAAATGTGCGCTTCGCCGGTCCGCAACTGCGTCGCCCGGCCGCTTCCTTCCGGAATGAAACGCATCTCGCCGCTTTCAAGCGCCGCTGGTCCGCCCCAGTAGGCATCATGACGCCTGAGCATCAGGGCCTGCTGGGGAACATGTTCCACGATATCGAACGGCCCGACGCAGTGACCCACGGGATCGACGATGTCTCCGGCAAAGGCCGCCGGCGCGAGGAACCCGGTATTGGGAGACGACACGCGCATCGGCGTGAGAACACTGGGGCTGACGGACTCAATTCTCACCGTCATGTCATCGACCACGGAGACCGCGGCGATGCGCCTGGGTGTAAAGGCTCTCGGTGGCGCCGTTGCCGACAGCATGCGGTTGAGGGACTCGGCGGCGATGGTGGCGTCGAAGGGCGTTCCGTCGCTGAACGTTACGCCCTGGCGTATCGTGAAATCCCACTCGGTGGGTGAATGCCGCGTCCAGGATTCCGCGAGCGCCGCTTCAAGGGCGCCCTCTGCCGTGCGCCGTGTGAGAGATTCGACGCACCCTGCACGAGCCAGAATGAAGGCGTCGTCGGTCTCCATGGCCCATCCTGCGTTTGGCGCAAAGGCATCCGTGGCGACGAGATGGAGGTGTCCGTCAGCCTGGCCAGAACCCTGCAACAGTCCAAGAGACAGGAGTCCGGCGGCGCCCAGGGTGGCAAGACGACCGGAATCGGTACCGCGACAAATCACCGTCGTGGGCTCCTTACATCGTGTTGTGATCGCAGGCTTCGGAACACTCGCTTGATGAACGTCGGCACGTTCCCTGTCAATCCGGATTCTCGTGTTGGCGCGGCTTCTGTCGGATGATATGCCGCGTCTGAACGCTGATGCGGAGGAGACGTGAGCCAGGCGGCGCACAGCCACGGACATTCCCATGGCATTGCGGATCTTGAGAACAATGGCCGCATTCTGGGGCTGGTGGCACTGGTGATCGGCAGCTTCATGATCGCCGAGTTCGTTGGCGGCCTGCTGTCGGGATCACTCGCCCTGCTGGCGGATGCCGGGCACATGCTTTCGGACTTCGCCAGTCTGGTTCTTGCCTGGTACGCCTTTCGCCTGTCGCGGCGCAAGCCGACGTCACGGATGACGTACGGTGTCGATCGCATGCAGATCCTGGCTGCCTTTGGCAACGCGTTGCTGATGATCTTCCTGTGCGTCTGGATCGCCTCGGAAGCGGTTCAGCGGATCATCGAGCCCGGGGCCATCCTGATCGAGATGATGCTGGTCATTGCCGTGATGGGACTCGCCGTCAACGTTCTTGCCCTTGCCATCATCTCCCGGGCCAACCGGGCCAACCTGAACGTGCGCGGTGCCCGGCTCCACGTGATGGGCGATCTTCTCGGGTCGCTGTCCGCCATCGCCGCAGCCGGGATCATCATGGCGACGGGCTGGACGCTGGCCGATCCGCTTCTTTCCCTTGTCATTGTCGCCATCATCCTGAGGAATGCATGGCCGTTGATGAAGGCTTCCGCGCATATTCTTCTTGAGGGGTCCCCGGAGCATCTCTCGTGTCCGGACATCAGGGAGGATCTCGCAAGCCATATCGATGGTGTCGTCGACATCCATCATCTTCACCTCTGGTCGATCACCCAGGCGCGCACCATGGCGACCCTTCATGCGAGGGTGCGGGAATCCGCTGTGCCGCACGATGTGATTGTCCGCATCAAGGAACGGCTGCACGACGGATTCGGCGTCGAACATGCCACGGTCGAGGTTGAGGTTGATCACTGTGCCGACGACATGCGCCAGCACACACAATCATGAGATTCTCCGGCGATCAGCAGGCGTGGATTGAAATATGCGAGGCGTCGAGGTGCGCCGGATCAGCAGGCGCAGGGGTCGCAGTGGCAGTCGTCGCAGGCGCACTGCGGATTGCCGCAGGCCCTGATGCCGAAGCCACCGTCGCGGATGGCATTGTGAACCGCCGCCGCCGTCATCGTGGCATCGCCGGTAATGGATGCCGTGCCGGCCTCATGGTCGACCTCGGCGGATGCCACTCCCGTCTGGGAGAGAACCATCGTTCTCACGGCGTTCGAACAGCCCTCGCAGACCATGCCGGTGACGTCGAATTCAAGCGTTGTCATGACTGATTTCCTCCAGCTGCGGGTGCCAGCCCCGCAGGATCAGTGAGTTGCCGACGACGCTCACGCTCGAGAGCGCCATGGCAAGGGCGGCCAGGGACGGACTGAGGTGTCCCAGTGCCGCCATGGGCAGACCGACGACATTGTAGATGAAGGCCCAGAAAAGATTCTGCCGGATCTTGCGCCAGGTCCTTCGCGAGATGTCGATGGCGGCAGCCACGAGTCGGGGATCGGGACGCATGAGCGTGATGGCCGCCGTCTCCATGGCGACGTCCGTACCGGAGCCCATGGCCATGCCGACAGTGGCCCGGGCGAGGGCGGGTGCATCGTTGATGCCGTCACCCACCATGCCGACCTTGCGGCCGTCCGCCATGAGTTCGTCGATCAGGGCAACCTTGTCTTCCGGGCGCACGCGGCTGCGGAATTCTTCGATTCCCGTCGCGGCGGCGATACGCCGGGTCGCGGCTGCAGCGTCGCCCGATGCAAGAAAGGGCGTAATCCCGAGTCGCCTCAAGCCGTCGACGGCCGCACCGGCGCCGGGGCGCGCGGCATCGTCGACGACAAAGCGGGCCAACCAGACATCACCGTCGTCACGGCGGGCGCCGAGCCATATCCCGCCGTCGTCGTCGGCATCCCCGGGAGCGGGCGCAGTGAAGGCGAGGGAATCGAACAGGAGGCGGTTCCCCGCAAGGTAGAGCGTTCCCTCCACGATACCTTCGACCCCCTGGGCCACCCGGCCGGAAAAGCCATGCACCTCCTGGAGGGGGAGCCGGCGTTCCTCTGCCGCCGCGCGGAACGCCTCGGCGACCGGGTGCCCGCTTCCCTGCTGCAGGGAGGCCATGATCGCAAGGGCCGTGTTCTCATCGAGATCGTCGGTGAGCAAGCGGACATCTCCCAGACGCGGTGTGCCCGAGGTGAGCGTGCCGGTCTTGTCGAGCACCATGTGTGTCAGTCCGTGTGCCTGCTCGAGGGCCTCGACATCCTTGATGAGGATGCCGGCCCGCGTCGCCGCACCGGATCCGGTCATGATGGCCGTCGGTGTCGCCAGTCCCAGAGCGCACGGACAGGCGATGACGAGAACCGAGACCGCATTGATGACGGCAACCTCGATACCGGCTCCCGCAGCAAGCCAGCCCAGGAAGGCAAGGGCCGCGATGACGACCACGACAGGTACGAAGATCCCGCATACCCTGTCTGCCAGGCGTTGAACGGCCGGCTTGCCGGCCTGGGCATTCTCGACCAGGCGGATCATCCGGGCCAGGGTCGAATCCGCGCCGGTGGCGCGGGCCTCGATGGTCAACAGGCCATCGATGTTGAGTGATCCGGCGACCACCGGATCCCCCTTGCCGCGCGAAACAGGCATGCTTTCGCCGGTCACCAGCGATTCATCCACCTCCGCCACGCCACGGGTGACAATGCCGTCAGCCGCGACCTGCATGCCGGTGCGGCAGACCAGACTGTCTCCTGCCCTGACATCCTGCAGGGGTTTTTCATGAACCGTGCCGTCTTCGGCTTCGACGAGAGCGGTGCGGGGTCTGAGCGCCAGCAGTTCCTTGATGGCCTGCGTCGCGCCGCGCCGTGCCCTCCCCTCCAGCTGCTTGCCGACGAGGACCAGGGTGATGATGATGGCCGAGGCCTCGAAGTAGAGAAGTCCGGAGGCAGCATCGCCCAGCATCGCGTACTGGTACCAGCTGAAGAAATAGGCGGCTGTGGTTCCTGTCACCACCAGCACCTCCATGTTCGCACCGCCGCCACGCAGGGCATTGAGGGCGCCACGATAGAACCGCGCGCCAATCACGAATTGCAGGGGTGTGGCGAGAAGGGCCTCGAAAAGAGGATGCATCGTCCAGCCGGTTGCGAGGACCTGGTGCGTCGCCATCTGCACGACAAATGGTGCGGAAAGCAGGAGGGCGGCGCCGATGGCCAGATGCTGCCGGAGGTCACGCCTGTCGTCGATCGGCCCCGTATCATCCGGGGAAAGGGCGCACCCGACCTCCCTGGCGCGCTCTTCAAGGGCCTCGTCGCTCACGGCCAGGGCGTATCTCTCGACCTCGATCAACGTGCTGTCATCGTCGCTTGTTGCTGCTACGACACCAGGCGTTCCTTCGAGCGCCTCGCCGACGATTCTGGCATGGGTCTCGTCTGCTGGCCCAGTCATGCGAAAGGCCCGTGTTTCCTTCCTCGCATCAAACCCCGCCCGGCGCACGACCTGGACTGCCGACTCAAGGCAGATCGCGTTGTCAATGTCGATCGTGGCGCGTTCCGTGGCCAGGTTGACGCTGGCGGTGACGATACCCGATGCCGCCGACAGCATGCGCTCCAGACGGGTGGAACAGGCGCTGCAGGTCATGCCGTCGATGAGAAGATGAAAGCGGTGGATCCCTGATCCTGCCGGTGATGGCGTTGTCATGACCATGCGTCGGCCCTGACGGCCCCGGCACGCCGCAGCGACAGTGGCGCATGGCAGTTCGGCAACCGCCGGGGTCGTCGCTGGCTGGCAATGAGATGGTCCAGGGGCGCCATGACCGTTGCCGGGCACCGCACCCGGCCCGGCTGACAGGAATCGGACCTGGCGTCTATGCGGGCAGCGAGCGGTTCTCGTCGGGGATGCGTCATGCCCCTCGACCTGTGGCCGGGCCGGTGGTCCATGCATCGGCGGCAAAGGCATCGTTGTAGAAATCACGCTGACGCCGGGCGCCGGCGATGGTGTTGTGCATAAGCATGGCGACCGTTACCGGTCCCACACCTCCTGGCACAGGCGTGATCCAGCCCGCCACCTCGCGGCAGCTCTCGAGGTCGCAGTCGCCGACGATACGGGCGTTGCCATCCGCATCGGCCACAGGGTTGATGCCGATGTCAATGACGCAGGCACCGGGCTTGATCATGCTGCCGGTCACGAGGCCAGGTCTGCCGACGGCCACGAACACGGCATCTGCCTGGCGGCTGTGCACGGCAAGATTGCGGGTCTGGTGATGGCACACGGTGACTGTGGCGCCTTCGGCCATGAGCAGGAAGGCGATCGGTTTGCCGACAATGTCGGAATGACCGATGACCACGACCTCAAGACCGGTGAGATTGAGGCCCGTGGTCTTCAGGATGTGTACTGACGCCATTGCCGTGCAGGGACCGAGGTCAAGCTCATTGTAGACGATGTTCCCGACCGATGCGGGATGCAGCCCCTCCACGTCCTTGAGCGGATGGATGGCGCTTTGCAGCCTCTTGATGTTGATCTGCGGTGGTACCGGGCGTTGCACGATGATGCCGGTGACCCGGGGGTCGGCGTTCATGGCCTGAACGGCTGACAGCATTTCCGCTTCGCTGATGTCCTCCGCAAAGTGGCGTTCCTCGAACGCGATGCCAAGTCGTTCAGCTGTCCGCTTCTGGTTGCGCACGTAGACGGCCACGGCGTCCGCATCGCCGATCACCACGGAGACGAGGCGGGGCGCCCAGCCCCGCTGCGTCAGTTCTGCGACAGACCTGCGTGTTTCCTCGTGGAGTCCTTCAGCGATCCTGCGACCGTCAAGTTCCTTGTGTTTCCAATGGAATTCATCGGTCACGGACACCCGCTCCCCGGGTTGACTACTCGACCCCGGCGGCTTCGGGCAGGGCGAGTGGCGCATCGCTCTGGGTGTTGAGCCAGGCGATGAGGTCGGCGCGATCCTCGTCGTCGGAGATGCCCTTGAACACCATCTTGTTTCCGGGCGCGTAACCCTTGGGGTCTGTGATGTAGAGGCTCAGATCCTCGAAGGTCCAGGTCCCGCCAAGACCGGCGAGGACATCGGAATAGTTGAATGTATCGCGGCCTGCCTGCGGTGCACCGACCACACCGTAGAGATTTGGTCCCTGCCCGTCCCGGCCGCCCGCCTCGATGCTGTGGCAGCTTTTGCACTTGCGGAACTGCTTCTCTCCGTTGCCCAGATCCGCGGTGGCCAGCAGGGATGCAATCGGCGCCGCCACAGCCGCAACGTCGACGGCCGGTGCTTCGTCGACAGCTTCGCTGTCAGCCATCATGCCGTCGGCATGCTCGGGCGCTGCATGCTCCACGGTCGGGCCGTAGAGCGTGTTGGCGAGCTTGCCGATGCCAAAGGCAACCAGGAGACCCACCAGCAGACCGGCGACAATCTTGTTGAACTCAAGAGCATCCATGCGCACCGGCCCCGAAAGAGAGTGGCCCCGGTTGAGGGAAACGCGCCTGTGTCAAGGCATGGCCGAGATTAGCCAACTCGCGTTGGTGTTCAAGTCCCTTGTCTTCAAGTCCCTTGTCTGCGGTGCGGACCTCGCCTGATTGTGGCCGGAGCCTCGCCCGCATAGTCTTGGCAAGGACGCAAGACGGAGTTGAGGGACATGACCATGGCTGGGTGCCACAGTGTGGATTTTCCCGTACATCCGAGCGCCGTCGACAGCAGTCGGCACATTCACATCGTCACGCGGCGCTGTCTCAAGCCCTGGCGCCGGTGTTGCGAGTCGACTGCCGGCTGACCCCTTTTGTCGACGATCATTGTCATTCCGGCGCGTATGGCGTCGACCAGGCTGCCGGGGAAACCCCTGGCGTCGGTCGGTGGCGAACCGATGATCGTCCAAGTATGGCGGCGCGCCATCGAAGCCGACGTTGGGCGTGTCGTCGTTGCGGCAGCCGACCGCGCCATTGCCGATGCCGTGGCGCAGGCAGGCGGGGAAACCGTCATGACGGATCACGACCTGCGCTCGGGATCGGATCGCGTACATCAGGCGTTGTTGCGCATCGACCGCGCGGATGACATCGGCGTGGTGGTCAATCTTCAGGGTGATTTGCCAACCCTGCCGGCGCGCGATCTCGGCCGCGTTGTCGCCACACTTTCCGCGAGCGGCGCCGACGTTGCCACTCTCGCCGCACCGACGACGGACGAGAAAGAGGCCGGCAATCCCCATGTCGTCAAGGTGGTTGTGGCCTGGGATGATGGCGAGGAGACGGGGAGGGCGCTGTGTTTCACCAGGGCCCGCGCACCCTGGGGCGACGGTACGCTGTGGCACCATGTCGGCATCTATGCCTACCGCCGGGAGGCGCTTGAACTCTTCGTCTCGTTGCCGGCAAGCCCTCTCGAACGACGGGAACGTCTGGAACAGATGCGTGCCCTTGAGGCCGGCATGAGCATTGCCGTGGGCCGCGTTGACAGTGTTCCGGTCGGTGTCGATACTCCCGGCGACCTTGAGAAGGCGCGTTCCTTCTTCTGCCGAGGGACATCCGCCAGTCCCCGATCCACGCCATGACTGCCAGTGACAACACCATCGCCTTCCAGGGCAAGCCCGGTGCCTATTCACACCTTGCCTGCCAGGAGGCCTTTCCATCCATGAAGCCGCTGCCGTGCGCCTCCTTCGACGACGTCTTCCAGGCAGTGGAAGACGGCCGTGCGCGCCTCGCCATGCTGCCGATCGAGAACTCCGTTGCCGGGCGTGTTGCCGATGTTCATCACCTGATGCCGCTGTCGTCCCTGCAGATCGTCGCAGAGCATTTCCACAGGGTGAACCACAATCTCCTGGCAGTGCCCGGCGCCGGCATGCAGGACCTTGCCGTGGTTCACTCGCATATCCAGGCGCTCAGTCAGTGCCGTCAGGCCTTGCGGCGTCTTGGGGTTGAACCGGCGTCCCATGCGGATACCGCCGGTGCCGCCCATGATGTTGCCGACAGGGGCGATCGGGCCCATGGCGCCATCGCTTCGGAACTGGCGGCCCGGATCTACGGCCTCGACATCCTGCAACGGGATCTTGAGGATGCGGACCACAATCACACACGTTTCCTCATCCTGTCCCGGCCCGTTCCGCCCCCTGAGCCTGGCCGCAACCGGCTCATCACCAGCATGATTTTCCGTGTGCGCAGCGTTCCTGCGGCGCTTTACAAGGCACTCGGCGGCTTTGCCACCAACGGCGTCAACCTGACGAAGATCGAGAGCTACATGACCGACGGAACCTTCGGTGCTGCCCGGTTCCATGTTGACGCCGAGGGTCACCCGGATGAACGGGGGATGCGACTCGCACTCGAAGAACTGGGATTCTTTGCACGCGAGGTGAGAATTCTCGGGATCTACGCGGCCCACCCTTACAGGGACGCCATGAGCAAACGCGCTGCGGAAGGCGAGTCCGTCTGACCGCAATGGTCCGGCGCGCACCCCGGCTGAGGTGTCTGCCTTGCCGCATCGTAATCGCAATGATAGGCACTCCGCGCGAGCGCCGGAGTGACGCGATCCTGATCGGGCGGTCGACGACGACGGAGAGGCTCCCCCCGTGCGAGCACCGGAGTGACGATCATGACATCGGGACAGTCCTGGAACGCGAAGGCCTATCGGGTCAATGCGGGCTTCGTACCGGTGCTCGGGCGTTGCGTGGCAATGCTTCTTGCACCGAGATCCGACGAGCGCATTCTCGACCTTGGTTGCGGCGACGGCGCGCTGACCCGGGAAATCGTCGAAGCGGGCTGCGAGGTGGTAGGTGTCGACCAGTCCCGGGCGATGGTCGACGCTGCCTGCGACCGTGGCATTGACGCCCGTGTGATGGACGCCACTCAACTCGCCTTCGAATCGGAATTCGACGCGGTATTCTCGAATGCCGTGCTGCACTGGGTCCTTGATGCCGACGCCGCCATCGCCGGCGTGGCCCGTGCACTGAAGCGGGGCGGACGTTTCGTGGGCGAGTTTGGCGGGCACGGCAACATGGCTGCTGTTGTCACGGCGCTCGCCGCCGTACTGACAGGGCGCGGTGTTGAGATCGCGGCGGTCAACCCGTGGTTCTATCCCACGCCGGATGACTACCGAAGCCGGCTTGAGGCGGCCGGATTCTCGGTCGACAGCATCGCGCTCATCCCCCGTCCCACTCCGCTTGCGACCGGCATGAAGGGCTGGCTCGAGACCTTTGCCGGTCCGTTCTTTTCGGCTCTGCCGGCAGGTGAACGCGAGGCGGCACGTGACGAGACCATCGATCTTCTGCGCCACAGCTTGTGCGATGGCGAAGGCAACTGGACGGCGGACTACGTCCGCCTGCGCTTCGCAGCGCGCCTGTCGGATGGTCGGCCTGCATGCTGAGTATTCTCGAAGCGTCCGCGTTCCGGCAGTTGGGGAAACTACCAGTGTTGAGCCATCCGGTCGCGGAAGAATCCAGCGGTCGGCCCGTCGTCGGGCAGAGTCGCAAGGAAGAGCGCGGTATCGGCACCCTCGGCAACCGAGCGCGTCGCCGCCTTGCCGCCCATACGGGTGCGAACCCAGCCCGGGCACATGCAGTTGACCAGAACTCCCGGTCCGGCCTCACGCGCCAGGCGCACGGTGAGGGCGTTGAGTGCGGCTTTGGAGATGGCATAGGCCGCCGGGCCTTCGAGCCCGGAAGCGAAGGAACCCCAGCCGGACGAGATGTTCACCACACGGCCCCATCCTCGCCGCGCCATGCCGGGCATGAAAGCACGGGCGGTGTGGTATGGGCCGAGGATGTTGACCGCGATCGCCTCGTCCATCGGGGCGGAATCTCCTGAAAGGAGGTTGCCCTCCGCCAGCACGCCGGCGTTGTTGACAAGCACATCGACGTCAACCCCGGCGCTGGCGAGCCTCTCCGCGCACGCCCGGATCGACCCGTCATCGGAGACGTCGAGCCTCTCGACGCGCACGTCATGTCCGGCTTCCCGCAGATCGGCAGCTGCACCCTCGCCGGACGCGGGATCACGGGAGCCAAGAACGACCGCATGGCCTTGTCGAGCGAGCTGGTGGCAGATCTCGAGTCCGATGCCCCGGTTGCCGCCGGTGACGAGCGCGGTATGGACCATGGGTGCTTCCTCCGTTGTGTCTGGCGTCCTTGCTCACAGGATACTGCTTCGCCGGCCAACTCCGCCGTCTCAGAAGAGACTGAACTGATCGGTGTCGCTGCCCTTTGGGCGCGTCCTGCGGCGCGATGTCTTGCCTCCACTCCCCGTCACGGCATCGACCGTGGCATCGGCGAACTCGATGGCAAGATGCTGGCCTTCCCCGACTCCTGCCGCCCGTGTCACCGGCTTTCCAGCCGAGCGCACGACCGCATATCCGCGCTCGAGAACAGAACGATAGCTGAGACTTTCCAGGAGTTTGTTGAGTCGTGTGAGGGTGTGATCCGGTGTTGTCAGGCATTCGCCGATGGCCCGCTCGAGGTTGTCGGCGAGGTGGGCGAGCCGGTCCCCGGAGCGGGCCACGCGCCCGGCAAGGAGTTCGGCATTGATGCCGGAAGCGACTCCGGCGAGCCGGGCGCGCCTGTCCGCAATCCAGGCGCCTGGTTGCGGCATCGCAAGGATGCGTTCGTCGAGAGCGCGGCCAAGGCCGGCGAGCCTCAGCGACATCACCCGGTCAAGACCCGAGGCAACGTGATCGAGATCCTGGCTTCGTTGCTCGAGAATGCGACCGGGCCTCGGCAATCCGCGGGCGAGGCCAGCCAGATGACTGGCAAGGCGCTGGTGCAGTTCCGTGGTTGCCCGCACAAGCCTGCCGTCAGTCTCGATCAGGCGCGCCATGAGTTCGGCCCGCACCGGAACGGCAATCTCTGCGGCCGCGGTCGGCGTCGGCGCCCTCAGGTCAGCAGCATGATCGATGAGGGTCGTGTCCGTTTCGTGGCCCACGGCCGATATCACGGGTATGGCGCTGGCGGCGACGGCGCGCACCACACTCTCCTCGTTGAAGGGCATCAGATCCTCGAAACTGCCGCCGCCGCGGGCAACGATGATGAGACCGGGGCGCGGAGCCCGGTCGTTGCGGGCGATGGCGTTGAAACCCTCGATGGCGGCGGTGATCGCGGCGCCAGCGGCCTCTCCCTGCACCGGTACGGGCCATACAAGGACATGGCGGGGGAAGCGTTCGCGCAGACGGTGCAGGATGTCGCGGATCACCGCACCCGTCGGCGACGTCACGACCCCGATGACCGCGGGCAACGGTGGCAACGGCTTCCTGGCCGCCGGATCGAAGAGACCCTCCGCCTCAAGCTGCTTGCGTCGCTTTTCGAGCAGAACCATCAGAGCGCCAAGCCCGGCAGGCTCGAGGCTCTCGATGATCAGCTGGTAGCTGGAACGGCCTGCATAGGTTGTCAGTCTGCCCGTGGCCACCATTTCCAGGCCCTGTTCGGGTCGGTGGGTCAGGCGGTTTGCCGTTCGCGACCAGCAGACGCAGTCGAGCACCGCCTTGTCTTCCTTCATGGAGAGGTAGACGTGTCCTGATGCGGCTGTCGTGACCCGGCCGATTTCGCCGCGGATGCGCACACGCTCGAAAGCCGCCTCGACCGTCGCGCGCACCCGTTGCGAGATTTCGGCGACTCCGAATTCGGGGACGTTGCCTGCCGGGCCGGGGATTGTGGCGGATGCTTCCATGACGGCACCATGATACAAGACCCGGGCCGCCGCGACACCCGACATCTCGCCCCCGGGAACGACATCAGTCGTCAGCAATGCCCGCAGTCAGCCTCCACGGACCCCGATCCCGGGAATCTTGCAGGAGGATCCGCATCCAGCGTGACCGCGCGCTTGATCCGCTCCGCCGCTTCGCTCTGTGAGGGAGGCGGCATTGCCGACGATCTTCCAGACCCTCTTGCCCTCGTGCCGACCATGGGTGAAAAAGCACATGCGTCCTGTCGGATCGATGCGGACGCCGAAATCCTTGAGATCGGCGCCGCGGACATCGCGGGCGGTCTTGCGCGGCCGAAGCGCCTTGATGCGCGCCTGGGCAAGTCGTGGTCATGGATTGCCCTTGCCGTGCGTTGCAGATGCGGGAGAATCCGCCGCGGATTCGTCTCGCAGTTGCAGTGGAGAGAGAATGATTGTCGTTACATCAGTTATTGAGAAGCGCATGTGCGATGATGGGCGTGTTGGCTCCGTCACAGGGCAATCCGGCGCGCGGTGATCGTCGATGAAGGTTCTTGTTATCGGCTCTGGCGGCCGGGAACATGCGCTGGTGAAGACAATCGCCGCGTCGCCGCTTGTCACGAAGGTATTGTGCGCGCCCGGCAACGCAGGCATTGCGTGCGATTCCCGGCTGGTCGACGTGGCAGCCGACGATGTCGTCGGCCTCGTCGCATGGGCCCGGACCAACGCAGTTGATCTTGTCGTGCCCGGTCCCGAAGCCGCCCTCGTCGCCGGAATTGTCGACGCCATGGAAGACGCGGGCATTGCCTGCATAGGACCGAATGCGGCCGCCGCCCGGCTCGAGGCATCGAAGTCGCTCATGAAGGAGATCGCCGATGCCGCCGGCGTACCCACGGCCCGCTGGCGGCGTTTCGCCGATGCGGGCGCGGCAAGGGCGTGGATTGTAGCCTCAGGGGCGCCCATCGTTGTCAAGGCGGATGGACTTGCCGGCGGCAAGGGCGTCACCGTCGCATTCACCGAAGACGAGGCCTGCAAGGCTGTTGACGAGGTGCTGGCGGAACGCGTGTTTGGCGATGCCGGTTCCTGCGTCGTCATCGAGGAATTTCTCGATGGTGAGGAAGCGAGCTACCACGTGCTGGCTGACGGCACGTCGATTCTGCCGCTGGCCACGGCGCAGGATCACAAGCGCGTCGGTGACGGTGATACCGGCCCCAACACCGGCGGCATGGGATGTTACTCGCCGGCTCCGGTGGTCACCTCCGACATCGAGGCGCGGATTCTGGACGACATCATCCGCCCGACCATTGCCGCCATGGCTCGGCGCGGCACGCCCTTTCGCGGCGTTCTCTATGCCGGGCTGATGATCACCTCGCAAGGTCCCAGACTCCTCGAGTACAACGTTCGCTTCGGTGATCCGGAGTGCCAGGCCCTGCTTGCCCGCCTTGATGCGGACCTTGTGCCGGCATTGCTGGCGACCCGCGACGGTACGCTCGGCGGTGTCCGCCTCGCGTGGCGTGAGGAGTCTGCCCTGACCGTGGTGATGGCCACGAGGGGCTATCCGGGGCCCTGTCCCCGGGCCACACCCATTCGCCGCCTCGACGACGCAGCGGGCGACGATGGCGTAATCCTCCATGCCGGCACGGCGCGCATGGATGGCGGCTGGGTGTCAGCCGGCGGGCGCGTGCTGGGTGTGACGGCGCGCGGAGCGTTCCTCGCACAAGCCCGTGATCGCGCCTATCGCATTGTCGACAGGATCGACTGGGCGGACGGATTCTGCCGACGCGACATCGGCTTGAAGGGGCTCGCACGACAATAGCCGCCGACAAGATGGAGCCGCCGACAAGATGGAGCCACCTGCACGATGGGTTCGTCATCGTGAGGGACGGCAGCGCAGTCAAACCTGTCGCCCGGGGTGTTCCTCGGACGTTGCAATCTCCGAAAACCCGGGGGCGAGTGGTTGCCTGAAATCGGGCTACCTTGCGCGGCGTCGCGCCAGAGGCCGATCCAGGATCTCCTTGAGCACGAACGCCTCGCGCAGCGCATCCGGGGCGCCAAGGCGGGCGCGTACGCGCGCCAGAACCGCGTCGGTGCGGGATTCCCGTGAGCCGTTCGTATCCCGGGGAATGTGGTCGGGACGTTGTGCGCCATGCGTCTCAGACGCGGCGCTCGCTGGCGCCGGGCACTCCCGGATATCGCGCCTCCAGGGATCCCCCACCGTCTCTGCCCTCCACGGCCGTGGAGGCATGCCCCCGATTTCTCTCTCCTGCTCCCACGTCGCATCCGCTTCCTCGTTGCCGTCGCCTGCACGGGACATCGGACTGTCGCCGCGCTGCCTGCCGACTTCCCGGTACATCTGCCGCAAACGCGCTCTCAGACCCGCCATGCCTCGATTTCCGGAGCCTGTCAGGCGCGCGTTGAGGGAATCCGGTGACCGCCGCATGCCGTCATGGCCTCATCCCTCCTGTGCGGGTGCCGCCTCATCGCCGCCGCCGGCGATGCTGCTTCGCATCCGGGTGTCAGAGATGACATTCTGCATGCCGTAGTAGTCCATCACACCAAGGTTGCCTGCGCGGAATGCGTCGGCCATCGCCTTGGGTACCTCGGCCTCGGCAAGAACCACCTTGGCGCGGTTCTCCTGCACCAGCGCGACCATCTCCTGCTCCCGTGCGACGGCGAGGGCGCGCTGGCGTTCGGCCTGGGCCTGGGCCACCTGCTTTTCGGCCTCCGCCTGATCGATCTTCAGGCGCGCCCCGATGTTGTCGCCGACATCAATGTCGGCGATGTCGATCGAGAGGATCTCGAACGCGGTGCCTGAATCGAGACCACGTTCCAGCACCACCTTGGAGATGCGATCGGGATTCTCAAGGACCGACATGTGGTTCTCCGACGAACCGATGGTGGTGACGATGCCTTCGCCGACCCGAGCCACGATGGTCTCTTCGGTTGCGCCGCCGACCAGTCGATCAAGATTGGTGCGCACCGTGACCCGCGCCTTGACCTTGAGCTGGATGCCGTCGCCGGCGATGCCGTCGATGGTGTTGCGCGCCATCTGCCCGGAGGGCACGTCGATGACCTTGGGGTTGACCGAGGTGCCAACGGCCTCCTGCACGTCGCGCCCGGCGAGATCGATCGCGCAGGCGCGGTCGTAGTCGAGCGTGATGTTGGCCTTGTGCGCCGAGATGAGCGCCTGCACCACGCGCGCCACGTTGCCGCCGGCGAGGTAGTGGGCTTCAAGCTGGTCGCCGGTAAGGTTGATGCCCGCCTTCTTCGCGGTAATTCGCACGGTCACGATGACCGCCGGCTTCACCTTGCGAAAGCGCATGAAAATGATCTGGAGCAGACTCACCGGCGCGTTGGAGAGGATTGATTGCCACCACAGCCAGAATGCGCTCCAGATGAAGGCGAAGAACACGATCGCGATCAGGACGACGACGATCACGAATATGAGACTCAAATCAAAAAACATGGCGTCTTGCCTCCTCAGATCACGACGGGATGTCGCGTCACCCCCCGTCCGTCGCCGGAGCGACGAACACGATGGGACCGTCGATGTGCAGCACCACCACCTTCTCGCCGCGTGCCAGGCTGCCGCTCTGTACCTGCACGTCGCACTCCCCGCCGGCGAAACGGGCCCGCCCCGAAGGCCGCGCCCGGGTTACCATAAGACCTTCAGCGCCGGGATGCACACCGACCTGCTCGGCGTGGTGATGATAGCCCGCTTCGGCCGTGATCTCGCTCCTGGGAACCAGGCGGCGCGATCTGCGGATGCGTCCGAGACCCCAGCGGGCGAGCACCGCCGCAAGGACGGGGACAGCCGCTGTTATGGCCCAGCCGGTGACCTCGCCAGCGGCGAAAGCGTAGTGGATCGCGGCGATCGCCGATGCCATCGAGGCGACCAGCAAGACCCCGAACGACACCACGAAGATCTCGAGAATCAGCAATGTGACAGCGAGAACAAGCAGTCCCAGCGAGAGTCCGAATACCTGCCAGTCGACGCCGGCCGCCGCTGAAAGGGCGGTGTTATCCATGATCGGCCTCCTTGCTGCCATCGCTCACCGATCGCACGATCACTTCGCCGAACTCGACCGATATCACCTCCACTGACGCCCCTGCCGGCACCCAGGCGCCGTGTTCGGCCCGCGCGCGCACTGATTCTGTGCCGAGCCAGATTGTTCCACCCGGGTGCAGCGCCTCGGCCACCTTGCCGCGCCTGCCCAGCAGGTCGCCGGCACGGGCCTCGATTGTGCCCGCGCTGGTCGCGGTCACCTCGTCCGTCATCGCCAGGCGCCGGCGCAGCATGGTGCTGCGCGGGAGAAATCGCATGGCAAGGACGGCGCCGACCACCACAATGCCCACCGCGGTCGCGCCGCCGAACGCAGCATCGGTCAATGCATCGACGAAGACCGGATCATCCAGATCGAACGTCATCCCATGCGGCAGGAACGCGAGAATGAGGCCCGTGAACCCTGCTGCTCCGCCCAATGCCGCAAGCAGCCCGCCAGCTGCCATCGTGTAGATTTCGACGGCGATGAGGCCAATGCCGGCCACGATCAGCAGAAGTTCGATGTTCTCGATGAAATCGAGGGAATACTGGGTGAAGAGGAACCCGGCCCCGAGCAGCGCGGCCAGCGCCGCCCAAAGGCCAACGCCCGGAGTCTTCAGTTCGAACAGCAGCAAGAGCACCGCGAGTCCCGCAAGGATTGGCGCGAACCGCGAGAGCGCCCAGGCCGCCCGTTCGACACCCCGCGGCGAGAGATCCACGACCTCGTCCACGGTCACGCCAAGCTGCTCGTGCATCGCGTCGAGATCGGCGACGTTGCCGGTCGCCATGCCGAAGGTCACCGCCTCGCGACCGGTCAGCGTCAGCAGACGATCCGGACCGCGGTAGACGATGACCCGGGCCGGATCGTCATGATCGATCCCCGGGTGCGCGGCGAGGAATTCCGGAAGATCGTCCTCTATGACGTACTCCACAGACCCGTCCGGTGGGGTGACCCGGTAGAGCGATTGCTTGTGGGCGGTCATCTTGAGAAGCATCCCGCGGTTCCAGCCGCGCTGCTCGGCCGCCTGTGTCAGCAGGGTGCGCACCACGGTCTCGAACTTCTCCGGAGCGTAGGTGATCTCCCCTTGCGGGGACTGAAACACGACGCCGATGTCGCCGATGGAGGCGGTTTCGCTGAGGTACACCTCCTCGTGGGCGTAGGCGATGAGTGCTCCGGCGGAAATCGCGCGAAAGTCGATGAAGGCGATGGTGCGGATTCCATCCGCCTTGAGATCGAGGATACGCTTGAACATGGAGCGCGCGTCGTGAACCGCTCCGCCATCGGTGTCGATGCGCACGAGAAGGGTGTCGACACCCCCGGCCTGTGCCTGCTCGATGGCGCGGGCGAGGTAGCGGTCGGAGAACCGATCAATGACGTCGTCAATCTCGATGTAGCCAACGACGCCATGGTCCGGCGCGTCAGGCATTTCATCCCCGGCCGCTGCGGCAGCTGCCGCAACCAGGAGAAGGCATGCGGCGAGCCAGTGGCGGGACCCGGCGTTGGTCCATGCCCGCGCTCCGTTGACCGCTGCTCTCAGTGATGCGAAGCGGCGCTGAAGGCATGGCAGCAACACGGGGCGCCTGCTGTCAGCTCTGCGTGCTGTCGCTTTCGAGCATCGCGATGGCAAGCACATCGGGGAGTCTCTGCATTACCGGCACGGGAACGGTGGTCGCATGTGACCATGTGACCGCGTAGTCGCCACCGTCGCGTCTGCGGTAGACGAGAAACAGCCTGCCGTCATCGGAAATCGCCATCTCGGCCCATTCGTTGTGGTAGAAGCTGTCGAGGTCCGCGGCCTCCACCACGGTGGCGAGCCGCAGCCGCTGGGGACGACTCGCGGGATCCATCACTGTCAGCACTTCGGGATTGGCGGCTGCCGCACGCTCAAGCGCGTCGCCGAGCAGCGCGTCGAGTTCATCTTTGCGTGCTTGCGGAAACGCGCTCCAGCGGACCAGAAGCTGGGCACGAAGCCGGGCGAGGGGATCGCACCTGGAGGATGTGGCGTCGTGGTCCGAGGAGGTCGCATCCGACATGGCTCCATTCTCGGGATTGCGAGGCGCCGCGACAAGTGCGAACGCGCCAGCCGCCAGGGTGTTGCCGGAGGCAGGCGCGACAATTCGCATTGGCTGACAAGGACGAAGACTGTATCGACCGGTCCTTTCCCTGAAACGCTATTTCATGCTCCGGGGCAAGTGCTCCCAGATACTCATGACCGGTTTTGCCTTCAGGCTTCCCAGAGCAGTCGGAACGGAATCGCGAAGAGCCGGGAGCTGACCTGTTGAATGCGTTCGCCATCGTGAAGAACGATACCACAGACAAATCCGTCACCGAGGACATCCCTGAGACGCCGCAGTCCCCTGAAGTCCCGGGGGAGCGCCGTTGCCGCAGCCTTGATCTCAATCCCGTCCTTGTCGCGGTAGTGGCTGACGGTTGTTTGGTTGTGTCGAGGACCGTGGCCTTGGTAAATTCTCCGCAGACGAAGCTCTCGAGGCGTGATCGTCAGCGTCTGACGGTTCCTCGCGATTGCCGCCACGCCGATGCGCCGCAGTGACGCAAGAAGGCCCGAATCCAGGAAGTGCAGCTTCGGCGATCCGCCTTGCCAGCGTTGCCTTGCCGGACTGCCACGGACCGACGATGGCGACGATACGCGTGTCGGTGAGCGCCATGCGAACGGGAGCCTCGGCGTGGCGGCGTACGAAGGGGTCGAGTGAGTCCGTCTGATTCGGCATGACATGCCGTCCAATCCGGGATGCACAACACATCATGCGGGTGACAAGGCATAAGTGGGTTGCGTCACACTCCCAGGTATCGATGAAGGGTGGCGTCGTCGAGTTCTCTCGGGTTGCCGCGCCAGGCGGTGCGGCCCTTTTCGAGAATGACGCAATGGCTGGCGTTGGCGAGGAGATCGCCGACAGCCTTGTCGACGAGAAGTATCGACTGGCCCGCAGCCTTCAGGATGGCGATCGCCCGCCAGATGTCACGGCGCACGGTGGGAGCCAGGCCTTCGGTCGCTTCATCCATGACGAGGAGCTTCGGATTGGTCATGAGGGCGCGGCCGATCGCCAGCATTTGCTGCTCGCCACCGGAGAGGGTTGACGCATCCCGGGAAAGATGCGGCTCCAGGGCGGGGAAAAGCTCCAGGATGCGCGGCATGTCCCATGCGCCCCGCCGGGCCGCCACCACGAGGTTCTCGTGGACCGTCAGGTTCGCAAAGCACCGGCGTCCCTCGGGGACCAGGCCGATGCCGGAGCGAGCCATGTGGTGGGGGCGGGCGCCGAGAACATCCCGGTCTTGAAGGAGGATCACCCCCCTGCATGGTCTCACGAGACCACACAAGGCCCTGATGGTCGTCGTCTTGCCCATGCCGTTGCGACCCATGAGAGCCACCATCTCGCCGGCGGCGATATCGAGGTCGACACCGGAGAGCGCCTGGGCCGATCCGTACCATGCCTCCAGATTCCGGATACCGAGAAGCCGTGTCACGGCTGTTCCATGCCAAGGTAGGCAGCGCGCACCGTCTCGTTGGACCGGATCGCCTCAGGCCGTCCGGTGGCGATGAGGCGGCCGTCGACGAGAACCGAGATCCTGTCGGCGAGGGCAAAGACGGCATCCATGTCATGTTCGACGAGGAGCACCGGCGCGGTCTGCCTCAGGCTGTCGAGCAGGCCGATCAGCATGCGTGATCCTTCCTGATCGAGGCCGGCCATGGGTTCGTCGAGAAGGAAGGCGGCGGGTTCGAGGGCAAGGGCGATGGCGATCTCGAGAAGCCGTCTTTCGCCATGGCTGATCCGTGACACCTGCTCACGGTGCCGGGAGTCGAGGCCGACACGATCGAGACATTCCCGTGCCAGTCGGCAAAGCTTCCTGTCCCGGGCGACGGGGGCGAAGAACCGCATGCTTTGCCCGAGGCGTCCCAGGTGGGCGAGCATGACGTTTTCCAGAACCGTGAACTCCGGGATGAGGGACGAGATCTGGAAGGTGCGCGCCATGCCGAGGCGCGCCCTTTGCGCCGCGCTCAACTGAGCGATGTCACGGCCCCGGAAGCGGATGGCTCCGCTGTCGGGGGTCAGATCGCCGGCGACCTGCCGGATGAAGGTCGACTTGCCGGCGCCGTTGGGGCCGATCAGCGCATGGATTTCTCCGGTGACGAGATCGAGACAGACTGCGTCATTGGCCCTGACGGCGCCGAAACTCCTGGTCAGGCCGCTCACGTCCAGCACGACCGGCGCGCTGCCCGATTCAGTTGCCATGGGAGCGCCGGGGAGAGGTGAACCCCATGATGCCTCCACGGGCGTGGAGGACCACGACGATCAGCAACAGCCCGACCCAGAACTGCCAGTGGTCGGTCATCGAGCCCAGGACCTGTTCGAGCAAGACGTAGAGTGCCGCACCGGCAATCGGCCCCCACAGACGGGCCACGCCGCCCAGGATGACAAAGACCATGATCTCGCCGGAGGTATGCCAGCTCAGCATGGACGGACTGACGAAGCGATTGAGGTCGACGAAGAGTGCGCCGGCAAGCGCCGTGATGGCGCCCGACATGACGAAGGCGACCAGGCGTATGCGAAAGCCGCCGATACCCACACTGCGAAGGCGGGTCTCGTTCTGTCTGACGGCATTGAGCGCCAGGCCGAAACTCGATTGCACGACCCTGGAAACCAGAAAGATGACGACAACCAGGATAGCGAAGACGATCAGGAAGAAGGTCAGGGGATCCATGGTGTCGAGGCCCAAGAGGCTGCTGCGCACATAGATCGGCAATCCGTCCTCGCCGCCATAAGCGGGCCACGAGACCGTGAAATAGTAGATCATCTGGGCGAACGCCAGTGTGATCATGATGAAGTAGACGCCGGTGGTCCTGAGCGACAGACAGCCGATGAGAAAGGCGAGCACGGTGCCGCAGATGATGGCGACAAGCCAGATGACGATCATGGAATCCGTGCCGTGAAGCGCCACCGGCCATGCCATGACGGGATGACCCTCGAGTGCATGGTGAGCGAGAACGCCCGCCGCGTAGCCGCCGATTCCGAAGAAGGCCGCATGACCCAGGGACACCATGCCGCCATAGCCCAGCGCCAGATTGAGCCCCACGCCCGCCAGTCCGAGAATGGCGACACGGGTTGCCAGGGTGATGAGCCACGGTTCACCAAGGATCCTGCCGGCCAGCGGCACGGCAAGCAGCAGCAGAACGACGAGCGTGGAAGCGAGCCTCGGGGTCATGCGAGCGTCAGGCGATCTTGCCGAAGAGGCCGCCGGGCCTCAGGAAGAGGATGAGCGCCATGAGCAGGTAGATGAGCATGGAGGCCAGCGATGAACCCGTTGCGGCAGCATCGGCCGGTTCGAGAAAGGTGGCGAAGAGCGCAGGGAGCAGGAGGCGGCCCATGGTGTCCGTCACCCCCACCAGGATGGCGCCGACAAGAGCACCCTTGATGGAGCCGATGCCGCCGATGACGATCACCACGAAGGCAAGAATGAGGACCGGTTCGCCCATGCCGACTTCCACGGACGTGATGGATCCGATGGCGGCACCGGCGAATCCCGCAAGGGCGGCGCCCAGGGCAAAGACCGCGGTATAGAGTGCGCCAATGTTGATACCGATGGCGGCGATCATTTCGCGGTCGGACTCGCCGGCACGGATGCGCATGCCGAGACGCGTCCGGGAGACAAGCTGGAAGAGGGCGGCAGCGACCGTCAGGCCGGCGGCGATGATGACGAGGCGGTAGAGGGGGTAGTCCAGTCCGCCGGGCAGGGCGACGGTTCCGGCCAGCGACGGGGGGATGTCGAGGTAGAGGGGAAAGGCGCCGAAGATCCAGCGGGCGCCTTCCGAAAACACGAGGATGAGTGCGAAGGTGACGAGCACCTGATCGAGGTGTCCTCTCCGGTAGAGGTGCCGCATCAGGGCCACCTCGACAACAGCGCCCGCCGCCGCCGCGGCTGCAAGGCTCGCCGCAAGACCGAGCCAGAACGAACCCGTGGCCGACACCACCGCGGCGCAGGCGAAGGCTCCGATCATGTAGAGGGAACCGTGGGCCAGATTGATCAGTCCCATGACGCCGAAGACCAGGGTGAGGCCTGCGGACATGAGGAACAGCATGACGCCGAACTGCAGGCCATTGAGGACCTGCTCGGCGATCAGTGTTGCCGGCATGATGTGTGCTGCCCTTCCGGCAGGTCCGCGGGCGTACCGGCCGGAAGGGCAGGAATGGCTACATGGAACACGCGCCGGCGTAGGCGTCCGCGTGATCCTCAAGTGCGAGCGAAACGATGCGGTTGGTGAGGATGCCGTCCTCCATGATCACCTCACGCACGTAGATGTCCTGTACCGGATGATGGTTGGCACCGAACATGAAGTCGCCCCGCACCGACGCGAAGTCGGCGGCGCGCAGGGCTGCGCGGAAGGCTTGTGTGTCGTTGACATCGGCCTTGTCGAGAGCGCTGATGAGAAGATTGGCGGTATCGAATCCCTGGGAAGCATAGAGAGAGGGCAGACGCCCGTAGGCTTCCTGGAAGCTGGCCACGAAGGCCTTGTTGGCGGCGTTATCGATGTCCTTTGACCACTGCGAGGTGTTCCTGACACCCAGCGCCGCCTCGCCCACGGCATTGAGAATCCCCTGATCGAACGAGAACGCGGGGCCGACCACGGGAATGTCGATGTCGGAACCGGCGTACTGCTTCATGAACGAGATCCCCATGCCGCCGGGAAGGAAGAAGAAGATGCTGTCGGCATCCGATGCGCGGATCTGCGCAATTTCCGCCGCATAGTCGGTCTGGCCGAGTTCGGTGTAGACCTCGGCCGTGATGGTGCCGGTGAAGAACCTCTTGTAGCCGGTCAGCGCATCATGTCCGGCAGGATAGTTCGGCGCCAGGATGAAGGAGTTCGTGAAACCCGCATCGTTGGCATATCCGCCGGCGGCTTCATGCAGGTTGTCGTTCTGCCAGGCGACATTGAAGTAGTTCTCGTGGCATCCCTCGCCGGCGAGCTTCGAGGGCCCGGCGTTGGGCGAGAGATAGAATTTTCCCTGGCGCACCACCGAGGGCACGACGGCGATGGCGAGGTTCGACCAGATGATGCCGGTCAGCACGTCGACATTGTCGGACTGCACCATCTTGTCGGCAATCTGGACCGCGATCTCGGGTTTGCGCTGGTCGTCCTCGATGACGACGTCAATGTCGCTGCGCCCAGACTGCTCGACAGCGAGCATGAATCCGTCGCGTACATCCACCCCGAGAGCCGAGCCACCGCCCGACAGGGTCGTGATCATGCCCACTTTCAGGCCATCCGCCGAAGCGGTCACCGAGGCGGCGCCAAGAACCAGGGCCGCCACAGCCGTCACAAGCGCTCTCATCCTTTTGTTCTCCCTGGCGGGTTGAAGACGGTCATCATACCTCACGGGCCGACAGCAAGATGGGTAACAAGCATTGCCCCCTCATTCAAGGACCGCACATGCCGGGCGTCAGTGCGAAGCCAGTTGCACAGAGGATGGAAGGGGCGCATTCTCGACGCCTCAGTGATGATCAGGAGGGAGGTTGAACGATGCATGTGTTGAGAAAGCCGCGTGTCGAGCAGTTGCACAGGAAACTGCTCAGCCGCGAAATCGACCGCCGGGACTTCATGGCGGCCGCCGCTGCCGCCGGTCTGGCGCCGATGGCTTCGTCGGCGATATCGCCTGCAAGCGCGGCCCAGGGTGACATGATCCACTACTTCACATGGTCGGCCTACGAGGTGCCGGAACTGCACCAGGCTTTCGTCGACAAGCACGGGCGTTCCCCGGACTGGTCGATCTTCGCCTCGGCGGAGGATGGCCTGCAGAAGATCCGGGCCGGTTTCGTTGCCGATCTCGCCCATCCATGTGTGGACAATGTTCCTCGCTGGCATGAAGCCGGTATCATCAAGCCCATCGACACCTCCCGTATCGACGCCTGGGATAGCATGTTCCCGGCGCTTCACACCATGAATGGCGCCGTGATCGATGGCGATGTCTACATGATCATCACCGATTTCGGACTGTCATCGGTGATCTACCGCACCGACATCGTCGAGGGCGAAGAGTCCTGGGCGATGATGTTCGACGAGCGCTACAGCGGCCGTATCTGCGGCAGGAATGACGCGGCGACCCTCCAGATCGCTCTCAAGATGCTGGGCTATGAACCGATGGACCCGACGCCCGAACAGATTGCGGAGGCGGGCGAACTGGCGCGCAAGCAGCGTGATCTCGTCAGATTCTACTGGGACAGCCAGACCGATATGGAACAGGCCATGGCCTCTGGCGAGTGCGTTGTGGCCTATGCCTGGAACGAGGCTCTCGTCAATCTCCTTGATCAGGATATTCCGGTGGCCTTCGCGGCGCCGAAGGAAGGCGCATTCGGCTGGGCCTGCGGTCTCGTTCATCTTGCCGCTGCCGAAAACGATGACGCCATGGCGTATGATTTCATGAACGCTTGGCTCGCACCGGAAACCGGGAAGTACCTCATCGAGGCCTATGGCTACGGTCACGGCAACGCGCAGTCCTTTGAACTCGTGGACCGCGAAACACTGGTGGCGCTGGGATACGACGATCCCGTGAGGCTCATGGCGGCAACGAGTTTCTGGGTGCCGCTCAACCCGAAGATTGACCAGTTGCTCATCGAAACGTGGGAAGACGTCAGCGCCGGCCTCTAGTCGTCGGCGATACGCATGTGCGGACAATCACGCAACAGCACCGCTCACGAAGGGGGTGTTGCGGCGTGGTGTCATGAGCGCCTGGCGGCAAAGAAGGTCGTGAGGAGTTCGCTGCAGCGGGTTTCGAGGATGCCGCCGTAGACCTCCGGCCGATGGTGGCAGGTGGGTTGATCGAACAGACGCACACCGTTGTCGACAGCGCCCCCCTTGGGATCTTCCGCTCCGTAGTAGAGACGCCGGATGCGGGCTTCGGCGATGGCGCCGGCGCACATGGGACAGGGCTCAAGGGTGACATGGAGATCGGCGCCATCGAGGCGATGGCGGCCGAGTATCCGGCAGGCCTGACGCAGGGCGAGGATTTCCGCATGGGCGGTGGGATCGGTGTGCCTGCGCGTGCCATTGCCGGCTGCCGCGACAATCTCTCCCCCGAGCACGATCACGGCGCCAACCGGAGACTCACCCCTTGCGGCGGCGGCCGCGGCTTCGACAAGCGCCATCTCCATGAATGTTGCTGTCCGGTCCATGGTCAGCCTCCTTGCACGTGGCGCAGCGAACCGCCACAGTGGCGCAGGCAAGCGCCATGTGAAGGATACCATGCGGGGACGACCCCTGATCGGTCTCACGCTCGACTGCGAGGAGCCCGGTCATTACTCGAACATGCCGTGGTATGCCATCCGGCAAAACTACATGTCCGCCATCGTCGAAGCGGGCGGACTCCCGGTTGCCATTGGCCACGAATCCGACCTTGCACGGGCCTATGTCGGGGCTCTCGACGGGGTGGTGGTGACGGGAGGCGCCTTCGATATCGATCCGGTGCTGTTCGGGGTGCCGGCGCGCCACGAGTTGGTGACCACCAAGGACACACGCACGCGGTTCGAGTGGGCTGTCACCGAGGACGCCTTGGCGCGCGACCGTCCTGTTTTCGGGATTTGTGGCGGACAGCAACTGTTGAATGTGGTGCTCGGCGGCACCCTGATCCAGCATATTCCGGATTCGGTTGCGTCCTGTCTCGCTCATGAACAGGAGGGTCCGCGTACCCGGGCCGGACATACAGTGACCGTCAAGGCGGACACACTCCTGCATGACATCGTTGGCGTCGCGGAACTTCCGGTCAACAGCGCCCATCATCAGGCTGCGGACACGGTGGGCGAGGATGTGGCGGTCAACGCGGTGGCGCCCGACGGCGTCATCGAGGGTATCGAGCACGCAGGATATCGCTTCTGTCTGGGTGTGCAGTGGCACCCGGAATACGCCATATCAGAGGGTGACCGGCATCTTTTCAGGGCCTTCGTCGAAGCCTGCCGCGGGTGATGGCCGAACGTGTTGCCAAGCGCATCGCCCATGCCGGGGTTGCTTCGAGGCGCGAAGCGGAACGCTTCATCGCTGAGGGCAGAGTTGCGGTCAATGGCGAGGTGCTGACCTCACCCGGTGTGACAGTGACGACGGACGACATCGTGACCGTCGATGGTCAGCGCATTCCGGCTCGACCCCGTCTGCGGCTGTGGCGCATCAACAAGCCGTCAGGCGTTGTGGTTTCCAGGCAGGATGAACGAGGCCGCAGGACCGTCTTCGATCTCTTCGCAGACTCACGCCCCCACCTGATGAGCGTCGGGCGACTCGACATGGCATCCGAAGGCCTTCTGCTCGTTACCAATGACGGAGATCTCGCCCGCTGGATGGAATTGCCGAAGACTGGCTGGACCCGACGTTATCGTGTGCGTGTCTATGGAGCGGTGGCCAAGGAGGCACTCGAAAAACTCGAAAGAGGCGTGACCGTCAACGGTGTCCGCTACGGTTCGATCACCGCCCGCCTTGACAGCCGGACCGGCGCCAATGCCTGGCTCACGGTGACCCTTTGCGAGGGCCGCAACCGGGAGGTTCGCCGCGTGCTTGGATCACTCGGTCTCACTGTCAACCGTCTCATCAGAACTTCCTATGGCCCGTTTCAGCTCGGCAAGCTTGACAGGGGAGCCGTCGAGGAGGTGCCCGTCAAGGTTCTCAGGGAGCAACTTCCCGGGGACTGGGGAGCGAGACTCGATGCGCATCGTCGGCGGTCGCCATAGACGCCGGCGTCTGGTTGCTCCCGCAGACGCCGGCGTGCGCCCCACTGCCGACAGGGTGAGAGAGACACTCTTCAACATCCTGGTTGCCCGCGATGTGTGGTGCGGGTTCGACGGCGCCCATGTGGCCGACGTTTTCTGTGGTACCGGGGCGATTGCCCTGGAGGCGCTCTCGCGGGGAGCAGCTCACACTGTGCTTGTCGACAATGCGCCGGTTGCCCTCGATGCGGCCTCGAAGAACATCGCCGCACTCGGCGAGGACCGCCGCACCACCCTGATGCGATGCGACGCGACGAGGCGCTTGCCGGTCATCCCTCGGCCCGTTGATCTCGCCTATCTCGATCCGCCCTGGCACGCGAACCTTGCGGAGATGGCGCTGGACAATCTGCAATCGAGCGGCTGGCTCCGGTCCGGCGCCCTGGCTGTCGTCGAGCAGCCGAAGACCACGTCCCTTCGCGTCCCGGACGGTTTCACACAGATCGATGAGCGCAACCTGGGCCGCGCTCGCCTTGTCTTTCTGTGCCTTGCCGACACGTCGTAGACCATCGTCAGCATGCGGCGGCAGAGCGCCATGCGGTTGTCGGTCCTGCGGGTCAGCCGCCTTCGCCACCCGTCATGCCGTCCCTTCTCCCGTGTCGGGCAGCATGTTGACGCTGCAGGCCGGTTCAGCGGCGACCGAACAGGCGTTCGATGTCGGCGAGCTTGAGTTCGATGAACGTTGGGCGGCCGTGGTTGCACTGTCCGGAATTGGGGGTCGTCTCCATGTCGCGCAGCAACGCATTCATCTCGGCCGGCTTCAGCGTGCGCCCGGCGCGTACGCTGCCGTGGCAGGCCATGGTGCTGCACACATGCTCGATGTGCTGGGAGAGCGCCGTGGCCTCATCGGACTCGGCGACCTCATCGGCAAGGTCCCTGACGAGGCCCGGGATGTCGGCCTCGCCGAGAATGGCAGGAACCTCACGGACCACCACGGCGCCGGGTCCGAACTGCTCGAGGACGAGTCCCATGTGCTTCAGTTCTTCGCGGCGCTCTGCCAGGCGGCCGGCCGCAGATTCGTCGAGTTCCACCACTTCGGGCAACAGAAGCACCTGGCGCGTCACGCCTTCCTGCGCCATCTCGGCCTTCATGCGCTCAAGAACGAGGCGTTCGTGCGCCGCGTGCTGATCGACGATAACGATGCCGTCCCCGGTCTGGGCAATGACATAGGTGTTGTGGAACTGGGCGCGCGCAATGCCGAGGGGGCCCGGCTCGATATCGTACGGTGGGGATGCGTCTGACGGAGAAGGATGGCTGTCACCCGTCGGTGGCGCGACGGACTGCGCATGGCTGCCGCGGATGGATCCGCGCCAGGCCGGCTGTCGTGTCCGGGCGCTGTGGGCGCCCTCGAAGAGACGCCCTGCCGGCGGGGTGTCGCCCGGGCGCATGGCCGCGAGGGCGTCACGCGAAGCAGTCGTCGACGTGCGGTGCCCGTGCTGCTCGATGGCGCGATGAATGGCGGACACCACGAGACCGCGCACCAGGCGGCTGTCGCGGAACCGTACCTCGGCCTTGGCCGGATGGACGTTGACATCCACGGCGGCTGGCGGGATGTCGATGAAAAGCGCCGCCACGGGATGGCGCTGTGGCGCCAGAACGCCCTGGTAGGCGCCCTTCACGGCACCCAGAAGCAGGCGGTCGCGAACCGGGCGTGCGTTGACGAACAGGAACTGGCCCTGGCTGTTGGCCCGGTTGAACGTCGGCAGGCCGGCGAAGCCCGTGATGCGAACGCCGTCGTGTTCGCTGTCGACGGGCACTGTGTTTTCCCGGAAATCCTTGCCCAGCACGGTGGTGAGGCGCGCCAACCGGCCATCCGTGGCGTCACCGGGTTCGCTGCCGGCAACAAGATTCTTCCTGGCGTTGAATGTCAGCGTCATCGCGATGTCGTGGCGCACCATCGCAAGGCGCTTCACCACGTCGGCGACGGCTGCATTCTCTGCCCGTTCGGATTTGAGGAACTTCAATCGTGCCGGAGTGGCAAAGAAAAGATCCCGCACCTCGACGGTCGTTCCCGGATTGCGCGCAGCAGGGATGGGGAACCCGACATGTCCTGCCTCGACCGCGATCATCAGGCCGGCCGCTTCCACGTGCTGACGGGTGACGATGCGCATGCGCGAGACGGCGCCGATCGACGGCAGGGCTTCGCCGCGGAATCCCAGCGTCCCGATCCCTGTCAGGTCATCGCCCGGCAGTTTGGAGGTCGCGTGGCGTTCCACGGAGAGGGCGAGGTCGTCGGCATTCATGCCGGCGCCGTCATCCGCGACCACGATCGACTCCCTGCCGCCGGCATTGACGGCGATGTCGATTCGTGTGGCGCCGGCATCGATGGCGTTCTCGACCAGTTCCTTGATAACCGACGACGGCCTTTCGATCACTTCGCCAGCGGCGATGCGATTGACCGTTGTTTCATTCAGGCGTCTGATCACGCTCATCGCGTCGTGCCCCGCAGCCGGGCGAGCCCACCATGCCCAGTACTCCCGACAGGGTGCCCCTCAGTCCTCGTCGCCACAACCGGCAGGCTGTGGACATATCCGCGCGGGGCGAGGCGAAGCCTCGCTGGTGCTGTCGAGCAGTCACAGGTATCGCATGGCATCAAGTCATGTATTTCGCTTTGGGGCATGGCTTTTTCCGGCCGCGAAGCCGATGTCATAGCCGGCTTCGCGACTGATTTCGCGCCCCGGACCGATACTTGGCGAACTCCCCGATATCGCCAGCAAAGCGATCCTGCATGAAGCGCTCCCATGTGTGATGACGCCACTGATTATCGTTGAACGCGCCATGTCCCGCGCAAGGGCCAGCGCACAGCGGTTTCCTCTTGTGCGCGCCAGGGCGATGCCGGAACAAGGATCCGCCCGCGTCCCGCATCATTGCCGGAGCCGTCCGCCTGCGGGCACGTGTCGGTGTTGCGGGGTCGATGCTTGCCGGACAGCGCTCCGGCTCCTAGGATGCAGGCCATGCAGGATCCCATCACGTTCGATACGCACCGCTTCGTCAAGCGCCTGACCAACTGCGGCTTCACCGAGCAGCAGGCCGAGACGCTTGCCGAAGAGCATGTCGCCCTGCTCAACGGCAATCTTGCGACCAAGGTCGACATCGAGGCCCTTCAACTGGCGTCGAAGGCCGACATGGACGCCTTTCGGCACGAGATCAAGGCTGAGATGGTTGCCTTTCGGCACGAGATGAAGGCTGAGATGGACACCTCTCGTCAGAAGTCCAAGGTTGAGATGGACGCCTTTCGCCAGGAGACCAAGGCCGCCATAGAGGCGTCAAAGGTCGAGCTGATCAAGTGGCTGGTCGGCCTTCTGGTAGCCCTGATGGTCGCCCAGAGCGGTGTGCTGATCGCCGTGTTCAAACTGCTCTAGACTCCTTGAACGGCCCCATTGTTTGCAGTTGAGCCAAGTTTTCACCAGGGACAGGAGAACAACAGACGGCGTCGATTCGGCCTCGACGAGCAACGCGTCGGTCTGAGGCGAAGCCTCGTTAGAACCAGTCCCAGAAACCGCCCGCGTCATCCGATTCTTCGGGCTCTTCTTCGGCGGGATCGTCCGCGATGATCTCCGGAACGGGTGGTGTTGTCGGATGCTCGCCGAAAAGCAGGATATCAACGAATTCGGGATCATCTGACAGGACGCTGTTCTCGCGGGTAATCGTCGTGCGAATGTCCGGGGCCGCGGCTTCGGCGCCGGCCAGTCGAAGAAGGTCGCGTTCTCCGGCCGTTGTCTTGAGGGTCGCGAGATCGGTGCCGGTCTCCACCTGGCGCTCGACGAGCGAAGCCGACTCCTCGCGAGGTTCGAGTTCAGGTCGCAGGGGATAGGGTGGCGGGACGATAAGGGAGACGACCTGCGGCACGGTGGAAACGTTGACGGTGCGCTCGACCTTTCCGGTGAGAACTTCTTCCCTGTCGCATGCGGCTGCCAGCAGAGCGGCGGCCACGAGGATCATGGCGGGTTTCGGCATCGCTCAGAAGATGCCCTCGAGGAGAGCCTTTTCCTGTTCCTCAAGAATCGATTCCGTGAAGTCGCCTGAATTGATCGGCAAACCGAGGGCCGCCACACCCTGGATGCGTCTGGATTCCTTCTCCGGATCGATGAGAACCGCTGTGCGGTCCCCTGGCGGGCGAAAGACGTTGAGACGGTCCACCCAGGTGATGGCGTCAAGGAAGGCCCGGTGCTCGGCATTGACCAGCGAGCGGATTCCGGGTTCTGCAGCCGATGTTCCGGCGGCTGTCATGAGGTGGCGTTCTCCAACCGTGGCGTCTGCGGGTCCGCTGTCTGTGCCCAGAATCTCCTCGGCAATGTCCTGCGGCAGCGTTTCCTGTGGTCTCGGCGTTCCGCTGCTCGGTTCCGGCAGGGAGTCGAGGGTCCCGGGAATCTCCAGAGGCTCGTGGGAGACAACCCTGAACTCGTCGGGCGGGTTGTGAAGAAGCCCGAGGGACTCCCGAAGATCTCCGCATCCGGCGATCATGAGGGCGCTGGCCACCACCATGGAAAGACGCTTGATCATGGCGATATCCTAACGCCTTGCGCCCGGACGCAACAAGGCATTGAGAACAAGAATGCCAACGCCGACCGTGATCGCTGAATCGGCGATGTTGAAGGCGGGCCAGCTCCATCCACCGGCATGGAGATCGATGAAGTCTGCGACCGCTCCGTAGACGATGCGGTCGAGCGCGTTGCCGACGGCGCCGCCGGCAACCAGACCACCGCCCAGGATTGCCTGGAAATCTCCCTGGCGGACGACCCAGACCGTCAGGCCGGTGGCGATGACGAAGGCAAGTGCGCTCAAACTCCAGCGCATGATGTCACCCTCCTGCGAGAGCAGGCCGAAGCTGATGCCACGGTTCCATACCATCACGAGCCGCACATGCGGGGCGACGTCAAGGGGGCGAAAACCGCGCTCCGCCATGACGTCGATGATGAAGGCCTTGGTCACCTGATCGGCAACGAGAACGACGATGAGCGTGGAAAGACACACCGCGATTCCCGGACCCCATCTCATCAACAGTCGCTGCCCCCGGTCACGGCATCAGCACACCTTACGCACAGGTCCGGATGGGCCGGGTCGCTCCCCACGTCGTCGAGGATCTTCCAGCAGCGTTCGCAGCGCATGCCTGTTGCCACGCCGATTTCAACGGCAACATCGGCAACATCCTCGAGGCGGAAGGCGTCGCCGGGGCCCTCGCCCTTGTGCAACGTGACCCGGGATGCAATGGAGATTTCAGCCATGTCGACACTCTGGACAATGGCCAGATCATCGGGCGAAAGGTGAATGGCCGGGTGGGCCTGGAGACTGGAACCGATGCGCTTGTCGCGGCGTTCGATCTCCATGGCGCCGGTCACCACCCGGCGGACCCGGCGCACGGATTCCCAGCGTGCGGCGAGTTCGTCGTCGCGCCAGTCTTGCGGCACATCGGGGAACAGCCGGCGATGGACGCTTGCCTTTTCCCCCGGGAATCGAAGCAGCCACGCCTCCTCGGCAGTAAAGCACAGGATGGGGGCCAGCCATGCCGTCAGGCACGAAAACAACGTGTCGAGGACCGTCCGGCAGGCGCGTCGGCGCGGCGAATCGGCGGTGTCGCAGTAGAGCGCATCCTTGCGGATGTCGAAGTAGAAGGCGGAAAGGTCCGTTGCGCAGAAGCCGTGCAGCACCACGAACATGGCGTGGAAATCGAAGTCGTCGCAGGCCTTTCGCACGATGGCGTCGATCTCCAGGAGGCGGTGCAGGACCCAGCGCTCGAGTTCCGGCATGTCGGCGATGCCAAGACGCTCCTCTTCCCGGAACCCGTCAAGGTTGCCGAGCAGGAATCGCAAGGTGTTGCGCAGCCGGCGATAGCTGTGCGCCTGGTAGTCGAGGATTTCCCGCGAAATGCGCAAATCCTCGCTGTAGTCGGCCGACACCACCCAGGTTCTCAGGATGTCTGCGCCGTACCGGTCAATCACCTCCTGGGGGGAGATGACGTTGCCCAGCGACTTCGACATCTTGCGACCGTTGCCGTCCATGACGAAGCCGTGGGTGAGGACGGCGTCGTAGGGTGCCCGGTTGCGTGTTCCGGACGATTCGAGCAGGGATGAGTGAAACCATCCTCGATGCTGGTCGGACCCTTCGAGATAGAGCGACGCTGGCCAGGTCAGGTCGTCGCGCGCTTCGAGTACGAAGCTGTGCGTCGCGCCCGAATCAAACCATACGTCGAGGATGTCGGTCACCTGTTCGTAGTCGCCGGCGTCGTGGTCGCGCCCGAGAAAGGTCTGCGGATCGGCGGTGAACCAGACATCGGCTCCCTCTTTCTCGACCGCATTGGCGACACGGTCGATCACCGCCTGATCGCGCAGGAGTTCACCACTGGCGCGGTTGACGAACACCGTGATTGGAACGCCCCATGCGCGCTGCCGGGAGAGCACCCAATCGGGACGTGTCTCGATCATGCCACGGATTCTCGCGTGCCCCGAAGACGGAACCCATCGGGTTGCATCGATTGCTTCCAGCGCCCTGGCGCGCAACCCTGCGGCTTCCATGGAAATGAACCACTGGGCCGTGTTGCGAAAGATGAGAGGCGCCTTCGAACGCCAGGAATGGGGATAGCTGTGAACGAGCTTGCCGGAACCCAGCAAAGCGCCCCGTCTGGCCAGTTCACGGATGACGCGACCGCTGGCGTCTCCCTGGCGGCCATCGTCCGTCAGGACGCGCGCGCCGGCAAACAGCGGGACATGGTCGAGAAAGGCACCGTCCTCACCGACGGTATCGGGAACCTCGATATCGTTGGCGGTACCGAGAATCCAGTCATCGGCGCCATGGCCAGGGGCGATGTGGACGAAGCCCGTACCCTGATCGGTGGTGACGTGATGGCCCGCCAGCAAGGGAACATCGAAGTCATAGCCGTGGCCGCGCAGCGGATGGCGGGTGAGAGTGCCGGCAAGCATGGCCCCGGTGACGCGCGCGATGACCCGGTGAGCGGTGATCGAGCAGCGCGCCAGGGTGGCGGCAAGAAGGGTATCAAGAACGACAATCCTCTGTCCGGCGACCCCACCTGACGCATCACCGGCGCTCTCGACCTCGATGACCGTGTAGTCCAGTGACTCGCCATAGGCGATCGCCCGGTTGCCCGGCAGCGTCCAAGGTGTCGTGGTCCAAATGACGATGGCGGCATCCTGCAATTCGGCCAGCGGGGATCGTATGACCGGAAAGGCGACATCGACTGTCGGTGATGTGTGGTCCTTGTATTCGACCTCGGCCTCTGCCAGAGCTGTCCTCTCGACGCATGACCACATGACCGGTTTCGAGCCGCGGTAGAGCTGTCGCGACATGACGAACTTGCCAAGCTCGCGGACGATCTGCGCCTCGGCGGCATGGCTCATCGTCGTATAGGGGTCGTCCCAGTTGCCGATGACGCCCAGGCGCTTGAACTCACGGCGCTGGACATCGATCCACCTGTCGGCGAACTCGCGGCATTCGCGGCGGAACTCGACGATGTCAACATCATCCTTGTTGCGGCCCGTTGCCCGGTACTCCTCCTCGATCTTCCATTCGATCGGCAGTCCGTGACAGTCCCAGCCCGGAACATAATTCGCGTCCCTGCCCAGCATCTGCTGCGAACGGTTGATGACATCCTTGAGGATCTTGTTGAGGGCATGGCCGATGTGCAGATGGCCGTTGGCATAGGGCGGTCCATCATGAAGGATGAACGGTTCCCGGCCGTGGGCGTCCTTGCGCAGTGTGGCGAAGAGGTCGATTTCTTCCCAGCGACCGAGGATCCCAGGTTCGCGTTTCGGCAACCCGGCGCGCATTGGAAAGCTGGTCTTCGGCAGAAACAGCGTCTGCCTGTAGTCGGCAGTCATCGGGGTGGTGTCCGTCGGGATCCAGGGATACTGAAGGGAATGTGGGGCGTCACGGGGGTCAGCTGCACGGCGAACCGGGCCCCTCGGCAACCGCCTGTCGCGTGTCTCTTGGGTGTCTCTTGAGTGTCGGCATCTAGCACCGCCACGGCCCATTGTCGAGAACGGCGTCACGATGCGAGGATGGCGCGCGCCCGATCGCAGTCCTCGGCAATCTTGCGGGCAAGGTCATCGGCATGCCCGAAAGTCATGTCCTTGCGGACGCGCGCCGCGAACGCAACCCGCATGCGCTGGCCGTAGAGGTCACCCGAAAAATCGAAGAGGTGGACCTCCAGAAGCATCGTCGTGCCCCTGAATGTGGGGCGGGTGCCGATGTAGGCAGCGCCGTCATGCCACTTCGCAGAAGCGCCGTGACCGAGCCCGGCGCGCACCGCATAGATTCCCGGGGCTGGATGAAGGACGCCGTCAAGCGGCAGGTTGGCGGTCGGGAATCCCATGGTGCGTCCACGCCTGTCGCCGGTACGCACCCTTTCTTCAAATTCCCACAGGCGCCCGAGACGTTCGGCCGCTTCCTCGACCTGCCCCCGGCGTACGAAGACCCTGATGTCGGTGGAGGACATCTCCCTGGCGGCGAGAGCAAATCCGGGCACCTCGGTGTAACCGAATCCCTCTCTTTGAGCCATGCTGGCGAGGGTGTGGGCGTTGCCGTGACGATTGTTGCCGAACACGAAACCGGGCCCGGTGAGGACATGGTGGATACCCAGTCCGTCGACCAGGATGTCGATGACAAAATCCTGAGCCGTCAGCGTCGCCATCTGCGGCCCGAAGGCGAGGTTGACCATGAGGTCGACGCCGCTGTCGGCCAGCACCCGGCATTTCTGGCGGAAGGTCGTGAGGCGAAAGGGAGCCCCGGTTCCGTGAAAGAAACTGCGGGGATGCGGCTCGAACGTGAGAACGCCTGCCGGCTGGCCGGCGTCACGGGCAAGGTCGACTGTCTGCGCGATCACGCTGTTGTGACCCAGGTGGATACCGTCAAAGTTGCCCAGCGCGATCACCGGGCGCGCGAGTTCGCAAGGCAGCGGTCCAGGATGACGAAAAATCCGCATGAGCCCTTCATGCCCGCCCGGGTCTCACTCCTTGCGGACGGGCACCATGACCAGTGCTTCCCCCTCGATGACCGTCGTTTCGCCCACGCTGCACACGGTGTCGAGCGTCAGACGGCGCTTTTCTTCGTCGATGGCGCGCACGGTCACCGTCGCGCGCACGGTATCGCCGATTCTCACAGGAGCGCGGAACCTGAGGCTCTGGCCCATGTAGATGGAGCCGGGTCCGGGAAGCCTGGTGCCGATGACGGTGGATATGTAGCTCGCTGACAGCATGCCATGAGCAATGCGTCCCTTGAACATGGTCGCCGCCGCCCACGTATCGTCAAGGTGAACCGGGTTGTCGTCGCCTGACACGTCGGCGAATCGTTCGATGTCTGCTTCGGCGACTGTCCGCTCGTAGTATTCAGTCTGTCCGACATTGAAATCCGAAAGGGATCTCGCGGAAGGGGCAGGGGACATGAAGGGCAGCTCCCGGGCCGGTCATTGTGCGATGCACACTACCCTCGCCGATGTGTGGCGCAAGCGCAATCCGGACGGCGTCTGCGGGACCGGCGGACTCGCTGATTGTCCGGTGACGGTGCCGCGCCGCGGGCCAGACCGAGCACCGCCTCGATATCGGCGAGCTCCGGCGTCGGTCCCGGGCTGTAGTCCTCAAGCGATGCACGGATCGCTGCGATGTGTTGCGGCGCCGAACCGCAGCAACCCCCGATAATCGAGGCGCCGGCGTCCCGTGCCAGGCGGGCATAGATTCCCATGAGTTGCGGAGTCCCGGAATAGCTGATCGCACCATCCACGTACTGCGGCAGACCGCAGTTGGCCTTGGCGACAAGGGGATGGCGGCAGGTGGCGGAGGCTTTCATGGCGGCGACAGCGGCAACGAGCTCACCGAAACCGTTGCCGCAGTTGGCGCCGAAACCGGCCAGCGGCGCCGTCGCAAAGTGATTCGCTGCCTGTTCGGGCGTGATTCCCATCATCGTTCGCCCGTTGGTGTCGAAAGTCATGGTGCAGATGAGAGGCAGATCTGTCGCAGCGGCGCCCTCGATGGCAGCCTCGGTTTCCTCGATGGATGACATCGTTTCGATCCAGATCACGTCCGCACCGCCCGAGGCAAGTCCCAGGGCCTGTTCGCGGAAGGCCCGAACGGCATCCTCGTGTGCGAGGTCGCCGACGGGTTGCATGAGGTCACCGGTCGGGCCGATGGATCCTGCAACCAGGACACTGCGCTCTGCCCGGTCGGCCACTGCCCGGGCCAGCCTTGCGGCCGCCTGGCTGATCTCGCCGACCCGGTCTGCGGCACCGTGCAGCTTCAGCCGGTTGGCAGTTCCTCCAAAACTGTTGGTGAGGATGATGTCGGCGCCGGCCCTGATCATGGTCTCGTGATGGGTCATGACGCCATCCGGATTGTCGATGTTCAGGAGTTCCGGCGCCCCCCCCGCTTCGAGACCGGCACAGAAGAGATTGGTTGCCGTGGCACCGTCAGCGACCAGCACATCGCGTGTCGTGAGAAGGTGCCTGAATCGCTCGGCGTGAGGCAATGCGTGGAAATCCAAGGCTCTGCTAGGCCCGCTGACCGCGGCGATTGTGTCGCACGGTCCCGAGGTCGTGCAAGAACTCTTCGGGGGGCGGTGTGACAGGCAGTGTTCGTGTTTCAGTCACACCGACTTCCACGCGCTCGATGTTCCGGCCTGTCCATCACGACAGCGGGATGAGCGGCTTCAGCGCATTGATCCGGCTGGCAAGCGACGGGGACGGCCCGCGCCGGATACGGAACGTATCACGACGCCAGACATCATAAGTGAATTTTCTGAAAAGCATGGCAATTCTCCCTGTCGGAATGTTCTGGAACCGTGCTCTGTTCCTGTTTGTAATTTGGGTTTTTCCGTGGCACGAGACCAGCGACGATTATTCACCCCAGCCATGAGAGAAAGTCATATGTCATCGCGCCGTCTCCCGCCACTCAACGCTCTGAGGGCCTTTGAGGCTGCCGGCCGCCACCTCTCCTTTACCCGCGCGGCCGAGGAACTCAGCGTGACCCAGGCCGCCATCAGTCATCAAGTGAGGAAACTGGAGGAACGTCTGGGCACACGTCTCTTCGAGCGCCATGGACGCGGCCTTGAGCTCACGGATACAGGCGGGATGTATCTTCCGTTCCTGCGGCAGGCGTTTGACATGGTTGCCGACGGCACGAACCTGATCATCGCTCAGGACACCCAGGGCCCGCTGTCCGTCACCATGTTGCCGACCTTCGCCGTCAGGTGGTTCATTCCCCGGCTGCGGGAATTTCACCGCCTTCACCCCGATGTCGAGGTACGCATGGTGACGACGGATCGCATGGTTGACTTCTTTCGCGAGGACATCGACTGCGGCATTCGCTACGGCACCGGATCATGGCCGGGACTCGAGGCGGTGAAGCTCTTCGAGGACCGCTATGTCGCGGTGTGCAGTCCCGATCTCCTGACCGGCGGGCATCCGCTGAAGACGCCGGCCGATCTCCACCGTCACACGCTTCTTCATGAGCAGGACGACGGGGACTGGCGCTACTGGCTTGCAGCGCTTCATGTCGAGACGGTCGACAGCACGGGAGGATTGACTTTCGACAGCAGTGACCTTGCCCTCGAGGCCGCCGCTGCAGGACTCGGCGTGGCCCTTGGCAGCCGGATTGTCGTGCAGGCCGATGTCGATGTTGGTCGACTCGTCATGCCCTTCGGCGATCTGACCGACGAGGATCTGTCCTACTGGCTCGTCTATCCCAGGGGCAGCGCGCGAAAACCGAACCTCAGCGCCTTTCGCGACTGGCTCGTTGAGGCCGCAAGGCAGGCCGATCATGCCATCCATCGGTTGTGATCGGCGTCGACCCGGGTATCATGGTGCAGACTTCCGGTCAGGAATGGGGAGCCGCATCATGCGTACGCTGGTTGATCTGGTTCGCAAGGAAGACGGCCTCGTGAGAACCGAGCGAGCGCTCCTGACAGGAACCTTTGTCATGGGCTTCCTCATCGTCCTGCTGTTGCTGGGTGTCGATATTGCCGGCTGGTTCGGTATCGAGCCCTCCGCCCCCGAACAGTAAAGCCGTCCCGGCCGGCAGCGTTCTTCCTCCTCATCGAGGAGTCCCGGCCGGCGGCGTTCTTGCGGGAGGAAGTCAATGATGACAGAGAACAGCATGCTCAGGATCGTGGTCCTTGGCGCCAGTGGCTATACGGGTGCGGAACTCCTGCGTCTCCTGGCCGCGCACGATGGAATCGAGGTGGCGGCTGTGACCGCGGCGCGGCGCGCCGGTTTGCCGCTGGGCGATGTCCATCCCCATCTCGACGGCCTCAGGCTGCCGGACCTCGTGGCGGTCGACGACGTCGACTGGTCGGCAGTTGATGCCGTCTTCAGCTGCCTTCCCCATGGCGCGGCGCAGGCCACCATCGCCGGACTTCCCCGACATCTCAAGGTGGTCGACCTTTCCGCTGACTACCGGTTCAGCGATCCGGGTGTCTATGCCGAGTGGTATGGCAAGGAACACGTGGCTTGCGACTTGCAGCGAGATGCCGTCTACGGACTGACCGAAATCAGGCGCCGCGAGATCGCGGCAGCGCGGCTTGTCGCCAACCCCGGCTGCTACACCACGACCGCGGAACTGGCGCTTGTTCCATGCCTCGAAGAAGGGTTGATCGACGTCTCGGGAATCGTGATCGATGCCAAGTCCGGCATCAGCGGTGCTGGCCGGGAAGCGCGGCAATCGAGTCTCCATACCGAGGTGTCTGAAGGTTTCCGGGCCTACGGAATTGCCGGCCACCGGCACGCCCCCGAGATCGACCAGGAGCTGTCACGCGCCGTCGGCGAGACGGTGACCTGCACTTTCACGCCCCATCTCGCACCCATGAACCGGGGTATCCTGGCCACGATTTACGTGACGCTGAGGCCAGGTGTGGTGGCCGAAGACCTGCGAGCGGCTCTCCACCGGCGCTACCGGGACGAACCCTTCGTTCGTCTGACACGGGAGGGAAGGGCGCCGTCGACGCAGGACGTGAGGGGTTCGAACCTGTGCCTCATCGGGGTTTTCGCGGACCGCGTGCCCGAACGGGCCATCCTCGTGTCGGCCCTCGACAATCTGATCAAGGGCGCATCGGGTCAGGCGCTGCAGAACATGAACGTCATGACCGGTCAGGACGAGACCCGGGGGCTGCCGCAGATTGCCGTCTTCCCCTGACCAAGAGTGACCCCATATGGCCCGGTTGGCCGAACGGCGCGCTGCCTGCATGCGCCGGGCGTCCTGGTTCAGGGCTGGCGGCGCAGATCGACCATGACGTAGGCGCCGGGAGCATCGGCGAGGGCAGGGAGTTTGCCGGCGCCGGGCTGGCGGGCGGCGACCATACCGCCGCCTCTCCTGGCGAGCCATGATTGCCAGTGGGGCCACCACGAACCCTCGTGATTGTCCGCGCCGTCCAACCAGGCCTGAGCGTCGGCGGGTGTCGTACTGTTGGTCCAGTAGCCGTATTTGTTCTTGGCCGGTGGATTGACGACACCGGCGACATGTCCGGACTTCGCCAGCGTGAAAACGGTTTTGCCGCTGAAGAGACCGGTGGCGCGGTAGGTCGACATCCAGGGTGCGATATGATCGTCCTGGGTCGACAGCACATAGGCCGGCGACTTGATGGCCGAGAGATCGATCCGCGTGCCGCCGAGTTCCAGTGCGCCAGGCTCGACGAGCAGGTTCTCAAGATACATGCGCCGCAGGTAGTAGCTGTGCATGGCGGCGGGAAGGCGGGTCGAATCGCTGTTCCAGTAGAGAATGTCGAAGGGGAACGGATCCTTGCCGAGCAGATAGTTATTGATGACGAAGGACCAGATGAGATCGTTGGCGCGCAGGGTGGAGAACGCGGCAGCCATGTCCGAGCCATCAAGAAAGCCGCGTTCGTTCATGGCGCTCTCGAGGTTGGTGATCTGGTCATCGTCGATGAAGATCTCGATGTCGCCAACGTCCCCGAATTCCACCAGCGTCGTCAGGAAGGTCGCCGAGGCAACGCGCCGGTCACCCTTCGCCGCCAGGTGGGCCAGGGTACAGGCGAGCAGCGTCCCGCCGATGCAGTACCCCAGGGTGTTGATCCTGTCTTCTCCGGTGGCCTTGCCGATGGCGTCGAGTGCGGCCACGGGGCCTTCGATCATGTAGTCGGCGAAAGTCTTGTCGGCGAGGGCCGAGTCGGGATTGATCCAGGAGACGATAAAGACCGTGTACCCCTGGTCGACCACCCAGCGCACGAAGGAGTTCTGCGGGCGCAGGTCCAGGATGTAGTATTTGTTGATCCACGGAGGGATGATCAGCAGAGGCCGTCGACGGACCTTTTCGGTTGTCGGCGCATACTGGATGAGCTCCATGAGATCGTTGCGGAAGACGATCTTGCCTGGAGTGACGGCGATGTTGCCGCCCACCTCGAAGGCGTCCTCGTCACTCATGCGTATGGCGAGCCGCCCCTTGCCCCTCTCGAGATCTCCAAGAAGGTTGCCAAGGCCCCTCACGAGGTTGTCGCCCTTGCTTTCGACTGTGGCCCTCAGCACTTCCGGATTGGTCGCGGCAAAGTTTGTCGGCGACACGCCGTCGATGAAGAGCCGGGTGTAGAAATCAAGCTTGCGTCTCGATCGCGCATCGAGTCCGTCGACAGTTCCCATCAGCGACTGAAGCCAATTGGAACACAGCAGGTACGACTGCTTGATGTGATCGAAGACGGCGTCGCTGGACCACTGATCATCGCGGAATCGCCTGTCGTCGGCCTCCGGCTCGACGACAGGAGGCACGTCCTCTCCCATCATTTTCCGGGTTGTCGTCTGCCAAAGGTTCATATAGTCGCGCCACAGGCTGGCCTGGGCTCCCAAGAGCTTCTCCGGATCCTTCATCAGACGTGCGAAGGCGTCCATGAACACCCCGTTCATGCGCCTCATGTCGTCAATCGAGTTGTCCTGGTGGGACAGGAACTCCTGAACCAGCCGGCTGCTGCGCTCGGCGACAGCGTGCCAGTCCCGGGCACTGAAGTCGGTCTCGGTCATCATCCAAGGTTCCGTTTTCGGGCGTTCGAGGCCGGTTGAGCGATTACCCAGGACGCGATAGGCTTCCTTCGTGGGAAATCGGCAACCCTGCGAGATCAGAATATACAATGGCTCATCAGGCCACCTCAAGCATGATGTCGTCAGGACGTGTCGTCCTGGCGCTTGCTGTTGCATTGTCGATGTTGTCGGGTTGCAGCGACGAGCCCTGGCCCAGCCTTGCGTCCGTTCCCGGGACTCCTCCCGATTCGGTGACCCAGGAGGAGTTCGGTGACATGGTTGACGAGCTTCTCAAGGTCAGGGACACGGTCGCAGAACAGCTGGAGTCCTGGCCCCACCCGGAATCCGGGAACTGATGGCGACTCTCCAGATTGGCATTGCCGGGCTGGGCACGGTCGGCTCAGGTGTCATCGGGCTTCTGCGAAGGAACGCAAGCCTCATCGAGGCCGGATGCGGCCGCGGGATCGGTCTTGCCGGAGTGTCGGCACGTGATCGCAGTCGGGACCGGGGGCTCGACCTTGGCGACTGCCGCTGGTTCGATGATGCGCGGGATCTCGCGGATGATCCCGGAATCGACGTTGTCGTCGAACTCATCGGAGGCGAGGACGGTGTGGCCCTCGATCTTGCCAGGCGCGCCATTGCCGCCGGCAAGCACCTTGTGACGGCCAACAAGGCGCTGCTGGCCATTCACGGAACAGAGCTCGCCACGGCCGCCGACAGGGTGGGCGTTCATGTTGGCTACGAGGCGGCGGTGGCGGGCGGCGTCCCGGTGATCAAGACACTCCGCGAGGGGCTGGCGGCGAACCGGGTCCGGCGTGTCCATGGCATCCTCAACGGCACGTCGAACTACATTCTCACGGCCATGCGCCAACACGGCGCGGCTTTTGATGACGTCCTCGGCGAGGCGCAGCGCCTGGGCTACGCCGAACTTGATCCCACCCTCGACATTGGCGGTGGCGATGCGGCGCACAAGCTTGCGATTCTTGCCGCCCTTGCATTCCGTCGTTCGGTGGACTTTGCGGGGGTTCATGTCGAGGGGATAGGCGATCTGACGCCCATGGATATCGTCTTCGCCCGCGAGTTCGGCTACCGCATCAAGCTGCTTGCCATCGCTCAGGTCGTCGACGGCGGCATTGAACAGCGGGTACATCCCACGATGGTGCCCGAAGATGGGGCGATCGCGCATATCGATGGTGTCCTCAATGCTGTCGTCATCGAGGGCGATGCGGCCCCCGTGACAACACTGATCGGAGAGGGAGCGGGGGCGGGCCCGACAGCGACGGCCGTGGTCGCCGATCTTGCCGACATTGCCCGGGGTGTCCGTCACGCCATGTTTGCTGCCCCTAGCGCCGGTGTTGTCCGTCATCCGTTGCTGACAATCGATCAGCGACAGGGCGAGTACTACGTGCGGCTGATGGTGACCGACCGGCCCGGTGTCATCGCTGATGTTTCGGCGATTCTGCGTGATGAGCAGATCTCCCTTGGCAGTCTTCTCCAGCGGGGCCGGAACCCCGGCGAGACCGTGCCGGTGGTGATGACGACCCATGAGGCGGAGGAAGCGTCGATGCGGCGAGCCTGCAATCGCATTGCTGCGCTGCATACAGTCACCGAGCCACCGGTCACCATCCGCATTGAACGGGTCTGACGCATGGACCGGCGATCCCATCCATGACGTGTGTCGAACACCTTGTTCTCGATGCGGTGCGCGCCTGCGAGGCAACGGCCATTGCAGCTGCCCGCCATGTCGGACGCGGAGATGAAAAGGCCGCCGACCAGGCGGCCGTTGATGCCATGCGACGCGCCCTCAACTGCATCGACATGCAGGGCCGCGTGGTGATCGGCGAGGGGGAGCGCGACGAGGCGCCGATGCTCTTCATCGGTGAAGCGGTCGGCACGGGACATGGCGCGCGCATCGACATTGCCCTTGATCCCCTCGAAGGCACGACGCTCTGTGCGACGGGAGGAGCCAATTCGATGGCCGTGCTGGCGTTTTCCGGCGCTGCCGGACTCCTCCATGCTCCGGATACCTACATGGAGAAGATCGCGGTCGGAGCGGATCTTCCGCAGGGCGTTGTCTCTCTCGACCGGTCGCCGTGCGACAACATGCAGCGTCTTGCCGAGGCGCGGGGCTGCAGGACCGCCGATCTTGTTGCGCTGATTCTCAACCGTCCGCGCCATGATGACCTGATCCGGGAGGTGAGAAGGACGGGAGCGCGCGTCCGACTTATCCAGGACAGTGATGTCGCAGGCGCGATCGCCACGACCAGGCCGGAGACCGGTATCGACATCTACATGGGAACAGGCGGAGCGCCGGAGGGCGTGCTGGCCGCCGCTGCCCTTCGTTGTGTCAACGGCCAGTTTCAGGGGCGTCTGGCCTTTCGCGATCACGCCGAGCGCGACCGCGCCCTTGCCATGGGAATCACCGATCCGGACCGCATCTTCCCCATTCGCGAACTGGCGTCGGGTGATGTGGTGTTCTGCGCCACCGGTGTGACCGATGGCTGGTTGCTCGACGGTGTCCGCAACGATGGCGCCAGGTTCGTCACCCAGTCCCTCGTCATGAGTTCCAGCGCGGTGCGCGTCATCACCGCGGACCATGCATCACACGAAGAGAGTTGCTGAAGGATGAGTGGTGCGGTTCTCGGAGTGACACGGTCATGTTCCGCAATGCACTGGACTGACCGTCTTGGCGACGATCAGGCCGTCATGGCGATGGCGCAGCGTTTCGACCTGCCGGAAGTGCTGGCCCGCCTTCTGGCAGCCAGGGGAATCGAGGCCAACGACGTCGACAGGTTTCTTGAACCTCGCGTGAAGCACCTGATGCCCGACCCTCTCGACATGGTCGACATGGCCGGTGCTGTCCGGCGGATGGCAGATGCCGTCGAAGCGAATGAAACGATTGGCGTCTTCGGTGACTACGATGTCGATGGCGCCACCTCGGCGGCCCTTCTTGTGCGTTATCTGGACTGCATCGGCGCCGCGACGGTGGTGCATATTCCCGATCGCAGGAAGGAGGGATACGGACCGAGTATCAACGCCCTTGCCTCCTTGAGGGAGAAAGGTGCAGGACCGGTGGTGACCGTGGATTGCGGCATTGCGGCGCATGAGCCCCTGCGTCTCGCCCATCAGGCTGGCATCGACGTCATCGTGCTCGATCATCATCAGGTGACCGGCGCATTGCCCCGGGCCACGGCACTGGTCAATCCGAACAGGCCCGACTGCGGCAGCGGACTGGGTCACCTGGCGGCGGTTGGCGTGACATTCATGACCGTTGTGGCGCTCAACAGGGAACTGCGCCAGCGCGGCTGGTTCGACCAATGTGCCGAGCCTGATCTCATGCAGTGGCTCGATCTGGTGGCGTTGGGCACGCTCTGCGACAGCGTTCCACTCACCGGACTGAACCGGGCGTTGGTGCGCCAGGGACTGAAGGTGATGGGCCGCGGCGCCAATGAGGGGCTGATGGCCCTTGGCCGTTCCGTCCGTCTGGAGGGAGAGGATCGGACGGTCCATCACGCGGTGTTCGTGTTCGGACCGCGTATCAATGCTGGTGGCAGGGTTGGCGATCCGACACTGGGTGTGCGTCTGCTGGCCTCGCGGAACAAAGAAGAGGTGGCAGGCATCGCCGTCAAGCTCGATGAATGCAACACGCAACGCCGGCGCATCGAAAAGGGCGTGCTTGAGGCCGCGATCAACCAGGCCGAGGCCCAAGAGTTGCGCCACTGCCACGTGGTGTCAGGAAAGGACTGGCACCCTGGCGTTCTGGGCATCGTCGCAAGCCGGCTGGTGGAGCGCTTCTCGCGGCCGGCCGTGGTCATTTCGACCGCTGACATCCCTGGCACGGGTTCGTGTCGTTCGCTCAAGGGCGTCAACATTGGCGCCGCAGTGGTGCGCGCCGTGGAGGGTGGCGTCCTCCTCAGGGGGGGCGGTCATCCCGCGGCCGCAGGCCTGGCGGTCGCGGAAGACAGGATTGCCGACCTCGCTCGCTTCCTTGATGACCATCTGGCGCAGGAGATGGCGTTGCTGCCCGAGGTGCCACAGCTGGGTATCGATGGTGTTCTCAGCGTCGCTGCCGTCAGCGAGGACCTGATCCGTTCAATCGAGCGTGCCGGTCCCTTCGGCGCCGGAAATGTGCGGCCCCGTTTCGCCATCAGGGATGCGCGGGTCGGCTGGGCGCAGAGGGTCGGGGAGCACCATGTTCGCGTGACCGCCACGGATGCCGGCGGTGCGCGACTCGATGCCATCGCATTCCGCGTCGCAGACGATCCGCTGGGCAAGGCGCTGCTGACAAGCGACACCGGCGCCTTTCATCTCGCCGGACACCTGAGCATCAACACCTGGCAAGGCAAACAACGTCCCCAACTCGTCATCGAGGATGCCGCAGTCGCTGCTTGAATTTCCCGAGGCGGTTCGTTATCACACCTGCTGCAGACGACCCCTTCGTCTAGAGGTCAGGACACAACCCTTTCACGGTTGAGACAGGGGTTCGATTCCCCTAGGGGTCGCCACTCTTCGGCAGTCCACAGCCCACGACATCATCGTGGCAGCACTCGATACGCCAAGTATCCAACGCGTGGTGGCGTGCGTCAACCCCATCGCCTGCCTCGGCCACGACACACTGCGCCTCCTCGCCGCCGTCGACGCGCGCATCGCCGCGGCCCTCGAAGGCGCCCTGGCGACGATGAACGACCAGACGCGCCAGGTGCGGGCGGTTGCCGCGGCCTCGGACGCCAACACCAGGGAAGCCCGCGCCATGGCGCGGGGCGTCATGGAGGCCATCGCGGAGTTCCGCGCGCTTGCCGGCGGTGGGCAGGCCAGCGAGGCCGCACCCTCCCCTGCCGCCGACGACGAGGCGCCCGAGACCGGGCAGGACGACACATCCGCCGCAAACGCCGCCGATGAGAACGCCGATCCGCCGCCCGCCGGCGACGGCGCGGACCAGCGGCAACCGGAAGCCCGCGCGGACAGTGATCAGGCCAGCGGGGACGACGAAGACCCGGGCCGCGACGACGCCTCGTCTGCCCGCACACGCGACCGCAGGGAGGGGGAGGTCAGCGCCACAGACGGGCAGACACCGTCTGAAACGTCGGATGGCGCGGCGGATGGCGGCGATGAGGACAGCACCGCGACGGCCACCGCCGACAACACCGCCGCCGGTGCCGCTCTCGTCGACGAGGGCGTGTCGAAGAGCGACGATGAGATCCTGCGCGTGCTGACGCGCCTCGAGACGAGACTGGCCGACGAGGCGCCGGCCGCCGGGAACACGATGACGGCAGCCCTCGACGCCATCCGCAGCGAATGGGCGGCCCTCAGACAGACGCTGGCCGCCGTCCCGCCCGCCTGGGAAGCCGTCCAGGAGGTCATGGCCCGCCTCGACGACCTCGCCCGCATCATCCGCCCCGTGGCGCTCGAGCCCGAGAAGACATTGCCGCTTCCCCTCGAGATCGCAGCGCCGCCCGAGCCCGCTCCGCCTGCCCTCCCGCCTCCCGGGCCGCCGCCCGCCGCAGACGATCTCGGCGAGGCCGTCGGCACCCTCCTTGCCGCAGCGGCACGCCCGCAGCGCGCCTTCTCCCGCTTCGCCCTCGCCGCCCTCGTCGCCGTCCTCCTCACCGCCGTTCCCCTGGGCGCCTTCCTGCAGCAGCAGCACGCGCTCCTCGGCACGTGGGACGCCACGGGAGGATGGAAGGACCGCGTCTGGCAGCACGCCGGCGAGGAGATCGCGCGGTGCATCGCCGCCAGCACGCCGCACGGCGGCACCTGCGCCGTCACTCTCGAGCCCGCCACCCCGCCATGAGCCCGCCGCCGCCCTGGCGCCTGGAACGGATCCACCCGGACGCCAACGTCCGGCGGTTCTACGCCCTGGCCCTCTGGGGCGACCTCTTCGGCGGCTGCATCCTGTTCCGCGAGTGGGGCAGGATCGGCCAGGCGGGCACCGTGCGCCTGACGCACTTTGCGGACCGGTCCTCGGCCGAGCGGGCCTTGCGGAAGATCGTCAGGACCAAGATACGCCGCGGCTACCGCCCGGTCGCACGCGAGGCGCCATGGCGCTGACCGAAGAACAGCGCAGGCTCGTGGACTTCATCCTGGAGCAGACAAAGGCCGCCCTGGTATGGAAAAAGACCTGGGACGACGAGCTTTGCGACGAGATGAAGCATGGCGGACCTCCGCTCAGTGTGGAAGGAGAGCGCCTGGCGGGCCCGGGCGCCGCTCTTCTCCGCCAGGCCGCCCGCCGCATGAACCTGCAGCGCCCGACCTGGCTGACCGCGGCCGAGATCGCAGAGCGCCACGGCACGATGGCGCCCGCGGCGACACCCGTCGAGGTCCTTGTCCACGGCCGTTCCACGGCGCTCTACAACGTCTCTCAGGTGAACGGTCTGGAAGACCAACTCCTCCGCCGGTACTGGGAGATCCATCCCCGCCACCGCGATCCGCGCACGCCGGACTTCGACCGCTTCGCCTCGACGCTCGACGTCACGATCCGCCACCTCGTGGACAAACCGCCGGGCCGCCGCTCGAGGGCGGCCTACCTGCCAGGCCAGCGCGCCATCCGCATGCCGCCCTTCGAGATGTTCTTTTCCGCCACGAACTATTACCTCACGCTGGCCCACGAACTCGTCCACTGGGCCGACCACAGCACGGACCTGGTGAAGGCCCGGCCGACCCGCGTCGATCAGCACCGCGCATGGGGGGAACTGGTCGCGGAGTTCGGCGCCGTTTTTGTCTGCGCAGAGCGACAACTCGAGGGCAAGGCTGTCACCTCACCGATTGACTACATCGGTCATTGGCGCCATCGGGGCCAGCTGAACGAGACGCAAGCGATGGAGGCGGCAGAGGCCGCCGCCGATCTCGCCGTATGGGTCTGCCGGATCGCGCCGTCCTGGCGCGCCAGCGCACGTGAGCCACGATGGCAGGCACCGCCGGGCGACCAGAGGTTCCGCGCCGTCGATCAGCCCGCGCCGCCCACCAGGCAACGCACCGCCACGCTCGCGGCGGCCGCCCGCGCCCGCGCCCTGGTTGCCTCGGCCCATGCCTTCGGGAGGACGAATCCCCAAGGGGATCCCGACGCCTGGGATCGCGACGCGGCACGCCTCCTCGCCCTCGCCGCCGCGGTCGACCTCGCGAATCCGGCCGTGGAAGCGGCCATCGAGGCGGCCGTGGCCCTCGCGACTCCCCTTGACGAGGCCCCGGTCACGGCAGCAAGCTGGCTCAGAGACTTCCAGGAGCGCACGATGCGGCGGCGCGCCATGCTGCAGCTGACACGCACCGCCGGCGAGAGGGCCGCAACAACGATGTCCATCCGGAGCAGAACGCCATGAGCACCGCGATCCCGTCATTCCTGCTGTGCCGCGAGCCAGTGAAACCACGACCGGGAAAGGAGGAGGCGGACGACGCTGACTGGGATATCGGCCCGCCGCCCTTCAAGGGCCCCTACGCCACCAGCGAAGGCGTGGTGACCCTGGTGGAGGCGGTCGACACCAGCTGGCCGGGCGGTGCTGCATTCCTGGGAAGCGTCAGACTGCCTGGCTACCTGAACCATATCGACGTCGGCACCGTCCTGGTCCACCGCCCGATCGATCCCGCCATCCCGCCTCTCGAGAGGCCGTGGCAGGCCGGCCGGGTGTACCGCGACGGCGTCCGCTGGGAGGAAAGGCTCTGGCCGGACGACGATGTCGACGCCTTCCAGGACCACGTCGCCCGCCTCCTGAGAATCACGGTTCCCGGCGACGAGCGCCCACAGCCCCTCAACCGGCCTGAAGCGAGCGACGCATCGTCCGTCATCTTCTGCGACGTCCCCTGATCCGCTGACATCGCCGCCGCGACACCGGGAGCGCGATCGCGACCGGCACAGCGCTAGATGTCGGGTGTGTCCTGCCGGCACCGGGGGATGAGCGCCACGAGGCGCCGGTAGAGACCCTCGTCGAAATCCAGCCGCACCAGGCGGCCGTTGCCGTAGAGCAGGACCGCCGTCGCCGGCCGCCGGTAGAGGCGCTCCACCATGCCGAGATAGAGGGTCACCTGGTAGCGCTCGTAAGGTGTTACCGACCCCCGGTGGTGACGACTCTTGGCCTCGCCGACGATGAGGCGGCCGTTGCCGCGGTCGCGAAACAGCACATCCGGATTGCCGACGAGGCCATCGGCGCGCAGCGACCAGGTCGCACGATGCCGGCCCAGATCGCTGGCGACGACCCTGACGCGGTCCGGATCGAGGCCCCAGCGGCGGCAGATGCGTGCGCTGACGCGCCGCCGGCGCATCCGGAGCACGAGCCAGGCGCCCGGTATGGCGAGGGCCGCCGCGGCAACGACGGCGAGAAGAACGCCATGGCCGGCGAAGAGCGGCATGCTAGACGATGATAGCGAGGGCGGCCGCCGCCGCCAGGAGCAGCACGAGGATCCACATCCACCGCACCGCCGCGCCACGGCGACGGCCGGACGCGAGACTTTCGTGCCAGCGGATGCCGTGCCGTGCAGCGCGGGCGTCATCCGGCTTCACGGTCTCCGGCGCATCCAGCCGCGCGGCGTAGCGCGCCAGGGTGCTGACAGGAATCAGGCGCGCCATGCGCACACGGTGGCGTCCCTGATCCCGGTCAGGCGGCACAGGGCCTGGTCGTCAGTGGTGTGGCCGTTCATCAGCAGAGACTGTTCGTCGTCCGGCGCTGAGCGTACCACAGCCCGGCCCGCTGTTCCGCAGCGACTGGTTGCGCCGCCGCGCCCGTTCGGATACATTGTCCATGGTGACGCGCGGGAGAGACCCGCGCGCGAAACGGGGAGGACCCGATGATCACTCCAGGACACGTGCGACACGTTGGCCACACGCGAGATGGCCACACGCGAGGCGCCGGCGCCGGCACCGCCTTCCGGAAGGAAGGGTGAGCCATGACCGGCTACAATCATCAGGCGGGCATGTCCACCAACGCGGTGGAGGCCTACGCCGCCGGCATCAAGCCGATCACGCGAATCACCCGGCGAGATCTCGACGCGGCAGGCCTTGACACCTGCCCGGTGGCGCTGGCGCGGTGGCTCGCCAGGCAGGGTCGGTGGACCACCACGGAATGGCATCACTCCGGCGGCACCTGGTACAACCGGGTCGACTTTTTCGATCCGACCGAGCTCGCCGGGATGGTCGAGGACGGCACACTCGACCTCGAGGCGCCGCCCCGGGCGTGGAAAGATGCCACCGTCCGGACAAACGGCCCCGGTGTTCGCGTCGTCGGGACCTACGCCCGGTTCGGCGGATCCCGCCGCCGCCCACAGTACCTCGGCGACGAGTCCTTCACGGGCACCCTCGATGGCGCCTGGATTCGCCTCGATGACGGTGGCCGCAAACGCGCCGACGGCCGCCACATCACCTGGCGGGCGCTGTGACAGGCGTGTGGACGCGCCAGGATCTGACGACCCTCGCCGCCGCCCTTCATGGCTCGCCGGTGGGCGCGCTGGCCGCTCTCGCCGCGCAGCTCGACGTCGATGAACGCACGATGCGGCGCTGGTCAAAGGGCGCGCCGATTCCCGCGGCCGTGGTGCGCGAGATCGAGGAGCTCGCGGGGCCCCACGCGCCGCCGGAAACCCGGTGGCGCCGTGACGAGTGGATCATCGGCGACGGCGCGGCGAGAGCCGACGGCCGCCGCGAATACATCATCCACACATGGCCACCCCGCTTCCGCTGCCGGGCGGTCGAGGTCGACATCGATACCGGCCTGCCGGTGAAGGCCGAGCTGCCCGCCGACATCCTCGGCGGGCTGACCTATGCGGCACCGCCTGATACCGTCCTCGCCGAGTTCGACTGGATCGACCGCGCGCCCACCGGGCAGGCCCTGGTGTCATTGCTTGAGGCGGCGCTGAACGCGCTGGACCGGAGCGGTGATGTGTGAACAGCCGTCCACAGGGAGCGGGTCCAAGCCATGACCGACACCCGCGCCATCGAGGCCTGCGAGAGGCTTCTTCGTGCCGACGGCGCCGTGCCGGAAGACAACATCCGGCAGAACCTCGGCCGCCTGCTCGACGCCCTGGAGATCGACAACCTCATCACCTATGCCACGGAGGACGGACCGGCGGATCTCTACCTGCCGCGCCGCCGGACATTCATCGAAGCGAAGAAGGTCGGCCTGGCGGACGACCCCGACGCCGTGGATGGCGACGAGTCGCCGCGCCAGCAGCTCGAGCGGTACCTCAAGAGCGAGATGTCGTTCGAGCTGGGCCAGCTGGCGTTTCACGCCGGCGAGGCGGAGCGCACCCGGCCCTGGACCGGTATCGTCACCGACGGACGTGTCTGGCACGCGTGGCGCTATCCTCACGAAGAGGGCGCTCTTGGGCAGACCATCTTCAAGGGCTTCCGCCCGACCAGCGCCGCCGAACTCCTTGGCAGGGTGAGGCCGATCGTCGGCGCCGATCCCATTGGCAAGCCGTGGATCCCGGCCAATCCGAGCAGTCTCTTCGAGGGGTACATCGGCCGGTTGAGGACCATGCACACGCGCCTTGCCGGCAACGCCAGGACGATTGCGCACACGCAGATGGAACTCTGGCTCGACATGCTGAAGACATCGTCGATGGCACCGGAGGACCCGTACGCCCGCACCGAGCTCTTTCTCGCGCACACGTTCCTCGTGACCCTGGCGCGTGGCGTCATCCACACGCTCGCCAGGCCTGATCACGATCCGCAGGAAGACGCGATCCTGCGGGAAGGCTTTGTTTCCTGGACGGTGGGCACCAGCCGCGGGCGCACCTGGGCGCGCGATCTCTTCGCGTCCGTCCATGCCTACGAGTGGCGCAGCCGCCGCGGCGACGTCCTCAAGCCGGTCTACGAGACCTTCGTCGACGCGCGCGACCGCAAGGTGTTCGGCGAGTACTACACGCCCGACTGGCTGGCCGAGATGCTGGTCGACGAGGTGCTTGACGCCCCCTGGTGCGAACGGGCGGTTGAGGCCGTCCTCGTCGCCGAGCGGCGCGGCACGCCGCTTTCCGGCATCGGCGTGCTCGATCCGTCCTGCGGTTCGGGAACGTTCCTGTATCATGCAGCGCGCCGCCTGCTGCGCACGCCCGCGCTTCGGGGGACCGCGATGCCCGCCCCGGTCAAGGCCGCCGCCGTCGTGCGCCTGCTGAACGGAATCGATGTCCACCCGATTGCCGCCGAGATCAGCCGGGCGACGATCATGCGCGCCCTGCCGGCCGAGCCGCCGGCCGGCATCGAATCGCTGCGCGTCTTTCAGGGGGATTCCCTGCTGGCCGAGCCCAGGGATGCGCTGACGCTCTTTACGCACACCTGCGAACAGTTCCGCTTCGAATCGCCGTCCGGCGTGGAGCTTGCCCTGCCCCGGGCCTTTGCCAGTGCGCCGACATTCTCGACGGACATGCGGCGCCTCACGGAATCGGCCATGAGCAACGCCGGCAAACCTGAGGAAGCGCCAGACTACCGGCACCTGCCCGCCGACATCCTCGCAACCGTCGAAGGCGCCGACCGGGACCTGCTCGTCGAGTTCCACCGGATCCTCTCCGAGGTCATCGACGACGAAGGCAACGGGGTGTGGGCGTGGTACATGGTGAACATCACCGGGCCCGTGCGCCTCGCCGAGAGGAAGGTCGACCGCATCGTCGCCAATCCGCCGTGGGTGCGCATGGCCGATATCCAGGTCGACAGGCGCAAGGAAACGCTGATCGAGCTGGCAAGAGAGCAGCAGATCGATCTGTGGATCGGCGGCCGCCAGGCGCCGCACTTCGACATCGCACAACTCTTCGTGAAGCGCACAAGGCAGCTCTACATGGCCGATCCCAACTCGGATCCGGCGGCGTGGATCGTCAAGAAGGCCGCACTCAGGGCGGGCAACTGGGAGCGCTTCAGAACGATGTGGTGGCCCAGGGTCGGTGCCCAGACACTGGATCTCGACGCCTTGAAGCCGTTCGGCGGCGGCGATGCCCGGCGGTGCTGCGTCCTCATGGAAATGCGCGGGTGTCGCCGCGCCACCGACCTCACGGGCGATCGTCTCGTGGTCGACCTGGAAGACAGCGGCACCGGACGCCGTGTGCCCGCAGCAGATGCGCAGTTGAGCCAGGTCGTGCGCCAGTTGCGGTTCCGCCGCGCCGCCGCGTCGCCGCCCGAACGCGCCTCCTGGTATGATGGGAAGTTTTATCAGGGTGCCACGGTCACGCCCAAGGTCCTCGCCTTCGTCGCCAGGGAGGACGCCTCGCCGACGCCCGGTCATATGCGTGTGGCGACCATGCGCTCGAACAAGAAGCCGTGGGTCGAGATCGAGGCCCAGCGCGGCGACGTGCCGGACGCGTGGCTCTGCACCATGTGCGAGCCCGGGGATGTCTCGCCGTTCCTCGCCCGGCCGGCGACGCGGGCGATCATTCCCGTCGGAGCGGACGGCGCCCTCATCGATGACCCCGGCTCGCAGTGCGCATTCTGGCGTGAACTCGACGACCTCTATCGGGAGCACCGGGGCATCGGTGGGAACACGCCCCGGACGTTGCTGGGCCGGTTCGACTACGCATCGCAGCTGTCGCGCCAGCTGCCCGCGCCAGAGGACTGGCGAGGACGCTGCATCCTCTATCCGCGCTCGGGCGACATCATGCGCGGAGCCCGCCTGGTCGGCGCCGCACCGGTCATGGGGAGCGGCCTCTACTGGTGGGTTGCCGCCAGCGAGGACGAGGCGGCCTACCTGGCGGCCCTTCTCAACGCCGACAGCCTCGCCGAGGCCTTCAGGGAATCGCGGTCAAGCGGCCGGGATTTTCATCTCTATCCGTGGCGCAGGATCCCGATCCCGCGGTTTCGCGCCGGCACAGCCAGCCACATGGAACTGGCCGGTCTGTGTCGCGAGGCGGAGACGGCGGTGGCCGACTGGATCGATGCCGGCGGCGCGGCGGCGGGCCAGGTGGCACGCTCCGGACGCATTCGCGCATTGCTGCGCGACAACGGCATCATGGAGAGGATCGATGGGATCGTCCGGCGGCTCCTGCCCGGGCACAGCGCGTGATCGCCGGGATGCGGGATGCTGACGAGGAACGGTTATCCGCGAAACGCCATGGCCAGCACGGCCGCGAGCGTCGCCAGGCTGATGGCAATGTCAACGCCGATGATCCATCGCAGCGTTGCGATGTCAGCCTGCACGACAGCCAGGTCCGCCTTTGTGGCAAGGTCGCTCTGCCCGGCGCGGATCGCGCTGGCCACCGCTGCGGTCTGACCACGGTCCATGCCCGCCGTTTCAAGATCGCGCACCGGCAGCCAGTGTGTCGAAGGCAGCGGTCATGAGCGGTTCCCTTTCGCATGACGGGCGCACCGGCTTCGAGCGTCCCGCAGGCCATCATGGCGATCAACGGCCGGCGCCAACGCCGTCTCCCGAAAACGGCCGTTTGCCGGAGAGCCTGGTCCATGAGCGGCAGGGACCGCACACGGGGCGCATCGGGCTTCCGAAAACCGTCCCTTGAAACCGCGCCTCCGAGAACCGATACTGCGCACGGGTTTTCAGGAGGCGCCCCATGCTCGTCGGCTACGCGCGGATCTCGACGCACGATCAGTCGCCCGCCCTGCAGCGCGACGCCCTGGAGAAGGCCGGATGCGGACGCATCTTCGAGGAAACCGCGTCGGGCGCCAGCTGATCGAGACCGTCGGGGATCTGGGAACCCGCGGGATGGGCCTGCGCTCCCTCACCGAGGCCATCGACACGGCAAGCGCCGGCGGCCTCCTGGTGTTCCATGTCTTCGGCGCCCTGGCCGAGTTCGAGCGGACCCTGATCGGCGAACGCACCCGCGCCGGCCTTGAAGCGGCGCGGGCCCGGGGACGCGTCGGCGGCAGGCCGCCCGCCCTCCGGGGCGACGATCTGGCGGCGGCGCGCGCGATGCTGCGCGATCCGGCGATCACCGTGGAGGCGGTGGCCAGGCGGCTCGGCGTCGCGCCCTCGACGCTCTACCGTCATCTGCCCGGCGGGCGCAGTGGTATTCCGGTCAGCGACGCCGCGCTTGCCGGGGAGCGCTAGATGGCCTGGACGATGCATGCGGTGCTGGCGGTGGGGGGCTGGGCGATGCGCGTGCGGCCACCGACGCCGGTTGGCCTCAAGCCCAAGGATCTGATCGGCGTTCCCTGGCGCCTCGCCTTCGCGCTGCAGGACGACGGATGGTGGCTCAGGTCCGAGGTCGTCTGGTCCAAGCCCAACGCCTATCCGGAGTCGGTGCGCGACCGGCCGACCACCGCGCACGAGACCGTCCATGCCCCTGGAGGCATTCAACCCCGGACGGGACACGCCATGCCTCGGCCGGGCCAAGACGTGCCCGCCCGGTCGCCTGAACCCTTCTGCCCGCGCGCCGTGAAGCGGACGCGGTCCGTCCGCGACGATCACCGCAACAGTCGCAGGGCGGTGTCCCTGTCGACGAGTTCCACATCCGCGTCGCGTTCCAGGAATGGCCGCACATCGTCAGCCGCCCGGTTCCAGTCGAGGCGGGCGAGGCGGTCGGCCACCGCATGGCGCCAATCTTGAGGTGTCAGCTCAGCCCCGCGCCGCCCGGTCTGCCCGAGCGCCGCGTTCAACAGCGCCAGGTTGGGTGGTGGCCATGCGGGATCGCTGAGGTACCAGACGAGGTCGTAGAGGTCGCGTCCCTTCGTGTACGGTCTCTGGAGTACGGCATGGAGCTTCCCGGCGAGCAGCGATGCTCGGTCGTGGTGGAAAAGCCGCAGGGTCTCGTGCCGGCGTACGAGCGTTGTGTCCGTGGTGGCGCCAGCGGGAGGATTGGTATCGACCTCGATCTTGATGACGAGCGCCTGCTCTGGATGTGGCGACAAGCCGATGGCGTACAAGGTGCCGGGAAAGCGCACGAAGGCGCTGTGAACGACACGGTGCTCGCGCACGCCGAGCTCGACGCGGTAGCCCTCCGCCGAGAGTTCTGCGCGGATGACCCGAAGAGCCCGGCGGAAGTCGTAGCGCGAGGCGTCACCTTCCAGGGCGAAGTCGAGATCCTCCGAATACCGTGGCAGGGCGAACAGGAACCGAAGGCTGGTGCCGCCGTGAAAGGCGAGTGACGTCATCGCCCCGGCGCGTTGCAGCGCGCCGAGAATCCTTGCCTGCAGGTACTCGCGCGCGATGTTGTAGCCACGCCATGGCGGGTGCTCACCGACGAGCTGAGCGAGATGGTCTCTCATACCGGTTCGTAGGCCGGCTCATCACCGGCGATGTCGCGGAGGGTTCTCGCGGCGCGCGCGATCTTGGGCGTCGCCGCCGCCGCGGCAAACGCCTCCAGCCGGTCGAGACGAAGCGTGTCGAAGGCGAGGCGCAGCTCTTCAAGGTACGGCCTGCGGTCAGCGCCGGGTACGAGATGGACCAGGTCGAGAATGGCCTTTTCCGGCTCGGCCACGAAGGCGCAACGGCCGTGTCCCAGGTCGACCTGCCGGTAGCCGAACATCAGCGTTCCCTTCAGGTGACGGAAGGAGAAGCGGCCAAGTGGCGTCGTATGAAGTCGGGGTCTGCCCGCCGTGACACTGGTGGTTTCCGCCACGTACTCGGGAATGGCGCCCGCGAACGCGAGCGCCGAGAGGCCGCTGACGTACGAGCCCGTGGCCAGGCGGTTCGCAACGAGAAATGGATGAAGGTGCTGTTGTCGCCACGGCGGCGCCAGCGCATACAATCCCCGGCGAAGCTGGTGAACCCGTCCGGCCCGTGTCCAGCGCGAGAGCTGGCGGCGAAGATCGGCAGGATCGACAGGTCCGGCCAGCAGCAGTCCGGTTTCGAACAACGGCTCGTCGGCGACGATTTCCAGCACTTCGTGGAACTTCATCCCGACACATTGCCATCGATGGCAAGTTATTGCAATGAAATTGCAATCGTTGCGACACGACGCAACCGGGAACCTGCGGCAAGCGGCCGGATCCAGAGCACCCCTTCGGCGTGCAGCGTCAGGCCCGAATCGGAGGCAGGCTGCGCCATACCCTTGGCGCGGGCCATGTGGCCGAGCGCCGGGTGATGGCCAAGGCCGAGGCGCTTGTCGGGCAGGGCGAGGCTGTCATTCTCCCTGTATAGGCCATCGATCCTGAAGGCGGCATCGGTGGTGCGGGCCCTGTCGACCCCGGTGACGCTGCAGATCCGACCCACCCGGTATCGCGAGCGCGCACCGTCGCGCCGAGACGCACGAACATGTTTTTGACTTCATATTCCGACACCTCCATCCTGCCGACATGGATGGGCAGGTCCAGATTGCGGAGGAGTTCGAGCCCGAGTTCTTTGCTCTGCAGCCGGAGGTCCAGGACGCGATCCCGACCATGGCGCGCCTTCTGCGGCGGTTCGGCCCGCAGCTTGGACGGCCGCAGGTGGACACGCTGAACGGGTCGCGGCACGCCACCATGAAGGAGATGCGGGCGCGTGCGGCGGGCGGGGAATGGCGGGTCACCTTCGCGTTCGACCCCGTGCGCCGCGCCATGCTTCTGGTGGCGGGCGACAAGTCGGGCGGCAGCGGGCGGCGGTTCTACCGCGAACTGATCCGCAATGCGGACGGGCGGTTCGACCGGCATCTTGCCCGCCTGGCCGACGGGTAGACAAGGAGGAGAATCACGATGGCGCTGGATGTGGAAGACGTGATCGCCGGGCTCGACCCCGATCGACGCCGCAGGATCGAGGATCGCGCCGCCGAGTTGATCGCCGGGGAAATGACGCTGCGAGAGTTGCGCAAGGCCCGTGCGCTGACCCAGGCGCGCGTCGCGCGCGAGCTCGGCATCGGCCAGGACGCCGTCTCCCGGCTGGAGAAGCGGAGCGACCTCCTGCTGTCCACGCTGCGAAGGACGGTGGAGGCGATGGGCGGCAGCCTGTCGCTCATCGCCCGCTTCCCCGACCGTCCCCCGGTCGAGCTTGCCGGCATCGCCGAAGACGACTGACGCTTCCGGCCGCACGGGGCCGTCTTGACTTTGAAAAAATCCGCATGCGGGCGGATGACCTTACCGGGCGGCCGACGCCGTGTCAGGCGAAGAGGACTGCAGAGCATCAAGTTTCTTCCGGCATTCCGCGATCATGTCGCGGGCCGCAGCGATCAGGCCTTCGAAATCGGCGTATTTCCGCGAACCGCGATCATAGCGGGCCTGCAGGCGCCGGAAATTCCGGATGATGATCGGCCCATTCGCGATCGTCTGCTCAAGGTCCTCCCGTGGCGAGAGCCTGACCTCGACGAGGCTCGCGACGTGATCGCGGAAGGCGACGAACTCGCCATCCACCCAGATCCTCTCCTCCCAGTGGATGCCGTCGGCATGGACCCTGCCTGCCCGCCAGGGGCCTCTTCTGGAACCTGTATGGACCAGCACGCTGCCGATGGTGATGTCCTCCAGGCTGTCATGTTCCCTGTATATGCCATAGATCTTGAAGGCGGCATCGGTGGTGCGGGACCTGTCGACGCCGGCGACGATGTAGATCAGGGTGCCACGGTCGATGCCGCCTGCATCGCGATTTTCGGGATCCATGGTGAGACCTCCCTGGGTTGGTGGCGCGCCCTACCTTGCCGCCCCGGCCATGTCGGCCGGCAGCGACTTCAGGGCCTGTATCTCCTTCCATATGAAGTCGGCGACCGCGGCGAAGCTGTCGATCGCGAACGCCAGATTGGCATATTCCTGCGATGTGCGTTCAAGGTGCCCCTGACGCCGCTGCGTGTCACGGATGAGAGCCAAGGCGTTCGCATGTTGCCACTCAAGCCGTTCAAGGCGCGAGGGAGCCTCGAGAAGGCGCGCGACATGGTCGCGCAAGGCGATCAACTCGCCCTCCACCCACGTCTTCTCCTCCCAGCGGACGCCGTCGAGGTGGACCCTGCCTGCCCGCCACCGTCTCGCGCCGGGCAGGCCGTCGGGATCACCTGCGCGGCGGACCAGGACAGTGCCGGCCGGCGCGCGCTCAAGCCTGTCGGGCGTGATGCTGCGGCCCTTGAAGGCCGCGACGCCGGGGCGGGCGGCGTCAACGCTGTCGACGAGGGTGATGCAGTCTCCCCGGTTCATCCGGGCACGCCATCGGATCCGTTCCATGACAGCGTTCATCGTCACCTCATTGCGGTCAGCAGATGCCACCTGATGCGGTTTTCGCAGGATCCATGGTGAGATCTCCCGGTGGCGGTGCGGATGGCCTTACCGGGCAGCCGATGCCACGCCAGGCGAAGAGGACTGCAGAGCGTCGAGTTCCTTCCGGAAGGAGAGCGCCAATTCACGGGCGGCGGCGATCATGCCTTCAAAATTGGCATACTCGTCGGAATTGCGATCGTGCCGGCCCTGCAGGCGGCCGAAATTCCGGATGGTGACGGCGGTGTTCGCGATCATCTGCTCGAGTTCCTCCCGCGGCGAGAGCCTGACCTCGACGAGGCTTGCGACATGATCGCGGAAGGCGACGAACTCGCCATCCGCCCAAATCCTCTCCTCCCAGTGGATGCCGTCGGCATGGACCCTGCCTGCCCGCCAGGGCCCGTTGCGGGAACCGGAACAGACCAGCACGCTGCCAACGTTGATGGACCCCAGGCTGTCCCGTTGCGTGAACATGTGATGGATCTTGAAAGCGTTGTGGGTGGCGAGAGTTTTGTCGACTTTGGTGACGCTGCAAATGAGGGCGCCGCGGTCGACGCAACCTGCATCGCGATTGGTGGGATCCATGGTGAGACCTCCCTGGGCTGGTGGCGATGGCGAGGGATTGTATCACACGTGCCGGACGAGGCCGATCAACCGAAGCGAGCGCCGCGGGACGGGCGAAGGGACATGTCGGCCGCTTTCTGCGCCAGCGACCGCATGGCGAGAATGCGTTGCGTGCGCTCCCGAAAACCCCCTGAGCCACGCATCGGCGGCATCCGGCGGTGCGTCTCGCCGGCGCGCCATGCAGGCGCCTCGTGGCAGAGCCAGGCGGTCACGCGGCCCGCGTCCCCGGCCGCCTCCATCGCCTCGGCGTCGGTGAGCGAGCCCTTGTCGCACCATTTCCTGACGTAGGCCACCGTCCTGGGGCGAGGAAGGCCGGAGAAGCCCTGTTCGGCGAGGAGGAACATTGCGGCGAACTCCGCGACCAGTTCGTTTCTTGCGTAGTCGGCGGCCTCGGAATCGAGGATGGTCTCCACCAGGTCCGTGTTGGCGATGGCCCAGTGGACGAGCTCGTGCGCCAGCGTATGGTAGTAGTCCGCAGCGGAGAAGAACATCTCGAAGAGCGGCATCTGGATGTAGCCGTGCTCAAGGTTTACCAGGTCGAGCTTCGCGACGCCGTACTCGCCGCGGGTCGGGAGTAGTCTGCTGAGCCTCTTGCAAAACTCCTGAGTTCGAGGTCCGCGAGGCCTGCCTGCGGGCCTTGGCCACGGCTGACGGTGTTCCCGGGGGCGAGATTCCGGCGATGTTCGGCATGGCGGCCGCGCTGATGAGAACAAAATGACAACACGCCGGGCGTCAGAACAAGCGTCTCCAAGCCGCTCCTTGCGCAAAGGGCGGCGCGGTCCCGGCAGGCCTGACGGGAGGCCGCCCTACGGGACGGCGAGACGCATCACCTGATCGGCAGTTAGGGCGAGCAGGCCGAACATGAGGTGGCAGGCGACCTTGGCGGCTCCCCGGACACGGACATGGCGGCCGCCGAACTCATCCTTGAGACGACCGTTGGTCCTCTCGACACCGCTGCGGGTGCGAAAGCGCACGCTTGCAGCATCGACATGACAGGCCGCACGTCGGGCCCGCGCCTCGCGTTCAAGGTCGGCCTTGAGTTCCTTGTTCCGACGCGGATTGACATCGATGATCGCTACGTGGCCAAGGCGTTCGCTCATCGCGTGGATCTCCCTGGCGTCATAGGCGGCGTCCATGAGATCGTAGAGGTGCGTCACACGCCCGGCTGTCATCAGCGCGAGTGGGATCGCAACCTGGCTGTCATGGACACCACGCCGAGGTAAGAACGGCACTGACAGGCACGCCACAGTCTGCCGTGTCGATGTGCAGCTTGTAGCCTCGCCACGTCTCAATGAACCCCTTGGCGTTCCTCTTGCTTCCAACATCGCAGGCCTTCGGCAACTCGTCGAGCATGTCTGCGAGGTTCATGCTGTCGGTCTGCCGCTCAAGACGGGTCGATTCCTTCACTCTTTCTTCGCCCTTGCGGGGTCGGCCGCGCTTGCGCCTGGGCCTGTCGTGCACCCGGGGCTTGGGCGCCGGCTTCTCCCGGCCCTCAATGGCCGTTGAATCCCGCGAGATATGACCGACAAGCTCGTCGCCCAGCGTCTCCTCGACCAGGTGGCCGTGCATCCTCTCCGCAAGACGCGACTGCGAGAACTCGCCAAAGGCGCGCGAGAACGTCGCCTCGCTCGGGATCTCCGCACACCGCGACCAGCCGCACAGCCGGCGCAGCGTCGCGTCCGTCTGCACCCTGTCGATCAGGTGGCGCGTCGTCGGCAGGTCCCACACGGCCTTGGCGATGAAAGCCCGGGCCAAGGCACATCGGTCTTCCCGGGGGCGACCCGGTGAGCCCCACGCCTGACCGGCAAAGCGCTCCACCCGAACCAGGTCGAGAACCGTCACGAAACGCTGGTGCCGTTCGAGAAGGGGGCCGACCTCCTCAGCCAGATCGGGGAACAGTTCTCCTTGAAATCGGTTCCACAGACCGGATATCGTCGCTGACAGGGACATCGGGTTGTCTCCACGGGTATGGTGTCGTATTGCACAACATCACCATACCTCGTGGGGCACCCGACTCCCAGGCCTCTTCTTGAAAAACATCACCGGATCCCGGAAAAACCCGCCGCCCAGGGGGTTTTGCAAGAGGCTCTGCTGTTTCGCAAATGGAGACGTGGCCACAATCCGCAGCGCTGTGTGCAGGCGGATATCAGGGAGTCGGAAAAGTGAACAGTTCGCCGGCGATCTTCGGCACCCTTGCCATGCGGCGAAGGGGTGCGTTTCGTTGGTGGTTCTTGCTACATGGTCGTTGACCTTGTGACGCTCATTCTGCAGTGACGGTCCGATAACCGGAGCAAGAAATGTGACCCCGAGACGGACCCTGTACCTTGCCAATCCCTACGGCTTTGCCGAATCGCTGAAGACAGGGCCCCTGCGGGACCTCGTCGGGCGTCTCGAGGAGCTCGGCGCCGAGGTGTGGGAGCCCTTCGAGTCGATTGAAAACCGTGACCGGAGCACGCCGCAATGGGCCTGGCGAATCGCCCGCAGCGATGCCAGGTGCGTGAAGGACGCCGACGGAGTGTTTGCTGTTGTCAACGGCTGTCCGCCGGACGAGGGTGTGATGGTCGAGGTTGGTCTGGCGATTGCCTGGCAGAAACCACTGTTTCTGTTTCGCGACGACTTCCGACGCTGTTCAGACAGTGAAGACTATCCCCTCAACCTGATGCTCTTCGCCGGCTACACTGCTGAGAGCTGGCGCGATTACTGGTACGGATCCATGGACAGCCTCGCTTGTCCTGGCAAGGCCCTGCTGGGCTGGCTCCAGGGCCACGATGTACAGCCACTCGCGGTCTGAATATGGGGCGACGCCCATGAACGCACCTGCCGGGGCGGCGGTTGCCTGTGCGGCGTCGTGCGATACGGGATCTCAGGCGAACCGAAGTTCTCGCCATTGTACCACTGTCGCATGTGCCAGAAGTGGACAGGCAGCGCCATGCTGGCCACGGTTGCCTTTGATTGCGATACGGCGGCCTTCACAAGGGGGGAGAGCCTGTGGTCTGCCACTCGTCCGGCGTCAGCGAACGGGGTGCGGCAGTTCACTTTTCACCCGCTCCGCTTCGGACGGAGCCTTCGACGGCACCGTCTTCATCGCCCTTGGAATACTCGACGATCCGGAATCTGTCCGGCCGGACGTGCACTGCGGCGCCGGGGCGGAACTGTTCTGGATGCGCAGCGAGGACGGCCTTGAGCGCGTTCATATCGACGTCGAGGATCCAGGTGAGCGGAACACCCTCTTCAAGCGCCTCATGGCAGCCTCCGGCCATGCGCCCTGAAGGCGAGAACGACCTCCGGAAGAGGTCATGCTGAATGACACGATATCAACCTCCCGGGATGCCATGGTTAACCGGATTCTGGATGAGGCGGCTGTCGAGCGGTTCCGCCTGGCAACCGGCAACTGCGATCCGGGTCCGCACCACATGACGTACCCTCTGCGGACGACCGGCCGGCATCAGCACGTGACCGGCGTTGATCGGCGTCACTGTCGCGGAGCGTTGTCACGCCGCGCGTTTTTTTCTACCGTCACGGCATCGGGTCCCGTAGCTCAGCTGGATAGAGCGCTGCCCTCCGAAGGCAGAGGTCACAGGTTCGACTCCTGTCGGGACCGCCACGTTTCACTCTGGCGCCGGGGACAGGGATCGTGCGGCGCGCTGCCTGAGGTGCGATTCGCGGGCTGGCACTCATGAAGGAAGCAACCATGATTCAATCATCAGACATGCCCCGGCTCACCACCTGGCACATCGGCGACAAGGTCTACAGGCCGTTTTCCGACGCCGAGATGACGCGTCGCCAGGACGCCGTGAGAGACTGGATGGCAGTCCATGATGTCGATGCCACTCTCTTCACTTCCTACCACTGCATCAACTACTACTCCGGATGGCTCTACTGCAGTTTCGGACGCCGTTTCGGCATGGTCATCACAGCCGATGCGGCCACGACGATCTCGACCGGAACCGATGGCGGGCAACCATGGCGGCGCAGCTTCGCTGACAACATTGCCTATACCGACTGGCGCCGCGGTAACTACTTCGAGGCCGTGAGGAGTCTCACCAAAGGTGTGAGGCGCCTCGGGATCGAGTTCGATCACGTCAATCTCGATTTCCGGCGCGAACTCGAAGAGGCCCTGCCCGGTGTCACCTTCGTTGATGTCGCCCGGCCATCGATGTGGATGCGTACCATCAAGTCGGCGGAAGAGATCGCGCTTATCAGGGAAGGCGCCCGCACCGCCGATCTCGGCGGCGAGGCCTGCATCGGGGCACTGGCCGCCGGCGCGGGCGAGCATGAGGTGGCGATCGCGGTCACCGATGCCATGATCCGCGAGATTGCCGGCAACCATGTCTATGTCGAGCCGATGGAGACCTGGTCCTGGGTCCAGTCCGGAATCAACACCGACGGCGCCCACAATCCGGTCACCAACCGGGTCATCGAATCGGGCGATATCATCAGCCTGAACGCGTTCCCGATGATCTTCGGGTACTACACAGCCCTCGAACGGACCTTGTTTTGCGACCATGCCAGCGACGCCCACCTTGACCTGTGGGAAAAGAATGTCGCGGTGCACAAGCGTGGTATCGAACTCATCCGTCCCGGGGCGAAGTGCCACGAGATCGCCGCGGAACTGAACGAACTCTATCGTTCCTGGGATCTCCTGCAGTACCGCTGCTTTGGCTATGGCCACTCCTTCGGCGTGCTGAGCCACTACTACGGGCGCGAGGCCGGCGTCGAACTGCGCGAGGATGTCGAAACCGAACTGAAACCCGGCATGGTCGTCTCGATGGAACCGATGATCATGATCCCGCAAGGCCTTCCCGGCGCCGGAGGCTACCGCGAGCACGATATCCTGATCATCAACGAGGACGGTGCAGAGAACATAACACGCTTCCCCTTCGGTCCCGAACACAACATCATCGCGGGCTGAAACATGGCGCGGATCATGGATTACCGCGACGAGGTGTATTTCGAGGCCCAGCCGGAACGCGAGGTCGCATTCACGCAGGAAGAGTTCGATTCCCGCCTTGCACGCATTCGCCGGGCCATGGCAGAGGCAGGAGTAGATTGCCTGTTCCTGTCGTCTCCGGAGAGCATGTACTACGTCTCCGGTTACGTCTGCATGTGGTATCACACGGAAAGCCCCATCGAATGGAGCGCGACCAACGGCATTGCTGTCCATGTCGACCATGACTGCTTCATCCATTTCGAAACCGAACGCGAAGCGGTCCTGACACGGACGTTCACGGTCTCGAAGGACACCCGCTACTTTCCCAGGTCGAGCTATCGCGACGGCACGGCGTTCGTTGCCTCGGAACTCAAGGCCGAGGGCTGGCTCAAGGGTTGCGTTGGCCTCGAGATGCACGCGATGCGCCCCAACCGGGCGGTAAGCGACCGCTTCCAGGCGGCATTCGAGGACGCCGGCGCGACGGTGGTCGACGGCAGCCGCATCCTGAGGGAGGTGCGCTGGATCAAGTCTCCCGCCGAAATGGCCTGTCTGAAGGAAGGTTGCCGCATTGCGGCCGCCGGCCTCGAACGGGCGCGGGAGGTCCTGCGTCCCGGGATCACCGAACTCGAGGCGCAGGGGGAGGTCATCAATGCCCTGGCGAAGGCCGGTGGTGAACTCCAGTCGATGATGATGCCCGTGCTCTCGGGAAAGAAGTCCAATGCGGCCCATGCCATTGCCACGCGCCGCAGAATGCAGGCCGGCGAGACGGTGACCATCGACGTGGCCGGTGTCTGCAAGCGTTACCACGTCAACTGCGCCCGCACCTTCAGCCTCGGTGAGCCGCAGCCGGATGTGAAGGACGTGACGGACCGCTCGGCCGCCGTGATGGACGTGGTGCGCGCGTGCCTGAGGCCCGGGCTGCCGGTGCGTGAGCTCAACGAAAAGGTCAGGGCTCATTACGAGACCGAGGGGTTGTGGACGAGCCGCGGCTGGATCGGCGGTTACGAGATGGGTATCGGCTTCCTGTCGGACTGGGTCGGGAACCTTGTCTACGATCCTCTCTCCGAGAGAAATGCCGATCGCGTTTTCGAACCTGGAACGGCGGTCAACCATGAAATCCAGATCTTCATGCCGCGGCACGTCGGGCAGTTCTTCATGATCGAATGCCTGCTCTTCGAGGAGGACCGGGCGTTCCTTGCCACGCCGGAGATTCCCTATTCGCTGATCGTCATCGAGTAGCCGGCTAGCAACCCAGCGCGATACCGTCCTTGCGCGGCTCGCTGCCGCCGGCGAGCGTCCCTTTGTCCCAGTCTATCCAGATCGCCTGGCCCCCGCCGAACGGTTCCGGCGTGATGCCGAGCGGATGACCGCGGTTTGCGAGGTCATGCATGACGTGACCGGGAATGGCCGGCTCCATCATCGCGACACCGCCCTGATAGCAGAAACGCGGCAGGTCCAGCGCTTCCTGGGGAGACATGCCGTAGTGAAGCATGTTCTGCAGGACGTGCGTGTGCCCCCAGGGCTGGTAGTCGCCGCCCATGACACCGAACGGCATGATGACTCTCCCTCCCTTGGTCAGCATCGCCGGAATGATGGTGTGCATGGGGCGCTTGCCCGGCGCGATGGCGTTGCGGTGACCCGATTCCAGCACGAAGCCGCAGGCCCGGTTCTGCAGGGTCACGCCGGACTTCGGGGCGATCCTGGATGAACCGAATGCAAAGTAGAGCGAGTTGATGAAACTTGCCGCATTGCGGTCCCGGTCGACCACCGCAAGATAGACTGTCGAGGGAGTTGCCGGCAGCTCTGCAGGCGGAAGGTCAGCCATGGCCCGGGAGGGGTCGATGTGCGAGCGCAGCATGTCGGTGTAGGCAGGGGAGAGCAGGGTGTCGACGGGAACGTCGGCCATGGCCGGGTCGGCGACATAGAGCGCCCGGTCGCGAAACGCGAGACGGCCGGCTTCGAGGGCGAGATGGAGGCGGTCCGCAGAAAGCGGATCGCTGCCGGTCTCGCCGAAGCCCTCGAGGATGTTCATCATCATGAGCGCCACGATTCCCTGCCCGTTGGGCGGGCACTCGTGGACAGTGTACCCGCCCATGTCACTGCAGATCGGCTCGACATACTCTCCCGCGGCACTGGCAAAGTCTTCGATCGCGTGCAGACCGCCGAGTTCTCCCAAGCGCCGGACGATGTCCTCGGCGACCCAGCCTTCGTAGAAGCCGGCACGTCCGCGGCTGGCGATTTCGCGGAGTGTGGCAGCGAGCAGCGGTTGGGTGTGGATGGCGCCCGGTTCGGGCGCATCGCCGTCGACGAGGAGGATCCTGGCGGCATGGGCATCGCTGGCAAGGCGTTGGCGGGATGCCTGCCAGGCTTCGTGAATCACCGGCTGGATCACATACCCTTCCTCGGCAAGGCGGATGGCAGGCTGCAGAACCTCGCCGATTCCCATGGAACCGTGATCGTCGATCAGCCGGCACCAGGCATCGACACAGCCGGGAATGGTGACGGCGTGCGCACTGTCGGCGGCGATGCGCGTGATACTGCGTTCAAGATACCAGGAGAGATCGGCCTTTCGGGGCGTTCGGCCCGAACCGTTGTAGGCCACGATGCGCGATGATCCCCGAGGGGCGTAAAGGCAGAACACGTCCCCGCCGATTCCGGTCGACATGGGCTCCACCACGGCCAGTACCGCTGCCGCTGCCACGGCGGCATCCATCGCGTTGCCCCCGTCCTTGAGAATATCGAGTGCTACCCGAGTGGCATCCCGGTTCGATGTCGCTGCCATGCCGTGCCGGGCATGGGTGGTCGTACGGGGCGGTGAAGCAAATCGGCGCATGTTCCTGCTGTCCTTTTTCAGACCTGGCGCTTCCTGGGTTGGCCGATTGCGCGGCCGGCGTTGGCATGACGGTCGATGGTGGCGTGTGCGAGAACCGTTTCCCGGAGCCGCGTGCGGGCCCGGGGGGTGAATTCCATCATGGCGCGGGTATGGAGGTTGAAGCCGAGCGCCATCACCTCGTTGGTTGCTGCGAGATAGCCCTCCTCGGCATGGTGGAGACTGTGGAAGATGCGAAACCGCTTGGTATCGGCATCCAGTGCCTGGGTGGTGACGACCACCGGAGCATGAACCCTGAGCTCATCAAGGTAGTTCACATGGGTCTCGACGACGGCGTACTCGGCGCCATCACGCTCCCCAAGGGCCAAGGGTTCGTTCATCCGGTTCCAGAACGCCGCCGTCGCGTAATCGCAGATCAGCACGTAGTAGGCCATGTTGAGGTGTCCGTACTCGTCGATCCACTCGGGCTTGACGACGGCGTCGAGACGAAAGAGCGGCGAATCGCAGGTCAAGAACATCACCTTCTGCTTCGTTGCGTTGAACGTTCTAGCTTTACGCCGGGGCTGCCGCAACGGCATGATCCTTACTTGGCATGCTAGGGAGAATCGCTGATGCCCCGGCTTCACGTCGGTGAGGAGGAACTTGCGGAACGCAGGCAAGGGGTCTGCGAGCGCCTGCGCGGACTCGGGCTCGATGCCCTGCTGATGTTCCGCCAGGAGAGCATGTATTACCTGACCGGATACGACACCGCCGGGTATGCGATGTTCCAGTGTCTGATGTTGCGCGCGGACGGCGATCTCGTGCTTGTCACAAGATCGCCCGACCGCGCGCAGGCGGCCTTGACCTCGATGATCCCGGATGTGCGAATCTGGGTCGATCGTGGCGGCGCCAATCCGGCCGACGATGTGCTGGCCGTGCTTGAGGAAAAGGGGCTTCGTGGTGGCTGCTTCGGCGTCGAACTCAATGCCTGGGGTCTGACCGGACAGCACTGGGCCATGATGGAAAGCGCGCTCAGCGGATTCGGCACATGGGAGGATGCCAGCGATCTCGTCCAGGCCTTTCGTCTGATCAAGAGTCCTGCCGAACAGGATCACGTCAGGAAGGCAGGCGTTCTCGCCGACGCGGGACTGGCAGCGCTGCACCGCGCCATTGCCGCCGGTGTTGACGAAGGCGCGCTCTACGCCGCCCTGGAGCGGGCCATACTGGAGGGCGGAGGTGACTATGCCGCGGGCCGGCCGATCATCGGCTCGGGTGACGGCGCGCTGCTCGTGCGCTACTTCACCGGCCGGGATACCGTCGGCGAGAATGATCAGGTGCAGCTCGAGTTCGGTGCTGCCTGGAGGCACTATCACGTGGTCATCATGAGAACGGTCCTGACCGGATGTGCCGGCGATCGTCACAGGATGATGCACGGTGCCTGCGTCGAGGCCCTGACCGCCTGTCAGGCGGCAGCGAGACCCGGCGCAACGTTCGGCGACATCTATGATGCCCACGCCGGGGTCATGGATTCTCACGGACTCAAGGACTGCAGGTTGAACGCCTGCGGCTATTCGCTCTCCGCCAACTTCCCGCCGTCCTGGATGGAGGAGCCGATGATCTACCATGGCAATCCCGCTGAGGTGAGGCCGGGCATGGTCATCTTCATGCATATGATTGTCGTGGACAGTGCTCGACGCCTGACCATGAGTCTGGGGGAGACCGGCATCGTTCATGACGACCGCTTCGAGCCGGTTTCATCGATGCCCCACGACCTGGTCGTGAGATAGGAGAGGAACCATGGCTGCCCATCCCCTGAGATTGCCGACGAACGAGGAGTGCGAGAGGTTTCGCATCGATGGCGCCGTGGCCCTCAAGGGTGTCTACCAGGAGAACTGGGTCGACCTGCTGCGCCGGGGCGTGGAGCGGGCGATGCACAGTGAGGGCCCTTATACCAGACGCATCCAGGATCCGGGCGATCCTGCTTTCTTCACCGATTACGTAGCATCGGACCGGGTGCCGGAGCTTCGCCGTTTCGCCCTTGAGGGTCCGGCTGCGGAACTTTCGGCCACCCTCATGACATCGCGGCGCGCCAACTTCCTGTTCGACGGGATTTTCGTCAAGGAGCCGGGGGCTGCCAAGAAGAGCGCCTGGCACCAGGACCAGCCCTACTACTGCGCGGCCGGTCGTCAGATTGTCGTCCTGTGGGCGCCACTCGATCCGGTGCCGGCCGGTGTGTGCCTGCATTGCGTGAAGGGCTCCCACCTGTGGGGGGCAGCCTTCCGTCCCGTCCGCTTCCGCGATGGCGCCGACTTCGGTCGTAGCCGGGGTGACGGTTATCACGATCCGCCCGATGTCGACGGTGCCTGTGCGGACTTGATCCTGGCCTGGGACCTCGAACCCGGGGACGTCATCGCCTTCCACGGCATGACCATCCACGGTGCGCCGGGCAACGCCCAGGCGGCAACCCGCCGGCGGGCGACCAACTCGACGTGGGTCGGTGACGATGCGGTCTATGTTCGCCATGCCGGGGTCATGGAACCCGACTTTCCCGACTGCGGGCTTGCTCCGGGAGATCCGCTGGACTGCGCCCGGTTCCCCCGGGTCTTTGATGCTGGCCGGGAACACTGACTTTTGCCATGGGACATATCGTCTGGATTGCCAGCTATCCCAAGTCGGGCAACACGTGGGTGAGGGCCTTCCTGCACGAGATCCTGCGCGGGGACAGCGGCGCCTTCGATCTCGACCGGATGGCGCAGACGGCGGGAAACGAGGCGGCGATCGACAACTATCGCGCGATCGATCCGAGGCCCTGGAACCGATGGACTCCGGGGGATGTAGGGCGGGCCCGGCCGGCCGCCCAGGCCGCATTCGCCCGGCGCCATCGCACCATCGTGTTCTGCAAGACCCACCTTGCGGTGCTGAGATCACGTGGCCGGTCGACCATCAACATGGATGTCACTGCCGGGGCGATCTACATCGTGCGCAACCCCCTCGACATCGCGTCATCCTATGCCGATCACCAGGGCGTGCCGCTCGACGTTGCGATCAATCTCATGAACCTCGAAAACCACGAGACACCCTCCACCGAAACCCACGTCTCGGAACTCATGGGCAGCTGGTCACAGAACGTCGAGACATGGACGCGGCGCTCGCTGCCGGGGCTTCACGTCATGCGCTACGAGGACATGATGATCAGTCCGGTGGCGGCATTCTCGGGCCTTGTGGCTTTCCTCAGGCTGAAGGCGCCCCGCAGGCGCATCAAGGAAGCGGTCAGGACAACGTCCTTCGGGAATCTGCGGCACCAGGAGGATGAGAAGGGATTCGGTGAACGTTCGGTGCCACAGAAGCGCTTCTTCCGCCAGGGCCGCGCCGGAATGTGGCGCACTGAGCTGTCCGCCTGCCAGGTGCAGGAGATCACGTTGCGCAACGAAGCGATGATGCGGAAGTTCGACTACCTGAAGGATGTCGGGACATGAATGCGGTTGACGTGGCCCGCAACCTTGAGGCCGTCGAGGCGGAGATTGCCGCCGCCACCTGCCGGGCCCGTCGTCAGGCGGGTTCCGTGACGCTCGTTGCCGTGACCAAGACTCATGACGCAGAGCGGATTCGTCCGGCCATCGACGCCGGGCACCGGGTGTTCGGCGAGAACCGGGTTCAGGAGGCATCGTCGAAGTGGCCGGCCCTGCGCCGGGAGGGGGACGGTCTTGAACTCCATCTTGTCGGCGCCCTGCAGACCAACAAGGCGGTCGACGCCGTCACTCTCTTCGATGTGATCGAGAGTGTCGATCGCCCGCGGTTGATCACCGCGCTGGCGAGGGCAATGGCGAGAACCGGACGACATCCACGGTGTTTCATCCAGATCAACACCGGCGAGGAGGCGCAGAAGGCCGGCTGCCTGCCCGCCAATGCCGACAGTCTGATTGCCGAGGCGCGGGAGGCAGGCCTTGATGTCAGTGGGCTGATGTGCATCCCGCCCTTCGACGAAGAGCCGTCTCCACACTTTTCGCTGCTCGCCGCCATCGCCCGTCGCAACGGTCTTGCACACCTGTCGATGGGCATGTCGGCGGACTACGCCACGGCGATTGCCCATGGCGCCACGCATGTCCGTGTCGGCACGGCCATCTTCGGCAGCCGCCCTGCCGGACATTCTTGACCGGTGCCGGCGGGTGCGCCATAAGCACGGGTTTCCCGACCTGGAGCGCTCCCGATGAAGCGGGTCTTTTCCGGCGTTCAGCCTACCGGCAACCTCCACCTTGGCAACTATCTCGGCGCTCTCAAGCGTTTTGTGGCGATGCAGGACGATTACGAGTGCATCTACTGCATCGTCGACCTTCACGCCCTGACCATGCCCTGGGATCCCGACACGCTGCGTGACGCGACGCGGGAAGTGGCTGCGGGTTTCATGGCCTCGGGGCTCGATCCGGAACGCTGCATCGTCTTCAACCAGAGCCAGTGCCCGATGCACCTGCGCCTGCAGTGGATCCTCGCGTGCCTGACTCCGCTGGGATGGCTCAACCGCATGACCCAGTTCAAGGAGAAGGCCGGAAAGCAGAGGGAAAACGCGAGTCTGGCGCTCTACGGCTATCCGGTTCTTCAGGCTGCCGACATCATCGGTTACCACGCCACCCATGTGCCGGTCGGCGCTGACCAGAAGCAGCACCTCGAGTTGTCACGCGATATCGCCGGTGCCTTCAACCATACATTCGGCGTCGATTTTTTCCCGCTTCCGGAGGCCGTGATCCTCGGCGAGGCAACCCGCGTCATGTCACTGCGGGACGGCCGTACCAAGATGTCGAAGTCCGATCAAAGCGACTATGCGCGCATCAATCTGACCGATGACAGGGATGCCATCGCATTGAAGATCCGCAAGGCGCGCACGGACAGCATCATGGGCGTGTCGTTCGATCCCGAGAACCGGCCCGAAGCGTCCAATCTCGTCACGATCTATGCGGCGCTGGCAGGAGTGAGCCGCGATGAGGTGCTCAATGAGTACCGGAGCGCCAGGTTCAGCGATTTCAAGGCCCGTCTCGCGGACCTCGCCGTGGAGACCCTGGGACCGGTTGGCGAGGAGATGAAGCGGCTGTCGGCGGATCCGGATTATGTCGACAACGTGCTGCGCGATGGGGCTGCCCGCGCCCGGGCGATCGCCGAACCGATCCAGAAGAAGGTCGAGGAACTCACCGGTTTCCTGGTGCCATGATCGACCGGTGCCGGCGCACGGCACTGAAGAACACAGGCTCCCTGCCGGCTGCCCTCGCCTTGGCCTCGTAGCGTGTCAGAGGCCAGTCGGATGGACGGTCATGAGACCACTCAAGGTCGTGACAGCTCTCGAGCGCCTGCCTCATGTCGAGAGCGTAGTCTTCGATGTCGGTCGCCAGGCGCAGTTCCCCGCCGTCGGCAAGCAGGCCCGAGAGCCGGGCCATGCTCGCCTGATTGATGAAGCGGCGCTTCCTGTGCCGCGCCTTGGGCCAGGGATCGGGAAAAAGAACGAAGATGCGCTCGAGGCAGGCAGGCTGCAGGGCCTCGAGAAGCAGGTTGACGTCGGCGTCGAGTATCCGGACGTTGGCAAGGCCATGGCGCTCGACCAGGGACAGCAGGTTCGCCACGCCGTTCAGCCACACCTCGGCGCCGATCAGTGTGACCTCTGGATGGCGTTCGGCCTGCCAGGCCAGATGCTCACCGCCGCCAAACCCGACCTCCAGCCAGAGCGGCTGTTGAGGCTTGCCGTCGCCGTCGATGACACACCGCAGTTCAGGCATCAGCGTGTCGAGAAGTGCCTGGCGACGGTGGGAAAGTCTGCGGCCCCGGCGGCGTCCCCAGGTCTGCACGCCGGTCAGGAGAAGGCGTTCCCCAGTTCGCCGGCAAGATCGGTCCTCTCCCAGGAAAATCCGCCATCGGCCTGCGCCATGCGTCCGAAATGACCGTAGGCTGCCGTGCGTTCGTAGATCGGCCGGTCAAGACCGAGGTGATTGCGGATGCCACGGGGAGTGAGATCCATGACCTGCCGCAGCACCTCCTCGAGGCGCCGCTCGTCGACCCCGCCGGTGCCGGCGAGATCGACATAGAGTGACAATGGATCCGCGACGCCAATGGCGTAGGCCACCTGGATGGTGCAGGTGTCGGCCAGTCCTGCCGCGACCACGTTCTTTGCCAGGTAGCGGCAGGCGTAGGCGGCGGATCTGTCGACCTTGCTCGGATCCTTGCCGGAGAACGCTCCGCCGCCGTGGGGAGCGGCGCCGCCGTAGGTGTCGACGATGATCTTGCGGCCGGTCAGACCGCAATCGCCATCAGGGCCACCGGTGACGAACTTGCCCGTGGGATTGACATAGAAGCGGTCATCCGGACACATCCATCCATCGGGAAGAATCTCGAGCACATGGGGTCTGACGATCTCCCGGACCGCATCCTGATCGAGTGCCTCGTCATGCTGGGTTGACACGACCAGGGAGGTCGCATGGACCGGCCTGCCGTTCTCGTAGGCCAGCGTCACCTGGCTCTTTGCATCCGGGCCCAGTCCCCGCGCGGCGCCGCTGTGGCGCGCGTCGGCCAGGGACTTCAGGATGCGATGCGCATAGTGAAGGGGCGCCGGCATCAGCGAATCTGTCTCGTTGCAGGCATAGCCGAACATGATTCCCTGATCGCCCGCTCCTTCCGCCCGGTTGCCGGAAGCATCGACGCCCTGCGCGATATCTCCCGACTGGGCGTGGAGCTTCACGGTGACCGCAAGGTCACGCCAGTCGAAACCCGGTTGCTCGTAGCCGATATCCCTGACGGTCTTGCGCGCCAGCGCCTCGACCTTCTCCTGCAAGCGATCCATGAGATCACCGGGTCCCCGGACCTCTCCGGCGACGACAACGGTTCGCGTCGTGGCAAGGGTCTCGCAGGCCACCCGCGCATGGACGGGATCGGCGGCAAGGAAGGCATCGACAACGGCATCGGATATCCGGTCGCAGACCTTGTCGGGATGACCTTCCGATACGGATTCGCTCGTGAACAGGTAATCGCTTCGGGGCACGGCCGGCCTCCCGTCTGGCATGAGAACACGGCCAAGACACTTACCGAAGGTCGAGGGATAATCAAGGATGACGCCGCAGGGCTCGTTTTTGTCCAGCAACGGGTGATGCGCGCGCGTTCAAAGGGCCGTTTCGGGGAGAATGTCGCTGTCGGTGTGCTGGTTCGGGGCGCATGCCGCTGCTTTCGACAGCATCACGGGCATCCGTGCAGCGGTCATCGGCACTCACTGCCGACAATAAAATGATCCTGGATGACGCCGCGCCCGAGGGAAATTGATCTGCATGACCTGCCGATCGGGATGCGTTAGGTCACCCGTGTTCCAGGTTCCGTCCCTTTGCCGCATCGTGAACAGCGTGACAGGAGCCGCGCGGTTTGACGCGCGTCAATGACCTGGCAGCAGGTCAATGTCACGGCACTGCAGCAACCGCGCGTCCGCCGTCACCAGTGTCAGGCTGTGCACCTTGGCAGTGGCGACAATGAAACGGTCCGCAGGATCCTGGTGCTCGAGGTCCACGACGCGGCTGGCGATTGCCACATCGATGGTCAGCGGAGCCTCGGTAACAGGGGCGGTCGACATCGCCTTGCGAAGCCAACGGAGGGGATCGGTGTCGAGCACGATCCGGCCGCGTTCGGCAAGGAGCAGTGTTTCCCACACGCTGATGGGGGAGAGAAGGAGCTCGGTTTCGCCGGATTGCAAGGCATTTCTTGCGGAATTGCCGAGCCGCTTCGGGTCGAGAAGACTCCACAACCAGATGTGCGTATCGAGCAGGAGCCTCATCTACGTGAGGACATCCCATTCCGAGAGGTCTGCCGCCGGTGCGACGAGATCGTCGAGTATCGCGCCGTCGTCCTGCAACGCGCCGAGCCACTCTCCGGACGGCGATGGCGGTGGCGGCACAATCTGGGCGACCGGCTTGCCGAAGCGGGTCACCAGAACAGGTTTGCGAGACCTTCCCACCCGGTCGAGAACGGCCAGGCAGGTTGCCTTGAACTTCGAAATCTGAATCTCTTCCATGAAGTTGTATATACTATGGTCAAAGTCCATGATCAAAATCATGCTGTGCTCTATGTCACGACTCCGGCAGCGAGGCACAGTTCACCGGTTCGCCCGGATTGGGTCCGGCCGGCAGGGATAGCAATGTGGCACCGACAAGGCTGGTGCCCTGCGATGTGAGGCGACCCCGCGCCTGTGGCCCCGTTGCAGGGTTCAGCGACTGCGACACGGAAGGGTCGTCAGGCGGTAGCGGCCCGGGTGGTCGGGTCGATGCCGTGTTTCTCGAGCATCGCGATCCAGCGTGGGGCATTGCTTCTGACCATGAGGGGCTCGTCGTTGCTCCTGGGGTCCCGGTAGACCTCGCCGTGGCGAAGGCCAATCGCGTTCATGACTGCTTGGGGCGCATCGTTGCGGAGAACTGCCCGCGAATACGCTCAATGGCACCCCGGAATGCGCCACGACTGTCGAATTCAGACTCGCTCAAGCCGTGATCGCCAAGTGAGCGCAATGATCAGCTCCGTGGTCGAGCGTCAGCGGCGCGTCAGGGAGGCGGCGACGAAAACCAGGCCTGGCAGCAGGATGACCAGCAGCGTCCAGTTGCCGTACCTGGACCATGGTGTCGGGTGTTCGAGTGGGGTGGGCAGGGCGACATCGAGGATGCCGCTGTGGCCGAGCGGCATGCTGGCCACCACCCGTCCAAGGGGATCGATCACGCCGCTGATTCCGGTGTTGGCCACGCGGACCACGGGAATTCCCTGTTCCACCGCGCGCAGGCGCGCCGCCTGGAAATGCTGGTAGGGCCCGCTCGATGTGCCGAACCATGCATCGTTGGTGATGTTGAGGAACCACCGGGGTGGCTGGAGCGGGTCCGTAATGCCGGAAGGAAAGATGATCTCGTAGCAGATCAGCGCGCCGAAATCCGGCAGGCTGGCCAGCCGGATGGTGGCCGGCCCGGCGCCGCGCGCCATGTCGCGCGCGACGGGAGCGATGGCGTCGATGGGCAGAATCCCGCGCAACGGCACGTACTCCCCGAACGGCACCAGCCGATACTTGTCGTGGAATGTCACCGGACCCTTGCGGGAGAAGACAAGGAGGCTGTTGCGCGCCTCGCGTGCGCCATCGGCTCCGGAAACGGCACGGATGGCGCCCGCCATGATGACGCCTTCCGGCGGAGCGGCGGCGGCGAAGGCCGACAGAACGGCAGGCTCGCGCAGGAGGGTGTGGGGAATGGCCGCTTCCGGCCAGATGACGGCAACGGGAGGCTCGCCGGCCGGCGTCAGGGAGCTCAGCGCCATCTGGCGGGCAAAGTGCTCCTTGAGCAGCGCTCTTTCCCATTTCAGGTGCTGTTCGATATGTGGCTGAACAAGGCGCAGCATCGGACCTGACGCGTTGTCGCTGTTGCGAAGGCGCAGCTCTCCCACCGCCCAGGCAAGGGCGATGACGGCGATGGACACAGCCAGACCGCCTGCCATGCGGCGGGGGGTGAAGCGGTCGGCGGGCGCCACGGCGGCGGGGGCGAGGCCCGCGATGAGGACGATGGCGCCGAGCAGCCAGGGACCGCCCACAGCCCCCCCCTGGATGAGGCTGTCAGAGAAAGCGAGCGAGGTGCCGACGAGATTCCAGGGGAACCCGGTCAGCAACCAGCTGCGTATCCACTCCAGGGCCAGCCATGCGATGCCGAGAGCGACGATCCGTGGGCGTCGGCCCGGCACCATGCCGGCGAGGCCCGCCGTCAGCGCCGGAAAGAGAGCGAATCCGGCGGCGATGGCGAGGAGAGCGAGGGGGTAGAGCCAGGCGTGCTTTTCCGGATTGACCAGGAGGGCGTTGGCGATCCAGTAGAAGGCCGCAGCGGAGAAGCCGCAGCCGAACCACCAGCCGTCGAGGAAGGCGCCGGCGCCACGCCGGTGGCCGGAGATGAGCCAGGCAAGCCCGCTGAACGCCACAACGGCAGCCGGCAACAGGTGAAAGGGGGGAAGTGCGGCCGCCAGCAAGGCGCCCAGAACAAGGGCCAGCAGCCAGCGACGCCAACCGGTGAGCGCGGTCAGGCGTGCAACGCCGTCACGGTCAGCCACGCTGGCTGGCACGTCTCACGCGCAGACGCTTGATATGCCGCGGGTCGGCGTCGACGATTTCGAACTCGAGTCCTGACGCGTGCGCGATAATCTCGCCGCGCATCGGAATGCGGCCCGCCATCGTGTGGACGAGCCCGCCGACAGTGTCGATGTCCTCGTCTCTCGATTCGTCCAGCAGCGCCTGGCCGGTCATGGCCTCGAGCTCACTGACGAGCGCGCGTGCATGGGCGTCAATCATGCCGCCGGGTTGTTCGACAAGAAGAACTCCGTCTTCGGCATCATGCTCATCCCAGATTTCACCGACGATGGGTTCCACCAGATCCTCGATTGTAGCGAGACCATCGATGCCGCCGAACTCGTCGACCACCAGCGACAGATGCGTGCGGGCCGCTCGCATCTTGATGAGAAGATCGACCACCGGCATCGATGGAGGAACAAACAGGACGTCGCGCACCAGACTGGCAAGGCTGGGTGCGGTCCCGTGCTCGGACAATCCCCAGTGATCGAGGAAATCGCGGACGTGGACCATGCCGATCGGGTCATCAAGGGTCTCCCGGTAGACCGGCAGCCTGGAATGTCCGGACTTGCGCATGATCTCGATGACCTCGCCGAGAGTCGTTGCTTCCTCTACCGCGACGATATCGGCATGGGGCACCATGACATCGTCGACCGTGAGGGCGCCGAAACGCAGCAGATTCGACAGCATCGAGCGCTCGGTGTCGGAGAACTCCGTCTCGCTGCCGTCGTCGGCCTCGAGAAGCTCCTCGACGGACTCTCTCAGGGTGTCGCCGTTGCGGCCGCTGACCAGGCGGCGCAACCAGCCGGCAAGGCCCGACACCGAAGTCTGGGTTGACCAGCCGTTCATGCCGGACGCGCAAGGTAGGGATCAGGAATGCCAAGGGTCTCGAGCACGCTGCGCTCGAGATTCTCCATCACTGTGGCGTCGACCTCGGTTTCATGGTCGTAGCCAAGCAGGTGAAGGGTCCCGTGCACGACAATGTGGGACAGGTGATCGGCAAGCGTCAGGGCGTGGCGGCGCGCATCGCCCATGATGGTTTCCCGGGAGATGACGATGTCGCCCAGCTCGATGTCGCCGCCGGGCGGAGACCCTGCGGGGCGCCGCAACTGCGCCCCGGGGGAGCGCTCGTCGCTCGGGAATGACAGAACGTCCGTCGGCCGGTCGATGCGTCGCCAGCGTCCGTTGAGACCGGCGAGCGTGCGGTCATTTGCCATGACGATCGATACCGCGACTGCCTCTCCGGCACAGGCGACCTGCAGGGCTCTTGTGCAGGCCCGTTCCGCGATGTCTTCGGCGCCCGGCAGATCATCCAGCCAGGCCCCGTCCTCGACCGTGACGTCGACATGTGCCGTGCCGCATCGACTGCAGGCGCCATCGTCTTGCGTCATGGCGCCTCCCGGCGGTCGTCCGCATCCCAGGCGCGCACGATCCTTGCCACCAGAGGGTGCCGCACGACGTCGATATCGGTGAACCTGACAACCTCGATGTCGTCGACGGATTCGAGGATGCGCACGGCATCGGCCAGTCCCGACACCTGGCCCTTGGGCAGGTCGATCTGGGTCAGGTCTCCGGTGACCACCATGCGTGCATTCTCGCCGAGGCGGGTCAGGAACATCTTCATCTGCATGTGCGAGGTGTTCTGGGCTTCGTCGAGTATGACAAAGGCGTTGGACAGTGTCCGGCCGCGCATGAAGGCCAGCGGCGCCACCTCGATGTCGTCGGAGGCCAGCCGCCGATTGACCTTGTCGTTCGGCATGGTGTCATAGAGCGCGTCATAGAGAGGACGAAGATAAGGGTCGACCTTGTCCCTGAGGTCGCCCGGCAGGAACCCGAGTCGTTCACCGGCCTCCACCGCCGGGCGCGACAGTACGATACGATCCACGTCACCCGACTCCAGCATGGCGACGGCGACGGCGACGGCAAGGTAGGTCTTGCCGGTTCCGGCCGGGCCGAGCGCGAACACCATGGACGATGTCTTGAGGGTTTTGAGGTAACGCGCCTGATTGAGGGTTCGCGGCGTGATGCGCCGTCGCGATGTCTTCACCTCGGTATGCGAGATCGCCGGATCACCCGCCATGCGGAGCATGGCCTCGACTTCCGCCGGACCGACAGCGAGGCCGTCCTTGAGGCGCCCATAGAGGCCGTTGAGAACCATGACTGCCGTTCCGGCCGGTTCCGAAGGTCCGGCGATGCTGACCTGATTGCCGCGACAGGTCAGCGAGACGCCGAGTTCCTGTTCGATGTGGACGAGGTGGCGGTCATGCCAACCGTAGAGGGAGGCCAGCAGGTCGTTGTCCTCGAAGGCCAGAACGCGCGGCGCCGGGGTGGCCGGAGGTGAGGTCATGACGCCTGCAGCATCCCGGCCATGCTGTTGGCCCGGGCCTCGGTGAGGGTGACATCCATGATGGATCCAAGGTGGCGTTCACCGGCATCGACGTGCACGGCCTGGAGCCACGGGCTGCGACCGACCAGCTGGCGGGAATGGCGCCCTTTTCGTTCAAGGAGGACGGGAACGGTATGGCCGACGGTGGCGCGATTGAACGTTTGCTGCTGGTCTTTCAGCAGGCGCTGCAAGGCTGCGAGCCTCTCTGCCTTGACCTCGTCGGGCACCTGTCCGTCTGCCGCTGCTGCCGGGGTTCCCGGGCGCGGGCTGTACTTGAAGGAAAAGGCCGCGGCATAGGACACCTCGCGCACCAGGGAGAGCGTAGCGGCAAAGTCAGCATCGCTCTCACCGGGGAAGCCGACGATGAAATCGCCGGAGATGGCGATGTCGGGCCTCGCCTGGCGAACGGCTGCGATCACCGAGAGATAGTCGGCCGTCGTATGCCGCCGGTTCATCGCTCTCAGGATTCGGTCGCTCCCCGACTGCACGGGCAGGTGCAGGTACGGCATCAGGCTGTCGATCTCGCCATGGGCGTGGATGAGGTCGCAGGACATGTCCGACGGGTGGGATGTCGTGTAGCGGATGCGCCGCAGGTGATCGAGCGATGCCAGTGCGCCGATCAGCCGCGCCAGGGTCCATGGTTTGCCGTCGGCGCCCTCGCCGTGCCACGCATTGACGTTCTGTCCGAGCAGCACGATTTCCACCACGCCCGATGCCAGCAGTGCCTTCGCCTCGTCGAGAATGTCGCGGGCAGGGCGGGAAAATTCCGCGCCCCGGGTGTAGGGAACAACGCAGAAGGTGCAGAACTTGTCGCAGCCCTCCTGGACCGAAAGGAAGGCGACGCTGCCCGTGCCGGGTCGCCGTGACGGCAAGCTGGAGAAGCGGGCGTCGGCCGGGAAATCCGTGTCGATCACCGTGCTGCCTTCTCTGGCGTGGCGCGTGAGCAACTCCGGCAGGCGATGATAGGTCTGGGGTCCGACGATGACATCGACAACCGGAGCCCGGCGCGCCATTTCCTCGCCTTCCGCCTGGGCGACACAGCCGGCCACGGCGATCACGAGATCCGCGCCAGCCTCGCGCCTGCGCTCCTTGAGTGCGCGCAACCGTCCCAGTTCCGAGTAGACCTTCTCGGCAGCCTTTTCGCGGATGTGACAGGTGTTGAGGACGATCATGTCGGCGTCCTCTGCCGACTGCGTTTCCCGGTAGTCCAGGCTCGCCAGGACATCCGCCATACGACCGGAGTCGTAGACGTTCATCTGGCAACCGTAGGTCTTGACGAAGAGTTTCTTGGACAAGCGCGTCCGGATCCTGCGCTGACTGCCGTCGCGCGCGGGCCCCTGGCAGTTGTGCAACCTTGAGCCAATCTTCACTGCAACCCGGTGCGTTGTCAATGACTTCGTGTACCGCTGTCGGGTCGACCCTCTCCGGAGCGCCTGGCAAGCTTGCGCAGACGCCGTCTCCGGCGTGTCGACAGCCGACCCGCAAGAGCCAGCGCGTGTGCCTCCCGGACGGTCGTTTCGCAGTGACGCGCCAGGGTGCGCCGGTTGCCGCCGGCCGCGGTGATGGTCGTCGCCGGATGGAACTGGACGACGACCGTGACCACTCCCGCCTTCAGCATTCCCCACATGTGGGGAAGCAGATCCATATCTCCGTACCAGGCATAAAGCGGTCGCATTTCGCGATCCATGGGCAGGTTGGAAAAGCGGGTGTATGACAGGGATACGGGCTGGACCGTCACTTCCCTTCCCCTCACCTCATTCTGGGCCGAGGCGAAAAGCGCACTCTTGAAGGGAAGAATCCTGTTGCCATCGCCGGTGGTGCCTTCCGGAAACAGTATCAACTGTTCGCCCGCCTGGAGACGCGTACTGACAGCGTCCATGTGCTCGCCGATACGGATGCGGCGGCGATCCACAAAGACGGTGCGCTGAAGCCTGGCGAGCATACCGAAAAACGGCCATGCGCCGACCTCCGCCTTGGCGATGAAACTGCCGCGGATGAGGGCGCCGAGAATGGGAATGTCAAGATAGGAGGTGTGGTTGCATACGTAGAGACACGGGTGGTGACGGCAGGGACGTCCCCTGACGTCGAGGTTGAGGCCGATCAGCCGCAAGACGATGCGGTGGTAGAACTGCGGGAAGGCATGACGGGCCCGACGCCCGGCTGCCAGCAACGCGAACTGCACCGGCAAACAGACCAGAGTCCAGCCGACATAAAGTGCCGCGCGCGCAAGACCGACGGAAATCATGCGCCGCCAGGTCCGTCCCCGGCATCGCTGTCGCTGCAGTAGCGCCGACCGTAGCGGCCTTCCATCACCGACACGTCGAGCAGGACGCAGACGTCCGTGGTGTTGAACTGGTGATCGATGACCGCCCCGTCGCCAAACCGGCAGCCGGCCCGCGCGTAGCCCTTGATGAGCGGCGGCAGACTGGCAAGGCCTTCGGCAGCGTCGAAGGTTCCGGGCGCCAGCCGCTTCATGTCGACGTAGAGATGATCGAGTGCGCGGGGACGCAGGGCGTCAGGGGCGGCAAGATGGTACGCCATGTGGGACAGCGGCAGGGCGAGACTCCCGGGATCGGTGCCATGGAGGCTGGCGCAGCCGAACATGTAGGCGATGTCGTGCTGCACCACGTAGGCGCCGAGGCCCCGGAACAGCGCCTGGATGGCGGCTCCCGCCCGGTAGTTCATGTCGACACAACTGCGTCCGAGTTCAACGAGCTCGCCGTCGATGGCAAGCAGGCGGGAGATGTCGAACTCGCCCGCGGTGTAGAACGTGGAGGCGCGCGCCAGGGCCGACCGGCGCAGCAGTCTCAGGGTCGCGACAACGGCGGCGTCACCATCTTGTGTCGTGTCGCGCACGATGAGGTGTTCGCAGATGTCGTCGAAGGCGTCGAAGTCCCGTTCCAGCTCGGTCATCCGGGGGGTGGGCTGCGCCTCCATCTCCTTGTAGAAGACCCGGTAACGCAACCGCTGTACGGAGTGGAGTTCCGCTTCGCTGTCGATGAGGCGCAGTTCCAGGGGGCCAAGCCTGAGCCCTTTCGACAGTGCGCCCTGATCGCGGGACCCGGAAATCATGGCTGAGGCGAACCTGTCGCAGTCAGGTGTCGGAACCGGACTTGCGCGCTCGCCCGTAAAGCTCCATGCGATGATCGATCAGATCGTAGCCCAGTCGCCTTGCGATCCTGACCTGGAGCTCTTCGAGTTCGGGATCCAGGAACTCGATCACCGCGCCAGTGTCGATATCGATCAGGTGATCGTGGTGCTCATCCTGATCGGCCGGTTCGTAGCGGGCCCGCCCGCCGCCGAAGTCATGGCTCTGGATGATCTCTGACTCCTCGAAGAGGCGCAGCGTGCGGTAGACTGTGGAGATGCTGATGCGGTCGTCGATGTGCGACACGCGGCGATAGACTTCCTCGACATCCGGATGGTCGTCGGCATCCGAAAGCACCCTTGCGATGACACGGCGCTGCCCGGTCATCTTGAGGCCCTTGTCGAGACATGCATTTTCGATTTGTGACGTCATGGTGCGGGCACGGACCGGAACAGCCAGGCACTGGTCCGCATGTGTCCTTTGTCCTGTGTGGTTGCCGGGGAGTCTAGACCAAAGGAGGTGACGGCGCCATGGCTTGACCGCGACACATTCTGCGTACGCAATTTTCCCTGAAACACTCTGTTTCATGCGCCGGGGTGAGCGCTCCAGGCACGCATGACTGGTGTGTCCTGGGCAGGTTCCGGTGGACTGGCAAGGTATGGAGTGTGATGATCGGGACGGGCCAGGCCTTGCAAGTCGGGAGATCGGGACGTGCGGGAACATGTGACCGGATTGCCCGCGGCTGCATGGGTCCCGTCGCTGGCTTGATGCCCGTGCGGTGAAGGCATCGATCACGGGGTCAGGTGGTCAATGAAAACGCGACAAGGAGCGGTTGGGGAGATGACCGTCGACATGCGTCTCGACATCACCGGTGATGTCTGTCCGATGACGTTCGTCAGGACCAAGCTCATGATCGAGGGCATGGAATCCGGAATGGTGGCCGAGGTTCGCCTGAACAAGGGCGAGCCATTACAAAACGTGCCGCGTTCAGTCAGGGAACACGGTCATTGCATCCTCGTCCTGGAACCGGAGGACGGTGTTTCAGGCGTGTGGCGGCTTGTGCTGAGAAAACAGTAAGCGACCCACCGCCGTTATCCGGTGGCCCTTTGCGGGACAGAAGAACCGCCCTTTTCCTGAACAGGGCCGGAGTTCAGGTGCAGTCACCACGGATCTCGCACAGACAGGAGTCCTCCGCGCCACCGAGCGTCTCCGTGTGGCGCACGCCATCCGGGTAGAGAAAGACGAGAAGGCGACAGGACGCGCCATGATAGCGCCACATTCTGCCATGGCCCTGGGTCCATACGAAGGCCGGATCGCCGAGCATGCCGACGACGTCGCTTTCCTGCAGACCGATGAGGCTCCCGGCAACGGCAGCGGTCTCGATGACAGGTGACGCGCCGGCCGGGGCAACGGTCTCGCCGATGGTCGCTTCAGGGCCGGTTCCTGCAAGGGGACTGCAGGCTGCCAGCGTGTATGCCAGAAACACGACCCGGCAGGACGGCAGACGGGATTCAGGCGATGTCATCCCGGTTCCCCTGAAGGAGGTGATTGCCGCCACGGGCGACATTGGCCGGCGGATGGTGTTCAGGCCGTCGCATCCGGAGTCCTGTGACAGAGATGGGTCATGGCGATCGCGGCAACGACGGGCATGATCAGATTGAGAAGGGGAACACTCATGCCGGCAGTGATGACGGCGCCCGAGGCCAGCAACCGCCAGCGGTGCCGCTTGCGCCAGGCGTGCGAGTCGCAGCGGGGCAGGCGCCGCAGCAGCACGACCTCGGCGTACTCCCGGGCGAAGAGAAGGCTGTTGATGATCCAGAAGACGATGACCGACAGGCCGGGGACTAGGATTGCCGCAAGATAGAGCGGTGTGGCGGCGAGATTGACAAGCATCAACCAGCCGACAAAGCGAAGGGACGCGGCAACGTCTCCCGCCACCGTCGTTCCCCGCGCCGGGGGGAGATGCGGATAGTCGGTTTCCTCGACGCGCGAGACGACGCCTTCGAGAAAGAGCGATGCCACGGTCTGTACGACGATGACAAACGTGAACCAGACGAGAGCCACGGCGCCCAGTGTTGCGACGACGAAGACGAGGCCGTCGGCCAGCCCTTCGGGCATCCAGGTGATACGGGTTTCTATCCAGGAATCAGGGTCGAGAGCCATCGCGCCGCCGATGACCAGGGCCACGAGAACCGAAGATGCAAGGGCGCTGGCCAGTGCGATGAGCGCCAGGCTGCGGCGGATCCTGCCGTCCCGCAGGTTGACGGCAACCCTTCCTGGAATGTCAAGCACGGTGGCGGCCGTCGGCCGGCTCCGGGTCGGGGTAGCGACCGGGCTCGCCGCGGGGGTCGATGGGCAGGCTGTCGGCAATGCCAAGGGCACGTTCAGCGACGGCGGCCCAGCCCAGGAGACGCCCGTCGCTGTGCGAGGGACCGACAAGCTGCAATCCGACAGGCAGCCCGTCGTCGGTCAAGCCGCAGGGAATCGAGATCGCGGGCGACGATGTCAGTGTGATCACGGATGTGATCATGATCCAGTCCACGTAGGAATCGAAGCGGTGGCCGTCGAGTTCACCGAGGTAGCGTTCGTCGGTCGCGATGGCGGGGACGATGGTCGAGGGCAGGGCGAGAAGGTCAAAGGTTTCGAAGAACGCCGTCATCCTCTGGTAGAGCGCGCCGCGGATGCGTGTCGCCCGGATCATGTCGGCGACGCCGAGATCAAGACCCTTGCGGATGTTCCAGACGTTTTCCTGCTTGAGCATGTCCCGACGGTGGACCAGGTCGTCCTCGTGGGCGCAGGCGAAGCCGAAGGCCCGCAGGGTATGGAACGCTTCCGGCGCATCGGAAAAGTCGATGGCGGCCGGTGCGATGTCGCTTCCCAGGGCCGCAAGACGATCCAGGGCCTGCCGACACAGCCGGTCAACGTCGTGCGCCACCGGCGTGATGCCGAGATCGGGCGAGTAGCCGATACGCCGCGGAACATCCCCCCTCTCGCAAGCCATGCGAACCTGGTTCAACCAGCAGACCGGCGGCGACGGACGTGACAGTGGGTCGCGCTCGTCGAGTCCCGACATCGCGTCAAGCATGAGTGCCGTGTCGACGACGTTGCGGGCCATGGGGCCGGCCACCGAAAGATCCTGGAAGGCATCTGGCAGAGGTCCGCGGGCGACAACCCCGGGACTCGGCCGAAACCCGGTGACGCCACAGAAACTTGCCGGAATGCGCAAGCTGCCACCGAGATCGGAACCGGTGGCAAGCGGCACCTGGCCGCTGGCCAGCGCAGCTGCCGATCCACCGGAGGACCCTCCGGCGGACGCTGCCATGTTCCAGGGGTTGGTCGTCAACCCGAGAACCTCATTGAAACTGTTGCCGCCGGCGCCGAACTCCGGGACGTTGGACTTGCCGACGACAATGGCGCCCCGGCTCTCCAGGCGTGTCACCATGAGATCCGAGATCGACGGGGTGTGATCTGCCCAGATAGGGGAACCGTAGGTGGTGCGTACACCGGCGACATTCTCAAGATCCTTGATGGCGACCGGAAGACCGTGGAGCGGACCCGGAGCATCACCGGACACGAGACGGCGCGCGTGGTTCCGGGCGCGTTCGACACAGCGGATCGGCATGGCGTTGAGACCACCATCTGTCGCCTCGATGCGGGCGATGCACGCATCGAGGAGTTCGAGCGGTGATATCTCCTTGCGACGCAGCCGTGCTGCGGCATCGGTCGCCGTCATCTTCCAGAGGTCTGCTGCCATTGGCGCTTTCCGCGTTGAGGCTGTGCGGGCGTGAGTATGCTGCTGTCGCATGGACCCCGGCAAGGCTTGCCAGAATGTGCTTCCCACCTATACTCGCGGCGCCGGCAACAGGTGCCTTCCGCTCACATGAACCAGTCACCCATCGATGTTCTGGGCATCGGCAACGCCATCGTTGACATCGTCGCCGAGGTCGAGGACCCCTTTTTGGCAGAATTCGGCCTCGCCAAGAACAGCATGCACCTTGTCGATTACGATACGGCGAGGCGTCTTCTCGACGCCTGCAAACCCACCACGATGATGTCAGGGGGGTCGGTGGCCAACACGATCGCCGGCCTTGCCGCCATCGGCGGCCGCGGCGGATTCGTCGGCGGCGTGAAAGATGACACGCTGGGGCAGCGCTTTGCCGAGGATCTGGGTTCCCAGGGAGTCGTCTTCGCCGCCCGTTCGAAGAGCGAAGGCCCGGAAACCGGACGGTCCCTTATTCTCGTGACGCCGGACAGCAACCGCACCATGTGCACATGGCTCGGAGCATCGCTTGATCTTGAGGTCGCGGACCTCCCGGCCGACGCCATGAACGCTCGGGTGGTTCTGCTCGAGGGCTATCTCCTGGATGCGCCCCGGGGGCCCGAGGTGTTCACCACAGCGGCATCAATGGCCGCTGCAGCAGGCTGCAAGGTCGCGATGTCGCTCTCCGATGCTGCGTGCGTGGACCGGCACCGCAACTTTGTGTCGCCGTTTCTGCATGACCATGTCGACATCGTGTTCGCCAACCAGGACGAAGCGCTGTCCCTCTTTCCCGGGGAGAGCTTTGCGGCGGCATCCGCCGGCCTTGCAGAAGAGGTTTCCATCGCCGTCATCACGCGCAGCGAGAAGGGCTCCGTGATCTTCTCGCCCGGCTCCGTCTTCGAAATCGAATCCGTCACGACCAAGGTGATTGACGCCACAGGTGCGGGTGATCTCTACGCCGCGGGTTTCCTCTACGGTTATACTCAGGAACTCAGCCTCGACCGTGCGGCTCGCATCGCCAGCGTCTGTGCCAGCGAGGTGATCAGCCAGTTTGGCGCCCGGGTCACCAACGACCTTCGCGCCTCCATTACGACGACTCTGGGATAGACAACGCACCGCGAAGGGAATGTCACCATGACGGCCATTGAACTCATCACATCCCACGTCTGTCCCTTCGCCCAGCGCACCCACATGGCGCTGATCGAAAAGGGACTCGCATTCTCGGTACGCGAGGTCGATCTCTCGAACAAGCCGACCTGGTTCGAGGATATCTCGCCGACGTCAAAGGTTCCGGTGGTGAAGATCGCCGACGAGATCGTCTGGGAATCGGCGATCGCCAACGAGTACATCGAGGAGAAGTTCCCCGATGTTCCCCTGCTGCCCGACGATCCCTGGCTGCGGGCCCAGGCGCGTATCTGGATCGATTACTGCAACACCCGCTGGGTCGAGGATTTCTATATGCTGCTGGGGGCGAAGGAAGCGGAACGCCGGAAGGAATTCAGCGAGAGGGTGCGACAGGACCTGCGCGACATGGAAACCAGGGGCATGGCGGCTCTCTCGTCAGGACCCTTCTGGCTTGGCCCGTCGGTCAGCCTCGTCGATCTCGCGTTCTGGCCGTTCTTCGAGCGGCTTCCATTGCTCTCCCACTACCGAGAGGTCTCCATTCCGGAGGACTGTCGGCGCCTTGTGCGGTGGTGCGACGAGATGGCGTCACGTCCTTCGGCGCGCCAGACCATGCACGAGGCCTCCTGGCACGTCGAGCGCTACAGGTCGCGGGCTGCCTGACAGCGGGCGAGAGCGCCATGTTCTATGAACCCGCAAAGGGGCACGGTCTCGACCGTGATCCGTTCAAGGCGCTTGTGGCACCGCGCCCCATCGGCTGGTTCACCACGCTTGATGGCGACGGATCGGTCAACCTGGCGCCCTACAGCTTTTTCAACGCCATGGCCGATGCTCCCCCTGTGGTCTGTTTCTCGGCCGGCGGTTCCGAGCACGCCAAGGATACCGCCCGCAACGCGGCCGACCGCGGAGAATTCGTGCACAACCTGGTGACCTGGTCATTGCGCGACGCCATGAATGTCACGGCGCGCGAGGTGCCTCGGGGTGTTGACGAGGCGATGCTGGCCGGACTGGAGCTGGCGCCCTCGGTTGTGGTGTCGACACCCCGGGTGGCGGCCAGTCCGGTTGCCTTCGAGTGCCGCTATCTCAAGACAATAGAGATTCCGCAGAACGGCCCGCCGAGCCTGGTGGTGTTCGGCGAGGTGGTCGGCATCTACATCGACGATGATGCCATCGCCACAGGGCGCTTCGACCCCGAGGCCCAGGGGGTCGTGGCCCGCCTGGGCTATGCCAACTACGCCGTTGTCGGTGGCACGTTCCGCATGGAACGCCTGGAGTCCTAGAGAACCATGTCCTGGAGAACCATGTGCGGGGGATTGATCGCGGCCCGGTCGCATGGTCTTCTCGCCTCAAGATGGAGTTGATCGATGCTTCTCGGAGTACCCAAAGAGATCAAGAATCACGAGTACCGCGTCGGCATGACGCCGGCATCGGTGAGGGAACTCGCCGGATGTGGCCACGTCGTCCTCGTCGAGAAGGGTGCCGGTCGCGGCATCGGGCTGACCGACAGCATGTACATGCGCGCCGGTGCGGATATCGTCGAGACCCCGGAAGAGATCTTCGCCCGCGCGGAGATGATCGTGAAGGTGAAGGAGCCGCAACCCGACGAATGCCGCATGTTGCGCCCGCAACAGATTCTCTTCACGTACCTTCATCTTGCACCGGACCCGCTGCAGACACGCCTGCTCGTCGAATCGGGATGCACCGCCATCGCCTACGAGACGGTCTCCGACATGAATGGCGGCCTGCCGCTCCTGGCGCCGATGAGCGAGGTCGCCGGACGCATGTCCATCCAGGCCGCCAGCCACTGCCTCGAAAAGGCCCAGCATGGTGCCGGGGTCCTTCTGGGCGGTGTCCCGGGCGTGGCGCCGGGAAAGGTCGTCATCGTCGGTGGCGGTGTGGTGGGCGCCCATGCGGCGCGCATGGCCATCGGTCTGGGCGCCGATGTGACGATCTTCGACCGTTCGATCGCCCGCCTGCGGCAACTCGATGAACTGTTCGCGGCACGGGCCAGGGTTCTCTATTCGACGACTGATGCGCTTGAGGAACACGTTCTTGGCGCCGACGCGGTCATTGGCGCCGTTCTTATTCCCGGCGCCGCTGCCCCGAAGCTCGTGACCGAGAGCCATATCCGCCGGATGCGCCGCGGTTCGGTGGTGGTTGACGTCGCGATCGACCAGGGGGGCTGTTTCGAGACAAGCCGGCCGACGACTCATGCCAAGCCGACCTACCGGGTCCATGGCGTCGTCCACTACTGTGTCGCCAACATGCCAGGCGGTGTCGCCCGGACATCAACCTTCGCCCTTAACAACGCGACACTCCCTCATGTCATCCAGCTTGCCGACAAGGGCTGGCAGCGCGCCTGCAGGGTCGATCCCTTCCTGTGCGATGGCCTCAATGTTCACGACGGCAAGGTCGTCTACAAGGCGGTGGCCGAGGCCCTGGATTACCCGTTCGTCGATCCCGCCGAAATTCTGTGAACGCCGCGTTGCGGGCGACACTCACGCACGATGACCGGGATCAGTCGCGCCGCGGCGGCTGTTGACGTCCTTCGAGCAGGATCATCAGATTCTCGTCGCGCCAGCGTTCGAGATCGTCGATGTCGAGATGGCCGTACATGGCGTCGACAGCGCCGACGAGTTCTTCCCTGGCCTTGTCGCCACGCTTCCAGCCGAAGTGGTCGATCATGTGACGAACGCCGCCCTTGCCGCCGCCGAGGTGGTAGCAGGTCACCGGCCCGGCAAAGGCCCATCGCATTCCGGGGCCCGCCGTCATCGCCGTGTCGATGTCCGGGTAGGTGCAGACTCCTTGTTCCACCAGAGCCGCTGCCTCCTCGAAGACGGCATGTTGCAGGCGGTTGGCGACGTAGGCCTCGATCTCCCGGCGCAGTGCGAGAGTCGTCTTGCCAACGGATTCGTAGAAGGCCGAAGCCCACGTGACGACATCGTCGGATGTGCGGTTGCCCGCGACCACCTCAACCAGGGGCACGAGATAGCTGGGTGCGAACGGATGGCCGACGATGACCCTTTCGGGATGCTGACAACGCGACTGCAGACGGGTCGGCAGGAAGGCCGATGACGAACTTGCCAGCACCGTTTCGGGTGGTGCGGCGGCGTCCATGGCCTCAAACAGCGCAATCTTGAGATCTTCCCGGTCAGGCGCACTTTCCTGGATGAAGTCCGCGTCCTCCACCGCTTCCTCCATCGACGCAACGAAGCGGAATCGCTCCCTGGATGCGCCCAGGGCCAGTCCGAGGCGTTCAAGAAAGGGCCAGGCTTGGTCGATGATGCGACGGGCGCCGGCTTCGCCGTCGGGCGCCGGGTCGCTCATCACCACGTCACGGCCGGCGCCGAGAAAGACGGCAGCCCAGCCGGCGCCGATGTAACCGCCGCCGACGCAGGCGATGTTCATGGCGTTTCCCGGTGCTGGTCGTGTCATTGCTGTGCTCCGTGATCGCCGGCAAGGCGGATTGAGACGTGATCGACGATGCCGTCCTCGAGAGAGGTGAAGGGTTTGGTGTATCCGGCCTCGCGGAGCCGGTCCATGCGCGCCCTCGTGTAATACTGATAGCGTCCCTCGAGGGCCGCGGGCATGTCGACGAACGCGATCGTGGGCGGCCGGGAAAGCGCTGTGAACATGGCATGGCCGAGATCCAGCCACGTCCTTGCCTCGCCGGTCCCGAGGTTGAAGATGCCGCACACCGCCGGGTTGTCGAGCAGCCACCTGACCACATCGACACAGTCGCGGACGTAGATGAAGTCGCGTTTCTGTCCGCCGTCGGCATAGTCCGGGTGGCTGGAACGGAACAGTCTGAGGGGCTTGCCGGCCATGATGTCGGGCAGGGTCCTGGAGACGACGCTGGCCATGGCGCCCTTGTGGCCCTCGCCGGAGCCATAGACATTGAAGAAACGCAGACCGGCCCATTGCGGCGGCAACGTGCGTCCGGCGTCGCGCTCACGGATCACGAGCCGGTCGAACAGCAGTTTGCTGGCGCCGTAGGGAGTGATGGTGGTGAGGGTGTCCATCGCGGCCGCACTTTCGTCATCGTCAAATCCCAGCGAACCGTCGCCGTAGACCTGGGCCGAGGAAGCGTAGATGAACGGCACGCGCCGCGCCGCGCACCAATCCATGAGCCGGAGTGTCAGCACGACATTGGTCTTCATGACGAGATCGACATCCATCTCGGTTGTCGACGAGATCGCTCCCATGTGGATGACGGCATCCAGGGAACGCCGGCCGTCGAGCCATGCGGTCAGCGAATCGGGACCGAAGATCTCATCGACCCGGGCGCCGGCGATGTTGCCCAGTCTGAGGTCGTCGATGTGGCGATCACACACGGCGGTCGGCACACCTGATGCAGTCAGGCCGCGGACAATGTTGGACCCGATGAAGCCGGTTCCTCCGGTGACAAGAATCAAGACAATGGCTCCCGGGTATGGCCAAGCTCGATTTCGACGGCGCCGCACAGCATCTGTCCCAGCATGATGTGGACCTCCTGGATACGCGCCGTGATGGTGCCGGGCGCGAGAAGGAGCGGATCGGCACGCTGCGCCAGACCGCCGCCATCGCCGCCGCCGAAGGCCGCGGCGATGAGTCCCCGCCTGCTTGCCTGTTCGAGACCGCGCAGGACATTGACGCTTCTGCCGGAGGTCGAAAGCGCGATCGCCACATCGCCCGGCTGGCCGAGGGCCTCGATCTGGCGCGAGAAAACTCTCTCGAAGCCCATGTCGTTTCCCGTGGCGGTGATGGCCGATGCGTCGGTGGTCAGCGCCAGCGCGGCGATGGCCGGCCGGTCAGCGACGTAGCGCACGGTGAATTCCGTGGCCAGGTGCTGGGCGTCAGCCGCACTGCCGCCGTTGCCGAAGAAGAGGATCTTGCCGCCGCCCTGCAGGCTGGTGACACAGCCTTCCACCAGTCGGGCGAAAGGCGCGGCGAGTGAGTCACGGGCCTGCTGCACCACCGTCAGGTGCTGGTCGATCTCGCGTTCGAAGTAGTGGCGGAGGTTCATGGCCCAGGGTGTCCGGATGATCGTGTCAAAGGATTGACGAGAAACGGCAGGCGGGCAACCGCATCGGCGGGCGTGCTCACCCCGTGGACCCGATAGCGGTCCGCTTCGTCAAACGCGAGGGCGCGCCGGCGCTCTCGATCGCTGTAGCCGTCGCCCACGAAGATGCCGCCGGCAAGGCCGGCGGCGTGTCCGGCCTCGATGTCGGTTTCCCGGTCGCCGATGATCCAGCTTGCCGAACGATCGATGCCAAGGCTCGCTGCGGCCGCGAGCAGCATGCCGGGGCGCGGCTTGCGCATGGGCGAGTTCCCCGGCCCGAAGGGTGACGCCAGCACCCCGTCCCAGTGAACTCCGGCACGCTTCAGGCGCCGCGTGATTTCCTCCTGCACGGCGGCGAAATTCTCCCAGCGGAAAAGGCCGCGGCCTATGCCGCCCTGGTTGGTGACGACAATGACGGCGATACCGCGAGCATTGGCGCGGCCCATGACGTCGGTGATCCCGGCCACCAGACGGACCTCTCCAGGCTCGTGGAGATAGCCTGTTTCCTCGACAATGACGCCATCGCGGTCGAGGAAGAGGGCGGGTCCCGGGCACCTGCGCCTGGTGTACTCGCGCCAGGTTCCGTCCTCGTGAAGTGGCCACGGACTCATGACGTGTGAAGGAATCCGGCATCCCCTTCGCAGAGGACCAGGGCCGTCAGCACATCGGTGATGACGGCGCCGGTATCGATGCCGATCCGGTTGGTCCGGATGTCGGGTCCGCTCCATGAAATGGTGTGACCATGGACGACGAGCCAGCCGTGGTCCTCGGGCGAATCGAGAAACTCCTCGCGGATCCACAGCAGGTCCTCGGGGTCCTGGTCATGAAGCGCAACCCCGGGACGGATACCCGCATGCACGAAGAGAAATCCGTCGATCACATGATGAAGTTCCAGCGCATGAAGGAAGGCGCGGTGGTGCTCCGGCATGGCGAGCCGCAGCCGGCACCCGGTACACGTCCCGGGTGCCAGCGTGTAGGAGAGCAGGGTCTGGGCGCCACCCAGATTGTTGATCCACCACAGGCCGTCGTCCCTGCCTTCCATGAAGTCGACGGCGCAGGCGTCGTGGTTGCCCATGAGAAAGACCCGTTCGAAGCCGTCATCGACGGCGGCTGTCCGTGTGAGAAAATCGATCACGCCGGCCGGGTCCGGACCACGGTCGAGATAGTCACCGAGGAAGACGATGTATCGTCGTCGCTGTGTCCTCTTTGCGGCGTCCTCGAGAATCATCCGGTGAAGGCGAAGCAGAAGATCCAGCCGGCCATGCACGTCGCCGACGGCGTAAACCAGCGTGTCCGGATCAATCTGCGCGGCAGGGGGCCAGATCATCGCTGTGTCCCGCCAGCCTCGTCGAGGTGTCCGTGTTCAACGAGCCACGTCATCACCATTGCGGCAAGTTCGTCGGGCCGGTGCTCCGCTGCCTTCAGCACGATGTCGGGGTCTTGAGGAGTCTCGTAGGCGGATTCGATGCCGGTAAAGTTCCGCAGTTCGCCGGCGCGGGCCTTGCGGTAGAGCCCCTTGGGATCGCGCGCCTCGCAGACCTCGAGCGGCGTGTCGACGAACACCTCGACAAACTCCCCCTCATCGACAAGTTCCCGCGCCATCTGCCGTTCGGCCCGGAACGGCGAGATGAAGGAAACGAGAACGATGAGTCCGGCATCGACAAAGAGCCGGGCGACCTCGGCAATGCGACGAATGTTCTCCACCCGGTCGGCATCGGTAAACCCGAGATCCCGGTTGAGCCCGAAGCGGATGTTGTCGCCGTCGAGCAGGTAGCTGTGGCGCCCCATGGCGGCGAGCCGGCGCTCGACATGATTGGCGGTGGTCGACTTGCCGGAACCCGACAGTCCGGTGAACCACAGGATGCAGGGCTTCTGGTGTTTCTGGGCGGCGCGCTGAGATCTGCCGACATCAATGGCCTGGCGTTCCAGGTTCCTGGCCCGCCGCAGGCCAAAATCGATCATGCCCGCCGCCACGGTGCGGTTGGTGAACCGGTCGATGAGAATGAAGCTCCCGGTGTCGTTCACCTCACGATAGGGATCGCAGGCAATCGTCTGGTCGAGCGCAAGATGGCAGTAGCCAATGTCGTTGAGTGAGAGTGTCCTCGCCGCCACGTGCTGAAGGGTGTCGACATGAAGGCGGTGGCGCAGGTCGGTGATTCTCGCGTTCGCCGTCCCGGCGCCCGACTTCATGAGGTAGAGCCGTTCCGGCAGCAGGTCATCCTCGTCCATCCAGATGATGTGGGCGGCGAACTGATCGGTCGTCTGTGGTGGCCGGTCCGAGGCCGCGAGAACATGTCCCCTCGCGACGCCGATGTCGTCGGTGAGTTCCAGGGTGACCGATTCGCCGGCACCGGCCTTCGCGAGATCGCCGTCGACGCTGATGATGCGCGAGACGGTCGATGACGTCAGTGAGGGAGCCGCCACCACCGCCATGCCCGGCCTCACCGTGCCCGAGACGATGAGACCGCTGCAGCCGCGGACGCCCCGGTCCGGACAGCTGACTCGCTGCACCGGCATGCGGAAGGGTCCCGCGGGCGTGTTTCTGCCAGCGCTTGACGCATCCAGGATTCCGAGCAGCGGTTCGCCGCGGTACCACGGCATCTGCGGCGCGCGTTCGAGCACGTTGGCGCCGGTGAGGGCCGAGACCGGCACGGCATCAACGGATGAGAACCCGAGCAGTGCCGCGTGTTGGCGGAATGTCTCCGCGATCGCCTGGAACGCGCGCTCGTCCCAGTCGACGAGATCCATCTTGTTGACCGCCACGATGATGTGGGAGATGCCGAGCAGGCTGGCAATGGCGGCATGGCGCAAGGACTGTGTGAGGACGCCTTTCCTGGCGTCGGCGAGAATGAGAGCGAGGTCGGCCCGCGAGGCGCCGGTCACCATGGTGCGGGTGTGCCGGAAGTCCCCGGGAGTGTCGGCGACGACAAAGCGGCGCCGTGATGTCCGGAAGCGATGACAGGCGACGTCGATGGCGCTGCCCTCTTGGCGCTCCGCCTCGGGGTCGCCGTCCCCACGCGTTCCCCGGATGCGACCTGCTGCGACGAGGTCATCCGCGAAGATGAGCGCGGTGTCGTGGAGCAGGCGTTTGACGAGGGTCGACTTGCCGTCATCGACGCTGCCACACATCACGATGCGCAGATCGTCGCCGGTCTCCCGCTTTGCGCCTGCCATCGAACCTGGCTGCTCGCAGTCGGCCGGCCGGCCGGTTGTCTGCGGCGTCTTCAGGGTTCGCATTTCGTCGATGATCGCCGGCACGCTGTCGGCCGCCGACTCGATGGCGCCGGTGAGAGGCCAGCAGCCCAGGGTGGGGAATCTCACGCGGCGCATGCGAACGGTCTCACCCTGCCGCAGCGCCATCCGCTCGTCGACGTGCATGATGAGCATGCCGTCACGCTCGACGACCGGGCGTGGCGCGGCGAGGTAGAGGGGCACGATGTCGATTCCTTCGCTTTCGATGTAGCGCCAGACATCGGATTCGCTCCAGTGCGACAGGGCAAAGACCCGCATCGATTCCCCCGGTACGACACGGGTGTTGCAGAGATTCCAGAGTTCCGGGCGTTGATCGCGGGGCTGCCGGCGATGGCCCGCGGAACGAACGGACAGGAGTCGTTCCCCATCCCTGCCGGTGTCATCGAATACGGCGTCGAAGCCGTGATGGTCAAGGGCCTGCCTGAGTGCCTCGGTCTCCATGACGTGCGTATAAAGAGCCGTGCCGTGGGACATGGGGGAGACGCCCCGGTCATGCCCCTGCCGGTTGACATGAACCACGAGTTCCATGCCGTGGTCGCGCACCGTGCGGTCGCGAAAGGCATACATCTCCGGGAACTTCCAGGTGGTGTCGACATGGAGCAGGGGAAAGGGCGGCCTGGAGGGATGGAAAGCCTTGCGCGCCAGGTGCAGCAGCACCGAGGACTCCTTGCCGACCGAATAGAGCATGACCGGGCGGCGGAACTCGCCCGCCACCTCACGCATGATATGGATCGATTCCGCCTCGAGCCGGCGCAGATACGAAACCATGCCTTGAGAACCCTTCCCTGCAGTGATGTCCCGGGCAGGGATGAGAACAACAATGCTATCCGATCAGTCCGGTCGCGTCTCTTCGCACTTGCCTTCATGTTGCTGCGGGCGTGATAGTGGGATGACAACGAGGTTCGCAGTCAGGCAGCAAGTCCGATGACGACACGTTTCTACACGCACGAGGCGTGCCTTGCCCATGACACCGGTGCTCGTCATCCAGAGAGGGCGCCCCGACTGCAGACGATCCTTGACACCCTCAATGACGACGCATTCGCGGCGCTCGAACGCTGTGTGCCACGGCCGGCGACAGTCGATCACATCGCGCTCATGCACCCGGCGCCTTGGGTCGAGGCGGTGCTCGACGCCATTCCGGCGTCCGGCCATGGTCGTCTTGATGCCGACACCGTGGTCTCGAGTGGTTCGCGCGAGGCGGCTCTCGTCGCCGCCGGCGCCCTCGTGGAGGCGGTCGATTCGGTGGTGGAAGGCGCGGCCCGCAATGCCTTCTGCGCCGTTCGTCCGCCGGGCCACCATGCGGAGCAGAGCCGCGCCATGGGTTTCTGCCTTTTCAATTCCGTCGCCGTCGGCGCTGCCCATGCCCGTGCCGCCCACGGGCTCCACAGGGTCGCGGTCGTCGATTTCGACGTCCATCACGGCAACGGCACACAGGCGATGTTCTGGGACAGGGAGGACATGTTCTACGCCTCGACCCATCAGTATCCCCATTACCCCGGGACCGGCAGCGAAGACGAGACCGGACGCTGGAACAACATCGTCAACGCGCCGCTTCGTCCAGGTGCGGGGAGCACCGAGTTCCGTGCGGCCATCGATGATCGCCTCGTGCCGGCCCTCGATCTGTTCCGACCAGAGATCCTGTTTGTTTCTGCAGGGTTCGATGCTCACGAGCGTGATCCGCTGGCCAGCATCAATCTGGTGGAGGAAGACTTTGCCTGGGTGACGGAACGTCTGCTCGATGTTGCCCGGGTTCACGCGGGCGGGCGTGTTGTGTCGGCGCTGGAAGGCGGGTATGACCTCGAAGCCCTGGCGGCGAGCGCTGCCCGGCACGTCGACAAGCTCATGGAGGGGGCATGACAGGCGCGGACACCGAAAACGATGTTGCCTCGATGAGTTTCGAGGCCGCCATGGAGGAACTCGAGACCATTGTCGCGCGTCTCGAGAAGGGCGAGGCGAAACTCGACGAGGCGATCAGCGACTACGAACGGGGAGCCCTTCTGCGCCGCCACTGTGAAGCCAGACTGAGAGAAGCCCGCGAAAAGGTCGAGAAGATTCGCCTTGGAGCCGACGGACGTCTCGATACCGAGCCTTTCGAGCAGGAGTGAGGCCATGACAAAGCTGCCGGAGATACTCGAAGAGGGCGCCCGGAGCGTTGAGCGGACACTCGAGGAGCTCCTGCCCAGGGCAGGCGGGCCGGAGAGCAGATTCCACGAGGCCATGCGCTACGCGGTTTTCAATGGCGGCAAGCGCCTGCGTCCGGTGCTGGCGACATTGTCCGCTGCGGTGTTCGGGATCACCGGAATCCGCGCCCTGCGGACAGCCGCCGCCGTGGAGATGATCCACTGCTATTCGCTGATTCACGACGATCTGCCAGCGCTCGACAACGATGACCTGCGCCGCGGCCAGCCCACCTGCCATCGGGCCTTTGACGAAGCGACGGCGGTCCTCGCCGGAGATGGCCTGCAGTCGCTGGCTTTCGAGGTTCTCGCCGACCCGGCCACGCATGAAGATGCCGATGTGCGCATCGGCCTCGTCAGGGCCCTTGCCCGTGCATCGGGTTGCGCAGGCATGATTGCCGGTCAGGCGATCGACCTCGCGGCCGAGCACATGACGCTCGATGCGCTCGCCATCACGCGTCTGCAGGCTCTCAAGACAGGAGGCCTCTTCGTGTTCAGCACCCAGGCAGGCGCCATCCTCGCAAAGGCGGATCAAGCGGCCATGATCGCCTTTGGCAGGGATCTCGGAACGGCCTTCCAGATCACCGACGACATTCTTGATGTCGAGAGCAGCAGCGCGGCCCTCGGAAAGGCGACCGGCAAGGATGACGCAGCGGGCAAGGCAACGCTGGTCCAGGCTCTCGGGCTGGAGGTTGCCCGGAGCAAGGCGGCCGAGCTTTCCGAAAGGGCGGTGGGTGCGCTGGAAGCCTTCGGCGAGGCAGCCGACGGTCTGCGTGCCCTGGCGCGGTTTGCCGTCCATCGCCAGGTCTGACATCCTTCGTGGCGCGGCCCTCCCGGCAGCGTGTCGATCAACTGCTGGTCCGGCGTCAGCTGGCGCCAAGCCGCACACGCGCACAGGCGCTGGTCATGGCAGGATCTGTGTTCAGCGGCTCGCGGCGCATCGACAAGCCTGGCGACCTCGTGGCGGTCGACAGCGCCATCGAGGTGCGCAGACCGGACCATCCCTGGGTGTCGCGGGGTGGTCTCAAGCTCGAGCATGCGCTCGATCACTTCGCCATTGATGTCCGCGACGCTCCGGCCCTTGATCTGGGAGCGTCCACCGGCGGGTTTGTGGATGTTCTCATCAGCCGTGGCGCGGCGCATGTCTGGGCTGTCGACGTCGGCAGGGGACAGCTTGCCTGGCGGTTGCGCCAGTCGTCCCGCGTCACCGTTCTGGAGGGCGTCAACGCCCGCGCCCTCGATGGCAAGCTCATTCCCCACAAGCCGCACATCATCGTCGCCGATCTCTCCTTCATATCGTTGATGACCGCATTGCCGGCCGCACTCTCCCTTGCGGCACCCGCCGCGCACCTGGTTGCTCTCATCAAGCCCCAGTTCGAAGCCGGCCGCGAACGTGTCGGCAAGGGCGGCATCGTCCGCGACCCGCACGTGCACCGTGACGTCTGCGCCACCATCCGCACCTGGCTCGACGACACCATGGGCTGGCGCGCCGCCGGTCTTGTCGAAAGCCCGGTCACGGGCCGCACCGGCAACCGCGAATTCCTTATCGCCGCCCGCAAGCCCGCCACCTGATCGGGGATCTGCGGTCGTTGCCGGACTCCAGGGAATCACGCGCAGAATCAAAGCGTGACGGGCCAAGGGCTCAAACAGTCATGAAACGCGCTTGGCCTGACACCCTGCTCGCCATGCATCGCAGGGCGGCTGTCGACCGGCAGCACACTGCCCCCAGCACCCGTCGTGAGCGTCCGCCAGAAAACCCCCTCTCCAGGCTCGGCAGGCCCGCCATCGGCAAGCTTCTCACGTTTCTACCGAACGGCGGAATTGTCTGGAAAACGATTCACGTTTGACATCATCGCCCCCCGGCAATGCCGGGGGGCCTTACCGTTTTTCGTCAGTTCGTCCGCGTCTTTCCGGTGATCGTCGCTGTAACGGTAGTCTGAAATATTTGCGACTCTCCATGAGTGCAGCGAGCGTTGATGGTGACGTTCTTGTCGGAAAGTCTCGTATTCCAGGAACGCATTATCGTGAGTGTACGTTCATTGCTCTCACCCGCCAGTCTAAACCCACCCATATGCAGGGTATCCTGAAAGGCCGTTGACGTTGCGTCTAAACGGATCGTAAGGTCGTATTTAGGATGAATGACGCAGATCGGGCATCTGTCTCCCCAGGTTTCACCGGCCGTGCGGTAGCTTGGATGGTCGGACGGTATTTCTTCATCAAGATACCCCTGGTCCTTGCCGATGTTCCGGCCCTCAACCAGAAAAGAGGAACTCGCCGGATTGACCGTGTCGTTGTACTGATAGCCCGTCTCGATGTAATTTCCTTCCGAATCAAAAAACGCGGAGGGCACCTGGGCAGAAACGTTCTCGCACGTCATGTCAAAGGTTAATGTGCCTTTCTGCCATCCGGTCGGATGGTGATTTGATTTCAGCCATACTTCAGGTTCAGCGAAGGCAGGTAAGGCACTGAGTCCAATTAGCGCGGCCGCGAACAGGCTAGCCGTCTTAGAGTTTGACCTAGAATGTGAGTGGCCTCTCCGGATGTGGTATTCCTTGGTTGATTAGCACACCAGCCAAGGAGGTCGACATGTCCTGGAACGAGACCACTCGCAAGCAGTATAGGCGAGACATGGAGCGTTTTGAAACGGATGTGACGGATGCGGAATGGTCGGTGATCGAGCCGTTGCTGCCGCCACCGGCGCGGCTGGGTCGACGACGGAGCACGGATCTTCGTGAGGTTTTCGACGCGATACAGTTCATGCTTGCGACGGGGTGCCAGTGGCGTGCGATTCCCCGGTGCTTTCCGCCGTTTACGACAGTTCAGAACTATTTCTACGCATGGCGTGATGCGGGCACCCTGGAGCGTCTGCTGGATGTGTTGCGTGATCAGGCACGGACACAGGCGGGACGCAGCGAGGAGCCGACGGCGGCAGCGATCGACAGTCAGTCGGTGAAGACGACGGAGAGCGGCGGCCCTTCGGGCTACGATGCCGGCAAGAAGATCAAGGGTCGCAAGCGCCACATGGCGGTGGACGTGGAAGGCTTCCCGATTGCCATGGAAGTCCAGGAGGCATCGGTGCAGGACCGGGATGGCGCCCCGGCGGTGATCCTTGCCATGCTGGAGAAGGCGCCGACGGTCACCAAGCTGTGGGCCGATGGCGGTTATCAGGGACCGAAACTGGCGGCGGCGCTTCGGGAGATGGGGATTGCGGACATGGTGGAGATCGTGGAAAAGCCGAAGGAAAGCAGGGGGTTCACGGTGCTGTACCGGCGTTGGGTGGTGGAGCGGACCTTTGCCTGGATGGGGCGTTGCCGGCGTCTGGCCAAGGACTTCGAACGGACGCTGGAGAGTTCCCTGGCGTGGGCGAGGCTGGCGGCCTGCCGGTTTCTGGTGCGCCGCATCGCACGGGGGAAAACGGCGTGAATACAAAAACATAATGATATCATCTATTTAGATTCAGGCTCTTACAGGAGATCCTCCGAATTGAGGGGGGGGGGGTCATTGCAGAATTCTCCGATATTGACTGCTACCTAGAACTTGTATCAGAACGGAGAATCAGAAGTCAACGGACTCCTCCCGCGCTGCGACGACGGTTCACTGGCTGAAGGCAGCACCCGCTCATCCCTGGCGCGGGGTTTGTGTGCGCTCGGGAACGGGCGCTGGCGCCAAGGGGAAGCTGTAGTCCCGCTTCGGCGCGCGCGGCGCTGCCCGGTCTCGCGTCGTCGCTCGCGATCACCCTTCCCGCACCACGGCCCCACGCTCCCGACACCGGCGTCATCGCACGGGACGATCCCGTCATGCCGCTGAAAGTGTGCCCTCAAGGACCACGCAGAGGTCACCCTTGGAGCGGGTGGCCGACGGTGCCGACGTACGCCGCTTCCGTTCGATGATGGCAGGCCTGGCATCCCCGGGGCGCAAGCCCGCTCGCCCGGAGTTCGGGTGAACGACTGGATCACCGCGCCGCATCACGACCGCCTCGGCGGCCTCGTGTTCTCCGCAAACTTCCTGGCACCAGAAGGCGCGCGACCGCGTCATCGGCTGGTCCCAGGGGGCCCGTGACGCCCACATCGCCAAGGTGGTCAACAACGACCGCTTTCTCATCCTTCCATCGGTGACGGTCAAGGGACTGGCCAGCCATGCCCTGGCCCTGGCCTGCGCCCGGCTGCCCGGGGACTGGCGCGACAGGTATGGCGTGACCCGTCCCTGGCCTCTCCCTATGTCGGTCCCGCCCATGCCGGCACGAGCTTGTCGGCGGCGGGATGGCAGCGCTGTCGGGAGGAGACCTCGGGCACGCTTCCCGGAGCACAGGGCCCGGGCGTCCGGCGCGCGGTGTGGATGAAGCCTCTGGCGGACGACTGGCGCGGTGTGCTGTGCAAGCCCATCTTTAACATTTTCCCCACCTGAAAGGGCTAATTTGCCGGATTCTGTGCCTCCTGGCTCTGACAGAATTTTGTGAATGTCACGTCATAACAATATCTTAACATTGTCGCCCGATCCGGCGTGATGGCTGAACGGGCTTAGTAGTGCCATTGTCTTGCGAGAGGGCCTTGTGTCGTGCGCCCAAGGCCCTACAGTCATCCCGTGTTCATCCGTGCTTCCACCACATTCACCCGCAAGACCATCGTGTGAATTAAGCATCCCCCGCCTGATTTCGTAGAGCGGCCAGTCGCACAATCCCACTTGTCGTGCCACTGCGAATCTTACCCCGCTGATTCTCAATCATTTTTTGCACCCAATGTTAAAGATGGGCAAGGAACCCCGGCGCATCATGGGCCAGGCAGCACCGCTGGCCGACAAGGGTGCCGACTGGGCGTGCTGCGAGGACGGCCGCAGCGGCCACAGCGATGGGCCCGTGCCGGTCTGCTGGTGCGCGCCAGCCGCTCGACACAGCGCCGGGTGGTCACCGCAAGCGGCACTGTGAGGGATCTGTGGGAGCACATGGCCGATGAGCCGCGCCTCGCCACGAAGCGGATCGACGCCTGCGGCGGACCACGCCGCCGCACGGCGCGCAAGGGCGTGCGCCTCGAGGTCCGCGCCGCCATGGTCGGCTCTGGCGCCGCCGGGCGACAGGCCGCAGACAACGCCACCGCTCTCCATGATGGCCGTGCATGTCACGCAACCCTCGCCCCCGGCCGACCGCGATGCCGGCAAGCCGCATCGTCCACCTTCGATGAGATTGCTGTCCTCGACATCCACACAATGGGCAGGAAGTGCGCACCTCCCGAGAAGCGAGCGGACCATCGAAGCCTTCGCCATCGATGTCGCCCGCATCGCAGGCTTCATTCCCGGCAAACGCCAACCTCTCACCGGAACCGGGAAAATCCGGCAGGGCTGCAGGATCCTCCTCACCTTTGCCGAAAACGACCGAAACATGCTGAAGTCAACGGAGCGAACCGCGTCCGGTTGAAAGGCCGCATGACCGCGCTGCGCAGCCAGTCCGGCGTTCCTGCATCAAACGGGCGCGAGCCAGCCTGCATGCCGGATTCATACCGGCGTTCAATCCCCCGAGTTGACAGTTGCAACCTGCTTGAGAATCGCTTTCAAACAGGCCTGGGGATCGTGCTTGAGTGCGCGTGCGCTGAAGCGCATCACGGACCAGCCTGCCGCTTCGACGGCCTGGTCGCGTGCGACGTGGGAGTCCTCGCCGGCACGGAACGGCACGCCGTCGCATTCGATATCGAGGCGGACACCAAGGTGTTCGATGGCAAGCCCAAGGTGATGTCCTCCGCTCGTCACGTCTGCCCGTGCCACAATCCCCTCTCTGTGCAGCGCCTTGAAGAGGTCGAGCTCCAGCGGGCTCTGGAAACCGGAATCCTGGAGGGGCAGGATGTAGTCAACCAGGGTGCGCAACGTGTTGTCGTGGGCACGGCAGGCAACGGAGTCTCCGACGATGACAAGGCGCCGGCATGCACGCGTCACGGCGACATTGACGAGGTTGGCGTTGGCGGCGAAACGAACCTCGGATGCAGACAAACTGCGGTCGATGACAGGTGAGAAATACATGACATCACGCTCGTCGCCCTGAAACTTGTGAGCTGTGGCGATCAGCAGATTCTTGCGTTCGTCGGGAGAGAGTTTGCTTTCGAGAAGCTCCCTGATGCGTCGCACTTGTGCCACGTAGGGCGTGACGATACCGATGCTGGGACCGTCCTTGTAGGCCGCAAGATCGTCAATGACGGTCCGCACGACCCGCTGCGCCTCCGCTTCGTTCAAGCGGCTTTGGCCGTCAGGTCCTCTCATGCTCCGGCCCGAAACGCTGACCCACTGGACCGCCCGCATGCCCTCTGGAGCCGCGGACTCGCTGCACAGCTTGAGACAGTCGTCGTAGAAGCGCTGGTTGGAAAAGCCGATGATCGCAGGGTGTGAGCGAAAATGCAGATCGAGTATGAGGGGATCGAGTGGAATTCGGGATGATGCCAGTGCGAAACAGCTCTTGTCTGTGTAGCTGAATTCAACGGTCTGGGCATCCGTCAGACCTGACTGTCGGGCGATGATGCGTTCGCGTCCTCGACCCAGAGACGTGATGTGGATGAGTTGTTGCGGGTCTCCGACAATGAGGGCGCGCTTGCCCCGGACCAGGAGTGGCAGCGCCGAAGCAATGTCGCACTGGGATGCTTCGTCGATGACGACGAGGTCAAAGAGGCGAGGCTTGAGGGGCAGGTTCGTGCGTGCAGACATGTTGGAGACCGCCCATACCGGCAAGGCGGGCAAGGCCGAGGGAAGAACCTGAAAGGCTTCATTGCGTGCATCCGCGGACTGGTCTGCCATGCGTTCAATGCAACCGGCCAGCTGCAAGGCCGCCTTGCGGGCTTCCGGGTTCTCGTACCGCACCTCGTGCCAGCGGGCATCGAGTAACCGGCGGCCGACCTCGCGACGCGCCTTGCCGAGTTCGAAGAGCCGGTCTTCGAGTTGGAATTCGCTTGGCAGTTCCGAGAGTCGGGTTCGAATCTCGTGCCTGCGTCGACGAGGATCGACACTGTCCAGCAGATCTCTCGCGACCTGCTCGACCGGCCGGAAGGCACGCCGGGGCGCCAGCGTCCGTACGGGCTGTTCAGCGACCACGCTCAGACATGCCTCAACCTCCTCGCGACGCTTCCCGAGGATATCGCTGATACGATGCAGCGCCTCGCGGGCATGCGCCAGACGCCGGTGATGGCGTCGCTTTCGACCGAACCACCACAGATGATCGCCGAAGGACTCAAGTGCCCGGCACGCATCGGCCAGCGCGCAAGCAAGTTGCTGAAGGTCCACCTCTCCACCGATGTCGGGAGGCAGGCGATCGAGGATCGCCGTCAGCGCGGACTCGCAAGCGCCGAGTTCCGTCTCGAGGGCGTGCCGCTCAGCCAGTGATCGGTAGAGCTCATGAAGGGATCTTTCGACCGTCTTCCATGCATCGCGCACCGCCACGGAATCGACATCCCGGGGCCTGGAAGAGAGAACCGCCTTGATGTAATCGGCCATCTTGCTGCGCTCGGCCGCAGAACCGGCACGGATCACCATCGCGCTGAGCGAGGTGGAGCGCAGCCGGTCGACCACGACGTCGACGGCACGATTGTTCTTGGACGCGAACAGCACACTTTGCCCTCTGGCCACGGCTGCCGCCACAACGTTCACGAGGACCTGGGACTTGCCGGTCCCCGGAGGGCCCGTCACCACCGTGAATTCGTTCACCATTGCCGAATGGATGGCACGGTCCTGGCTCAGAGACGACAAGGCAATGGCGGGATGAGGCTCGGGCAGCGGCGCATGGGCCGCTGGCGCCTGGCCAAGAAGAACGGCAGCCGGTCCGCTGGACAGCAATTCGGGATAGTTGGCGACTTCCTCAAGGTCACCCATCAAGCTGCGCACGATGCGTGTGTTTGCAGACGTCGTCATCACGACGCCGGCATTGTGGATTCCCTTGCTGGCGGGTGTTGCCAAGGGTGCCGCAGCAGGATCAAGATCCTCAAGCCCTTCGATGCCCTGGCTTTTGAGCACCTTCAGTATGGCGTGTGTACGCTGGGCCAGGGTCTCGGATTCTTCGACTTCCACGCTGGCCGCGACCTCCGCGCCCAGCACACCGCACGCTTCCTCCTCGAGACCGAGGAGGCCGAGAGCGAACGGGTTGAGATCGACGCCCGCACCTGGAGTGAGGAGCTTCCAAATGCCGTCCGACAGTTCAAGTTCAGCCTGAACAAACAGGAGCGGAGACAGCACGGGACCGCGCCGACCAAAACCGGGGTTCGTGCCGATGACGAGGGGCCAGCCCGCCAGAAGGACCTCGCCGCTTGCCTTCCTGTAGGCTTGGCACCATGCCCAGTGGGGTGAGGCTTCGGTAAAGGAGAGGGTTTCATGGAGCGGGCTTGCCGTGTCGGCAAGCACGATGTGCGTTTTGCCTTCGGGCCTCAGGCGAAGCTGCATTGCGGCCTCGGCCTCGACGCATGCACGATAGAACGCGGTGATGCAGGAGAGGGAACCTTGCTGGCCGCTGCCGGACCAGTCGACCCTGGTTTCGGCTGCGTGAAGCTGCAGCGTTCCTCCGGCTTTTCCAATGCGACCCTTGATCCGGACGCGCGATCCGTCGGGCGGCGCAGAACTTGCCTGCCGCCACACGACTGGCACATGACCGTCGCCGCTCTCCGCGATCAGCCATGCCCGGGCACCGGCCGATCCATCCTCGCGATAACGCACCTGCCGGTCTTGGACGGTTCCGGTCAGGCTGACGGTTTGCCCCTCGGTCAGCTGCATTCCCCTTGCATCCCTCCTGCCTGAACCTGTCGAGCCCGAGCCTCGTGTCCGCCCTGGTTCCGGACTGTCCTGTGGCGAGAGCGTATGGCCGATGCCACGGTCTGAACCGCAAATGCCGGGGCGAAGCATGGACGCGCGCCAGATTATCGGCAAAGCGACGCGGCAACGAGGGAAATCCAACACACCGGCCCCGCGGCTTGTGAAGGCGCTTGCCGCGCACGTCCCCTCCCTCATCCGAGGGGCCAAATGGTCATGAAACGCGCTTGGCCTGACACCCGCTGGCGATGTAACGGGGCCCGCTGGCGATGTAACGGGGATTGTTGAGGGTGTTGTGTGTTGCGGCATGATCGAGCGCGCCGGCAGGAAAGAGGGCGCTTGTTTTGCAGTGCCTCAAGAGCCCGTTCCCAAACCGTTCCCGGCCATCGGCTTTCGAACCCCGCGATGTTCCCGGCTCTCAACCGGGGAGCGCCGCGTGCGGGCGGAGCAGGCGCTGGACCGGGCCGTGGATATGCGCGTGTGCTGCGAGGGCTTCTGGCCGGAGCAGGAGACGGGTCTGGAGACGGTGGCCTTGTATGACCGGGTTTTATCGCCGTGAACATAAGGTTATCCACAGCGGTTGGGGTTGGGAACGTGTGGACAACCGCGGTTGTGGGAGAGCCATGCGGTCTATGGTTCCAGAGAGATCCCGCTCCCCTGCGCGAAGGTGCACAGGGGAGCGGGGTGCGGAGATCTCACGATCCCCGCGGAGGTCGGTCGGACCGTTGTGGCCCTGGCTTTGGAGAGCCGTGATCAAGCATGGTCGGCCGACCTCCCTTGGCGTCCCTCGCGTCCTGAATGGATGCCTGGGCTTGGACCGTCTCATCACAAGGAGAGGAGCAAGGGACGATGGTGAAGGTCGTGGCAGGGATCGATGTCAGCAAGGCCAGCCTGGACATCTGTGCGGCGGGCCAGACGCGTCGCTTTGCCAACGACGCCACGCGCTGGCGGGCGCTGGGTGCGTGGCTTCGCGGTCTCACTGTGAGCCGGGTGGTGATGGAGGCGACGGGCCGCGACCACCGCAGGGTTCACCAGTGTCTTCATGACCGGGGCTTCGAGGTCGTGCTGATCAACCCGTTGCGGGCCCGGCGCTTCGCCGAGGCGCTGGGCCATCTGGCCAACGTGTCGACGCGTTGATGCTGGCCAGGCTGGGGACGGCGCTGGACGATCGTGAGCCTGTGGCTCCTCAGGAGGCCTTCCTCAACCGCCTGGGGGATCTCCTGGTGGTGCGTGCCAGGCACGGCGATGCGCGGACCATGCTGGGGCATGTGGCGGGTGAGGTGGACGGCGAGGGCGAGGTGCTCTCACGGGCCACGATGACCGATCTCGACGAGAGGATTGCCGCACGGGATGCGGCGATCGAAGCGGTGATCGCCGGTGAACCCGAACAGGCCGAGCGGTCCCGCATCCTGATCTCCATTCCCGGTGTCGGTCCGGTGACCGCCGCAGGTCTTCTGTGCTGGATGCCCGAACGCGGCAGTCTCGAGGGTCGCCAGGCGGCGGCACTGATCGGGGTGGCACCGGTTGCCAACGACAGCGGCCAGCACCACGGCGCCAGGCATATCCGTGGCGGCCGCCGCAGGCCACGCGATCTCCTGTTCATGGCGGCGACATCGGCGTCACGCTTCAACCGGGATCTCGCTGCCGTGTTCGAACGCCTCAAGGCTGCCGGCAAGGCCCACAAGGTCGCCATCGTCGCCGTGATGCGCAAGCTCATCGTGCTGGCGAACGCCCTGCTGCACGAGCAGCGCTGCTGGTCGCCTGAAGCACCGCCACGCTCGCCGGCGTGAAGGAGACCCCCTCATGGCCCTCACACCCGCTGAGAAGCAGCGCCGTTACCGGGAACGGTTCAAGGCCGGCATGCCGCCCGTCCGCGACCGCACGTCCCGTGACCGGCGCTCCCGTGCCATGAGCTGGTGCGATGCGGTGGCCGAGCTCAGCGCGTTGCAGGACCATGATCGAGACTGCCTTGACAGGCTCCCGGATCCCCTGCGCGACACGGCCTACGGTGAGCGCCTGCAGATCGTCGTCGAGGCTGACATCGAGGCCCTCAAGGAGATCGAGCCACCACGCGGCGACGGACGGGACACATGATCTCTGGAACTCCATGGCACGGGGTCACGTGACCGTGATCAATGGAAGACAGACCTACGCTTGCCGGATCACGAGTGGCACGTCTTTCTGGTCACAGGGCGCAGACACCGGGATGCTGGAACCCCAGACCGCATGTGCACAAACAAAGGAAACATCATCCTCGACGCTCACAAAACTCTTGCAGCAAAACATGGATGCTTGATCCGGCGAGCCTGCTGGTGAAACGCAAGGCGAAGCGGCGCAAGACCGACCGGATCGATGCGCAGGGGATGGCGCGCGCTTCTGGCGCATGACCGGGGCGATGCGGCGGTGCTGAGCCGGATGCGTGTGCCGAGCATGGAGGAGGATCGCAGGCGCCGGGTCACATTGACTTTCGATTGAGCCGGATGTGTGGCGGCCGGGAACGCATAAGACGGACACCGAAGATGCGCAGGATCCTGTGCCGGAGCGGCGGGAATCGTGTCATGATCGTCAAGGATCCGCCCCTGGCAGTCGGGGCATCACCGTGTTTCGGGCGCTCTGCGACGGGATTGCCGGGGCAACGATGCAGCGCCGCCCTCATGGCGGGTCACCCGGACTGCCAGCCCCACATGTCGCCGCCCCTGAGATCCTCGAGGGGGACGCGGCCGCGATCGGTGGGATAGTGGCCGAGCATGCCGCCATGCAGGCTGTAGCCCATGAGGCGCTGCAGGTGTTCGGGCAGGGCGGCGGCGGTGGCGCGGGGGATCGCGAGAAAGTGGTTCACCTCCTGGCGCAGCCAGCCGAGACAGTAGGTGTTGATGAGTCCGGCACGGGGGCGCCGGTCGTGGTTCGCGCCGCCGCCGTGCCATGCGGATCCGAGATAGAAGAGTGCCGATCCCTTCGACATCTCGGCCGCCACCACACGGTCGTCGGGTCCCGGAGAGCGCGTTGCCGGCCAGCGGTGGCTCTTCGGGACGAGCCGGGTCGCTCCGTTGAGGCCGGTGAAGTCATCGAGGGCCCACATGACCGAGACCTGAAACTCGACGCCCGGGATGCGGACGGGATAGATCGTGTCGTCGCGATGGAGAACCTGCGCCGTCTCGCCTGGATGGATCTCGATGGCCGTGCAGCTGCCGATGAGATAGGATGTGCAGTGGTCGAGGAGAATGGCGTCGAGGATCCGCATCATGCCGCAGTGACCGACAACGCCCGCCGATGCCGGCGAAATGTCGAGGACCGAGTTGACCCGCAACGTCGTGTAGCCGTTGAAGTCGCTCTCGGTGGAGCGCCCGACCCGGTCGAACGGTTGCCGCAGGTCGTTCCTGACCTCATCGGCAACAGCATCAGCGATCCAGTTCTCCACGATGGCCGCGCCGTCGCGTCGGATTGCTTCCGCGATCACCGGCGCCGGTGCGTCGCGCTTGAACCGTTCGAGTCCGGACATGGGCCTTCACCTGCCCGGCCGGGGATAGACGATGACGGACAGGAACCTGACCGGCAACCGGATCAATGTTTCGGGTCCATGCGGGGCATCCGCGTCGAAGAACAGCGAATCGCCGACCTCCATCCGGTAGCTGGTGCCGGCGTGACGGTAGACCATGCCCCCCTCGACCACATAGAGGAATTCCTGGCCGTCATGCTGGAAAACGGGAAAGACCTCGGATTCGTGGGTCAGGGTGATCATGTAGGGTTCGACGGCAACCTCCTTGTGCACGCTGTGACCGAGCAGGGCATACTGGTGGCCGGCGCGCGTGCCGCGGCGTTCGATCTTGAGGCCCTCTCCCGCCTTGACGTGACTGGCGTCCCTCTGTTCCTCGAATCTCTGGAAGAGGGCGGTAAACGGAACATTGAGGGCGCCGACCAGTCGTTGCAGGGTTCCCAGCGACGGCGATGTATGACCGTTCTCGATCTTGGAGAGCATGCCCGAAGACAGGCCGGCCTGAGCCGCAAGTTCTGTCACGGTCATGTCGAGTTGCCGCCGGTGGTGGCGGATCTGGTTGCCGATGCAGGCCTCAAGGTCACGGTCCCCCCGGATGACGGCGTGGGGGTCCTGGTCGAGAATTGCGGCATGATCAGTGTGCGGCATGGAACCGCATCCTACAGTATGTCGTCATCGAGATGCCCGGCTCCCAGGATGACCGCCAGGGGGGCCGTGCCGCCGTGGTTCACCATGAAGTGCACGGCCATGCCCGGAGCGACGGCTCCCAGTCTGGCGTGTGTCGTTGCGTCGATATCAAACACCAGGTCGCCGCCGCCGTCGACCGGGCGCACGAAGCCGTAGGACCTCTCTGGCCTCAACCAGACGATATGACCATTCATGAACGAGACACATGCGGGGGTTGCGCGTCGGGTGTCAAGAGGCGCGTTGTGCGGAAACTGCTTGCCCTCGGCGGCATCCTCGCTACACTCGGCGCGCTTCGGGCATGTGGTTGCCCGGTGCGGTGTGGTGTGCTGTGCACACATGGACTCAAATCCGGCCATGAGTGCTTGGGAGCACTTGCCCTGGAGCATGAATCAGTGTTTCAGAGAAACCATAAGGATGAAGCGGCGTTGAGGGCGCGTCCCTGACGTTTGGCGGTGAGTGGAGGATACGACACTGGAGGACAGGCTCGAAAGTCTGATCGCACCGAGCGTGGCGAGTATCGGCTTCAGCCTTGTGCGGGTGAAGATGTTCAACCGCCGGGGCAGGGTTCTGCAGGTCATGATCGAACGCGCCGACGGTGGCAGCGCAACGATCGACGACTGCGCCATGGTGAGTCGCCTGGTGAGCGCCCATCTCGATGCCGAGGATCCGGTTTCGGGAGCCTACAGCCTCGAGGTGAGTTCCACCGGTCTTGACCGTCCTCTGGTGCGCCGGGAGGATTTCAGCAGGTTCACCGGATTCGAGGCGACAGCCTCCATTGATCCGCCGCTCGACGGCAGAAGGCGGTTCCAGGGCCGCCTTGCCGGCGTGGCTGACGGCAACGTGCAGATGGAACAGTCGCCCGGGTGTATCGTCGACCTGCCGTTTGCCCGGATCGTCGAGGCGAAACTGGTTCTCAACGACGAACTGGTGACGGGAACGGCGCGGGCCGGGGCAGGATAGGATCATGGCGGCTGTGACGAACGTGGCGCACAGGGATCTGCTGCAGATCGCGGCGACCGTGGCGACAGAAAAGGGCATCGAGCGCGAAACCGTGATCGAGGCGCTCGAACAGGCGATTCAGAGTGCTGCGGTGAAGAAGTACGGCGAACTCGACATCAGGGCCGAGATCGACCGCACGTCGGGCGCGGTGGCGCTTCTGCTCTACCGCGAGGTCGTCGGCGAAGACGTCGAGCTGCAGTCGGGTCTGCACATCGCTCTCGAGGACGCGCGCCGCAAGAATCCGGTCGCCGAGGTCGGGGACTTCATCACCGAGGATCTGCCGCCGGTCGAGTTCGGCCGTATCTCGGCCCAGGGCGCCAAGCAGACCATCATGCAAAAGGTCCGCGAGGCCGAACGCGCTCGCCAGTACAACGAATTCAAGGACCGTGTCGGGGAGATCATCAACGGAACGGTCAAGCGCGATGAACGCGGCAACCAGATTGTCGATCTGGGACGCGCCGAGGCCATGTTGCGACGTGATGACTGCCTGCCACGCGAACCCCTGCGCAACGGTGAGCGTGTGAGGGCCTATGTCTATGACGTGCGCCAGGAGACCCGTGGTCCGCAGATCTTCATCTCGCGTGTGCATCCCGATTTCATGCGCAAGCTCTTCGAAATGGAGGTCCCGGAGATTTACGACGGGATCATCGAGATTCGCGCGGTTGCCCGCGACGCGGGGAGCCGGGCAAAGATCGCCGTGCGCACCAACGACGACTCCATTGACCCGGTGGGCGCGTGCGTCGGCATGCGGGGCAGCCGTGTTCAGGCTGTTGTGAACGAACTGGGCGGCGAGAAGATCGACATCATTCCCTGGTCGCCGGACACAGCCACCTTTGTCGTGAACGCCCTGCAGCCGGCGGAGGTCGCCAAGGTTGTCATGGACGAAGCGGAGCGGCGCATGGAGGTCGTGGTGCCGGATGACCAGTTGTCCCTGGCGATTGGCCGGCGCGGTCAGAATGTGCGCCTGGCCTCGCAGCTCGTGGGCTGGGATATCGACATCATGACGGAAAGCGGTGAATCAGAGCGCCGCACCAGTGAAATGCGCCTGCAGTCCGAGCACTTCATGGAAGCGCTCGATGTCGATGACGTGCTTGCCAGGCTTCTCGTGACCGAGGGATTCTCGGAGGTCGAGGAGATTGCCTTCGAATCGACCGAGGAACTGCTGTCCATTGAGGGACTTGACGAGGGAATTGCCCAGGAGCTGCAGAACCGGGCCATCGCGTTTGTTCAGGAACGTGACCTTCAATTCGATGCCAGGCGCCAGGAACTCGGGGTCTCGGACGACGTCGCCGCTGTTGACGGACTGACTCCGGCCTTCCTTGTCGAGCTGGGCGAGAAAGGGGTCCGCACTCTGGACGATCTGGCTGACCTGGCGGCAGACGAGTTGCTGCAGGACTATCTGCCCGGCACGTATCTGACGCCCGACGACGCCAACGCCATCATCATGGCGGCACGCGCCCACTGGTTCGAGGGTGAAGAAGACGACAAGTCGACCGAGTCGTCCGCGCAAGGTGACAACGCTGATGCCCGGTCCGAACACTAATGTTCAGCGGCGCTGCATAGCGACCGGCAGGTCCGTCGACAAGGCGGAACTGGTGCGGTTCGTGCGGGCGCCGTCAGGGGACATCGTGCCCGATGTGGCGGAACGGCTGCCCGGACGAGGTGTCTGGGTTTCCGCACGCCGCGAAGACATCGACCGCGCGATTGCCAGGAAGCAGTTCAGCCGCGGCCTGCGCCGGCCTGCGGCCGCCCGTTCCGATCTCGCCGATTCAGTGGAAGGGCTGCTCGTCCGGCGGATCGTCGAACTTCTGGGATTCGCCCGCCGGGCCGGCGAGGCTGTTTGTGGGTTCGAGAAGTGCCGCGTTCTTGTCTCGAGGGATGCAAACCTCCTGCTGCATGCCCTTGACGGCTCGGCTGCCGGCCTCGACAAACTCGCCAGACGATCGTCCGTCACCGTGCTGCGTGTCCTGAATCGCACGGAACTCGGTGAGGCCTTTGGCCGGACCGAAGCCGTTCACGTGGCTCTTCACTCCGGTGGCCTGGCCACCAGGATCGCCCGGGAATGTGCCCGCCTCGAGGGATTTCGAGGACTCGCCGAACATGGCATGGAAGGAACCTGAAGGATGGCAACCACGGACGAAGGCCCTCGCAAGCCGACGCTGAGTCTCGGCGGGCGCAGGCAGGTCGAGCGCAAGACGACCGAAGTCAGCGGCTCTGTACAGCAGAGCTTCAGCCATGGACGAAAGAAGAATGTCGCCGTCGTCGTCAAGAAGCGGCGCACCTTGCGTGGCGGTCGCCAGGAAGTCGCCGAACCCCAGCCCGCCACCACGGTGCCGGAGGCCAGCGAGCCAGCCGCACAGCAGGAGGCCGCGACAGCGGAACGGGCGGACAGCAACCAGCGGTCGTCAGTGGTGCTGCGACATCTCAGTCCCGAAGAGCGCGAAGGCCGGATGCGTGCCCTTGAACAGGCGCAGAAGGCTGACGAGGAAGCCCGTGTTCTGGCCGGCGAGCAGGAGCGTTTGCGGGCCGAGGAAGAGGCGAGGCGGAAAGCCGAACGGGAGGAAGTCGATCGTCTCGCCCGCCAGGAGGACGCCGAACGGCGTGGCCTTGAGGAAGAGACCCGCAGACGGGCTGAAGAACAGGCCAGGCGGCAACTCGACAGACAGCGTGACCCCGCCGAGCGCCGCGACGAGCCGCAGGAGACGGAGACGCGTCCCGCCGCCGCCGATGCCGAAGATGAGCCCAGACGGGGCAAGCGCGACCAGAAACGGTCGGCCCTGGCCCCGGGAAAGCGCACCGCCGGACGGCGCCGGAGCGGCAAGCTCACTGTTGCCCAGGCTCTCAACGAGGAGAACCGCGAGGAACGGGCGCGCAGCCTGGCGGCGGCACGGCGGGCCCGCGAGAAGCTGCGTCAGCAGCAACTCGAGCGCGGGACTGTCAAGGGATCGACGAAGAAGATCGTGCGCGAGGTTGTCGTGCCAGAGGCCATCCTGGTCAGCGAACTCGCCAACCGCATGGCAGTGCGTGGCAGCGAGATCGTCAAGAAAATGATGGAAATGGGCCAGATGGTGACCATCAACCAGACCATCGACGCCGATACAGCCGAGGTTGTCGTGGCGGAATTCGGACACCGGGCGCGCCGCGTCTCGGCGGCGGATATCGAGGTCGGGTTGAAGCAGGATGATGATCCCGAGGACATGAAGCAGGCGCGCGCCCCGGTGGTCACGGTCATGGGACACGTCGATCACGGCAAGACGTCGCTGCTTGATGCGCTGCGCCGTACCGACGTCGTGTCCGGCGAGGCGGGCGGAATCACGCAGCACATCGGCGCCTACCAGGTACGCCTCGGCGGCGGCGAGAGGATCACGTTCCTCGACACGCCAGGTCATGCCGCCTTCACGTCCATGCGTGCCCGCGGTGCCAGCGTCACCGACATCGTGGTGCTCGTGGTGGCGGCCGACGACTCGGTGATGCCCCAGACGCGGGAAGCGATTGACCACGCGAGGGCTGCCGACGTACCGATTATCGTTGCCATCAACAAGTGCGACCTTCCCGGCGCCGAGCCTGACAAGGTGCGCCAGGATCTGTTGCGCAACAGCCTCGTGGTCGAATCGCTGGGAGGCGACATCCTCGATGTCGAGATCTCGGCTCTCAAGGGCGATGGTCTTGACCGTCTTGAGGAAACCATCCTGTTGCAGGCCGAGGTTCTCGAACTCAGGGCAAACCCGGAGCGGGAAGCCGAAGGCGTCGTTGTCGAGGCCAAACTCGACAAGGGCCGTGGTCCCGTCTCGACGGTGCTGGTGCAGCGTGGAACCCTGGAAGTCGGAGACACGGTGGTGGTCGGCAATGCCTGGGGCAAGGTCCGCGCCCTGATCGACGACCGGGGCAACAACGTCAAGGGCGCCGGCCCGGCTCTTCCGGTCGAGATTCTCGGACTGTCCGGCGCGCCGCTGGCAGGTGACGAGTTCTTTGTCGTGGAGAACGAACGGCGTGCGAGAGAGGTGGCCGCCTACCGTACGGCGCAGGAGCGCCAGAAGAAGATCACAGCCACGGGCCGGGGTTCGTTCGACCAGATTCTCGCCGGCATCCAGGCGGGCAAGGCGAGCGAACTGCCCATTGTCGTCAAGACGGATGTCCAGGGTTCGGCCGAAGCCATCGCCGACAGCCTTCTCGCCTTTGGCACCGAGGAAGTCAAACCCCGCATCCTGTTGTCTGCCGTCGGCGGTATCACTGAAAGCGATGTGACGCTGGCCAGCGCTTCCGGTGCCGTGATCGTCGGATTCAATGTTCGGGCCAACAGTCTGGCCCGCCGCCTCGCTGCCCGGGAGGGCGTCGAGATCCTCTATTTCCGGGTGATCTACGAGCTCCTTGACCAGGTGAAGGACATGCTGGCAGGCCTGCTGACACCGGCCACGCAAGAAGAGGTCCTTGGTGCTGCCCAGGTTCTGGAGACATTCGACATCTCGGGCGCCGGGACGATCGCCGGCTGCCGCGTCATGGACGGCTACATTCGTGCCAATGCACGGGTCAGGTTGCTGCGGGGCGGACGCACCATGTTCGACGGTTCGATCCGGTCGCTGCGTCACCACAAGGACCAGGTCCGCGAAGTCCGCCAGGGCAGCGAGTGCGGCATACAGCTTGCCGATCACCAGGATATCGAGATCGGTGACGAGATCGAGGCCTATGAGCTGAAGCAGGTTGCCCGAACACTGGATGCCTGACCGTGAAGCAGGGCAACAGCCAGCGCCGGTTGAGAGTGGGTGAGGAGATCCGCCACGTGCTGTCGGACATGTTTGCCCGGGGCGACGTTCATGATCCGGCGCTGTTCGACCGCACGATTACTGTCTGCGAAGTCCGCATGAGCGTCGATCTCAGACACGCCGCGTGCTACGTCATGCCGCTTGGCGGTGAGCGCGTCGGCGACGTGATGGAAGGATTGCGGCGCGCTGCGCCATGGTTGCGTGGCGAAGTCTCGCGCCGGGTGCGTTTGCGGGTGGCGCCTGAACTTGTGTTTCACGCCGACCGCGGCTTCGACCATGCCCAGCGCATCAGCGCCCTGCTTGAGACGACTGGCCGCCCCTGACCACCCGCATGAGGCGACCATCTGAATGAGGCGGGGGCGCTCCATTGATGGCTGGCTTGTCTGCGACAAGCCAGCCGGCGTGACATCGAGTCGGCTGGTGGGGCGGGCGCGCCGTCTCACCGGTGCGGCGCGCCTCGGGCATGGTGGTACGCTCGACCCTTTGGCCACCGGCGTGCTTCCGATGGCCCTGGGCGAGGCGACGAAGACCATCGCCTGGTGCCAGGACGCCTTCAAGACCTATCGTGTCACGGCACGCTGGGGAGTCTCGACGTCGACCGACGATGCCGAGGGCGATGTCATCTCCACATCGCGTGAGCGGCCGTCGGCAGACGCAATCGCATGCGTTCTGGCGTCCTTCACCGGTGACATCAGCCAGACACCTCCGGTCTTTTCGGCCGTCAAGGTGGCGGGCCAGCGAGCCTATGCACTCGCGCGCAAGGACATCATTCCGGATCTCAAGCCCCGCCTTGTGAGAATTGAGCGGATCACGCTGCTTACCGTCGAGGATGACGATCACGCATTGTTCGAGGTGGTGTGCGGCAAGGGAACCTACATGCGCGCGCTTGTCCGCGACATGGCGCTGCGTCTTGGCACCCTGGGCCATGTTCATGCCCTGCGCCGCACCCGTGTCGGACCGTTTTCGCTGTCGATGGCGATTTCTGTGGATTCCTGGCTGGAACATGGTAGGAATGCGCTCGCTTGCGGGGCGATCCATCCCGTGGAGACTGCGCTGGTCGACATCCCGGCTCTTGTCGTCACGGAATTGCATGCACGTCATCTCAGACACGGGCAGGCGGTTCGGATCGGCCAGATCTGCGAGGGTATCGTTCGCCTCCAGGACGAACACGGACTTGTCGCGATAGCGAAGTCCGATGGCGACCTGGTTCGACCGGTACGCGTTTTCAACCATCGCACAATACGAGGTCACGATGTCGATCACAGCTGAACGCAAGAGCGAACTGATTGGCCAGTACGGCCGCACCGACGGCGATACAGGATCGCCCGAGGTGCAGATCGCCATACTGACGGAACGCATCACCAATCTTACGGAACACTTCAAGTTCCACCGCAAGGACAAGCACTCCAGGCGGGGTCTGCTCATGCTGGTCAGCAGGCGTCGGGCTCTCCTGGACTATCTGCGCGGCCGGGACGAGAGTCGCTACCGCTCGATTATCGGTAGCCTGGGCCTGCGCCGCTGATACCTGCGGCGGGGCACGGCGGAAGCGCACGTCGTCGGGCGGTCTCCTTCGCAGGGCGCCTGACTGGGACTGTCATGGCCGGTTCATCGTTGATGCCGGATCATGCCGGGAAATCTTCATATCACACCGGGCGGAGTGCGCTGATTCCGCCAATGTCAGGGAACAACACGCATGTTTGATATTCACACGAAGGAAATTGTCTGGGGTGGCCGTACGCTGACGCTGGAAACCGGACGTATCGCCCGTCAGGCGGACGGGGCCGTGCTGGCGACCTACGGCGCCACCACTGTGCTCTGCACGGCCGTGGCCCAGAAACAGCCACGCGAAGGCGTGGATTTTTTCCCGCTCACCGTGAACTACCAGGAAAAGGCCTTCGCCGCCGGCAAGATTCCCGGAGGTTTCTTCAAGCGCGAAGGGCGTCCGAGCGAAAAGGAAACACTGTCGTCCCGCATTATCGACCGCTCGATCCGGCCGCTTTTCGCCTCCGGATTTCGCAACGAGACACAGGTCATCTGTACCGTGCTCGCCCATGATCTCGAGAACGACCCGGACATCGTCGCTCTGGTGGGGTCCTCCGCTGCGCTGGCCCTATCGGGGATACCGTTCAACGGCCCTGTCGGCTGTGCCAGGGTTGGCTTCATCGATGGCGACTACGTTCTCAATCCGTTGTTGAAGCAGATGGGCGAGTCCCGTCTCGACCTTGTCGTCGCCGGACGTTCGGATGCCGTCATGATGGTGGAGTCGGAGGCGCAGGAACTGAGCGAGGAAGAAATGCTCGGCGCCGTGATGTTTGCCCAGGAGGAGTTCCAGCCGGTCATCGCCGCCATCAATGATCTTGCCGCAGCCTGCGGTCGGGATCCCTGGCGCGTGCCTGATCCCGAAGACACGAGCGATCTCGAGAGCACGGTGCGCGACCTCATCGGCGACGAACTCGCCGATGCGTACAGGGAACCCGACAAGCAGACCCGTCAGGAGAGGCTTCAGGCGGCCAGGAACACGGCGAAAGAGCGCTTTGCCACGGACGATTCGGTAGCAGGCGACACCCTGTCGGGCGTTCTCAAGTCTCTCGAGAAGGCGATCATGCGTGACGCAACCCTGACCTCGGGCGTGCGTGTCGATGGTCGCCAGACGCATGCCGTGCGTCCGATTTCATCGCAGGTCGGCGTTCTCGAACGCTCCCATGGCTCATCACTCTTCACGCGGGGCGAAACCCAGGCGCTTGTCACGGTGACGCTGGGAACCGGGCAGGACGAACAGGTGATGGATGCCCTTGCGGGTGAGTACCGTGAGCACTTCATGCTGCATTACAACTTCCCGCCCTATTCGGTGGGTGAGGCGAGTTTCCTGCGCTCTCCCGGTCGCCGCGAGATTGGTCACGGCAAGCTGGCCTGGCGGGCCATCCATCCGCTGTTGCCGGAAAAGGAGAGCTTCCCCTACACCATCAGGGTGGTCTCGGAGATCACGGAATCAAACGGTTCCTCATCGATGGCAACGGTATGCGGCAGTTCGCTGGCGCTGATGGATGCCGGCGTACCGCTGGCGCGCCCTTGCGCCGGCATTGCCATGGGTCTCATCAAGGAAGGCGACCGGTTCGTCGTTCTCTCCGACATTCTCGGTGACGAGGATCATCTGGGTGACATGGACTTCAAGGTGGCGGGCACCGGGAACGGTGTCACAAGCCTGCAGATGGACATCAAGATTGCCGGCATTACCCGGGAGATCATGTCGGCCGCCCTTGAACAGGCACGCGAGGGCAGGCTTCACATTCTCGGCGAAATGTCGAGCGCGATCGGCTCGACGCGCGACACGCTGTCGGACTTCGCGCCGCGCATCACCACGATCAAGGTTCCTTCCGACAGGATTCGCGACATCATCGGACCGGGCGGCAAGGTCATCCGCGAGATCACGGAGGTCAGCGGCACCAAGATCGATGTCGAGGATGACGGAACCGTCAAGATTGCCTCGTCGGATCCATCGGCAACCGATACGGCTCTTGCGATGATCAGGGATATTGTCGCCGAACCGGAGGTCGGTGTGATCTATGAGGGAACGGTGGTGAAATGTCTCGACTTCGGCGCTTTCGTCAATTTCATTGGCAAGCGGGACGGTCTCGTGCACATATCCGAACTGGCGCAGGGTCGTGTGGCCACTGTTGGCGATGTGGTCAAGGAAGGCGACAGCGTGAAGGTCAAGGTGCTGGGAATCGATGATCGCGGCAAGGTGAAGCTCTCCATGAGGGTGGTCGATCAGGAGACCGGAGAGGACATCACGGAACAGGTCGGTGAACGCGAACAGCAAAGACGCCGTGAACGCAGGGATGACGGCCGCAAACCCCGCAGGTCGCATCACGACTGAATGCATCACCGGATGAAAAGGTGCGTTGCAACGTCTCATGATGGCGTGCCGTAGCCAGGGGAGACCGGGTGGGTGAAGCCGCTGAACTCCATACGCATTTCGGGACGGGACGTTCTGCCCCTTGTCGAAGGCGGCAAGGGCATCTCGATTTCGAATGGCGAAAGCTCCGGCGCCTGGGCCAGTTGCGGCGGTGTGGGCACCTTTTCCGGAGTCAACGCCGATGATCGTGACGAGAATGGCGCACTGATCCCGCAGATTTACAAGGGGCGCAGCCGCAAGGAACGGCATGAAGAACTTGTGTCGTTCGGAATCAGGGGCGGTATTCATCAGGCACAGGTGGCGCACGAACTTGCCCGCGGCGAGGGCGTCATTCATATGAACGTGCTGTGGGAGATGGGGGGGTGCGAGAGGGTGCTGCATGGCGTCCTCGAGGGAGCCAAGGGACTGGTCCACGGCGTCACCTGCGGCGCCGGCATGCCCTACAGGATGGCCCAGATCTGTTCTCATTACGGTGTCTACTATTACCCGATCACCAGTTCCGCCCGGGCCTTCAACATTCTCTGGAAACGCGCCTACCATCGTTTCCCCGAGCTGCTTGGCGGTGTCGTCTACGAGGACCCGTGGCGTGCCGGCGGACACAATGGTCTCTCGAATGTCGAGGATCCGGAGGTTCCCGAAGATCCCTATCCCAGGGTTGTCGCGTTACGCAGCGCGATGCGCGATGTCGGCCTTGATGACACCCCCATCTTCATGGCTGGAGGTGTGTGGCGCGTCGACGAGTGGCTCGACTGGCTTGACAACCCCGAACTTGGCCCCGTGGCCTTCCAGTTCGGCACACGCCCTCTGCTGACCCGGGAAAGTCCGATTTCGGATACGTGGAAGCGGCGTTTGCCCACGTTGCGCAAGGGCGAAGTCAGTCTCAACCGGTTCAGTCCGACAGGGTTCTATTCTTCGGCTGTGGAGAACAGCTTCCTTCTGGAACTCAAGACCCGCAGTCGCCGCCAGGTTGCCTATGCGACAGAGCCTGTCGGCGACCATGTGGTCGAGTTCGCCTTTGGCCCCCGCCGCCGCCTTGTCTACCTCACGGAGCACGATCTCGGCGAGGTTCGCCAGTGGATCGCGGCAGGGTTCAGTGAACCCCTCAAGACTCCCGATTCCACCCTCGTCTTCGTCACGCCGGAGAAGTCGCGGCAGATTCGCAACGACCAGATCGAGTGCATGGGCTGTCTCAGCCAGTGTCGTTTCTCGAACTGGAAGTGCAGTGATACCGGGACCACCGGTCGCAAGCCGGATCCCCGCAGTTACTGTATCCAGAAGACCCTGCAGGTGATCAGTCACTCCGACGATATCGAAACCCAGCTCATGTTCGCAGGTCACAATGCCTACCGGTTTGCGCATGATCCCTGGTATGCCGACGGATTCATTCCCACCGTGGCGAAACTCATGGACCGCCTTCAGACCGGTCAGTAGGGTGTTGCGAGCGTTGCCACATCGAGTTCCCATGCAGTACGACGAAGACGACATTGATGAACTGCTCGCCTCCAGGGGATTGCGGCTGACACGTCAGAGGTGCCAGCTGGCCGGACTTCTCTTCCGGGGCGGCGACCGCCATGTGACTGCGGAGATGCTGGCACGGGACGCGGAGATGAACGGCATCAGGGTGTCTCTTGCGACCGTCTACAACACATTGCACCAGTTCACCCGGGTGGGCCTGCTGCGCCGGATCAGTGTCAACTCCTCCAGGACCTGGTTCGACACGAATACATCCGCCCATCACCATTTCTTCAACACCACCAGCCTGGAGCTCACAGACATTCCCCACGACCAGGTCTGTGTTGCTGTGCAGCCGGCGCCGCCGGCCGGCACGGCCATCGATCACGTCGACGTGACGATCCGGGTGACACCACAGTGAGATGGCTTGACAGATTGGAATGATTCCAGATAGGTCCCAGACCGGAGCGGTTGGTTGAGCCGCTCTTTCCACCAGCGCCCATGAGGGCCGCAGAATCCTGAGGAGAGAAGCATGTCACTTGGTGGCACCAGGACCGAACAGAATCTGAAAGACGCCTTTGCCGGCGAGAGCCAGGCGAACCGCCGTTACCTCTATTTTGCCCAGAAGGCGGATGTCGAGGGCTACAACGACGTGGCCGCCGTTTTCCGTTCGACGGCAGAAGGCGAGACCGGACACGCTCATGGTCACCTCGAATTCCTCGAGGAAACCGGCGATCCGGCAACCGGCGAGCCGATCGGGTCGACCGACCGCAATCTCAAGGCGGCGATTGCCGGAGAGACCCACGAGTACACGGACATGTATCCCGGCATGGCCAGGACCGCCCGTGACGAGGGATTCGACGAGATTGCCGACTGGTTCGAGACCCTCGCAAAGGCCGAAAAAAGTCACGCCGGACGTTTTCAGAAGGCGCTTGATACGCTCGACGCCTGACCCTCAAAAATCGGGACGGGGGCGTGCCTGCGGCAGTCTCCGTCCCTTGTTTCCCGCCACAGGCCAGGCCTTGCCAGTCCGGAGTGTGATCATGCGAGAAGGCAGTCTCGACGCTCCGACACGCCATGCTGTCGACTGGCGCAATCCCGACTTTGTCGATGCCGACAGCATTGATGCCGAGTTGCGGCGCGTCTTCGACATCTGTCACGGGTGCCGGCGATGCTTCAATCTGTGCGATGCCTTTCCCCGGCTGTTTGATCTCATCGACGATTCGCAATCCGGTGAACTCGATTCCGTCGACAGCGCGAATTTCCGTCCTGTCACGGATGCCTGCACGTTTTGCGACATGTGTTTCATGACCAAGTGTCCCTACGTGCCACCCCATGAATTCGATCTCGATTTTCCCCATCTCATGCTTCGCGTCAGGGCGGCCGAATTTCGCCGCGGCGAACGCAGCTTCATGGATCGACGGATTGCCGATACCGACACCAGCGGCCAGCTGGGGACGACATTCTCGCGCTTGTCCAACTGGGCGCTCGACAGGAAGAACCGTCTGACCCGTCCCCTGATGCAGGCGGCGTGCGGCATTCATTCCGAAGCCGAACTTCCCCGTTTCAATGCGGCAAGCCTGGTTTCCGCTGCCGCCCGGGAGCCCCTCGACGTCAACTGCGATGCGCCGGCCCATCCTCGCAAGGCGGTCATCTATGCAACCTGTTTTTCGAACTGGAACGATGCCGGAATCGGGAACGCACTGCGGCGCATCCTGGCCCACAACGGGATCGAGACAAAGGTGGCGCATCCGGGCTGTTGCGGGATGCCGAAGTTGGAGCTCGGTGATCTGGCCGACGTGGCAAAGCGCGCCCGCACGGTCTCAACAGAACTGCTGGGCTGGCTCGACGACGGGTGGGACATCGTTTCCCTTGTGCCCTCGTGTTCCCTGATGATGAAGTTTGAATGGCCATTGATCGTTCCCGACGACGATTCGGTCACGCGCCTGGCTGGCGTGGTTCAGGATGCCAGCGAATACATCGTCTCGATCGCCCGCTCGGCGGGCCTTGCCGGCGACCTCAAGCCGATTGACGGCCCCGTGACCCTGCACATTGCCTGTCACGCACGGGCCCAGAACATGGGGGCGAAGGCGGCAGAGATGCTGCGTTTGATCCCGGATACGGACGTCAACGTCGTCGAGAGGTGTTCGGGGCACGGTGGGTCCTGGGGGGTGCGGACCGAAACCTTCGAAACAGGCATGAAAGTTGGCAAGGCCGTGATGCGCAACGTCGCCAGGCACGATCCCGAGGGCGCCGGCATCGTCGTTTCGGAGTGCCCGTTGGCCGGACTCCACATTGTACAGGGAGTCGCGCGCCTGACGGGGGACGCGGCCCCGGCTCTCCAGGCATGCCATCCGATCCAGCTGATGGCGCGCTCGTGGGGCCTTGAAGAAGGAGGTCCGGGATGAAGATTGGCCGTGACGACATCATTGCGCCTGAAGACTACGCTCGGGCGCGTGGCGAGCACCGTGCCCGCATCCGCGACGTCAAACAGCGCCGGCGCGTCGAGGTCGGTCCCTTCATCACCTTCTTTTTCGAGAACCGCCAGACAATGTGGCACCAGATCCACGAGATGCTGCATATCGAAAAGGGCGGTGAAGAACAGATCGCCGACGAACTGGACGCCTACAACCCCCTGGTTCCCGAGGGGCGCGATCTGCGCGCGACGATGATGATCGAGATCGACGATCCGATACGGCGCAACACGGTGTTGCGCCGTCTGGGATGGGTCGACGAAACAGCCTCCTTCCTGGTCGGTGATCGCACGATCGCGGCAGAGCCGCTCCAGGAAACCGAACGCAACACGCTCGACGGCAAGACGAGCAGCATCCACTTCCTGGTGTTTCGTTTCGATGACGACACCGTTGCCATGTTCCGTGATCCCGGAGTGCGCGTGGCCCTGGAAGTCGGCCACGAGAACTACGGCCACCAGGCGATCCTGTCGCCGCAGACGCGCGAAGCCCTCGCCAGCGACTTCTCCTGAAACAGCCAGAGACGTATCCGCCTGGGTGACGTCGCCGGGACCCGCGCTCTCGCCGCGGAGACGACTCGTCAGTGGCGCGTGTGCCGCTCCACGTCATTGAACGCCACGTCATTGAACGATGGTGCTGACCACCCTGCCTCTCGCCTCCGACAGGCGATGCGCCCTGCGGATCCTGACATTCCCGCTCGCCAAAGGCAGTCTCCTGGTAACGTGCGATTCTGGAGAAGAGCGCGCAGGACACGGCACCCTCCATGTGAGGATGAAGGAAGACGCATGTCGAGGCATGCACCACTTGAAGCCCATCTGCTTGTGCGCTCTCCCGGGAGTGGCGCTTGCCGGGATGCCAGCCTTGGTGCTGGTCGCGTCCTGCCCCTTGCCGGGTTCGCCGCCCGCTGATCCGGTGGACAATTCTCGTCGCCACCGCACGGGCATTCGGACACAGCCTGGTGATCCGTGATCGCCGCACCCTCGATGACGGCAAGGAGGGCCATGTGCGGGGGCGGCACGTGACGCGATGCCGCGCTGATCAGTCGATCTGTGGGAAGGGAGCGACGCCCGGATCGCGCGTTCATCGAGGAGTTTCCTGTAGGGGCCCCGGCCAATCTTGAGGCCGTGGCGCCCTTCTGTCCGGCGCAATGAAATCTGGAATCCGGCTTTCGGTTGTCCCATCTTAAGGACAGACGTTGTTGCCATGGGAGAAGTGATCATGGATGGGTCTGACTACGCTGGCGATGTCATGCCGGATGATGCCTATGCCGCCCTCGGGAGTGACGAGACCGCTGTGCTCATCGACGTGCGCACGGAACCTGAATGGCGCTTTGTCGGGGTGCCGGACCTCTCGGGCCTGGGCAAGAAGACGCGGTGTGTTGCGTGGCAGTTCTATCCTGACGGTCGGCCGAATCCGGCGTTCGCCAGACAGTGCGGGGAACAGGGCCTGGAGAAGGGCAACGCGGTCTATTTTCTGTGCCGCTCCGGTGTGCGCTCCATGCATGCTGCGATCGCCATGACATCGCTGGGTTACGGTCCCTGCTACAACGTGGCGGAAGGATTCGAAGGCGACAGGGATGCATCGATGCAACGCGGTCGCGTTGGCGGCTGGAAGGTACGTGGACTCCCCTGGCGCCAGGAGTAGGGTGCAGGCTTGAAATCCCGAAACCCTGCCCACGTCATGGGGTGCAACCGTCCCTTGCCTCTCATGGAAGACAGGACGGGAGCAAGGGGTTCCGCCTCCGGGGGAACCGCATCAGTCGCATATCGCTCAATGGAGGATATGGACGATGACCCGGTGCGATTTTTCTCCCCTGTCCCATAGCGGCTGTCGGTTTCGATGGCATGATGAACGCGCTTGAAGCCACCGCTCGCTCCGCTGACGGGCTGCAATGTCGAGCAGACGGGCGACAACGACTACGCATCACGATGGCCGTCGCCGGTTCCGGCGAAGACGATCCCGGCATTGAGGTCAGGAACTCCACCGTCACGGTGTCCGGATCGACGCCCGGCGACCGTGACAAGGAGCGTACGTACCTGCATCGCGGTATTGCGGCGCGGAGTTTCAGACACGCTTTCGAGCTGGCCGATCATGTCCATGTTTCCGGGGCCAGCCTGAGAGACGGCCTGCTTCACGTCGCCCTCGTTCGCGAGGTGCCCGAAGCGCTGAAGCCGCGAACGATCACGATCTCCACGGGCCTGGAGCCGCAGCGGATCGAGGCTTCCAGGCAGGCGGCCTGACGGCAACGTTCCAGATATGACAGGGGGCCGCCGGAGAGCAAAGTCCGGTGCTCCTTCGCTTGTTTTCTCTGAAACACCGTTCACGCTCCGGAGCGTGTGCTCCAGGCGCTCATGACCGGTTTTCCCTTGACTTGGGCGCTCCTTTCCTTTCAGGTGACGTCACGTGGTGATTTGCCAACCGGCTTGCGGCCACGATAAACAACCCGCTAAAAGGTTGCGGTCGATCTTTCCGGATGAGACCGGGCCCCTCAGGCGGGCTTCGGAAAGGAAGATCACGCGATGGAACAGTCTCCGGTCGCATGGCGCATGATGACACGCTTGGTGCGTGGTGGCCTGACGCGCAGTCCTCACAGTGAAACCAGTGAAGCTCTCTACCTGACGTCGGGCTACGTCTACGACACGGCCGAGGAAGCGGCGGCGGCCTTTGCCGACGAGAACCCGCGCTACATCTATTCGCGCTACGGAAACCCCACGGTCTCGATGTTCGAGCAAAGGCTGTGCATGCTCGAGGGAGCTGAAGCGTGCCGTGCCACAGCGTCGGGCATGGCGGCGGTCTTCGCCGCGCTGGCTTCGATAGTGAAGGCGGGCGACAGGTTGGTGGCGTCGCGAGCGCTGTTCGGTTCGTGCCTTCATGTCGTCGCAAGGACTCTGCCATCCTTCGGCGTCGAAACGGTGCTCGTGGACGGCACCGATATCGGCCAGTGGCGCGATGCTCTCAAGGGCGGGGCCAGGGCGGTTTTCCTCGAAACACCCTCAAATCCCGCACTCGAGATCATCGATCTTCCTCACGTCTGCACGCTTGCGCACGAGGCCGGAGCGACGGTCGTGGTCGACAATGTCTTCGCCTCCCCCCTGCTGCAGAAACCCCTGGAACTTGGCGCCGACATCGTCGTCTATTCCGCCACGAAGCACATCGACGGCCAGGGGCGCTGTCTTGGCGGTGCGGTGCTGGGCCCGGCGACATTCGTCGACGGGCCGCTGTTCACCTTTCTCAAGCACACCGGTCCGGCGCTCTCTCCCTTCAATGCGTGGGTCTTGCTCAAAGGGCTGGAGACGCTCGATCTCAGGATGGCGCGCCATGTGGCAAACGCCGAAGCTGTCGCCGGCTGGCTCGATACGCGGCCTGACGTTCGGCGCATGCTCTATCCCTGGCACCCGTCCCATCCCCAGGCGGAGCTCGCTCGGAGCATGATGACGGGCGGCGGCAGCGTCATCGCCTTCGAGGTCGAGGGCGGCAGGCAGCGCGCCTTCAGGTTCCTCAACGCCCTGAAAACGATCGACATCTCGAACAATCTCGGCGATTCGAAAAGCCTTGTCACACACCCCGCCACCACGACGCACTCCAAACTGTCTCCGGAAGAACGCGAACATCTGGGGATCACGGAGGACCTGGTACGGCTGCATGTCGGTCTCGAGGACGTTGCGGACATCGAAGACGACCTCGCGCAAGCGCTCGCCGGGTCGGTGTTCAAGGGCGCATCGTGACGGCGCCAGGGTCAAGGGACATGTTCGGCGACGGAAGACCCCGCCATGCCAGCCACAAGATCAACGCATCACGATCAGCGCTGCGACAACAAGAACCGGTCATGAGTGCCTGGGAGCACTCGTCCCGGAGCATGAAACAGTGTTTGAGAGAAAATGGTTGTGACCCCGGAACACGTCAGCAGCGGTTCATGATCGGGGGCAGGGAGAGGCGCGTGTGGCGCCCGCCGTCGATCGTGATCACCTGGCCTGTGACGAAACGCGATTCCTCGCCGGCCAGCCAGACGACGACATCCGCCACGTCGAGCGGATCGCCGATATGACCCACCGGGTGCATCTTGCCGAGTTCGGCCATCACCAGATCGCGGTCGGCGTGCGATTCGACATAGGCCTTGTTGAGATCTGTATCGATCCATCCGGGCGCCACCGCATTGCAACGGATGCCAAGCGCGCCGAGGTCGACGGCCAGCGCGACGGTCAGCCCGTGGACTCCGGCCTTGGAGGCGGCATAGGCCGTGTGCCCCGGGTTGCACGCGATACCTTCAAGGGATCCGATGTTGACGATGGCGCCGCCGCCACGGGCAACCATCGGCTCGACGGCATGCTTTGCCATCAGGAACGGGCCCTTGAGATTCACCGCCATCATGCGATCCCAGTCGCGCGAGCACTGCTCCGCCAGGGACTTTTCGAACATGATGCCCGCATTGTTGACCAGAATGTCGATGCCGCCCTGTTCGCGCACCACGGCCTTGACGAAACCGGAGATCGAGTCCTCGTCGGTCACGTCCAGCGCCTTCCAGGTCAGGTTGCCGTCCAGCGGGCATTGCAGGTCACCTGCCACGACATGTGCGTCGGCTTCGGCCAGGCGCCGGCAGATCGCACGGCCGATGCCCTGTGCGCCGCCTGTGACCACGGCACACTTCCCGGCCAGGCGTCCGCTCATCTCGCCGTATAGCCGCCGTCGATCGACATGGCCGCGCCCGTGATGTGCAGGCTGTCGTCGGATGCAAGAAAAATGATCAGTCGGGCCACTTCTTCGGGCTTGGGAATGCGCCCTTGCGGGATTTCCGCGCGGTTGCGCTCCAGCACCTCGTCCGGCGCGTTGCCGGCGCCGCGGTGGCCCGAGACCAGCATAGGCGTGTCGACCGCACCGGGACAGACCGCATTCACCCGGATCCCGTCAGTGGCATGATCCAGTGCAAGGGCGCGGGTGAGGTTCACCAGGGCTGCCTTGGAGGCGCAGTACGCCGGCATGCCCGGCGTACCCACCAGGCCGACAGTGGATGCCAGGTTGATGATCGCGCCGCCGCCAGTCTCCTTCATCGCACGGATCGCCGCCCGCGCCATGAAGAAGGCGCCGTCGAGGTTGGTCGCCATGATCCGGCGCCAGGCCTCGTCGTCGGTATCAAGCGCGTCACCACGCCACATGACGCCGGCAATGTTGGCCAGCACATCGAGCCGGCCCCAGGCCGACACGACACGGGCGACGGCCTCGTCGCAGAATGAGGACTTGGTCAGGTCTCCAAGGATGATGTCGCCGGCGCCGCCGGTTTCCTCGATACGCCGCACCACAGCCGAGGCCCTGCCGCCGTCCCTGCCGGTCAGCATCACCCTGGCGCCCGCTGCAGCGATGGCGACTGCAGTCGCCTCGCCGATCCCCGATGTCGCGCCGGTCACGAGCGCCACCCTGCCGTCGAGCGCCCCGCTCACAGTTCACGTCCTGCCCTGTGGCGGCGCAACGCGAAGTCGCTCCGGATACCCCAGCCGAGAAAGGGCTCGGGGGGCAGACGGTCGGGCCGCCCGGCAGCCAGCATGCAAGACAGGAGTTCGGACGTGTGCCCGGTAATCATCTCCGCAATCAGTTTGCCGCAGATGGTCCCGCGGGCTATGCCGACGCCGTTGTGACAGAAGCTGCCGTACACGCCTTCGGCGAGTTTGCCGAACACCGGCTCCCCGTTGCGGGACAGGGTGAGTGCGCCTCCCCAAGTGTACTCCAGGTCAACTCCGGGCAGCATGGCGAAGCGGTTGGTGAAGGATCGCTGATGCGCCTCGCGCGCCTTCTGTCTCATCGTTTCCTCGCAGTTGAGGCGCTTGGCAAAGCTGTAGATGTTGCGGACCAGGATGCGGTCACCGACGATGCGCCGGACGGTGCTGCCGAAAGGATCGGCCGGAATGATGCCCCAGGCCACCGCGCCGCCCAAGGTCTCCACTTCGTGCGGCTCGAGCCGTCGGGAGAGGCTTCCCCATGTTGCAATCGGAATGAGTGACTTGCGATAATGGCCGAACTGGGGCGCGAAACCGTTGTTGGCCAGCACCAGCGTTGTGCATGAGATCGTGCCATCCTCCACTTCAAGGAGGTGTCGGGAGTCATGCGTGATATGCGTGACCGGTGACTCCTCGTAGACCGTGACGTTCTCCGGCATCGACCGCGCCATGCCTGTTACCAGGGCAGCCGGCTGCACCTGGATGGTGCCGGGCGTGTGAAGTCCCTGGATGTAGAAATCGGTGCCGGTGATCGCCTTCATTTCCGCAGCGTCCATCCAACGGTACGGTGCGCCGAGCAGATCAAGGTTGCTGCTGTAGGCCGTGATGAGCGCCTGGCCGCGTTCCGTTGCGGCGCCGTGGATCTTGCCTTCGTCGCGCCAGTCGCAATCGATTTCCCGTTGCGTGACGATATCGCGCAGATAGTCCTGCCCCGCGCGGTTCAGGGCGATCTGCTGCCTTTCCGCATTCAGGGAACCGGCAAAGTTCCTGGCACGTATGTTGTGGGCCTGGTCGATGGCGAAGCCCGAGGAGCGGCCGGCGGCATTGTTGCCGATCCGCTCGGCGTCGATCAGGGCGACACGCGCTTGCGGGTCGAGTTCACCGAGGCGCCGTGCGGCCGCCAGTCCGGTGTATCCACCGCCGATGACAGCGTAGTCGACCGAGATGGCGCCGGCTGCCCGGTTCGCCGGAGGCAGCGGGGGCAGGATCTCCAGCCATCCGTTCTGGTTGTCGGATCTGGGCAGAACTGCGATCTTCACACCAAGACACCTGCCCGGATGGTGCCGGCTTTGCAGGACTGGTCATGCGCGGCCGGTGATGTATCGCGGCCGTTGACGACGTCCGCGGTCGAGAGGAACGGGGTGGCCGCCGGAGGTATCCTTGCCATCGGATCCCGCGTCACGCGAGGTCAGTCCCGGCGGCGGCGCTGTCAGGAGCCAATCGCACTGTTGCCCTCGTCCTGCCAGTCCCGCGCGACCTGCCGTTCCGTCTTGCTGCGGTTGACCGGCAGTTTGGCAAGAGCCATGCGCAGGTCATGCCGCGCCGTCTCGGGCACGATTGGAAGCGGCCTGCGCGGCGGGCCCATGTCGCGGCCCCTGAGCCGGGTCGCCTCCTTGACGCCACTCATGTAGTCAACCTCGTGAGAGTTGCCCCACAACCAGCCGCAGACGGCACGCATTCCATCCCACAGGTCCAGGGCCTCGCCATGTTGGCCCGCAGCGATCAGATCGTAGAGTCTGGCACACTCCCGGGGCATGAAGTTCGCTGCACCCCAGATCATGCCGACACAGCCCGCCATCAGGGCATGGGGCGCATAGGGATCGGCGCCGTTGAGGACGCTGCCTCCGCAGGCCACAAGATTCTGCAGTTCCGGAAAGTCGCCGGAACTGTCCTTGACGTAATCGAGGTTCTCCACCTCGATCAGGCGACGGTAGAGATCGACAGTCAGCGGTGCTGCCTGTTGCGGCACGTTGTACATGACCACCGGAATGCCGATTGCCCTGGCAATCGCCTCGTAGTGCTGGAAGATGCCGCGTTCGCCGGGAGGTTCGAGAAAGGGGGGCATGACCATGACCGCGGTAACGCCGCAGTCCTCCGCGGCCCGGGCCTTTGCGATGCAGTCGGCCGTACCGAGTGCGGTGGTCTGCGCGATCGTCGGCACGCGGCCATCGACGTGCCTGGCGCCTTCGCGTATGAGACGTGTGCGCTCGTCGTCCCTCAGGTAGGCGTACTCACCTGTTCCCGAGCACAACACGAGGCCATGCAGGCCGGCCTCGATCATGTCGTCGATATGGGCCCTGTAACGTCCCGGATCGATCGTCTCGCCATCGTCCTCGAAGGGTGTGCACATGGCCGCGAAGATGCCGCGCAACTGGATCATGTTCTGTTCTCTTCATCCCGGGAGCGGCAGGTGTCCAGAGTCCGGCGATGATAGTCGGCGCTTGTGGTGTCAACAAGGAACGACTGCGCCTCAAGAGGGCTGCATGCCTTGCGGAGCCGAAATCGGCCTGCCGATGGACACGCAAGCCGTTGCGGGAACGTCGACCAGGGTCGCATGTCATTCCCGGCGTCAGTCATGCGGCGGGAAACATGTGCGCCGCTTTTTCCGGCATGGCGTCGCCGATCATCTGGCCTCACGCATGGAGGTCCGCCGATGACCGCCATCGATGCTGTTGACAAACCGCGAAGGCGTCGCGGACGGGACGCGCGCAAGCGGGCCCGCACCACAAGGCCGGCGCGTTTTCTGCCCGAACTCGACCGCCGGATTCCCGTGGTCGACCTCATGACGCCGGATCAGGTCCAACGCATCCACGATGCGACCATGACGCTGCTCGAGACAAAGGGGATCGAGTTCCGCGATGACGAAAGCGCGGCCCTGTGGAAGGTCGCCGGAGCAGTGGTCGAGGGCTACAGGGTGCGCATCGACCGCGGTCAGCTTCAGGAGCTGATCGCCACGGTGCCCGAGGTCTACACCATGGTCGCCCGCAATCGGTCACGCTCGGTCACACTGGGCGGGTTGAAGCAGATTTTCACGCCGGCCTATGGCTCGCCCAACGTCCTCGATCTCGGGGGCCGGCGCCGCTACGGCACCCTTGCCGATTTCGATGCCTTCGCCAAACTGGCCCACATGTCGCCGGCCATGCATCTTTCCGGTGGCGTGTTGTGCGAACCGATGGACGTGCCCGTGCCGAAACGCCATCTCCGCATGGTCTACAGTCTCATCAAACATTCGGACAAGCCCTTCATGGGCATGGTGACCGCACGCGAGCGGGCCGAGGATACTGTCGCCATGGCGAAGATCCTGTTCGGTGCCGAGTTCGTCGAGAACAACACAGTCATGACATCCATCGCCAACTGCAACTCGCCTTTGGTATGGGACCAGACCATGCTCGATGCGGCCAAGGTCTATGCATCCGCCAACCAGGCCATGCTCTACACGCCCTTCGTGCTCGGCGGCGCCAGCACGCCGGCGAGCACCGTGGGTTCTCTGGTTCAGATCAACGCCGAGGCGCTGGCCGGGATCGCCTTCTCGCAACTGGTTCGCCGCGGCGCGCCCGCCGTCTACGGCCAGTGGCTGGCGACGGTTTCCATGAAGTCCGGAGCACCCATGGCGGGAACGCCGGAGATCTGCCACATGAACATGCTGGTCGGCCAGATGGCCCGCCACTATCGCCTGCCCTGGCGCTGCAGCGGCGGCTGCTCGAGCGCCAAGATCGTCGATGCCCAGGCCGGCTACGAGGCGGCGCGCAACATGTACGGCGTCATGATGGCAGGCGCCAATTTCGTTCTCTCGACGGCGGGCTACATGGAAGGAGCGCTGACCCAGAGCTTTGCCAAGTTCGTGCTCGATGCCGAGCAGGTGGAGATGTTCTACAGGCTTGGACAGGGTGTTGATTTCGGCGAACTCGATGCCGCCCTCAAGGCGATCGGCGAGGTCGAGGCCGGCGGCCACTTCCTTGGCACGAAGCACACACTCGAAAACTTCGAGCGCGCTTTCATGATGCCCGAACTGATGAATCACGACAGCTTCGAGCAGTGGGAGGCAGAGGGCCGCCTGGATGCAGGCCGGCGCGCCGAGGCCCGCGCGCGGCAGATGCTCGAGGAGTATGTTGCACCGCCGCTGGACGAGACGGTCGACGAGGAACTGCGCGACTTCGTTGCCCGCCGCGAGCGGGAGCTGCCTGACGACGTGAAGTAGCCGGCATGACGTTGCTGGAAGACGTGATCGAGGCAGCGCAGCGTGACGCAGCCTGTCCTGTCGATGTAGAATTGCGGTCAGGAGAGGGTTGCAGGACTGACACCGGTCAATGCCCCGGTCCCTGGCTCCGGGCGTCGGCCGTCAGCTGAAGGAACGTTTCGTCGCCGCCCGGATTGGCCGGAGTCCTGGAACACCGACCGGTCCGTTGCTGGCGGCGCCTCTCTTCCTGGATGTTCATGGCCATCGCACTCTCCGGGAGGATGAGAGGGACATGCCCCTGATCGTGCGATGCCGGTCGACCTGGCGCCCACGAAACCCGTGGTGAGCCGGCACACTGAAGGCACGCGAACGTCTGGTGGTGCCGGGCGTGGGCCGCCGGGTGTGGGCCATGGCCTGCAAGCGGCCACGACAACAGTCTTGTTGCGGACTGTCGGCCGCGGGCCGCACGGATGGTAAGGAGAGTTGAGATGAACGATGACGACCCTCTGTTTTCAGACATCTACCAGGTGGGCGTGCCCGAATCATGGACGGATCACTATGGTCACATGAATGAGGGATACTTCGTGGTTGCGGCCAGTGACGCCTCATGGGCATTCCAGGCGCGCCTCGATATCGGTGCTGCCTACTACGACAGGACAGGCTGCGCACTCGTGACGGTCGAAACCCATGTCCGCTATCTTGCCGAGGTGTCGCGGGGCGAATGCCTGTCCTTCGACAGCCTTGTCATCGATCATGACGCCAAGCGCCTCCACATCGGTCATGTCTTTCGTGTTGGTGAACGCCGGTGCGGGACCATCGAGTGCATGTGGCTTCATCTCGATCACCAGGCGGGGCGAACGAAAGCCTTTGCGCCCGCCATCGATTCGCGCCTTGCCGCACTGGTGTGGAAGGAAGCGCCGGAATGGGCCGGGCGCCATATCGGCCTTGCAGGGCGCGGGCAACCGCGAGCCTCGTAACGGTGACTCCAGTTTTCGGTCTCTTTGCGTTATAGTTGGGTTGCAGAAATCAGTCGTCACCGGCATATGGCCCGTGGTGTATCCGGCATCATGAAATTCTCCCACATTCTCGCTGTTGTCTTCGCGTTGGGTGCCGCAGCCTGGGTGCTGTCCGGCAATCTCGGTGACGATGCGCCCGCAGCACAGGGCGATACAGGGCCCGCGCCGGAACCGGCGATCGAGGCGCAGCCGGCGCCCTCCGTGCGGGTGGCAACGAGTGTCGCCATACCCCATGCGCTGGAACTGACCCTGACGGGGCAGACGGCGGCGCAGAGAATTGTGGCGATCAGCGCACAGACAGGGGGCCGTGTCGAATCCCTTGAGGTGCAGGAAGGTGATTTCGTCGACGCCGGCGCCCTGATCGCGCGGTTGGCTCCCGACGACCGCATGGAACGCCTGGAAGAGGCCCGGTCGCGCGTGCGTCTGCGTGAAATCGAGCATGCGGCAGCTGCCGAACTGGCAGAGAGCGGCTGGCAGTCCGAAGCCGCGGAGGCCGAAGCTCTGGCCCAGCTCGACCAGGCGCGCTCCGACCTTGCGGCGATCCTTCTCGACATCGAGCGCACGCAGATCAGGGCGCCGATATCGGGCATTCTCGAAGAACTCCATGTCGAGGAGGGATTGATCGTCTTCAGCGGTGCGGCCGCCGACACGCTCGGCAAGGTCGTGGACCTCGATCCGATCACCGTCACGGGCTTTGTCAGCGAGACCCGGGTGGCGAGTATCGAAGCCGGGGCTCGCGGCGAGGTGACACTGGCGACGGGAGAGACCGTGACAGGGGTGGTGCGCTTCATCGCCAGGACTGCCGACAAGGAAACCCGGACCTACAGGGTCGAACTCGACGTTCCCAACCCGGAGCACACCATTCCGGCGGGCATGACAACGCTTGTGACGCTGTCGCTGGCGACTGTCCCCGGCCACTTCCTTTCGCCTTCGGTTCTCTCCCTCGATGACTCGGGAACGCTCGGCGTCAAGGTCGTCAGCGGGGAATCGACGGTCCGCTTTCTTCCGGTGACGATCATTTCTGCGCAAGCCGATGGCTATCACGTTGCCGGGCTCCCTGAAAGCGTGACGCTGATCACCGTCGGTCATGAATTCGTCACCGAGGGAGAAATCGTCACGCCGGTCCATGTCGACAGTTCTTCGGGGACATCGTGAACGCCCTTGTCAACGCAGCGCTCGACCGCCCCCGCACGGTCATGCTGACCCTCCTGCTGCTCCTTCTCGTCGGTGTATCGGTCTACATCGCGATCCCGAAAGAGTCCGATCCCGACATCAACATCCCCATCATCTACGTGTCGATGCACCACGAGGGAATGTCGCCCGATGACGCTGTCAGCCTTCTGATCAAGCCCATGGAACAGGAGCTGCGCGGCATTGAGCACGTCACCGAAGTCAGATCGACCGCGTATGAAGGCGGCGCCAATGTGACTCTCGAGTTCGAAGCGGGATTTGATGCCGATACCGCCCTTGAGGATGTCCGGGCCAGGGTCGACATCGCCAAGACTGGCCTGCCTGATGACACGGATGATCCCACTGTTAACGAGATCAATCTGTCGCTGTTTCCCGTGCTCGTTGTGAGCCTGTCGGGAAATGTGCCGGAACGGACCATGTTGCGTCTTGCCCGCACGCTCAAGGACAACATCGAGGGTGTCAGCGAGGTTCTCGAGGCCGTCATCAAGGGAGACCGCGAAGAGGTCATCGAGGTCATTGTCGATCCCGTCATCCTGGAGAGCTACCGGCTCAATGTCCTGGAGATCGCGCGGAACGTCAGCCAGTCAAACCGGCCGGTGACTGCTGGGCTGATGGACACCGGCGCCGGACAGTTCGCCGTCAAGGTTCCCGGGCTGATCGCCGACGTGGATGACTTCCTCGGTCTGCCTCTCAAGATCGAGGGCGATGCGACGGCCAATGTTGGCGAGATCGCAGAGGTCAGGCGGACGTTCAAGGACGCCCGGGTTCATGCACGGGTCAAGGGCGAGCCGGCACTGACCATCGAGGTCTCCAAGAGAACCGGCGAGAACATCATCGAGACCATCGAAAAGGTCCGGGCTGTCGTGGAGGCAACAAGCGCCGGCTGGCCACCTGGCGTCAAGGTGGCCTTCTCGAGGGATGAATCGAAGGGCATCAGGCTGATGCTGGCCGATTTGCAGAACAACGTGATGACGGCTGTGCTGCTGGTGATGGTCGTGATCGTGTGGTGTCTGGGCTGGCGATCAGCCGCTCTTGTCGGTGTCGCCATACCGGGATCGTTCCTGACCGGAATCCTGGTTCTTGCGATTGCCGGCCTGACCCTCAACATCGTCGTGTTGTTCAGCCTCATACTCGCGGTCGGCATGCTCGTCGACGGCGCCATTGTCGTCACCGAGTATGCCGACAGGAAGATGGCGGAGGGCCTCAACCGCCGCGAGGCCTATTTTGCCGCCGCTTCCCGCATGGCCTGGCCGATCACCGCCTCCACCCTGACAACACTCGTCGCGTTCTTTCCTCTCATGTTCTGGACGGGAATGGTCGGGGAATTCATGAAGTACCTGCCGATCACCCTGATTGCCGTCCTCTCGGCGTCCCTTGCCATGGCGCTCATCTTTGTGCCCACCCTGGGGTCGTTGTTTGGCAAGAACACCGGGCGTGACAGCGCTCAGGCGCGGGCCCTGTCCGAGGATTCCGGCGGCAGCCTCGATGGCGTACGTGGCTTTACCGGTCTTTATCTCGGCGTCCTGCGCGTCCTGCTGCGCCATCCGGTCAAGGTCCTCCTGGTCTCGGTCCTGTTGCTCGCCGGAGTGCAGATCGCTTACGCCCGCTATGGCAAAGGTGTCGAGTTTTTTCCTGACATCGAGCCCGAAAGGGCGGCGTTCCAGATTCATGCCAGGGGCAATCTCTCGACGGCGGAAAAGGACGGTCTGGTTCGCGAGGTCGAGGACCGATTGCTCGACATGAACGAGTTCGAGACCATCTTTGCGGCAGCGGGCGGCAGAGAGGACAACCGGGCGGCTGAAGATGTCATCGGAACGGTCAACGTGGAACTCGTCGACTGGTCGCTGAGACGTCCGGCGTCCGCGATTTTCGAAGACGTCCTCGCCAGAGTCACGGATCTCGCCGGCATCCATGTCGAATCGCGCGGGCAGAGGCAGGGCCCGCGATCTGCGAAGCCGATCAAGATTCAGGTGTCGTCGAGCGACCCGGTGCTGCTGGAGAGAGCCGTGGCCGCCCTGCGCGACCATCTCGACGAGGTGGAAGGACTGAAGGATATCGAGGACAGCCGCCCGATCCCCGGAATCCAATGGGAGATCGTTGTCGATCGCAACCAGGCGGCGAAGTTCGGGGCCGACGTCGGCTCGGTCGGCGCCATGATACAGCTGGTCACAAGGGGATTGCGCATGACCACGGTGCGTCTCGATGATTCGAATGACGAGATCGATGTGCTGGCCCGGTTCCCGCACGATATGCGCACGCTTGACGGACTCGACCATCTTCGTGTCGAGACCCCTCTGGGCCACGTGCCGATCAGCAACTTTGTGGAACGCTCGGCCAGACCGCGGGTTGGCAGGATCGAGCGGGTGGAAGGCGAACGCGTGATGACCATCGAGGCCGACATCGAGGAAGGCGTTCTGGCGGATTCCCTGGTGCGTGACCTGCAGGCATGGCTGGATACGGTCGAACTCGGCCGCGGCATTGATGTTGATTTCCGGGGAGACAATGAACGTCAGGAAGAGGCGTCCGAGTTCCTGCTCAAGGCCTTCCTGGTGGCGCTCTTCATGATGGCCATCATTCTTGTCACGCAGTTCAACAGTTTCTATTCGGCCTTCCTCATCCTGACTGCGGTGATCATGTCGACAGTTGGGGTCATGATCGGCCTCCTTGTCACCGGCAAGCCCTACGGCATGATCATGTCGAGCATCGGCGTCATCTCTCTTGCCGGCATCGTGGTCAACAACAACATCGTCCTCATCGACACCTATGACAGGCTGCGCCGGATGATCGCTGATCCCGTTGAAGCCATTCTGCGGACCGGCGCGCAGCGTCTCAGACCAGTGCTCCTGACCATGGTCACGACCATTCTCGGACTCATGCCGATGATGCTCCAGATCAACATTGATTTCTTCACCCGTGATGTCAGCGTCGGTGCGCCCTCGACCCAGTGGTGGGTCCAGCTGGCAAGCGCGATCGTGTTCGGCCTGGCCTTCGCCACCGTCCTGACCCTGATCGTGACACCGTGCGCCCTGATGGTGCGCGAGAACGTCGGCAGCTGGCGCCAGGTCCGCAAGGCTCGCCGTTCCGGTCGCGCCGACATGCCGCTGGAAGCAGCGCGATGATTCCGGTGATCCGGAACGGGTGATCCGTGATCGCACGCCGTATCCGGTGGGCGGCAGCGGCAGTCGTCGCTCTTGCGGCCATCTACACGGTTGCCTGGCACGGCATGGCGCTGCGGCTTGAAGGGATCATTCACGAGGCCGTGGCCCGGTCTGCGGGAAAGGACTGGCATGCTTCGTGGGCACGGCTTGAATCGAATGGCTTTCCCTTTTCCATGCGCATGACCGCGCTGCAGCCGACCGTTGTCTGGGAGGATGACGGCGCCGAGATCACCTGGCAGGGCTCGGAACTCGTGATCATCGCGAATCCCTTCGATCCGGCGGACGTGTCGCTGGTGTTGCCCCGCAGCCAGGATCTTGCCGTCGAGACCCCTTCGCGCCGACACGCTGTCGGCATTGCCGTGGTTCACGGTCGCGCAGCAATCGGGCTTGCCTCAGGCGACGTGGACGCGGTCGACATCGAGCTTGAGGAGGTGACCGTGATCTCCGGCGAGGGGGCGGCTCTCGCCACGGTCGGCGCCCTGAATCTCGACTCGGCCATCAGCGGTGACGGGCAGGGCATGGAGATTTTCCTGGAGATGACGGACCTGGCGATCGGCAGCGAATCCGATGAGCCGGTCGAGAGCGTTGTGGCGCGGATGCGTGTCGTGGGCGCCTTGCCACGCCAGGGTGCGGCGAGGGAGCGTGTGGATGCCTGGAGGCGCGCCGGCGGTTACGTCGACCTGGAAGCTCTTGTTCTGGAGTGGCCGCCGGTCGTCGCCCGGGGAAAGGGCCGCCTCGCGCTTGACGGCAAGAATCGGCCGATTGGCGCGCTGCGTTTCGACATCATCGGCTATCGCGAGATCATCTCGGCTCTGACGTCGGCAGGCCGGTTGCATCGGGATCAGGCGACCATCCTTGTCGCGGCTCTCGACTTTATGGCCGGACCGCCGGTAGACGGCCACCGGCGCCTTGATGTTGATCTGTCCATGCAGCACGGACGGTTGTCCGTCGGCCCGTTCACCGTCATGCGCCTCGCTCCGCTGTGGCCGCCGCCGTGATGGCGATTCAGCCTCGCGCCGTGACGTCAAGGACAAGGCCTGGCAGACGCGAGACATCACCAAGGCAGCGCCGCAAACGGCGTTTCTGACGGGGTGCAAGCTGCGTGACGTCGATGCCTGGACCGGCGGCAACGCCGGCCTCGAGATCCTTGATCTGCTGTCTGATCATGAAGTCCAGAAACATCTCGTGGGCTTCGGTGAATGCCAGCATGTCAGACCTGGCGATGGCGCCGAGTTCAGTCAGGGCCGCCAGGCGCATGGCGGTGCCGGTCGCTTCGATGCCGTGACGCAAGGCCATGGCGCGGGCGCCGGCAACCAGCGGGAACAGGCCACCGATCTTGAGATCGAGGCGCCCGCCCTTCGTCTTCAGGCCTCCCAGGAATCCGCGTGGCGAAGCCCAGGTCTGCAGCTGCTCCGCCATCATTCGCGGCAAGACCGGAGTGCGGGCCGCCTCCAGTGCCTGGTGGCGCAGGTGGTTGGTCAGCTCACGCTCGCCGTGCACGTGAACGAGGTCGAAGAAGATATCCACATTGAGCAGACTTGCGCCGTCGGCGCGTGCCGCCCATCCGGCAATGACCTTCTGCCAGTCGTTGCCTGACCGCCGCCAGTCGGAATTGGAGGCCATGACCCCCCCCTTGCAGTAGGGCAGGCCTGCCGCGTCGAGCAGATCGCAGGCCCGCGACGCGATGCGTTTGAGGATGGCATCGTCGACCTTGCCGGTGCTGACGATCGCGTTGTCCTGATCGCCTGCGAGAAGGGACTCACCGCGCCCGGCGGATCCAAGGATGAAGAAGGCCCAGCCGTCTTCCGCCTCGTCGGCCGCCGCGAGGCGGGCGGCGCGGGCGGTGAGCTTGCGATAGAAGCTCGAGATCATCGACGCAATGCGCGTCGCGCTCATCCCCTCGTCGACAAGGGCACCGGCCATCGGCACCAGCCGTGCATGAACCTCTGCAAGGTCGTGCGCATCGCTTGCGGCATCGAGTGCATCGTTGATGGCAAGTGCCTCGCCCGCCTGATGACGGACCAGCTGCTTCGACGTCATGATGCCGCACAGTGTGCCGGAGGAATCCGTGACGGCGAGGTGCCGCAGGGACAGTCTTGTCATCCTGCCAAGGGCAATGCAGGCGGGTTCGTCAGCCATGATGGAGACGAGCGGCGTAGACATCAGCTCGCCGGATGTCAGTCGCAGAGCGTCTGGACCGTGGTTTGCCACGGCCTGCACGACGTCGCGTTCGGTGATGATCCCGGGGCCTCCGGCATGGCCGTCGCGGTCGACCAGGACCGACGAGATATGCCGGTTGATCATCGTCGACGCGGCCTCGGCCAGCGGACACCCGGGTTCAACGAAGACGAGATCGCCTGCCATGATGTCGCGGGCGCGAAAGCGCCAGGACCAGGTGTCGACCTGAGGGCGGTTCATGGGACGTGCCAGCCCAGTGAACGTTGTCTGGAACGGGTACGCTTCGCCCGACCGGCAAAGGCGAGGGCGTCACCGAGCGTCACCACACCCTGGTCCTCGAGCAGCGGCACAATGCGGGTGAAGAGTTCGCCAGCGGAGAGTGCGTCACCCAGTGCGGTGTGCCGGCCACTGATGGCAATGCCGAAGTGCCGGCACACGGCATCGAGATCCAGCGCCTGCAGCTCAGGCTCGAGAACGGCGACAAGGTGGCCCGTATCCAGGGACCAGGGGACGGACCAGGATGTTCCGCCACGTCGGCTTTCGGCAGCCAGGATGGCGAGATCGAAACCGATATTATGACCGATGATGACACAGTGATCGGATATTTCCGTGAGGCAATCGAGACCGGTCCTGACTTCGGGCGCGCCCTCGACCATGGCGTTGTCGATGCCGTGAATGGCCGTCGAGGACCGTGGGATGGCGATGGCCGGATCGATCAGCATGTCGAGATGGGCATGGGCATAGATCCGGGCGCCGTGGGTTCTCACGGCGCCGATGGAGATGATCCGGTCCCGCCGGGGGTCGAGTCCGGTGGTCTCGCAATCGACGACGATGCCAGGGAGCGCGGCGAGCGGTGTGGCTTTCCCGGGCGCGGCGCATGGTGGAAGACTGTCGTGCAGCGTCAGATCATGAGCGAGTTTACGGTCGCTCCGGTCTGCGGGACTCGCTTCAAGGATCATGACCCAGCCTCCCTCATCGCCAAGGGAAGCGATACGTGCAGGAATGTCGCGGCCGTCCAGGGACCGGATGCTGTCGACCGGCTCCGGGGTGTCCGGTTCCGGGATGCTTTCGCGCGTGATGGCGGCGAAGACGCTTGTTCCCGGGCTGAGTGTGTCGGCGGGGAAGATGTGCCGGGCGGCGTTGTTGACCAGGCTGACCAGTCCGCTGGGCGTGACGACCAGCACGCCGGTAGGGAGTGCCGCAAGGATCCCTGCAAGGCGCCGTTCCGTCAGCCGGCGCTGATCTTCCCGGGATGCAAGAACACTCTCCAGGGTGCCGGCGAGCGCTTTGAGTTCGCGGTTGGCGACCATGCGTTCTGCGTGGTCGAGGAAACGGTGTTGTTCCCCGTCGGCGAGCAACAGGCTGCCGCGCAACCGCTGGATATCCTTCCTGTGTCCGCGAACAAGGGTTATGGCGGACCACATGGCGGCTGCGGCAACGATAAAGCCGATTCCTATGGCAAGTTCCCGCAGGACGAGGTGTTCCGGCCATGATGTCCACACGGCGAGGAGCGCCAGCCACAGTGCCGCAACCGCAGCCGACACCAGGCACACGAACATGCCCTGCCAATAGCGTGTTTCAGGTTTCAGCACCCGGTCTCTCCGCGTCCGGCGCCGGCCTTCCAGTCCTCGATGAGACCGTGGCCATCCATGCGTCGGCGGATCTGCTCGCGGACATCGCGCCAGCGAAAGCGGATCGAGTTGGCCACGATCTCCTGATCGAGTTCCCTGTATTCATCGATAACGGGGGCAAAGCGGACAAGATCAGTCTCGCTGCCGGAGAAGGCCGCGCGACCCTCGGCCGCCTCCCGCCAGTTCTCGACGCGGGCTCGCCTGTCGAAGGCATCGATTGTCGCATCGAGGTGCTCTCGTTCCGGTTGACCCGCCAGACCCGCCATGGCGGCCTTGCGGAAGGCGTGACCCGCCAGGGCTTGCAGGACGGCGTCGCCGACGACGGTCTGCCGGGATGCTGTGGCGACGGAGTAGACCGTGAGATCGGAAAGGCATGAAAGGAAGACCTTGACCGATGCAATGCGAATTGAGGCGGAGAAGGCCTCGTCCTCGAACCAGACCCTGAAACTCGTGCCCATGCGGGCCTTGAGGTATCCGTGGAGCGATGTCTGGGCGATATAGGAAGCTCTCGTGTGGATGAATTCGATCAGACTGTCGACCGTTTCCAGCTTCGAACGGTCGAAACGAAGCTTCAGAACTCGCGGCAGCAGCGGGGCCGGTGAGACCACGGTTGTCAACAACCGCACCATTGCCTGTTGAAACTGCAGGAGCATTGTTGATAATCCACGCCAGCCGTTTCGAAAGCCCCTCCTGGCCATGGAAACGTGCCCGGGGGGCTCGCCTACGGCACCAACTGTTGAAGGAGGCGGCGAATGTCGCAGGATAACAGAAGACTACACTGGGCCAAGACGTCTCGCCTGACTTATTGGGTGCTGGCGCTCTGGTTCGTGTTCGGATACGTGCTGCCGTTCTTTGCCAAGGACCTGGACAGCGCTTCGTTCCTCGGGTTCCCGCTCGGTTACTACATGATCGTTCAGGGATCTCTCATCGTGTTCGTTCTCTTGATCGTTGGTCAGAACTTCCTGCAGGACCGCATCGATGAAGAGTGCGGCCTGAGCGAAGAATGAGGAGGGCGCCATGAGCGATCAATCACGGGGAACCCGTTTCGTTGACCGTCTTGGCAAGGTCTACGGAATCTACACCCTTGGATTCCTGGGTTTCTTTGCCCTGATGGCCATCGTCGAACAGCTTGGCGCAAGTGCGCAGCTGATCGGCATCCTCTTCCTCCTCTTTACCATCGCGATCTATGCCACGATCGGCTGGCTCTCGCGGACCATGCAGGTTGATGCCTACTACGTTGCCGGTCGGGAAGTTCCGGCCTTCTACAACGGCATGGCGACGGCGGCGGACTGGATGTCCGGGGCCTCCTTTGTCGCGCTGGCGGGAGGCATCTACTTCGGTGGCTACCCCTATCTTGGCTTTGTCATCGGCTGGACGGGCGGTTATGTGCTCGTCAACGCCCTGATGGCGCCATACCTGAGGAAATTCGGCTGCTACACGGTGCCCGATTTCATCGGGACCCGTTATGGGGGCAACCTGGCGCGGTTCTGTGCCGTGGTGGTGCTGGTGGTCGCATCGTTCACCTATGTGACGGCGCAGATCAACGCCACCGGCACGATTGCCGCCCGGGCCCTTGCCATACCGTTCGAGGCTGGCGTGTGGTTCGGACTCCTTGGCATCCTGCTGTGTTCGATGCTCGGTGGCATGCGCGGCGTCACCTGGACACAGGTCGCGCAGTACATCGTCCTCATCATTGCCTATCTGGTGCCGGTGATCTGGATGTCAAATGCCCAGGGCTTCGGCATCATTCCTCACTTCACCTATGGCGATGCGACGGTCCGCATTGTCGAACTTGAGGCCCAGTACGGACTGGAAGCGGCGGCTCAGGCCGTCGCCGGGCTGAGGGTCCTGACGACACCTCACTTCGATCCGCAGGGTGGGCTGGATTCCTGGAAGTTCGTGACCCTTGCCCTGTGCATGATGGCGGGCACGGCCTCCCTGCCGCACATCCTCATGCGCTACTTCACGACACCGTCGGTGCGTCAGGCGCGCAAGTCGGTGGGCTGGTCCCTGTTCTTCATCTTCCTTCTCTACTTCACGGCGCCGGCACTGGCGACCCTGACCAAGCTCCAGCTTCTCGATCCGAATCTGGCAACGGCGGTGGTCGGCAAGGCGATTGACGACGTCGCGAATCTCGAATGGATCAAGAACTGGACCGAGGTCGGCATGCTGTCGGTCGTTGACCAGAACGGTGACGGTATCGTTCAGCTCAACGAGTTCTTCATGAGGCCTGACATCGTCGTGTTGGCGACACCGGAGATTGCCGGACTGCCCTACGTGATTTCGGGACTCGTGGCAGCCGGCGGCATGGCGGCAGCGATGTCGACTGCCGACGGTCTGCTGCTGGCGATGGCCAACGCGCTGAGCCACGATCTCTACTACAAGATCATCGATCCCAGGGCTGACACGAAGCGTCGTCTGATTGTTGCGCGTGTCCTGCTGGTGGCGATCGGTGCCCTTGCAGCCCTGATCGCATCGCTGCAGCTCACGGGTATTCTGGGAGCCGTGGCGTGGGCCTTCTGTTTCGCCTGTTCGGGTCTGTTCTTCCCGCTGGTTCTGGGAATCTGGTGGAAACGCGCCAACAGACCAGGGGCGATTGCAGGCATGATTGCCGGTTTCGTGGCGGGGTCGGTCTACCTCGTCCACGTCTACAACGGTGGTGATCAGCTGTGGTCGATCGACCACCTGCGATTCGGCATGATCGGCATGCCGGTCTCGCTGGTATCGATGGTCGTGGTCTCGCTGATCACCAAGGCGCCGGATGCAGAGATGCAGGCCATGGTGGACGAAACCCGCATTCCGACGGGCAAGGCGATCCTGGCCGAAACGCATTGACGCGTCGTTGAAGACCCTTGTTGCAGGGGGGTGGGCAGGAATGTCCGCCCCCTTGTCTTTATCCGGACCAGCCGCCATGCGTGACTGTCCGCCCTTCATGACCAACCGCTTTTCATGACCAACCGCGCTTTTGATGACCACCCGGGAGTAGCGGTCCGATGACGAGCGACAACCGGGGAGTGGTGATCCGATGACCAGTCTGGCGGCAGTTCTTCCGTGGTGGGTCGTGGGCCTCGATTACATCCTCGGCGCCATCATGTGGACGCTGATCGGCCGTGCGGCCATGAACATCTTTCTTCCGGTGACCTCCGACTTCTTCTTCATGCGGGCGTTCGTCATGCTGACCGACCCGGTCCTGAGAGTCTTCAGGCCGGTCACACCCGGATTTCTCGTCGACCCGGTGGTGCCCCTGTTCGTGGCCTGGTTCTTCTTTCTGTTCCGCTTCTACGCGTTGCCCTGGATTCTCGGTTACTCGGTGCTCGGCATGCTGTCCTTCCCTCTCGAAGGGGAAATCGCCGCCATCCTCTACGATCTCTTCGGCGGCTCCTGACAAACCATGGCGGCGAAGAATGCCATGCGCGACGCTTTCATGGCCTGGCAGTGCCTGATCCGCCAGCATGCCATGCGCCGGGAGAACGGGTGCCCCTCGAGCGCCATGACACCCCGTGTCGTCCTCGCCGGCACAAGCGGGCCGGGTCGCATCCGGACCGTCCTCCTCCTGCGGGAGCCAGCCGCATCGGCGGCTTTCTTTCGCCAGACAGTCTCGGGCACCCATGACCCCCGGGAGCGCTTCGAGAAGGGGCTCAAGCATCTGTCAGCAACCTACTTCCAGAGAGCACGGGAATTCGAGCCGCGGCTGTTCGCCCAGTTCTCCCGCGGCTCGCCGGATGCGGCCGCTCTCGTTGCCGCAGGCAGCGCGACACTCCATGTCGAGCAGTTCGGCCAGTCCTGGATCCTGCCATGCGACGTTCAGGATCTCCCCGACGACGATCCCTTCGCCATAGCGCTCTTCTGGCACAATGCCCTCTTCGCCCCGCCCCCCGCAGCGCCCCGCGCCCTTGCCTTTCTTCCCGACTGGCACACAGCCAGGGCCGAGCCTGCGCCGGCGCACGGGTGAGGTGTCCCGGTGCTGGCGCCGGTGGCATGGATCAGATCTTCAGGGCCGCGCCTGCACGGCGGCGTTCAAGGGGTGTCGGCGGGGTTGGTGGAGAGACCGGGTCTTCCTCGTTCCCGATCAAGGAATCTCGCCAAAACGGGCTGACCGTCATGTTCGTGGCGACAGGTGTGACGACGGGCCCTGGCAGGGAGGGGTCTTTCAGCGAATCTCGATCAGGATCTCACCCGCTGCCAGGGCGGCTTCGATCTCCCCGAGAAGCGGAGTCAACCGCCGCCGAAGGGTGACATTGCTCGTGTTGCCGAATCGCAACCAGACGACCTGCAGGCCCGGAGACTGCCGCGCCCGTTCGGCGAAGTCGACATCCTTGGACCATATGACGGCGCGCCTGTCGCCGTGCCAAGGCCGATCCCATTGACGTGATTGCAGATGTGGCCTCTCGCCTGGAGCCATTGCGCCAGGCCTTGGTGGCAGCTGTGCGTCGATGAGATCACGCACGAATCACGCAGCAAACATCACACGATGATCGACCGCGGCTGCAGCCCACTCCAGGGCCGCTGTGATATCCACCTCCATGAGATAGGGATAGTCGTCAAGAATCTCCTCCGAGGACACATCCGACGCCATGAGCTGCAGGATGTCGCAAACCCGGACACGTGTGTTCCGGATATGCGGCCGTCCGCCGCAAATCGAAGGATCGACAACGACCCGGTCAGCGGCCCGGGGAACACCTTCGGCATGACCGAAAGCCTCTACCAGGAGAGATATTCTGGCACCCTTGCGCGGGCCTGAATGCCCATGGCTGCGAAGGAACTCTCGCAGAGCCTGGTCCAGTGTATCGGCCTGGCGTGTTCCGGGCTCGATGGGGTGAAACCACTGTCGGAGAATGTTTTCGGTCTTCCGTCCGTCCCTTGAACCTCTCTCCAGAAAGTACGCTGCCGCACCGTTGTCCATGTATCCCACGAACTTCGAGGGAGCAAAGAGCCATCGCCCGTTGTCCGGCCTCACCGCATACCAGGCGTGCACGCGTGACATCAGGCTTCTCAATTCCGCACCTCGCTCCTCGTCAGCAAGCGCGACCTGATAGCGCAGAATGTTCTCGATCGCCTGTTCCGGGCTGGCAACCAGAGTGCAGCCTTTCATCAGCACAATCCCCTCTTCGGCAATGTCGTGCAGGTGAGAAGCAGGGTAACGAGGGAACGATGCAAAATCCACAACCGCAGGACAGGGTCCTGTCTTGTTACATGTGTCATGTCGTGATACATTCCCAAAATGATTCAAAGCACCAAGGGCAGGGCAAACTGATCCGGGACATTCCGGCGAACAAGGCCAGCAAAGGCTTTCCCGCTGGTCTCATGACGGCAGCCCGTCGCAAGCTGACCATGCTTGATGCAGCGCGTGAACTCGCGGATTTGCACGCACCGCCGGCCAACCGGCTGAAGGCTCTGCAAGGCGCCCGAAAAGGGCGGCACTCGATCCGGGTGAATGACCAATGGCGCTTGTGTTTCGTTTGGACCGCAAGCGGTCCTGCCGATGTTGAGTTTACGGACTATCACTGAAAGGACATGGCATGGGAATGATGACCAATCCTTGCCACCCGGGCGAAATCCTCAAGCATGAGTTTCTTGAACCGCTTGGCATCTCGGCGATTGGCCTGGCCAAGGTGATCGGCGTGCCGCGCACCCGTATTGAACGGCTGGTGCGGGAACAAACCCGCGTGACTCCGGATACCGCTCTGCGTCTGGCCAAAGCCCTTGGGACAACCCCCGAATTCTGGATCACCATGCAGTTGCATTTCGACATGATGTCCGCCCGCAAGACAGTCGATGTCTCGGACATTGAGCCGCTTGTCACGGCCTGACCCCGGGAACTCCGTCCCGAACGCCCACAGCTCAGGGAGACGAACAGCCCCTTCTCAAGACGCTTGGCCCCGATGCAGAACCCGCCCGCCTCGAAGCATACAACCTTGCACAGCGTCCACCGGCGGTTGATGAAGACGTACCAGCGGCCCGACAGGGGATGGCGTCCCCGAGGTGCTGCCTCACCAGTGCCTGCAGCCGTCAATGCGCATGTCGGCGGGGTCACGGGCAAGCCAACCGCCCCGCGGCCAGCCTCGAAGACGGCAGAACTCGGCCTGGGTGCCGGTGAAGCGCTCATACTCCTCGCAGATCTCGCGCCACCGGGCCGCCTCCTCGGCGACCGCGAGCGCACAACACCGTTGTCTGACATGAAACTCTGCCTGTGCGCGTGCAACAAAACGCCAAGGGATATCGCCGGTGATCAGAGCCTCAAGGCCGTCCTGAAATGACCGGATACGGCAAAACCGCCAACAAGCCGGTCTCGGTGCGTTCGCCGACGGCACCGACAGCCAGCGTGCCGTCATGTGTCCGGGCGGCGTGGCGATTGCCGATGCGAGCGAAGACCCTGGGAGAGGCCCAAGCGGCCGATCGCTGCCGTGGGTCACAGGAGAGAAAATTACAACAACGATCAAGCGTAAACGTGCAACAACGCGGGCCCGCCGAGCCTTCTGAAGCAAGTGGCAGCGATCCACACCAGCGAGAGACCCTTTACCCTTCCAATGCGGCCGCCAGGTTTCCTTGTGCGCCGCACCGTGTCGTCTTGACCGTCAACCGAAGCCCCCGGAATGGTATCTTCAAGCGGTTAAGTCTCTTGCGGTCCCTTGACGAAAGCACTCGACCATGAATGAGTAATGGACGACAGATCGGTGCTGGTTCTTCAGGTCCAAACCGTTCGACGAAGTCCGCACCTCTTTTCAGTTGTCTGACGGTGGCCGAAACCTGGAGTCCTCCGCTCTTCAGCTCAACGGGGATCGCGTGCAAGTTTCCATCACGATTGAGGGTAAAGACAATGTAGTCACAACGCTCGCCACGCAAACCATGCGAAGGAAAAGCAAGATCCGCGGGGTGTGGTTCTGGTATGGGGTAAAGAGTTCGTGTTATGTTTGATAGGTGTTCGTATGATGTATGCACATTTTTTCGCCACTCGTCACAGTTTTCTGTGTTGAGCGCCAAAAACACAGACATCAGACCCATCATCGGATCTGATTGACCCCTGATTGTGATCGTGGCAGACGCTGCGCTTGATCGCGAGTTCTGGTTCAGAATGACTGCCGAAGACCGTCAAGGGGCGATCCATGAGGAGCTTGTACGGCTGTTTCCCGGAGAGTTGCCGGCTGCGTTCGCCGCCTTCATGGTGAGTGTGCGCGAGAAGCTCGAGGCGTTTGAGGGGCGGCACGCCACGAGGGCGTTCGAGAGCGGCGTCGCCGAGGCGGCCAACCGGCTTTCGGCGCAGATCGTTAGACAGGCCCTTGTCTCACTCGACACGCAAGACCCCATGATCGCATACCGCGGCGAGAGATATCGTCGGGAAGGCGCCACGAACAAGCGGGTCATGACATCCTTCGGTGAGATCAACGATGAGCGTTCACGATACCGTCGCCGGTCCCGTGCGTCGGTGTTTCCGGCGGATCGCCTTGCCGGCTTGATCGAGGACTTCTGGACGCCACGAGCGGCATACCTTGCCTTACAGGCGGTATCGTCGATGCCACCTTTGTGATGGCGTCAAGATGTTCCGTCGACAGGGCGGGATGTGTCCCGGTGTGTCGAGCCTGATCCGGCTCTACGAGGTGGCCGGCAGACACTGGGAAGAGATCGCCGATGACGCGCTCGCAGAGATCCGTCATGGGGAGGAGATTCCCTCTGACGCCACGTCCGTGACGATCCAGATGGATGGCGTCATGGTGCCTGTGGGCCAAGACAGACGCAAGCGGAAACAGGACCTTGAGGGGATCACGTGGAAGGAAGCCGCTTGCGCGACGATCACTCTTGGCAATGCCGCCGGCGAGCGTCTTCGCACCCTGCGCCATGCCAGAATGCCCGAAGCGAACAAGCTCAGGCTCAAGCAGCTGATCCGCGACGAGGTTCACTCTCTGCTGGCCAGACGGCCGGACCTCGAACTTGTTGTGGTGGCCAACGGAGCCAGGGATCACTGGCGGTTCTTCGAGGAAGCCTTCCCCGAGGCCGAGCAGGTGCTCGACTTCTTCCATGCAGCAGACTATCTCAAGGAGGCGCTTGATCACGCCTATGGCCAGGACAGCATTCAGGGCAACCGTCGCTGGCACATCCTGCGCGAGACCCTGCTTGTCGAGATCTCCGGCGTCGACAAGGTCATCGCCTCCCTCGCATATCTCAAGCGATCCTACTCGCCTCTGGTCTCCAGGGCGATCGGCTACTTCACCAACAACCGCAAGAGGATGAACTATGCCGACTACAGACGTCGCAACCTGACTATCGGCTCCGGGCTTGTTGAAGCCACCAACAAGAGCCTCGTCACGCAACGGCTGAAGGGATCAGGCATGATCTGGGGGCAAAGCGGCGGCCAGGCCATCCTGTCGCTGCGCGCCCTCGACAAGTCAGACCGCTTCGACACCGCATGGAACATCCTGGAACCATATTGGCAGAAAAAAGCAATCGACAATTATTGAAGAAAATTACCCCATATGAGAATCGCACCCGATCCGCGTCGACAATAACGCGATCGTGCGGAACATCAGTCATCGATACCTCGCAGCCATCCCGGCTGCAGCCGTCAGTCAGGTTTTCAACACCCACCTGCATGCGGATAGCATCAGGGGTGGCAATCAATTCCGCGCTCACGATTGACCCTTCACTTCTTCAAGCCAGTTCTGTAGGTCTGCCGAACGATTGTACAGCTGTTCGGCGATGGTCTCATAATCTGCTGGTTCAATTCCGTCAATGCGGCTGAACTCGATTTCTCGCATCGTGGAGCCGTGAGAATCTTGATCCTTGTAAAACAGCCAGATCCCTACATCCCGTGGGTGAAGAAAGCAGGGACTAATGTTGTCATTCACTGAGTCCGCTCCCTGTTCTGTGAGCTCTCCTTCTCGCATCAGGTTGCCGATGGCCTTGAGGAGCCAATCGCTATGCGTTGTCACGATGACTCGAACGCCGCTCTTCACCAAACGTGCCAGCGTAGATGCCATTTTCGTTTGCGCGGCAGGATGAAGATGAGCCTCCGGCTCTTCAATGATCAGCGCGGGTGTGGTTCTGGTATGGGGTAAAGAGTTCGTGTTATGTTTGATAGGTGTTCGTATGATGTATGCACATTTTTTCGCCACTCGTCACAGTTTTCTGTGTTGAGCGCCAAAAACACAGACATCAGACCCATCATCGGATCTGATTGACCCCTGATTGTGATCGTGGCAGACGCTGCGCTTGATCGCGAGTTCTGGTTCAGAATGACTGCCGAAGACCGTCAAGGGGCGATCCATGAGGAGCTTGTACGGCTGTTTCCCGGAGAGTTGCCGGCTGCGTTCGCCGCCTTCATGGTGAGTGTGCGCGAGAAGCTCGAGGCGTTTGAGGGGCGGCACGCCACGAGGGCGTTCGAGAGCGGCGTCGCCGAGGCGGCCAACCGGCTTTCGGCGCAGATCGTCAGGCAGGCCCTTGTCTCACTCGACACGCAAGACCCCGTGATCGAATACCGCGGCGAGAGATATCGTCGGGAAGGCGCCACGAACAAGCGGGTCATGACATCCTTCGGTGCCATCAACGATGAGCGTTCACGATACCGTCGCCGGTCCCGTGCGTCGGTGTTTCCGGCGGATCGCCTTGCCGGCTTGATCGAGGACTTCTGGACGCCACGAGCGGCATACCTTGCCTTGCAGGCGGTATCGTCGATGCCACCGCGTGATTGCGTGAAGATGTTCCGCCGACAGGGCGGGATGTGTCCCGGTGTATCGAGCCTGATCCGGCTCTACGAGGTGGCCGGCAGACACTGGGAAGAGATCGCCGATGACGCGCTCGCAGAGATCCGTCATGGGGAGGAGATTCCCTCTGACGCCACGTCCGTGACGATCCAGATGGATGGCGTCATGGTGCCTGTGGGCCAAGACAGACGCAAGCGGAAACAGGACCTTGAGGGGATCACGTGGAAGGAAGCCGCTTGCGCGACGATCACTCTTGGCAATGCCGCCGGCGAGCGTCTTCGCACCCTGCGCCATGCCAGAATGCCCGAAGCGAACAAGCTCAGGCTCAAGCAGCTGATCCGCGACGAGGTTCACTCTCTGCTGGCCAGACGGCCGGACCTCGAACTTGTTGTGGTGGCCAACGGAGCCAGGGATCACTGGCGGTTCTTCGAGGAAGCCTTCCCCGAGGCCGAGCAGGTGCTCGACTTCTTCCATGCAGCAGACTATCTCAAGGAGGCGCTTGATCACGCCTATGGCCAGGACAGCATTCAGGGCAACCGTCGCTGGCACATCCTGCGCGAGACCCTGCTTGTCGAGATCTCCGGCGTCGACAAGGTCATCGCCTCCCTCGCATATCTCAAGCGATCCTACTCGCCTCTGGTCTCCAGGGCGATCGGCTACTTCACCAACAACCGCAAGAGGATGAACTATGCCGACTACAGACGTCGCAACCTGACTATCGGCTCCGGGCTTGTTGAAGCCACCAACAAGAGCCTCGTCACGCAACGGCTGAAGGGATCAGGCATGATCTGGGGGCAAAGCGGCGGCCAGGCCATCCTGTCGCTGCGCGCCCTCGACAAGTCAGACCGCTTCGACACCGCATGGAACATCCTGGAACCATATTGGCAGAAAAAAGCAATCGACAATTATTGAAGAAAATTACCCCATATGAGAATCGCACCCATCAGCGTATCGCCGCGCCTGACGTTGCCACGAATAAAGAGGATAACTGGAGCTAGCTCCGAAACCATCGAGGATGCTCTGCTGAGGCGAATAGTCTGCTTCGCTGCCAAAGGTCTGTAGACAAACTCAGGATAGCCGCCCTGTGAAGGTCTGGCGGTTTGGATTTTCCCGCCCAATGTTTGCTGTTCCAGATCACTTGCAAGGTTCGTAAAATCCTTGTTGGGCTGCCGTCGCCTTGCACCAACTCTCGAGAACGGCTGAAGCGCATCAAAAAGAATGAGGCGCTCCATGAAATCCGCCATAACGCCCGAGAATGTCGGGAGCTCAGGAAAGCGTTCGAATCCGGCCCGGGTCGAATGTGAAACGAGGGAACTTGCAATGACACGATGGCTCTGCATGATGCCACTGCGTGCTGCCGGCAGATAGTGGGCGTCAGCATTCTCCATCCCGGAAAAATCATTCAGTAGATCCCAGAATCTGAACAATCTTGTATCTAGTCGTTGTGACGTGACCGCTGCGAGCACCTGAGCAAAGCGCTCTCGAAATCTGGTTATCATCAACTCCTGTTCAGCGGACGAATGGGTATGTCGCCCAGAAATGAGTTCCATGTCACTTATGGTGCCGCACGATGATACATCTGAGGTTGAGATACCCATCAGGAAGTCCCAGAGCGTCTGCCCTTCCTCACCAACCTCAATTGAAAGTTTCATAGCGTTTTTGCTCGACGCCATGTTGATGAGTTCAAAGGCCGAGTCAACATCAAAACAACGTTCCAGTTCTCTTCGCAGATCGTCACCCAGTAGCTGTGTGTTGTGAAGATAGTCATGGGCAGCCTCGCGTATGGGCCCGGGAAGATCTGAGAAGAGTATGGATCGATCTTTCGAGTTCAACTTGTGCAGGATGTGCAGTGCTTCACTATCGGACAAGGACAGATCTTTGTCGTACAAAAGATGGTGGCGGCCGATGTTGGGAAATCGAGGAAATCCGTGCAATGTCCTGTGCAAGGCATAAATCAATACAGCAAGATAGGTCTTCCCGGTGTTGCTTGGCCCAACGAAGACCGTTAGTGGCCGAAGATCAAACGAGCCTTTTTCGATTGGGCCGAACTGCTCTATGGAGACGCGCACGTCGTAGTGCGGGGATGTGGGGCCAGAAGTGAGTTCAGTCATTGGGCCTTCTCCCGTGGAGACACGAAATCATGCTCAAACAGACACCATGGCTTTCGTGACGATGTGCCGATATTCCGGCGTGATGGTGCGGAACGTGATTCCTTGTGCGGGCCAAGTTTTCCCCGAGAAGCGGAGAACAACAGCCGCTTCAGTTCAGCCACAACGAACCCTATGTCAGCCAACTGGAAGCTGACTTTCTCAATCCGGTCTCCTTGGCCCCAACCATGCGCAGACTGACAATGGAGCAGGCTGCAGGCCGCCGCTTTGTCAGCATCGAAGAGCTCTGATGTCAGGCGTTGGGGTGTGGATTTGATCATGGGGGTGGCAAAAGTTTGCTTCGATACAGGCAGGGAACTGTGCGCATCACGCTATCTTGCTGTCTTTCTCCAACGCGAGCCAGCACAGGAGCGCGACGTCGTCGGGCTGGATGGGCGGCAGCGGAGCAGGTGGCGTGGTCGGCTCGAGTCCGGTGTCGAGGACATGGTCCACGATCACGCGGGCGCGCGCAGCATCATCCGCGCGTCCATCTTCGAACCAGCGCTTGAGCATCATCTCCTCGCGCCGCGGCCAGGGGGATTCGAGAATGTCGACAGCCCGGATCAGCTTGTCGTGGGGTATGCCATGGGTTCCGTGCATGCGGAGGAACTCGACAACCCGATGGTTCAGGGGACGTATGCGCGGCTGGAGGTTTGCGGGATCTGTCCCGTGCGTCCATTCCTCAAGGATGTCCTGCCGGGCCACGTCCCAGAAGTCGTAGACGCAGTTTTCCAGAAACTCCGGACACCATGTGGGTGTATCGGACTCGCACTCGATCATGCGCAGGCAAGTCCCCGTCTCGCGGACAATGCCGTCTTCACCAGCCGACACCTGCCACGCCTCGCTGGCCGGGACGAAGCGCAGGAATGTCCGCTCCCTGACCACCGCGCAGAAGAAGACACCCCGCGCCTTGCCCCGGGCCATGCCCGAGCCGGCTTTCCATGGCAGGCCGAGGATCGCCTGCCTGTCCGTTTCGAGCGCCTTGCGAAGGGTCTGGCGATATTCCTCACCCGTTTGTGCAGCGCTCGCCGTCCCGCCCTGTTCGAAAAGGGACGTATCCTCGTGCAGGAGTTTCTCAATCTCGCTGCGTGTTTCGGCAAACACCTGCGCGCCGTGCCTGGCGCCTTCAATGGGCGCGACGACGCCCACGCTTGCGGCCGCCATGGCCAGCTTGTCGAGGATCCGCTGCTCAAGTCCGAGAAGGCGATCGAGACGATCGGCCGGGAAGATCGTGCGCAGGAAGACCCGGCGGTGGGGACTGCCGATGCGGTCGATGCGTCCATGTCTCTGGACAAGGCGCATGGGATTCCAGGGCATATCGTAGTTGATGATGTGCCGGCACTGCTGCAGGTTGACGCCTTCGGCGAGCACGTCAGTCGAGATCAGGAGATCGTAGTGGTCGTCGCCAGACGGTGACTCCATCGATACCGGCACGAAACCCTGCACGGCGCGCAACCGGGTCGGCTCGCCGACATCATCGGCGCCGCTGACGGCCGCAATGCGCTCATGATAACAGTTCAATGCAGGTGTCCGGCCAACGGCATCACGAAGGTAGTCCCTGATCCAGTCGACCGTGTCCTTGAAGAAAGAGAACACCAGAACCTTGCGCTTCTGACCCTCATCGAGGTCATCAAGAGCCTCGTTCCTGGCCTCGTCGACGATTGTCTCAAGCGCCGCTGTCAGCGCTGCGAGCTTGGGGTCGCGTTCAGGTGTGACCTTCGCTGTTTCGTTTGCCAGAACCCGCAGTTTGGCCCGGTCACTTTCCACGGACTTGCGTAGACCGTCGATGTCATAGAGGTCCGCCGGTTTCTTGAATTGGGTGTCGGCAAGAACATCCTCGAAGACAAGGTCATCGTCGGCCGAAAGCTCGTTCATGAAGGCGGTGGTGATGACAAATCCCCCGTCAAGCGCCCTGAGGAAGGTGTCATGGTCACCGATCATCTTTTCGACTGTCTGCCGGAAGGCATGGGCCGACGATTCGAACCGTTTCAGCAGGCCTGAGCGCAGCAACCCGACGATGGCTTGCGCACGTGCCTGCTCTTCCCCGTCGGCGCCGCTGATCAGAAAGGCGTCCGGTTCGTACCGTGCAAAGCGGATCCGGCCTTCACTGTCAGGGTCGAGAGCTTCTTCGAGGTGATCGAAGAGACCCGGCAGAAGATCGTCGAGATTGTAACGCACGGACAGGGCCCGGGGTTCGGGGAACACGATCGGCACCGGCTGCCCGCCCGGATCTTCGATGGTGTCGCCGGCGTAGTGCTTCTTCACGAACTGCCGGGTTCGCTTCACCGTCGTAGCATCGATGATGGGATAGAGGATATCGGGACTGAGGCTGGAGGGATCCTCCTGCATCGCGCGGACAAATCGTTCGCGTATCGACAGGATCCCGCGATCGGCGAAGTGGGCATCCTGGCGCACGAAAAACCGCACCAGGTGGTAGAGATCCCAGAGCGAGTTGTTGACGGGGGTGGCGGTGAGCAACAACAGGTCGCGCCGCTGCCCGAAAAGGAGGCGTCGCAGGACGCCGGCACGCGCCGGCGCATCCGGATTGCGGTAGTTGTGGGCCTCGTCGACGATGACGAGATGGTATTCCTCCAGGGGCCGTTCCAATCGCTCATGGACGGCGTAAGGCCGCTCTGAATCGGCGAGCTGTTGGTCCAGCGCGAGTTGCTCGAACGAAAGACATTCGGCGAAGACCTGAAACCGGTTCAGGAACTTCTTCCAGGTCGTGTCCCTCAACGAGGCCGGGCAGATGAGAAGGGCGCGTTGCCGCCGGTCGCGATAGATCTCCAGGATCTGGCCTGCCATGAAGGTCTTTCCCAGTCCCACTTCATCGGCAACGATGGCGCCGCCGGTGTCGCGGATGAGGCGCAATGCCCGGGCAACACCGTGCATCTGGAAGCTCGTCAGGGGCAGATTCCTGTCCGCTTCGGCGTCCTCCTCGACCTCCTCTCCATAGAGTTGCCAGAGGACGCGCATGAAGATCTCCCAGGGTGTACGGGGCCGCAGGGCATCTTCGAACACGTCTGCGAGATCAAACGGGACGGCCTCATCCCACAGATCGTCGAACCATCGCACGGCGTGATCGATGACCGGAGACGTGTAGCGGCCGAGGTTGAGTTCAAGGTTGTGGTTCAGCCCGGCGGCCGTGAGGTTCGACGAACCGGCAATCACGCCTGTGGCCGTTTCCTTGCCGTCACTCACGGTCGAGAAGATGTAGGCCTTGGCATGGAGGAACGTCTCTTCGTAGCGCCGCACCTCGAGGTTGCCGGCATGGAGCGCAGCGATCAGGGTCCGCAGAGCGGCACGGCTCGTCCGGTTGAACGGCAACCGGTCCCGCTCCCGGCAGAGCGTCGCGTTCATGGCTTTCAGACCCTGATCCATGCGCCGGCGTTCGAACGCGCCGTCGGTTTCGCCGAGACGGCGTCGTTCATCCTGGACCGTGCCGGCGAAGTCGGCACCAAGAAGCAGGCGGACATCCGTCACGTCCTCCAGGTGGCGCGCCACTTGCGCGAAGCCGGCCGGATTGAAGTACGCCGTGGCCACGCGCACGGCATCAGGCGGATCCGCTCCACCGGCATGCAGAAGGCTCTGCAGCGCCCGTTCGAGGGTGTTGCCCTCCCGGTTGTCGATGAATCGAGGCCGGTCGTCGCGGCTCATCGCTGGCGCCACATCGCGAAGTGTCGCAGAACGCCGTCGAGCCGTGCCTGACAGTCCCATCCCTCGTGAAAGGTCTCGAAGATGTGGACAAGTTGCCCCTCGTCGAGGCCATAGAGATGAGCCACCACGGCATCGAGCTCGTGGATCATGTCGGTCCTTTCGGCATCATCGATCGCACCGCAGGCCACACCGACAGCCTTCGCCCATGCGGCAAAGCGCTCGTCGGGCGAGGCGAGCCGGCCTGCAAGTTCCACGACACGCTGCCATGCCGGGTTCGCTCGTTCCGGACGGGGTATCGGAAACGGGTTGATGACGTGATACGTGACATGGAGTTCAACGAATCGCCGCGCATACCAGTCGAGAGGGATCGAGGAGAGCACGCCAAGCAGGAACGCCTGATCGCGTTCATCGCCACGCGGCCACAGCAAGTAGGGCGCCAGATGACTGAGGAAAACACCCGGCGGCACCAGGCACGCGATGATGGTTCGTGAATCTGTCGCCCGCGCGATATCCCGAAAGGCAATCCGTGGCCTGTTGCACGCCAACGTGGTTCTGTCTGCAAGGTCGCCGGGCCGAAACTCGCCGTGGGCGCTGCGGCTCGAGTTCCTGGCCTGCCACCGCTTCGACTGGATCCACGCCTGTGCAGGTTCTGGATCCGCGAAGGCGTAAGTGGTGCCCGTCTCCGGGGTCCACAAGTCGAAGGATTCGCCCTTGTAGACCGGCCAGTATCCTTCGGAGCACTCCTCGCTCGCGAGATCCATGAGAGGCTTCTGGTTTGTGGCATGCATTTCGGTATCCGGCCTTGCGCGCCATTCGCTCGGCACGTTGCGGTCAAGCCGCGGCGCCTTGCGCATCCGGGCAAACACCTGGAGAGACTGCTCCGTCGGCAACAACGGCAATGAGAGTGTGTCGTTCCATGCCAGCACGTCATCGTTGCTGAACCTGGCCGGTACGGCTGCGACACCTGCTTCGAACGCGTCGAGGGTGCGATACGGCCCTCGAAGGTGGATCGAGGCACCGTCGGGAGTGCCTCTGGCGATGCAGATCAAGCCAATGGTGTAGCGATGTTCCGCCTCGTCAAACACCCAGCCAGCGGAATTGAGCAGCATCGTGACGTCGACTGTGGCCGAACGCCCGAACATGGTCTTGCGGAACTCTTGCGACCCCTTCGCGGTCAGGGCGCTGCGCGGCAGAACGACACCGATCCTCCCGCCCTCCTTGGCGACCAAGTTCCAGAACCTCCAGCAGAATGCCTTGTAGAGGTCCGGGTCCCCACCACCAATGCCAGGAAAATCACCGCTCACAAGAAGCTTGCGGACCTGGTTCATCGTAGCCAGTTCCGCCTGATATTCGCCGACCAGATCAGGTCGTGTCTCCTTGAGTTCCTTCTGCAACGTCTCCCTCTTTCTTTGCGAGAGACCTCTGATTCCGGGCATGTGCCTTCCCCAGAAGCCGTGTTCCTCAAGCTTCGCCTTCTCCCAGGGCGGGTTGCCGAGGATGACATCGAAGCCGGACCGGTCACGCAGGAAGACCTCGGGAAAGGCGACGGGAAAATGAAGCGGGTGGAGGTCTTCAAGTTCCTTGCCGACGGCGCGAACAGCCAGGTCGTGGCTTATTCTGGCGCGGAACGCTTCCCACCCGTCGTCCGCCAGTTCCTCCAGACCGATGTCACCGGACAGCGGCAGCGCCGCAACGAAATCGCACAGTTCCCTGGTTCCGGAGATGGCATCGCCGGCTTCCCTGATCGCCTCGCGGGCCCTTGCAATATCGCCCAGCGTCGCGTCGTTCAGGCGCGCCAGGCGATTGAGCGGTTGTGCCGCATCGCCAACCAGCTCATCGGCATTCATGGTCAGGAGCGGTGCATCATCCATGATGCCCTGGATGCTTGCGCGAAGCTCATCGACGGTTCCGATGCCGACCAGCGCATTGCCGTGAACCAGTGCATGATCGAGGACCGAAAGCGGCAACCCCGGCACGAACGTGTGGATCCACACCGACAGCCGTGACAGCTGGACCGAGAGCGCATTCAGATCGACCCCGTAGATGCAGCGCCGGGCGATCATCCGCCGCAAGAGCTGGCCGTCCTCGATGACGGTCGCGTCTGCGAGCTCGCCAAGCGCTCCCATCGCTGCGTTGCGCAAGGCGGCCAGTTCCACGCCGACACCCGGCAAGGGGCGCCGGGCGAGACAATCGGCCATGCCCTTCTCGATGCGATCGATGGCGGCGATGAGAAAGTGACCTGATCCCATGGCGATATCCGCGACACGGAAATCGAAGAAGCGCTCGGCAGCATCGGCATCATCGAGAGCGGAGAGCCGTGCGAAGTGATCCTGCAGGGCGGGCTCGAGAACGCCATCGAGGAGGTGTTCCACCGCAAAGTGCTTGGTGTAGTAGCTGCCTGTCGACTTCCTTTGCCCGGAGCGGTTGTGGAGATAGACGGCGCCCTGTGGCACCTCGACCTCGGCGCCCTTCCTTGCAGGCCTCAGGTTGCCCCTGGCGTCGACCGCAAAATCGCTCCCGGCAATGGCCAGTTCCGATTCGAGAAGACCTTCGTAGATGGTGCCGAATTCGCGAACGCTCAGGGAGCGAAAGTCGACAGGTCCCGGTCCTCCGCCATCGACCTCGGTGACGAGAAGAGCGCGCAGCGCCGTCTCGAAGACCCGGTTGGGGAGTTGCACTTCGGCCAGGGCGGCGCCCGCGCGTGACACGTCCGGATCATCGCTGAAGAGGCCGCCGTTGTAGGCCGGCACCGACCATTCGGGGTTGCCGTCGGCAATCGCCTGCCAGAGCAGGAGCGTTTCCTGCCAGTGATGATGGCCCTCGGCGATGGGCCGGTCGTCGGCCACAAGGTCGGCGAGATCTCTTGCCTTCTGTTTGAGCGAACGGCGTCTGTAGACGTCGTTGAGCTTGTAGGGAAGGAGATCACGGTCTTCGGCGTAGGCGACGAAGAGCAGGCGGAACAGGATCGTCAGCGCCATTTCGTATGTCTGACCCAGATCATCCGGCTTTGCCGGAGCCCGGGCGGCGGCAAGACCCCGGGCGAGTTCCGGCATCACTTCCTCATAGATGCGTTCCCGCAGACGCCGGGCAAGCTCGCCGGCGAAGCGTTGCGAACTCTCGAGAATGTCGCCCAGGCTGCCCTCGGCAGAAAGGGCCTCGGCCGAGAAGAGCAGCCACAGATAGGGAAGGTGGGCATCCGACAGCAATGCCGGCTGACACTCCACATAGGTCTCGGTGCGCCCGCGCCGCCCCACGCCCGCATCAACCGATTTCGCATAGAGTCGCAAGCGACTGCCCTGAACCATGACAACCCATGGCAGGTTCTCGGCATCGGCCTTGGCAAGCGCATAGCTCACCGGCGAGAGGTTGTTGAAGCGTGCAGCCCCGGCTTCCGGCGATTCAGACTCCCGCAACAGAACGGCAAGGGCGACGCGGCTCTCCTTGTTGCGCAGGAGACTGGTGAGATTGTCGATCCCCTCGATCCGGTATCCCAGGGCGACAAGCAGATCGCGATCCCTCTTGTCAGCGACGCCCCGTGCCCGCTCGCCAGCATCGCGCCAGTCCCGGTGACGGGGTGTTCCCCTCTGCAGTTCGTTGATCGCAAGCAGGCCTTCGTTGGCGAGGCCGGGGATCGGTGTTTCGAGCGATGGAAGCGCCTGCGCCAGATAACGCAGGGCGGCGTGGCGGTCCGGCTGCGCCAGGGCCTCCCGGCACATGCGTTCTGCCTGGCCACGGTCGATCTTCCGGTAGACCGGAGGCTGCTCGCCGGTGGGACCGCACAGCACTGTGTCATCGGGGCTGAGGAGGACCAGCAGCACCGGCGCCGCTCGACCGGCCCGTCTGTGTTTCCAGATCTCGCCGACGATCCCGGATGCAGGGGTCGTTGGCGTGTCGGCGACCGCGACTTCGATGCCGCTCACGCCTTCGCCGATGTAGAGACCTGCCGGGCGCAATCCGTGCCCGTTCCTGGGAGTCCACGGACGTTGCATCAGATCGGGAAGGAAGTCCTGATCGGCGTTCATCCTGTCACCTTTCACCATGACCCCGGCCGCACGCGACAGCAGTTTTTTCACTCTGCCGGAGTGTTACTCGGCATAGGTGGAACGGTCACGAAAATCAACGCTGCCACAGATGCCCTCCATGGCACTGCCTGTCCGTTTGGCAGCGTCCTCGACGTCACGGACGGCGACGTGCGCATAGCGCAAGGTCATCGAAACCCGCCGGTGATCAGGAAGTCGTGATGAGGAATGTTCTGCATGACGGCGCGGCTGGCAAAGGTATGATGCACGTCCTGGAGGCCCGCTCGATTGCGTACCCCTTCCTTCAGCGTGCGCTGTGGAAGCCTTTGCGAAACTCCGCGCTTCACCGAAACTGTCTACCAGGCCTCCGGATGGATCCGGGTCGGCATCACACCGGGCACGGACGGGCCAAGCCCGGGAAGGGCATCAGGCTCATGCCGCTCGCGCAAGAACGGGAAGCGCACACTCAACCGCTGACATCCAGATGCTCCGCTGGCCACAGCCACCCAACGCGCACGACGCTCTCCGAAAAGCCTTCGCAACATCGGGAAACGCGCCGTCACGCCCTTGCCGAATACCTTCCCTTGCGGGACACCCACCAGCAGGCTCGGGACAACGTGCCAGTGATACGCCGCCCCGGGACGAGAGAGCGGGTTCAGCTGTCGCCGGCCCCAAGGGTGCGATCAGAACTTGCGGTAGGCGCGGTTGAGGTCGCGCATGGGATGGCGATCCGACATCTGGAACTTGATCAGGAGTTCGCGGGCAATCATGTCGCGGTCCTGCTGATTGTCCGGCAGGTCCACAGACTCGGGAACCCGGATCCAGCCGTTCGCATTGCGATCGAAGACCGCCGCATGACCTTCCTCATAACCCATGTGGACATCTTCGAGCCAGTTGAGATCGTCCCATCCCATGAGTTCGATGTAGGTCTTGAGGAACGGCGTCAGCCGACCATAGTCGGGAAGCAGGTTGACGTCGTAGCGATAGCCGATGTGCTGGCCGATTTCCTTCTCGCGGGAGGTGTCAAGACCATCCGAGGTGAGGAAGTAGTCGACGTCGGTCGTCTGGTCGGTTGTGCCTGTCATCTCTCTCTTCCTGCCTCGATCAGAGGTGGTGGTAGTCATCAACGCCGACGGTGTGATTGGTGCCCGCCAGGGGGACACCCGCCATGGCCGAAGCCTCCATGGTCAGTGCCGCCAGATCTTCCGGTTCAAGGCTGTGGACGTTGGTCTTGCCGCAAGCCCGCGCCATCATCTGGCACTCGATGGCCAGTGTATGGAGGATGTTGTAGACGCGTTCGGCCGCATCGTCCGGGTTGAGGCGCTTGCGCAGTTCCGGATCCTGGGTTGCAACACCGACCGGACAGCGGCCGGTATGGCAATGGTAGCAGTATCCGGCAGGAACCCCGATGGTGCCCTCGAAATCCGCCTCCGGGATGTCCTTGTTGCAGTTGAGAGCCATCATGGCGGTTGTTCCGATGGCCACCGCGTCGGCGCCCAGAGCGAGCGCCTTGGCCAAATCACCACCGTTCCTCACCGCTCCAGCGTAGATGAGCGTGACGTCGCCTCGCTTGCCGAGGTCATCGATTGCCCGTCTGGCCTGGCGTATGGCGGCGATTCCGGGAATGCCGGTTTCCTCGGTGGCAAGGTGGGGGCCGGCCCCGGTCGAACCCTCCATGCCATCGATGTAGATGGAATCGGGATCGCACTTCACGGCCATGCGCACGTCATCGTAGACGCGCGCCGCACCCAGCTTGAGCTGGATCGGAATCTGGTAGTTCGTCGCCTCGCGAATCTCCTGGATCTTGAGGGCGAGGTCGTCGGGACCCAGCCAGTCTGGATGGCGTGCCGGCGAGCGCTGGTCGATGCCCGCAGGAAGGGATCGCATCTCGGCGACCTGGTCGGTGACCTTCTGGCCCATGAGATGGCCACCAAGGCCGACCTTGCAGCCCTGACCGATGAAGAACTCGCAACCATCGGCCAGCCGCAGATGATGCGGATTGAAGCCGTAGCGCGACTGGATGCACTGGTAGAACCACTTTTCCGAGTAGCGGCGCTCGTCGGGGATCATGCCGCCTTCGCCTGAACACGTTGCCGTGCCCGCCATGGTCGCACCGCGGGCGAGTGCGGTCTTCGCCTCGAAGCTCAGTGCACCGAAGCTCATGCCGGTGACATAGACCGGAATATCGAGAACCAGGGGACGTCCGGCCCGGGGGCCGATCACGGTCCGGGTCTGGCACTTCTCGCGATACCCCTCGATGACGAAGCGGGTGAGGGTGCCTGGAAGAAAGGTGAGATCATCCCAGGTCGGAATCTTCTTGAAGAGCGCCATGCCGCGCATGCGGTAACGTCCGAGCTCGGCCTTGATGTGGATGTCATCGATCACCCGCGGCGAGAACATGAAATTCTCACCGAGGATCTCCCGGTTGCGGCCACTGCCGTTCGCTTTTTCGGTCATCTTTGCCTGTCTCCCACCGGCCTAGAGAACGATCTTCTTCTCGGACGGTTCAAGATTGTCGTAGTTCCAGAGCTGCTTGCCGGCGACGATCTTGGTCATGTTGGCGACGCCGTTGGGCGCCTTGAGCCCGTACATGCCGAGTTTGCGCTCAAGCCAGGCGCAGTCGAGGTCGGTCATCTCCCCCGGTACGGCATCGACGCCGAGACTCTCGATCGCGCCTCCGACGAAGATTGTTCCGTCATACATCGAGTCGCCGAGGTTCTTGCCCGCGTCGCCAAGCACGATCATGCGGCCCCGCTGCATCATGAAGGCCGAGAAGGCGCCGGTCCGGCCACCGACGATGATGGTGCCGCCCTTCTGGTCGATACCGGTCCGCGAACCGACATCCCCCATGCACACGAGATCGCCGCCACGCATGGCTGCCCCGAAGGTCGAGCCGGCGTTCTTTTCGATGATGACGGTGCCGGCCATCATGTTCTCGGCGCATGACCAGCCGACACGGCCGGTGACCCTGACATTCGGGCCGTCAATAAGGCCGACGCCAAAGTACCCGAGACTTCCCTCGAAGATCAGGTTGAGCCGCTGCAGGATCCCCACGCCCAGGGAATGGCGGGCCTGGGGATTGCGGACAACAATGGAGCCGTATCCTTCGGCCATCAGGTCACGGATCCTGCGGTTGACGTCCCGGGCATCCATGTCGACGGCATCGATCATGGTACGCTTGTTGAAGTCGACATCAAACGCTTCGGGGTAGAGATGGTTCTCCTCTTCGCTGATGTCGAAGAACCTCTGCTGCGTGCGCCCGGTGAGCTGCTCGGTGTGCAGCCCCATGTCGTGGGAACGTGCGGCCTCGTTCAGCTCTGCCATACCCGAACCTCCCGGTCGTAGGGATCGTGTGTGTCGATTTCGTGGGGCAGTACCTGGCGGATCGCAACCTCTTCGGAGGCCATGGCCACAAGGTCATCGCTTTCGTAGAGCACCATGGGCTTGGCGGCCATGTCATCCTTGGCCATGCCGAGCTTGTCCGACGTCGCCACGAGATAGGTAAAAACACCGTCGAACTCGTCGACTGACTGCACCATGGCCTCTTCCAGATCAACGCCGTCCTGCAGCTTGTCGGCGAGGTAGACCGAGATGAGCTCGCTGTCGCAGCTCGACATGAAGCGGAAGTCCTTGCGTTCAAGTTCACGGCGCATGATCCAGTAGTTGGTCAGCTGGCCGTTATGCACCACGGCGATGTCATTGTAGGGATAGGCCCAGTAGGGATGGGCGGAGCGGATGTCGACATCCGATTCCGTGGCCATACGGGTGTGACCGATCGCATGGGTGCCGTTGAAGCCCCTGAGTGCGTACTGGTCCGACACGGTCGATGCGTCTCCCAGATCCTTGATCAGCTCGAGCCGGCTGCCGAGAGAAAGGATCTCGGTGGAGGTCACATCCTCGACGTAGTCAGCCACCTTGCGCATGTCGCCGCCATGCCTGATGCGGTAGCGGTAGGCGTACTCCGTGGCATCGACGGTCTCGACCACTTCCACCCCGAGTTCGGCGAGGCGGCGATCGACTTCGGCCCTGCGATCCCGGATTTCCTGGTGAATGTTGTAGCCCTTGGCCGCGTCTTCCTGTTCGGCGACCTTGAAGCGCAGCACAAACTCGTCCTCCTGCGGCATGCCGTAGATGGCAAATCCTGTCGAGTCCGGTCCCCTGTGCTTGAGCGACTGCAACATGGAGGTCATCTCCGAGCCGATGTCGGATGACGTGTTGCGATGAATGATGCCTGCAATGCCACACATGCCTTGTTGTCTCCCTTGTCTTCGGGGCGACAGCGGGACATGTCCCGCTGTCGCCCCGACAACCTGCCTGTCAGGGCAGGCAATCCCAGTAGGTTTCCATGTCCCACTCGGTGACGGTGGCCATGAAGGTCTCCCACTCGTTGGTCTTGTAGTGCATGAAGACCTTGTACATGTCGCCCGGCATCGATGACTTGATCACCGCGTCGTCGCGCAGTCGATCAAGGGCGTCACCCAGCGACATCGGCAGTTTCCTGACCAGTTTGCCCTCTTCCATCGCCTGGTAGATGTTGCGCTCCTCGGGCTCGCCGGGATCGAGATCGTTGTCGATGCCGTCGTCGAAAGCCTGCAGCAGAGCGCTGGCCATGAGGTAGGGGTTGACCATGGAATCGACCGCCCGGTACTCGAAACGTCCCGGTGCCGAGACGCGCATGCCTGTCGTCCGGTTCTGGTATCCCCAGTCGGCAAACACCGGAGCCCAGAAACCCGTATCCCACAGACGGCGATAGGAGTTGACCGTGGAGCAGCCGATGGCCGTCAGGGCGCCGAGATGCGCCATGACGCCGCCGATGGCCTTGAGGCCGACACTGCCGGGCTTGCGCGGATCGGAGCTGTCCGGAAGGAAGGTGTTGGTACCGCCCTTGCGATAGGCGAAATTGTCCAGCAGACCCGCCGGCTGATCCTGTCCCAGCGTGTTGATCTCGTCGGCGCCGCCCGTCCACAGGGAGACGTTGTGGTGGCACCCCGATGCCGAGACACCCATGAAAGGCTTCGACATGAAGCAGGCCACGAGGTTGTTCTCGCGTGCGACCTGGGCGCAGATCTGCCGGTAGGTGGTGAGGCGGTCGGCGGTACGCAGGGCATCGTCAAACTGGAAGTTCAGCTCCAGCTGGCCCGGTGCGTCCTCGTGGTCACCCTGGATCATGTCGAGGCCCATGGCGCGGCTGTATTCGATCGCCTTCATGAAGACCGGACGCAGACTCTCGAACTGGTCGATGTGATAGCAGTTCGGCTTGGAGAAGCCCCCGTCAGGCAGGCCGTTCTCGCCCTTCTTGAGCCACATCATCTCCGGCTCGGTGCCATGGCGCAGGTGCAGGCCGTTGTGCTTTTCCTGGAAGGCGTCGTGGATGCGCCGCAGGTTGCCGCGGCAGTCTCCGGTAAAGTAGGCGCCCGGATTGACGGGTTCCTCGCGGTTGCGGAAGCAGGTGCAGTAGACCCGCGCCACGCGCCTGTCCCAGGGCAGCTGCACGAATGTCTCGGGATCGGGGATGCCCACAAGTTCGGACGATTCCGGTCCGTAACCGATGTAGCTGCCGTAACGGTCGACATAGAGATTGGCGACCGAGCCGTAGACCAGCTGGAAACCCCGCTCGGCGATGGTCTCCCAGTGATCGGCGGGAACACCCTTGCCGACAACACGCCCGGTCACGGAAATGAACTGGTAGTAGATGTAATCGATGTTCAGTTCATCGATCTTCTCGCGCACCTGACGCACCCTTTCGGCGCGGCCTTGCTGTTCAACGTAACGTTCGATGTCCATCGGCATGGATCCTGTTCTCCCTTGCGCTCGGTTCTTGGGGTTGTCCTTCTCGCCTGGATCGCCAGGAACGGTGGGTCTCTTCAGCTCCAGGGGAAGGGGCTGTTCGACACCGGATGCAGCTGTCCTTCGGCATAGCGTGAAAGGCGGAACGGCTCGAGCAGTGCACTCGTCTCACCAACGCATTCGGCTGCCACGAGCTTGCCGACGCCGATCATCTTGTAGCCGTGATTGGAGTCAGCGATCATCTGGACATTCTGGCACATCGTATCGAAGACGGGGAAGCTGTCAGGCGTGAAACAGCCAAGACCTCCCGACGGCTCCTTCTTCCAGTATCTCATCTGACCGGAGAAGCGCTCCTGGCAATGGGCCAGGGCAGAACACCACATGTGTGCGAACGCGTCGCCGACGATGAAGTCCGGTGAATCCGGACCGTAGGGATCGAGGGCTACCTCGTTGACCGGTGTGGTGACCTCATAGGGCATGGCGCCGCCCTGGATGCCGGCGAAGTTGAAGTCGGGTTTGTAGTAGATGCCCCACATGTCTTCAGTGATGACGGAGCCATCGACGTCGGACTGGAGCGGGGCATCGGTATCGACATGGATGACCGGCGGCATGTCGCCGTCGTTTGTCTTCTGCAGGTTCGGATCGACGCCAAGCGTACCCTCTTCGAGGCACCAGTAACGCCACATGTCGATGCCGTGGTGCACGGTGCCGTCAGCGCCCTTGATGGAGACGCTCTCAGGCAGGTCGAGCATGGACCAGATCTTGGAGACCCACGGCCCCACGGCGACCACGACCATCTCGGTACTGATGGCGCCCCGGTCCGTGACGACCGCGCTCACCGCTTCGCCGGAGCGCTCGAAACCGGTCACGGTGCAACCTGTGATGATGCGAACTCCCTCACTTTCCGCCTTGGAGGCAAGTCCGTAGATGGACGCGGTGTTGTTGGCGTAACCACCCTTTTTCTCGTGCAGCACCGAGGTGATGTTCTGGGCGCGCCAATCGGAGAACATCGACTTCATGTACGTCATGCAGTCGTCGACGCCCTCGATGAACGCCGACTCGTAGCCGATTTCCTGCTGCTGCTGGTAGATCGTCGAGACGTCTTCATGCATGGATTCGCTGGAAATCTGCATGTAGCCGACCGGATGGTAGCTGTAGGCTTCAGGATCGCTTTCCCAGACCTCGACGGACTGCGCCATAAGCTCGCGCATGGCCGGCTGGTAGTAGTTGTTGCGCACCACGCCACAGGCAATCCCGCTGGCGCCGGCAGCAATCCCCGTCTTGTCCAGAACGAGGATGTCCTCGCCACTGCCCCGTCCTCGCGCCTTCAGTTCCAGGGCCAGATGGTAGGCGGTGGAAAGGCCGTGGATGCCGGCTCCGATGATCACATAGGGTGAACTCTTCGGGAATGTCATGAGGTGTTTGCCCCCGGTTGCTCGCAGTTCGCCGTCTCCGGAGAGGGCGGGTGCTTGACGATCACTGATCCGTCAACTATACCAATAATGAACCAATGCAACCAATCTCGGAAACCCTAGAACGTGCTTCATGCTGATGTCAAGACCCATCACGGACCCGGTCCGCACGACACCCCTTCCACAGCCGCGGGCAGGAACCGCCGTTGCCATCGCCGCGCGGTTGCGCGAGGCGATTGCCGACGGCATCTACGTCGATGGCGAACGCCTGCCGGCCGAACGCACCCTCGCCGACGCCTTCTCGTGTTCAAGAACCACCGTCCGTGAAGCCCTGCGCCTGCTCTGCGCCGGCGACCTCGTCTCCCGCCGGGCCGGGAGCGGAACGTTTGTCACATTCAGCCCTGATGCCGAGAATCCCGATATCGCAGAGATCACCAGCCCCCTTGAGCTGATCGATGTGCGGATCGCCGTGGAGCCTCACATGGCGCGCCTTGCGACGCTCCATGCCACCATGCGCGATCTCGACCGCATCAGCCATGCCCTTGACGCCCTCGAGTCGTCGGGCGAGCCGGAATCGTTCACGCGCCAGGACCGCATCTTCCACCAGTTGGTTGCCGATGCCACCCACAATCCGTTGATGTGCTCCTTCTACCGGCGAATCAATCATGTGCGTGGCCACCGCCAGTGGAGCGCGATGAAGGACAAGGTGCTGACCGGTCAGGCGATGGAGTCCTATAACCAGGACCATCGCCGGCTCTTCGAGGCCCTTGGCCTGCGCGATGCCGATCGTGCCGCCGATATCGTCCTCAACCACCTGCAGAAGGCGCGCCTGCAGCTGGTCGCCACCTGACGCTGCCGGGATTGCGCGAACGCGTGATCTCGACACCGGCAGCACGCGCCGCTGCCACGGCATCGGGCTTGACGGCGCGCACGGTCACCGTGCCGACGTTCGGCAACCCCAGACAGGACGCTGCCAGGTCTTCAGCAAAGTCCTCGACCAGCTGGATGTGCCCGCGATCGACGATCTCCCGTGCCCGCTTGACGATATCCCGGTAGTCGACGGTGGTGTCGAGGCGCCCGGTCTTCGCGGGCTCTCCCTCGAGTTCAAGCGTCACGTCGACGACGAGCGGTTGCCGGGTGACTGTTTCGTGATCGAGAATGCCGATTGATGCCTCGAGCTTGAGCGCCTCGATGAACACCCGCATGCTGGCCATCATGCCACGTCGGGTCCGAGCGGGTAGCCGCCCGCCGGGTGTTGCCAGCCCAGACGCTGGCCGCCGTCAAGATGAATGACCTGTCCTGTCACGGACGGCGCCTGGACAAGGAATCGCAAGGCATCGCAGATTTCTTCGGGAGATGTGCCGCGTCCCAGGGGGAAGCCGGCAGTCCAGCGGGCCATGGCGTCTTCGTCGCTCTGGTGGTCGGGAAGGGCCATGCCCGGTGCAATGGCGTTGACTCTGACCTTCGGGGCGAGTTCCAGAGCCCATGTCCGCGTCATCACCTCGAGCGCCACCTTCGAGGCCGTGTAGGACATGTAGCGGGGTGTCGGATTGGCGACGCGCTGGTCAAGCAGGTTGATGACGCACCCCCGGGCCGAAGAGGGCAGAAACGCGCAAAAGGTCCGGGTGAGCAGCATGGGTGCCATGAGGTTGACGTTGAGGTTGGCGTCGATGGTGTCCGGGCTCGCGGTGCGCACGCTGTCATCGACAAAGACGGCCGCGTTGTTGACCAGAAGCGTCACGGGCCCCAACTCTTCCATGGCCTGCCTGACAAGCCTTTCCGGTGTCGCGCGATCAGCGAGGTCGCCCCTGATCGCCACGGCCTTTCCGCCGCTGTTCGTGATATCCCGGGCCGCGGCCTCGGCGCTGGCGAACGAGTTCCGTGCGGCCATGGCGACAGCCCATCCGTCGGCTGCCAACGCTCGCGCCATGGCAAGACCCAGGCGCAGCCCGGCGCCGGTCACGAGGGCGCAGCCCATGGCGTTTCCCTCAGGGTCCCTTGCGGGCGCGCTGTCGCCGTCGCGGCTGACGCGCCATGGCAGTCTCGACGGGAGCGTCGCGAAGTCCGAGATCGATGGACTCGAGACGGCGGATCTCATCGCGCAGGCGTGCGGCCTCTTCGAACTCGAGGTTGCTCGCTGCCTCGCCCATGCGCAGGCGCAGATCGTCCATGCGTTCCTCGAACGTCACGCCCGCATCGCGGCTGTCGCCGGCGATACCGGGGTCGACCGTCACGTGATCGGCGTCGGCCATGCCCTGGAGCGAGTCGGGGATGCCCTTGCGTATCGATTCGGGCGTGATGCCGTGCTCCTCGTTCCACGCCATCTGCTTTGCCCGGCGACGTTCGGTTTCGCCGATCGCCCGTTCCAGCGACTCGGTCATGTGATCGGCATAGAGGATGACCCGCCCGTCCACGTTGCGCGCCGCGCGCCCGATGGTCTGGATGAGGGAGCGCTCACTCCTCAGAAAGCCCTCCTTGTCCGCATCGAGAATGGCGACCAGCCCGCATTCCGGGATGTCGAGCCCCTCGCGCAGCAGATTGATGCCAACCAGGATATCGAAGGCGCCGAGGCGCAGGTCCCTGATGATCTCGATGCGCTCGAGGGTGTCGATGTCGGAGTGAAGATAGCGGACACGCAGCCCGGCTTCCGCGAGATACTCGGTCAGCGCCTCCGCCATGCGCTTGGTGAGCGTGGTGACGAGGACACGATGGCCTGCTGTGGTGACCTCGGCGCACTCGGCCATCAGGTCATCGACCTGGGTTGCCACCGGACGCACGATGCAGGGAGGATCAACGAGTCCTGTGGGCCGGATCACCTGTTCAGCGAACACGCCTCCCGCCCTCTCGAGCTCCCAGGGTCCGGGTGTTGCCGACACGAAGATCGATTGCGGGCGCATCGCCTCCCACTCCTCGAATTTGAGAGGACGGTTGTCGACACAGCTCGGCAGGCGAAAACCGTACTCGGCGAGCGTCGACTTGCGGTTGTAATCGCCCTTGAACATGCCGCCGACCTGCGGAACCGCAACATGGCTTTCGTCAATGAAGATGATGGCATTGTGCGGCAGGTATTCCATCAGCGTGGGTGGCGGCTCCCCGGGGGCGCGCCCCGTGAGGTAGCGTGAGTAGTTCTCGATGCCGGCGCACATGCCTGTGGCCTCCAGCATCTCGAGATCGAAGGTGCAGCGCTGTTCCAGCCTCTCGGCCTCGAGGAAGCGGCCGCGTTCGCGGAAGAACTGCAGTTGTTCGCCGAGTTCCGCGCGGATTGCTCCGACGGCCTGGTGGAGGGTCGGCTTGGGAACGATGTAGTGGCTGTTGGGATAGACGACGATCTTTTGCATTTCGCCGGCGCGCTGTCCGGTAAGGGGGTCGAATTCCTCGATGCTCTCGATTTCGTCGTCGAAGAGCGAGATACGCCAGGCGCCGTCCTCGAGATGACTGGGAAAGACCTCGAGGGAATCGCCACGCACCCGGAACGCGCCGCGCTGGAAGGCAGTGTCGTTGCGGGTATATTGCAGCTCGACGAGGCGGCGCATGATGGAGTCGCGCCCGCACTCCATGCCCTGCCTGAGGGATATCGTCATCGCCGAATAGTTCTCGACGTCACCGATGCCGTAGATGCACGAGACACTGGCGACGATGATGGTGTCGGCGCGTTCCAGGATCGCCCGGGTGGCCGAGTGGCGCATGCGGTCGATCTGCTCGTTCCTGCTCGACTCCTTTTCGATGTAGGTGTCGGTGCGCGCCACATAGGCTTCCGGCTGGTAGTAGTCGTAGTAGGAGACGAAGTACTCGACGGCGTTGTCCGGAAAGAAGCTCTTGAATTCGCTGTAGAGCTGTGCCGCAAGGGTCTTGTTGGGTGCCAGCACCAGCGCCGGACGTCCCATCTGCTCGATCACCTGGGCCATGGTGTAGGTCTTGCCCGAACCGGTGACGCCGAGCAGCACCTGGTCGCGCTCCCCGGCAACAAGGCCGTCGACGAGTTCCCGGATCGCATCCGGCTGGTCCCCCGCCGGCTCGAAATCCGCCACCAGGCGGAAGAGCGACGGCGTCACCGGAGCAAAGGGGTTGTCACGTTGCACGGGAGCCAGGGTCATGGGCACAGCCTACACGAGGCGCCCCGCCCCGTCAGTAGCCGTATGGCGCAAACGGTGGAGACATGGAGACTGCCGGAATGGCACACGGCCGATGCCGAGCGAAGGAGGAACCGATGAGCGTGGCCGGTCATGTCGAAGCCTGTGGCGCCATCCTGTCAAGAGCATGGCGGGTGAGGAACTGGAACGGGCCTGGCTGGGATTTGCCGGCATCGACGGTGGCCGGGTCGCCGTTTTCGGCAGCGATCAGGCGAACCCCGGGTTTCCCCGGCTGACGGCGCGGGAGCACCGCCGCATGCCGCTCTTTTGCCCCCGGTTGAGGGATCCCGTGGCTGTGGACGCCGCCTGAAGATCGGCAGGAAGGTCGCAATCTCCATCATCGAGCAAGGATCCCCGCTGCGCCATGATCACCCTTGACCCCGATTCGGCGGAACGCGATCCCTCCATTGTCGACCATGTTCTCAAACACCGCGCCGGCACCACGGGGGTCTGCGCTGCCGTGCTGGAGACCGGCGCTCCCGTCACGCTCGTTGCCTGACCCGACCGGACCTTCGCAAGAACGATGGCCGGGCAGACGGTCCCGCATCCTCGTGTGCGGGCAAACCGGCTGGATCAGGGCTTTTTCTGTCCACGCCTCGTTCCATCGATGAACACTGTTCCTGATCGAGGCCGGTCGTACAGCGTTGCATGGCCTCTGACGTTCCGTTTCCTTTATCGTCCCCTGCGCGGCTCGGCTTCGCCGGCACACTGATGCCCCCGTCGGCATGTTTCAGCAGTCTTTCGAGCGCCCGGATTTCGATGTTCACCTCCGACCATCGCCCGTGTGCTTTTGTTTCCGCCAACCGGCGCCTTGCCGTCGTGCGCAACGCTTCCACCTGCCCGTATGGTCCGGGGCCGGCGCTGCGCGTCACGCAGGCGGACGGCGTCGCGGGCGACATCCGCTTCAGCGTTGATCGTGCGACAGCGGACAGGTTTCGCCCTGCAAAGCGAGTCAGGTCTCCAACAACTTCTCTGCAGCCTGCTGGACATGGAAGCCGAAAATCCCGTCGGCGAAGACGGCGATGTCGCCCATGCCGTGAAGCGCCGGGATATCTCCGTCAGCCGTACCTGCCAGCTCCAGGGCCTGCTCAAGGTCGCTCGCAGAGTACCCTGCCTTCGCCCAAGGGCGCGCGCGCATGATTGAGGGAGCCGCGCCAGCGGTCAGCCTCTTCCGTGCTGTCCCTTGCCCTCGGGAGGCGTGTTTCGTCGGCACCGCGGTCCCGTCCCGAACGGTTCCGCCTCGACGACTACCGGATCGACATCCGGGTCCGCTTCGGCGTCCCCGCGGCCGCCAAACAGGATCACAGGCTCTGGATCAGCCGCATCGTCAACACGTGCCATGCTCTTATCCCTTCTCGTCTGGATGATCGTTTCATCCCCGCAAGGTCGACGCGACCCCGGCCATGGTCCTGATAAGTGGAGCGTAGAAGTCCGGATCGTAGGCATCCGTGTCTTCCAGGACGCTGAAGTAGACGACGGCCGTGTCCGTGTCGGGGTTGGCGAGCGCACACTGGCCGCCGTAGCCACCGTGGCCGAGCCATGTTCCGTCGGTCATGGTCTGGCGGCTGTAGCGGATGAAATCGCGTGGCTCGGCCATGGGCGGTCCCGGATCGCGTCTGGTGTCCTCGATGAAGGCGGCGTCTCCCACACGACGGCCGTCGACGCCCTCGCCGCCGCGCGCGAAGAGCAGGGTGAGGCGTGCGAGATCGCGTGCGGTGAGGCAGGCGCCACCGTCGATCAGCGCCACGCCCTCGCGGTCGCAGGTGACGTGGTAGCAGCCTTCCAGTCCTGCGGCCTCGACGATCTCGATCAGCCATTCGCGGAGCGGCCTGCCGCTTGCCCGCTCGATCAGCCAGGCCAGAGCGTCCGTGTTGGTCGATTTGTAGAGCATGGCGCCCGTGTGGTTTTCGAGATTGCCACCGGTGACCGCCGCGACGAACTGCCGGATGGTCTGTTCCCGGCGACCCTCCGGCGGCAGGCGCCAGCCCATGGCGGACTCCATGGCGAAACTTCCGGTGTGGGGATCGCTGTAGTCTTCCGCGTAATCGTTGGCGACGTTCATGTCGGCGGTGTCCCGCACCGTCGCCTCTGCATAGCCGCTACCCAGCTCCGGCAGGTAGCTTCCCATCGTGCGAGACATGTCGACCAGTCCATCCGCGACCGCGCGCCCAAGCATGAGATTGACCGCCATCTTCGTGATCGACTGGATCGAATGGGGACGGTTCGGACCGAAGTCGGGCGCATAGGCTTCGTAGATCACGTGCTCGCCGCGCACGGCAACGAACGCCGAGAAGTGCGGCGCCTCCAGAATCTCCGCGACGCCGGGGTGGCGTCGTATGGTCCAGTCGATGCCCTTGTAGAGCGGCAGAACGCAAGGCGAGCGCAACGACAGCGCGTAGCGCGTGCGGGTGTGGAGGTCGTGGAAACCCTGCCGGCGCGTGTCGGGCTGGTTCCAGCGGGCCTTGTTGTCGCGTCCGGTGACGAGATCCGGATTGGGAACGCCCTGGATGGTCATGGTCGCACCTCATGCCCGTTTTCGGATGTCGGGAGGGCTGAACCCTGACGCCGGTTGGCGGTCCGACAACTGCAATCCGGCAGGATTGCAGTTTCTGCCTCTGCGGGGCAACCAGGAACAGCCCGGACGGCCCGCGAAGGGAGGAACCCGCGCACCGGCGAACGCATCGCCATCGGCTCGTCGGCCAGCGTGTCGTTCAAGGCCGGCAAGGCGCTGAAGGACTTGCTGGGCTGACGGTGGGTGCGTTGACGGCGGATCGCGTCGGCATGCGCCGGAATCGCGGGCGGTCGATTGAGCGCGGAGCGGAATGAACGACGAAACGCCGGAGAGCGCGACAGGCGGCGAGCTCGCGGTGTACAAGGGCGCTGGCGGCGGGATGCGGGTCGATGTACGTCTCGACCGGGAGACGGTCTGGCTGACGCAGCGGCAGATGGTGGAGGTGTTCGACAGCACGCCCGAGAACGTGCTGATGCACCTTCTCGATCACGGCTTCGATGGTGACATCCGATACCGGACGAAAGCCGGCACGCTTGATGGCATCGAGAGCGAAGAGTCTGCAGACCCAGCCCGCCTTCATGACGCCGGCGCCACGGCCATGTATCCAGCCGTCCTTCACCACGGGCTCGAAGGGGGGTGTCGACCACATGTCGTGTGGCCCTTCGGGCACGACATCGATGTGGCCGTTGATGATCAGGGAGCGTCCACCGGGGGCGGAGCTGCGCATCGTGCCGACGCTGACCCAGGCATCGTCGTATCCGTCCAGTTTCGGAGAATATCCCGGCAGGTCGCGAATGTCCTCGTTCCTGATCTGCCAGCGATCGACGGCGAATCCCCGTGCCGCCAGGGCGCGGGCGATGAATCCTGTGGCCCCCTCACGGAGGGCAGACGCACGAGGTCGTCGGTGAAGACGACCTGTTCGCCAAAGCCCGCCTCGATGGCTGCGTCAAGCCGCCTTCCCGTATCGTTGTCGATCAGGTGCTTTCTCCCGGTCTCTCCACGAGTGTGCGCCGCACCGCATCCTGCCAGCCCCGATAGAGCCTGTCGGCTTCGGCGCGCTCCATGGCCGGCGTGAAACGTCTGTCGCCCTGCCACGAGGCGGCAAAACCCTCCATGTCCGGCCACACGCCTGCCTGGTGTCCGGCAAGCCAGGCGACGCCGAGTGCGGTCGCCTCGACGTTCGCCATGCGCTCGACCGGCATGGCGAGAATGTCGGCCATGAACTGCATCGCGATGTTGTTGGCGCTCATGCCGCCATCGACCCGCACGACGGCGTTGTCGCCAGCCGAAGCCTCGTCATCGCGCATGGCTGCGAGGAGATCACGCACCTGGTAGGCGAGACTCTGCAGGGCGGCGCGCACCAGCTCGGCCCGGCCGCTCGCCCGGGTCATTCCATGGATGGCGCCACGGCATTCGGCATCCCACCATGGCGCGCCGAGACCGGTGAAGGCCGGTACCAGCCAGGGTGTGTGAAGCGGGTCGCCGGCTTCGGCGAGCGCCTCGGTCTCATCGACGTCGTCGATGAGACCGAGGCCGTCGCGCAGCCACTCGATGACCGTGCCGGCATTGAAGATCGAGCCTTCCAGCGCAAAGCAGCGTTCGCCGGCGAGTTGCCAGGCGACCGTCGTCAACAGTCGGCGCTGCGAGACCACCGGCTCTGCGCCGATGTTGAGAAGGACAAAGCAACCGGTGCCGCAGGTCACCTTCATCATCCCCGGCCGGAAGCAGGCCTGACCGATGGCGGCTGCCTGCTGGTCGCCCGCCACCCCGCGAACGGGCATGTTGCCGATCACCGAGGCGCCATAGTCGCCGGCGCAGTCGCGCACTTCGGCCAGCATCGATTGCGGCACCCCGAGAAGGCGACAGAGATCATCATCCCAGCGCCCTTTGCGGATGTTGTAGAGCATGGTGCGCGAGGCGTTGGTGGCGTCGGTGGCGTGGACTGCGCCGCCGCTCAGGCGCCACAGCAGAAAACTGTCGATGGTGCCGGCCAGAAGTTCGCCGCGTTCGGCGCGCGTCCTCGCACCGTCGACGTGATCCAGAATCCAGGCGATCTTGGTGCCCGAGAAATAGGGATCGGGCACCAGGCCCGTGCGCTCGGCAATCATGGCGCCGTGACCTTCAACGGCAAGGCGGCGGCACACGCCCGAGGTCCTGCGGTCCTGCCAGACAATGGCCGGAGCGACCGGTCGACCGCTGGCCCGGTCCCAGACGACCACGGTTTCCCGCTGGTTGGTGATGCCCATGGCGGCGATCGAGGAGGGCGGGACTGCGGACTCGGCCAACACCGTGCGCAGGACCTCGATGCAGGTCGCGAGAATGTCGTCCGCATCCTGTTCAACCCACCCGGGCTGCGGAAAGCATGACCTTGTTTGCGTACTGGCCCGGCACACGCTGCGCCCTTCACCATCGTGGAGAATGGCGCGACTTGATGTCGTGCTCTGGTCGAGCGCGAGAATGAATGCCACCTTGTGCGTGCTCCTGCCATCTTCCGGGATGCTATCCCGGTCGGCGGTACCCGCCAATCAACATCCGGAGGCAAGCGACCCATGAGCCGTGATCCGCAGTACGACATCCTCTTCGAGCCGGTGGCCATAGGACCGGTCACAGCACGCAATCGGTTCTATCAGGTTCCGCACTGCAACGGCATGGGGACCCATTATCCCAGCGCCATGGCGGCCATGCGCGGCATGAAGGCCGAGGGCGGCTGGGCGGTGATCTCCACCGAGGAGTGCGACTTCCATCACACCGGGGACGTCTCGCCGGCGATCGAGGCTCGTCTGTGGACCAGCCAGGACATTCCGATCATGGCAAGAATGGTCGAGAGCGTGAAACGTCATGGCGCCCTGGCGGCGTGTGAACTGGTCTATGGCGGCATGGCCGGTCACAACCGCCTGTCGCGCGAGGTGGCGATGGCGCCGGTTGCCATACCCATGCAGGAACAGGATCCGGGCCAGGCGCGCGCCATGGATCGTTGCGACATCGCGCGGTTCCGCCATTGGCACCGTCAGGCCGTTCTGAGGGCACGGCAAGCCGGCTTCGACATTGTCTATGTCTATGCCGGGCACAACCTGTGCCTGATGCAGCACTTCCTGTCGCGCCGCTTCAACACGCGGACCGACGAGTATGGCGGCTCGATCGAAAACCGGGTGCGCCTGATCCGCGAGGTTCTCGAGGACACGAAGGAGGCTGTCGGCGACACCATGGGTGTTGCCCTGCGTCTGGCGGTGGATGAACTGGAAGGAGATGACGGCATCACGTCGCACGGCGATGGCCGCGCCGCGGTGGAATTGCTGGCCGATCTGCCGGATCTCTGGGATGTCAATCTCAGCGAATGGGAAAACGACAGCCAGACGGCCCGCTTTGCCGAGGAGGGGTTCCAGGAGGACCATACGTCCTGGGTCAAGCAGGTCACGGGCAAGCCGGTGGTGACGGTGGGCCGCTACACGTCTGTTGACCGCATGGTGAGCCTGGCCAGGCGCGGCCACACGGATTTCATCGGCGCCGCCCGGCCGTCGATCGCCGATCCCTTCCTGCCGAAGAAGATCGAGGAGGGTCGCATCGAGGACATCCGCGAGTGCATCGGCTGCAACATCTGCGTGTCGTCGGATTTCATGTTCATGCCCATGCGCTGCACCCAGAACCCGACCACGGGCGAGGAGTGGCGCCGCGGCTGGCACCCGGAAGAATCCGGCCCCCGGGGCAGCGAGTCCAGCGTTCTCGTGGTCGGCGGCGGACCCGCCGGTCTCGAGGCGGCCCGCGGTCTCGGGGAACGCGGCTACACGGTCACGCTGGCCGAGGCCGGTGACGAACTTGGAGGCCATCTGAGGACCCTGACGCGACTTCCCGGACTGTCAAGCTGGATGAGGGTGCGCGACTGGCGGGTCGGTCAGCTGCACAAGCTTGCCAATGTCGACATCTACCCGGGCAGCGAACTCTCGGCCGACGACATCACGGCCTTCGGATTCGACCATGTTGCCATCGCCACCGGGTCCCACTGGCGTCGTGACGGTGTGGGGCGTTCGCACCGCCAGCCCATCGAGGGAGCGGGACACGCCGGCGTGCTGTCTCCCGACGACGTCATGGCGGGCGTCGCTCTCGATGATCCGGTGATCATCTTCGACGACGATCACTACTTCATGGCCAGCGTGCTCTCGGAAGTGGCCGTCGCCCAGGGTCGAAACGTGGTCTACGTAACACCCGCGGCCGACGTCGCGACCTGGACCCACGTCACCATGGAGCAGCGACGGATCCAGGCGCGCCTCCTGTCGCTCGGTGTCGACATCGTCGCGGGCCACGATCTCGCCGCCATCGCAGACGGCACGGTTGATGTCGCCTGTGTCTACACCGGTCGCCGGCGTCAACTCGAGCGGGGATCGGTGGTTCTCGTCACCATGCGCGATTCGCGCGACGAACTCATGACCGCGCTCGCCGACGCCCCCGGCGACGGCGTCATCCGGAGCGTGACCGCCATCGGTGACTGCCTGGCGCCGGGACTGCTGGCCTCGGCTGTCTACAGCGGGCATCGCTATGCCCGGGAACTCGACACGGACGTGCCTGTGGATTCGCCGCCGTTTCGCAGGGAGCTGGTGGAACTCTCGCACGACTGGCCCTGATTCCTTGCGATGGCCCGACCAAGCCACTATCCATGCCGACCTCCGGCCTGACGGGGGCGCCGATGCATTTTGGCCTTTCGCAAGAACAGTCGATGATCGTCGACACGATGCGCCGCTTTGTCGCCGAGGAACTCGTTCCCCACGAAGACGAGGTTGAACGCACCGACGATGTTCCGCCGGCGCTCATCCGGCAGATCCGCCAGCGGGCCATGGACAAGGGACTCTATGCCATCAACATGCCGGTGGAACTCGGTGGTGGCGGACTCGATGCCCTTGCCGTGACGCTTTGCGAGATCGAACTCGGTCACACGGCCTTTGCCCTGCAGTATGCGGTGGCCCGCCCGTCCAACATCCTGCGCGCCTGCGCCGGATGGCAGGTCTCGAACTACCTGCTTGCGACCATTCGCGGCGAGCGAGTCGAATGTCTGGCCATGACCGAGCCCGGCGCCGGATCCGATCTGCGCTCGATGACCACACGGGCGCGGCGCGAGGGCGAGGACTTCGTCATCAACGGCGCCAAGCATTTCATCAGTTATGCGGATGTCGCCGACTATGTGGTGCTGTTTGCCCGGACGGGCGATGACGGGGGCATCACCAGTTTTCTCGTCGACAAGGACACCCCCGGTCTGGAGGTGCGCCCCGGGGGCGAGAGTGTCTCGCACAGGGGTTTCCACCATGCCGAACTGGTGTTCACCGACTGCCGGGTTCACCAGCGCCGGATTCTCGGCGAGGAACACCGCGGATTTGACGTGGCGCGAGAGTGGCTGGGAGCCACCAGGCTGACCGTGGCGGCGCACTGCGTCGGCCGCGCCCGGCGGGTGCTGGCCATGGCGGCAGGGTGGGCCGCCACGAGACGCCAGTTTGGCCGCACCATCGGCAGGTTCCAGGGAACCTCCTTCAAGCTCGCCGACATGCTGACCGAGGTCGAGGCAGCGGAACTCCTGGTGCTGCGGGCAGCCGACAGGGAAGCGCGCGGTTGCGCCACAGATCGTGATTTTGCCATGGCGAAACTCTACGCCAGCGAAATGCTGGGCCGGGTGACGGACCATGCGGTACAGATCTTTGGCGGCATGGGCCTCATGAAGGAGTTCGCTGTGGAGCGATTCTGGCGCGATGCCCGCATCGAGCGAATCTGGGATGGCACCAGCGAGATCCAGCGTCATATCCTTTCGCGCTCGCTGCTTCGCGAGCACGAAACACAGTAGGGAGCAGGGTCATGGGCGACAGTGTTCGCGTCACCGTGAATGAGGGAATCTGGGAAATCGTTCTCGACAGGCCCAAGGCCAACGCGATCAGCATGGCCGTGAGTCGTGAGCTTTCGGACACGTTCTGTTCATTCCGTGATGATCAATCGGCCCGGGTCGCCATCATCACCGGCGGCGGTGACAGGTTCTTTTCTGCCGGCTGGGATCTCAAGGCCGCCGCCGCCGGCGAGGAAGACACCAACGCTGCATCGAGCTTCGATGGCGGCTTTGCCGGACTGACCGAGCTGTGGAGCCTCGACAAGCCGGTGATCGCCGCCGTGAACGGCATGGCGGCAGGCGGCGGCTTTGAACTGGCGCTGGCCTCGGATCTCATCGTCGCGGCGGAGCATGCCGAATGCTGGCTGCCCGAGGCGCAGATCGGCATCCTTCCCGATGGTGGCGGCGTGATCCGTCTGCAGCGCCGCATTCCGAGGGCGCTGGCGGTGGAAATGATGATGACCGGCCGGCGGATGTCGGCAGCGGACGGAGAACGCTGGGGACTCATCAGCCGCGTTGTGCCAGCCGCGGAACTCATGGATTCGGCACGCGCGCTGGCGCGTGACATCATGAAGAGTGCGCCTCTCTCGCTGAAGGCGATCAAGGCAGTGGTCAACACCACCGACGGCATGTCCGTCGAGGAGGCCTACACCCATATGAGATCGGGCCGGATCCCGCAGTATCGCGCATGTCTCGATTCCGGAGATGCGATCGAGGGACCGCGGAGTTTCGCCGAACGCCGCGCTCCCGTCTGGAAAGGCCGCTGAGCCTGGGAGGTTGTGATGTCATTGCTTGCCGGCAGACTCGACAGAATTCAGCCATCGCCGACCATCGCGGTCACCCAGAAGGCGCGGGACCTCAAGGCCCGCGGGCGTGACGTCATCGGCCTTGGCGCCGGAGAGCCCGATTTCGACACCCCCGATCACATCGTCGAGGCGGCGGTCCGGGCCATGCGGGACGGCAAGACCCGCTATACCGCAGTCCAGGGCATTCCCGAGTTGCGCGAGGCGATCGCCGGCAAGTTCGCGCGGGACAATGATCTCGACTACCCGGTCGATTGCATCACCGTCGGCTGCGGCGGCAAGCAGGTGCTCTACAACGCCATGGTGGCTACCCTGGAACCCGGTGACGAGGTCATCATCCCGGCTCCCTACTGGGTCAGCTACACCGACATCGTGCTGTTGTGCGGCGGCCAGCCAGTGGTTGTGGAAACGACCCCGGCCAACGGATTCAGGCTTGATGCAGAGAGTCTCGAAGCGGCCATCACGCCGCGGACCAAGTGGGTGATGCTCAACTCGCCGTCGAACCCCACCGGTGCGGGCTACGGGCACGATGACATGAAGGCGCTCACCGATGTCCTCATGCGTCATCCCCATGTCTGGGTCATGCCGGACGACATGTACGAGCACATTGTCTACGACGGTTTCCGCTTCGTCACGCCGGCCCAGGTCGAACCGGGTCTGAAGGAGCGCACCCTCACCGTCAACGGTGTTTCCAAGACCTACTGCATGACGGGATGGCGCGTGGGCTATGCGGCTGGCCCGAAGATGCTGATCGATGCCATGAACAAGGTGCAGTCGCAGTCCTCGACACACACCAGCTCGATCAGCCAGCACGCCGCCGTGGCGGCGCTCAACGGGCCGCAGGATTTCATCGCCGAACACAACCGGGTGTTCCGCCAGAGACGGGACCTTGTCGTCTCGATGCTCAACCAGGCAAAGGGCCTCGCCACACCCGTTCCCGAGGGCGCCTTCTACGTCTACCCCTCATGCACCGGTCTCATCGGCGCCATGACACCCTCAGGCCAGCGCATCGAGACGGATGAGGACCTCGTCACCTGGATTCTCGAATCCGAGGGCATCGCTGTCGTTCAGGGTGCGGCTTTCGGCACATCGCCCCACTTCCGGGTGTCCTATGCCACCTCGACGGCCTTGCTCGAAGAGGCGTGCCAGCGCATCCAGAGAGCCTGCGCCGCACTCTCCTGACCGGTCCGGTCATGTCGAGGGCAACCACGGTGACCTCGCGCGTGACGCGGAAGATCATCGTCAGGCCGCGCAACGTCTCTCTTGCCATTCATCCGGAATGAAACGCCGCCCTCAAATGGCCTCGGTGGCGGCATCGAGATCGTGGTCGATGCTGTCCGCGATGCCCGCCTCGCGCGGGATTCGATCCAGAGTGCGGCCTCGCGGATCGCGGGCGGCATCGGCGGCAACCTTATGGGGGCAACAGGCCGGAACAGGCGGGCGACAACGGCTGAACCCGGACCCTTGAGCCTGCTATTCCGGGGCATGTGCCAGCAGTGTCACAGTGAACCGTTCGTCCTGTTCGACCAGACGGGGTTCGGTGCCGTTATGCTCCTTCATGCCCCTGACGATCTTTCGGGGAATGCCCATCTCCGTGTGTTCCAGATACCGATAGTCGCGCATCACGTCCTTCAACAGCTGGTTTCGTGCAGCCCGCGTTCCCAGCCGCATGCGGTCTGGCGTTATGCCGTTCGGCAGTCGCCCCGGCGAGACAATGTCCAGCCGGTCGGCATATACCGCCAACGCGACATCCGTGCCTGTGAGCAGGTAATCGCGATGAATGAGGGCATTGACGAGTCCCTCGCGAAGGGCATCGCGGGAATAGAGCGGACGCTCGATGCGCCGTCCACCTTGCGCCGCGACGACCACGCGTGTGTTGCGTTGCACAAAACCCAGCGCCTGTTCCACCAGGCCGTTTTCGACGATCTCGCCGCCTTCGCTCAGCAAGGGCGCCATGGGCCCCCGAAGTGTCGTGCGCTCCTGTGCATCGTAATCCTGTTCCGTTCCGGCATAGGCGACCGCGTCGATCCCCGCGTGAGGCAGAAACCGGTTCGGCGTTTTGCCGAACAGCAACATGCCGCCGACGGTTGCACCTTCCTCGGTCATGATCGCGGTGTTGACGAGAAGCGATTGCCATGCTTCGTCATCGTCGTCAGCCGGCACGTCCTGCTGGCGGATATCGCCGAAGTAGTTTCGCAACCGCCTGCGGTCCAGATGCGCAAGCGCAGTGCCCGATACAGGCCGTAGCTCGGCCCTCACGGAACCTCGTTGCTGGAAGAGTCGTGCAAGTTCCTCCTGGCTCGCTTCCCGACTCTGCGTGCCGACACGTATCAGGTATCTGCTGGTGCTGTGATGCCAGAGCGCGTGCACGTCGTAACCGCCGGTGACGCGGACGATGGCAACATCGTTGCCGTCCTTGACATCGCGAACGACTTCGAAGAACGGAACGATGGCCGGCCTGATCCTGTCGCGGCATACGCGCATGACCCATTCTTCGAGACCGTCCCGCGTCAGGCCTGTGATGGTTCCGGCGTCTTCCACGCCCAGCAGCACCATGCCGCCCTGAAGGTTCGAGAAAGCGACCAGCTCCTTGGCCAGATCCTGCGGGCGCAGATCGTCCCTCTTGAATTCCACCTCGGAATTCTCGCCGTCTGCGATGATCTCCAGCAATGCGGTGCGGGTCATCATGCTTCAGAACCCGTACGTCGAGCGGCGCATCTCGAACGCGGCCTTGCCGCCTTCGAGGATCTCCTCGACCAGTTCGCGCACGGGGCGCGAATCGATGGAGGCCATGTGCTGCGGCGCGATCCGCGCCTGGCCCTCCCGGGCCTCCCCCGTCGCAGCGGGTCCGAGGATGAGTTCGGCATCGCCAAGGACCGGGATGTTGGCGTTGTGCGTCGAGAAGACGAATTGGCGGCGGCGCTTGTCATGGCGCAGGATCGGCACCACGCCCTCGGTGATGAAGCGGTTGTCGAGATCGTCTTCGGGCTGATCGACGACCAGTGGGGCGTCCGATTCGAGCAGCAGGAGCAACAGGACGGCCGTGGCCTTCTGGCCGGCCGAGAGCGCCTGAAGCGTCTGCCAGTTGGCCGGTGCCGCGTCGGGCGCCGTGTTCAGCTTGATCTCCGTCGTCGCGGGCAATTCCAGTTCCTCGATGCGCATGAAGAGTTCAGGATCGGCCTGTGCGATCCGCTCGGCCGCGCCGGATGGCAGCTGGTAGTGCATCCCGAGTGCGTTGTCGGCGGCGGTTTAAGAGCGCGGGATTCTGGTGCGGGGAGGGTGAAGACGATCATGGCCGTCGTGCGGCACTTTCCTGATGCGCCGCATGATTGTAGAGTTGGAAAAGCCGAGGGAGTGTGAGGCATGCTGATCAGGATACCGCGCAGGTGGGAGATTGCCGAGAACCAGGTGACGCCCGAAAGCCATTGGCTCGATCGCCGCCACCTTGTGAAGGCGATTGCCGCCGGGCCGGTGCTGGCCGCAGGATGGCCCGCCGCCGCTCCGGCAGCCGCCGATGTGGTGGAACTGGCCCGCGAGCAGGCTGCAGGTGATCCCACCCGTGATCTCTATCCGGCGACGGTCAATCCGGCCTTTGCCGATGCCGGGCGCGAGGTGACGGTGGAGGAAGAGAACCTCACCTACAACAACTTCTATGAATTCGGCAGTTTCAAGCAAATCTGGCAGCGCGCTGCCGACCTTCCCCGCCGCCCCTGGGCGATCACCATCGACGGCATGGTCGAGGAACCCCGGACTGTCGACATCGACACCCTGATCCGCTCGTTCAGCCTCGAGGAGCGGATTTACCGGCATCGCTGTGTGGAAGCGTGGTCCATGGTCGTACCGTGGACCGGCTTCACCCTGCGCGATCTCGTGGCATTCTCCCGCCCGCTCGGTTCGGCACGCTATGTCGTCATGCAGACCTTCCACGACCCGGACGTCGCTTCCGGCCAGGCGGGATCGTGGTATCCCTGGCCCTACACGGAAGGCGTCACCATCGAGGAAGCAGCCAACGATCTCTCCTTCATGGTGACCGGCGCCTACGGCCAGCCCATGGCCAACCAGTTCGGTGTGCCGCTGCGCCTCCACCTTCCCTGGAAGTACGGATTCAAGTCCATCAAGTCCATCGTCAGGGTGTCGTTCACCGCGGAACGGCCGCTGACATTCTGGGAAGACGTGGCAGGCAACGAGTACGGATTCTGGGCCAACGTCAATCCGCAAGTGCCGCACAGGCGCTGGAGTCAGGCCACGGAACGCGTGCTGGGTACCGGAGAGACCGTTCCCACGGAGATCTACAACGGCTATGGGGCCGAAGTCGCGTCACTCTATGACGGCATGGAGGACGAACCCCTCTTCATGTAGCCCGGCGGCGGCCAGTCGAGCCACGACGCAAGGACGTCATGGAGCCGGTGGTGCAGGCTGGCTCAGGGGCGCTCCTGGCTGACCTTCTCGACCAGGAAGTCGCGGAACGCGGCGATCCGTGCCGATCCTCTCTGTTCCTCGGGATAGACGATATGGGCCGTGAGGACGGGAAGAGGGGCCTCGATGTCGACCCTGACCTGCCGGTCGGTGCTGTGCAGGACATAGTCGGGAAGAATGGCGATACCCAGACCGCTTTCCACGGCATTGCGCATGCCGAGGACGGAATTGATCGTGAGGGCCGGATGACGCTGGGGCCTGTCGACGCCGAATGAGCGCGGCAACCATGCCGGGTTGACGAGATCCCGCATGGGCCCGTAGTCGTACATGATGATGCGGTGTTTTTCCAGATCCTTGAGAGATGCCGGTGTTCCCCAGGTCTTGAGATAGTCGGGCGACGCGTAGAAGTTGAAGTGAATGGTCTTCAGGCGGCGCTGGATGAGGCCCGGTTGCGTCGGACGGAAAAGGCGGATACCGACATCCGCTTCCCCCATGGAGAGATCGAGTTCGGCATCATCGATGAGGAGCGAGATCGAGATCTCCGGATAGCGGTCCATGAACTCGACGATTCGCGGTATCAGCCAGATCATCGCGAAACCTGTCGTGGTGGTTACCGAGAGATGCCCCGCAGGCCGCTTCTTGCTGTCGGCGAGCTTGCATTCGACCATGGCAACCTTGCCGAACACCTCGCTTGCCGTCGCGTAGAGAAGGTCTCCCTGCTCGGTCACGATCAGACCACGGGCGTGGCGGTGAAACAGCTCGACGCCGAGCTCCTTCTCAAGGGAGGCAATCTGCCGGCTGACGGCCGACTGGCTCAGGTTGAGCTGTCGGCCCGCGCTGGTGAAACTGCCTGCCTGCGCCACATGAAAGAAGACCCTCAGGCGATCCCAGTCCATCACGGCCTCATCGGCCTATGCGGCAGACAGACGATGGCCCGACGTCAGATGAGCCAGGTACTTTTCCGCCTCGAGAGCTGCCATGCAGCCGGTGCCGGCCGCCGTGACTGCCTGACGGTAGATCTTGTCCTGGACATCTCCGGCGGCAAACACTCCCGGAATGGCCGTCGCCGTGCTGTCGGGCGCCGTCATGAGATAGCCTTCGTCATCCATGTCGAGGAGCCCGGCGAAAACCCCGGTGTTGGGCTGGTGGCCGATGGCGATGAAGACTCCGTCGACGGCCAGATCGTGTTCCTTGCCGGTGGCGACATTCCTCACCCTGGCGCCGGTCACACCGGGCGGTTCACGGGTACCCAGCACCTCGCTCAGCACGGTGTTCCACAGGATCTCGATGCGTGGATGGCGGAACAGTCTCTCCTGCAGGATGCGCTCGGCGCGCAGTGCGTCGCGTCGGTGGATCAACCGCACCCGGGCGGCCAGCTGAGCAAGATAGAGTGCCTCCTCGACGGCGGTATTGCCTCCGCCGACGACACACACCTCCTTCTCCCTGAAGAAGAAGCCGTCACAGGTTGCACAGGCCGAGACCCCGAATCCCTGAAACCGCGCTTCGCTCTCCAGGCCCAGCCACCTTGCTTCGGCGCCGGTGGCGATGATGATTGCATCCGCGGTTCGCACATCCCCGGAGTCTCCGGTGACAACGAAGGGACGGCGGGAGAAATCGACCCCGGCGACCAGGTCATGAACCATCTCGGTGCCCACCGCGCGGGCCTGGCCGGTCATCTGCTCCATCAGCCAGGGTCCCTGCACGACATCCGCAAAGCCCGGGTAGTTTTCGACATCCGTGGTGATGGTCATCTGTCCGCCAGGCCGGATTCCGTGAAGCAGCACCGGCTCGAGACCGGCCCGGGCCGTATAGATGGCGGCGGTCAGGCCGGCAGGACCCGAACCCAGGATGAGGACCCTGGCGTGCTGGAGTTCCGGCATGGCGTTCCAGTCGTGAATCGCGATTCACGACAATCTAGTGAAGGCCGCCATGACGTGAAAGGCACGAGGCAAAGATAGGGGTGGACAGTCCACGTCCCGCCCTTGCCACACGCGCTGCGAGGCACAATATTACGGGCATGGATGATTCAGGCGACAAGGACGAAGGCTTCCGCACGGCGAGATTCTGCATCGGTGATGTTGTCAGGCACCGGCATTATCCGTTTCGCGGCGTGATCTACGATGTCGATCCGGTCTATGCCAACACCGAGGAATGGTGGCTTTCCATTCCCGAGGACGTGCGTCCCTGCAAGGATCAACCGTTCTACCACCTGCTGGCCGAGAACGAGGAGTCAACCTATGTCGCCTACGTCTCCGAACAGAACCTGGTGACAGACGAGAGCGGTCTGCCGGTATCACACCCCCATGTGTCGCTGATGTTCGCCGGCCCTAAGAATGGCCGCTACATCCCAACGGCGATCCAGGAAAACTGAAACAACCCCCGAGTCGATCCCTGACCTGTTGCGCCACCCAGGCGGCGTCATCAAGCACCACGGGCTTCCAGGAGGCATCGGGCACACCATCGAAATGTCGTGCGTGTCCCCCTCGCTCCAGGGCGTCGTGAAAGCGGGAGAACTTTGCCGAACCTCCCGGCAGCGCGGCGATGAACACCGGCTTGCCGCTGATGCAGGCTTCCGTGGCCATGTTGACGGAATCGGATGTCACGATGATGACGTCGGCGAGACCGAGCCAGCCCTCGTAGGGATTGCTGCTGCCGCCCTGCCAGACGATGGAGCGCGCCGGGTCGAGTTCTTTCATCAGGGCGTCGGCAGCCGGCGTCGGGGTGCGCCGCGAGACGGTGACCATGAGTCCGCCCTCCAGGGCGCCAAGTTGCCGCCCAAGATCACGGGCATCGGCAAGCGTGAACCTGTAGACCCGGTTTGGGCCGCCGATGGCGGCAAGGGTCAGGGGACGCGGCAGGTGGGCAACATCTTCCCTGTGGCGGCAGGCCGCTTCGTCGAGAGCGCGCCGTGTCAGACCGTGCAGCGAACCGGTCGTGGCAATGACATTGGCGCCGTTCACCCGGTCATGACGGGGTGCAATGACGAGGTCGAAATTGGCCGGGTCGATGGTGGGGTTCTGGATCTGAATGGTCGCCGTGCGGCCACCGGACTTCCGGCGCAGGGCAGCCGTCGGCGCCACGGACTTGCGGCCGCTGGCAATCACCAGATGAGGCCAGGGAGGGGCAAGCCGGTCCCCCTCTGGCGACAGGGCGAAGAGTGGCGACGGCCACAATGCGGGAGGAAGCACCGTCCAGGGACGGCGGATGACGATCGTGCGATGGTCGGGCTCGAGCCCCAGCCGCGTGGCAAGTCCGTTGCACTGGCGTATCAGACCGGCGGCGCCGTCCGTCACGATCCAGGACGTTGCGGCATTCACGGGGCACTCCCGGAATAAGCCTGGAGCGGCCTGACATCAAGATCATCGGCCTTGAGAGCGGCAATGGCCTCGATCACGGCCCGGGCCCCGGGGATTGTCGTGACGTATGGCACCTTCTTCATCAGCGCCGTGCGCCGCAAGCTGAAGCTGTCCGTGATCGATTTCGATCCCTCGGTCGTGTTGATCAAAAGGTCGATGCTGTCGTTCTTGAGGGCATCAACGATGTGCGGCGAACCCTCGAGAACCTTGTTGATACACTCGACCTCGAGACCTGCCGCAGTCATGTCGCGCGCTGTGCCGCGTGTGGCAACAAGACGAAACCCCATGTCGGCAAGACTCCTGCCCAGCGAGACAGCGTGCGTCTTGTCGCGATCGCGCACCGAGATGAAGACGCGGCCGGTACAGGGAAGTGCGCCGCCGGCTGCCAGTTGCGCCTTGGCGAATGCGTGTCCGAAATCGCCGTCGAGACCCATCACCTCGCCGGTCGACTTCATCTCCGGGCCCAGAATGACATCCACTCCGGGAAAACGGTTGAAGGGGAACACCGCTTCCTTGATGGCGATATGGGTCATCTCGGGCGGCGTCAGACGGAAAGAGGCGAGGGATTCTCCTGCCATGACCCTTGCGGCAACCTTGGCGATCGGCACGCCGATGGCCTTGGCGACAAAGGGAACGGTGCGGCTGGCGCGGGGATTGACCTCGAGAACGAGAATCTTTCCGTCCTTGACGGCGAACTGGATGTTGATCAGCCCTGCGGTCCCCAGTTCCAGGGCGAGGGCTCTGGTCTGCTTCGTCAGGCCGTCGATGATGCCGGCCTCCAGGGAGTAAGGCGGAAGCGAGCATGCCGAGTCGCCTGAATGGACTCCTGCCTCTTCGATATGTTCCATGATCCCGGCAACGAAGACATCCCTGCCGTCCGACAGCGCATCGACATCCACCTCAACAGCGTCCTGGAGAAAGCGATCGACAAGAATGGGGTGATCGCCCGAAACCGAGGCCGAGCGTTCCACATAGACGGCAAGGGCATCATCATTGTGGACGATTTCCATGGCTCTTCCGCCGAGCACGTAGCTCGGCCGCACGACGACGGGATAGCCGATCCGTTCGGTGATCCGCAGGGCTTCGTCGAGTGACCGGCAGGTTCCGTTGGCCGGCTGTCTGAGGCCAAGATCATGAAGCAGGGACTGGAAGCGCTGGCGGTCCTCGGCGCGGTCGATGGCGTCGGGCGAGGTGCCGATGGTGGGGATGTTCTCCTCTTCGAGGGCCCGCGCCAGACCGAGCGGTGTCTGGCCGCCAAACTGGACGATGACACCGACGAGGGTCCCTTTCGCCATTTCGCTGCGGGCGACGGCGACGACGTCCTCGACAGTCAAGGGTTCGAAGTAGAGGCGGTCAGAGGTGTCGTAGTCCGTCGAGACGGTCTCGGGATTGCAGTTGACCATGATGGTCTCGAACCCGGCCTCCTTGAGCCCGTAACAGGCGTGGACACAGCAATAGTCGAACTCGATGCCCTGTCCGATGCGGTTGGGGCCGCCACCGAGGATGATCACTTTCCTGTTGTCGCTGACGTCCGATTCGTCCTCCGACGCGACAAGGCCGTCACCTTCATAGCAGCTGTACATGTAGGACGTGCTGGCTGGAAACTCGGCAGCACAGGTATCGATTCTCTTGAACACCGGCTTGACGTCGAGATGTTCCCGCCTTTTCCTGACGCAGCGTTCCGTCACCCCGGCCAGCGACGCTAGTCGGCGATCCGAGAACCCGAGTTTCTTGATCTCGAGGAGATCCCGCGCGTCTTCGGGAAGACCGTTCCTGGCCACCGTTTCCTCAGCCTCGACGATGCGGCGGAGCTGGTCCAGGAACCAGGGATCGTAGCGGGTGATGTCGTGAATGGTGTCATTGTCGAGACCGTGGCGCATCGCTTCGGCGATGGCGAGCAGACGGTCGGGAGAAGGACGTGCGAGGCGGGCGACGATGCCATCCTTTGATGTGTCATCGAAGATCACCGGATCAAGACCCGCAAGCCCCGTTTCCATGGAGCGCAGCGCCTTTTGCAGGGCTTCCGGAAAGGACCGCCCGATTGCCATCGCCTCGCCAACGGACTTCATCGACGTCGTGAGTTCTGCCCGGGTTCCGGGAAACTTCTCGAAGGTGAAGCGCGGTATCTTGACGACACAGTAGTCGATGGCGGGCTCGAAACTTGCCGGCGTCAGGCGTGTGATGTCGTTGCGGATCTCGTCGAGGGTGTAGCCGACGGCGAGTTTCGCGGCGACCTTGGCAATCGGAAAGCCGGTCGCTTTCGACGCCAGCGCCGACGACCGCGACACGCGCGGATTCATTTCGACCACGATCATGCGGCCGTCGGCGGGATTGATGGCGAACTGGACATTGGAGCCGCCGGTGTCGACGCCGATCTCGCGCAGCACGGCGAGGGAGGCGTCGCGCATGATCTGGAATTCCTTGTCGGTCAGCGTCAGTGTCGGCGCCACCGTCACGCTGTCACCGGTGTGAACTCCCATCGGATCGATGTTCTCGATGGAGCACACGATGATGCAGTTGTCGGCGCGGTCGCGCACGACTTCCATCTCGTATTCCTTCCAGCCGAGGATCGACTCCTCGACAAGAACCTCGCTGGTCGGGCTCGCTTCGAGCCCGCGGCGGACGATCTCCGAAAACTCCTCGCGGTTGTAGGCGATACCGCCGCCTGTTCCACCGAGCGTGAAGCTCGGGCGGATGATGGCCGGAAGACCGATATCCTCGAGGGCCTCGCAGGCCTGATCGAGAGAATGGACAAGGACACTGCTGGCGCACTCAAGACCGATGCGATTCATGGCGTCGCGGAAGAGTTCACGGTCCTCTGCCTTGTCGATGGCCTCTCTGGAGGCACCGATCAGTTCCGTGCCGCAGGCCTCGAGAACCCCCATGCGGGCGAGGCTCAGCGCCGTGTTGAGCGCTGTTTGCCCCCCCATCGTCGGCAGCAGCGCATCGGGGCGCTCCTTCTCGATAATGCGGGCGACGAGTTCCGGGGTTATCGGTTCGACGTAGGTCGCGTCCGCCATGGCCGGATCGGTCATGATGGTCGCCGGGTTCGAGTTGACGAGGATGACGCGGTATCCCTCGTCCTTGAGGGACTTGACGGCCTGTGTCCCCGAATAGTCGAACTCGCACGCCTGGCCGATGATGATCGGTCCGGCGCCGATGATCAGGATCGATTCGATGTCAGTGCGCCGGGGCATGGCTCTCCAGGATTCCCGGGACACGGTCCCGGCATGCAGTTGACGAAGGCTGTCGCGACAACGCCGGGCGCCGGTGGGCGCCGGAGCAGTTGATCGTTGCCTTGTCGGTGCTCTCAGGCATGGCTCTCCATGGCCTTGATGAAGGAGCGGAAGAGGTAGCAGCTGTCCCGTGGCCCGGGACTCGCTTCGGGATGGTACTGCACGGAGAAAACGGGTTTTTCCCTGACTCTGAAGCCGGCCAGCGAACCATCGAAGAGCGATGTGTGGGTGATCGCGGCGTTTGCGGGGAGACTGTCGGGGTCGACGACAAATCCGTGATTCTGGCAGGTGATCTCGACCGCGCCGGTTTCCAGGTTTCTCACAGGATGATTGGCCCCGCGATGGCCATTGGCCATCTTCAGTGTCCGTCCCCCCAGCGCCAGCGCCAGCAGCTGGTGTCCCAGACAGATTCCGAAGACCGGTTTTCCCGTTTCCAGGATATCGCGGATGACCGGCACTGCCCACGTTCCGGTGGCCACGGGGTCACCTGGTCCGTTGGAAAGAAAGATGCCGTCGGGCTGATGGCGCATGATGTCGGCGATGCCCGATGTGGCCGGAACGACAGTCACCCGGCAGCCCAGCGAGACGAGAGAGCGCAGGATGTTGCGTTTGACCCCGTAGTCGAGGGCGACGACATGGCGGTGCGGCGACGGCCCGGCGGTGTGGCCATACTGCAGCGACCAGATGCCTTCGGTCCAGGTGTAGGCCTGCCGGCAGGTGACCTCGCGGGCGAGATCCATGCCTTCGAGTCCCGGCCAGGCAGCAAGTTCTCCCGCGAGTCCCCGGCAATCGATGGCGCCGTGATCGATGCCGGCGGTCTGGAATCCGCCCGATCGCATCAGGCGCGTCAGCCGGCGTGTGTCGATTCCGGTGATGCCGACGAGATTGTTGGCGCGCAGCCATGCGTCAAAATGCCCGCTTGCGCGGAAGCTCGAGGGATCGGTGATGGCGTCGCGGACCACGATTCCGCGAGCCGCCGGTGTCTGCGCCTCGATATCCTCGCCGTTGGCGCCGGTGTTGCCGATATGGGGGAAGGTGAAGGTGATGATCTGGCCGGCGTACGAGGGATCCGTCACGATCTCCTGATAGCCGGTCATGGCCGTATTGAAACACAGTTCGCCGATGGCGCGACCGGTGACGCCAATGCCGTGACCCCAGAACACCGAACCATCCGCGAGCATGATGCACGCCGTGGCCCACGGCGGTGGCTGTGAAACACATGGGGACATGGAAACCGGCCAGGAGTGACGTTGTCGGACTATAGGGATGCGCAGTCACGGGGTCAAGTGCTCATAGCGCAATAAACATCACATTATCAAAATGTTGAAATCTATCCACTGACGCCGGATACGCGCCGTGCGAGGGAAACGACTCGCCCTTGGCGGCAATCTGATGTTAGGCTCGTCAACTGTGAAATCAGACGGTCAAGGTCGGCGCGATGTCCATCAGGCAGGAGATCACCGGGGCACTCAAACAGGCAGTCAAGGCCCAGGACCGCCTCGCGACGTCGACGTTGAGACTCGTCATCGCCGCCCTCAAGGATCACGAGATTGCATCACGCGCCAACGGCGACAGCCAGACGGTGAGTGACGAGCAGGCGATCGGCATTCTGGCCAAGATGGTGCGTCAGAGACGCGAGGCCGCCGCGCAGTTCCGCAAGGGAAACCGGGCGGACCTGACGGAACGGGAGGAAGCGGAGATCGCCATCATCACGCGCTTCATGCCGCAACCGATGGACGGGCAGGAGCTGGCGCGTTGCGTTGACGCCGCCATCGTCGAGTGCGATGCCATGAGCCTCAAGGACATGGGCCGGGTCATGGCCCTGCTCAAGACATCCTATCCGGGACGTTTCGACGGCGCCGCCGCCAGCGCCCTGGTCAGGCAACGGTTCGGCTGAAGAGGGCCGCGGTGCTGTTCACCCCGGAATTCCTGGACGAGATCAGGGCGCGCATACTGCTCTCCGAGGTCATCGGATCCAGTGTCCGCCTGGAGCGCCGTGGCAGCGAGTATGTTGGTCTGTGTCCCTTCCATCAGGAAAAGTCGCCGTCCTTCACGGTAACGGACTCCAAGGGTTTCTATCACTGCTTCGGCTGCGGAGCGCACGGCGATGTCATCCGCTATGTGGTGGAGACCGAGAATCTCACGTTCCCTGAGGCCGTGGAGAGACTGGCCGGGCGCGCCGGTCTCGCGATGCCGGAGCGTACGCCTGAGCAACGCGAGCGCTATCGCCGGGCCGCCACCCTTCATGATGTCCTTGAGGAAGCCAGCCGCTGGTTCGAAAACCAGCTGGCCGGCAGCAACGGCAGCGAGGCCCGTGCCTATCTGTCGCAACGCCGCGTCAGCGCTCCCACGCGCAAGCAGTTTCGTCTGGGTTATGCGCCGGACGAGCGCGACCGCCTGATGCGTCATCTCACCGGCAGGGGAATCTCGCAGGAACTGGTCATCGAGGCAGGCCTTGCCTATGTCGGCGACGGTCACCGCAAGCCGGCTGACCGCTTCCGTCACCGGCTGATCTTTCCCATCACCGATCGCCATGGCCGCATGGTCGGGTTCGGCGGCCGGGCCATGGGCAGCCAGAGGGCCAAGTACCTCAATTCGCCGGAGACACCGGTCTTTCACAAGGGCCACCTGCTCTACGGCTTCACCGAAGCGCGCAAGCCGGCGCACGATGCCGGAACGGTCGTTGTCGTCGAGGGCTACATGGATGCCATTGCCCTCGCCCAGGCGGGAATTCGCCACGTTGTCGCTCCCCTTGGAACCGCCTTGACCGAAAGCCACCTTGCCCTGTTGTGGAAACTGGCTGATGAACCCGTTCTGTGTTTCGACGGCGATGCGGCGGGATATTCCGCGGCCTGCCGCGCCATGGAGAGGGCGCTGCCTGTTCTCACGGCCGGCAAGTCCCTGCGTTTCGTGCTGCTCGCCGACGGCATGGATCCCGACGACATCGTCGGGGTGCGCGGAGCCGGGTCCATGCGGGACCTGATCGAGCGTGCGGTTCCGCTGATGGACATGCTCTGGCAGAGCCGCACCAGAGGACGGATCCCGGAGACTCCCGAACGCCGCGCCGGACTGGAAAGGGAGCTGATGGCGCTGGTCGCAACAGTGACCGACAGGGTCGTTGGCCACTACTATCGCGGCGAGATCATCGAGCGGCTGAGGGCGGCCTTCGGTCCGCCGCGACGGGTGCGCAGTGGCCTGCGGCCGGGAGAGCGCCGCCGACTCGACCGGCGAAGCAGGGGGTCATGGACCTCCCACCGCGGTGTCGAGCCGGTGCCCGGCAGCGCTCCGGGCGGCGGGCCGGCGGGCGATGCCCACGTTGCCGAGCGGGCTCTTGTTGCCATCCCCTTCCTCCATCCGGAGCTTCTCGCGAGGATTGCCGAGCCTCTCTCCGAGGTGACCTTTCTCGATTCGCGCCACGAACAGTTGCAACAGTGTCTGATCGCCGCCAGCGACGCTGATGCAGACCTTGACAAGCAGACACTGTCTGACCACCTGACAGCGGCAGGTCTTGACGGTCTGATGAAGGATGTGGTGCAGGCGGGAAATTTCTCCTGCCTTGTCATGGACAACCTCGGTGAGGCGGAAGATCTGTGGCGCCACGTCCATGATCTTCACCGGTGCCGCAATGTCCTGGGTCAGGAGATTCGCGCCGAAGCCGATGCCTGGGAAACCGATCCCACGATACAGGCCTGGCAGCGGCTGGTGGCCAAGATCGAAGAGAGAGAGGGCTGGCAGGGCAGGGTGCTCGCTGATGATGAGACTCGGGACGCCGGATGATTCCCTGATGAGGTTGTGCGCGTGCGTCATCGGGCAAGGCGACCGTTTCGTGGTATACCGTTATGCGTCTGAGTTTGCGGCTCAAGGAGATTTCAGACATGGCGACTTATACGGCCGAAGTCGAATCCGGTGACGGTGTCGAGGATCCGTTGCTCGACAACGTGAACGTCGCCATCAAGAAGATGCTGACGCGCAGCAAGGAACGGGGCTACGTGACCGTTGACGAGATCAACGAGACGCTCCCTTCCGAAGAGTTCTCGTCCGAGCAGATCGAGGACTCGATGACCCGGCTTTCGCAGATGGGCATCATTGTTGTCGAGAGTGAGGAACCCGAGGAGCCTGTCGAGGACAAGGCAAAGGTCGTCGTTCAGAACAAGACTCCTGCCCAGACATCGACAACCGCGGAATTTGGCTACACGGATGACCCTGTGCGCATGTACCTGCGTGAAATGGGTCGGGTTGACCTGCTCTCCCGGGAGGGGGAAATCGCCATCTCCAAGCGCATCGAAGCCGGCCGCGGACGCATGATCCGCGGCATTTTCGAGAGTCCGATGACGCTGAGGAAAATCGTCGACTGGCGTGACGATCTTGCTGCGAAGACCACTCTGTTGCGCGAGATCATTGATCTCGATGCCACCTATACCAGTCTCCTGGGTGCGGTCGACAAGTCCGGCTCACCGGCCAATGGTTCCGCCGAGGACGATGTCGACGACGACGTCGACGACGGCAACACCATGACGCTTGCGGCCATGGAACAGGCTGTCATGCCGGAGATCACGGCGACCTTTGACAAGGTTGCCAGGCTCCTCCAGCGTCTCGAAATCACCCAGGAAAAGTATCTGGATGCGCGGTTCAAGGGACGTGAACCGTCTCCGACCGTCAAGAGGGCGCACACGAAATTGCGCGACGAGGTTGCCGGGGTCGTCCGCACGATCAAGCTCCACAACAACCGTGTCGAGGAGCTTCTCGACATCCATCAGGGCACCATCCGCAAGCTCACCGGTCAGGAGGGCGCTCTGTTGCGCGCCGCAAGGCGGCGCGGTATCAAGCGCGAAGAGTTTCTGGAGGAGTACGCGGGCCGCGAGCTGGATTCGTCCTGGCCGGACCGCATCGCTGCTCTTGATGATCCCAGGTGGCAAAGGTTTGCCGGTGCCGACGCCCGGCTCATTGTCGAAGCCCGCCAGCAGATCGGCGAGGTGGCCGACGATTCGGGCCTCGACATCAGCGAATTCAAGCGCATCGTGCGCGTCGTCCAGAAGGGCGAGAAGGAAGCAAGCCAGGCCAAGAAGGAGATGGTGGAGGCCAACCTTCGCCTCGTCATTTCGATTGCCAAGAAGTACACCAACCGCGGCCTTCAGTTCCTCGACCTGATCCAGGAAGGCAACATCGGTCTCATGAAGGCCGTCGACAAGTTCGAATACCGCCGGGGCTACAAGTTCTCGACCTATGCGACCTGGTGGATACGTCAGGCCATCACGCGCTCGATTGCCGACCAGGCGAGAACCATCCGCATTCCGGTTCACATGATCGAGACCATCAACAAGCTGACCCGGACGAGTCGCCAGATGCTTCATGAGGTCGGCCGGGAGCCCTCGCCTGAGGAGCTCGCGGAGAAGCTTGGCATGCCCCTCGAAAAGGTGCGCAAGGTGCTGAAGATTGCCCGCGAACCCATCAGCCTGGAGAATCCGGTCGGCGACGACGAGGACAGCCATATCGGTGACTTCATCGAGGACAAGAATGCCGTCCTGCCGATCGATGCGGCCATCGCCGCGAGCCTGCGCATTTCCTGTGCGGAGGTCCTCTCGACCCTGACGCCACGCGAGGAGCGGGTGTTGCGCATGCGCTTCGGTATCGGCATGGAAACCGACCATACCCTCGAGGAAGTCGGCAAGCAGTTCTCGGTCACCCGCGAGCGCATTCGGCAGATCGAGGCCAAGGCCTTGAGGAAGCTCAAGCATCCAAGCCGCAGCCGCAAGCTCAGGAGTTACGCCAGAACGGACTGAAGGGGCCTGTAGCTCAACTGGTCAGAGCCGGCCGCTCATAACGGTCTGGTTGCAGGTTCGAGTCCTGCCGGGCCCACCACCCTTCCTGAAGGCGATGCCATGCCGCACAGCGTGTTCGTGGCGACGCTGACCCGCAAGGTCAGGGACTGCCCTGGGCGTTGCGTCGAAGACATGGGATCGAAGGGCCGGACGGCGGTGTGGCACGACAACACCGGCGACAGGGCCGTCGTCGAGAACGGGCTGCTGCCCATCAATCGCCGCATTCTCGCCACCATGTCTTCAATGGATCTCAACAGGACCCCGGTGACGCTCTCAATGGCAGTGCCGAGCCGCTTCGAGAGCATCGAGCGGTCGGCCAGGAGACACGCCGCCAGCAACAAGATCGCCCCCGACGATCACATCGCCATCGACCGATCCCCCTCCCCAGGTGTTCTGCGAGAAGAAGGTCGACATCTTCCGGCGCGCAGAATCGCCGGTCATCGGCGCTCGGACGACCGCGTCACCACGATCAAGCATCCATGTTTTGCTGCAAGAGTTTTGTGAGCGTCGAGGATGATGTTTCCTTTGTTTGTGCACATGCGGTCTGGGGTTCCAGCATCCCGGTGTCTGCGCCCTGTGACCAGAAAGACGTGCCACTCGTGATCCGGCAAGCGTAGGTCTGTCTTCCATTGATCACGGTCACGTGACCCCGTGCCATGGAGTTCCAGAGATCATGTGTCCCGTCCGTCGCCGCGTGGTGGCTCGATCTCCTTGAGGGCCTCGATGTCAGCCTCGACGACGATCTGCAGGCGCTCACCGTAGGCCGTGTCGCGCAGGGGATCCGGGAGCCTGTCAAGGCAGTCTCGATCATGGTCCTGCAACGCGCTGAGCTCGGCCACCGCATCGCACCAGCTCATGGCACGGGAGCGCCGGTCACGGGACGTGCGGTCGCGGACGGGCGGCATGCCGGCCTTGAACCGTTCCCGGTAACGGCGCTGCTTCTCAGCGGGTGTGAGGGCCATGAGGGGGTCTCCTTCACGCCGGCGAGCGTGCCGGTGCTTCAGGCGACCAGCAGCGCTGCTCGTGCAGCAGGGCGTTCGCCAGCACGATGAGCTTGCGCATCACGGCGACGATGGCGACCGTGTGGGCCTTGCCGGCAGCCTTGAGGCGTTCGAACACGGCAGCGAGATCCCGGTTGAAGCGTGACGCCGATGTCGCCGCCATGAACAGGAGATCGCGTGGCCTGCGGCGGCCGCCACGGATATGCCTGGCGCCGTGGTGCTGGCCGCTGTCGTTGGCAACCGGTGCCACCCCGATCAGTGCCGCCGCCTGGCGACCCTCGAGACTGCCGCGTTCGGGCATCCAGCACAGAAGACCTGCGGCGGTCACCGGACCGACACCGGGAATGGAGATCAGGATGCGGGACCGCTCGGCCTGTTCGGGTTCACCGGCGATCACCGCTTCGATCGCCGCATCCCGTGCGGCAATCCTCTCGTCGAGATCGGTCATCGTGGCCCGTGAGAGCACCTCGCCCTCGCCGTCCACCTCACCCGCCACATGCCCCAGCATGGTCCGCGCATCGACATGCCTGGCACGCACCACCAGGAGATCCCCCAGGCGGTTGAGGAAGGCCTCCTGAGGAGCCACAGGCTCACGATCGTCCAGCGCCGTCCCCAGCCTGGCCAGCATCAACGCGTCGACACGTTGGCCAGATGGCCCAGCGCCTCGGCGAAGCGCCGGGCCCGCAACGGGTTGATCAGCACGACCTCGAAGCCCCGGTCATGAAGACACTGGTGAACCCTGCGGTGGTCGCGGCCCGTCGCCTCCATCACCACCCGGCTCACAGTGAGACCGCGAAGCCACGCACCCAGCGCCCGCCAGCTCGTGGCGTCGTTGGCAAAGCGACGCGTCTGGCCCGCCGCACAGATGTCCAGGCTGGCCTTGCTGACATCGATCCCTGCCACGACCTTCACCATCGTCCCTTGCTCCTCTCCTTGTGATGAGACGGTCCAAGCCCAGGCATCCATTCAGGACGCGAGGGACGCCAAGGGAGGTCGGCCGACCATGCTTGATCACGGCTCTCCAAAGCCAGGGCCACAACGGTCCGAGCGACCTCCGCGGGGATCGTGAGATCTCCGCACCCCGCTCCCCTGTGCACCTTCGCGCAGGGGAGCGGGATCTCTCTGGAACCATAGACCGCATGGCTCTCCCACAACCGCGGTTGTCCACACGTTCCCAACCCCAACCGCTGTGGATAACCTTATGTTCACGGCGATAAAACCCGGTCATACAAGGACCACCGGCGCGCCGGCATGGGGGAGACCCAGGCACCATGTCCATGCCTTACATCACCGCGATCAACAACCTGGAACCCTGCTCGCCACCGGCCACGAGGCGGAACGCGTCGACGGGGCCTGCCGCTGCGCCACGGATCGCGGCACCCGTTTCCGGCGTGGTCCCGACATCATCCATCAACGCCGACCATGGTGAGAATCCGCATCCGGCTTGATCGACGATGAAACGATTGGGGGCGTCGCCGCCATTGCCGACGCCAGGGACGCCGCGGACCTTGTCAGGAACCTGTGTGTGAACGGCGGATGTCGCAGATAGGGAGAATCAGCGGGACTTTCATGCCGGGGGCAAGTTGATGGCGCCCATCGCCTCGCGCCCTGTGCCTCATCTGGGCGAGGCAGCATGACCCTCTGGTCAGGCCCGCCAGGCGGGCAGACCACCGAACCTTCCCGCCGCCGCGAGCGGCGATTTCACGGGTTCCGCCGCTCCATACGGACCGGGCCTGTTGCCGTGCCAGCGCCGGCATGCGCCGTCCGGCGGACCACCTTCCCGCAGGTCATCAGGATTCAGAAAACCGCGCGTTTTCAGCAGGGTGACGATTCACGAGTTCGTCATGCGAGAACCACTCCCTCCTGATGGAGCCCGCCTCGGCTCTCTCGCTCGTGGCGCGGGCCGCCTTCACCCTTCACGCCGGGTCCTGCCTCCTCGCCAGGCATCATCCCGCGGGTCCGTTCGAGGCGCTCGTGCTCGTTGCCGGGACATCCGTCCCGGACCCTCTCTGCGCCATCGTGCTTTCCTCGCATCCATGACGGTTGCCATGCGCCTGTGCGCATGTTCATCGTACGCCGCACTTCCCCTGCCCGCCCTGTCGTCCGCGCGAATGCCTGGGCGGAGCGCGGCACGCCATTGCGCATCGCCGCAGGCTCTGCTATCAGTCTGGACATGTGATAGCACCCGGTCATCGGAGAAGGAACAGAATGCCACAGGTCCTGGTCCGTCAGCTGGCTTTGGAAGCGCACCGTGCATTGAAGGCGCGCGCACGACAGCGCAATTGCAGCGCCGAGTCCCTGGCCCGCGAGATTCTCGAAGGCGCCTTGGTGCCGGAATCGCGCACCGGTCTCGGCAGCCGCATCGCAGCGCTATGGGAGGGAACCGGTCTCTCGGACGTCGACCTGGAACGTGATCAGACGCCGTACGAACCGATGGACCTGCAATGATCATTCTCGACACGAACGTCATTTCCGAAGTGACGAAGTCCGACTCCTCGCCGGCCGTTCTCGCATGGCTCGACCGGCAGGCTGAGGATGCCTTGTACCTGACGACGGTCACCATTGCTGAAATCAGCGCAGGCGTTCACAAGCTGGACCCGGGCAGGCGTCGTGACAACCTGGAGAGCAGGCTGACGGACACCGTCGCGCTGTTCCCTGGCCGATTGTTCCCTTTCGATCTTGGTGCCGCGCGGCTGTTTGGCGAGGTCCTGGCCGTCGCGCGCCGCCGGGGACGCGCCATCAGCTTTGCGGACGGCCTGATCGCGGCAATCGCCGTCCATCGCAAGGCCGCGGTTGCCACGCGCGATGTCTCCCCGTTCGAGGCAGCGGGCATTGAGGCCATCAACCCATGGCAAGCGCATGCGGAAACTGGCGCTCTCGGCAATCAATGAGGGCCGTCCGAGAAGCCCCTGGCGCGTGTCGCGAAGACGAAGCCTTGCAGTCTCCCAGAAACGTCATGCGGCACTGGCCGGGCGCCACCATCTGCGGTTGGTCAAGCAAGCTGTCCAGTCCGCGCAGATGCGAATGACAGGAGGCAGCGACAAATGACCCACCGCCGGTCATGGGTCGGTGCTTGTCCGGCGGCAAAGGCCGTCGTCGAGAACGGGGTGCTGCCCATCAATCGCCGCGTTCTCGCCGCCATGTCTTCAACGGATCTCAACAGGACTCTGGTGAAGCTCTACAATGGCAGTGCTGCCCGTTCCGGCGAGACCGGGAACAGCCGCGTCGAGAGCATCGAGCGGTCGGCCAGGAGACACACTGGCAGCAACAAGGTCGACCCCGACGGTCGCATCGCCATCGACCGGTCCCTCTCCCCAGGTGCCCTGCGAGAAGGAGGGCGACGTCTTCCGGCCCGCAGAACCGCCGGTCATCGGCGCTCGGACGACCGCGTCACCACGATCAAGGACCACCGGCATGCCGCCATCGGGGAGACCCGGGAGTCATGCTCATGCCTTACATCACCGTGATCAACAACCCGGAATCCGGCTCGCCACCGGCCACGAGGCGGAACGCGTCGACGGGCCTGCCGCTGCGTCATGGATCGCGGCCCCCGTTCATGGCGTCGTCTCGACATCATCCATCAACGCCGACCAGGCCGAACCCGAAAGCGTGGCCATCCCGACATCCGCGGACCGCAGCCTGCACATGACCATCTCCCGACCTCTCCTCCAACGCATCGCTTGCCCATGACCCTTCGGTGGTGCTCTCGCAGAGACTGTGTGTGCGCAGGTTTTCTGCGGCGATTCGGGGCTGATTCGCTCAAATTGATTGAGGTTTTGGGGGCGGGTGCCCCTGGTGATCTTGCAAGAAGGCCACCGAGGGGCTTGTCTCGGTGACGGTCAATCTCCAGAGACGCCTGCAATGTCGCACAAGCTGTTCCACCACGCCAACTTTTCGAACGCCCGGGTCTGGGACTTTCTCGAGCAGGTTGACGCGGCCGAGGCGCAGGAGGCCTGCCGTGCGGCGGGCTGTCCGCGCTGCGGCGGGGTGCTTCACCACCGGAACCGCGGTGATCGCTGCGGTACGCCATTTGCCCACAGTGGCCAGCGGAGCCTGAACTGCGATACCACGACATTGATACGGCAGTGACGCCCCGGGCTTGTCCGAACCTCAATCACCTCGCGGTCTGCAGACACGGGAGTTCGCCGGATCTCCGGAAACGCGGGCGGCCTGATGCGTTGAATCTCGGCGTTGAGAGCGTGACCACATCCGCCATGGCAGTGCGCCGGCGGCACCAGCCAGAGAACACGACAAGGGGAACAACACGCAGCACCACCAGGATCCCGCGGTTCTCGACTGCCGCTGATACCAATCCCCATAAGTCTTTAACGGTCAAAATTTTCAGGGGCGGTCAAAATGTGGGGTGCAATCGGCGCGGTGACTATCCTATGTTGAGGTTTCCGATAGACCATCAGCACAGGAGGTTTGGTATGACCGCGCCTGTTTCAATCACGCGGACCGATTGCACACCGGCAGAGTTGCATAATCTGGCATGGAAGAGCAAATCGGCGATCATGGCGCTTCGCCTGATGGCGGTGGCGATGCTCCGGAAGGGAGAGTCGCGGAACATGGTCGCCGAGACATGCGGGGTGACGGTGCAGACGCTCCGTAACTGGATCGTCCGCTACAACACAGGAGGGCCCGAGGGCCTTGCCGACCTGCCGCGCCCCGGTCGTCCGCCTCATCTTGGCACTGAGGAGCGCTCGGCCCTGGCATCGTGGGTCGAGACCGGCGCGGATGCTGACGCCGATGGCGTGTGCCGCTGGCGTGTGGTTGACCTGCGGAACAAGGTTGAGGCGACGTGCGGCGTGTCGGTCAGTCCGGAGACGGTGCGTCGCACCCTGCATGCCATGGGGTTCTCTCATGTCTCGCCGCGTCCGCTTCATCCCAAGGCGGATCCTGCGAGACAGGAGGCATTTCGCCGGGACTTCCGTGCCCTGGTGCTCGATGCGGTGCCTGACACGGTGACGGCCGAGACGATCGAAGTCTGGTTTCAGGACGAGGCCCGTGCCGGGCAGAAGGGCATGCTGTCGCGGGGCTGGGCACGCAAGGGCAAGCGGCCACGCATCCTGCGGGATCAACGCTACGGCTATGCCTACCTCTTCGCCGCCGCCCGGCCCCAGGATGCGGTTGCGGTCGGCCACGTCTGTGACCGCGCCAACACCGGCGAGATGAACCGCCACCTCGCCGACGTCTCCAGGGCGGTCACGCCTGGCCGCCATGGCGTCGTCGTTCTCGACGGCGCCGGCTGGCACCGCTCGACGGACCTCGCCATCCCGGACAACCTGACGCTGCTGCGCCTGCCGCCCTCCAGCCCGGAGCTCAATCCGATCGAAAACCTCTTCGGCTTCCTCAAGAGCAATGTTCTTGCCAACCGGGTGTTTCCGACCGTGGACGATGTTCGCGCGGCCATCACCGATGCCTGGAATACACTCTGCCAGGATGCCGACAGAATCTCGTCCATCACAACCCGCACATGGGCAAGAAATGTCGCCCCAACACCTCATTTTATCTCATAACTTTACTGAAAAAGACTTATGGGGATTGGTATGATACGCCGAAAAACACCGGGCCGCCTGAGTGGTTGAACAGCGCGCAAACGGTGGCGGCGGCTTTTCCTCGCGTTGCGTTGGTGGCCTTGAACTCCAGAACTGCGGATTTGCCGGATGCGACGGGCGTCATGCCACCATCCCCGCAAGCAAGTCTGAGCTGAATCCTCGTTCAACCAGGTCACACGCCGGCGTGCTCCTCGATGCACCTGTTCAGTCGAGTCCGGCGGCTGAGTTCCTCCATGTGAGACAGCGATCATCTCCGTCGGCGGGGCGCTCTCCATCGTGGCAAGCGCCTCCGTGATGTCACCCGGCGCCAGCGTTCCGCGCAGATGGATCCCGCGCCCGGTGCGGTTGCTTCTCCTCCATGCCGGCATGGGCCGAGGTTCAGCCGGGGCGTGGTCGTCCTTGTCAGGAGGGTGGCACGGGTGGTATCGCGAGCCTGCAGATCACTGACATTGTGTTGGTCTGCCGCTTTCCTTCGATGGTCCTATCGCGTCACCCGCTTTTTTGGAGTTTTCCTAGGGCGTCATCATGTCTGCCGACGAGGTTCGTGAACTTGCCGACATTGCCGCGCTTGAAGGCCTGGCAGCAGATCTTGGCGACATTCTGGGGCCAGGCGATGTCGTGTTGCTCGAAGGCCCCATCGGTGTCGGCAAGACCCGCCTCGTGAGCGCAGTCGTGGAGTCCCTGGGGTCGACTGACCCGGTGACAAGCCCGACCTACACGCTGATGCACGTCTACGAAACGCCGCGCCTGCCGGTGCTCCATCTTGATGCCTATCGCCTTTCAGGGGTCGAAGAATATCTCGACCTCGGCGCCGGAGACTTCGCGCAGGACTCCATCACCATGGTGGAATGGGGTGACAGGGTTGCCGGCGCCCACCCGGAACACCTCGGACTCGTTCTCGCGTTCGGCGGGCGAGGCGAGACGTCCCGGCGCTGCACCATCAGGCGGCGCGGCCGGTCCTGGCCGCTGCCCGGCACGCCCGCTCCGTGACCGCGATTGTCTGCATCGAGACCGCAGCGCCATCGATCATGGTGGCGATCGGCAAGTCGGGCCGCGTCCTCTTCGACGAGAGGCCCGATGGTGCAAGGGTGGATGGGCCTGTCTACCTTGGTGATGCCGTGCGTCGCGGCCTTGCCGGAAGCGGTCTTCACGTAAACGATATCGGCGCCGTCGCCGTCGACCTCGGACCGGGAGGGCTCACCGCGACACGCGGTGGCGTGACCTTCGCCAACACGCTTGCATGGGGGCTGGGGATCCCCCTCGTGCCTCTTGACTACTTCGATCTCGTCACGGCAGAGACCAGGACCGCTGCCACGGTGGTCTGCGTCAGGCCGACGACCGCCGGCCAGGGATTCTTCAGGGAAGGGAAGGGACCGCTCGTGGTCGATGATCTTGCCACGCTATCGAGGCAGTGCCGTACCCCTGTGGCGGACATCGCCCTGGCGGGCGTCGTCACACCCGAGGTGATGGCGCTCTTCGCAGGCAGCGGCACAGGCGCCAGCGAGGCCAGCGCCGCAACCCTGGTGCGTTGTGCCCACGAGGCCTTCGCCGCCGGCCAGTGCACACAGGAACCCCTCGAACCGCTGACCGCGGCCTCACTTGCGGCCGGAGGCGATGAGCGTGGTTGACATCCTTGATGCCGGCGGACGCGACACTGTGGAGAGGACACGCCGTATCCTCGCAACGGGCGGCGTTGTTCTCCTGCCGACGGATACGGTCTATGGTCTCGCCGTCAGCCCCGATCACGACGACGCCATCGATCGCCTGTTCGTTCTCAAGCAGCGGCCCCGCCAGAGAAACCTTCCGGTCATGGTGGAGTCGCCGGTCCGTCTTCATTCATTGGGTGTGGCGATCGGCGTGCGAGCCCGTCGTCTGCTTGAATCGGATCTGATGCCGGGACCGCTGACGGTGGTTCTGGGATTCGGTCATGAGGGCCCCTGTTCGTGGCTGGAAGGACGCGACGAGGTGGCGGTCCGCATTCCGGCAGAGCCCTTCATGCTTGATCTCCTCGCGACCACCGGACCGTTGCTTGTCACAAGCGCCAACCTTCACGGATTGCCGACGATGAAGACGGTGGCGGACATCCTCCTTCAACTCGCCTGCGAGCCGGCCCTGGCGGTTGAAGCAGGGCCGCGCGAGGTTGTGCCCTCCACTCTCGTCAACTGTGCCGTCGATCCACCCGTCATCGAGCGCGAAGGCGTTGTCGGCCGATCCAGAATCGCGGAGATCCTGGGGTGAGCGGGGACGTCATCCTGGGGATCGAATCGTCGTGCGACGACACCGCTGTCGCCGCCGTCGATCGGGAAGGACGGGTGCTGGCGTCCGGCGTGGCGCGCCAGGATGCCATCCACGCCCCCTGGGGCGGCGTGTGGCCGGAACTTGCGTCGCGCGCCCATGTGCGCGCCATCATTCCGGCCATTGATCAGGTGATGAAGGATGCGGGCGCCTCGCCGGACCGCCTCGCCGCCATCGCCGTGACGCGCGGACCGGGCCTGATCGGCTCTCTTCTGGTAGGGCTCAATGCGGCAGCCGCACTCGCCGTCGCCTGGGATGTTCCGGTGATCGGAGTCAACCATCTGAGGGGCCACCTGCGCAGCGCCGATCTCGAGGGCGCCAGGGTGACGTTCCCGGCGACGATTCTTCTCGTTTCGGGGGGGCACACCTTTCTTGCCCACATGACGGACCGCCGGAATGTGCGTGTTCTCGGGGGAACGCGCGATGATTCCGTTGGCGAGGCCTACGACAAGGTTGCCCGCCTCATGGGCATGGGATTCCCGGGAGGGCCGCTCATGGACCGTCTGGCGAAAGAGGGCCGGCCCTTGATCGACCTGCCACGGCCGATGATCCGTGAGGGCCTTGAGTTCTCCTTCTCGGGCCTCAAATCGGCCGTTGCCCGTACACTTGAGCGTTCACCTGAGACGGATCACGCCGATCTCGCCGCTTCCTTCGTCGACGTCGTCATCGACGTTCTCGTCACCAAATGCCGGCGTGCCCTTGACACGGCCGCAGGCCGTTCCCTGGTGGTGGTCGGAGGGGTCGCCGCCAGTCCCCAGCTGCGCCACAGCATGAGCGAACTGGCAAGCGATGCCGGGGTCGAGCTCTGTCTGCCCCCCCTCAAGTGGTCGACGGACAATGGTGCGATGATTGCCCTGGCGGGCTGGGACTATCTCGATGCCGGAATCCGCCCGCCTCCCGCCGCGACACCGCGTCTGCCCGTGACCGCGATGTAGAAGTCAAGGGGGTGCCGGATCGTTCCTCCCCGATTTGCCATGGCGACAGCGCGCACCATAGGCTTCGCGCAACGCCCGATTGTTGAAAGGCAGGTTTCATGTGGCGAACCTTCATGGCCCTGGCTGGCATCGGCTTCATGATCACGGCATGCCAGACAACGGCCTCTACCGCGCCGACGAAACATGTCGTGTACCCCGACGGGATCAGCTTCTACGAAGGCCGAATCTATTCCGACTTCGGCGCCACGGCGGGGCGAAAATGGCCGCATGGGGGAATCGACATCAGGGGGAACAGGCGTCAACCCATCATCGCCATTGCCGATGGTGTTGTGGAGGCCGTGGCCTATGGCTTCTGCCATGGGCATCTTCTTGTCGTCGATCACGGCCGCGACCTCAATGGCGGGCGGCTCTACGCAACGTACCTGCATATCGCCGGGAGTCTGGTTGAACGCGGACAGGAGGTGAGGCGAGGTGACCTTGTCGCCTGGCTCGACGGCCCACCGCCTGACTCCGATTGCGGATCCCAACGGCACCTGCATCTTGAACTGTCGAACAACTACAGCCCGCAGCTTTTCGGCGGCAGCCAGGGGAATCCCTGGTACCATGCCGAGGGCAGCGAGCAGAATCCGCATCTGCTGTGGGCTGATGGTCCCTATCGCGTCACCTGCTTCGATCCGGAGCGCGAGCATTATCCCGAAGGCACAATCACCTATCCGATCCGCTGTGACTGGCAGATTCACACGATCGAGGACCTGCTTGGCGACCTGTCGTCCCCACCCGTCCAGGGATAGGCTGCGGCACCTGCTTTTCCGCCCAGGGGTTCAACTTTCATCCTCGCCCGTCCAGGGACAGGAGAGACGCAGACTGTCGGCACAGATGCTCCTGGCGGATCCACGCCAGGCCGGGGTGTGCCTTGAGCGTGCCGCCCGCGAACAGCTTACCGGCGGGTTGTATCCTGGCGTATGAAGTCCTTCATGAGAGCGGCGATGGCGTCGGGCGCCTCGGTCAGGATGGCATGCTTGAGATCGGCAAGGATGTGGAGCGATGAGTGCGGGATGGTCGCGTGCATGTAGCGGGCCATGCGGGTATTGGAACCGAGATCATGTTCTCCGGTCACGATCAGCGTCGGCGCCGTGATGTCGCGCAGGCGTTCGGCGAAGTCGGTCTCGGTGAGGACGCGGTAGGAGGCGGCATAGGCTGCAGGATCGTTGCGCCGGTTGGCCTCGGCCTGACGGGCAATGATGTCGGGATGGCGGCGGATGAAATCATCGGTGAACCAGCGGCTGACGGAAGACTCGAAATGGGCGCCCGGGATGCCGTCGGCGACCAGAGCCAGGCGCTTCTCCACCCGATGGCGCTCGTCGGCCGTGCGTCCGGCAATGCCGGAAAGAAGAACCAGCCGATCCAGGCGCCGGGGATGAGCCAGGGCAACACCCTGGGCGATGAGTGCCCCGAGGGAGTGGCCCGCGAGATGACATGACCCGATCGCGAAATGATCCATCACGGTGATGACGTCGCCGACGAAGTCATCGATGTGGTAGGGCCCCGGTGGCTTGCCCGAGGCACCGTGGCCCCTGAGGTCGAGGCGGATGGTGCGCAAGCCGTCGCCCAGGCAGGACACCACCTCATCCCAGGCCTCCAGCGACGCACCGACACCATGAACAAGCACGAGATCGGTTCCCTTGCCCTCCACGCGCACCCGCAATGGCGCACCGTCACGCGGGACCCGGTGCTCGATCATGGGTCCGGTTCTGAAATGTTGCTTTCGATGAGTGCGGTCAGCCCCTCGATGCCCTCCCGCCGGATCACCCCGGAAAACTCGTCTCGCAGCGTCTTCACCATGGAAAGCCCCTCGATGGCGAAATCCGTGAGCCACCACTCGCCGGCGTCGTTGATGCTGATCCGGAAGTCGACAACGGTGCGGGCGCCATCGGGTGAACCGATGGTCGTGCGCACGACAACATCGTCGTCGCTCAGAACACGGGACCGCTCGACCTTCACAGTGTAGCCCGAGAAGGTCGCCAGCCGTCTTTCATAGGTGATGATGATGTAGTTGTGGAAGGCGTTGGCGTAGGCGCGCAGCTCGTCGTCGGTCGCCTTGTCGCGATAGCGGCCGAGCGCGCGACTGGCCATGCCGTCATGATCGATCGTCGATGCAATCCACCCGGCGAACATGTCGCGTCGCTCGGAGCCTGGCGGGAGGCTCACGATGCTGAGAAGGCGTTCCGCCCTTTGTGCCACGAAGTCGACAGCCTCTTCCCGGGAATCCGCGTCGACCGGCGTCCAGAGGAAGGCCGCCAGAACGAACGCCGGCACGATGGTTTGTCTAACGTACCGCCCCACGACTACTCCCCGAATCCGAAGGGGTCATCCGCCTCGTTGGCGATCGCGCGCGCCCGCTCCTGGCGATAGAGACTGCGTATCTTGGCGTAAAAATCGATCGAGCTCTGCCGTGCCTCCGCGATTCGATCGTGCGCGCGTGCCGTGCTGTCAATGGCGGCCGTGCCGCTTCGCACATAGCTCCAGCCCGGAGTCAGCAGCCACGTGAGGGGATCGGTCAGAATGTCAACTCCCAGCCCGATGGTATCCCGGGCGGTCGATGGTCCGGCAATCGGCAGAACGAGATAGGCACCTTCTGCGAATCCCCACACGGCCAGCGTCTGCCCGAAGTCCTCCTTGCGGGGTTTCCAGCCCGAACTTGCGGGGATGTCGAAGATTCCTCCAATGCCGGCGGTTGAATTGATGAGCAAGGACGTCGTTGCCGCAGCCATGTTGTCGAACTCGCCCTGCAGGCCGCTGTTGAGGATGGTGACCGGCATCTGAAGGTTGTCGAGCACATTGCTGATACCATCACGCATCGGCCCGGGGACATGATCCCGGTAGGCGAGGGCGACCGGGCTCAACGCGTGGTCGAGAACAGCCATGTCAAAATCGAAAATCGTGCGATTGGCGGGCTCAAGCGGATCGTTTGTCTCGATGTAGGCCTCATGCTCCGCAGGATCATCCGGCACTTCGGCACAGGCAACGGCAAGCAGAACAACAACCGCAACGGCCGGCACCCTCATCACGCGCGACATCGACATGCAATCATCCTGCTGGCCACCGGTGCCGGATACCTCCGGACGTGTTTGCGCACCATAAATCAGCGCCGCATGACGCGACAACAGCTATCTCGGATTCTGCCGTCCGAGCGGTCTACCGCCTTCCCTGTTGCGGGTCGATTGACAGCATCACGGTGGCAACGGATAGTCTCGGGCAAGGATCTTTCCCCATATCATTTTCCGGATATGGCAGAGTGTCATGACCGAATCTCTCATGCAGACCTATGCCCGCTTCGATCTCGAGTTCGTGCGGGGAGCGGGTTCCTGGCTCTACACGAAGGATGGCGAGCGTTATCTCGACTTTTGCAGCGGTATCGCTGTCACGAGCCTGGGGCATGTCCATCCCAGGCTTGTCGATGCCGTCACGCAGCAGGCCGGCGAACTGTGGCACACATCCAATCTCTACAGGATCCCCGGTCAGGAACGGCTGGCGCGGCGTCTCACCGAAGCGACCTTTGCGTCGAACGTGTTCTTCGCCAACTCGGGCGCCGAAGCCATCGAGTGTGCGCTGAAGACGGCGCGGCGCTGGCAGTACACCAGGGGTTGTCCGGAGCGCTATCGCACCATCACCTTCAGCGGCGCCTTCCACGGGCGCACGCTGGCAACCATTGCCGCGGGAGGATCTGCCAAGCATCTGCAGGGATTCGGGCCTCCGGCAGACGGGTTCGACCAGGTTCCGCTTCACGATTCGAACGCGCTGAGGGAAGCCATCGGGCCCGAGACGGCAGCGATTCTTCTTGAACCGGTTCAGGGTGAAGGCGGCATCACGCCGGTCAGCCACGGGTTCCTCGAGATGGTACGCCGTGCGGCTGACGAATTCGGCCTGCTGGTGATCTACGACGAGGTTCAGTGCGGCATGGGCCGCACCGGGCGGCTGTTTGCCCATGAGTGGAGCGGCGTTGCCCCCGACATCATGGCCGTGGCAAAGGCCCTGGGCGGCGGATTTCCCATTGGCGCCTGCCTGGCGACCGGGAAGGTGGCCGAAGCGATGGCGCCGGGAAGCCACGGATCCACCTTCGGCGGCAATCCGCTCGCCACGGCCGCCGCCAATGCCGTGTTGGACGTCATGCTCGAGGACGGTTTTCTCGAGACGGTCCGCACCAAGGCCGAACGGCTCTTGCGTGGCGTGGAAGAGGTCATCTCAACCCACCCTGCAGTCCTCGATCACGTGCGCGGACTGGGCTTCATGCTGGGCATCAGGAGTCATGTGCCGGCGGGCGACGTCGTTGACGCCTTGAACCGCCGGCATGTGCTGACGGTGCCGGCGGGCGACAACATGGTCCGCTTCCTGCCTCCGCTCGTGGTGACGCACGAGGATGTCGACGTGGCTCTCGAGGCGCTTGACGGAGCAGCGGGCGAGCTCGCGCCATGAACCCGGTGCGTCACTTCCTCGACATCTCGGAACTGGGCGAGTCCTGTCTGCGGACCATGCTCGACAGTGCCCATGATCTCAAGCGGCGGTGGCGGGAGAACGACCGGCCGCGGCCGCTTGCCGACATGGTTCTTGCCACCATCTTCGAGAAACCGTCCACCCGTACGCGGGTGTCGTTCGATGTTGCGATGCGCCAGCTCGGCGGTCATGTCATCAACCTCGCGCCCGGAGACATGCAGCTTGGCCGTGGCGAGTCGGTGGCCGATACGGCGCGGGTGCTTTCCCGCTACGTCGATGCCATCATGATTCGCACCACCGACCACGCCACGATGCTCGATCTGGCGCACCATGCGACGGTGCCCGTGATCAACGGCCTGACCGATCGCACCCATCCGGCGCAGCTGATGGCCGATATCATGACTGTCGAAGAGCACCTCGGACCGATCTCGCAGAGGACGGTGGCGTGGGCCGGTGACGGCAACAACATGGCCTGCTCGTGGATTCATGCGGCGGAACGATTCGGCTTCGAACTGCGCATCGCCTGCCCGCCGCGGTACCGCCCTCCCGGGGATGTTGTCGAGCAGGCCCTGGCGCACGATGCGCGGGTGCGCATCGTCGACACCCTTGATGAAGCCCTTCGCGGTGCGGACTGCGTGGTGACCGATACCTGGGTGTCCATGAGCGACGAACGCGCCCGGGCCGGGGACATCGACACGCCGGCACTCAAGGCGTTTCGCATCGATGCCAGAGCGATGGCGCTTGCCCGCGAGAATGCCATCTTCATGCACTGCATGCCCATGTACCGGGGCAGGGAGGTGTCCGCGGACGTGGCCGACGGGCCGCAGTCGGTGGTGTTCGACGAGGCGGAGAACAGGCTGCATGCCCAGAAGGCGATCCTGGAATGGTGCATGAGCTGAACGTTCTTGGCCGGGATGATGCGATCCAGCCCTTCAATCTGGGCCGCCTGCATCTTGGTGGACGTCTGGTGCGCCTCGGTCCGGCGCTGGACCGGATTCTCACCCAGCATCACTACCCGGATGCGATATCCAGGATACTGGGAGAACTGATAACGATAACCGTGGTTCTGGGCGCCGGTCTCAAGTTCGAGGGCCGGATGACCGCCGAAACCCGGGGAGACGGGCCGGTCCACCTGCTTGTCGCCGACTACACCAGTGGCGGCGACGTGCGCGCCTATGCAGGATTCGACAGACAACGTGTGGGGTTCGACTCCTCTCCACTGTGCGACCTGCTGGGCGAGGGGGTTCTCGTGATGACGGTCGATCAGGGTTCGAAGAGTGATCTCTATCAGAGTGTGGTTGCACTCGACGGATCGAATCTCACCCAGTGCATGCGGGGTTTCTTCCGGCAGTCGGAGCAGATCGATACGGCCCTGGAGGTTGCCGTGACACGTCAGGCCGGGTGCTGGCGCAGCGGCGCCATTGCCTTGCAGCGCATTGCCGAGCTCGGGCCCGGAGACGAGCCGGTCACGGTGGCCGAACGACAGGACGCCTGGACCACCACGATGGTCCTGCTGGGTTCGCTCACCGATGGGGAGCTGACCGATCCCCTTGTGACGTCCCGGGATCTGCTCTACCGCCTGTTTCACGATGTCGGTGTCAGGGTCCACGAACCGAGGGACGTCCGCTTCGCATGCAGCTGTTCGCACACAAGGGCGCTGACCATGTTGCGCGGCCTTCCGGCCGGCAGTATCGACGACTACGTGGTCGACGGCGAAATCGAGGTGGTGTGCAAGTTCTGCAACCGGCGTCAGGTCTTCTCCCCCGGGGATGTGACGCGGCCGGCGGCCTCGAGCCTGAACTGATGATGACTCCTTGCCGCAGAGCCTTCCTTGCGCTGTCCGCCGGCGCCCTCCTTGCCGGCTGCGAACGTCGCATGGCGATCCGCACACTGCCGGTGGTCGGCTTTGCCTCGTCGGCAGCCCTGCCTCTGGATGTGGCAGCCGTCACCTTTGTGAACGAAGCGCCCGCCGCTGACGTCGCGGAACCGGCACGGGATGTGAGATTTGATCTTTCCGAATGGCCCGGCGACGTCATCGGGCGCTGGTCCAGGGAACGTCTCCGGGCGGCCGGAGACCGTGGCGAGGCGCGCGTCGTCCTTCTGGAAAGCCGCTTTGTTGCCGTCCCTCTCGATACGGCTGAAACGCTGGAGGGTCTCTTCACCGACGAGCAGTCGCTCGCCTACGAGGGATCTCTAGCGGTCAGGATCGAGATTGTCGATCACCCTTCGGGAAGCGGCTTCGCCGAGGCCAGCAGCTATCGCCGCCGAACAGTACCGGAAAGCCTGTCGATCATGGAGCGCGAGGAGGCGCTTCATGCCCTCTACCAGGACGTCGTCGCTGCCCTTGACGGGCAACTTGAGGTGGAAATGGCGGAGCACCTGTGGCGCTGGATCATGGACCCCTGATCCGCCCCTGCCGGTTCTTCGGAATGAGGTGCGGGCAGGGTGTAGACCCGCAAGGTCACCATTTTCCCGGTGCCATGACCACACCGCAACCGCGGTCGGGCGGCGCCCGTTGCGATGACCGCAGGAGCACGCATGACCGACGCCGAATGGCAGGACCTCCAGGAGACTGCCGCCGCTGGCGGCATGCGCGTGTCGGCCTGCATGGCGCTCCCGCCGAGGCGCTCAGGCAAGCGCTGAAGACGCTGTCGGAGCTCTCGTTCTGGATCGCCTGGATGGCCGACCTCGCGCCCGAACCGCATGTGAGCGCCCGCTGCAGGCGGGACGCGGCAACCGCACTGCGCAAGGCCGCCTACCTGCTAGACCGGGCGGCATGAACCGGCCGTCGGCGGACACCGCCATCGTTTCCCGTTTCATCCGAAGGCCGGTCGATCGGACAGGAATAATGCGTGTACTTTCTGACAGGAACGAGCGCATGGAGAAGCGTCTGATGAGCAGCGTCGCCGATGCCATCATGAAGCGGGTGAACGCGCCCGGCCGGAGCCGGTGGGTCTGCACGCCGAAGGACTTCCTCGACCTCGGAAACCGGGAAGCCGTCGACCAGGCGCTCTCGCGCCTCGTCTACGTGCGCATCCCCCGTGTCGCGAAGCAGTACTTCACGCCCACCGCCAGCCCGTGAAAGACTTCTTCGGCTTTCATGGCGCGCTCGTTGTCCCTTGTGCGTGTCGCGTCGCAGGCGCGGTCTGCATCGAGGGTAACGAAGGCGTTGATCTCCCGATTGCGCGTCGTGATGCGGACAATCTGGGCCTCGACGAGTTCGAGCGACGACAGTGCACCCGAATGCGACAGCCGCCTGTGTTCGAGGGCCGGCAGATCACGCAGATCGGTCACGAAAGGCGTGCCATCAGCCGGCGCAGGAAGGCGTGGCATGCCTCGACCTGCTCTAAGGCGATGAACTCGTTGGGTTGATGCGCCTGGGCGATATCGCCGGGACCGCATACTACGGCAGCGTAGTTGCTTTCCTGGAAGATACCGGCCTCGGTGCCGAACGACGCCTGGGAGGTGCTGTTGGCGCCGGTCAGCTGCAACGCCAGTTCGGTTGCTGCTGATGCGCTGTCCGGTCTGAGCGGCGGCACCCTGGCGCCGGATGCCGTGGTGACGTCACAGTCCGGGTGGCGCGCCTTCATGGTCTCTCGCAGCTGGTCGAGACAGGCGCGGGCCCGGCTTTCGATCTCTGCGGGATCATCCACCGGCATGGCGCGGAAGTGCCAGTCGACATGACAGTCCTGGGCGATGATGTTGCTGGCAGTTCCACCGTTGAGAACACCGACCTGAATGGTGGTGTAGGGTGGCACGAACCCCAGATCGGGACGGGCCCGGGTCTGATACTCCTCGAACAGGTCATCGAGGAAGGCGATGAATCGTCCGGCGGCATGGGTGGCGCTGACGCCGACGTGGGTGGCGCTGGAGTGGGCCGGCACGCCCCTGAAGTGCGTGTGGAAGACAGCGATCCCCTTGTGGGCATCCACCACTTCCATCATGGTCGGCTCGCCGATGATGACAGCCGAAGGCCGAAGGTCGCGACGCTTGAGTTCGCCGATGAGTCCATGAACGCCAAGGCAACCGACTTCCTCGTCATAGGAAAAGGCCAGATGAACGGGGCGTTTCAGCCCGCAGGCGAGGAACTCCGGCACACACGCCAGAGCAACGGCGACGAAGCTCTTCATGTCGCTCGTACCGCGGCCAAAGAGCTTGCCGCCTTCATCATGGACCTCGAAGGGATCGGTGTTCCATGGCTGGCCATCCACCGGCACCACGTCCGTGTGACCGGACAGCACCACGCCGCCTTCCGTGTCGGGGCCCAGGGTGGCGAACAGGTTCGCCTTGCGGCCTTTGTCGTCGTGAACAAGGGTGCTGGTGACGCCATGCGACTCCAGGTAGCCGGCGATCCAGTGGATCATCTCCAGATTCGAGCGATGACTCGTGGTGTCGAAGGCAATCAGGCGGCGGATCATGTCAACGGGCGTCATGGTCACTCTCTCCAGAAAGCAGGGGTCACAAGGACGAGAAGGGTCAGAAACTCGAGTCTGCCCAGGAGCATGCCGATGCACAGCAGAAGTTTGGCGGTATCGGGAAGCTGCGCATAGTTGCCGTGCGGTCCGATCACGGGGCCGAGGCCCGGTCCAATGTTGGCGAGGGCCGCCACCGCTCCCGAAGCGCTGGTCAGAAAATCGAGGTCGTGTGCCGCCAAACCGGCGGTCAGCAGGAAGAAGCCGGCGACAAAGATGATGAGGAAAGTCGCCACAGACTGCGCCACCCCGTCACTGATGCGCATGTCGTTGTAGTGGGCGATGAACACCCCGTGCGGCTGGATGAGCCGCCGCAGCTGGATGTAGAGCAGAGCAGCGAGAACGTGGACACGGAACATCTTGATGCCCCCGGCCGTCGAACCGGTACATCCTCCCAGAAACAGAAGAATAAAGAAGATGGCGACGGCAAAGCCGCCCCAGGCGCCAAAGTCTTCGGTCGTGTACCCGGTGCTGGTGGCGATGGCCACGACGTTGAATGAAACCTCCCTCAGCACGCTCCAGGAGAACATCACGCCGCCGGTCTCGATGGAGCGGTAAACGGTCAGGAGGGCGATGACGGCAACAATGATGCTCATGAAGAGGCGGAGCTGGACATCGCGCCACAACGAAACGAAGTGGCCGCGCGTCATCTGCATGTAGATGACAAAGGGCAGGGCTCCCAGGATCATGAACACCATGGCGACAAGTTCGATCGACTGATTGTCAAAGTGACCGATGGAGTCGTCGTGGGTGGAGAAGCCGGCGGTGGACACCGTCGTCATGGCATGAGCCAGGGCATCGAATGTCGACATGCCCGCACCCCAGTAGGCAAGGAAGCACAGCACCGAGAACACCGCATAGATGATCGTGATGACAGCGGCGATGCGCACCGTGCGCGGCAGCATCTTTTCCTGGTCAGACGATTCCGTGCTGAAGAGCTGCATGCCGGCAATGCGCAGCATGGGCAGGACGGCAACGGCCGTGACAATGATGCCGATACCACCCAGCCACTGGAGCAGGGCGCGCCAAAGCAGGATGCCGGTCTGCCTGGATTGCAGGTCGGTGACGACAGTCGCGCCGGTGGTCGTCAGTCCCGCTGTCGCCTCGAACAGGGCATCCGTGTAATCGAGGCCGAGATTGGCAAAGGCAAAGGGCAACGCGGCGAAAGCACACAGAACGATCCACGAGACGGCCGTGAGGAGAAAGGCCTGGCGCACACTCAGTTCCGACGTGCTTGTCAGATTGGTGAGAAAGAGCGCCATGCCGACAAACAACGTGAGCGAACCGGCGCCAAGGAACACCAGCCAGTCATCATGCCCCTCGATCAGATCGGCCGTCATCGGCAGGAACATGGCCACGGCAAGCATGGAAAGCAGGATGCCGGCAATCTGCAGAATGGGCTTGATATCGATCACGGACGTGTCCCGCTCTTCGAGGGCCCGGCGGGCGCTATGCCGAAATCCCCGGTACGGGATTGCCGATATAGGCCAGAAACTCGCGGCGCGTCGCTGATTTGACGCGGAAATCGCCAAGCATGCGGCTGGTCACCATGGTCACGCCCGGCTTGTGGACGCCGCGTGTGGTCATGCAGTGATGGGTGGCTTCGACGACAACGCCCACGCCCCTTGGCTCGAGAATGTCGTTGATGGTGTCGGCAATCTGTGCCGTCAGGCGCTCCTGAATCTGCAGCCGCCGTGAATAGATCTCCACCATGCGGGCCAGTTTGGAGATGCCGACGACACGCGAGCGGGGCATGTAGGCGATATGGCACTGGCCGATGACAGGGGCAAGGTGGTGTTCGCAGTGAGATTCGAAGCGGACATTCCTGAGGGCGATCATCTCGTCGTAGCCCTCCGTCTCGTCGAAGGTCCGGGCGAGGAAACTGGCCGGATCCATATCGTAGCCGCTGAACCACTCCCGGTAGGCTTTCACCACGCGTGACGGCGTGTCCACAAGTCCGGGACGTTCGGGGTCGTCCCCGGCCCAGCGTATCAGGGTCCTGACCGCCTCCTCGGCCTCTTTGCGGGAGGGGCTGTCTTCGCAGGATTCGCTCACGTCTCGACTCCCCGGCCGTTGGCAGGCCGGCCCCTCATATCCCCTGGCGCATGAGGGTTCAATTGATGCGTCGGGCCTGCCAGGGACTGTCCAGCGAAAAGGCCGGAACCACGGCATCGAACATCTCGCCCGATTCGGCCTTCATCTGGTAGGTGCCGGCCATGATGCCGGACGGTGTCGAAAGCGGTGTTCCGGAGGTGTACTCGAAAAACTCTCCGGGCTGGAGAACGGGTTGTTCCCCGACGACACCCGGCCCCTGGACCTCCTGGAGCTGGCCCCGCCCGTCGGTGATCTTCCAGTGACGGGTCAGAAGCTGCACGGTTTCCTCACCCTCGTTGACGATTCTCACCTGATAGGCCCACACGAAGTGACTGCTGTCCGGCTCGGACTGGCTCTCAAGGTAGACCGGATTGACCGAGATGCGCACACCGCGGGTCACTTCTTCATACATGATCCATCTCTCCGAAGAGGCAACAATGACAACGGTGCAGTGGCCGGCATGCCGGGTCAAGCCATCCGATTTCACGGTTGCAGCACAAGGGCAGCCCGATTAGGTTTAGAGCGGTCGGTTGCGGGTGTAGTTCAATGGCAGAACGAAAGCTTCCCAAGCTTTAAACGAGGGTTCGATTCCCTCCATCCGCTCCACTCATGATGACCGCCTGTAGAGACCAAGCAGCTCGGCCTTCTGTCGTATCAGAGCCAGAACAAGGTCGATTGTGGGTGTGGGATGCCCGGCGATCCGGCCGAGTTCCTGAACCGAGGACACCAGCGCATCGATCTCCAGGGACCGGCCCTGCTCGAGGTCCTGCAGCATGCTTGTGCGGTGCGCGCCGACGGCCCCGGCCCCGTCGATTCGCCGGTCGACGTCGATGGCAAACCGTACTCCCAGCGCCTCCGCCACCGCGCGGGCTTCCGTCATCATGGTGCGACACAGTTCGCGGATGTCCCGGTCTCCGGCCATCTGTTCAAGGGTGGCTCCGGTCAACGCCGAGACCGGATTGAAACAGAGGTTGCCCCAGAGTTTCACCCAGATGTCATCGCGAATCCTTGTTCGCACCGGCGCCTTGAGCCCGCTCTCGCGCATCATCAGCGCCAGGGTGCGCACGCGTTCCGTGGCCTCGCCCGAAGGTTCTCCAAGAAAGAAGCGATCCCCCTTGAGGTGACGCACCACGCCGGGCGCGGCGACCTCGCACGCCGGAAAGACAACACATCCGATGGCCCGTTCGGGGCCGATGCCATCCCACTGGACACAGCCGGGATCGACGCTCTTGAGGCGATGGTCGCGCCACGTTCCCTCGAGATCGTGAAAGTACCACCACGGAACGCCGTTGACGGCCGTCACGACAGCCGTTCGGGATGTCAGCATCGTCTGCATGGGTTCGACGACCGCCGGCGCCGAGTGAGCCTTGAGGGTGATGATCACGTAGTCCTGCTCTCCGGCTTCACACGGGTCGTCGGTGGCCCTGATGCGCCGGGTCTGGCGCCCGTCGGCCGACTCCAGAGTCAAGCCGCCCTTGCGGATGGCGGCGAGATGCGGTCCGCGCGCGATGAGCGTGATGTCGGCGCCGCTCCCGGCGAGCATGTATCCAAGATAGCCGCCGATGGCTCCGGCGCCGTAGACCGCGACCCTCACGATGCGAGTCCGAGTTTTGCGGCGAGTCCTATGCGCTGCAGCTTGCCGGTCGCTCCCTTCGGAATCTCGTTGAGGATGATCACCTGGCGGGGTACCTTGAAGGCAGCCAGGCGTGCGCCGGCAAAGGCGCGCAGCGACATCTCCGAGGGAGCCTCGCCGTCCTTCGGCACGATGGCGACGGCGACCTCTTCGCCGAGCGTGGCGTGGGGAACGGCGAATGTGACCGCCTGATCGACCGCGGGATGCTCCATCAGGATATCGTCGACCTCGCGGGGGCTGATCTTTTCGCCTCCCCGGTTGATGATCTCCTTGAGCCGTCCGGTAAGCCACAGATAGCCTCTGTCATCGAGCAGACCCTGATCACCCGTGCGGAACCAGCCATTCACGAAGGCCGCATCGTTGGCCGCATCGTTGTTCTCGTAACCGCAGGTGACGCCGGCGCCGCGGATGACGACCTCACCGGTGTCCCCGGGCGCAAGGAACCGGCCGCCCTTCTCATCCATGATTGCGACGTCCGGCCCCGCGGCGATGCCCACCGAACCGGCGTGCCGCGGCGCCGGAGGAAGAGGGTTGGAGGTCATCTGATGGGATGCTTCCGTCATGCCGTAGGATTCGATCACCGGGCAGCCGAATGTTGTCTCGAGTTCTTCCATGACCCGCGACGGCAGCGATGCCGAGGATGACCGGATCAGTCTGAGATCCAGTGTTGCCAGGGTCGCGGTGTTGCGCGGCGCCCGGGCCAGGATTGCCTGGTGCATGGTGGGCACGGCCGTGTACCAGGTGGGGCGAACATCCTCGCACCAGGAGAAGAACTTCAGGGGATTGAATCCCGGAGCGCAGTGAACACTGGCGCCGGCGCACATGGTCGAGAGCACGGCCCCGACAAGTCCGTGGATATGAAAAAGGGGCATGATGTTGAGCGCCCGGTCTTCGGCACAAAGGGCGAGGCTGCGGGCGATGTTCGTGGCCGAGGCGGCAAGATTGTCCCGCGACAACGGCACGATCTTGGGTCGCGACGTGGTTCCCGAGGTGTGCAGGACGAGCGCCGTTCCGGCATCATGGGTGACGCGGCGCTGGCCCGGTTTCTCGATCAGGCGCAACGTGAAGGCGCCGGCTGGTGCGTTGTCGGCGACGCACACCTGAGCCACTCCCATGCCCAGATCGCGCGCCACGGCGATGGCGTCCGATTCCGATCCCTTCTCGACAATCAGCAGCCGGGAGTCGAGATCCTCGAGATAGAACCTGAATTCGTCCCCGCGATAGGCGGGATTGAGCGGCGCCGCCGTGAAACCCGAGGCAACGCCAAGAAATGCCGCGGCCATCTCGGGACCATTGGGAAGGACAAGGGCAACGCGGTCGCCGTTTCTCAGACCGGCACGGGCGAGCATGTCCCGGGTCTCGCCGACCTGTCGGGCAAGTTCGCCATAGCTCATGGACCGGCGCCCGGGAGCGCCGATGGCCGGGGCCTCGGCGGCGCCCATGAGAGCGGCCATCAGGCGCGCCCGTCCCGTTCCTGGCGCGTCTTCTCAATCATCGGGCCAAGAACCTTCTCGTGAAACCTGTCGCAGCCGATGCAGAGATTCCGGCAGGGGCGGCCTTGCGGCGTGTCGATCCCGGATTCGGCGCCGACGCGCTCCGTGGTCCAGCCGAACGCGTGTCCCGTCATCTCGGGCTGACCGCGGTTGATGGCTTCGCAGACTGTCGATGATGTCATCGAGGCGTTCGTCAACGAGATTGCCGATGGGCAGGCGCGTCTTGCGGCAACAGGGGTCGACATTCCCGGCCGGTTCGATGGAGACCTCCGATCCCGCCCGCCCGACCAGACATTGCAGAAACTGTCATCCATGCCGGCGCGTGACAGTCCGTTCTTCCAGGCGCGTCCGCGCGGCCACAGCCTGCCGATCCAGGTATCTTCGTTGGCTCCGACGATGTTGAAGACAGGCGGACTGTCATTGCCGGTTGGCCGGCCTGTGGCTTCGCGCACACCGGCGGCCTCGAACATGGCGAGCAGCTTGTCGCGCAAGGCCCTGGCGCGGTCGGCGCGGTTGATGCCGGCATGGTAGCTGTCGAAGCCGGAAATCGAGACCATGCCGACGTTCCTGGCGAGAAGTTCGTCGAGAATGCGTTCGCTCAGGCGGTCGCCGGTTGTCTGCACGATGAGATCCACCTCGCCGCGATAGCGCGCATGGATCTGCGCGAGGGCCGGATAGAGCACCGGGGCGCGCACCGGTTCGAGCAGCACCTCGCCTCCCGAGACGATGATGCGTCCCTTCACCGTCTCTCCGGCAGGGTCCGTCACCATCATGCCGGCCGGAAGATGATCGATAATCCGGGGAACATTCCTCTGCGATTGTTCCACCACGTCGCGCACAGAGGGTCGGAAAGGGGATGACATCGAATAGTCACAATGACGCCGACTCGGGCTTGGGCACCAAACGGGGCGGTGGAGAGGGCATCTCGGCTTCGCCCAACAGGATGACGACACCCTTGGAAATGACGAGAGCTCGTTCAATGCGGCGCAGAAAATCCATCCCGATGAGGACGGGTCTCTGAGGGCTCAAGGGGATGTGGCATAGGCCATCCCGTGTCTCAGATTGGACCGTGACATGCGCCTGCTTGAGCAACACCTGCTGCACAGAACCGTTGGCAAGGGGGGTCTTGCCCACCGTAAGGGGAGGGGTGAGGAACCCCAAGGCAGCCCCCATGTTGATTGGGATTTGAACGAAACCGGTAAACCCGGTGTCAATGATGCCTTCAAACGGGACCGATGCCTGACCAGACAGACCTTGAAGGGTGAAATCCAGCCGGGCGATGTGGTTACGGTCGAAGCGACCAATCCATGTCGGTTTTTTGCTCACCGATGAACCCCACGTTGAAGGTTGCGTCCGCGCCAATTCTGATCAGATAGAAGGTCCCATCGGGTTGTGCAGCACGGGCCTTCGTCAGTGCATCTTCAGGGTACATACCGTGATAGGCAGTTTCATTGAGCACGTCGATGGCCAAGAATTCGTCGTCGTGTATCCCCTCATACTTTTCCCGAAAGCAGGTGTCATAGATGCGCTCTGCCGCCTCTGCGATCTCCTCCGGCGACATGAACTGTACCGCCGTCATAGCCAGTTTCCTCAGAGTGTGTGGGTGCGTGTGAACGTTCAATGACTCTCACGATAGGTCATTGTCACGATAGCCAGCAAGAGAAACGAGGTGCCTTCGGGCGTCACCGCCAAGCGTCGTCGGATTTCTCCAGCCTCACGCGACGCATGAGCGCTGCCCGCACATCCTCAGGGTGTCGCGTCGACCCTCACATCCTCTTCGAGTTCGGTCTTGCGAGGCTGGTCGTAGGACGACCGAACGACAACGACGAGTTTGTCATCTATCCCACGTCTCCCCGCCTACGGCCAGTAGCACGTCACCTACCCGATACTGGACGCGGATGCCATACACGGGCATCCTTCTTGTGACGAAAAGGCAATGGACGGATGGCGGGAAGTCAGGCCCCATTGTGACGATTCGATGTCATCCCCGGCGGAAACGCTCGTCGCAGCAATGACGGTAACGGCGAGGGCACAGCCACGTCAGCACAAAGGAGAGGGATTCCGTGGGGACTTACACCCCTGGCTGAAAGACTCATGCTGCCATCCTCCGATCCGTGATCGCTGTGCCGTCAACGATATACCCCCTACCAAAGGCCGTGCCGACGAGCGCCCAACCAAGGCTAGCAGCTCCAGCCGTCGGTTCTTCCAAGTATACAATCTCCTACTCGATTGGTGCGAGACGCGAGGCGAGAATTTCATTCTGGAGGTTGGGGGCCTATCCGGTGAGGACCTGTTCGCGTGCTTTCATCACCCCACATACGACTCGGGATGATTTCGCTGGTTGATTGTACCTCTCTTATGGTGGCCTCCATCCCAGTTGTGTCATGCCCCGATACTGGATCCATGCGGGCTGGAAGCGGACCCAGGCTTCCCACAGTTTTCGGGTTCCCGGCAGGGGCTGTCGTGTGGTGGAGTCGAACCCTGCGGCATGGGCAAGGTCGATGACGAAGGTGCGGATGGTCAGGTGCTCAAGGTCCGGCGGCGAGCGGCTGATCCGGCGGATGCCAAGCAGGCGCAGGAAGATGGAGAGGCAGGTGATCATCTCCGGATCGATGATGTCCCTGGCCGGAGTTGAGGGTTCGGTGCGTGCCATGTGGTTCAGGTCGTGGACGTGGCAGGCGGTGATGACGTCGAAGGCGAGGCACTTTCTCAAGTCGTCGGCGCTGTCGAGTTGCCGGTCGGTCAGCCGTGTGCCGTTCTTGAGGACACAGAACCATGTCTCGATGGACCAGCGGGCCTCGTACCAGGCGACGGTCTGCTCTGCCTGGTGCGGGCCTGGTGCGCCCTCGGTGGTGAGCAGCAGCCAGTGCAGGGGCTTGGCATCATCGACGGGCGTGATCTCCGTGGCGCTGACGGCAACGAGGTCGACCGGCGTCGGATCTGCGGCGTCCTTCGGCGGCGCGAGCCGCACCCTGCAGGCCCTCAGTGCGACGTCGGTCTCGCGTTGCTTGCGGCGGCGTGGCCCGCCGCAGGCCTCGATGACGAGATGCCGCGTGGCGCATGCGGGCTGCCGGGCGACATGGGCCCACAGGTTCTCACAGGCGCCATCGTCGGTGATCACCTTGCGTTGACGGGCCCGGCTGGCGCGGATCACAAGGGCGTCTCCCTCACGCGACGCTCTCTGGAACATTTCCCACATGTCGGCCTCGCGGTCACAGACCGTGACCACCCGCGTGCCGGCACACGCCTCCTCAAGTTGCCGGGCCTTCCCCAGACCATCGAGCCAGCGCCGGCTTTCCTTGCCGGCGGCGTCGTGGCGGAAGTCGGCGTCGAGCGTGTAGACCCCCAGGGTCCTGCCCTGCGGGGTCACCGCCAGACCGACATGCGCCAGCAGACCTTCAGCGCCGGTGCCAGGCCACCGATGGCAACCCGGCCTTCGGTGGCCTGCAAACCGTCATCGTTCACCGTCGTGGTGTCCTGAATGGCGAGCACCACCCGTTCCCGGGCACAGCGTTCGACGGTCGCCGCCTGGTGACCTTCCAGAATGTGATCCATCGTCACCCGCTCATTCGACAGCACGCGGTAAGCCGCCTTGCGCTCGGCCCGGTCCGGAAAGATCGCCGGCAACGGTGCCCCCAGATGTGTCAGCCATGCCCGTCCCATCCGCTTGATGCGTGCGCGCAGACGACCGTCGGTATGGCTCAGGCGCCCGTATTCGTGATCGGCCCAGTCCGCGTTCTCGTCAAGAGACACGGCAACCGGCTTCGTGATCGAGCGTTCCGGCACAGCGCACAGCCGCGGCTTCCAGTCCGCCGCCAGCGGCTTCATCCACACCGCACGCAAAGGCCCGCGCTGCGTCTGTCCGGGCGGCATGCCGCTGGTCGGCTCATCGCAACGCTGCCATCCTGCACCCGCATAGCAACTGCCGGCATGCTCGGGCGCGACGTAGGTATAGACAAGAAGCGGGCGCCGTCCGCCGGCCGCTTGCCAGTCATCGGCGAGGCGCGCCGTGGCGGCGGCCAGGACATGGGACGCCAGGTGCGCGACATGGACCCATGGACCCAGAAGGAAGCGATGGTTGCAGACGATGGCGTCGAGATGCGCCGTCCGCGCGTCGTCGCACCAGCCGATCCAGCGATCACGCGCCTTCTGGTGCCAGGAGGCCGAGGCGAAGTTGATGCCGCCGAGAAGCCCGCGGTCCGACTCGATCCAGTAGCGCACCTGCCGGCCCGGCGCACGCGACCAGCCCAGTGGGTGCCATGCGTCGATCATCGCCTCCCAGGAACGCCGCGACGCCGTGTCCTCGACAGGCACCAGACGCAGGGCCCCAAGGTCCTCCAGGGTGCAGCGGATCTCCCGGTCCAGAACCGGTGGCGGCACACCGGCCTTGCCCGCAGGGATCGTGCGTCCGGGCGCCGGCAGGGTGATCCCCAGACGCCCGGCAAGGCGTGGCAGAAGCTTGCGGGCCGACGCCTCACAAGGAGCGCCGGAAGCGTTGCGCCAGTCCGCACGCTTACACAGGCCCCGAGCCAGACCGCTGCGCGTCGTTCCCGGCTGCGTGGCCGCACCACGCAGCCAGTCCAGCGTCGCGGCATCAAACTGGCGCAGTCCAACTTGCATGCCGGACTTGTACGGCGTTCAATCCCCCGAGTCAACAGTGGACCGATGAAAGGTTCGCGTGGGACATACCCGGTTGCGATCTCGGCAATAATGAGGGGTGGGTCGGCCTAATTGGTCGTCTTGTTGAAAGAGACGACGCGATGTCGTGGTGGGGCATGCGAAGCATCGCAGGTCAGCATAACTCGCATGTCGGTCTTCTCTGGTATGTCCTGCGAGTGCCCAAGAAAATGTGAGCCCGCATCGAACGTGGCAAGCGTCGCACGGACACCCCTGTGACTGCTTGAGCGGTCGCCTCTATCTCGATCGCGAGGCCCGTTGCACCATCGTTGGCCACACTTCACTGAGGGGCGCCAGCCGACAACTTTGCCCGTTTCAGGCAGGATCGAGTATCTCTCGCGTCGCTGCCTTGTGAACGAACGCGGAGCGCGTCATGCCACGCATGCGCGCCGCCTCGTCGAGCGTATCGACGAACCCCTTTTCCAGGCTCAGATTCACCCGCACGACCCGCTTGCGGTCATGCACATAGGGAATCATCATCAGCACCGCGCCCTCTGCGATACTCCCGGCAACTTGCTCCCGCACCGCTTCGATTCCGCGCGGTGGCACAGGCTCGCAGTCTTCGAAGAACAGGCTCAACGCCTCGATAGCGCTGGGAACGATGTCATCGAAGCTGTCGGCGGCCGAGTAGCATCCCGGCACCTCCGGAAACCGGACCCCGTAGGCGCTTCCAGAGTCCTTGTCGATGACGGCGACATAGTGCATGGCTGCCTCCTCAGTCCCAGCCCACCCGCCTGGCGATGCTCCGAGCGGTGCCAACGGGCAGATCCTTCTTCGGATGCGGAACGACCACGGTGGTCGTGCCCTTTCTGAACTTGTGGTGCGATCCCTTTACGCTCACCAATTCGAAGCCCTCGGCCTTGAGACGCTTGACGATGTCTCGGCTGTTGCGCAACATGCGCAACTATATACACATGAGAACAGCCGATGCAATGTCCGGCAGTGTCTCACTTTGGCTTTCTGGGCCGCCCGCCCGTTCCGGGTTTGGGACCAGGTTTGGCCGGTGTCGATGCCCGCGCGTCGATCAGGCCGACAATCCACTCCATGTCGTGCAGCGTCGAGTGAATGCGCACGAAGTTGTTGTGCACGAAGTAGAGCGAGAGCATGTGCAGGTGGTTTTCCAGCTTCTTGCTGAATGCCTTGGTGAGCCGGGTGAAGCGGCGCATGCCCATCCGCATGAAGAGGTTCTGGCGCTCCACGTAGGACGTGATGTGCTTCGGATCGGGCTTTCCCTCAATGCGCCGCTTCTTGATGCCGGCGCATTCGGCGGGACTGTAGCATTGTTCCGCTGATCTGTTCGTGTCCGTCTCTCCATAGCCCGGATTGTGCATGCTAATACCAAACGCTCATGATCCTGCGGTTGCAGGCATACCCCGCGCTACGATGTAACGGCGCTACTCCTGGGTCTTGTTGTCGAACGTTCCTTCTATACTTGATCCTGAGACCGACGACGAGGCCGCCATCGCCTGACGCACAGGCGCTCAAGCCAGCGTCGGCTTTCCTTGCCGCTCTCGTCATCGCCCCTGTCACCGTCGCCATCGGCGATGACCTGGCGGAAGTCGGCGTCAAGCGTGTAGACCCCCAGGGTCCTGCCCTGCGGGGTCACCGCCAGACCGACATGCGCCAGCAGACCTTCAGCGCCGGTGCCAGGCCACCGATGGCAACCCGGCCTTCGGTGGCCTGCAACCCGTCATCGTTCACCGTCGTGGTGTCCTGAATGGCGAGCACCACCCGTTCCCGGGCACAGCGTTCGACGGTCGCCGCCTGGTGACCTTCCAGAATGTGATCCATCGTCACCCGCTCATTCGACAGCACGCGGTAAGCCGCCTTGCGCTCGGCCCGGTCCGGAAAGATCGCCGGCAACGGTGCCCCCAGATGTGTCAGCCATGCCCGTCCCATCCGCTTGATGCGTGCGCGCAGACGACCGTCGGTATGGCTCAGGCGCCCGTATTCGTGATCGGCCCAGTCCGCGTTCTCGTCAAGAGACACGGCAACCGGCTTCGTGATCGAGCGTTCCGGCACAGCGCACAGCCGCGGCTTCCAGTCCGCCGCCAGCGGCTTCATCCACACCGCACGCAAAGGCCCGCGCTGCGTCTGTCCGGGCGGCATGCCGCTGGTCGGCTCATCGCAACGCTGCCATCCTGCACCCGCATAGCAACTGCCGGCATGCTCGGGCGCGACGTAGGTATAGACAAGAAGCGGGCGGCGTCCGCCGGCCGCTTGCCAGTCATCGGCGAGGCGCGCCGTGGCGGCGGCCAGGACATGGGACGCCAGGTGCGCGACATGGACCCATGGACCCAGAAGGAAGCGATGGTTGCAGACGATGGCGTCGAGATGCGCCGTCCGCGCGTCGTCGCACCAGCCGATCCAGCGATCACGCGCCTTCTGATGCCAGGAGGCCGAGGCGAAGTTGATGCCGCCGAGAAGCCCGCGGTCCGACTCGATCCAGTAGCGCACCTGCCGGCCCGGCGCACGCGACCAGCCCAGCGGGTGCCATGCGTCGATCATCGCCTCCCAGGAACGCCGCGACGCCGTGTCCTCGACAGGCACCAGACGCAGGGCGCCAAGGTCCGCCAGGGTGCAGCGGATCTCCCGGTCCGGAACCGGTGGCAGCACACCGGCCTTGCCGGGAGGGATCGTGCGTCCGGGCGCCGGCAGGGTGATCCCCAGACGCCCGGCAAGCCCCGAGCCAGACCGCTGCGCGTGGCACCTGGCTGCGTCGCCGCATCACGCAGCCAGTCCAGCGTCGCGGCATCAAACTGGCGCAGTCCAACTTGCATGCCGGACTTGTACGGCGTTCAATCGTCCGAGTGAACAGTGGAATGATGAAAGATTTAGATCAGAGTATGGTGCATCCAAACACCAGCGGCAACATCAGGCAGGGCTCGTTTTTGTCCGGCAGCGAGTGATGTGGGCGCAGACCATTTCGGAGAGAATGTCGTTGTCCGTGTGTTGGTTCGGGCCGCATGCCGCTGCTTTCGACAGCATCACGGGCATCCGTGCAGCGGTCATCGACACTCCCTGCCGACAAAAGTGGTCCTGTCTTCGGGGCTGCCGCGGCAGTACGGGACGCCTCGCCTGGAGCACAGGCCACAGAGCGGACTGCGGCTCGGCATTCCTCTATGGACCGCGGGGACGACCTGACCTATTGATGGCGTCCTGACATGTCAGGACGGTGTGGAGCGAGGTAATGGTCTGGACCGACGAGATGACCCGCAAACTTGAGGATATGTGGGCCATGGGCACCAGTGCATCGGCTATAGGAAAGGAGCTTGGTGTTTCCAAGAACGCAGTGATCGGCAAGTCGCGCCGACTCAAGCTGCCGGCGCGGCCATCGCCGATCGTCAGGCCAGGCGCCAGGAAGAAGCCGCCGGCCAGAGCCGCCCCGAAGAAGCAGAAGCGCATCACCGACATCATCGAATTGACGGCCCATCTGTGCCGCTGGCCATTTGGCAATCCCGACGAGGAGGATTTCTACTTTTGCGGCAAGGCCGTGACCCCCGGCAAACCTTATTGTCAGGAACACAGCGATATCGCCTATGTCGCCAAGTCGAGCTCGCGCGATCGCGCATCCTGACGAGATATCACGACGCCGTCAGTAGTCGATGGCCGTAATCTCGATTTCTCGCTGGCCCTTCGGCGTCGCAAAGGAGACGTCATCGCCCGATTCGCGCCCCATCAGGGCGCGTGCGATCGGACTCCTGATGGAGATCAGCCCGCGGTCCGTATCGGCCTCATGCTCACCGACGATGCGGTACGTCACCTCGTCGCCCGTATCGAGATCGACGACCGTGACACGGGCCCCGAACGCGACCCTGTCCCGGGGTTGCCTGTCCGGGTTGATGATCTGCGCCTCGCCGAGAACACCCTCAAGCTGCCTGATGCGCGCTTCCACGAATCCCTGGCGGTCCTTGGCTGCGTGATACTCCGCGTTCTCCTTGAGGTCGCCGTGTTCGCGCGCTTCCTCAATGGCCCGGGAGATGGCATGGCGCTCGGTGTTCTTGAGACGTTTCAGCTCAAGCGACAGGCGTTCAAAGCCCTCCTGTGTCATGGGGTGAGTCACCGTGGTCTCGCTCCTTTCGTGTCACTCCCGTTCCGTGTCATGGCACCGGTCGCGGTCCGGCGTCAACGCCTGACGGGTCGTAAAGAAAGTGATCAACATCGCTGGCACAGCGGTTCATAATGTTGCGTTGCTTCGTCCAGAAATCGGGAGAATGCCCGATGGTACACCTCGTCAGCTTCGCCCCCGACGTGGAGGAACGTGTGCGCTTTATCGAGGAAACCTGCCCCGGGGATATCGTGGACAGGACACTCGATCGCCTCGAGGCCGGTGAGGACGCGCGTGACCTCGTGGTCGCTGCGGCCCTTGCGGTGTCACGATCGAGCGAACTTCCATCCGGACACCACGGCGGACCGATCCATCCCGTGGCGGGAATCCACGCCGTGCTGTCCATGATGGACCGGCTCCATGGCGACGACAGTCAGCTTCCCGCCATCCAGAGCGTGGCGCTGGCATGCCGGCACATTCACCTGCCATCCATGGGGCCGGCAGCCATGGTGCGGTTCGACGACCTCAATCGCGACGTCAGCCCGGAAAGGATACTCGAACGACTCGCGGTTTCCGTAGAAACCCATGAGCAGCGCCTTGCCGAACGGGCGCTGACCCTCGCCTGCGAGATGGTGTCGCCCTGGCGCATTCTTGATTGTCTTCTGCCGGTGGCGCTCAAGCGCAATGTGCTCGACGATCACTATTTCCTCTACCTCGTCTACGCCATGCGCGCACTTGACCGGATCGGTTGGCAGTGGGGACCGGTGCTGTTGCGACCGGTGGTCAGGTACCTGGCGCGCCATGCACCGTTCTCCGCCTTCGGGGAATTCGACCAGCAGGCGATCGATGACGGCATTGCCTTTCACGAGAGGCTCGGCGAACTCGATGCGCTGATTGACACCTGTCGACTGACGCCGAACACCGTGCCCCTGAAGACCGGCCCGTTCGAGATGGCGGCGATCGCGGCATGTGCAGACAGGGTGGGTGGGGTTGCATCGATTGCGGAACTGCCCGGGATGGTCGCCGAAGCCATGGGGGACGGTCTGTCCCTTGAGGGAACCTGCGAAGCGCTCTCCATTGGCGGAGCCCGGATCTTCCTGCGTTCCCACACCGCCAATCCCTTCGACGTCCACATTCACACCGGCATCTCTGCCCGGCGCTATGTGATCGGCTTTCCTGAAGTCTCGTTCCGTTCGAAATGCCTGGCGCTTCTCGGTTGGGCATGGAGCTACGAGATCCGCTATCTCGACGCCACCCTGACCTGGGACTGGCAGGGGAGCGAGCCTGCTGTCGTTGAACCCGCCCGGGTCGTGCTGGAACGGATCGGGCAGACGATCATGGCAATGGACGGCTGCGACGTCACGAGGCTCGAGATTCCGATCAATGAACTGGTGGCCCAGGACGCGGTCCGCGACGTCGTTGATCTCGCCCGGGCCTATGTCATGGCGGGGTACGATACCGGCGATCTCTTCACCCTTGCGACGCGCCTGGCGTGTCGCGAAGACGCGTCCGAAATGCATGGTTACAAGATCCAGCAGGCCGCTTTCGAGGAGTACCGGTCCTGTCGGGCGCCCCTGAACTGGGTCCATGCAGTCGCTGCGGTCAAGCAGTGTGCCGTGACGGCGCCGGTCAATCCGAAGAGGTTCTATCCCCGCTACGCCAGTCGCCTGGCTGCCTGACGGCCTTTCTGCCAGCACGATGCCATGGCATGCAAGGCGGACACTGTGATAGTAGTGCCAGCCCGCTTGAGGAATGGAGACAATCCCGATGAGTGGTGCGGTACTGACCCTGAAAGTGAACAGGGTCATCGACGAAGCGGTTGACATACGCTCCTTCGAGCTCGTGGACCCTGAAGGCCGTCTGCTGCCGATGTTCACGGCCGGGGCTCATGTTGACATCGAGTTGCCCAACGGTCTTGTCCGGCAGTACTCGATCTCGAGTGATCCGCGGGATGTTGACCGCTATGTCGTCGGAGTTCTGCGAGAGCCGGAGAGCCGTGGCGGATCCGTCTGCATGCACGAACGTGTCCATGTCGGAGACCAGCTGACGATCCATGGTCCGCGCAACAACTTTCCCCTTGCGGCGGATGCCCGCCATCATATCCTGCTGGCCGGCGGAATCGGCGTCACACCGATGATGGCCATGACCCGTGATCTGTCGGCGCGTGGCGCTTCCTTCGCCATGCACTACTGCACGCGTTCGCCGGAACGCACGGCCTTCCGTCGTGACATCGCGCAGTCGGCCTTTGCCGATCACGTGATCTTCCATCATGACAACGGCAACCCGGCCGACGGTCTTGATATCGCCGGTCTCCTGAAGGATGTGCGCCCGGACACCCATGTCTACTACTGCGGTCCAGCGGGATTCATGCAGGCCTGTGAAGCGGCACTGGCACACTGGCCACGCCACACCGTTCACTTTGAGTATTTTTCTGCCGACGAATCCGTTGACCATGGCGAGAACGCTGCCTTCAAGGTGAAGATCGCCAGTACCGGTGCGGTGTTTGACGTGCCGGCGGACAGCACCATCGTCGAGGTGCTGCGCGCCAACGGCCTTGACGTCGAAACCATGTGCGAGGAAGGAATCTGCGGCACCTGTGCCACGGTGCTGCTCGACGGAGAGCCCGACCACCGGGATTTCGTGCTCGATGACGATGAAAAGGCCCGCGGCGAGTTCATCATGGTCTGCTGCAGTCGCGCCCGTTCGCCGATGCTGACCCTCGACATCTGAACCCGTTCAGGGTCCCGCAAGCGGCGTGATCAGGCGGTCATGCCGCCGTCAACCACGAGCGTGTGGCCGGTGATGTAGGAAGCGCGGGCAAGAAAGAGAATGCTCTCGGCGAAATCATCGGGTGTGCCCGCCCGATTCAGCGGGATACGAGCAAGGCGCTCCTGGTTGTCTTCGTCGGGCCAGCGGCATTCCCAGGGACTGTCGACCACTCCCGGAGCCACGGCGTTGACCCGCACCTGTGGCGCCAGGGCCTTGGCGAGCGCCTGTGTCAGGTTGATGAGGCCGGCCTTCGATGCGGCATAAGCCGTCGATGACCCCGTTCCCGTGAGACCGGCCACAGAACAGGTATTGACGATCGCACCACCACCGTGCCTGAGCGCCGCGGCCGCGACCCGGGCGCACCGGTAGGGGCCGACGAGATTGACCGACAGCACCGTCAGCCACATGCTGTCGTCGATGGCGTCCAGATCCCGGGGTGGGACCGGACGTGATGTCGCCGGCGTCCCGGCATTGTTGACAAGATGATCGAGGCCGCCGAGTGCATCGATAGCGGCCATGACCATGCTCTCGCAGCCGTGTGCATCTCCGACATCACCAGGTGCGGCCACGACATCGAGGCCTGCATCCTGCAGGCTTGCGACCTGCCTGGCGAGAGCGGGATTGTCTGGCAGGTCGTTGATGGCCACCCGGGAACCGCACCGTGCAAACAGTGTTGCAGTTGCCAAACCGATGCCGGAGGCGGCGCCGGTGACGAGACTGCGCGTGCCGGCAAGATCGCAGCTGATCACTGGGTGCCCCTGAGACCGAGCATGGATCGCGCCTCATCGGATGTCGCGACGCGGCAGCCGAGCATGGAGATGATGCCGGCGGCCCTTTCGACGAGTTCGGCATTGCTCGCCAGGACACCCCGTTCCAGGTAGAGATTGTCCTCCAGTCCGACGCGGACGTGGCCACCCTGGTTCACCACCTCCGCCACCATGGGCATCTGCAGCCGTGAAATGCCGAATCCGGCCCACAGGGCGCCGTCGGGCAGCATCGAGCGAAGGTAGGTGACGGTCTCGGCGGTGGCCGGAGCTCCCCAGGGAATGCCCATGCACAGCTGGAACATGGGAGGCGGATCGATGAGATCGTCGTCGACCATGCGGGTGGCGAGCCTGAGATGGCCGGCATCGAACACCTCGAGTTCGGGTTTGACGCCGGCAGCGCGGATGCGCCGGGCCATGTCCCGCAGATGCGCCGGGACATTGACGAAGGCGCGTTCGCCAAAATTCATCGTTGCCACGTCGAGACTGCACACTTCCGGCAGGAGTTCTTCCACGTGGCGGACCCGTTCTGCGGGTGTGCGCAACGACCCCGGTACCGCGGTGCGTGAGGGATCGTCAGCCGACGGCATGAATCCGGCCCCCGGTCCGGTCGTCAGGTTGATGACGATCGTGCTGTCGGACTCGCGGATGCGACGGGTGACCTCGGCGTAGAGGTCGCGCCGCATCGATGGTGCGCCGGTTTCGGGATCGCGGACATGGATATGGCAGATCGCGGCGCCGGCCCTGCCGGCATCAATGGCGTTCGCGGCAATCTGTTGCGGTGTGACCGGGACCCTGTCGCTTCTGGAAACCGTATCGCCGCCACCGGTCACCGCGCAGGTCATGATGACAGGTCGTGACATCGAGCGGACCCTCTCCGCTCAGCCCAGCTTGAGCTGTCCGAACCTCTTCGAAAACCGTGCCACCTGGCCGCCGGTATCGACAAGACGCTGGCTCCCTCCGGTCCAGGCGGGATGTGACAGCGGATCGATATCGAGCGTCATGGTGTCGCCTTCGCTGCCCCACGTTGAACGGGTCACGAATTCCGTACCGTCGGTCATGACAATCCTGATGTCGTGATAGTCAGGATGAATGCCGTCCTTCATGGCCACCCCCGTTGTCCGGCATCGGTTTATAGGCAACCACCCCGCTGCATGCAAGATCGACAATGACCCCGCCACCGTCGGGGCAATCGTTGACGGTGAGGCGTCAAGACGGCAAGGGGCCCTCGCCGCCGTCCTGCAGCCATGTCGAGCGATGCAGATCCCGCCAACCGACACACTCGGCGCCTGCGCGGGTACGCCCACCGTCACCGCCGAACACCAGTCGTGTCGTCGGAGTCCGGGTTGCCGCCCGGTCTGTCAGAAGTTCCCGGAAGCGCCGCAGGGGCGCAAGGAAGCTCACGTCCACAGTAGCGCCGGATTTCACTTCGCAACCAATGATGAACAGTCCATCGTGAATGACAATGTCGACTTCCGGTCCGCCTGCGGAGCGAAAATGAAACATGCCGCTCGCTTCACCGCGATGCATTCGGTGTTTGAAGATCTCGGCGGCGACCCAGCTTTCGAAGATGGCGCCACGCAGCGGATGATGTCGCAATTCATCGGCTGAACGGATGCCAAGGAGACGGCATGCAAGGCCACTGTCCATCATGTGGAGTTTTGGCGCCTTGATGAGTTGCTTGCGCAGGTTCGCGTGCCAGGCCGGCAGGCGAAACACGAGAAAACTCGCCTCCAGAGCTGACATCCAGGCGCGGACGGTGTTGTGCGAAACGCCTGCATCCCCGCCGATAGCGGAGAGATTGAGTTCTTGTGCAGTGCGACTCGCGGCCAATGCCATGAAACGGCCAAACGCCTCGAGGTTGCCAATCTGCGACACCTGACGCAGGTCCCGCTCAACGTACGTGGTCAGATAGTTGCCCAGCCAGCGACTGGCGTTCAGTCGGCGCCCGTGAATGGCCGGGTAGCCTCCCCGGAACATCACCCCCCAGAGGCTGGTTGTGGCAGAATCGAAGCTGATCAGCTCGTCGAAGCTCAACGGCAACAGGTGGACGATGGCAGTCCGACCGGCCAGAGACTGGGTGATCGCCTGGGTCAGTCCGAAGTGCTGGGATCCGGTGACGACGTAGCGCCCGGACTCTGGTTGCTCGTCGACCATGGTCTGAATGTAGCTGCCGAGACCAGGAGCGTGCTGGATTTCGTCGATGACGGCGCCATCGGGATACTCTGCCAGGAAGCCACGTGGATCGCTGCGCGCATACTCTCGTTCGTCGAGGGGCTCGAGATTGACGTAGGGTTTCTCCGGAAACATCGCCCGGCACAACGTTGTCTTGCCGGATTGCCGGGGGCCGGTGATCGTTACCACGGGATAATCAGCAGCAATGCTGCGAACCAGTGTTTCCAGCGTGCGAGGTTTGTACGACATCCATGGATTGTAAATCCGATTGCCAATCCATGGAAGAAAATCCGTCACTGCCCAAGGGTCCAACTCTGCCGGCGTCTTTGCTGTCCTTTTTCTGAAACACTCTTATGAGAAGTTTCTTTGTCGAGCGCCGGGATCCGTGTGATCGACGGTTTGGCTGGTTTTCCTTATCCAAGGAGCCGTGGCAAGCGATTCTGCGTCAGCTGCGGCCCGGATCGGCATGCATGGGCACCAGCCGCGAGCGTGGCCACGCCGGTGGTGCGGCCCCCATCGGGGCTTTCGACCTCAGCCTCGACGATGATCTGCAGGTGCCCCCCAGAGGCTGTGTCGCGAAGAGAGTGCGGGGCTTGTTGCGCCGGGCGTCGTTCCACTGCGCGCGGTCACGTGACCATGTACAGGGGGCGCCAGGTCTCATGTGCCCCGCCCGGCCGCCACGTGATGGCTCGCTCTCCTCTTGCGGGAAACCTCCTTGCCAAGCGACCGGCTCGGTGTGATCGACGGCATGGTTGTGTCTCCTCCGTCGGGACGGCGCGGTGCCGATCGGGGAATGTTCCAGGCAGAACGTCGCGGTTCCTCGGTGTGCTCAACGGCGCTTCCACACTCTTATCCGGTTCGGTTGGCCGGCACCCGCCGGCCGCGCTCCAGCCGGTCGAGAAGGCCGTGGATCTCGGCTGCAAGCCCCGGCTGCAGCGGCGTGCCGTCGGCGGTCTCGATCCCGTCGAGGCGGGCACAGAACCCTCTCCCGGCCGGATTCCCGGCAGACATGCCGTGCAGACGGAGCAGCCCGCAGACCGCGTTCGCGAGCCGCAGCCGTTCCTTCACCAGGCGCTCCCGCCGGCGCAGCGGCCGCTTCGCGTCCTCTTCCTCGACCGTCGGGATCCGCGCCGGCGCCATCGCGTCACGGTCGCCGCCGTCGCAGACCCGCAGCGCACCGACCATCTTGCGGGCGTCGATCCGGTCCGTCTTCGCCCGCCTTTTCCTGCGCACGACCTCGAGGCTCGCGGGATCGCAGATCACGACGTCGATCTCCGGCGCGTGCTTGCCGCGCCACCGTGCCAGCCAGAAGCCCTCGAATCCGGCCTCACAGGTCAGCAGCACATGCCGCGGCCCGCCGTGGCGGCCGCCGCCAGCGTGTGCATCCCGACCTGGCTCATGGCATCTGTGTCATGCGCCGGGGCATGTGCTCCCAGGCACGCATGGCTGGTTTGTCCTCGTGCTGACCATGGATGAAGAAGCACAGCCGCCCCGTTGGATGAACGCGGATACCGAAGCCTTTGAGGTCGGCGTCGCGGATGCGATATTCCTGCACACGTGACGGCGATTCCTGCCGCGGTTGACGGTTGGGGTGACGCTGTCCCTGTGCTCTTGCGTGCGTCTGCGGGAGATCTTCCTGTTGACGAGGAGTTCCCCGGAACAACGCCACCGCCGGACGCTGCGAGGCGGCCATTGCCGCTTTGCGGTCATGCCCGTATGGTCCGTATCCGGAGTGATTGATGCAGGATGTCTTCGACTTCGTCATTGTCGGCGCGGGTTCTGCTGGGTGCGTTCTCGCCAACCGGCTGAGCGAGGATGGCCGCACAACGGTTCTGCTGCTTGAGGCGGGGGGACGTGACCGGCACTTCTACATGCCGATTCCTGCCGGTTTCATGGACATTCTCAACGCCGAAAGCGTGCGCTGGACCTACTTCAGCGAACCCGAACCACACCTTGGCTACCGCCGCATGTGGCAGCACCGCGGCAAGGTGCTTGGCGGTTCATCGTCCATCAACGCCATGATGTATGTCCGCGGCCACGCCCTTGACTACGATACATGGGCCGCCCTGGGCGCGGACGGCTGGGCCTGGCGCGACGTGCTGCCCTACTTCCGGCGCATGGAGACCTACGACAGGGGAGCCGACACCTATCGCGGCGACAGCGGACCGCTGCTGGTACAGTCCGGCGGCCATGATTCGCCCCTCTTCGAGAACTTCGTGGAGGCCGGTGTCCAGGCGGGCTATCCGCTCAATCGCGAGATCAACGGTCGCACGCAGGAAGGGTTCGGTCCCTGCGACAGCACGGTCTGGAAAGGCCGCAGGTCAAGCACGGCGCGCACGTATCTCAGTGCTGCGGCTGGCCGCCGCAACCTCGAAGTGAGGACAGGCGCCCGGGCCCTCAAGGTGGTGGTCGACAAGCGCCGCGCCATGGCCGTGCGCTATCGCGAAAACGGCTGCGACCGGGACGTCAGGGCGCGACGCGAGATCGTGCTGGCCTGCGGCGCCATCAACACCCCGCACCTGCTCATGCTGTCAGGCATCGGCGCGGCGGATGATCTGTCCCGGCATGGCATTGATGTGGTCGTCGATCATCCGGATGTCGGAGCGAACCTGATGGATCACCTGTGCCTCTACATGCAGTGGCGTTGTCTGAAACCCGTGAGCCTGCAGCCCCACGCCCGTCCGCCGCGACGCTGGCTGACGGGTGCGCGGTGGTTGCTGACGCGCACCGGCATTGCCGCGCGCACCCAGGGTGAGGCGGTGGCCTTCATACGCAGCCGGGCCGGTGTGCGCCAGCCCGACCTGCAGATCGACTTCATGCCCGCGGCCTTTCTCGAGAATCGGCAGGTCGCGCCCGTTCCCCACGCATTTTCCGTTCACTTCGGTCCACTCAGACCGACCAGCCGCGGGCGGATCGCGTTGCGCTCGGCTGACCCCTTTCAGCCGCCCGCGATCATCTTCAATTACCTCTCAACCGAAGAGGACTGGCGTGACATGCGCCGCGCAGTCGGTCTCGTGCGCGAGGTATTTCGTCAGCCGGCATTCGACGGTCTGCGTGGACCGGAGCTGCTGCCCGGGGATGATGTGGTGAGCGCAGAGGCCATCGATGCCTTCATACGCGACACAGCCACCACCAACTTCCATGTCTGCGGCACCTGCCGCATGGGAGAGGAGACAGTGCTGGATTCGCAGTGCCGGGTGCGCGGCATCGATGGTCTGCGTGTGGCCGACGCTTGCGTCATGCCGCGGATTACCAGCGGCAACACCAATGCCCCGACCATCATGGTTGCCGAGAAGGTGTCCGACATGATCCGCGGGATCAGCGAGCCTCCGGCTGCCGTCGATATCCCCCTTGAGAGTGACGGGGAGACGACCCGCAGGCCGCGATCGCCGGTGCGCCGCTGAACCGCTTCACTTGTTGGCCCGGTTGACCGCTGATATAGCAGCGCCTGTGTCGAGATCAGGTCCAAAGACCGGGCGCCCTGGCAGCAGGACGCAATCAGCGGAACGCGAGGGCAGTCGTGATCTGGGTGATCTGCGACGTCTCCTTCCCTACCTTGCTCCTTACAAGGTTCATGTGGCGGGTGCCGTTCTGGCGCTTGTCGTCGCTGCGGTGGCCGTGCTGGGCATTGGTGTCGGACTGAGAGTGCTCATCGACCGCGGATTGGTCGAGACCGACACGGGCATTCTCGATCAGGCCCTCGTTGTTCTCATGGTGATTGTCGTTGTCCTCGCCATCGCCAGCTTTGCCCGGTCATGGCTGGTGTCGTGGATCGGCGAACGGGTGGTGACGGATCTGCGCCGGGATGTGTTCAAGCGGATGATCGCCATGTCGCCGACCTTCTTCGAGGTGACGCGCATCGGCGAGGTGCATTCCAGGCTCGTGACGGACACCTCCGTTCTGCAGACCGTTGTCGGGTCTTCGCTGTCCATGGCGCTGCGCAACATCCTGCTGCTGGCCGGCGGCACGACCATGCTGGCGGTGACGAGCGCCCGGCTGACAGCGATCGTGCTTCTCATGGTCCCTGTGGTGTTGATGCCGGTCCTCGTGTTCGGCCGGCGTGTACGCCGCCTGTCACGGCTGTCGCAGGATCACCTTGCCGATGTTGGCCACCGGGTGGACGAATCACTGAGCGCGGTTCCCACGGTACAGGCTTTCGTTCGCGAGACCTTCGAGCGCGAGCGCTTCGGTGACACCGCCGAGATGGCGTTCCGCACGGCGGTGCGGCGCATCACGGCCCGCAGCTTCCTCTTCTCCAGTGTGATCCTGTTGCTGTTCGGCGGCATTGCCGGTGTCCTGTGGATCGGAGGCCACGATGTCCTCGCCGGCCGTATCAGCGGCGGGGATCTGGCGTCATTCGTCTTCTATGCGGTGATCGTGGCGGCCGCCGCCGGTGTGCTGAGCGAAATCTGGGGCGAAATCCAGAGGGCCGCCGGTGCCGCCGAACGCCTGAGCGAACTGCTGCGGGCGCGATCGGACATATGCGAACCGGCCAGTCCGCTGGCGTTGCCGGAACCGCCCCGGGGCATCGTCAGTGTTCAGGATGTCGTGTTTCGCTATGACACACGCCCCGATGAACCAGCCCTTGACGGCGTCTCGTTCGATGTCGGCTGTGGCGAGACCGTGGCCCTGGTCGGACATTCGGGAGCTGGAAAAAGCACCCTGTTTCGCCTCCTCCTGCGGTTTCACGATCCCCAGGAGGGCGCCATTGCCCTGGATGGCGTCAACGTCCGCGACGCTCCCATCGCCAGTCTCAGGCAGCGCATGGCCCTTGTGCCCCAGGAGCCGGTGATCTTCGGTGCGTCGATTGCCGACAACATCCGCTATGGCAGGCCCGGGGCGACCCTCGATGATGTCCACGCCGCTGCACAGAGCGCCTTCGCTGCCGGATTCATCGACCGCCTCGCCGATGGCTACGACACCTTTGTCGGAGAGCGCGGAACGCGTCTTTCCGTCGGCGAACGTCAGCGGATCGCCATTGCCCGCGCAATCCTGAAAGATGCGCCCCTTCTTCTGCTTGACGAAGCGACCAGCGCTCTCGATGCGGAAAGTGAACGGCAGGTTCAGAAAGCGCTGAAGACACTGATGGCAGGCAGGACAACCCTTGTCATTGCCCACAGGCTGGCGACAGTCCTCAAGGCCGACCGGATCATCGTGCTTGACGAAGGGCGGATGGTCGAAAGCGGCCGTCACGAAGAACTCCTGGCGGCCGATGGCCGCTATGCGCGGCTTGCCGAACTGCAGTTCGATGACACCGTGCCCGACCCGGGGTGATGCGACAGGCTTAAGGATACTCCATTGCTCAGGACGCGATTGACCGAGCTCTTCGGTTGCAGATACCCCCTGTGTTGCGGAGGCATGACCCATGTCGGCCGTGCCCCCTTCGTCGCTGCAGTGTGCGAAGCGGGAGTTCTCGGCTTCCTGACTGCGCTCACCCAACCCGATCCCGAAGAGTTGCGGCGGGAAATCGGCCGTCTGCGCGACGCCACCGACCAACCATTCGGTGTCAACCTGACGATTCTGCCGACGCTGAAGCCGGTGCCATACGACGCATATCTCGATGCGGCGCTTGAAAGCGGCGTGACGATCATCGAGACCGCCGGCAACAACCCCGAGCGCTTCGTGCCAAGAATCAGGGCTGCCGGGGCGCGCCTCATCCACAAGTGCACGTCCTTGCGCCATGCCGTCAAGGCGGAGACGATCGGTTGCGATGCCATCGCCATCGACGGTTTCGAGTGTGCCGGCCATCCCGGCGAGGACGACGTGCCCGGACTCGTGCTCATCCCCGTGGTGGTCGACAGGATGACCATTCCGGTGATTGCGTCCGGCGGATTCGCCGATGGACGCGGGCTGGTGGCGGCGCTGGCCCTTGGTGCGGAGGGTATCAACATGGGCACCCGCTTCATGGTCACCCGGGAAGCCGCCATCCACGAGCGGGTCAAAGAGGCCGCGGTCAAGGCCACCGAACGCGACACGCAGCTCATTTTGCGCAGTTTTCGCAACACCGCCCGCTTTTTCCGCAACTCCGTCACGCAAAGGGTGGCGGAACTCGAGGCACGACCGGGGGGTGCGACCATCGAGGAACTGGCGCCGCTGATCGCCGGGGCGGAAGGGCAGAGGCTGTTCGACGACGGCGATCTCGAGTCCGGTATCTGGTCCGCCGGCCAGGTCCTGGGTCTGATCAACGACATTCCTGCCATGAAGGACCTTGTCGAACGGATCATGGCCGATGCCGGGACTGTCATGGAGCAGCGTCTGGCCGCGATGCGCGTCACCGCATGATCTGGCCGCCGTTGACGTCGACGGTCGCGCCGGTGATGAAGTCGGCCTCGTCCGCCACGAGGAAGAGAACACAGCGCGCCACGTCCTCGACTCGCCCGAGGCGCCCTGCCGGAATGTGATGGCGGACGAGGTCGTCGATCCATTCCGGCGCCGCGCCGCGGACCATGTCGGTATCGATGTATCCGGGCGCCACGGCGTTGACGGTGACGCCGCGGGCCATACTCTCTCTGGCAAGCGCCTTGGTGAAGGAAATGATGGCGCCCTTGGCGGCGCCGTAGGCGGTTTCGCCAAGATTCGGGGCAAAGGCCGACAGTGAGGCGATGTTGACGATGCGCCCGAAACCGGCTGTGCGCATCGGCGTGATGACCTGGTGGGTGACGTTGAAGCAGCCGTTGAGATTGGTATCGATCACCCGCCGCCAGACATCATCGCCCATCTTGTGCATGAAGCGGTCCGGCGAGATGCCGGCATTGTTGACCAGGATATCGATGGCGCCGTGGTCTCCAGCCACCCGCTCAACACCTTCTTTCGATGCCTGATAATCGGCGACATCCCACTTGTAGGCGGGGATGTCGTACTCGTCGGTCAGACTGCGGGCCGCATCGTCGTTTGCCAGGTAGTTGGCGGCCACCCGGTAGCCGGCGGCGGCCAGTGCGCGTGCGATGCCCCTGCCGATACCCCGGGATGCCCCGGTCACAAGCGCCAGTCTTGTCATGACGATCCATGTCCTGTTCATGTGGCACAATCAGTGGATCATCATTGTCGCCGAATTGTTCCGGGGGAGAAACACATGAGCCGGTTGATCGCTGTTGAGCGTCAGGCACGTGGCCGTGTCAGGGTGGTCCTTGACCGTGCGGACAAGCTGAATGCCCTCTCGCTCGTTCTCCTCGGAGAACTGAGCGACGCCATGAACGCTCTTGCTGGCCATGACGACCTGCGCTGCGTGGTGCTCTGCGGCGCCGGGCGCGCCTTCTCGGCTGGCGCGGACCTGACGGATCTTCGCCGACTCGAACCGTCACATGCGGAACGATTCATCCGTGGTCTGCACGGCGCCTGCCAGGCGGTGAGGGACTGTCCGGTTCCGGTGATTGCGAAAATCGACGGTCCATGCCTCGGCGGCGCTCTCGAACTTGCCGCGAGTTGCGACATGCGCGCAGCGTCGCACCGCTCGACCTTCGCCATGCCGGAGGTGAGACTCGGCATTCCCTCGGTGATCGAGGCCGCCCTGTTGCCACGGCTGATGGGCTGGGGACGGGCTTCGGAACTGCTGTTCACCGGACGCACGCTGAACGCCGACGAGGCACGCGCCGCCGGACTGGTGGAGGCCGTCGCCGAGGACCCGGAGGATATCGTGAAGAACTGGGCAGGCGACATTCTTGATGCCGGGCCGCGCGCCATCCGCGCCCAGAAGCGCCTGATGCGCGTTTGGGAGCGCACGCACGTCGACGACGCCATCGAGGCCGGAATCGCCGCGTTCTGCAGCAGCCTGGAGGGTGACGAGGCGCCTCGCAGAATTGCCCGGGCTGCTACCGGTCGGTCAGCTTGAACTCGATACGGCGATTGCGTTGCATGGTGGCGCCATCCTCGCCATCGGCAAGGGGCTGGAATTCGCCGAGACCGGCGGCCATCAGGCGGTGTTCGGGTACGTCCAGGGACACCAGGAAGCGGACCACCGAGGTGGCGCGGGCCGTCGACAGTTCCCAGTTGCTCGGAAAGCGGGTCGTCTCAATCGGTTGCGAGTCGGTGTGGCCGTCCACCCTGAGGATCCAGTCCACATCGTCAGGAATCTCCGAGACGAGTTCCTGGATGAGGTCGGCAATCTGGCGCAGGTTCTCCCGGCCCGCTGCAGAAATCTCTGCGCTGCCGCTCGAGAAGAGAACACCCGACTGGATGATGAAACGGTCACCCTCGACCTTCACGCCCTGCCGGTTGCCGAGGTGGTCGTGAAGACGGGCCAGGAAGTCGCTGCGATAACGGCTGAGGTCCTGGACCCGTTCGGCCAGCGCGGCATTGAGTCTCTCGCCCAGCGATGTGATCTGTACCAGGTCCCGGGCGGCCCTGATTTCTGCCGCCTCGAGGGCGCCGTTGAGTAAGGCAAGCTGGTCTCTGAGATCGGCGATCTGCTGAGCCTGCGAACCACCACGCTCCATGGCCAGGTCCCGTTCGGCCTCGATGACGCCGAGGCGATAGGTGAGTTCGTCGAGTTGCCGGTTGCGGCCGGCTACCTCCCTTTGGGCGAGAAGCGTGCGTTCCTGTTCCGTGGAGAGATCGGCTTCCAGTTCCCGCGTGCGGTCGCGTACCGAGGTCAGCGAAGCGACCAGCTCATCGATTCTCCGGCTCGCATCGTTGAGTTCCAGTTCCTTTGCCGCAAGCGCTTCACTCTTCCTCGTGTCCGCGTCACGGGATTGCTGGAGCAGGAGGGCAAGGCGTTCGAGTGCGCTGCGCTCCGCCGCTAGGTCCTGCGCCAGGTCCTCCTGCCTGGCTTGCGACTCCTGAAGGCTCGCCTCGGCGTGGCCGAGTTCCGTCTCCCGTTCGTCGAGCCTGGCTTCGAGTTCCGCTTCAAGGACCCGGGCCTCTTCGAGCACCAGCAGCATGCGTGCAACGTCGTCCTCGAGCTTGCGCCGCACCTGCTGGAGGGCATCGACATCCCGCTGCAGGCTGTCCAGTTCAGCCGATCTGCGCGCCAGGGCGTCTTTGCCGGCCGCCGCATCGGTGCGTGTGCTGTCGAGATCCTCTTCCATCAGTGCGAGACGCGCCCGTGCATCCGTGAGTTCCCGCTCCCTGGAGAGCGCCTGCGCCGCGAGAGCCGAACGTTCCGCTTCCAGGGCGTTGCGCTCCTGCGAGAGAAGGGCGAGTGACCGGTTCGCCTGGTCGCGTGCTGCCGCAGACTGCTGAAGTTCTGCCGCGAGTTGCGTCAGCTGTCCGCGAATCTCGGCATTGTTGCTGCGTTCCAGCGACAGCATCGCGGTCAGATCACTGATCTCGCTCTGCAGCCGGCTCATCGCCCGGTCCTGGCCGGTCAGGGCGACGCCCTGAAAAAGCTGCGCGATCATGAAGACCGACAGGGCGAAGATCAGCACCATCAGCAAAGCCGAGAGTGCGTCAACGAATCCGGCCCAGGTCTCGCCACCCGACTGCGTGCGGCGACCGCGAAAGGCCATGGACCTAGGCGCCTGTGTCGCCCGAGCGAGTCGCCGCGATGGTGCGGGCCAGCAACCTGATTTCCGCTCGTACGTCGTTGGTGATGGCGCTGCGTCCCGAAGCGGTCTCCTCGACGAGTCGGTTGATCGCATCGTCGAGATTGCGCAGGTGCGTCCGGCTGGCTTCGTCGAAGGCGGTGCTCTTCTGGGTTTCGATCAGATGTGCAATGACCATCTTGAGATCCACGAGGCTCTCGGTCAGCGTGCCGAGCTGTCGTTGTTCGCCGCCGATGCGCTCGACCATCGAGAGGAGTCTGTCGGCAAGCGTGGAAATCTTCTCGTCGGTCTGCCGGTGGTTGACGATGCTCCTGTCGAGGACTGTGTTGAGGCGGTCAAGGCTCTCGGCAGTCTGCTCGAGGAGGGCGCTGACGTAGGCCGGTGCGCCGGCGCCTTCTTCTGTTGTATCAACGTCGCCGCGACCCGAATGGAGCCTCGTCACCGAAGACAGCCATTCCTCCAGCTCATTGTAGAAGCGGTTGAGGGCCTGACCGGACTGCAGGTCGAGAAACCCGAGGATCAGGGATCCGGCAAGGCCGAAGAGCGACGAGCTGAAGGCCGTACCCATGCCGGAGAGCGGTGATGCCATGCCTTCCTTGAGGCTCTCGAAAAGGCCGACAATGTCCTGCCCCGGATCGAGACTGAGTGTGTTGAGCGTCGCGCTGACCCCGCCGATGGTCTTGATGAGCCCCCAGAATGTCCCGAGCAGCCCCAGAAAGATGAGCAGTCCGATAAGGTAACGCGAAATCTCGCGGGACTCGTCGAGCCTGGCGCCGATGCTGTCGAGGATCGAGCGCGTCGACGTTGGAGCGAGGCTGAACTGCGTACCGGATGACGGACCCTTGCCGAGCATGGCGGCCATGGGCGCAAGCAGCCGGGGTGTTGTCTGGATGTGGAGACTCGGTCTGCGAAAACTGTCGATCCAGGCGACTTCCCGGTAGAGCATCTGGGGTTGACGGAAGATGTAGAGGATGCCGAACAGGAGGACGCCCAGAATCAATCCGTTCAGCAGCGGGTTCGCCTGGAAGGCGACAATCAGCGTCGCCGACAGCAAGGCCGTGATGGCGATCACCAGGAGAAGGAAAACGGCCATCCTGATGATGTAGCGGTTCGGGCGCGTCATGCGATGCTCCACATCAACCCGACATGCTCCGGGTCACCGGTTCGTCCCGGCAACCGTCGTCGATGTGGTTACCACGTCCTTGAGTGCGTCGTCCATCGTTCGCCCCGAGAAAGCCGTCGCCTGTGTCCGTTGAGTGTGTTGTCCATGGGTCACCACGAGGTGGCGGCATTGTGTCAGGAAAGCGATTGCAGCATGTGGCCATGGATCGGTGGGTTTCCGGCGAGGAGCGAGCGCGGTGCGGCGCCCGAGGGAGCGCCGTCAAGCCGGGTGACGATCCCCCCTGCTTCCCGGACGAGAATGATGCCGGCGGCCAGATTGTGCAGACTGGCGCCGTCCGCCCAGTAGCCGTCGAGCCTGCCGCTTGCCAGCCAGGCAAGGTCGAGTGACGGAGTGCCGAGGCAGCGCAGCACGGGTCCCTGTTTCAACAGCCGGGCGATGACGAGGGCGCTTGGCGAGCCGTCACCGTGGGCAAGGACGCTCCCGGAGAGTGACCTGGTCGCGGAGACCCGCAGACGCCGTGAACGCATGAAGGCGCCGTGCCCCTTTTCGGCCCAGAAGAGTTCGTCTCTCAGGGGATCCAGGACGATACCGGCGACGACTTCGCCGTTCATCGCCACAGCGATGGAAACGGCGATATGGGGCACGGCATGGGCGAGGTTGCCGACTCCATCAAGAGCGCTGACAATCCAGCGGCTGCCGCTCGCCTGGTCATCGAAGGAGAAATCCGGGCGGGCGCGGGCGAGGTCTCGTCCGATGGTCTCTTCCGCACGGCGCCTTGAAGCCTCGACGAACCGCGTTGCCCCTGCCATCGACGACACCAAGTTGTCGGCCTCGTTGTAGTCCCGGATGAGGGCGACCGCCGCCCTCGACGCCGCCTTCGCCATGACGGTGATGAGAGGCGATTGATAGGCCAAGACCCTGCGATCAGTCCTTCGCGCGTTCCCGGTAGGTGGCATCCACGGTATTGATCACCACCCTCACGCCGGTCTCGATGTGTGGTGGAACCATGGTGCGCACACCGTTCTCGAGAATGGCGGGCTTGTAGGATGACGCGGCAGTCTGTCCCTTGACCACCGCTTCGGTCTCGGCGACGGCCAGGACGACCGTCTCAGGCAGGGAGACGCCGACCACCTCGTCTTCATGGGACTGGATCATGACCTCCATGCCGTCCTGGAGGAAGGCGGCATTGGTGCCGAGCATGTCGCGTGTGATGATCGTCTGTTCGAAGGTCTCGGAGTTCATGAACGTCAAGGAGTCGGCGTCGGCAAAGAGGAACTGGTGGGGTGTGTCCCAGAGTCTGACCCGTTCCACGGATTGCGACGACCGGAATCGTTCGTTGAGCTTCGTTCCGTCGCGGATGTCCTTGAGTTCCACCTGGAGGTAGGCGCCTCCCTTGCCGGGCTGGGTATGCTGGATCCTGGTGGCGAGCAGAAGCCGGTCCTTGTGGTGAATCACCATGCCGGGACGGATCGCGTTGCCGTCGATCTTCATGACATCACTACCTGATGATGGGAATCTTGAGAGACGCTAGCACCGCCCCCTGCCCGAGGCAAGGCTGGCCGCGCCCGCCATCAGATGATCAGCCATCAGATGATCATGGGGCTGCACATGATCTCTGGTGCACATCCAACGCGAAAAGACCTTCACGATGAATCAGATCGCCCGCCCCCAAGGACATCGGGCATGTCCGGCGCAGCGTGCGCAAGGTGTCGGCGGCGGTCCGGAACCGCGGGATTCCGGCAACAGGGCGCGGGCGACAGCCGGGCCGGGATCCTTTGCCGTCCGATGTCCGAGTCGCATGGCCGCTTCGCATGTCTCGCGCTGTTCTTCGAACGATGCGAACCTGATCGTCGCGCCCGCATGCAGACCCTGGCGATGTCGTCGCTGATCCGCATCAGGGGTTCATCGGCACCACGCCGACTGGCAGGGAGGCAGCACATGGTCGTGAACGTGCGGCATTCCCCTGGCCACGTGCGATTTGATGCACAGATGACTGTCAATGATACTCTGCATCATGAGAACGACCATATCACTTGACGAGTACCTTGAGAGGCAGGTTCGCCAACGAGCGGCCGCCGAGGGCCTCAGTGTCAGCGCATTCATCTCCAGGGTCCTCAACGACGCGCTGAAACGGCGGGCACCGTCGCAGGAGATCCCGTTCCGCCTGGTGACGGTGCGCAATGCGCGTCTTCGCCCGGGGGTCGACCTCGATTCGCCAAGGTCGCTCGATGTGGAGGATGACCGGGCGCGATTCGGACGGTGAGGTTGTGACACGCGATGCTGCTTCCCGACGTCAACGTGCTGATCTACGCTCATTTCGAGGACATCGTTGCGGAACAGGCCGACTACGCGCGTTGGCTTACCCGATTGGCGACGGGATCCGAGCCGTTCGCTCTTTCCGTCCTCGTCCTGTCCGGATTCGTGCGCATCGCCACCAATCCCCGGATCTTCGATCCGCCATCGAGCCTGGAAAAGGCCCTCGCCTTCGTCTCGTCGCTTGTCGAACGGCCGACGGCCCGGATTGTCGGTCCTGGTCCCGATCACCTGAAGATTGTCGAGCGGCTGTGCCGTGAAGCGGGTGCGACGGGCAAGCTGGTTGCCGACGCTCAGCACGCTGCGGTTGCGGTCGAGCACGGCTGTACCATGGTATCCACCGACTCCGACTTCAACCGGTTCGCCGGAATCCGGTGGCGCCACCCGCTGCGCTGCGACGGCGTGTAGTGTCGGCGTATCCTGATACGGATGCCGTCGGGGCCTTTTCTTTCCGGCGCCGGGCCGTGCAGTCGCTTCGCATGTCTCGCGTCGTTCCCTGCCGGGCGCCGAGCGGACGCGGCATCGGGCGCAGGTGATGGTTTCCAGCATTCCTCTGCGCCGCAGCGCCGTGGCGTTCGATGAGGTCGCGAACGGCGGCTGCCTGATCCGCTCCCGTCACTGCGTCGGGCCTGACGCTGCCGGGATGCGGCTGGACATGACCAGCCCGTCGAGTGTCTCAGGGTCTGAACAGGGAAGTCCGGCACGTTGTGCCGCTGTTGTCCGGTCGATCCGGGATCGAGCGGCTCAGGGTGACGAGGGCATCTCACCGCCGTTGCCGGGGAGTGCGTGGTGAAATGTGCCGCCACACGAGCGGGTCATGTCGGCGATGCGGGCGACGATGGAAGGCGCACCCTTGAGGTGAATGTCGCGCCAGCCCAGGCGCAGGGCAAGCATGGCGTATCCGGCATCGCCGGCGCAGTCGATCAGCGCCGGGGTATCGGCGCCGGCCTGGCGCATCATTTCCAGAAGATAGGCCGGACCCAGCCGCGCACAGGCCCCCGGTGCGGTGACAAGGAGGACCTTCCGGTTGCACCGCCGGGCCTCCGCCACGGCAGCGCGGGCTTCCTCCAGGGTTTCGACGATACGCGGTGTCAGGTCGCCTCCAGCGCCACCAGCCCGGGGAGAGGTGTTCCCTCGAGCCATTGCAGGAAGGCGCCGCCCGCGGTGGAGACATAGGAGAAACCGTGCCCGGCGCCGGCATGGGTGAGCGCCGCAGCCGTGTCGCCACCGCCGGCGAGCGAGAAGACCGAACCGCTCTGCGTGAGATCCGCGATGGCACGGGCGAGAACGACGGTGCCTTGGTCGAATCCTTCGCGTTCGAACATCCCCATGGGTCCGTTCCAGACCACGGTCCTGCACCCCTCGATCAGTTGGCGGACCGTTGCCACACTCTGCGGTCCGATGTCGAGAATGCGCGCCTGGCTGCCGATGTGGTCGATGGTGCAGGCCAGGGACTCGCCATCGTCCTCGACGATGGCATCGACGGGCAGGTGAATCGCATGACCGCGCTCGCGGGCCGTTCTCATGATGCGATGGGCGGTGTCGGTCATGTCGCCCTCGTGAAGCGAGGCGCCGATTGCGGCCCCCTGTGCGGCGAGGAAGGTGTTGGCCATGGCGCCGCCGACGACAAGGTGATCCGCCCAGCGTGACAGATGGTCCAGAATGGCAAGCTTGGTTGACACCTTGGCGCCGCCGACGATGGCAGCCACCGGCCGTGCAGGGTGAGCAAGCGCCTGGGCCATGGCGCCGACTTCCTCCTCCATGAGGCGTCCGGCACACGATGGCAGCAGGCGTGCCAGCGATGTTACGGAGGCATGGGCACGGTGACTGACGGAAAAGGCATCGTTGACGTAGAGGTCGCCAAGGGCACCCAGAGCATGGGCGAAGTCCGGATCATCCGCCTTCTCTCCCGGATGGAAGCGAAGATTCTCCAGCATGGCAACGTCACCGGGCGCAATGCGCGCGATGACGTCTCCGGCGCTCTCGCCGATCGTGTCCGTGGCAAAGGCCACCGGGCGATCAAGGACTTGTGCGACTGCCGCGGCGACGGGAGCGAGCGACAGCGAGGGATCGGGGCTTCCTGACGGTCTGCCGAGATGGGCAAGAATGATCGTGCGGGCCCCCTTGTCCGCGAGTTCGCGCACCGTGGCGAGGCTCCGCATGATCCGTTCATGTCCCGTGACGCGTCCACCGTCGATCGGCACGTTGAGGTCGAGTCGCAGCAGAACCCGCCTGCCGGCAGGGCTGATGTCATCGAGTGTGCGCAGGGCGCCCACGGCCGGGCAGGGTGTTCTGCTAGAGGAACCTGGCGAGCGCCGCGGCGGTGTCGCTCATCCGGTTCGAGAATCCCCATTCGTTGTCATACCAGGAAAGGACCCTGACAAACCGGCCGTCGATGACCTTGGTCTCGCCGAGATCGAAGACGGAACTTGCAGGGTTGTGGTTGAAGTCACTGGAAACGAGGGGCTTGTCGTTGACCGCAAGAATGCCCCGGAGACGGCCGCGGGCCGCCTTGCTGACGGCGCGGTTGACAGCTTCCACAGTGGTCTTCGCCGGCGTCTCGAACTTGAAGTCGACGAGACTGACGTTGGGCGTGGGAACCCGGATCGATGTGCCGTCGAGCTTGCCTTCGAGTTCCGGCAGCACCAGGCCCACGGCGCGGGCGGCGCCGGTGGAGGTGGGAATCATGGACGCCGATGCGGCGCGTGCCCGGCGTGGATCGGCATGCAGGGTGTCGACCGTTCGCTGATCCCCGGTGAAGGCATGGATGGTTGTCATGAAGCCGTGACGGATGCCGATCGCCTTGTGAAGCACGGCGGCCACCGGCGCCAGGCAATTGGTCGTGCACGATGCGTTGGAGATGACATCATGCGCCTTGCGAAGCCTGCCGTGATTGACACCGTAGACCACGGTGAAATCCGCCCCTTCGGCCGGTGCGGAGACCAGGACCTTGCGGGCGCCGGCGTCGAGGTGCTGTGCGGCCTTCTCGCGGGAGGCAAAAATGCCCGTGCACTCCATGACGACGTCGATCCCGAGTTTCCCCCAGGGAAGACGGGATGGATCGCGCTCCCGGAGGACGGCGACACGCGTTCCATCGACCTCGAGTGTGGAGCCGCGCGCTGAAACCCCGCCCGGGTAGATGCCGTGCACCGTGTCGTATTTGAGGAGGTGAGCGTTGGCCTCTGCGGTGCCCAGATCGTTGATGGCCACGAACTCCAGGTCATCGCGTCCCGATTCCATGGCAGCACGAAAGACAAGGCGGCCGATACGGCCAAATCCATTGATGGCAACGCGAACCGCCATACCTTCCTCCAGGATCGACGAGGGCCCCTGTCCTAGCCGCTTGTGCGGTCGCCGGTCAACGCATGCCTTGGGATGGCGTTGCGGCTTCGCAGTTCAGAGGCGCTGCCTGACGGCATCGACGACCGCCTCGGGCGTGATGCCGAAGTGTTCGTAGAGCGCGCCGGCGGGCGCCGATTCACCAAACCCGGTGAGGCCGACAAACCCGCCATCGTCACCGATGATGTCGGCCCACCCGAAGGGCAGGGAGGCCTCGATCGCGACGGTCGCCCGGTCGCGCGGGATCAGCGCGGCGCGGGCATCGTGGCTCTGGTTCCTGAAGATCTCCTGGCATGGCATCGACACGACGCGCGTGCCGACCCCGTGATCCTCGAGAATCCGGCTTGCCGCGATGGCGATCGCGAGTTCCGAGCCGCTGGCGACGATGGTCGCCCTGTGCTCCGTCACGGCTTCGCGAATCACGTAGGCGCCGGCGCTGCACGGATTGCCGGCCAGGCGTTGATGCCTCACCTGGGGAAGGCCCTGGCGGGACAGCGCAATGAGTGATGGCGTCGTCTGCGATGTCAGGGCGAGTTCCCAGCACTCGGTGGTCTCGATGGCATCCGCCGGGCGGTAGACATTCAGGTTGGGAATGGCCCTCAGGCTGGCGAGGTGTTCGACCGGCTGGTGTGTCGGCCCGTCCTCGCCAAGTCCGATCGAGTCATGCGTCATCACGTAGATGACACGCTGCTGCATGAGAGCAGCCAGGCGGATAGCCGCACGGCAGTAGTCGGCGAAGACAAGAAAGGTCCCGCCGTAGGGGATGATCCCTCCGTGGAGAGCCATGCCGGTCATGGCGGCGGCCATCGCGTGTTCGCGGACCCCGTAACGAACGTAGGTTCCGGCATAGTTCCCCGGCCCGATGTCGGCCATCGCCGTGGTGCGCGTGTTGTTGGAGCCGGTGAGGTCGGCCGATCCACCGATCATTTCGGGCAGGACTGCAGTCAGACGATCGAGCGCCATCTCGCTCGCCTTGCGGGTGGCGATGCGGACCGGCTCGGCGAGCAGGCGGGCGACATGGTCGGCGGTGACATCGCGGATCCTCTCTTCGACGTCACCGGTCATGCGTCGCGTGAACTCCTTGCGCACGCCGGCGTCGAGGTCGTCAAGCTTGCGTTGCCACTCCTCGCGGCGGCGGGTGTTGCGCCGCCCTGCCTCCTTCCAGGCATCGAGAATGTCATCGGGAATGACGAAGGGTTCATCGACCCAGCCCAGTTCGCGGCGCGCCGCGGAGATCTCGTCCGCGCCCAGGGGAGCGCCGTGCGCCGCCGCCGTTCCCGCCTTGCCGGGAGATCCGAACCCGATGACGGTGCGGCAGGCAATGAGACTTGGACGGTTGCTGTCGAGGGCCCGTTCAAGCGCGCCGGCAATCGCCTCGCCATCATGGCCGTCGACGCGTTCCACTGCCCAGTTCAGGGCCCTGAAACGCGCCAGGGTGTCATCGGAGACGGCCAGCGAGGTTGGCCCGTCGATCGAGATGCCGTTGTCGTCGAACAGCACGATCAGGCGATTGAGCGCGAGGTGGCCAGCGAGGGAGGCGGCCTCATGGCTGATTCCCTCCATAAGGCAGCCATCGCCGGCGATGACCCAGGTACGGTGATCGCAGAGGTCACCGAAGCGGTCCGCCATGATCCTCTCGCCCAGGGCCATGCCGACGGCGTTGGCGAAACCCTGGCCGAGCGGGCCGGTGGTCGTTTCGATGCCGGGGCTTGCGCCGTACTCGGGGTGGCCGGCGGTGCGGCTTCCGAGCTGTCTGAACCTGCGGATGTCGTCCAGCGACATGTCGGTGTAGCCCGACAGATGAAGCAGTGCGTAGAGCAGCATGGAGCCGTGGCCCGCCGACAGCACGAAGCGGTCCCGGTCGGGCCACTCTGGATGTCGGGGATCGAATTTGAGAAACCGGGTGAAGAGCACAGTGGCGACATCCGCCATGCCCATGGGCATGCCGGGATGTCCGCTCGCTGCCGCCTCCACGGCATCCATGGCAAGCACCCTTATCGCGTCTGCCATCCTGCGTTGTGTGACCCGCTCCACCGCCTGCCTGTCCATCAGGATCGTCAACCCCTTGCTCGATGCCCCCTTATGCAGGGTGGCAACGGCATACATAAAGAGTGCGGATAAACGCGACAAGTTCCGCCGGATCACGCCCATCTGCAACGCCTGCCTTTATCGGCGCCCTGCATGACGCTATTGTCGCCTCGATTTGGGCCGGGAGCGAACATGGCTTCAAGGGACAGGACGTTGATGAGGCTGGACAAGGCCGTCAAGCGCCTGGAACGCGCCCTTGACGTATCGCAGGATGCACGCAAGGGAGTTGCCGAGGAACTTGAGGGAATGAGAGAGTTCGAAGGGCGGCTGAAGACCGCAGATGCCCGTCTGGGATCCGTGATCCTGGAACTGAAAACGATGTTGGAGCGCGCTGATGCCCCAGGTGACGGTACAGATCAACGGTCATGAGTATGACGTGGCCTGTGGCGAGGGGCAGGAAAGACGCACCTGCGAACTCGCCACCTACGTTGACACCAAGGTGAGGGAACTCGTCGACCAGCTTGGCAATCTTGGTGATCAGCGCCTTCTGCTTCTGGCGTCACTTCACCTTGTCGATGAACTCTGGGACTACCAGGATGCCGGAGCCAGGGGGACGACGAAGGCGCTCGATGAGCGCCGGGCCGCTGCCATCGATGCCCTCGCGGAACGGATTGAGCGCATGGCTGAACGTGTCGAGGGCGGCATGTGACGCCACGCGCCGCGGGGTTCTGCGGCCAGACCTTGGAAAATCCCTGTATCCACCGGCCGGGGACTGGCTCTATAAGGGGAGCGGGGCGGATGTCTGCCCGGCAGGTTGTCGCATCAATCCCCGGGGCCGACGCATATCATCCGGGAGCTGTCCCTGGCGGGGGTGTGCCCTCGTTATCACGGCGCCCACCTGCACACGCAGGCCACGGAGGAGTGCTTATGGAACAACGGCGCGGGCGGCGCCGCCCCTGATGGACGAAAAGGTGCTGCAGCGCAGACACTGCAAGGCGTTGAGGAAGCAGCTTCATGCCTCTCTCGGCGATGCCGGCGAGAGAGTGCGCCGTCACTTCCTCTCGACAATCGGATTCCCCGCCGGCGCCGCCATATCCGCCTACATTCCGGTCGGTTCAGAGCTTGATGTCCTGCCGCTCGCCAGAGCCGCCCATGCCGGCGGACATGAGGTGGGCATGCCCGTTGTCGTGGCACAGGACCGGCCCCTTGTCTTTCGGGCATGGATCCCGGAGAACAGGCTGGACTGCGGGGCGTGGAACATCCCGGTCCCGCCCGCCGCCGCCGGCGGCGTGGTCCCGCGTCTTCTTCTTGTTCCGATGCTGGCGTTTGATGCGGCAGGGTATCGTCTCGGTTACGGTGGCGGATTCTATGATCGTACGCTTCGGCAACTCAGACGCAGCGGCCCGACAGTCAGGGCCGTGGGTGTATGCTATGCGGGCCTCGAGGTCGACGCGGTGCCCCGCGAGACCCATGATGCCCGCCTCGACTGGATTGTCACCGAGGAGGGCGCGTGGTCGACCGGGGAGGCGGCATGACGGCTTCATCCGGGGGAAGAGAGATGAGCGACAGCCCGGCGACGAGGGTCGTGAGCGATTTCCCGTGTCATGTGAAGGTGCTCGAGCACGTCTGGATTCCCATGACTGACGGGGTGCGCCTGTCGGCACGCATCTGGATGCCCGACGATGCCGAAGACAATCCGGCGCCCGCGATTCTCGAGTACATCCCCTACCGCAAGCGCGATCATACGCGCGCCTGGGATGACCCGCGCCACCACTACTGGGCTGGACATGGCTACGCCTGCGTGCGGCTCGACATTCGCGGGACAGGTGAATCGGAAGGTCTCATCACGGATGAGTATGCCATCCAGGAACAGGACGACGCCGTCGAGGCAATTGCCTGGATCGCAGCCCAGTCCTGGTGCAGCGGCCGCGTGGGCATGACGGGGATCTCGTGGGGCGGTTTCAACAGCCTGCAGGTGGCGGCGCGCCGGCCACCTGCCCTCAAGGCGATCATCACCCATTGTTCGACCGATGACCGCTATGGCGACGATGTGCACTACATGGGCGGATGTGTCCTGCTCGACAATTTCTTCTGGGGTTCGGCCTACCTGATGCTCATGGCGCGCTCCGGCGATCCTCTGATTCAGGGGCGCCGATGGCGGGATCAGTGGCTGGAGAGACTGGAGAACCAGGAGCCGGTTGTCGCCACTCTCTGGCTCGCTCACCAGCGACGGGATGCCTACTGGAAACACGGCTCGGTCTGCGAGAACTGGCCGGCGATCGACTGTGCGGTCTATGCTGTGGGTGGCTGGAACGACGGTTACTCGAATGCCGTGCCACGCATGCTTGACAATCTCGCCAGCCGCTCCAGGGGACTCATCGGTCCATGGGGCCACAAGTATCCCCAGGACGCCATTCCGGGGCCATCGATCGGATTCCTTCAGCATGGTCTCAACTGGTGGGACCACTGGCTGAAAGACCGGGACCCGCAGTCCGCCGGTGAACCTCGCCTGACGGTCTGGCTCGGCGAGTTCCAGTCGCCGGACGCCTGCCTGACAACGTCGACGGGGAGGTGGGTCAGTGAAGCCGTCTGGCCATCACCCGACATCGACGTCCACACCCTCTTTCTCAATGCAGATGGCCTTGCGACACAAGCCGGTGCGCGCGTGACCATGGACCACCGGTCTCCCGAGACCGTCGGTGTTGCTGCCGGAAGCTGGTGTCCCTACGGCCTTGGTGGTTCCAGTCCCGACCTGCCGCTCGACCAGCGCGAAGACGATGCCGTCTCGCTGGTGTTTGACGGTGAACCCCTTGAGGAACGCCTCGAGATCCTGGGGGCGCCGGAAGTCGTGCTCGACATGGCCGTCGATCGTCCTCAGGCGATGGTGGTGGTGCGGCTCAACGATGTCGCGCCGACCGGTGAATCCATGCGGGTCACGTGGGGAGTGCTCAATCTCTCGCATGCCCGCAGTCACGAGGAACCATCGCCGATGACACCCGGAGAATCGGTGAGCATCCGCCTGAAACTGAACGACTGCGCGCACGCCTTTCGTGCCGGACACCGGATTCGGATCGCCATCTCGACGAGCTACTTTCCCGTCGTGTGGCCGGCGCCGGAAGCCTTCACCCTTTCGCTCGCCGGCGGCGCTGCAAGCAGGTTGATGCTGCCTGTCCGCCCGTTGCGGGGCGATGATGATCCGCATGTCATGTTCGATGAACCCGCAATGGCGCCGCCTCCTGACATGACGGTCCTGGTACCGGCGTCGGCGTCGAGGAGGGTCGAGCGGGATGTGGCGAGCGGTGAGCAGGTGATGCGTCTGATCGAGGACCATGGAGTCTGCCGACTCGAGGCCATCGACATGGAATGCGCCGATGGCGCCCGGTGCGAGTTCCGCATCACGAAAGGCGATCCCCTTTCGGCACGGGCTCTCTGGCGCTGGTGGAGTCGTCGCAGCCGGGGTGACTGGGATGTCAGCGTCAGGGTGCGCATGGAGGTGTGTTCGTCGGCAGACGCCTGGTACGTGACGAGCGATCTTGAGGCTTTCGAGGGAAACCGGCGGATTTTCTCGCGTTCATGGAATCACGATGTGCCGAGGGATCACTGCTGAGCGGCGATACCGTCGAGCATGATCTTCTCGACGGCTGTCGCCCTGTCGAAGACCATCTCCTTCCACGGGGCGGTGTCGGGATAGAAGCAGCGGCGGATCTCTGCCTTGATGGCGCGGCCAGGATCCGAGTCGGGATCGCCGTGATTGTGGAGCCAGCAGTCCGCCATCAGGGATTCGAGGACCTCGTCAAGGGGCGAGGTGCCGTACTCCAGCGTCGCCATGGTGAGGCCGGCATGACCGCAAGCCAGAGCGACGGCAAGGTTGTTGGTGCCGGTAAGCGGTGCGGAGACCGAACTGCCGTCGCTGGTCGATGTCACGGCGCCCTCACCGAACCACGCGACCAGGCGCCGGTGTCCCGGCTCATCTGTCCCGTGATCCGAAATCAGTTCACCGACGCCAAAGGGACCCAGTCCCGTGTGGTAGTCGAGGAAGGCGACATGGCGGGCCTGCGCGGCATGCCGGCGAACGATGGAGGTCAGCGTCGTCGCCGACCAGGTCGGCGCCGACCCGCCGTAGAAGAGACCCTGCGGGTGACTGTACTGACCGGCTGAAATGGCGCCCTGCAGAGCCATGTCTCCGAAGCGCTCGCGATAGTTCTCCATCGCCATCCGGCAGGCAGCGCGCGATTCGCCGGTCCACACGGCCGGGCACAGGGCATCTTTCAGCACTTCGTAGCCCTCGTTCGTGGCACAGGGCTGGTCATGACTGACATGGTTGCGGTTGAGATCGACGTTCTCGTGGGTCACGCGGCGTAACCAGGAAAAACCGAAGGGGTTGATGGCGTGGATCAGGACAACGGCGACACCGTCATCGCGATCCCTGTAGAGGCCTGATGCAAGGGCGCCGGTCTGGACGCCCGAACCGCAGAAACCCTCGACGCCATGCGTGGCCGACATGGTCATGACGATCCGTTCGGCATCGTCGCGACCGAGGCGGGCAACATCCGTGGCGAGGACCTCGCCGTCCCGACCTTTCCGGGGGTGGAGGTGCTCTTCAACACGCGCGCCCGACGCCTGGCAGGCATCGAGAAAGGCCTGACGGGCTTCGCTGTAGGTTGCGGAAAAGAACTGCTCAGCATGCATGGCCGGTCCCGGTACTGGTGTCACGAGATCCCAAGGGTAGCACCCGGCGCCGCCGGCGATCACGCGCTTTCCCGCAAGTGTTCCGTGACGCAGCCGATGGCCTGATCGAGTGTGAGCCGGGCGATGCCCACCCCTTCCGGAAAGGCGCTCGCCATGCGCGAGGGCAGACGCGGATCGAGGAGCACGAAGACGCCGCGGTCGTTCATGCGCCTGACGAGCCGGCCGTAGGCCTGGCGCAATCTGAGCCGCGTGATGAGATCGTTCCACTGCAGGTCTGCGAATGCAGCGTTGCGGGCCTTGTGGAGAAGATCAGGCCGCGGCCAGGGCACCCGGTCGAAGACGATCAGGCGCAGGGAGCGGCCGGGGACATCAACGCCGTCGCGCACCGCATCGGTGCCGAGCAGACAGGAGTTCTCTTCGGCGCGGAAGATGTCCACCAGGGTTCCGGTGTCGATGGCGTCGACGTGCTGCGCATAGAGAGGCAGCCCTGCCTGCTGGAGGGGCAGCGCGATGCTCCGGTGAACGCGTCTGAGGCGCTTGATGGCCGTGAAGATTCCCAGGCCGCCTCCCCCGGCGGCCGTGAAGAGATCGCGGAAGGCGATGGCGACCCTGACGTCCTCCTGGAGCGGCACGTCCGTGACCACGATGACCCGGGTGAGGTCCGGGTAGGCAAACGGGGAAGAGATGGCGGAACAGGCCGGTGGCTCAACAAGGTGACGCAGTCCGGTCCGCAGACCGGCGGTGAGCCAGGATCCGTCACCGGCCTCCCGGTGATCACGCGCATCGCGCAGTGTCGCCGAGGTGATGACGACACCATGAGCCTTCGAGACGACATTGTCGGCGAAGGGCTTGCCTGGATCGATCCAGTGACGGTGCATGCCCGTATCGAGCTCACGTCCCTCAATGCGGCTGATCGACATGAAGTCGTGGAACTCCTCCGGGGTTTGCGCGCCCAGTGTCTCGAGCATGCGCCGCCACTCGCCAATGACGTCAACGCCGCGCAGGCGGATGCCACGCATCGTCGCTTCCATGCGCTCCAGGGTGTGTTCCTCGAGGTGTTCCTTGTGGCGGATCAGCTCATTTCCCAGGTGCGCGATGAGCTCCGAAAGCGGTCGCTCAAGGACGCCCAGCGCTTCGTTGAGGGCAACGGCCGCCGCCAGGAGTGGCTCTGCCGGCTGTGCGGCCAGGCATTCGAGACTGTAGCCGCCTGGGGAATCGCCGGTCCGCTCCAGCACCTGGCGGCGCACCAGGAAGAAGAAATCTTCGGCCTTTCCCGCCGGAGCGCTGGCGGTGAACCGATCCAGCCAGCCCGCCGCCGGCAGGACCGCAGCTGCGCGGGCGATATCGGCGACAAGGGCAGCGCCCTCGTCACCGACGAGATCACGCACGCGCCGCATAAGTCCGCGCGCCCGCGACTGACGGCTCCCCGCTCCGAGCAGCCAGCGACGCAGGTCTGCCGCCTCGCGGCAGGTGAGCTGGGTGGCGAACACCCGGTCAGCAGCGTCAAAGAGATGATGTCCCTCATCGAAGATGTAGCGCGTCGGGGCATGGGGGTCGCCTTTGCCGCTATGCCATGCCTGCAACAGGCTGAGCGCGTGGTTGGACACGACAATGTCGGCATGATGCGTGCGGCGCACCGACCCTTCGATAAAGCACTTCCGGAAGTGATCGCAGGCGCTGTAGATGCATTCGCCGCGGCGGTCCGCGAGCTCCATGGTCTGACGATAACCAAGCAGTTGAAGGAGCCAGCCAGGCAGGGAACCACCCTGCATGTCGCCGTCGGAGGTGGTCTGGATCCAGCGTCCGATGAGACCGAGTCGGACGGTGTCGCCGACCAAACCACCGCCACGATTGACGGCGTCGGCGAAATTGAGCAGGCACAGGTAGTTCTCGCGACCCTTGCGCACCACGACACGCCGCCGTCTGGCCTCGCTCTCAGGAACAAGGCGGTCGAGTTCCTGGTTGATCTGGCGCTGCAGGTTCCTCGTGTAGGTGCTGATCCATACGGTGCCGCGGTTCTTTTCCGCCCACAGACTGGCCGGTGCTATGTATCCAAGGGTCTTTCCGACCCCCGTGCCCGCCTCTGCCAGCACCGTGGCGGTCACATCCTGCTCGCGCCGGGGGGCGAAACCCGGGATCAATGACTGCGCATAGCGGAACTGTTCCGACCGGTCCTCGGCGTCCTCGCCGAGAAGGGACACCAGCCGGGAGGCAACGTCATCCTGGCTGATGGCGTCGGTACCCGGTGGTGGGCGAGGTTGCCTGTCCGGCCATTCCTGGAGAGTGGACCAGACGTCAAGACTGCCCCTGGCGCCCGGCGCCAGGTCCAGTGCAGCTGCGACATCATGCGCCCAGGGCCAGGTGCTGTTGACCATGGTCGCCGCAATGGAAGCCGCCTCGTCCCTTTGCTCACGATCGAACGCCGCCAGTTCCTCCAAAAGGAGAGCGGCGCACGTGCGCAGCGCCATCGCCTGGTCAGCCATGTCGCGGGGCAGGCCGCCACCGAGTGCGCGGGCGACGCCAAAGGGTGTCGGAACGGCAAAGCGCCCGGGACGCACGAATGCCAGGATTTCCAGGATGTCGAAAGCCGGCAGGCGACGGGTTCCGGTGCGCCCGCCGGTGGCCACGGCATGGCACAGCAGGGGCATGCTTCCGCGTTTCCACCTCTGGGCGGCCTCGCCACGGTCGATTTCCTCGATGACGCCGTCAGCGGTCAGCCAGATGGCGCTGGCAGCGCCCGCCACAAGTGTCGGAGCCTCGGCCCAGGTCATCGCGTGATCAGTCACATGCGAGCTTGCCGCGGATGAGGGCGAGCGTTTCGCTGCGTCCGTAGAGGGCCATGAAACTGCCGAAACGCGGCCCCGAGGGCTGGCCCAGGAGAACCTCGTAGAGGGTTGCAAACCAGTCTCTCAGCGGCTCGAACCCGTGATCGCGCCCGGTCGCATAGGCCTCGTTCTGGAAATCGTTGCCGGTTGCCGTATCCGGGAGTGTCTCCAGGCGTCCGGCGAGGTCGGCGAGCGCAGCACGTTCCTTCCCGTCGGGAATGCGGTAGTGCTTCTCGCTGCGCACCACATCCCGGTAATAGTGAACGGCGAGACGCGCCAGGCGGTCGAGCAGGGGGTGGGTCTCGGGAGAGGTTGCGGGAAGATAGCGACTGATGAAGCCCCACAGGATAGCCTCATCGGCGGCATTGCAGACACTCGCGAGGTTGAGAAGCATGGCATAGGAGAGAGGCTGTTCCTCGACCGGCGGCGTGCCGGTATGGATGTGCCATACCGGGTTGGCCAGGCGCTGCTCGTGGTTCTGCCGGTGGAAGAGTTCGAGGTGCCGCGCATGATCGTCGACGTGACGCGGGATGACGTCGAAGGAGAGGCGCTTTGCCGTGCGCGGCTTGGCGTACATGAACAGTGCCAGGCTTTCCGGTGTGCCGTAGCGCAGCCACTCATCGATGGTGAGGCCATTGCCGCGGGACTTCGAGATCTTCTCGCCGTTCTGGTCGAGGAAGAGCTCGTAGTTGAAACCTGCCGGCGGCGTACCGCCCAGGGCCCGGCAGATGCGCCCGGAGATGGCCACCGAATCAATCAGGTCCTTTCCGGCCATTTCGTAGTCGACATCGAGCGCCTGCCAGCGCATGCCCCAGTCGGGCTTCCAGTTGAGCTTGCAGTGCCCTCCCGTCACCGGGATCTCGGCCCTGGCCCCGTCCTCGTCCTCGAAGACGATCGTTCCCTTTGCCGGGTGGCGTTCGAGGAGAGGGACGTAGAGGATCCGGCCGCTGACCGGTGAGATCGGCAGGAAGGGCGAATAGGTCTTGCGGCGCTCTTCCCCCAGGGTCGGCAGCATGATGTCCATGATGGCGTCGAACCGTTCGAGGACGTTGAGGAGGGCATCGTCGAAGGCGCCCGAGCGGTACATCGCGGAGGAGCTCACGAACTCGTAGTCGAAACCGAAGCGGTCCAGAAAGGACTTCAGCATCGCGTTGTTGTGATCGCCGAAGCTCGCATGGTCGCTGTCGAAGGGATTGGGAATCCGGGTGAGAGGACGGCCGATATGGCGTGCCATCATTCCCTTTTCCGGGACATTGTCCGGCACCTTGCGCAGACCGTCCATGTCATCGGAATAAGTGACCAGCCGCGTTGGCACGTCGGACATCTGCGAGAAGGCATGGCGCACCATGCTTGTGCGCACGACCTCGCCGAACGTGCCGATGTGGGGCAGTCCCGACGGTCCGTAGCCTGTCTCGAACAGCGCATGTCCCTTCTCCGGGGTGCGGCCTCCCAGCCGGTCCAGGAGCTTGCGCGCCTCCTCGAATGGCCAGGCCCTGACGGCGCGGGCCCGTTCTTCAGACAACTCCACCAACCGCAAATCCCCTCGAAACATTCCCGCAAACCTATGTCCGTATGCCACCGTTCGCAAGGCGATCACCATGACGCCAGGTGGTCATCATGCATCACTGTGGCAGGCACATCCGCGTGGGTTGCCGGCATCCGTGTCGCACGGCGCCGCGGTCTCTCCAGCGGCTCAGGCCCGTCGAGCCAGCGCCATCAACCGGAGGCCGGCGCCGGTGAGATGGCAGGCAGACGATGCCAGTCGCAGAAGGGCATCTCGCGGCCGGGAAAGGCCGGCGAGCGAAAGGGCCAGGTGGTGGTGATCCAGCGGCGAACCGTGGTGTAGAGAACGTCATCGAGGCCACCGGCAAACTCGTCGGCCCGCACCCACATCGTCACCTTGGCGTCATGGCCCCGCTTGAGCGTCGGCATGATGTAGACGCAGCCCAGGCAGCGGCTTTCGTCAGGGGACAGCACCGTATAGGCAAAGGAGACGCGCAGGGTGAATTCCCGCTGATGCCAGCCCAGATCGACAAGGTCATCCTCCAGCGTAAGACCCTCGGGCCAGTCGCTGCCGCTCTCTTGTGAGTAGGTGGCGCGCAGGTGATCGACGCTCGACATGACGGCGTCATAGTCCCGGACGAGATCGTTCACCGTCAGCATGCGCAGGCGAAATCGGGGATGCTCGAGCGTGGTCGGGACGTCGAAATCGTCGGCGACGAGACGCGGTCGGTCATGCATGGTTCGTTGACCTCTTCAAGGGTGACGGACGTGTGTAGCGCCAAGAAAGCGGCACAGGCGTGCCAGCGCAGTGGCCAGTGCCGCGCGCCGTCCCTTGCCCTCGATGAGTCCAGGCTCCCACCACAGGTCCTCGACCACCAGTTCACCTGTCGATCGATGAAGTTTCATGGCGACGCGCCCGGTCAGGCGATCGCCCTCGAGGATCGGCAGCACGTAATAGCCGTAGCGCCGCTGCGTCCTGGGAACGAAGGCTTCGAAGCGATAGTCGAAACCGAACAGGCGCAGGGTGCGGCGCCGGTCGCGCAGCACCGGATCGAAGGGGCTGAGGAACCGCATTGTCGACGGGGGAGGGTCGATGTGCGCGAGGATGTCCTCGATGTGCGTCCAGGCGAGGGAGTCCCTCGCAGCGCCGTTGCCATGTCCCTGAACCTCGATCGTCATCAGGCGGTGGCGGTTGGCGGCGACCCATTGCCTGACATCGCCCGGAGAGACGGCATCCCAGAAGGCGGCGATCTCGCCCGGCGTTGCGGCGCCCAGCCGATCCAGCGCCGATGAACAGGCCCACTCGAGATGCTCCTCTGGCGACACCGTGCGGTTCAGCACGTCTGCGGGTATCACCCGCTCGGTGAGGTCATACACCTTCTGGAAGTTCTCGCGGCGCACCACCTGGATGGTTCCCTTCCACCACAGGTACTCCAGGGCCGCCTTGGCCGGCTTCCAGCCCCACCACGGTTCATTCTGTCCGCCCGTCTCATCGGTGAGTTCCCGTGACATCGTCTCTCCGTGTGTGGTGATCCGCTCGAGTACCCGTGCAACCACATGGGCAGGGTCGTCGCCGATACGGTCGCGGAACCAGGCGCTGTTCTCGAGACGCGCCGCCATGCGGGCAAACCGCGGCTTCCAGAAGGGATAGTATGCAAGGGGAATCACGCTGGCATCATGGGTCCAGTGCTCGAAGAGATGGCGCTCGCCTTCCAGGAGCGCCGCCAGATCCCGCCTGCGATAGGTCCGGTTGCGCGCATGGAGCGTGAGGTGGTGGGCCCGCTCGACCGTGGAGATGCTGTCGAGCTGCACGAAGCCCATGCGCTCGATCAGCGACAACAGTCGCGACCGGCCAAGGCGCCGGCCGGGCGGATCGCCAAGCCCCTGGAGCTGCAGGAGCAGACGACGCGCGGACCGGGCATCCAGTGTGAGTTGCGCAGGCATGCCCGCATCATAGCGTGACGCGTCGTGACGGCATGTCTTGATTTTGCGATCCACCGGGATAGGTTCACAGGCTATGTCCAGTCCGCAGCCCGGCATCCTCGACGGTGTTCCGTCCCATGCCCGATTTCTCGAGTTTCACCGGCGCCCGGGGGACGTGCCGGTGGCGCCGGTATTGCGGGACCTCGCTGACATCAGTCTCGACCTCGGTGCGGTGATCGGCCTTGGTCCGGGTCTGCTGGCAGGTCTTGGCGCCGCCGTCCCGGGACACATGCCCTTTCCGGCCATCACCGGTCCCGGCTGCGAGGTGCCGTCGACACAGGCGGACCTGTGGGCTTGGGTGAGAGACGAGGATCCCGGTGAGATTCTTCTCAATGCCCGCGCCATCGAACGCGAGGTGGCCGATGCCTTCGGCATCGAGCGCATGGTCGACGGTTTCCGGTTTCGCGATGGCCGCGATCTCACCGGCTACGAGGATGGCACCGAGAACCCGACGGCGGAGGCCGCCGTTGCCACGGCCTGCAGCGCCCGGGGCGAGAGTTTTGTTGCGGTGCAGCAATGGATGCACGATCTCGACCTCTTTGCATCCCATCCGCCTGATGTGCGCGACCGCATCATCGGCCGGCGCCTCGAGGACAACGAAGAACTCGCCGATGCTCCGGCTTGTGCCCATGTCGTGCGCACGGCGCAGGAGAGCTTCGAGCCCGAGGCCTTCCTGTTGCGCCGCTCGATGCCGTGGGCGGACCTCACCGGCGAGGGGCTCATGTTCGTGTCGTTTACCGCTGCCGTCGATCCCTTCGTTGTCCAGATGCGGCGCATGGCCGGTCTCGATGACGGCGTCGTCGATGCCCTCTTCAGCTTCACGCGTCCGGTGACCGGGAGTCTGTTCTGGTGCCCGCCGGTGCGGGACGGGCATCTCGTGCTGCCGGAGTTTCGTTCGTGAGCGGCGCCGTGCTCGGCATCCTCGGCGGCAGCGGCGTCTACGACATCGACGGCCTTGAGGATAACGAATGGGTGACGGTGGAGACACCCTGGGGAGCGCCTTCGGACGAGTTGCTGTGCGGCAGGATGGACGGTCTCGATGTGGTGTTCCTGCCGCGTCACGGTCGCGGCCATCACGTGTCGCCCACCGGCATCAACGCGCGCGCCAACATCGACGCCCTGAAACGCACGGGCGTCACCGACCTCGTCTCGGTGGCGGCTGTCGGATCGCTTCGCGCCGACCTCGCGCCCGGCACGTTCGTGGTGTGTGATCAGTACGTCGACCGGACGGTGAACCGCACGAGAAGTTTCTTTGGCGAGGGCTGTGTGGCCCACGTCTCGCTCGCCCACCCGACATGTGAACGCCTGAGCGACCACGTCACGCGGGCCGGCAAGGCGGCCGGTATCTCCATGGTTCGGGGTGGCACATACATCTGCATCGAGGGGCCCCAGTTCTCGACGCGCGCTGAATCGCATCTTTTCAGGTCGTGGAACATGGATGTCATCGGCATGACGGCGATGCCGGAAGCGCGCCTCGCACGGGAGGCGGAACTCTGTTACCTCACCGTCGGCATGGTGACGGACTACGATTGCTGGCACGAGGACCATGATGCCGTCACCGTGGAACAGGTCATGGGCGTGCTGCGGGCCAATGCCGGCCGTGCACGGCGCCTTGTCGGGGCTCTCGCCCCCCTTGTGGCGGCCGGCATCGATCACCCGTGCCCCCACGGCTGTGACAGGGCCCTCGACCGTGCCATCATCACCCGGCCGCACGCCCGCGATGGTGCCCTTGTTGCCCGGCTTGACGCCGTGGCGGGGCGTGTTCTCGGACGCTGATGATGGATCTTCGTCCCCTCATCCGCACCATCCCGGATTTTCCTCGCGAGGGAGTGATGTTCCGCGACATCACGACGCTCTTTGCCCACGGTGCCGGCTTCATACCAATCCCCATAAGTCTTTAACGGTCAAAATTTTCAGGGGCGGTCAAAATGTGGGGTGCAATCGGCGCGGTGACTATCCTATGTTGAGGTTTCCGATAGACCATCAGCACAGGAGGTTTGGTATGACCGCGCCTGTTTCAATCACGCGGACCGATTGCACACCGGCAGAGTTGCATAATCTGGCATGGAAGAGCAAATCGGCGATCATGGCGCTTCGCCTGATGGCGGTGGCGATGCTCCGGAAGGGAGAGTCGCGGAACATGGTCGCCGAGACATGCGGGGTGACGGTGCAGACGCTCCGTAACTGGATCGTCCGCTACAACACAGGAGGGCCCGAGGGCCTTGCCGACCTGCCGCGCCCCGGTCGTCCGCCTCATCTTGGCACTGAGGAGCGCTCGGCCCTGGCATCGTGGGTCGAGACCGGCGCGGATGCTGACGCCGATGGCGTGTGCCGCTGGCGTGTGGTTGACCTGCGGAACAAGGTTGAGGCGACGTGCGGCGTGTCGGTCAGTCCGGAGACGGTGCGTCGCACCCTGCATGCCATGGGGTTCTCTCATGTCTCGCCGCGTCCGCTTCATCCCAAGGCGGATCCTGCGAGACAGGAGGCATGTCGCCGGGACTTCCGTGCCCTGGTGCTCGATGCGGTGCCTGACACGGTGACGGCCGAGACGATCGAAGTCTGGTTTCAGGACGAGGCCCGTGCCGGGCAGAAGGGCATGCTGTCGCGGGGCTGGGCACGCAAGGGCAAGCGGCCACGCATCCTGCGGGATCAACGCTACGGCTATGCCTACCTCTTCGCCGCCGCCCGGCCCCAGGATGCGGTTGCGGTCGGCCACGTCTGTGACCGCGCCAACACCGGCGAGATGAACCGCCACCTCGCCGACGTCTCCAGGGCGGTCACGCCTGGCCGCCATGGCGTCGTCGTTCTCGACGGCGCCGGCTGGCACCGCTCGACGGACCTCGCCATCCCGGACAACCTGACGCTGCTGCGCCTGCCGCCCTACAGCCCGGAGCTCAATCCGATCGAAAACCTCTTCGGCTTCCTCAAGAGCAATGTTCTTGCCAACCGGGTGTTTCCGACCGTGGACGATGTTCGCGCGGCCATCACCGATGCCTGGAATACACTCTGCCAGGATGCCGACAGAATCTCGTCCATCACAACCCGCACATGGGCAAGAAATGTCGCCCCAACACCTCATTTTATCTCATAACTTTACTGAAAAAGACTTATGGGGATTGGTATCACTCATGCAGTCGACGGCATGACGGCGGCCTTTGCCGACGCCGCGATCGATGTGGTCGCTGCCATCGAGGCGCGGGGGTTCATTCCCGGCGGCGCCGTTGCGCGGCAGCTTCAGGCGGCCTGTGTCGCCATACGCAAGAAGGGCAAGCTGCCGCGCCGCGCCATCGGCGAGGACTATGAGCTCGAGTACGGTATCGACCGGATCGAGATCCACGACGACGCCGTCAGTGAAGGAGCGCGGGTGCTGATCGTCGACGACCTCATCGCCACCGGTGGCACGGCGATGGCGGCCGTTCGCCTGCTGCGCCGCGCCAACGCCGATGTCGTCGGCGCCAGCTTCGTGATCGATCTCCCGGCTCTCGGCGGTGCGGACCGCGTCCGCGAGCAGGGTGTGCCCTGTCACTCTCTCGTCAGCTTCTGATGCCGGCGGGAGGGCCGGTCGCCCCTCTCTCGAGTCGTTCAAGCAGTGCGCCCAGGCCACTCAAGGGAACCACGTCTGCCTTTCGCCGGGATTGTTGTTCCGCACCGCCATGGACAACCGCCCTGCTGGTGATGGACGGCAGCACGTTTGCCACCCGGTCGAGCGGGTTGAACCAGTCAGCGGCAATCGTCGCGCCGGACTTGATCTCCCGGACGGGCCGCGATTCGCCGCCAGAAGCACGCTCAACCGAGACAACGCCAATCTTGTGGACAGGCGTCTCGGCGCTCACCATGACGGCCGGCTCACTCTGATTCGCACGCCACAGATCCCGGCTGCTCCGGCGCGGACGCCTGGTGAATGACCACAAGGATCAGGCTGCAAGGAGGGCCTCGATCCACAGGCGGGCGACGTCGAGGTAGAGGTCGACGTCGGCCCGGGTCATGGCGAAGGAGATCGTCGGTCCGGCGGTGGCGGTCGCTTCCCAGACACCGCGGTTGGCCATGAAGATGCGCCGCGAATCGGTGAGGGGGATGTCGGCAAGACGTGCCGCGTCGGCGCCGCTGCGGGGCTCGTCGCGGTGGTAGAGCCAGCCGGCCCGGCTGTGGAGGTGCTGGGCCTTCCAGCCAAGGTTCGCATGATCGATGATTGTCTGGATGCCCCGGGCAAGGACGCCGCCGAGTTCGGATGTCCGGGCGTAGGCCTCACGGGTCATGACATGGCCGAGGCAGGCGCGCGCGGCGGCAAACGAAAGCGCATTGCCGTAGAGCGTGCCGCCGACGGCAAGACCGCCGGCGTCGCTGAACGGATCGAAGAGATGGCGGTCCATCAGTTCCGCAAGGTGCGATTCGAAGCCGTAGGCGCCGATCGGCACGCCCCCGGCGAAGTTCTTGCCGATGACGACGATGTGCGGGCTGAGTGTCGCGTGCCGCGCCAGGCCGCCCCAGGCGAACATGTGGGTATGGGTCTCGTCGACAACGAGAAGGGTTCCCCGGGACTCGGCAAGCGCACGCAGGCTCTCGAGAAATCCGTCACCGGGGAGGACCAGTCCGACATTGGTCAGCGCCGGCTCGACGACGAGGGCGGCAATCGTTCCACCCGCCAGTGCCCGGCGAACGGCCTCAAGGTCGTTGTAAGGCACGATGGTGGTGTGCCGGCCATGATCGTGTGGCAATCCCAGAGAGCCCGACGACGGTTCATCGCGGGAGTAGTCGGCCAGCGTCTCGTCGATATGACCGTGGTAGCTGCCATCGAACATGAGGATGCCGTCCCGCCCCGTCGCCAGGCGCGCCAGGCGCAGGGCCTCGCTCATCGCCGACGAAGCAGACAGCGTGAACTGCCAGTGGCCGAGGCCGAACCGGTTGGCGAGGTCTTCTGCGACCGCCACAGAGTCCTCGCACGGCATGAGAAACTGGGCTCCGGCCCTCATCTGTCGTGATACGGCTTCCACCACCTCGGGCGTGGCATAGCCGGCGGTCGAGGAAAGGTCAGCCTGGTTGAAGTCGACATAGCGGTGGCCGTCAACGTCGGTGAACGCGGCTCCGTCTCCCGATTCGACAAAGACCGGCTCATGATGCTGGAGGCCCCGCATCCATGCCATGGGGACCCCGGAGGGCATGAGTTCGCCGGCACGCCGCACGAGGTCTGCGGACCGTGGCCGCGCCGTGCAAAAGCGGTCGTTCTCGCGCCTGATGAGTGCGGCAACGGCGCCACGCCGGATCCGGCGCTCAGACATTGAAGCGGAAGCAGAAGACATCACCGTCCATGACCTTGTAGTTGCGGCCTTCACGGCGCATGAGGCCGCGTGATCGCGCATCCTGCTCGCTGGCGCAGGCGAGAAGGTCGCCGTGGGTGATGGTTTCGGCGCAGATGAAGCCGCGCTCCATGTCGCTGTGGATGGTTCCCGCGGCCTGGGCTGCCGTGGCGCCGTTCGTGATCGACCAGGCGCGTGCTTCCTTCGGCCCCGCGGTGAAGAATGTGATCATGCCGAGCATCTCATAGGTGGCGCGGATGATGCGGTTGAGGCCGGATTCTCCAAGCCCGAGTTCTGCGAGAAAGGCCTGACGTTCGTCCTCGCCGGACAACACGGCGAGTTCGGATTCAAGGGAGGCGGCGATGGCAACCGCGCGGTTGCCGTCGCTCCCGCCATGGCACGCCACGGCGCGGACAAGAGGATTGTCATCGGTGACGGCGTCGTCGTCGACATTGCACACGTAAAGGACCGGCCGGGCGGTCAGCAGCTGCAGCATCGCGAATGCCTTCGCCTCGCCAGAGGAGAGCTGAACGGAGCGCGCCGGTCGGCCGGCGCCAAGAGCTTCAAGTGCCCGCCGCATGAGGGGCAGAATCTCTGCCGCCTCCCGGTCACCACCCGCAGCGCGCTTGGATGCCGCCTCGCTGCGGCGTTCCAGACTCTCCAGATCAGCCAGCATCAGCTCGGTTTCGATGGTTTCGATGTCACGCACCGGATCGACCTTGCCATCGACGTGAGCGACATCGCCGCCTTCGAAGCAGCGGACAAGATGGAGGATGGCGTCGACTTCGCGAATGCTGGCGAGAAACCGGTTTCCCAGGCCCTCCCCGCGACTGGCGCCCTTGACGAGGCCGGCGATGTCGACGAATTCAATGTGGTTGCGGACGGCCTTCGGCGCCTGGCTGAATGCGGCAAGGGCGTCGAGACGCTCGTCGGGCACACTGACGCGGCCGATGTTGGGCTCGATTGTCGAGAAGGGAAAGTTGCCGACCTGGGCTGCGGCCGTCGACGTCAGCGCATTGAAGAGTGTCGACTTGCCGACATTGGGCAGACCGACGATACCGCACCTAATGCCGGACATCGCCGTCACCGGGTTCCGGTTCGACCAGCAGGGCGATCCGGCTCTGGAACCTGTCATTGGCACCGCCGGCGAGGAGGGGTACGGCATCGGCGATGGCATCGAGGACGCCGTCGACCCGTCTGCGTTCCGATGCCGCAAAGTCCTTCAGGACATGTCCGATCACACGATCCCTGTGACCTGGATGATTGACCCCGATTCTCACGCGCCGGTAGTCGGCGCCGATATGGGCGTGAATACTCCTGACCCCGTTGTGCCCCGCATGGCCACCTCCCTGCTTGACCCGAACCTTGCCCAGCGCCAGGTCGATCTCGTCATGGAGAACGACGATCCCGGATCCGGGCAGGCGGAAGAAACGCACAACCTCGCCGAGGGCCTGACCGGAGTTGTTCATGTAGAGGAGAGGTTTGAACAGCAGTGTTGTCAGTCCGCCGAGCAGGCCTTCGGCGGCCTCGCCGTGGAACCGCTTGCGCCAGGCACCGAATCCGTAAGCTGCCGCGATCCTGTCGAGGGCCATGAACCCGACATTGTGGCGCTGGCGCGCGTATGTTGAACCGGGGTTGCCGAGCCCGGCAAGCAGCAACATGTCCGGACCGCGCAGGATGCCCGGATCAGGCTCCGGTATCGTCCTCTCCGGCATCGGTGCCTTCCGCGGCGCCTTCCTCGTCCGCCTCGCCCTCGGCGTCTTCGACAAGGTCGCTCGCCAGTGTCGGTGCGGCGATCGTGGCGATGGTGAAGTCGCGGTCGTCGATCGTGGGCGCGACATCGGGCGACAGACTGACGGCGCTGATGTGGACGCTGTCGCCGATGTCGAGGCCTGCCAGATCAATCTCGATGGTGTCGGGAATGGCGTTGGCCGGGCAGTTGCACTCGATTTCGTGGCGCACCACATTGATCACGCCGCCGCGGCGCAGGCCCGGACAGTCCTCCTCGTTGACGAAGGTGACAGGGATGTTGACCGCGATGGTGGAATCTGCGGTCACCGCAAGAAAATCGATATGCAGGATGGTGTCGGTCACCGGGTGGAGTTGCAGGTCGCGCGCCACGACATCGAGATTCCGGTCTGCCACCTTCAGGCGATACAGCGTGGAAAAGAACCCCGCAGTTCCGGCTTCGCGGGCGAGTACGTCGCGAGGCACCGAGATGGAGATGTTCTCGAGGCTGGCGCCGTAGACCACGCCCGGGATCAGACCATTGCGCCGCGCCTCGCGGGCGGCGCCGGTCCCGGAACGATTGCGCAGCTCAGCTGCAATGGTGGCCTGGTTGTCCATATTCTTGTTCTCCGGGGCAGAAACGATATCTAGTCGAAGAGACTCGATACCGAGCTTTCCTCACTGATTCTCTCGACGGCACTGGCCATGAGCGGAGCCACGGAGATCACCCTCAGGGTCCGGGACGCCAAGACTGCCGGGGTCGGCTCGATTGAATCCGTGATCGTCATGCTGGCGATCTCCGATGCATCAATCCGTTCGACAGCACAACCAGACAACACGCCGTGAACAATGTAGGCGTCGACCCCGGAGGCACCCGCCTCAAGCAACGCTGTCGCTGCGTTGCACAGCGTGCCCCCTGAATCGACGATATCATCGACAATGATGCAGCGTCGGCCACTGACGTCCCCGATGATGTTCAGCACCTCGGAAACACCGGCGCGCTCGCGGCGCTTATCGACGATTGCAAGGCCCGCGTCAAGTCGCTGGGCGATCTGGCGGGCGCGGAAGACACCACCGACATCAGGGGAAACGATCGTCAGGTTGTTGTCGCCGAGCGTTGTGCGAACATCCTGAACGATACCGGGGGCGGCGTAGAGGTTGTCGACGGGGATGTCGAAGAATCCCTGGATCTGACCGGCGTGAAGATCGAGTGTCAGGATGCGGTTGCAGCCGGCTTCGGTGAGGAGATTGGCCACGAGCTTGGCCGAAATCGGGGTGCGGGAACCAACCTTCCTGTCCTGGCGGCCATAGCCGAAGTAGGGGATGACGGCGGTGATGCGCCGGGCTGACGCGCGGCGCAGGGCATCGATCGTGATCAGCAGTTCCATGACATGGTCATTGGCCGGAAAGGAGGTCGACTGAATCACGAAGACGTCTTCTCCACGCACGTTCTCGTGGACCTCGACAAACACCTCCATGTCGGCAAAGCGCCGAATGCTGGCGTCGGCAAGACTGATGCCAAGACCGGCGGCCATGGCCTCGGCCATTGGGCGGTTGCTGTTGCCCGAAACAAGTTTCATGAAGCGTTCCGCACCCTCGAATGCCGCGCACTCATAGCAAAGGGCCTCCGGCAGTGTAAATGCCGCCACGCAGCGCAAGCGATGAGAGATCCCCGATCCCGGAGCACGCGTCGACAGCGCACCTTGTGATCCTCATCCCCATGACAGTGTCGGGCAGGAGGACGCGCGCAGCTCTCATCCCGACGGCCGGGTCAGAAGCTGGGATCGTGCGGAGAGGGGCGCCTCGACACGTCGTCCTGGCGAGCGCCGCCGGCGATCCTTCCGGGGCGGGTGGAACAGCCGGCGCGACACGGACAAAGGGACGCATTGCCGCCGGCCGCCGAAGAGGCCCTGCGCCCTGCGGTCGAAACCGCAAGAGGGTGTTGCGGACGCTGCAGGATCGCGCAGGCGACACATCAAGACGCTTCGACGCGATGCGAACAGTCTGCGGCGAAATCCCTGCAACCGCTGAACGGTCTTCAATTGGCCGGTACGTGGACTTGCAATCAGCCGCACCCGGAGCTTGCATGTGGCCGATGTCGAATCCGGTCTTCTCTCCTCGGCCGGTTGAGCGCCGGCTTGTCGAAGCGCTTGAGGACTCGCCGGTCGTGCTTATCCAGGGGCCCCGTCAGTGCGGCGATGCGCGAGCGTCCCTGTCATGGCCAGGAAGGGGGGCGGCATGGCGTCGGCCAGCTGACGGTGTCAGCCAAGGCGGACGACGGAGAGCTGCCGGCCATAGTCGGGTTCCTGGCGAAGGACGCTGCGGCGATAGCTGAAGAAGCGCTCCTCCTCGAGACAGGTGTCGCCGCCCGTCCATGCGGCATGGCGGATGGCGCCTTGCCGGAGGCGGTGGAGCACGTAGGCCGGGAGATCGAAGTGAAAATGTTCCGGCCGGGGGGCGGCGCGGAAGTACTGCGCGTTGTCGGCGTCATCATCGGTGAATCTCCGGTGAAACTCGCGACCGACCTCGTAGGACTCCGGCGCAATCGCCGGTCCCACCACGGCGACGATGCGCTCGCGACGGGCGCCAAGCAAGACCATGGCGGCGACGACGGCGTCGGTGATTCCCCGCAACGCGCCGCCCCAGCCGGCGTGGGCGGCGCCGATGACGCCGGCTTCACCATCGGCCAGCAGCACGGGTGCGCAGTCAGCTGTCAGGATACCGAGGCCCACGCCGCGTTCGCAGGTTGCCATGCCGTCGGCTTTCGCGGCGCCCGCGGTTTCGTCCCTGACGATGACGGCGTCGGCACTGTGGACCTGATGGAGTGTGACGAGGCGGGCCGGTTCGAGTTCGAGCGCTTGGGCGATGAGGGCGCGGTTGGCGCTCACGCACTGTGGGTCGTCGCCGGAACCGCGACCGGCGTTGAGAGATGCATAGAGACCTTCGCTGATCCCGCCGGTTCGCTCGAAAAACCCGTGGCGCACACCGGGGCAGGCGGAGAGCAGGGGAGCCGTGATCACCGCGCAAAGCCTGCAGGCCGGGCGCTTCCGGCAGAAAGCATCGCCATCACGCGGAAGTCCTCGCCCATGGCGTCGGGCGAGGTCAGCCGATGCACCTCCTCATCGATGCCCTGCGCCCTTTCCGGCGTTGCCGAATGTTTCAGGCGTTCGGCGCGCACGGCAATCCCCAGTTCTTCGAGAAACGCGCCCTGGGATACCGGGCCAAGGACCTCCAGATCTTCTGCCAGGGCAATTCTCGCGAGAGCGGCGAAGTCCACCGCGGCGGCAAGGTCAGCTTCACCCGGGGCGCCGAGGCGGTCGGCGTGACGATGATGGCGGACCGCCTGGAGGGTGTCGCGCTGCGGCATGCCGGGAGCCGTGAAGTCGATGATCAGCATGGCGCCGCCGTGGGCCGCCAGTTTCGCGGCAAGGACTCGCATGAGGCTCTCGCGGGCCGGTGAGATCTCGCACACGCGACCGCTTTGTGCATCAGGCAGTGATGCGGCCAGGGAGTCGTTGTTCCTGGCGAGGACGAAGGCGATCATGTCATCGGCCACCATGACAAGGCGCTCTTGCCAGCCTGCGGGGGTGCGCACGAACTGCCTGACCGGCAGGGCATCGAAAAACTCGTTGGCGATGACGAAGAGCGGTCCGCGCGATGGCAGCTCGGCGACGGCTGAATGCCACGCCACGGTCCTTCCGGACAGATTGTCGCACTGTCGGCAGGCAAGGCGATCGCTGGCCTCGACAAGCACGATGTCGAACGGCTGGGGTGCACCGGTGACCGATTCGATGGCGCGAAGGGCATCGGTCATGAGCGCGCCGCTGCCAGGTCCGAGTTCCACAAGCATGGCCGGGTGCGGTGAGCCGGCAGCCTGCCATGCCGTGTAGCACCACAGGCCGATCAGTTCGCCGAACATCTGGCTGACTTCGGGCGCCGTCACGAAGTCGCCGGACGTACCGAAGGGATTCTTGCGCGTGTAGTAGCCATGGTCGGGATCGAACAGGGCGAGTTCCATGTAGCGCTCGACGGTGAGCGGTCCGGTCTCGCTGATCCTCTGCAACAGGGCTGTCATGCGGCGCGCCGCGCCATCACGATGAGCGCGATGCCGACCGCCGCCATGGGCAGGCACAAAAGCTGCCCCATGGTCATGTTTCCGGCGATGAAGCCAAGGTGGCTGTCGGGTTCCCGGAACGCTTCAGCCAGCGACCGGAACACCGCGTAGCCCACAAGGAAGAGTCCGGTCAATAGTCCTGGTCGCTGACGCCCGCCAGGCAGCAGCCACGCGACTCTCATGATGACGAGGAGCGCCAGTCCCTCCAGCGCCGCCTCGTAGAGCTGGCTTGGATGGCGTGGTGTCACCGGGTCAGCCGGAAACAGCACGGCCCACGAAACCTCTGTTGGCCGGCCATAGAGCTCGCCGTTGACGAAATTGGCAAGCCGTCCGAGCAGCAGGCCGATCGGCGCCACGCATGCCAGGATGTCGGCAAGCGCCAGCAGCTGTATCCCGCGCCGGCGCGCATGGAACACCGCGGCGACAGCCACGCCGAGACAGCCCCCGTGGAAGGACATGCCTCCCTGCCAGAGGGCGAATGCCTCCAGCGGATGGTTGACGAACCACGCGGGTTGGTAGACCAGGACATAGCCGAGGCGCCCTCCGATGACAATGCCCAGGGTTGCCCAGAGCAGGAAGTCGTCGACCGCTGCGCGCGGAATGGTCGCGGGCGAGGAGCGGGCCAGCGCGATGGCGTAACGCCAGGCCAGCAGGATCCCGGCAATATAGGCTAGCGCATACCATCTGATGGCGAGGGGGCCGATCTCGATCAGCGTGGTATCAATGGCTGGAAAGGCGATGGCGAGCATGGGCGGTATCCGCAGACGCCCGAAGATAAGGGCGCGGTCGTGCTGGCGTCCACCGCCGGAAAATCTGGATTTTGTCTGCCGGATGCGGCAACCATGGGGTCAGACGGTCGCCGGAAGGCCTGCCATGCAGACAGACAACAGGATACTCGACGACATGGCCCGCGTTCTGTCCGGCGCGCTCAGCGTCGCCGGTGGCGCCAGGGCAGGGATGCGCCAGCGCGCGCGTCAGCGTGCCGAACTGCTGCTGGCGCGCATGGATCTCGTGCGCCGCGAGGAATTCGAGGTGGTCCGCGACATGGCGATCCTGGCGCGCGAAGAGAACGAAAGACTTGCCCGGCGCGTCGAGGAACTCGAGAGTGCCCGCAAGCGCCGCAAAGCGCCCACCTGAGGCGCCCGTCGTCGTCTTGCCAGCGTCACCGCAGTTTGGCAGTTTGTGGCTGATTTCACCATCTCACGATCTTTCGTTCCGGTAGGGCCTTCATGTGACCAGTCTCCAGGATCACCCCGGCAAGCCGGATCAGCATGCGCTCGATCCGGTCGAACGGTTCATGGCCTATCACGGCTGGACATACGAGCGGGTCAACGACAACGAACTCGCGGTGGAGATTGCCGGGCGCTGGTGTGTCTACCGCATCTGGTTCGGCTGGGAGGAGGAACTGGCCTGCATCATGATGTCATGCGCCCTCGACATGCAGGTGCCGGAAGCCGGCATCAAGTCGGTGCACTCACTCCTCGCATACATCAACGAGCGCCTGTGGGTCGGTCATTTCGACGTGTTTGCCGACGAGAGCGTGCCGACATTCCGCCAGGCCATTCTGCTCAACGGGCAGGGCTATCCGACCGAGGAGCTGCTGGGCGACGTGATCGACATCACGATCTCGGAATGCGAACGGTTCTACCCCGCTTTCCAGTATGTGATATGGCAGGACAAGTCTCCCGAAGAAGCAGTTCAGGCGGCGATCATCGATCCCGTCGGCGAGGCCTGAACCGTGGCGTTGCCGGAGCCGATCCTGCTCCTCGGGTGTGGCAAGATGGGCAGCGCCATGCTCTCCGGCTGGGTGAGCCGGGGGGTGGCGGCGGACTCCATCCTTGTGATCGAACCCGATCCCGAAGCGGCCGGGCACGCGCACCTGCGTCACGGCGTCGAGGTCGCTGAACGGGTGCCGCCGGGCCTGGGTCCGGCTGTCATCGTCTTCGCCGTCAAGCCGCAGGTCATGGAGGGCGTTGCCGGATGCCTTGAGGATTCGCTCGATTGCCGCCCGCTCGTCGTCTCGATTGCCGCCGGCAAGACGCTTGCCTGGTTCGAACAGCATCTCGGGCCGGATATTCCGGTGGTGCGCACCATGCCCAATACACCGGCTGCCATCGGCAGGGGAATCACGGCCATGGTGGCGAACAGCCACGCGACGCCGGCATCACGGACAACGGCCGAGTTGTTGCTGGCAAGCGTCGGGGAAACAATCTGGCTGGACGACGAAGCACTCATGGATGCCGTCACGGCGCTCTCCGGCGGGGGTCCGGCCTATGTCTTCCTGCTTGTCGAGACCCTGACCCGCGCCGGTGTCGCGCATGGCCTGCCCGAGGCGGTCGCGTCCAGGCTGGCGTTGCACACCGTCGCCGGAGCCGGCGAACTGGCCCTGAAGGCGGACGAGACCCCGGCCGAACTGCGGCGCAATGTCTCGAGTCCTGGCGGGACAACGCTTGAAGCCCTGAGCGTCCTCATGGCCGACGATGGCTTGCAGCCGCTGCTTGATCGTGCGGTCGGTGCGGCGACGCGCCGCTCAAGGGAACTCGCACGGCAGTAGGACGGCGGCTCGGGGTTTGCCACGACCCGAAGGGCCGATTACTCTCGTTGCAGCCGGAAGCGGGAGGGAGAATGCCCGGGAAAGCGAACGTTTCCGATGTGGCCCTTGACGCCGCCCTGGAACTGGCGGCCACGGCAGGCTGGCGCGACCTCACCATGCGTGACGTCGCCGAGGCAAGCGGTGTCACACTGGCGGAACTCCATGCTGTCTATCCGACACGCAATGCCATACTGATGGCCTTTTCGGCCCGCATCGACGCCGCGGTGCTGGCCGGCGAGACCGGCGACCTTGGCGATGAATCACCCCGCGACCGCCTGTTTGATGTCATCATGCGCCGGCTTGATGTGCTGTCGGCCCATCGCAAGGCAGCCTGGTCCATCATCCGCGCATCACTGGGGAACCCGGCCTCGGCGTTGCAGGGTTTGTGTCTGACGCAGGCCTCGATGCGGTGGATGCTCGAAGCAGCCGGTATCGATTCCGGAGGGCGGGTCGGTCTTCTGCGCACGAAGGGTCTCATGCTGGTCTGGCTCGATGTTCTTCGTGTCTGGCAGTCCGATGAGAGCGAGGACATGGCCCGGACCATGGCCCATCTCGACAGAAGGCTGGCTCTGGCCGAGCGGCTGCAGAACGTCGCCTGGCGCCGGCCGCGGCCGCACGCGGAAGAGGCCGGTGCGTGAGCGCTTCCGTCATTCCTTTCGAAGCATTCCTCGACATCGATGTGCGGGCAGGCACCGTGATCCGTGCCGAGCCCTTTCCCGAGGCCCGCAAGCCGGCGTTGAAGTTGTGGATCGATTTCGGGGTCGACATCGGGACGCGCAAGAGTTCGGCGCAAATCACCGACCACTATTCGGCGGATGATCTCGTCGGCCGTCAGGTCGTTGCCGTGGTCAACTTCGCGCCGCGCCAGATCGGCCCCTTCCGCTCGGAGGTTCTCACCCTGGGATTTGCCGATCATGATGGTGCCATCGTGCTCATATCTCCCGACAGCAGCGTCCCCGACGGAGCCAGGCTCGGGTAAAGGCCTGCAGCGTCATCGGCCCGGGCCATCCTTGACGCAGACCGACCGGGCAGCAACTCCTACAACCAGCCGCTTTGCCGCAAGACCGGCTGAAAAGAGCGGCTGACCGGCACCCTGGATCCATTGCCGAGTTCCAGGAAGATGCGGCCGTCACGCCGCACCACGCGACTGACGGCATCCCGCGCCACCCAGTGGGAACGATGTACCTGCATGCCGTCGAGGCCCTCCACCTCGCGCAGGGCGTCGCGGAAACGCAACAGCACGAGTTCACGTCCTTTGGTCGTCGCCGCCTCGACATAGTGATCCTGCATGTGAAGATGAAGAAGATCCTCCCCCAGGCGGGCCGGCAGGCGTGACAGAAAGGGCGAGCGGGCAGGCGGAGGAGGTGGCGCGCTCTCGCTGTCTGCCTGCAATGGCAGCTCGACGAGGTGCCATGCAAGGTACGCCAGGACGAGGTGGGTCATCACCACGCAGGCATAGAACCATGTCAGCATGGTCGCCGATGTGGCGGCTCCGGCAAGCCCCCATTCGAGAATCCAGACCAGACCGGTGCCGGGCAGGGCGGCGATCACCGAGCCCGCTGCGATGCCGGCAAGGGCGGGTCTGTCCGCCCGCAGGAAGAGGCGAATGGCGAAGGGAACCATCGTCATCGCAATCAGCCAGTTCCCGGCAATGGCCGCCGCCCAATAGGCGACCAGGAGTTCCGGCTCAAGGCGGGTGGCCGTTCCGAAGGGGCCAAGCCACGAGAAGACGGCGATCGACAGCACCACAGCGATGAGATGGCGACGCAGGCGTCGTGTCGATTCGCGTGACGCGAACGGCATTGTGACATTCATCGGCGAAGGATCCCTGCCTTTCGCGCAATGGCGGTTGAACCTCTGCAGGACCGTGCCGAAATGGCGTCCGCGTTTCAACCGGCAGGAGACAGTTCATCATGAAACAACTGACGACATTCGCCGTTGCGGTCCTCGTCGTCCACGCTCCCGTTCTCGCAGGAGAACTGGCTATCGATGTGACCGGAATCCGTTCCGGTGACGGGCGCGTCCTCCTGGCCCTGCACCAGGAGCGCGCCGACATCGGTTTTCCCGACGACCGCGGCGCCATGGCGGGTGTGTGGATGAACGCTGTCCCGGGCACCTTCAGCCTCGTGTTCCCGGATCTTGCGAAAGGCCGCTATGCCGTTTCCGTCATGCATGACGAGAATGGCGATGGCCTCCTTGATGCCAACCTCCTTGGCGTGCCGACCGAGGGCTATGGCTTTTCCAACGACGCCAGCGGCTTCATGGGGCCGCCGGACTTTGCCGATGCCAGCGTGGCTGTTGGTGATGAGCCTGTCCACGCCGTCATCACGCTGCGCTACTGAAAGGAGGTTATCATGCATGACCGCAGGGATTTTCTCGCCATGACCACGGCCGCGTCGCTGCTTGCCGGTCCGCTTGGAGCCTCGCAGCGGGACGATTCCTTCAATGCGGCCCTTGCCGTGGACAGCCGCTTGCTGGGCTGGGCAACGCCGTCGGTGGACACCTTCGAACCACGGCCGCTGGAGATCGAGGGCATGTGGCCCGCTGACCTTCGGGGAATCTTCCGGCGCATCGGTCCCGCAGCCCATTCCCGTCACGGCCTGCGTTACCGGCACTGGTTCGATGGCGATGGCATGGTCCAGGAATTCCGTCTCGACGGCGCCCGGATCACCCATCGTGGGCGCATGCTCGAGACGCCGAAACTCGCCCTCGAGGACGAGGAAGGAAGGCGCTTGCTGCCCACCTTCGCCACCCGCCCCGAAGAGGCGAGTCCGGTGCGCCGCGCCGACGACATGAATGTTGCCAACACGGCGCTTCTCGATCGCCGGAGCGAACTGCTGGCATTCTGGGAAGGTGGGTCAGCGAGCATCATTGACCGCGAAACCCTTTCCTGGGAGGCCTTCAAGTCGTGGGGAGACGGGCTTGAAGGGCTGCCGTTCACGGCCCACCCCAAAGTCGAACCGGATGGAACGCTGTGGGCCTTCGGCCTTGCCACCGCTCCCTACGGGGCCCTGGTTGTCTATCACATCCCGGGCAACGGCGAGGCGGTCAGGGCAGAGGTGATTGCGCTGGAGCAGCCCGGATTCGTGCACGATTTCGTGGTCACAAGGGACTTTCTTGTCATCGTCATCCCGCCCCTTGTCCATGATCCGTTGATCGCGGGCGCCCATCTCGAACGCCATTCATGGAAGCCGGAACTGGGCTCGCGTGTTCTCGTGGTGCGCAAGGACGACTTCTCCGAGAGGCGCTGGGTCCAGCTTCCTGCGGCCTTTGGTTTCCATCACGGCAACGGCTGGAACGAGGACGACGGAACCATCCACTTCGACATGTTCCTTGCCGACGATCCCTCGCTTCTCGAGGATGCCTTCACCAGCGTCATGGACGGGCTCCTTGTCGAGGCGTCTGTGCCGCGCTTTGCCAGGTTCGTGCTGCGTCCCGACGGCTCTTTCACGATCTCCGGAGATGCAGGCGGCGGTGATTTTCCGACGATCAATCCGGCAAGGGTGTCGCAGCGTCACCGCTATCTCTACAGCGTTTCCTCGACGTCGGGCACACCCGCCTGGCTGCCCGGGGCGCTTGAGAAGCGTGATCTTGAATCGGATCTGCGAGAGCGCTTCGATCCTGGCGAGGGTATCCTGATCGAGGAACACCTCTTCATCCCCTTCCAGCATGCAAGGAAGGAGGACGACGGCTGGCTCATCGGTTCCTTCCTCGATGCTGCGACTGCGAGGAGCGGCCTCGCCGTGTTCGACGCACGGGGCGTGGCAGACGGCCCGCTGGCGAGGGCATGGCTGCCATTTCCCCTGCCGTTGGGATTTCACGGGCAATTCAGCCCTGCATGATCGTGTCCCGGTCTCCCTGCCGGCGCCGCCCGCCTGCATGCCCCCGTCAATCGTTCGGCAGCGCGATCTGCACCCGGAGTCCGCCGAGAGGTGAACCGGCAAGCATGATGTCGCCGCCGTGGCCCCTGACGACATCGCTGGCGATGGTGAGTCCAAGACCGCTGCCGCTCAGATTGGGATCGCGCGAGGAGTCGAGCCGGACAAAGGGCTGAAAGGCTTCCTGCCGCGAGGATTCCGGGATACCCGGGCCATCATCATCAAGGGTCAGGATGATGGAGCCGTCTCCGGCGCTTCCCGCCAGGACCGTCCGTTGACCGTACCGGCAGGCGTTGTCGACGATGTTGGTCAGGCACCGTTTCATGGCACCCTGCCGGCCGACAAACGGCAGGGGTCCCGGCACCCGCACCTCGACCGGTGACGGCGCCTCCGACGCCACCTCACGGACGACCGCAGCAAGATCGAACGCGCCGGACGCTTCCTTGCCCTGGCCTCTCGCAAAGGCGAGGTAGACATCGATCATGTGCTCCATTTCCTCGATGTCATGTTTCAGGTTTGCCACCTCCTCGGTATCGCCGATCAGGGCGAGTTCGAGCTTCATGCGCGTGAGGGGGCTGCGCAGGTCGTGACTGACCGAGGCCAGCATGATTGTACGCTGCTGGATCTGCCGGCGAATCCTCTCGCGCATGGCCAGAAATGCATGGGCTGCGCGGCGCACCTCGGCCGCTCCCGATGGTCTGAAACTGACGTCGATAATGCCGCGTCCGAACTGTTCGGCCGCCTTGGCGAGGCGATTGATCGGGCGGATCTGCTGGCGCACGAAATAGGCGGCGACAAGGGTCAGCGCCAGAGAGGTCCCCAGCATCCAGTAGATGAAGAGGTCCGTTGTCCGGCTTTCCATCCGTTTCTTGGGAATGGTGATCACCAGCAGGCCGTCCGGCAAGGCGATGCTGACGATGGTGTCGGGTGATCGGGTGGTGTCGATGGCAAAGGGCGCGGAAAGACCGCCGAGCGCCTGCGCAAGGTGCCGCTCGGCCCGGGTCGGCGGCCATGCCGGAGCCCCCGCGGGAAGCCTGCCGCCGGGCTCGAAACGTGCGGAAAACTGAAAGAAGGTCTCTCCGATGACGAAGGCGTCGTCGACGTCGGGATTGTTGTACATCCAGAGCAGCGCGTCGATCTCGCCTGCCACGGCGGCTGTGAGGTATTGCGTGACGTTCTCCCAGTGCCGTTCGTAGAAGACAATGGCGAGCACGATCTGGAGGATGACGATCGGCACCAGAACGATCAGCAGGGAGCGGATGAAGATGGACTTCGGGAGCCAGCGCCTCATGACGTCACCAGGACATAGCCCTTGCCGCGAATCGTCCGGAGATACTGCGGTTCGCCCGGGTTGGACTCAATCTTGCGCCGCAGACGGGATACCTGCACGTCGGTCGTGCGTTCTGCGGTGACGGCTTTCTGCGCCAGCCGGAACCGCGGGATCGTGACGCCCGGTGATCCTGCCAGGACTCCGAGCAGGGAGGTTTCGCTGTCGGTCAGCGGCACCGGCTGGCCATCGCGGAAGAGTTCAAGGCGGTCCCGGTCGAAAGCGAAGGGACCGAAGGTCAGCACCCCGGATTTTTCCGGGGGCGGCGGGACGAGACGCAGGGCGTTGCGGATGCGCAGGACGAGTTCACGTGGCTCGAAGGGCTTGGAGAGATAGTCGTCCGCGCCAACTTCAAGACCCGCCACGCGGTCATCGACCATGTCACGGGCCGAGAGCATGATGATCGGAAGACCTGCGCCCTGTCTGATGCGGCGGGTGAAACTCATGCCATCCTCGCCGGGCATCATGACATCGACGATCAGGAGATCGAAGACCAGCGATCTCAGCCTGGCCTCTGCATTGGCGGCACTGCTCGCCGTGCTGACCAGGAATCCCTGGGCCATGAGGTACTTCTGAAGGCGCGCCAGCAGACGCCGGTCATCATCAATCACGAGAATGTGGGGACCGTCCGGGTTCATCACCCGCCGTTATCGTCGATCATGCCGGCGAGCACGCGACAGTATCCGGCTACCGCTTCAGGCCCGGCCTCCCGCCACGCCCTGGCGATCCGCGCGCGCTGGTCTGCCGTGAGTTGCGCCTCGAGCTCGATCCCGCGTTCGGTCAGGTAGAGCAGGCGCTTCCGGCGGTCTTCCCGGCAGTGCCGCTGCTCGACGAAGCCCTTGGTCACGACCTTGCGAAGCACCCGGGCCAGGCTCTGTTTGGTGATCTTCAGGATGGCGAGAAGATCCTTGACGGTCATGCCCGGATGGCGGCCGACAAAGTAGACGACCCTGTGATGGGCACGTCCGAGTCCGTGCTCGGCAAGAATGGCATCGGGCCGCGCCGTGAAATCGCGGTAGGCGAAGTACAGCATCTCGATCCCTTCGCGCAGATCGCTGTCACGCAGGAACAGGGGATTTGGTCCGCGCATTATGTCAGCCATATTGACATATATGACGAACCGGTCTAGCGGGACAAGGGATTGCAACGATGGGCAATCGGGAATTCTGCGAGCTTATGAGGGGGCATGGCTGAACTCATCCCGTTCGACGACAGGGACGGCACGATCTGGTTCGACGGCAGGCTGATCGACTGGCGTGATGCCAGGGTGCATGTCCTGACACACGGACTTCATTACGCAAGCAGCGTGTTCGAGGGCGAGCGTTGCTATGGCGGCAGGATCTTTCATGCGCGCGAACATGGAGAGCGGCTGCGGCGCTCCGCCAACATCATGGGATTCGACCTGCCGTATTCGGTCGAGACGCTGGAGGCGGCCCGCTATGAGGTGCTGCGTGCCAACGGTATCGTCGACGGCTATGTGCGGCCGGTGGCCTGGCGCGGCAGTGAGATGATGGGCGTGTCGGCCCAGCACAACACCATCCACGTGGCGATTGCCGCATGGGAGTGGCCGAGCTACTTCTCCGAAGAGGCGCGCATGCGCGGTATCCGCCTCACTATTTCCGACTGGCGTCGGCCAGCCCCGGACACTGCTCCGGTGCATGCCAAGGCCGCCGGTCTCTACATGATCTGCACGCTCGCCAAGCACAAGGCCGAGGGCGAGGGATTCGACGACGCGCTGATGTACGACTACCGCGGGTTCCTGGCCGAAGCGACCGGCGCCAACCTGTTCCTGGTGATCGATGACAAGATCCACAGCCCGACGCCCGACTGTTTCCTTGACGGCATCACCCGGCGCGTCGTCATTGACCTGGCGCGACGCCAGGGGATCGAGGTTGTCGAACGCCACCTCACCGACGACGACCTCGCCCGGGCGACGGAGGTCTTCATCACGGGTACGGCCGCCGAGGTCACGCCGGTCGGCCAGATCGGCGCCCTGCATTTCCAGCCAGGCCGCATGTGCCGCATTCTCATGCAGGATTTCACCGCCGAAGTGACAAGCGGCTGACAGCGCCTTTCCGCCTGATCACAGCTCCAACTGCCCGCCCTGCCGCAGTGCGGGCAGCCCGCCGCCCCGGCGGCGCACAGCGTGTTCCTTCCTTGTTCCCCAATCACGAGCCCGCTATTGTCACCATGCCGAAGTGAAGAGGCAGAGCACCATGGCAGACCAAAGCCAGATCGAGTGGACGGATGCCACATGGAACCCGTTGACCGGATGCGAGAAGGTTGGACCGGGTTGCGACAACTGTTACGCGGAGCGCTTCGCAGAGCGCTTCAGAGGTGTCGTTGGACACCCCTATGAACAGGGCTTTGATTTGCGTCTGTGGCCGAACCGCCTTGCACAGCCCGGTCGATGGAAAAAGCCCAGGATGATCTTCGTCAACTCGATGAGCGATCTGTTCCAGAAGGAGATTGACCCATCCTTCATCGATTCGGTCTTCGACGTGATGGAAGAGGCGGACTGGCACGTCTATCAGGTGCTGACAAAGCGGAGCTCTCTGATGCGGAAGTATGTCGGCAGGCGTTATGGCGCCGCCGGTGTGCCGTCACACATCTGGCTTGGTGTATCGGTTGAAGACCGCGCCCACACTTCTCGAATCAGCCACCTGAAGCAGATTGCGTCGCCCGCGCGCTTCGTCTCATTCGAACCCCTGCTTGGCGCCGTCGGCGCTGTCAGTCTCGATGGGATTGCGTGGGCCATTGTCGGCGGGGAGAGTGGCCCTAGGGCGCGGTCGATGTCTGGGGAGTGGGTGGTTGAGATCCGCGATCAGTGCCTGACCGACGGGACGGCATTCTTCTTCAAGCAGTGGGGCGGTCCGCGCCCCAAGTCCGGCGGTCGTTTGCTTGAAGGCGAGGAATGGAACGGTTTTCCGTGGCAGATCATCCCCGATGCAATCATGGCTAAACTCACATGAGGAGAGACCACCGCGAGAACACCGTTGGCCCCTGGGCAGAGGCCAAGTTGGATTCGCTAGAAGCCTACCTTGAGTTCTACTGCACAGCGCTGAGCAAGCAACCGTTCAAACGCATCTACATTGACGCCTTTGCCGGAGCCTGCGTTGCACAAGTAAGGGGGCGCGACGCGACTGGCGGTCCCTTTTTCTACGACCCTGCTGATGAAGAAGCCCGGAGAGACTTCATCTTCGGATCACCCGTGCGCGCACTGGAACTGCAACGTGGCTTCCACCATCACTATTTTTTTGATCTAGACACGACCCGGGCCGAGTTCTTGCGCACCATTACTGCGGGCCGTGGCGACGTCACTGTCGAGAATGGCGACTGTAATCCATTGATCTGCAAACTTGCGCCATCACTCAAGCGACCAGACCTGCGCGGTGTCGCCTTCCTTGATCCATACGGAGCACACCTCGAATGGGCGACGCTTGAGGCACTGGCTGATACGGGCACGATGGAGGTTGTGATCAATTTCCCAGTCGCAATGGCAATCAACCGTCTGATCACCCGGTCGGGCGACGTACCACAGACGTGGAGTGATCAGTTGACTGCTTGTTTCGGTACTGAGGAATGGCGCGAGGTTGCCTACAGTAGCGAACCCGACTTGTTCGGGGGTGAGGTAACGACGAAGAAGTATGATGTGGCCGAACACTTGCTAGCCCATCTTTAACATTTTCCCCACCTGAAAGGGCTAATTTGCCGGATTCTGTGCCTCCTGGCTCTGAAGGAATTTTGTGAATGTCACGTCATAACAGTATCTTAACATTGTCGCCCGATCCGGCGTGATGGCTGAACGGGCTTAGTAGTGCCATTGTCTTGCGAGAGGGCCTTGTGTCGTGCGCCCAAGGCCCTACAGTCATCCCGTGTTCATCCGCGCTTCCACCACCTTCACCCGCAAGACCATCGTGTGAATTAAGCATCCCGCCTGATTTCGTAGAGCGGCCAGTCGCACAATCCCACTTGTCGTGCCACTGCGAATCTTACCCCGCTGATTCTCAATCATTTTTTGCACCCAATGTTAAAGATGGGCTAGGTCTTTACTTCGGCAGATTGAAGCGCCTATTCAAGTATGTCGCGACGCCGCGGTTGATTCGCAACACGCGAAAGGCACCGCTCTACTACTTGATCTGGGCCGGCCCCAATAGACTCGGCTTGAAGGGAGCCGAATACATCCTTCAGCAGGGTGAAAAGTTGAAGGCCGGAGCGAGAGGGTGAGTCGTTTTGGGCACGGATCGACACGTTCGCCCGGAGGCGCCATCGGCAAAGTACCTGATTTTGGCTTGTCGCGCCTGAGAGCACCATGGAAGCCCGTGGAGAGGCCTTTCACGGCGTGGCGCCGATCCACTTTGCCACCGGGCGCCTGGGCGCCGGCGAATGCTCCGCCATCGCCCTTGCCGTCCACCGTCGCTACGTCCTCGCCATGGACGACCGCCTCGCCACCACACGTGCCCGTCGTGCCGACGCCACCCTTCGCATCCTCGCGACACAAGACCTGGTCGTCTCGATGATCAACCAAGGCCTGCGCAACATCGCGGAGGCTGACCGCATCAAGCAGGAATGGGCAACGCGTCACAGATTTCGGCTCAGACTGGGCAGCTTCAGAGATCTGTTGGAATAACGCGTGTCTGCCAGAAAATCCATAAATGTTGTCAATAATTTATGGGTTTTCTGGCAAGCACGTATAGACCCCCAAAATGGTAAGCGTGGGAGGGTCCTGGTCGGCACGGGCCGCCGGCTTGACCGAGCCCCTGCCGGCGTCTATCGTCCGCCGATGGCGCGGGAGTGACCCGATGTTGGATATGCAGCCGTCCAGTGGTGGTCGATGAGTTGTCCTGTCAAGATGGTCGTCCGGGAGGCTACCAAGTTCTATGACACGGACTCCGGTCCGCTGCATGCCCTCGACCGGATTGATCTCGACATTGTGGATGGCGAGTTCCTGTGCATTCTCGGCCCGTCCGGTTGCGGCAAGACGACGTTGCTGTGGAGCATGGCAGGTCTCCATGACCTGAGTTCCGGACACATCCACCTTGACAACGACAGGATCGATCGGCCGCATCCCGAGATCGCGATGATTTTCCAGGACGCCAACCTCCTGCCCTGGCGCGATGTGATCGGAAACATCAACCTCCCCTTCGAAATCAAGCGCCGCAAGCCGGATCGTCGGATGATCGACAGGCTGCTCGATCAGGTAGGCCTGACCGGTTTCGACTCGCACTATCCGCGGGAACTGTCGGGCGGCATGCAGCAACGGGCGTCAATCGTGCGCAGCCTGGCTGTGGATCCGTCGGTTCTGCTGATGGACGAACCCTTCGGGGCCCTCGATGCCTTCACCCGCGACGAGATGAACCTGCTCATCCAGGACATCTGGATGACCACCGGCAAGACCATCGCGTTCGTCACGCACTCCATTGCGGAAGCGGTCTTCCTGGCCGACCGGGTCGCCGTGATGTCGGCGCGGCCGGGCCGCATCAGCGAGATCGACACCATCGACATGCCACGCCCGCGATCGATCGACATCATGACGACACCGGAATTCATCGAGCGCGTGCTTGCCATCAAGGCAAGGATTGAAATCTGACATGCCGCACAGGGCAGGCAGCGGAGACTGTCATGAGTAATGCGTTGGGCGACCAGATTCCCGAGTTCAACAAGGAACAGGATGTGACTGTCTCCGGTTTTTCGGGGCTCACCTCCCTGACCGCAGGCCGCGCGCGCACCGTCTTCGAGATCATCGTCATTCTCCTGGTTGCGGTCGCCATTGTCGGAGGCGCGGAACTGCTCATCGAACTCCTTGACGTGCCTCATTATGTGCTGCCGCGTCCCAGCGAGATTGCGGTGGCCCTCGTCACGGAGTGGCGCTTCATTGCACCGCACCTCCTTGTCACGCTCTATGAGCTCGCGGTCGGATTCGGCGTCGGTGCATCGATCGGTTTCCTGCTCGCCGCCGTGATCACCCAGTTTCCTTTCGTCGAGAAGATCGTCACGCCCTACATCCTGCTGCTCGTGACCACGCCGATGCTGGCGTTGGTGCCGCTTCTCATTCTGCAATTCGGTTTCGGCAGCGAGCCTCGCATCATCGCGGTTGCCCTCGCCAGCGGACCCATGGTCATGATCAATTCGGCCACCGGTTTCCGGCGTGTCGATCTTGCCAAGATGGCGCTTGCGCGTTCATTCGGCGCCAGCACCATCCAGATCTTCACAAAGATCCGCATTCCCATGGCCATGCCGATGATCATTGTCGGACTTCTCGTGGGGTCGATCTTCGGTCTTCTGACCACCGTTGCCGCCGAAATGGTGGGGGGAGCCGAAGGCCTTGGCAGCCGACTCACCTACTACTCCTCGATGGTCCGGATGCCGCAATTCTTTGCCATCATTCTTCTGCTCGCCGCCATCGGGATCTCGTTCTACGCGTTCTTCTTCTGGGTCGGGAAACGCTATGCCGGGTGGCAGGCGTGACCGTCCCCGCCCGATGGTTGCACTCATCAACAAGAACAAGGAGCTGACGTCATGTTGACCACACCGATCACGTTGCCCCTGAGCCGCAGACGGCTTCTCCAGGCCGGCGCCGGCGGAATCTCGGCAGCCGCGTTGGCGGGCCTGCCGGGCGGACCGGCCATGGCCGCGGATTCAGTGCGCTGGGTGTCACCCCGGGGCACGATCGAGGTTCTTGACGACTATCCCTACTGGGTCGCCACCAGGTTCGGATACTTCGGCGATATCGAAACCACTCTCGAGCCCGGTCCGTCTGACGCGACCGCGACCGTCAAGCTGGTCGATCAGGGGCAGGCCGACATGGGCTATCCCTCGCCCGGTGTGTTTTCGCTCGGTCTTGCCCAAGGCATTCCGCTGGTCTCGGTCTTCCACATGGGCGGTGCCGATGTTTTCGATTTTGCCTTCCGCAAGGGCGAGAAACCCGACGACATTCGCGCACTCGAGGGAAAGACCGTGCTGCTGGGCAGTGCCGGGTGGCAGTCCATCTGCGATCCCATGCTGAAGGCGGCCGGGGTCGACATCACGAAAGTCACCTATGTCGCCGCCGGATGGCCCCAGTGGGGAACGACACTGGCACAGGGACAGGGTGACGCCGCTCTTTCATGGGAAGGTCTGCGTGCCCAGTGGAAGGGCCAGGGACTGGACTTCGACTATCTCATCGGCAAGGACTTCTCGCAACTTCCGGCCAACAGCTTCGTCATTCGCAAGAGCGACTTCGACGATGCCGGCACACACGACCTCTATACGCGCTATCTGAGAGGGTGGGCCATGGGACTCGAATTCGGCCGCAAGAATCCGCGTGCCGCAACCCAGATCGTCATGGAACAGTTTCCCGGACTCGAAAGCCAGATGAGCCCGGCCGTGGCGACGGAATCGATGATGCAGCTTGCAGCGGTCTTCGCAGGGCGCTGGGAGGAGCGCCAGGCCTGGGGCCAGCACCTCGCATCGAGCTGGCAGCTTTTCTTCGATGTCGGTCGTGAGATCGGGCAGATCGAGGGCGACATCGCCCTTGACGAGGTCATCAGCAATGCCTTCGTTCCCGGCGCCAATGACTTCGACAGTGAAGCGGTCAGTGCCGATGCTGCCGGCTTTGTGCTCTCCGGTGACTACGAGGCCGTCGATGTCGAGGCCATTGCCGAGCTGATCTGACACCGGCATCCCGAGTGCGGCGGAGCGTTGGCGCTCTGCTGCGCTCGGGAACATATCACGCCTGCCGTTGTCGGGAAGGGGAACCATAAGGACCGCCCACGTGGTATCAACCTGGCGATCCATCTTTGCCTACGCCTGGGACATTGCCGAACACGGTGTCGCCAGCTCCCTCGACGAGTTTCGCAGTCTCGGGCTCGACACGGTCACCGTGGCAGCGAGCTATCATGCGGGCAAGTTCCTGCGGCCACGCGGCAAGGGGAAGGTCTGTTTTCCCGAGGATGGGACCATCTATTTCCGGCACGATCCCGGTCGCTACGGCAGGATCAGGCCGCATCCCAACAGCCTCCTCGAGGAGCGTGATGTTCTGCGCGAGATCTGTGACGGGGAGTGCATGCCGCTCAACGCGTGGCTGGTCCTGCTTCACAACAGCCGCATCGGTTTTCTTCACCCGGAGTCCTGTGTCACCAATGCCTTCGGCGACCGGCTCTTCTACAGCCTGTGCCCCTCCGCAGGCGATGCCCGGGACTATGCGCGCGCGCTGTGCGAGGACATCAGCCTGGCGTATCCGCTGCGCGGGATGTCGCTCGAGACACCGGGGTTCCTGCCGCCCGTCCACGGGTATCACCATGAATGCGCGCTCGTCCGGCCCAACCGGTGGTTCGACAACCTGTTCGGTCTCTGTTTCTGTGCCCACTGCCTTGATCGGGCCCGCGATGCAGGTATCGACGGCGCGTGCCTGCGCGATCGTGTTGCCGGGGACATCAGCGACTACCTTGCGGGAGGCACCGACTATCCCGACGACATGGCCGAGGCTTTCTGGCTCGCCGATGCCGCCACTGACCGTGAACTTGGCGCCTATCTTGAGCTGCGCTGCGCCACGGTGACCTCGCTTGTGGGCGAGATACGCGATGCCGTTGCCGGCGATGTCGTGGTGGCCGTCATCCCCTCTGCGGCGCGACCGACTGCCAGCGCCTGGTACGAAGGCAGCGACCTCGCAGCGCTCGCGCGCACGGCAGGATGTGTCGAGGCCTGCTTCTACGAAGCGTCGGTCGACCGGGTGGCTGCCGATCTTGCCGACGTCAGGCGGCGGCTCAGGGGGTCTGGCAGCTTGCGCGGGATCCTGCGCCCTTCCTGGCCCGACCTCGAGACCCCCGGGGCCGTCCTGGAGGCCGTCAGGCTTCTTGAGGAGAACGGACTTGACGGTATCTCCTTCTACAACTGGGGGTTCCTCAGGGCCCGGAACCTGCAGTTTCTGCGCGCAGCCCTCGCTGGCGGTGTCCCATGAGCTTCTCGGGGCGATGCGTCGTGATTACCGGTGCGGCCGGTGGTATCGGTCAGGCGCTTTGTCGCAGATTCGCGCGCGATGGCGCCGCACTCGGTCTCATCGACCGGCGCGAGGCGGTGCTGGAATGCGTCGACGAGCTGACGAAAGCCGGCACGGCGAGTGCCGGCGTGGTGGCCGACATCGCCGACGCCAATGCCGTGGCGCAGGCCCTTTCCGGCTTGCGTTCAAGACTGGGGGCGGTGGATGTCCTGATCAACAATGCGGGCTTCACATACCGCTCCCGGGTTTCCGACACCTCGTCGCAGGAGTGGCGCGATCACCTTGCAGGCAATCTCGACGGCGCCTTTCACTGCTCGCGACTGGTGCTTGCCGACATGGCAGAACGCGCCAGCGGAGTGATCATCATGATCTCGTCGGTCAACGGCGTGGCGGCGCTCGGCGATCCCGCTTACAGCGCTGCCAAGGCAGGCCTGCTGTCGCTCACCCGGTCCCTTGCCCAGGAGTACGGGCCGCATGGCATTCGCGTGAACGCGGTGCTGCCGGGGACTGTTCGTACACCCGCCTGGGACGAGCGGACGCAGCGCGACAGCACCGTCCTGCGGCGCCTGGAGCGCTGGTACCCGTTGGGGCGTATCGTGGAGCCGGACGAAGTCGCGGCCACGGTCGCCTTTCTCGCCTCTCCCGAGGCGAGCGCCATTACCGGAGCGGCGGTTCCCGTTGATTGTGGTCTCACTGCGGGGAATCTGGTGATGGCCCGGGAAATGATCCTGGAAGAGTTCTGACACCTGACGCTGGGAAGGAGGTTGCCATGGCGAAGAAAGTGCTTGTCGCAGGTCTGGGCAACATGGGCATGAGCCATGCCCTTGCCTACGCAAGGATCGACGGATTCGAGGTGGCCGGCGTGTGCGCGCGGCGGATCGCCACCATGCATGTTCCCGACGCCCTTGGCGGCGCCCGACGGTTCGCCGACTTCGATACGGCCTTGAGCGAACTCAGACCCGATGTCGTCTCGGTCAACACGCTTCCCGACACGCATGGTCCCTTCGCCATGCGCGCCATGGAAGCCGGCGCCCACGTCTTTGTCGAAAAACCGCTCGCCGAGAGTCCGGAAATGGCCGCCAAGGTCGTGGCCACGGCAAGGCGCACGGGCCGCAAGCTCGTCGTCGGGTACATTCTCAGACAGCACCCGTCGTGGGTCCGGTTCATCGAGATTGCGCGTCAACTCGGCAAGCCGCTGGTCTGCCGCATGAATCTCAACCAGCAGTCGAATGCCGAGACCTGGGACTGGCACAAGCGTTTGATGGACAGCTTCCCGCCGATCGTGGACTGCGGCGTTCATTACGTCGACGTGATGTGCCAGATGACCCGGGCGCGACCGACGAGCGTGCACGCCATCGGCGCGAAGCTCACCGACGAGGTTGCCGTCAACAACTACGGCATGCTCCAGGTCACCTTCGAGGACGGTTCCGTTGGCTGGTACGAAGCCGGCTGGGGACCCATGATGAGCGAGACGGCGTTCTTCGTGAAGGATGTCGTCGGACCGAAAGGATCGGTGTCCATCGTGATGGCGGAAACGTCGCAGGGCGTTCGTTCAGACGACATCAATGCCCACACCCGGACCAACCAGATCCTGGTGCATCATGCCGACCTGTCGCGGGATGACGAACGCATCGACATGGCGGACGAACCCGATCATGATGCGTTGTGCGAACGGGAACAGCGGTTCCTTCTTGACGCCATTGACCGGGATCTTGATCTCAGCGACCACATGGACGATGCCGTGACGAGCCTGCGTATTGTTTCCGCCGCCGACCGGTCGATACACGAGGGGCGGGTGATCCCGCTGTAGCACCGGCCATGGAGACTCCCGCAGCCGCCTGGCTGGACCAGTTCAACACCGCGCTCGCCACGGGCAATCCACGGCGAATCACCGCCCTCTTCGGCGACGAGTGCTACTGGCGCGACCTCCTGGCGATGACTTGGAATGTCAAGACCATGCACGGCCGCGACGAAATCGAGGCGATGCTCGATGAGACCCTGGCCGGCTTGCAGCCGGTGCGCGCCAGACTTGCCGAACCACCGGTCGACAAGGACGGCACACTCGAGGCGGTGCTTGAGTTCGACACCCGCATTGCCCGGTGTTCCGGCCATCTGCGGTTGAAGGACTCCAGGGCATTCACGCTGCTGACCATGATGGAATCGCTCATCGGGCACGAGGAGCCGGCAGGACGTCGGCGCCCGTCGGGTGTCGTTCACGGCGCCGTTGCGGGACGCCGCACGTGGACTGACGATCGCCTGCAGCATGTCCGGGACTTCGGTGTGGCGACGCAGCCCTACGCGCTGATTGTCGGCGGCGGTCAGGGTGGCCTGGCCCTGGGCGCCCGTCTCAGGCGCCTTGGCGTTCCGACACTGATTGTCGAGCGTCGTGCCCGTCCCGGAGACTCGTGGCGCAGCCGCTACCGGACTCTCGTGCTCCACGATCCTGTCTGGTACGACCACATGCCCGGTTTGCCGTTCCCCGATGACTGGCCGGTGTTTACGCCAAAGGACAAGATGGGAGACTGGCTGGAAGCCTATGCGTCGGTCATGGAACTCGACTTCTGGGGTCAGACGACGTGCCGTGCCGCCCGCTTCGACGAGGCGCAGCGTTCCTGGACAGTCGAGGTTGAACGCGAGGGACAGCCGATGGTTCTCAAACCCCGGCATGTCGTGCTCGCCACCGGGGCCTATGGACCGGCCCGTGTTCCCGAGATTGGCGGCGAGTCCCGGTTTGCCGGCACGGTCATGCATTCGAGCGCCTACCAGAGCGGCGAGGCGTGGCGCGGCAGGCGTTGCGTGGTGGTGGGGTCGAATACCTCGGCGCACGATATCTGTGTCGACCTCTGGGAATGCGGCGCCAGCGAGGTCACCATGATCCAGCGTTCCTCGACCCTGGTCGTGCGTTCCGACACGCTCATGGATATCGGATTCGGATCACTCTATTCCGAGGAGGCGGTGGCCAGGGGAATCACGACGGAGCGCGCCGATCTCGAGTTCGCATCGGTGCCCTTCGCGCTGATGGCGCAACGCAACCGCCAGGCGACACAGCGTATGGAGGAGCGTGACGCCGATCTTCTCCGGCGTCTTGCCGATGCCGGTTTCAGGACCGATTCCGGTGTCGACGGCAGCGGTCTCATGATGAAGGCCTTCCGCACGGGCAGCGGCTACTACATCGACGTGGGTGGTTCGGAACTGATTGCTGACGGTCGTGTGGCGGTCAGAAGCGGGGTCGAGCCGACCGGGTTCAGCGATGAGGCCATGGTGCTTTCGGATGGCTCGTCGCTGGCGGCCGATCTCGTTGTCTACGCCACGGGCTACCATAGTGCGCAGATGACGATTGCCGCACTCCTCGGTGAGGACCTGGCCCGGAGGATCGGTCATTGCTGGGGTTACGGTTCGGGAACGCCCGGTGACCCCGGACCATGGGAAGGCGAGATGCGGAACCTCTGGAAGCCGCTCGCGCAGGACGCACTCTGGCTCCATGGCGGCAACCTTCATCTCTCCCGGTTCTTTTCAAGGATTGTCGCCCTGCAGATCAAGGCCCGCATGGAAGGGATCCCGACACCGGTCTACGGCGAGCCATCCAACACGGGCCGGCTGAAACCCGCATGATTCGGCTACACGGCTCGCCGCCGTGTTTGACACGATGGCGACCCCTGTTTTCAGCCGTGGTGGATGTGTTTGCCGCAAGCGTCACGTGATCTCGGCGACGGGTGGGACGATGACACCCATTGCGGGTACGAACCTGAGGCCCGGTATCTCGCTGGCGCTGATGCAGCCGTCCCGGGGGCGCAGACAACCGTCGGTGAGGCTGACGGCGACATAGTCGGTGAGATCGGTGGTCGAGGCAAGGTGGGTCAGCGCAGCTGTGGTGATGTCGCTTCCCCAGATGTCGTCGGCGACGACTGCAAGGCCGAGGTCGCAACACAGATCACGCATGCGGTTCTGGAGATTTTCTTCAAGGTGAGTAACCCTTCGGCCCGAACGCCTGCGCGCCCATCGCTATCCTTTGGTACATGCCAATATCGCTGATTTCCCTCGCCGCAAAATCCATAAGGCTTACCCTGTCGCTGGGTGAGGGACGGATGTCAAACTGCGACAGCAGGTCCATGAGTCTTGTTCTGGAAACCTTTCTGCTCCTGAAGTGGCTGCTCAGGTCGTCACAGTTCATTTTCATCAGCTCTTGCGTCGTTCTGTCGATCCGAAGCGAGTTCCGATGCATGGGGCCGATGGTGATCTGACGCTTTGCATTTCCTGGGTTCACACCGGTATCGGTGAAATGCGATTGTGCCTACAGTGCTGCCTGTCACTGCCGCAGGGTGCGGATCGGCCTGTAGAGCGACCGCAGGTTCTGCACGTGCCTCGACTCTCCAAACCAACGCCAAATTACAAGTCATGACGTAACTGCTCACCCCCTGATTGTGTGTGATGTTGTTGTGACGACGAGGTGTCTGCGTTGACAGCGTAGCCGGATTGCTCTATCGGTGGTTTTGTGAGCGGCGGGGAGCGCCGGTGGGATACTTCGGATCCAAGGCGACGAGCGGTCTGTGCCAGATGCTGCTGGGGCTCCAGCCGGCCCATGATCTCTATCTTGAGACGCACCTTGGCGGCGGCGCGCTGATGCAGCGCAAGGTTCCGGCGCTGCGTTCGATCGGCATTGACCGGGACCGGCGTGCGCTGGAGGGCTTCACGTGCGCCTATCCGGTGGAGTTGATCCACGGCTGCGCCCATGAGGTGCTGGCCACCTTCCCGTTGCGGGGCACGGAACTGGTGTACAGCGATCCGCCGTATCTGCGAGCGACCCGGCGGTCGCGGCGGCGCTACCGCCACGACTACGGCGAGGCCGACCATGTGGCCCTGCTTCATCTGCTCAAGGGTCTGCCCTGCCAGGTGATGATCTCGGGCCACCCCTCGGCACTTTACGATGAGATGCTTGAGGGCTGGCGCAGCGTGTCGCTTCAGGTGACGACCCAGGCCCGGGCGCGCACCGAGGTGGTGTGGTTCAACTTCGCGCCTGGCAGGACCCACGGGGTTGGCCATGCCGGGCGCAACGCGACCGACCGTCAGCGCATCAAGAGGAAGGCGACGCGCTGGGCCGAGGGCTACCGGAAGATGCCGCCGGCTGAGCGTCAGGCGGTGATGGCGGCGCTGATGGCGGTGGAGGCCTCCTGATGGCAACGGTGAACGCCGCCTCGCTGCGCGACGAGTTCGAGGCCGCGAAGGCCGGCATTGCGGCGCTGCGCAAGGACGGCAAGGTGTCGGCGGAAGCCGATGCGATGTTCAGGATCCTGATCACGCTGATGAGCGTGCTGATCACCATCCTGCTGGAAAGGACAACCCGCAAGACCAGCGCCAATGCCAGCCTGCCGCCGTCGCAGACGCCGCAGGACGAGACGGCACAGCGTGCCTCCAGAAGCAGCGGCAAGGGGACGCGCGGGAACGGGCAGACCAGCGCCACCCTGCGCAAGGTGATCCATGAGGAGACGGTCACGGTCGAGACCTGCGAGGCCTGCGGCGCCGACCTCTCCCACGTCGATCCCATCGACCGGGAACGGCGCATCCTCTACGACATCGTCTTCGAGGTCGTCGAACGCCGCGTCGAGGCCGAGGTCAAGGAATGCCCGGCCTGCCGTGACCGCACCAAAGGGCGCTTCCCCGATACCATGCCGGGGCCGCTGCAGTACGGCCCCGGCCTCAAGGCCTTCATCATCAACCTGCTCATCGCCCCCATGCTCTCCCTGCGGCGAGCCACAGCCCTGGTGCAGGCGATCTCCGGTCTCACACTCTCCGAGGCCACCTGCCTGAGCTACGTGCGGCACCTCCATGAGGCGCTCGCATCATGGGAGGACAACGCCATCGCCATACTCCTGGAACGTCCGGCGCTCCATGCCGACGAAACCGGATTCCGGGTCGACGGCAAGACCCGGTGGCTCCACGTGTTGAGCGACGGATCCCTGACCCTCAAGCGCCTGCACAACAAGCGCGGCAGGCAGGCCATCGACGAGATCGGCATCATCCCCCGCTACAAGGGCATCCTGATCCACGACTGCTGGGCCTCGTACTTCGTCTACGAGACGTGCCTCCACCAGCTGTGCGGCTCCCATCTGCTGCGCGAACTGACCTTCGTCGTCGACTCCAACGCCATGCGCTGGGCCCGCCTGATGACGACGCTGCTCCGCCTGACATGTCACCGGGTCAACCAGAGCCCCACCAAGACCCTGCCCGAGGATCTCCGACGGACCGTGCGCAGGCGCTATCGCACCATCCTCGAGCATGGCTTCAGGGACCTGCCCGCGATCCCGCCACGCCCCAAGGGAAAACGCGGCAGAATCGCCAAGTCCGACGCGCACAACCTGCACGAGCGCCTCGTCAAGCACGAAGACTCCGTCCTGCGCTTCATGGAAGATCCCCATGCCAGCTTCACGAACAACACCGGCGAACAAAAGATCCGCATGGCCAAGGTCAAGATCAAGGTGTCCGGGTGCTTCCGTACCCAGCTCCACGCCGAAGCATGGTGCCGGATCTCAAGCTACCTCAACTCCATGGCCGCACAGGGCTACAACCCTCTCGTCGCCATCCAGATCGCCCTCGCCGGAGACGCCGCCAACATGATCAGAAAGCACGACGCCTGAACCGCCTCCACAGGGGGTGAGCAGTTACGTCATGACAAAGATAGACGCCTTCAGGGACCGGCTTGAGCGGGACGGAATGCAGACCGACGACGCCCGGACTCGCGCTTCCGCCATCCGGATGATCGAACGGAAGCTGCAAGAGCTTGGAATGCCGTACCGGGACTTGGACGAAGCCTGGGAAGCGGACCGCTTCGAGTCGCTGCGTGCGCGGCTCAGCAAGATGCGGGACGATGTCCGCGAAGGAAGTGAGGACTACCGCCTTCTGATGCCGGACTCCGAGAAACCCCTTGATCGGCTCTCAAACTGGCGCAGTTGGTTGGCGCAATACGGCCGGTTCCTCGACGGAGGGCCTCTGGGCACAGACGCCGACCACATCCGGCATCATGTCCTTGACCAATTGCGCGATCGGTTCCTTGCCCACTGCCCTGATTTCCAGAGCTTTGTCGATCCTGGAACGGGATGGGCCAGGGACGAGAAGGGCTACAAGGTCGATGCTTCGGAACGGGTGCGGGCCGTGCTTGAAAAAGGTGGAGACGACAAGACCCTTGGGAAAGCCGTCTACGAGATACTCAGAAAAGGCATCGAGTGGCCTCTTGTACGATGGAAGACTGAGAACTCAATCGCGAAGCATCCTGAACTGCTCGGCAACTTCCATGCCGTGATCGGACGACTGATCCGCTCCGATCAAACCACAGAAGAAGCGCTGCTGCAGGCGTACGACGCACTTGGTAACTTGCGGGCACGTGGTGCTACAAGACTGACCTATGGCGAGCGCCTCAACATTCCGTTTTCCGTACTGTCGATGGTGCGGCCTCGCGAAGCGGCTCCCATCAAGATCACGCGGATCAACAAGGCCTGGGACAAGCTCACCGGAGAGAATCTGTTCGTCGAAACCAAAGCCGACATGGCATTGGACTATCGGCGATTTGCGGACGTCTTTGCCGAGCTCTTCGTCATCATGCGTGACGACTGGCAGTGGCAGCCGCAGGACTGGCTGGACATACAGGGTTTCCTGTGGATCGCCCTCGACGAGACCGCCATCGAGCCGCCTGAGATAGGGACTTCCCACGACACAATCGAAAGCCGAGAATGGACCATGCCGGTATCCCCCGAGAATCTCATCCTTTACGGACCGCCCGGCACCGGCAAGACGTATGCGACCGCCGAGGAGGCCGTCAGGCTTTGCGGAGAGCCGGTGCCGGCAGATCGCGAGTCCCTGATGCGGACCTACCAAGGTCTCCTCGAAGTGGGGCGCATAGTGTTCGTCACCTTTCACCAGTCGATGTCCTACGAAGATTTCGTGGAAGGCAGGCAACCAACGACCGAACCGGTCGAAGACGGCGACACCTCTTCCGCGGGCTTCCGGTTGGAAACCGTGCCCGGCATTTTCCAGCGCATCGCGAAACGCGCCGAGACAAGCCGGGGCCGGTTGACGGGCGGCGATGCGATCACTGTCACAGGCCGCCAGGTATTCAAAATGTCGATCGGCAATGCGAGTAATCCTGAAGACGTACCTCTCTTCGAAGAAGCCATCATGGACGGCTACACGCTGCTCGGTTCCAAAGACATCGATTGGAGTGATGCCAAGTACACCGATCAGGAAGCGATCATCGAGGCCTGCAAGTCCAGGGGCCATACCGCTGCTCTGTCTGGAGAGGTCCAGATGCCGAACATTTTCCGCAACTCGGTGAAAAAGGGGGACATCGTGATCGTCTCGAAAGGCAACTTGCTGTTTCGGGCGATCGGCGAAATCACGGGCGACTACGAGTATTGCTCCCGGCCAGAGGGCACCTACACCCACCGGCGCGCCGTGCGCTGGCTCTGGGTAGAACGGGAGGGCGTACCCTACGGCGAGATCTACCCAAAGCGCTTCTCGCAGAAGGCGATTTATCAGTTCGACAACAGTAAACTCAACATCCCCGCGCTCGAACGCTACCTCAACAGTCCGCAAGTGGACAGCACTGCCACGCCGGAACCCTTCGTCCTGATCATCGACGAGATCAATCGCGCCAACATCTCGAAGGTCTTCGGAGAACTGATCACGCTTATCGAAGCGGACAAGCGCCTGGGCCAACGGAACGCGCTGAAGGTCCGCCTGCCCTATTCCGGCACTGACTTCGGCGTACCCTCCAACTTGCACATCCTGGGCACAATGAACACCGCGGACCGGTCGATCGCGCTGCTCGATACGGCGTTGCGCCGGCGTTTCACCTTCCGCGAAATGATGCCCGATCCATCTCTGTTGTCCGAAGTCGGCGAGTCCTGCGGACTCGATTTGCCGCGAATCCTCACCACGATCAACGAACGGGTCGAGTACCTCTACGACCGCGAACACCAGATCGGGCATGCCTATTTCATGAACTGCACGTCGCGTGCCGATGTGGATGCCGTCATGCGGGAGAAGGTGATCCCGCTCCTCGCCGAGTACTTCTACGAGGACCTGGAGAAGGTCGCGGCCGTCCTGGGTGACGCAGCTTTGGGTGACGGGCGGATCACAGACGGATTCCTCAAGCGTTCGAATCTCATGGCTCCGCCCGGTATCGAGGACGGCGATGCCGGGCGCCGGTTTCGCTGGGAGGTGCGCTCCGAGGACGAAGGCTTCGATTACACGCAGCTCACCCAAACATGATCCGCCGGACCATCCGCGAATGGGAGCAGATCGGCTACGGCACCGGCGAGGCCACGATCCCCGGGCCGCAGGCGGATCAGATCGTGGCGCGAGCACGGGCATCAACCTTTGCCGGGCGTGGTGGCGAAGGGGTGCTGGAACATGGCCGCAAAGGGCTGCGCGCCCGTGGCGTCGTCGGAGTGATCGCCACGCCCGATTGCCAGCTTGAGATTCTGCCGAAGATCGAAGGCGCAGGCGAAAGCGGCGTGGACAACGCCATGTTGCGCCACCGGCTGATCCACATGCTGGCCGTGGCGTGGAACATACGCATTGATGACGGGGCCATCACGAAACTCGGCTGGCAGCGCCACACGTTTCTGGAACTGCTGATTCGTCTCTACTGCATGAAGCTCACCGATGCGGTACGCCAGGGCATGCCGCGTCAATACACCGGTCAGGAAGACGATTTGCCGGCCCTGCGAGGGCGCCTCGACGTGACGCGGCAGTTCTCGACGCTCGCTGTCTCGCCGCAGAAGCTGGCTTGCCGGTTCGACGCGCTCTCGCCCGACATTGCACTCAATCAGGTCATGCGTGCGACGATCGGCAAACTCTCCTGTCTTGCGCAGGCTTCGGACACTCAGCGCGCTCTGCGCGCGTTGGGTTTTGCCTACGCGGACGTCTCCGAGGTGTCTCCGGGCGCCTTGCGCTGGGATCTGATCGTGCTCGACCGAACGAACACGCGATGGCGCGAGCTCCTGTCGTTGGCTCGCCTCCTCCTCGGCGACCGCCATCAGCAGACGAGTGTCGGCACCATCGATGGCCATGCCCTTCTGTTCGAGATGAACGTTCTCTTCGAGGAGTACGTGGCGCGCCTCGCGGTCGGCGCACTCGCGGGTACCGGCCTGCGCGTTTCAGCGCAGGGAGGGCACCGCGACTGCCTCTTCGAAGGTGAGACGGGGCGGTTCCGGACACGTCCCGATTTGATCGTTCGACGGGGGTGCCGGGTCGTCCTCATCATGGACACGAAGTGGAAGCGTGTGGCGACGCGCATCGAAGATCCGAAACAGGGCGTGAGCCAGGCCGATGTCTACCAGCTGATGGCCTATAGTCGGCTCTACGACTGTCCGCATGTCGTATTGCTGTATCCTCATCACGGCGGACTTCCACCCAAACCACTCTGGCGGCCGTACTCGATTGCGAAACCGAACGCAGGGGAGAGACTCTTTGTGGCGACGATTGATGTCACCGCACCGCGCCGGGAGCGCCAGATGACCGACCTCAGAAACCTTATCCTGGGAGCCTCTTGCAAAACTCCTGAGTTCGAGGTCCGCGAGGCCTGCCTGCGGGCCTTGGCCACGGCTGACGGTGTTCCCGGGGGCGAGATTCCGGCGATGTTCGGCATGGCGGCCGCGCTGATGAGAACAAAATGACAACACGCCGGGCGTCAGAACAAGCGTCTCCAAGCCGCTCCTTGCGCAAAGGGCGGCGCGGTCCCGGCAGGCCTGACGGGAGGCCGCCCTACGGGACGGCGAGACGCATCACCTGATCGGCGGTCAGGGCGAGCAGGCCGACCATGAGGTGGCAGGCGACCTTGGCGGCTCCCCGGACACGGACATGGCGGCCGCCGAACTCATCCTTGAGACGACCGTTGGTCCTCTCGACACCGCTGCGGGTGCGAAAGCGCACGCTTGCAGCATCGACATGACAGGCCGCACGTCGGGCCCGCGCCTCGCGTTCAAGGTCGGCCCTGAGCTCCTTGTTCCGGCGCGGATTGACATCGATGATCGCCACGTGGCCAAGGCGTTCGCTCATCTCGTGGATCTCCCTGGCATCATACGCAGCGTCCATGAGATCGTAGAGGTTCGTCACACGCCCGGCTGTCATCAGCGCGAGCGGGATCGCAACCTGGCTGTCATGGACACCACGCCGAGGTGAGAACGGCACTGACAGGCACGCCACAGTCTGCCGTGTCGATGTGCAGCTTGTCGCCCCGCCACGTCTCGACGAACCCCTTGGCGTTCCTCTTGCTTCCAACGTCGCAGGCCTTCGGCAACTCGTCGAGCATGTCTGCGAGGCTCATGCCACCGGCCTGCCGCTCAAGACGGGTCGGTTCCTTCGGTCTTGCTTCGCCTTTGCGGGGACGGCCGCGCTTGCGCCTGGGCTTGTCGCCCGCCCGGGGCTTCGGCGCCGGCTTCTCCCGGCCCTCAATGGCCGTCGAATCCCGCGAGACATGACCGACAAGCTCGTCGCCCAGCGTCTCCTCGACCAGATGGCCGTGCATCCTCTCCGCAAGACGCGACTGCGAGAACGCGCCAAAGGCTAAGCGAGAACGTCGCCTCGCTCGGGATCTCCGCACACCGCGACCAGCCGCATAGCCGGCGCAGCGTCGCGTCCGTCTGCACCCTGTCGATCAGGTGGCGCGTCGTCGGCAGGTCCCACACGGCCTCAGGCATGAAAGCCCGGGCCAAGGCACATCGGTCTTCCCGGGGGCGACCCGGTGAGCCCCACGCCTGACCGGCAAAGCGCTCCACCCGAACCAGGTCGAGAACCGTCACGAAACGCTGGTGCCGTTCGAGAAGGGGGCCGACCTCCTCAGCCAGATCGGGGAACAGTTCTCCTTGAAATCGGTTCCACAGACCGGATATCGTCGCTGACAGGGACATCGGGTTGTCTCCACGGGTATGGTGTCGTATGTCACAACACCACCATACCTCGTGGGGCACCCGACTCCCAGGCCTCTTCTTGAAAAACATCACCGGATCCCGGAAAAACCCGCCGCCCCGGGGATTTTGCAAGAGGCTCCTGGATCATCTGGACTGCGCTTGTGCCGATTAGTCCGCACCCTCGATGACGAGATCAATAGACCTTGGGAAAAGATCGTGTCAGTCGAACCATGAGTCGGCCTCATGCTTTCTCCCAGCGGGCCGCGGCCTCGTCGTCGGTGGCGCGGGCCTCGACCCAGCGGCTGCCGTCGGGTGTTTCCTCGAGCTTCCAGAAGGGCGCCCTTGTCTTCAGCCAGTCGATCAGGAAGGCGCAGGCCTCGAGGGCGGCGTGGCGGTGTGCCGAGGCCGTCACCACCAGCACGATCCGGTCGCCGGGCTCGAGGCGGCCGTAGCGGTGGATGATGAGGCTGGCTTCCAGCGGCCAGCGGCGGCAGGCCTCCTCGTCGATCTCGCGCAGCATCCTCTCGGTCATGCCAGGATAGTGTTCCAGGGTCATGGAGGATGCACGCCCATCGCCTGCCATGTCGCGCACCACGCCGACGAAGGAGGTGATGGCGCCGAGCGATGTCGAGCGTGAGGCGATGGCCTCCATCTCGGCCGCGATGTCGAAGTCCTCTGCCTGGACGCGAATCACGGGAACTAGCCGCCGGTCACCGGAGGGAAGAGAGCGACCTCGTCATCGTCCGTCACCGGGGTGCCGGCATGACCATAGGTCTGGTTGACCGCAACGCGCACATGGCCGGGCGGTGCCAGGGCCTCGGCGTAGACGCCGCCACGCCGTTTCAGCCAGTCGACGAGTCCGCCCGCATCGACGACGTCGCCGGGCAGCGTGATCTCCTCGCCGGCGAGGCCAATGATCTGTCTGACGGACGCGAAATAGAGAAGTTTCACGACGCGGTGTTCTCCCGGGTGTGGCACATCATGACAGGACCTCGCTGAACGGCAGCACCTCGATCATGTCACCGACCTCAAGGCGCGTCATGTCTTCGGGAAGCTCGGCGAGGCCGTCGGTGTCGACCAGCGAAGACAGCAGGCCGGCACCCTCCCTGTCGAAGGCATGAGCCTCGGTCACGCCGTCGGTGTTGCGATGCAGGTGAACACGGACGTACTCGCGGCGTCCGCCCTTCTTGTTGCGGCTGAATGCGGAGCGCACGCCGAAGGTCATCGGCGCGATGTCGTCGGCGCCGCCAAGGCGCAGCAGCAACGGCCGGGCAAAGCGCAGGAAGGTCACCATGGCGGCCGCCGGATTGCCCGGCAGACCGATGAAGGTGGCATCGCCGATATCGCCGAGCACCAGCGGACGGCCGGGCTTGATCGCCATGTACCAAGCATGGAGCCTGCCGTGCTCGCGGACGGTGCGCTGCACGTGATCCTCGTCGCCGACGGAAACCCCGCCCGATGTCAGGAGCGCATGATGCTCGCCGGCTGCGTCGAGGATGGCCCTGCGGGTCGCTGCCGCATCGTCGGGAAGGATGCCGAGATCGGAGACCGTACAACCGACGGCCTCGAGCAGTGCCCGCACGGCATGGCGGTTGGCATCGAAGATGGCGCCGGGCTCCAGAATGCCTGGAGGATCGGTGACCTCGTCGCCTGTCGAGAAGAGAGCGACCCGGAGTTGCTCCCTGCAGGGCAGGGCCGCGAGGCCAATCGAGGCGGCAAGACCGATGTCGAAGGGTCCCAAACGGCGACCCTGGCGCAGGATGGTGCTCCCAGCGGCGACATCCTCGCCCGCCTCGCGCCTGTTGGCGCCGCGCCGGGTCCGGGAATCGAGAACGACCGAGTCGCCCGCGATGCGGACATTCTCCTGCATGGCGACCGTGTCGCAGCCATCGGGCATCGGCGCCCCGGTGAAGATGCGAATGGCTTCACCGCGCCGCGCCTGGCGATCGAGGGCCATGCCTGCCGCCACTCTCGCCGTCACGGGAAGGGACGCTTCACCGGTCTCGGCAAGGTCGTCATGGAAGAAGGCGTAGCCGTCGACGGCGGCGTTGGCGTGGGGAGGAACATCCATTGTCGAGACAATGTCACGGGCAAGAATGCGCCCTGCGGCCCGGGCAAGGGGGACTTCTTTGAGGGACGTTGCCGGGGTGGCCATGCGCGAGATGAGATCGAGCGCTTGCGCTGCCGTCATCAACCTGTCGCTGCCGGCTTCGGGACTTGCCGGGCCCCGGTCCGGGGAGCGATCCGTGCGGTCGGGGGGGGGTGTCGGCAGAGGATTCATGGTTCTTCTGATAGCGAACGCTGCTGCCCCGTCAAGGCGCGCCAGGCCGCCTGCCCGTGAAGCAGCCCGGAAACGGCGGTCACGAGAGCGGCCAGCCATATGGCGACGAGGCCGGCGGTGGCGAGGTCAGGGTCGGGGATGAGGATCAGGGCGATGGCGACGCACTGGAGAACCGTCTTGAACTTCGACAACGGTGTGACATCGACGGTCAGCGAGGTTGCGGCGAGCGCTTCGCGCAGGCCGCCCACGAAGAGCTCGCGGACCACGATGACGAGAGCGGCGACCACCGGCACCTCCAGCGTCGCTGTCAGAACGACGATGACACCGCAGACCAGCACCTTGTCGGCAATGGGGTCGAGAATCCGCCCCAGGGAGGAACGGGCGTTCATGCGGCGCGCCAGCCAGCCATCGAGAGCGTCGGTCGCTGCCGCTGCGCAGAAGATGGCGAGCGCCACCCAGCGGGCCCGGGGCTCCCCGTCGATCAGCAGAAGGACGATCGGGACCAGGGCCGCCATGCGGGCCATGGTCAGGACGTTGGGCAGCGACGCCATCACGGGTCGCGCTGGAAGTGATCGCGGATGCGCCGGGCCACGGTGCTGTCAATGCCGCTGACCTTCTCGAGATCGGCAAGCGGCGCGTCGGCCACGGCACGGGCCGATCCGAAATGATGGAGAAGGGCCCGCTTGCGCCGCGGGCCGATGCCCGCAATCTCGTCGAGCAGCGAGTGGCTGATGCGGCTGGTGCGCCTGGAGCGATGAGCGCCAATGGCGAAGCGATGCGCCTCGTCGCGCAGCCGCTGGATGAACCAGAGTACCGGATCGCGCTCCTTCGGGGTCAGCGGATCATGCCCGGCAAGGAAGATGCGCTCGCGTCCGGCATGACGGTCCGGTCCCTTGGCGACACCGGCGACGTCAACACCGGAAATGCCGAGATCCTCGATCACCGCCAGCGCCGTGGCCAGTTGTCCGGCGCCGCCATCGACAAGGACAAGATCCGGCCAGGAGGTGGGTGTGCGTTCGGGGTCTTCCTCCACGAGACGGGAGAAACGGCGTTCAAGAACCTCGCGCATCATCGCGTAGTCGTCACCTGCCGGAGCCTTGCGGATCGTGAACTTGCGATACTGGTTCTTCATGAATCCCTCAACGCCGGCAACGATCATCGCGCCGACGGGCTGGGCTCCCTGGATATGGCTGTTGTCGTAGACCTCGATGCGTTGGGGCGCTGCGTCAAGACCGAGAAGGCCCGCCAGGCCCTCGAGGTGGGAGCGCTGCGTCGCGCTCTCGGCAAGGCGCCGCTGCAGAGCATCGCGTGCATTCTGCAGGGCATGATCCATGAGCGACCGACGGCCGCCTCTGCGCGGGACGCTGATGTCCACCCGGCGCCCTCGCCTTCCTGCGAGTGCCTCGCTCAGCAGGGTGTGGTTGTCCGGCCGCACCGAGACCAGGATGATGCCGGGGATTTCCTTGTTCTCGTAGAACTGCGCCAGGAAGGCTGCCATCACGTTTTCCGGATCCCTGTCGGCGCTGCGTCCGGGCCAGTAGGCCCTGTTGCCGTAGTTGCGTCCGTGCCGGATGAAGAAGACCTGGATGCAGGTCTGGCCGCCTTCGCGATGCAGCGCCACGACATCTGCCGCGGCAAGTGTGGGTGCGTTGATCTGCTGATGGGCCTGGATATGGTTGAGGGCGCGAATGCGGTCGCGCAGGCCGGCGGCACGCTCGAATTCAAGGGCCTCGGCAGCCTCCTGCATGCGTCGGGAGAGACCGTCCTGGACCTCCCGCGTCTGGCCCTTGAGAAAGGCGCGGGCGTCGCGCGTCAGGTGTTCGTAGTCCTCGCCGTCGGCCAGTCCGACACACGGCGCCACGCATCGCCTGATCTGATACTGCAGACAGGGCCGGCTGCGATTGCCCAGCACGTGGTCGGTGCAGCTTCTCAGGGGAAAGGCCTTCTGCAGGGCCGTGATGGTGCGGTTGACCGCACCGGCGCTGGCAAAGGGCCCGAAGTAGTCGCCCTTGCGGCGCCGCGCGCCGCGATGCTTGATGATCTGCGGCCAGCGGTGATCGCGTCTGAGCAGGATATAGGGTAAGGACTTGTCGTCACGCAGCACGACGTTGTAGCGCGGCTTGAGCTTCTTGATGAGATTGGCTTCGAGAAGCAGCGCTTCGGCTTCCGTTGCCGTGGTGACCACTTCGACGGCAGCCGTCCCGGCGACCATCCTGTGCAGCCGCGGGTCGAGGCGGCCGGGCTGCGCGTAGGTCGCCACCCGGTGCGCCAGGTTGCGCGCCTTGCCGACATAGAGAACCTCGCCTTCACCGGAAAGCATGCGGTAGACGCCGGGGCCTTCGGGCATGGTGGCCAACGACGCCCTGACGGCATCGGCGCCACGCGTGGCAGGGGTCGTGTCAAGCGGTTCGACTGCCGGCCCTTCGGTCTCCCCTGAGGGCCGGATATCCCTGGATGCCTTTGCCATCGCCAAACCGGGCGGGGGAGCCGCGTCACCGCCGCTCCTCGCGCGTGTCAGTCCGAGGGCTGCGGCACGATATGCAGGGAGGGTCCCGGCGCCTCCCGGCGTGCCTGAAACATCTCGCTGGCCTCGTCGTCCCTGACGACAGGAACGATGATGACGTCCTCGCCGGTTTGCCGGTTGGCTGCAGTCGCTGCCTGGTGGCTGGCCGTCGGCCGGCAGGTGCCGCCGATGCGGTCCAAGACTGTGATGCAGCCCGCCGTCGCGTGCCGTGCGTCGTCAGTTTCTGTCTTGCCAATCGACAGTGTCATGGTTCGCCGTTGCTCCTTGCCCGATGATCCTTGTCAGCGGCGCATGCCTGGAAGGGCGGCGGTCATTGCCGCCGCTTCGGGGAACGTGATGCCGACAGCCTCACCCATGACACTGCGGTGGCGGCGCGCGTAAATCAAGCGTTCCCGCATTCAGAAGAGGCCGGAGATACGGCCCCGGGAATCGACGCCGATGGTGTCGGCGGCAGGGACGCGAGGCAGTCCCGGCATGGTCATGATGGCGCCCGTCACGACAACGAGGAACTCGGCGCCCGCTGATACCCGGACCTCGCGCAACGGAATGGTGAACCCCTCGGGCGCCGCCTTGAGCGACGGGTCGGTGGAAAAGCTGTACTGGGTCTTGGCCATGCACACCGGCCAGGACCCGGCCGGGGTTTCGTCGAGTTCGGCGAGCTGGCGCGAGATGGCGGCGGGCACGTCGATGTCGTCGGCCCGGTAGATCTGCCTTGCGATGGTCCGGATCTTTTCCTCGAGCGCCATGTCATCGCGATAGAGCGGTCGGAAATCTGCGGTTCCGCTCTCGGCGAGTTCCACCACCACTTCGGCGAGATCGACGGCGCCGGCGCCGCCGTTGGCCCAGTGGGTGGCCTCGACACAGCGCACGCCTTCGGTGGCGCAAAGGTCAAGCAGTGTCGCGATCTCGGCATCGGTATCGGCGGAGAAGCGATTGACGGAGACGACAGCCGGCACCCCGAACCTGGCAACGTTGCCGATATGCCGCTGCAGGTTCGCAAAACCTCTCCTGACGGCGTCAACGTCTTCCCTTGCAAGGTCCTCGCGGGCGATGCCGCCGTGCATCTTGAGTGCCCGGATGGTGGCGACGATGACAACGGCGTCCGGCGACAGCCCCGCCTTGCGGCACTTGATGTTGAAGAATTTCTCGGCGCCGAGATCGGCGCCGAATCCGGCTTCCGTGACCACATAGTCGGCCATGCCGAGGGCGCTCGAGGTGGCGAGCACCGAGTTGCAGCCATGGGCAATGTTGGCGAAGGGGCCGCCGTGCACGAAGGCAGGGTTGTTCTCGAGGGTCTGCACGAGATTGGGCTTGATGGCATCCTTGAGGAGTGCGGCCATGGATCCCTCGGCGTTCAGGTCGCGCGCCGTGACAGGCGTTCGCTCCCGCGTGTGGGCGACAATGATGTTGCCGAGCCGGCGCTTGAGATCGTCCATATCCGTGGCAAGACAGAAAATCGCCATGACCTCGGAGGCAACGGTGATGTCGAAGCCGTCCTGGCGCGGAAACCCGTTGGCGACACCGCCCAGCGAGTTGACGATGGAGCGCAGGGCCCGGTCGTTCATGTCGACGACACGGCGCCATGTCACCCGGCGTTCATCGATGCCGTGCGCGTTGCCCCAGTAAATGTGGTTGTCGACCATGGCCGCCAGCAGATTGTTGGCGACGCCGATGGCGTGGAAATCGCCGGTGAAATGGAGATTGATGTCCTCCATGGGGACGATTTGCGCATGACCGCCGCCGGCTGCGCCTCCCTTGACTCCGAACGAGGGGCCAAGCGAAGGCTCCCGCAGGCAGATCAGTGTCTTGCGGCCGATATGGTTGAGTGCGTCACCGAGACCGACCGTGGTCGTCGTCTTGCCTTCGCCGGCCGGGGTCGGGGTGATGGCGGTGACGAGAATCAACCGACCCCTGTCGCGGCCTTCCAGACCCTTGATGTAATCGAAGGAGAGCTTCGCCTTGTCGTGGCCATAGGGCTCGAGATGTTCGGCGCCAATTCCCAGACGATCCTGGGCAAGCTCGATGATCGGTCTCAGTGTCGCCGCCTGGGCGATCTCGATGTCCGATGCGGGTTTCGACATGGTCAGGGCTCCCTCCGGGGCAATTGATCTGGGTATGGGGATTGGGTGCATGGGTTAAGGTCGCGTCAGTCTGTGACGCCGCCTTCAGCAGGTTTTCGGGATCTCCCGGTCGCCGTTTCCGACTCCCGATACGCGCCAGGTCAGACGCATCTCGCCAGCGGTGTTGGCCACCGTCGCCAGACACCCGTCCACCCGATGGTCGGGAATATGCACCGCGAACCGCGTCACGTAGCGGTCGCGACCGGCTTCGGGAATGCGTTGCGAGTTCATGCGCACGACATTGGCGCCAAAGCTGCCGAAGACCTCCGCGATACGCAGGATGAGACCCGGTGCATCCGGTCCGTCGAGTTCGATGCGGTGGGTGATGTGGGCGCTCTCGTCATGCACCGAGCGCATGTCGAAGGTGGCGACCGTGACCCTGCCTTCGTCGAGGCCCTCGACAGTCTGCAGATCCCGCTGCACCGCCGTCGTCGCGGTATCATCCGGGATCTCGGCGATGCAGGTGAACTCCGCCATGTCGCCGAGAACGGCAAAGGTCGTGTCGGAGAGATTGGCGTTGAGATCGAAGAGATGTCCGGCAATGTCGGCCACGAGTCCGGCACGGTCGCGGCAAATCACCGAAATCAGGCAGACGGCGGTCATGCGGCCTCGAGATTCTGTTTGCGGTCCTCGATGATCTGATCGGCCTCGCGCCCGATCAGTTCCTGGAGATGATCGAAGGCCATGTCGAAATATCCCACGCCCTGGGTCAGTGACCGCAGCTCACTGATCAGCGTCAGGGTCTCGCCCTGGGGCATGTGCGCGGTGACGGTATCCCATTCCTTCCAGCCTTCGCGCGCCTCGAAGCCGAGAATCTGGCCACGGCGTCCGGTGATCAGCTGCTGCACGCGCGCCGTGGCCGCATTGGGGGCGTGAATGCGCACGTTCATGATCGGCTCCAGGAGGACCGGGCCGCAGGATGGCATGCCTTCGCTCATGGCGACGCGGGCCGCCAGCTTGAAGGCCATTTCGTTGGAGTCGACGTCATGGTACTTGCCGTCGAAGACCTCCACGGCGATGTCGACCACAGGAAAGCCGAGCGGACCCTGAAGGAGATATTCCTTCACGCCCGCCTCAACGGCGGGAATGTACTGCCGCGGGATGTTGCCGCCGGTCACCGCATTGGTGAATGCGAAGCCGGAACCCCTGGCCAGCGGGCGGATCGTGATGTGGACATCGCCAAACATGCCGCTGCCGCCTGTCTGGCGCTTGAAGCGGCCGTGCTGGGTGGTCGGTTTGCGAATGGCCTCCCTGTAGGGCACCAGGGGTTGCCCGGATGTCACCTCGACCCCGTAGCGTCCCGACAGCTTCGAGAAGGCCGTCTGCAGGTGCATGTCGCCCTGGCCCCAGAGCACCAGCTGGTTGAGGTCCGAGTCCTGTTCGGGTTCGAGAGAGGGATCCTCTTCGTGAATGCGATGCAGGGCCGTGGCCATCTTGACCTCGTCCTCGCGGCGCGCCGCGTGGATCGCCAGACCATAGAGTCGCGGCGGCGCCTCGGCGCGCGGCCAGGCTGCATCCTCGTCGGGTGCGTCGTTGCCCATCACGAGGGTGTCACCGGTGCGCGCTTTCTCGAGGCGGCCGAGGGCAACGACGTCGCCGGCTGCGGCCTGGTCGATCTTCACGTTCTGGCTGCCCTGGAGGTGGTACATGCCGCCGATACGGCTGCCGTTGACCGTGTCGCCGTCCCTGACCTCGCCACGCCAGATCCGGGCGAGGGACAACTTGCCGCCATGCTGCGTGTTGTAGGTCTTGAGCACCTGGGCAGCGAAAGAACCGCCGCCGCCACGCCGTGCGGCGGCACGTTCGGGATCGGGAGCCCAGTGGCGGAGTTCCTGGAGCAGGCGGCGGACCCCGTTCTCGAGTTCCGCGGAGCCAAGCACGACAGGCACCACCCGCGCTTCGGCGAAAGCCCCGCTCAGTTCGCCGACCACCTCGTCCTGGGCCGGCGCCTCGTCCTCGAGAATCTGCATCATCAGGTCGTCGCTGAAATCGGCGAGAGCCTCCAGCATCATGTTGCGCGCCTCGTCTTCCCGTTCCATGACGCCGTCAGGCATCTCGATGGCCTCCGAGGCGCCCCCCTCCTGATAGCGCCAGGCCGACTCGGTGATCAGATCGACGTATCCGGTCACGTGGTCGTTGTCGCGGATGGGCACCTGGGTGATCAGAAGCGGCGTGTGTGAGACATCCTGCATGGCCGGCAGGAGATCGCGCATCAGTGTGGTCGTGCGGTCCATCTTGTTGATGAACACAAGATGGGGAATCCGGTTGTGTTCGAGGAAGTGGAAGATCGGCGCCAGGGTCGTCGCCCGCTCGACGACCGGCTCGTAGACCACCACCGCGGCGTCGGCGCCGATCAGCGCGTTGCGCGCCTCGGCCTGGAACTCGATGGAACCCGGGCAGTCCAGAAAGTTGAAGTGGATTCCCTCGAAGCCGGCATGGCCGGCGCTGACCTCCGTGCTCATGTTGCGCTGGCGCGCCTCGGGAGCTGAATCGCCGACCGAGTTCCCGTCCTTGACGGACCCCTTGCGGCCGATAGCGCCACAGATGTAGAGCATGGCCTCGAGAAGAGTCGTCTTTCCGCTGAGTGACGGTCCGACAATGGCGATGTTTCTGATGTCTGGCATGATTGTCTCACAGGCTGCGCATCGGGCACCCTGTGAACCTAGTGTGAGGCGCCGAGGCCTGCAATGCCCGCCGGCATGATGGTGCGGCATCTTCCTTCTCCCAACGTCAATGACCGGCGCACACCTGTCTCCCTCCTCGTCCTCCACTACACCGGAATGCAGGATGCCGCCGCAGCCCTGCAGCGCCTCATCGATCCTTCGTCAGGGGTCAGTGCCCACTGGCTTGTCACCGAGGATGGCGCGATCACCGCGCTGGTTCCCGAGGCGCGGCGCGCCTGGCATGCCGGTGTGGCGTGCTGGCAGGGGATCCGTGATGTCAACAGTGCTTCGGTGGGGATCGAGATCGTCAATCCCGGCCACGACGGCGGCTTGCCGCCATTCCCCGCACGGCAGATGGATGCCGTCGCGGAACTCTGCCGTGATGTCATCGCAAGACATGGCATCCGACCGCGCCATGTCCTGGGGCACAGCGATGTTGCGCCGCTTCGCAAGCAGGATCCGGGAGAGCTTCTGGACTGGCGCTGGCTGGCGCGTGAGGGCGCCGGGCTGTGGCCGCCACCGCAGCCGCCGGCCACGACGTCCCTTGGCGAGGGAGACAGGGGCTGCGCCGTCGCGCGCCTGCAGGACCGTCTTGCCGACTTCGGATACGCCATCACGCCGGACGGCGACTACGGCGCCGTGACGACAGCTGTCGTCACCGCCTTTCAGCGCCACTTTCGCCCGGCGCGGGTCGACGGCGCGGCAGATGGCGAGACCGCGGCCCGCCTCTCGGCGCTCGTTGACGCAGCACGTTGACCCGGCGATGGCGGCGCGCTATCCCCTCGAACCGGGAATCAGGAGGATGGATGGTCGCTCTTTCCCTTCAAGGGGGAAGGGAGGAAAGTCCGGGCTCCACGGAAACATGGCGCCGGGTAACGCCCGGCGGGGGTGACCCCAGGGAAAGTGTCACAGAGAGCAGACCGCCACCGGCCGCGGCGCCGGCGGCAAGGGTGAAAGGGTGCGGCAAGAGCGCACCGCGGCTGCGGCAACGCAGACGGCATGGCAAACCCCGCCAGGAGCAAGATCGAGTAGCGGCGGCACGTGATCTCACGGGGTCCGTTTCCGGACCTTGCCGTCCGGGTTGATCGCACGAGGCGCGCAGCGATGCGCGTCCCAGATGAATGGCCATCGGCTGCCTTTGCCGGAAGTTGGGCGGGGCAGACCACAGAACCCGGCTTACAATCCCCCTGGTTCCCGTTTCCACCGCATCGCCTCCTTTGATTCGGGGCATGTTCGGGTCATGGCACCTGGTTGCGCTCGTGCGCTCGCCTCGCCGCAAGAATTTTATCCACCGGACATGGGGCAAAGACTGTGGACAACAGGGCGCTTGCCGGACATTGTCGCAAGGTCATGTAATATCGAGGCATACAACCACAACATCTAGATAGTTTCGCGAATCAGTTCAGGCTGCTCAAAATACTGATTCCCAGTGGTTTCTTGGTTGACTTCCCAAAAAATCCCAAGTATTCCCAAAGAATCCCAAGGGAACACCGGTGGAAGCGGTCGAGCGAAAATGGCCAGCAGTCCAGGTGCGCTACCGAAGATTTTTGCGGGAACGCACACCAAGACAGTCGATGCCAAGGGGCGGATATCGGTCCCGCCGGACTTTCGCGCCCGTTTCGCCAGCCCCGAACTTGGCCTCTATGTCATGCGCTCGATCTCCGGAGAGAGGGCTCTCGACGTGTTCGAGTCGGCGGAATTCTCCCGCTTTGCCTCGAATTCCGAACACGTGTTTTCCGGCGAAGCGATGGACAGTTCCTTCGCCATCTTTGGCTCGGCGCTCAACCTGCGACTCGATCGGGAGGGGCGGATCGTGCTTCCCGAAGAGTTCAGGGAGTTCGCCGGAATCGACACCGAGGCATGTTTCATCGGTCTGGGCCGCCATATCCAGATCTGGGAACCCGTGCGAGGCCGCGCCAGGCAGGAAGAGGCGTTCAGGAACGCCATCCGCAAGCGCGAGAGTATCAGTCTCCCGCTGACCACAGGGGGGAGTAGGGCGTCATGAGCGGGCGCCACATCCCGGTTCTGCTCGATACCGCGCTCGCCTGCCTGCATCCGGTCGATGGCGAGATCATCGTTGATGCGACATTCGGCGCCGGCGGCTATGCAGCGGCGCTGCTTGACGCGGCGTCCTGCCGGGTGATCGCCCTTGACAGGGATCCCCGGGCGGTGCGCGGGGCGCGCTGCCTGGCACGCCGCCATGGCGCGCGACTCACCGTCGTCGAGCGCTGCTTCTCCGAGCTCGACGACGTGGTGCGCAACGAGGTGGGTGGGCCCGTGGACGGTGCTGTCTTCGATCTCGGCGTGTCATCAATGCAGATCGACGATGCCGGGCGCGGATTCTCCTTCCGCTTCGACGGTCCTCTCGACATGCGCATGGGCGCCGCGGGAGCGACCGCCGCCGATGCGGTCAATACGCTCGACGAGGACGGCCTGTGCCGGATCATCAGTGACTTCGGCGAAGAGCGCCGGGCGCGGGCCGTGGCGCGGGCCATCGTCAGGGCGCGGGCGGTATCGCCGATTACGCGGACTGCAGAGCTTGCCGATATCGTGCGCCGCACCGTGCGGCAGCCTCCCGGCGGGATCGATCCCGCAACCCGGACATTCCAGGGCCTGCGCATCTGGGTCAACCAGGAACTCCACGAGATCGAGCGGGGTCTCATGGCTGCCGAAGCGGTCCTGCGCGAAGGCGGACGCCTCGTGGTCGTTGCCTTTCACTCGCTTGAGGACCGGATCGTCAAGCGGTTCCTGCGACAGCGCAGCGGGCGCAGTGCCCGTCCGGGACGCCATCAACCTGCCGGCGGCGCGGCGCCGGAGCCGACATTCCGTCTCGTGGCAACGCGTCCGGTGCGCCCCACGTGCGCCGAGATCCGGACAAATCCGCGGGCCCGGTCAGCCCGCCTGCGCCATGCCGTCCGGACGTCAGCGCCATCCTGGGGGATGGCCGCATGACCGCGCGCGCAGGATGGCTGTGGATGATCGCGGCGCTTTTCGCCGCACTCATGGCCTTTTCCCAGCAACGACACGCCAGCGACCTCAGGCAGGAACTCGAAGGACTTGAAGACGATATCGCGGAACGGCGCGAGATCGTCAGGGTGCTCGCGGCCGAGTGGAGCTATCTCAGCCGGCCCGAGCGCATCAAGGATCTTGCGCGTCGCCATCTGGCCGACCTTGTGCCGGTTTCCGTGCATCAGCTTTCTCCGGCGTCCGGCATACCGCTCGCCCCGCCCCGGATCAGCATCCCCACCGCCTGGGGTCAGGCAGACGCCGGGGAGGAGGGGCTATGAGCGGACAGGCCGGGCGCACGGCACCTCTGGTCCTGGAGGGAGCCAGCAAGCAGGCGGCGGGCTTGTGCAAGCAACGCCTGATGGTGGTGGCGATGTGCATTCTGACGGCCTTCTTCGTCATCGGCGGGCGCCTTGTCGACGTGATGGGTGTGACGCCGGTGGAGGCGGCGCTGGTGGCGGAATCCGCGGCGCCCAAGGCGCGGGCCGACATCGTTGACCGCAACGGCGTTCTGCTGGCCTCGAGTCTTTCGGTCGCTTCGCTCTATGCCGACCCGGCCGGGGTCACGGACCCGGAGGCGACGGCGACGGCGCTTCTCGGGGTTTTTCCGGACATGGACCGCGATCATCTGCTCGGTTTGCTGACAAGCTCCAGCCGGTTCGAATGGATCCGCCGCAAGCTCGAGCCGAGCGCCCAGAAGGCGGTGCGCGATCTCTACCAGCCGGGTCTCGGCTTCGTCGCCGAGGAAAGACGCATCTGGCCCCAGGGGCCGCTGACATCCCATGTGGTCGGGTACACGGATATCGATGGCGCCGGCCTGGCGGGAATCGAAAAGGCGTTCGATGAGCGTCTGCTTGCCGGCAGCGGAAACGACGTCACGCTGTCCCTCGATGTGCGCGTCCAGCAGATGGTGCGCGACGAACTCCTGCGTACCGTCGAGATCTTCTCGGCGAAGGGTGGAACCGCTGTGGTCATGGATGTTCACAGCGCCGAGGTTCTTGCCATGGTATCACTGCCGGACTTCGATCCGGCCGATCCGGCAGCCAGCGACCCCGTCAACCGGTTCAACCGGGCGACGCTGGGCGCCTACGAACTGGGGTCTATCTTCAAGACCTTCACGGCCGCCATGGCCTATGAATCAGGCGTCGCCCGACTCGCCGACACGTTCGATGCGTCGCAGCCGCTTGCCGCCGGCCGTTTCACGATCACCGACTACAAGCCACAGAACCGCTGGCTGACCTTGCCGGAGATCATGGTGCACTCCTCCAACATCGGTGCGGCGCGCCTGGCGCTGGCGGTCGGAGGCAGTTATCAGAAGGCATTTCTCGACAGTGTCGGCCTGCTCACCCGATCCGCCATCGAAGTGCCCGAGGTCGGTCGCCCGCTCTATCCCTCGCGATGGGGCAAGCTCAGCACCATCACCATCGGTTTCGGCCACGGCATTGCCGTCTCGCCGACGCAGACAGCCGCGGCCATGGCAGCCATGGTCAACGGTGGCCTGTTCCGGCAGCCGACCCTCCTCAAGCGACAGGGCGAACCGGACCCGGGGCGCCGGGTCATTGCCGAAAGCACATCGCAAACGGTGCGCATGATGACCCATCTCGTGACGCGTTTCGGCAGTGGCCAGAAGGCCCTGGTCGACGGTTATCTGATCGGCGGCAAGACAGGGACGGCCGAGCAGCCCGGCGAGTCACGCCGCTACGACAGGAGAAAGCTGATCTCGTCATTTGTCGCCGCCTTCCCGATCAACGATCCGCAGTATGTGGTTCTGCTTTCGGTCGATGAGCCGAAGGGAACCGAGAAGACCTTCGGCTACGCCACAGCCGGATGGACCGCCGCTCCGGCAGTCGGAAACATCATTGCGCGTCTCGGCCCGATGCAGGGGATTCCTGCCGATGGCGGGGTCTTCGTCGGTCTGCCGGAGGCGGACGGCGATCCGGAAGAGCAACTGGAGATGATCCTTGCGGCTTTCTGATCTCATCGAAGACCTGCCGGTGCGCCATCGTGACGGCGTGCCCGACATCGACATCACGGGCCTTGCGGCCGATTCGAGGCAGGTCCGCCCGGGCCATCTCTTCGCCGCCTTCAGGGGCAGCCGGACGGATGGCCGGCATTTCATTGACGATGCCCTCGATCGCGGCGCGGCTGCCGTCCTCGTCGGGGACGATGCCGCCTTGCCGGCACGCGACGCGAGGGCGGCGGTCCTCGATTGCGCCCGTCCGCGCCATGTCTTCGCCCGCATGTGCGCTCGCTTCCACGCTCCGTCACCAGGCGTTGTTGTGGCGGCGACCGGTACCAACGGCAAGAGTTCCGTGGTTGATTTCTGCCGCCAGTTCTGGTCCGCCATGGGTCATCGGGCGGCCTCCCTGGGCACACTTGGCATGGTCACGCCGGAAGGTGTCGAGCCTCTCGGCCACACCACCCCCGATCCGGCCGGCCTGCATGCCTGCCTCTCCCGCCTGCCTGGCCGCGACATCGATCGCGTCGCCCTTGAGGCGTCAAGCCACGGCCTCCACCAGCGACGCCTTGATGGTCTTTGCGTGGATGCTGCGGCCTTGACGAGCTTCAGCCGGGATCATCTTGACTATCACGCCACTGCCGACTCCTACCTTGAGGCAAAGCTGCACCTCTTCACTCTGATGCGCGAAGGCGGAACGGCCGTTCTCAACGCCGACATGGCCGACCATGGCGCCGTGGCGGACCGCCTGGGGAACCGGCGTGTCGTGTCCTTCGGCGAGGCGCCAGGCGACATCACTCTCAAGAGCCAGGCGGACACCGCGGACGGTCATCAGGTCCTGGAGGTCAGGGCGGACGGGATCACCCGTACGGTCATGCTGCGCCTTGCCGGGCATTTCCAGGCCATGAATGTCCTGTGCGCCGCGGGCCTTGTCGCCGCTGTCGAGGATCAGCCCGTGCACGACATCCTGGCTCTCGCAGGCCATCTCGACTGTGTTCCGGGGCGCCTTGAAATGGTTCCCGGCCATCCCGCCGGCGCCAGGGTGTACGTCGATTACGCGCACACCCCCGATGCCCTCGCCACGGTGCTCGCCGGCTTGCGCGGCACAACCGGGGGGCGTCTCGCCCTGGTTTTCGGTTGCGGCGGCGACCGGGACCGCGACAAGCGGCCGCAGATGGGAGCCATCGCCGCGCGTCTGGCCGACGATGTCTGTGTGACCGATGACAATCCGCGCAGCGAGGATGCCGCGCTGATCAGGCGCGCCATTCTCGCTGCGGCGCCCGGAGCGCGCGAGAGCGGAGACCGTCGCGAGGCCATTCGCAGCGCCATCGCCTCGCTCGGCCGTCACGATGTGCTGGTGGTCGCCGGCAAGGGACATGAACGCGGGCAGGTCGTGAACGGCGATGTCCTTCCCTTCGACGATCGCGAAGAAGTCAGACGCGCCTTTCGCAGAGGTGGATCATGAGTCGCGACAGACTGTGGACCGACAAGAGTGCCTCGCGGGCAACCGGAGGGCGCACCACCATGCCCTTCGAGGCGGACGGCGTCGCCTTCGACAGCCGGGATGTGTCGGCGAGCGACCTCTTCGTGGCGTTGTCCGGGAGCGTCACGGACGGCCACCGCCATGTCGGGGATGCCTTCGAGAACGGTGCGGCGGCGGCCATGGTCGACCACAGACCTGCGGGCGTGCCGGAGGCGTCGCCGCTTCTCCTCGTCGTCGACACCTTCCAGGGTCTGCAGGATCTTGCCATGACGGCGCGGCGACGGACATCGGCGCGCATCGCCGCGGTGACGGGGAGTGTCGGCAAGACGGGAACCAAGGACATGCTGCACCGCGTGCTGATGCACCAGGGTCTGGCCCATGCCAGCGACCGCAGCTACAACAACCAGGTTGGGACGCCACTGTCCCTGGCACGCATGCCGCAGGCGGCGGATTATGGCGTCTTCGAGATCGGCACCAATGCGCCCGGCGAGATTCGGCCCCTTGCCCGCATGGTCCGCCCTCATGTGGCGCTTGTGACCACCATCGAACCCGTCCACATCGGAAATTTCGCCAGCGAGGAAGCGCTTGTCGAGGAGAAGGCTGCGGTCTTTGACGGTCTCGACGAGGGCGGCGTCGCCATCATCAATGCCGACAACCGCCATGCGGCAGCCCTTGAGAACCATGCGGCGCGGCACGGCGCGGCAATCGTCCGCTTCGGCACTTCGCGGCAGGCAGATTGCCGGCTGGTGTGCCGGACTCCCATGGTGACCGGATCCCGGGTGCGCGCGTCGGTGGCGGGCAGGGAGTTCGACTACGATCTTTCCCTGCACGGACACCACCTGGCGCTCAACAGCGTTGCCGTGCTCGCCGCCGTCGATGCGATGGGCGGCGACATCGGTGAAGCGGCAGCGTCGCTGGCCGCCATCCTTCCGCTGCCCGGGCGCGGCGCGCGCCGATGCATCGCTCTTCCCGGTGGTCGCGCCGTCATCATTGACGAAACCTACAACGCGAGTCCGGTGGCCGTGCGCGCCGCCCTGGACGTTCTGGCCGGCACGCCGACGGACCCCGGGGGCCGGCGCATTGCGGTTCTCGGCGACATGGCGGAACTCGGTGAGGATGCCGCCCTCCTCCACGCCGACCTCGCCGAAGCGGCCGGCGCGGCTGCGGACCGGGTCTTTACCGTCGGCCCCCTCATGGACCATCTCATGGATGCCCTGCCGCTCCCCAGCCGGGGCGGGTCGGCCCGTGATTCGAGAACCATGGCGGCACTTCTCGCGGACTGCCTGCGGCCCGGTGACGTGGTGCTCGTCAAGGGGTCGCGGCGCATGGGTCTCGAGTCCGTGGTCCACGCGTTCGCGGCAAGGGAGGGCTAGCCGCCATGTTTCACAGCCTCTATCCCCTCGTCGCGGATGACATCGGCGCCTTGCGCCTGTTCTCGTTCATCACCTTCCGCACCGGCGGCGCCATCATGACCGCACTGATCATCAGTCTGCTGTTCGGTGACCGCATCATCGCCTGGCTGAAGACATTCCAGGTCGAGGGCCAGCCGATCAGGAACGACGGACCGGCGCATCACCTGGTCACCAAGGCGGGAACACCGACCATGGGCGGTGTCCTCATCCTGCTGTCGGTCACCGTATCGACGCTGCTGTGGGCAGATCTTTCAAACGGTTTCGTGTGGATCGTGCTGCTTGTGGCGCTCGGATTCGGAGCCCTGGGTCTGGTCGATGACTATCTCAAGGTCTCGGCACACAGCAGCAAGGGACTGGCGGGACGCACACGGCTCGCCGTGGAGGCGGCCGCGGCACTGGTCGCCGCCCTCACGATCACCTGGTTGACCGGCGGAACCCTCGGCACATCCCTTGCGCTGCCGTTCTTCAAGGATCTGCTGATTGATCTTGGATGGTTTTATGTCGTCTTTTCGGCCTTCGTGATCGTCGGCACCTCCAACGCCGTCAATCTTACCGATGGCCTCGACGGTCTGGCGATCGGACCGATCATCGTTGCCGCCATGACCTTCGGCATTGTCGCCTACCTCTCCGGCCACGCGGTCTACTCCGACTACCTGCAGCTTCCCGCGGTTGCGGGTTCGGGCGAACTCGCCGTGCTCTGCGGCGCCCTGATGGGCGCCGGACTCGGGTTTCTCTGGTTCAACGCGCCCCCGGCCATGATCTTCATGGGCGACACCGGAAGCCTGGCAACAGGGGCAGCACTCGGCACCATCGCCGTCATCACGAAGCATGAACTTGTGCTCGCCGTGGTGGGCGGTCTCTTCGTGCTCGAAACCGTGTCGGTGATCCTCCAGGTGGCGTCCTTTCGGTTGACCGGACGCCGACTCTTCGCCATGGCGCCCATCCACCATCACTTCGAACGCAAGGGCTGGAGCGAAGCGACGATCGTCATCCGATTCTGGATCATCGCCGCGGTGCTGGCGCTGGTCGGCCTGGCCACTCTCAAGCTGCGGTGAATGTCATGATCGATCTCTCCCAGCATGCCGGCAGGTCAATCGCAGTCTTCGGACTGGGGAAGTCGGGCATATCGGCTGCACTGGCCCTTCAGAATGGCGGGGCCGAGGTCAGCGCATGGGACGATGACCCGTTGCGCCGGTCCATGGCGCAAGACTTCGGGGTGACGCTCAACGATCTCTATCGCACCGAATGGGATGCCTTTACCGGTCTTGTGCTGTCCCCGGGTGTCCCGCTCACCCATCCCGCGCCGCACCCCCTGGTGGCGCGGGCGCTGATCACCCGGATCGAGATTATCGGCGACATGGAGCTCTTTGCCAGATCCCGGCCGCCGGGTCGTGTGGTGGGCGTGACCGGCACCAACGGCAAGTCGACAACATCGGCGCTTGTCACGCACCTGTTGCAGGCAGCCGGCCGGGAGGTCCGGCTCGGCGGCAACATCGGTGTCCCGGTTCTCGATCTCGAAGCGGGAAGCGATGACGGGATCTACGTTCTGGAACTTTCCTCTTTCCAGCTCGATCTCATCCGTTCGCTCGTCAGTGATGTTGCCGTGTTGCTCAACATTGCGCCCGATCATATCGAGCGTCACGGAGACTTCCCGAACTACATCGCCTCCAAGACGCGCATCTTCACCCGCCGCGCCTCGTCGCAGACCGCCATTATCGGCGTCGACGACGACATATGCCGGCGTATCCACTCCGAACTTGCCGGACGCCGTGGACGGTCGGTCGTTGCGGTGTCGGCGCAACGCGTCATGAGGCGGGGTATCCGCATTCATGATGGTGTTCTCATCGACGACCTCGACGGCGGCGCAGTGGAGATCGCCGATCTCACGGGCCTGCCGTCGTTGCGCGGTGTCCACAACATGCAGAATGCAGCGGCTGCGTATGCCGTGATCCGCACCCTCGGCGTCGACGGACGCGAGGTCGCCGACGCCTTTGCGACCTTCTCGGGACTGGCCCATCGCCAGGAGGTTGTGGCAAAGCTCGATCGCGTGACCTTCGTCAACGACAGCAAGGCCACGAACGCGGAGTCGGCGGCCCGCGGACTGTCCTGCTTTGACAACATCTACTGGATCGCGGGCGGTCGGGCCAAGGACGGTGGCATCGCCACCCTGTCGGCCCACTTCCCGCGCATGGTCCATGCCTTTCTCATCGGCGAGGCGGCCGGCGCCCTGGCCCAGACTCTCGAGGGTCAGGTGGATTATTCGCACTGTGGCGATCTCGAGAGTGCGGTTGCCGAGGCGACGAGCATGGCGCTGCGGGACCGCAGGTCCGGGGCCGTGGTCCTGCTGTCGCCGGCGTGCGCATCCTTCGATCAGTTTTCCAGTTTCGAAGAGAGAGGCAACCGGTTTCGCGCACTGGTCCTCGCCCGGACCAGTCAACACGTCGACACGCCGGCGGCGACACGGACCGCGGCGCGCAAGAAACGCTCCACCACCGGCAAGGACGATCGATGACCGCCTTTGATCGCACCGACAGGAGCATGGCCGCCCGTTGGTGGTGGACCATCGATCGCTGGAACATGTCAGCGCTGCTGATCCTCATGGTGTTCGGAGCCATCCTGATTCTTGCTGCCAGTCCGCCGGTTGCCGATCGCATCGGTGTCGACGCCCTTCACTTTGTCGAACGGCAGTTTCTTTTCCTTCTCCCGGCGGTGGCCCTGCTGTTGAGCCTGTCCCTCCTCGAACCGGCCCAGGTGCGGCGCGCCGGTCTCGCCTTGATGATCGTCTCTCTTGCCCTCCTGGTCGTGACACTGCTGGTGGCAACCAGAACCAAGGGTGCGCAACGGTGGATCCCGCTTGGCATGTTTTCTCTCCAGGCATCCGAGTTTGCCAAGCCGGCCCTCGCCATCACCACGGCATGGCTGCTGGCCACCGGACGATGTGTCCCGGGATTTCCCGGAACGCTGCTCTCGTGCCTGACGACGGCGATCGTCGTCGGTCTGCTCGTCCTGCAGCCGGACTTCGGGACCACGTTCATCGTGCTCGCCGTCTGGGGCAGCCAGCTTTTCCTTGGCGGCCTCTCCGTCATGGTGGTGGCCGGCATTGCCGTGGCGGCAGTTCTCGGTCTCTTCATCGGTTATCAGCAGTTCGACTATGTCAGGGATCGCATCAACGGCTTCTTCGATCCGGGGTCCGTCGACAGCTACCAGATCGAGATGTCTCTGCTCTCCTTCCAGTCCGGCGGCCTCAAGGGACGCGGACCGGGTGAGGGAGTGATCAAGGACCTCCTGCCGGACGCCCACTCGGACTTCATCTTTGCCGTCGGCGGCGAGGAGTTCGGACTCATCGCCTGCCTGGTGCTGGTGTCGATCTATGCCTTCGTGGCGTTGCGCGGATTCATGCGCCTGCGCGACGAGCGGGATCTCTTCGTGCTCCTCGCGGTCGCGGGTCTGGTCATCCAGTTTGCGGTCCAGGCGGTGGTGAACATGGGGGTCGCCCTCAGGCTGCTTCCGACCACCGGCATGACGCTCCCCTTTGTGTCCTACGGTGGTTCCTCGCTGATCGCCATGGCCATCGGCATGGGTTTCATGCTGGCGCTGACGCGCCGGCGCCCGACCCGGGGGCGATCCTCATGAGCGCCCGGATCATGCTTGCGGCCGGTGGGTCCGGCGGACACCTGATCCCCGCACTGTCCGTGGCTGGCGAACTGCAGCGCCGGGGTCATGTGGTCACAGCCGTGACCGACCGTCGCGGTGCCGTGCTTGCCCGCCGGATCACGGACATCGCGGTGCGTGAGGTGAGAGCGGCCAGTCCATCCGGACGCACGATCGCCGGCAAGCTTGCCGCCGGGGTCACCATGCTCGCTGGATGTGCCGGCGCACTGCGGCTGATATACGGCGAAAGACCGGCAGTCGTGGCGGGTTTCGGCGGCTATCCGACGATTCCGCCCCTTGCCGCCGCGCAGCTCCTCGGGCTGCCGGTGCTGGTTCACGAACAGAATGCCGTTCCTGGCCGGGCCAACCGGTTTCTTGCTCCCAGGGCCAGGGTGGTGGTCACGTCGTTTGCCGAAACGCGCCCGCAGCTGGCGCGGCGGACGCTGACCATGGGCGTTCCGGTGCGCGACGATATCGTGGCGCTCGAGCGTGTCGGCTATCAGCCGCCGGGTGTGCAGGACGATGTCAATCTGCTGGTGATTGGCGGGAGCCAGGGAGCCGCGGTCTTCAGCACCCTGCTGCCCGATGCCGGACACCATCTCGACGGCGCGTTGCGGCGACGCCTCAGGGTGGTGCAGCAGTGCCGCGAGGACGACGTCGGGCGCACCGCGGCGTCCTGGCGGGCGCTGGGGGTGTCGGCGACGGTGGCGCCATTCTTCTCCGGGATGGCCGGTCACCTCGCGCGTGCGCACCTTGTGGTTGCCCGGGCAGGGGCCTCGACCATCGCCGAACTCGCGGTTGCGGGCCGGCCTTCCATCCTGATTCCCTTTCCCGCGGCGGCGGACGACCACCAGACAGCAAACGCCGCCGTTGTCGAGCATGCCGGCGGCGGGTGGCTGGTCAGCGAGAAGGAGACCGATGCGCGCGCCATGGCTGCACGGCTTGAATCGCTCATGACGTCGCCATCGGTGCTTGCCCGCGCCGCCGCAAACGTGCGCCGCCTTGCCCGCGCCGACGCTGCCGTGGCGCTGGCCGAGACGATCGAGGACCTCGCAGTCGGCAACGGCCGTGCCTGCCGGGCGCTGAAGGAGCAGGAGGCATGATCCGCACGCCCGAGTCCATGGGCCCCGTGCACTTCGTCGGCATCGGGGGCATCGGCATGAGCGGCATCGCCGAGGTGCTGCACAACCAGGGCCATGCGGTCCAGGGCTCCGACATTGCGGAAAGCGCCTCGGTGAACCGGCTGCGCGGTCTCGGCATCCCGGTGACCCTCGGCCATGCAGCCGACAATATCGGAAAGGCGAGCGTGGTTGTCGTGTCCTCGGCCATCGCCAGCGACAACCCTGAAATCCTCGCGGCCCGGCGCAGCTGGATTCCCATAGTACGCCGCGCCGAAATGCTGGGCGAACTGATGCGTCCGGTCATGTCGATTGCGGTCAGCGGCACCCATGGCAAGACCACCACCACGTCCCTGGTGGGCTGGATGCTGGAATGTGCCGATCTCGATCCCACGGTGATCAACGGCGGCGTCGTCAACGCCTATGGCGCCAACACCCGGATGGGCAAGGGCGGCTGGATGGTGACCGAAGCCGACGAGTCCGATGGCAGCTTCCTGCACCTGCCGATGACCGCGGCGGTGGTCACCAACATCGATCCCGAGCACCTGGAGAGTTATGGGTCGTTCGACGCCGTGCGCGAGGCTTACGCGCGCTTTGTCGGCAACATTCCCTTCTATGGTTTTGCCGTGCTGTGCATCGACGACGCCGACGTCCATTCGCTCGTCGGGCGCGTGACCGATCGTCGTGTCGTCACCTACGGACTGGGCGCCCAGGCGGACGTGCGCGGGACCAGACTGCGCCTCACCGGGACCGGTTACCGCTTCAATGCCGTGCTCACCGACCGCAGGACGCACGTCTCGCGATCGCTGCCTGACCTCGACCTGCCGATGTGGGGGCGCCACAACGTCACCAACGCGCTCGCCGCCATCTGCGTGGCGGTTGAACTCGGTATCGGCGATGACACGGTGAGGCATGCCCTTGCCACCTTTGCCGGCGTGCGGCGGCGTTTCACGCGTGTCGGGCAGGCGCGCGGCGTCACGGTCATCGACGACTACGCTCACCATCCCGTCGAGATCGCCGCGGTCCTGCAGGCGGCGCGGGAAGTCTTCCAGGGACACATCATCGCCGTCGTGCAACCCCACCGCTATACCCGTCTGTCGAGCCTGTTCGACGAATTCTGCGCGTGTTTCAACGAAGCTGACGCGGTCATCGTCGCCGATGTTTACGCCGCCGGCGAGGCGCCGGTCGCCGATGCCTCGCGTCAGCGTCTGGTCCGGGGGCTGCGTGAACGCGGTCACCGCCAGGTCCTTTCCCTCGACCGTCCGGACGATCTCGCGGCCATGGTGGATCGTGTGGCCGTGCCCGGCGACACCGTGATCTGCATGGGTGCGGGATCCGTCACGCAGTGGGCCGAGGCTCTCCCGGGCGAGCTCGATGCGCTCGATGGCGACGACGTCAGGGAGGCATCGTGATGTCTGTCTCGGCCGCTCATGCCGCACTTCCCGATGTCAGGGGCGCCTATCGCCGGGGTGCCGATCTGTCGCGCACGACCTGGTTCGGGACCGGCGGGCGGGCAGATGTTCTCTTCCGTCCCGCCGACGAGGATGACCTCGCGCAGTTCATGGCGGCGCGTCCGGCCGGACTGGCCGTCACCGTTCTGGGTGTCGGCTCCAACGTGCTGGTGCGCGATCGGGGGATTGCCGGCGTGACCGTTCGCCTTGGCCGCGCCTTCACAGGGATCGCCGTCGAAGGAGACGAGGTGCATGCCGGGGCTGCCGCTCTTGATGGTCACGTGGCGCGCCAGGCGGCGGCCGCCGGACTGGCCGGACTCGAGTTCCTCGCCGGCGTGCCGGGTACGCTTGGCGGCGCCATTGCCATGAATGCCGGAGCCTATGGCCGCGAGATCGCGGACGTTCTCGTGCGCGTCCGCGCCGTCGCTCCGGACGGTACCGTGCGCGACCTCGGCGCCGGCGAGCTCGGACATGGCTACCGGCATTGCGAACGCGCCGCAGAGTGGATCTTCACCTCCTGTGTTCTGCGGGGGCAAGCCGGAGAAAGATCGGCGATAGAGGCGCGCATCCGGAAGATCCAGGAGCGCCGCGCCCTGACCCAGCCGATGCGGGAACGTACCGGCGGCAGCACGTTTCGCAATCCGCCGCCGCCACAGGCACGGGCCTGGGAACTTATCGACAGGGCCGGATGCCGCGGCCTGCGCCGGGGCGGGGCGATGGTGTCGGACAAACACTGCAACTTCCTCGTCAACACGGGCGCCGCATCGGCCCGGGATCTCGAGACCCTGGCGGAGGACGTGCGCCGGCGCGTCTGGATGTCTGAGGGCGTATGCCTTCAATGGGAGATCCGCTGTCTCGGGCGCCTCCCCGGAGATGCGCCATGACGCGCGTCGGATACAGCAGGCAGGGAGGCCGCCCGTGAGTGGTCACGTCGCAGTCCTGATGGGCGGCTGGAGCGCCGAGCGCGAAGTCTCGCTCGCCACCGGTCGGCGCTGCGCCGACGCTCTCGAGAGCGGTGGTCACGAGGTCACATGTATCGATGTCGACCGTGACATTGCCCGACGCCTGAGGGCGCTCGACCCTCCCCCGACGGCGGTTTTCAACGCACTGCACGGGCGGTTTGGCGAGGACGGGTGCATCCAGGGCCTGCTCGAGACCATGGGACTCCCCTACACCCATTCGGGTCCGCTGGCTTCGGCCCTGGCCATGGCCAAGCCGATGGCCAAGAGCTTCTTCGTTTCCGCCGGCATTCCCTGCCCCGATGGGCGTACGGCGCATCGCACGGAAGCCGGGTGCCCTGCCGGCTGGCAGGGGCCCTTCGTCGTGAAGCCCGGCTGCGAGGGGTCAAGCGTCGGTGTGCGGCGTGTGCTGGCGGCATGCAACGACGACCGGTTGCGCGACTCCGACTTTCGCTACGGCGATGACGTCATGATCGAGTCCTACATCCCGGGTCGCGAACTCACCGTGACCGTTCTCGCAGACAGGGCGCTTGGCGTGACGGAAGTCCTGACCGGCGAAGGCTTCTACGACTATCGCAACAAGTACACCGCAGGGCGTTCACGGCACATCCTGCCGGCAGACGTGCCGGATGAGATTGCCGCGCGGGCCATGGCGATGGCGCTTGCCGCGCACCGGTTGCTCGGCTGCCGCGCCGTGTCACGGGCCGACATGCGCTACGACGACACCGGCGGCGGGCCCGGCGATCTCTACCTTCTCGAGATCAACACCCAGCCCGGCATGACGCCGTTGTCACTGGTGCCCGAACAGGCTGCCCATGCGGGTATCGGCTTCGAGGAGCTGGTGTGCTGGATCACGGAGCAGGCGCGATGCGAAAGATGAGGCAAAGGAAAGGTCCCCGGCGTCTCTGGTGGATGCTCGTGTGGCAGGGCGGTCCGCTGGTGCTGGCCGTCGTCCTGTTGTCCGGCGCCTGGATGACGGGTCATCTCGCCGGCGTATGGCGCACCGCTCTCGATACCGCGGTTGCGACCTCGATGACGGCCGGTTTCGAAATCCGCAACGTTCTGGTCTCGGGTCGTGCGAAGACGGACCGCGAGACACTTGTGGAGGCCCTGGGAATTCGTGTCGGTGAGGCCATACTCGCTATTGATCTGGAGGCGGCGAGAGCCAGGGTGACCTCGCTTGCCTGGGTGCGTGACGCGGCGATCAGACGGCGCCTGCCTGATACCATTGTCATCGATCTCGTCGAACGCCGCCCGCTGGCCATCTGGCAGCACCAGGGCGAACTCTTTGTTGTCGACTCCGTCGGCGAGGTGATCGGCGGCGCCAGGCCGGACGATCATGCCGGGCTGTTCCTGGTGGTGGGTCCGGGCGCACCGCCCGCTGCTGCAGACCTTCTTGCCCTGCTTGGCCTGACCCCGGAGCTGGCGCCGCGTGTGCTGGCCGCCGTGCGCATCGGCCAGCGCCGCTGGAAACTCCATCTTGACGGCGGCATCGACATTCACCTTCCCGAGGAGGGAATGCAGCAGGCCTGGCTGACACTGGCTGGCATGCACAGGAACAGCGGGCTGCTTTCCAAGGATGTCACGACCATCGATCTGCGTCTGCCCGACCGTCTTGTGGTTCGCCTCACCGAGGAGGCCAGGGAGCGCCTCGATCACGGGATGACTGAGGGAGAGGATACATGACGGGAGCGGAACTCGTCGCCGCCATTGACGTCGGCAGCAGCAAGGTCGTCTGCCTCGTTGCCCGCGAGGACGAGAACGGCGGCCAACGTGTTCTCGCCGCCGGCCAGCAGGCCTCACGCGGTGTTCTCGCAGGCACGGTCGTCAACATGGAGGCGGCTGAACATTCGGTGGCTGCGGCGGTCACCCGCGCCGAGGAGTTCACCGGCCAGACACTGCGCCGTGTGTGGGTCAGTGTTTCCGGTGGGCAGCCACGGTCCGATACGGTTTCTGTCGACGTCAGCATCGCTGGCCACGAGGTGGGCGATTCCGACTTGCGCAGGGTGGTTCACAAGACACGCCAGGCGGCGCACCAGCCCTCGAGAGAGCTGCTTCATGTCATTCCGGTCGGCTATGCCATCGATGGCAGCCAAGGCATCCGCGATCCCAGGGGCATGGTCGGGGAGAGACTTGGGGTCAGGGTTCATCTGGTGTCCTCGGAGCGCGGGCCTGTGGCCAATCTCGAGACCTGCCTCGGCCGTTGCCATCTCGACATCGTCGGACACGCCGCCTCGGCATGCGCCGCGGCGCTCGGCTGTCTGGTGGAAGACGAGATGGAAATGGGGGTGACGGTCATCGATTTCGGCGGCGGAACAACCGACCTCGCGATGTTCATGGGGGGCGAGTGCGTGCATGTCGATTCCATACCCATGGGCGGCCAGCACATCACGTCCGACATCGCGGAGGCCCTGTCGACTCCTGCAGAGACCGCCGAGAGGATCAAGACGCTTCACGGCAGCGTTGTCCGTTTCGAGAGCGACAACCACGAGACAATCGAGATCCCTCTCATCGGTGAAAGGGACGATGTGGTGCGCGTCGTCAGGCGTGCCGAACTGACCGCCATCATTCGTCCCCGCGTCGAGCACATGCTCCAGGTCATCAAGAGTCGCCTTGCCAGCGTGGGCTGTGTCCAGCAGGCCAGCCGGCGCCTGGTGCTTACCGGCGGCGCGTCCCAGTTCCAGGGCATGGATCAACTGGCGGCGCACCACCTCGGCCGTCAGGTCCGTCCGGGACATCCCATCTGGCTCAAGGGTCTCGACAAGCGAATCGCGGGTCCCGCTTTCACGGCCTGTGCCGGCGTGCTGCGGTATGCCGCGCGGGGCGGCGAGATGACTCGCAGCGAATTCGGCAACTGGCATATCAGGAAGGGTCCCTTCGACCGCCTCAGCCAGTGGCTTCGACTGGCGTCGTGATGTCCGGCGCCGGAACACCATCATCACTGCCGGTTCCGTTCCGGGACCGGGGACAGGAGTTGCAACACAGTCTGCGGACATGGAGGAAGGAACGATGGTCATAGAACTTGGGGTACCCGAAACACAGAGCATCAAGCCCCGGATCACGGTGTTCGGCATCGGCGGCGCAGGCGGCAACGCGGTCAACAACATGATCGTCAACGGGCTCTCCGGCGTCGAGTTCGTCGTTGCCAACACAGATGCCCAGGCCCTCGAACATTCTCGTGCAGACCGCAGAATCCAGTTCGGCGCCTCTGTCACGCAGGGTCTGGGCGCCGGATCGAGACCCGATATCGGCAAGGCTGCGGCCGAAGAGGCCCTGGAGCAGGTCTGCGAACATCTCAACGGATCCCACATGGTCTTCATCACGGCCGGCATGGGTGGCGGGACCGGGACCGGCGCGGCGCCTGTCGTTGCCCGGGCCGCCCGCGAGAAGGGCATGCTTGCCGTCGGCTTCGTCACCATGCCCTTCGACTTCGAGGGACGGGAGCGTCTTCGCGTCGCCGAAGCCGGCGCCGAGGAACTGCAGGATGAAGTCGACACGCTGGTGATCATTCCCAACCAGAACCTGTTCCGCGTGGCCAACGAGTCGACAACCTTTGCCGACGCTTTCCAGATGGCCGACGATGTTCTTCATACAGGTGTGCGCGGCATCACGGACCTGATGGTCCAGCCCGGGATCATCAATCTCGATTTCGCGGATGTTCGCCGGGTCATGAGCGAGCGTGGCAAGGCGATGATGGGAACCGGCGAGGCAGCGGGCGACAAGCGTGCGCTCGACGCGGCAGAAGCGGCGATTTCCAATCCGCTTCTTGACGAGGTCTCGATGAAGGGCGCCAGAGGTGTCCTCGTCAATGTCACGGGAGGCAACGATCTGAAGCTCTTCGAAGTGGATGAGGCAGCCAGACGCATCACCCAGGAAGTCGGCCCCGATGCCCACGTCATCATCGGCACCGCCCACGACCATTCTCTCGATGGCGTGATGCGGGTGTCACTGGTCGCCACGGGGATCAACATGGCCGAGGTGCTCGCGGGCGACCTGGACACGCAACATGCCGAGGAGGCGATCGCCGCCGACCCGGCTGCGCCACGTGTCGAGTCTGTCCCCCATGTCGTTCAGGCTGCTGACGAAGCGGTGATGGTGGCTGACGTCGAGGTCGATGAGCCCGAGACGCCGCACGAACCCTTCACGGCCATCGCGGGCGGCAAGTCGTTCGCGGCTGACGTGGCGCCGGCGCAGGATCACTGGCCGTTCACGGACCGCGAAGAGGTGGCGGTTGCCGGGCACCACGGCATGGAGACCCCCGGCATGTTCCCGCCCCCCGCCACGGAATCACCGGCCGTGCAGGGTTTCGATGACAGCGCTGCGGGTGTTGCGCCGCAGGCAGGCGAGTTCGAGAGTGTGCCGGTGTCGCCCAAACCTTCGTTCATCAAGCGGGTGATGACGGGGAACATGCGGGGATCCACGCAACGCAGCCGCTCCCGTGAGCCGGAATCAGCGTCCGACAGTGGGAAGGACAGCAGCCAGCGTACCGAGAGGACCGGATCTGCGTTGCTTCACGACTCCCTGAACAACGACGAGAACCTGAGCATTCCGTCATTCCTGCGTCGCCGGGAGTGAGGATAAGGACCGGGGTTCACCGCCCCGGTCCCTGATCAGGAGGGCGGTGAAAGCGCACCCCGCCTGTCGCGATGCCACACACTGTAACAGTGCGCAAGCAAGCGTGAATTGAAGGGTCCGGCGCCGCCTGATAGACAGTCGCCGTCATGGACAGTCGCCGTCATGGACGGTCGCCGTCGTGGCGCGTGACCCGATCCGGGGCGTCGTCCGGAGCACAGACCCTGGGAGTTGAAGTTGTTGAAACAACGTACCATAGCGGCGCCGGTGTCCTGGACCGGCACGGGTGTGCACTTCGGTCGGATTGTGACCATGACCGCCTTCCCGGCGGCGGCGGGCCAGGGTGTGCGGTTCGAGCGTACCGATCTCACCAATGGTGCGCGGATCTTCCCGGTGCGTCACGATCTGGTCATCAACACGGATCACTCGACGACGCTGGGCAACGGCAGTGGCGCCACACTGTCGACGGTCGAACATTTCATGGCGTCCCTGGCCTTCACCGGAATCGACAACCTCACGGTGGAAATCAATGGTGCAGAAGTGCCGCTCATGGACGGCAGCTCGCTGGAGTTCGTCAGGAGCATTGAGACGGCCGGCGTCTGCGAGCAGGAAGCACAGCGCGACTACATCCGCGTCCTCAAGGAGGTCGAAGTGCGCCGTCGCGATGGATGGGCGCGTCTGACTCCCCTGAACGGCCGCTCCGTGTCGTGCACAATCGACTTTCCCGACCCGGCAATCGGCCATCAGGAAGCGACGATCACACTTGACGGCAACTGCGCGCGCTCACCGGTGGTGGCCGCCCGTACCTTTGCCACCATGGATGATATCAGACAGTTGAGAGAGCGGGGTCTTGCCCGGCTCGAGGCGGATGACGTCGGGGATCTCGACTGTGTCGTCGTTGTTGACGGCGACCGCGTTCTCAACCGCAGTGGCCTGCGTTCCGCCACCGAGTGCGCCGAGCACAAGGTTCTCGACGCGGTTGGCGACATGGCCCTGGCGCCGGCGCCGATTCTCGGCGCCTTTGAAGGGTATCGTTCGGGCCATGCCCTCAACGTGGAACTCCTCACGGCACTGCTCGCAGATCAGGCGGCCTGGGAAAGAACTCCCGAGTGCTGACGGCGTGTCGTGGCCGTGCTCATCCGGCGGTGACGGCAGCGGCGATGTAGTTGACGGTGCTGTCTTCTGACAGGCGCCAGCGATTGTCGATCACATGATACGCAAGGCCTGTGACATCGGTCAGCCGGGCGCCGGAGCGGCGGCACAGGCGGAGCAGTTCGACGGGCCTGACGAAGCGCGACACGTCGTGCGTGCCGCGCGGCACAAGACGGGCAATGTATTCTGCCATGAGCTTCGCCAGGACAAGCGAACGCGGCGTCCGGTTGATGGTCGAGAAAATGATGAGTCCGCCGGGTTTGACCGAGCGCACTGCGGCTGCGACAAAAGCCTCGACGTTCGACACGTGCTCGATGATCTCCAGTGCGAGAAGGGCATCGTAGGCGGGCCGGTGACGCGCCATGTCCTCGAGCGTTCCCTGACGCCAGTCGATACCGAGTCCGCAGCGCCCGGCGTGCTCGCGGGCGACGGCAATCGCTTCGCAGGAAGCGTCAAGGCCTGTCATCGTGGCGCCGAGACGGGCGAGTGGCTCGCTCACAAGGCCTCCGCCACAGCCGACATCGAGCACGGCCAGCCCCTCCAGGGGGCGCCGCTGGTCGCCGTCGAGGTTGAAATGGCGGATGAACTGGCGGCGGATGTACGCGAGCCTTGCCGGATTGAGGCGATGCAGCATCGCCAGGGGCCCTTCCTCGTCCCACCACCGGTCCGCCATTGCGGAAAAGGCGCGGACTTCCGATTCGTCAAGGGTGGTGTCTGTGCGGATTTGCCGCAGAAGGTTTCGGTAGTCGGCGTGCGGCCACCGGTAGCGCCCGCCCCGCCCGGCCGAAAATCCGCGACTGCGCAGCAGACGGCGGACCGCAGCGGGCGTCAGGGCGAGGTCCCGGGCGAGGTCTGTCGTGCCATACCACTCGGGCATCGTCTTGCATCCCCTTTCCCTTTGCGAGTATGTAGGCACCGCATCGCGTCGTGAAGCCCGGATCGGTCACCGCGGCGTCTTTCCCGGGCACAGCCATGTCTCTCCTCGTCCAGAAATTCGGTGGCACGTCGCTTGGCGATCCGGCGAGGATCGCCCGGGCGGCGGATCATGTGAAGGCGGCCCGTGAACGCGGCGACCGCGTTGTCGTGGTCGTCTCCGCCATGGCCGGAGAGACGGACCGGCTCATCGCCCTGGCGAGAGCCGCCGGCGGCGGTCCCGGGAGCGCCGAACACGATGCCGTTGTCGCCAGCGGTGAGCAGGTGTCGGCAGGGCTTCTCGCCCTGGTGCTGCGCAGTGCCGGTGTTGCCGCGCGGTCCTTTCACGGCTGGCAGGTGCCGCTGATGACCGATTCCGCCCATTCCCGGGCACGTGTGCTGCGCATCGGGACCGATGCGCTCAGCGCCTGCATGGAGGCGGGAGAGGTTCCCGTCGTGACCGGATTCCAGGGGATCACCCGGAGCGGCCGCATCACCACCCTGGGCCGCGGTGGATCGGATCTGAGCGCGGTCACGCTTGCCGCCGGTCTCGATGCCGAACGGTGTGACATCTTTACCGACGTGGACGGTGTTTTCACATGTGATCCGCGTATCGTTGCCAAGGCCCGCAAGCTCGATATGATCACCTGCGAGGAGATGCTTGAGCTCGCGTCCCAGGGCGCCAGGGTCCTGCACACCCGCTCCGTGGCCGTGGCCATGAACAACCGTGTCCGGCTGCAGGTGCTCTCCAGCGATACCGGAGCCCCGGGAACCATGGTTGTTGACGAGGACGAGGTGGTGGAACAGCAGGTTGTCAGCGCCATAGCCTACAGCAAGGATGACGCCAAGATCACGATCATCGGCCTGCCTGATCGCCCCGGCGTCGCCGCAGCGCTGTTCGGGCCGCTGAGCGAGGCAGGCATCAATGTCGACATGATCGTCCAGAACATCTCCCCCGATGGCGAATCGACGGATCTGACCTTCACGGTTGCCGAGAGCGATCTCGGACAGGCGCTTGATGTTCTGGCGGAGTCGAATCGCGACCTCGGCGCCAGCGACATCGTTCCGGACTCGTCCGTGGCCAAGGTCTCTGTCGTCGGCGTCGGCATGCGCAGCCATGCCGGCGTTGCCGGCATGATGTTCGCCACCCTGGCGGACAGGGGCATCAACATCCAGCTGATCTCGACATCCGAGATCAAGATCAGCGTTCTCATCGCCGAGGACTATCTGGAACTGGCCCTGAGGTCCCTGCATGCGGCCTATGGTCTGGACGCCACCGATTGAGCCGGCCTGTGACGCGCGCGCGTGGACACGAGCGCCTGGCGGCGCTCTGGGAGCCGGGATGCAGGCTGCTGGGCGTCGAGAAGGCGATCATGGGCGGCGCCATGACCTGGGTGTCGGAACGACACCTCGTTGCCGCGGTGGCCGCTGCCGGAGGTTTCGGGGTCATCGCCTGCGGCGCCATGAATCCCGATCAGCTCGATGACGAGATCAGCGGGACGCGCGGCCTCACCGATCGTCCGTTCGGCGTCAACCTCATTGTCATGCACCCCGAACTCGACCGGCTGGTCGAGGTCTGCATTGCCCGCGCCGTGACCCATGTCGTGCTGGCGGGAGGACTTCCCCAGGCCGCCACGATCAGGCGTATCAGGGAGGCAGGATTGCGTGTCCTGGCCTTTGCCCCGGCTCTGGCCATTGCGCGTCGCCTGGTGCGCAGCGGCGTCGACGGTATCGTGATCGAGGGAATGGAGGCTGGCGGTCACATCGGTCCGGTGTCGACAAGCGTTCTCGCCCAGGAAACCCTTCCCCATGTCGACGGCGCTCCGGTCTTTGTTGCCGGAGGCATCGGTCGCGGCGAGGCGATCGCCAGCTACCTCAGGATGGGAGCGGCGGGCGTCCAGCTCGGTACCCGGTTCGTCTGTGCCCGCGAATCCGTGGCGCACGCCGATTTCAAGAAGGCCTTCCTGCGCGCCAGTGCCCGCGATGCCCAGCCCTCGCGCCAGCTCGATTCCCGGTTCCCGGTCATTCCGGTGCGCGCCATCGTCAATGACGGCGTGAAGAACTTCATGGAAAAGCAGCGCGAGGTGATTGCCCGCCACGACTGCGGCGAGATCGACCAGACCGCAGCCCAGCTCGAAATCGAGCACTTCTGGGCCGGCGCGCTCAGACGTGCGGTCATTGAGGGTGATGTCAGGAATGGTTCCCTCATGGCCGGTCAGAGTGTCGGCATGGTGACGAGCGAGCAGTCGATGGCCGACATCATTGATGAACTCGTCGAGCAGGCGGCCCGGGCTCTCTCGGATCCCGGTTAGCGGCCGGCATTGCCGCCGTGGCCGGGGCGGTGGTAGCATTCCCGCCGGCAGGCATCACACTCCCTGGCTCCCTGATGGCACACAACGAATTTTCCGGCGGCGCCGATTCTCCTGATGCCGGGATCAGGGTAAGCCGGCGCATCGCCGACGAATTGCGGCGATGCCGTGTCGCACGCGGTCTCTCCATCGAGGATGTCGCGAAGACGCTGAGAATCAGGGCCGGCTTCATCGCCGCCATGGAGCAGGATCGATTCGATGACCTCCCGGGCCCGGCCTATATTTCCGGATTTCTGAGGACCTACGCCAACCACCTCGGCCTGGATGGCGAGCAGCTGGTGGCCTGGTTCAAGGACGACAGCCAGTCGACCTTCGCAACCAGGAAAATGGAGTTGCCGGTGCCGATCGCGGAGATCAGGCGCCCGACATTCCCGATCATCACGACGTCGCTTGTCGTCAGCATCGCCATCGCGGCGGCCTGGTATGTCTACCAGGAAAGCAGGTCCATCCATATCGATCCCATTCCCGAGGCGCCTGCCCCCGTGGCCGAAGGAATCGCGACCGACATCCCGTCAGGCGACAGCCCGGGCGCTGTGGATGGCGACGACGTGTTGGCCGATACCGGGACGAAGAGTGCGGCGGTGGAGTCGGCCGTGACGGAGGCTTACAGTGCACCGGATGCCGCCGGAACCCCGGACGCCGGCGATGACGCGGCAGACGACGGCCCGGACAGCGTCGCGACGGGCGCGCAAGGGGGCGTTGCCCCTGATCATGCCGGCAATGACGCCGTGGTGGATGGTGCGGTCACAGCCGGGCAAGACCCCGCTCTTGCCGATATCGCCGACGCCACTGTGTCGGCTGTTCAGGCCGACCCGCCGCCCGATGTCGCCGATGCCACAGGCACGGCGGTCGCCGGGGAGGAGTGGTGGGGCGAACCGGTGTTTGCCTCGGCGGACACTGTTCGGGAGTCCGTTGCTGCCGCCGACGGGGGTGGGGACGGCCAGAACACGGTCTACGGGACGCCGGGCGCCGGTTCGCGTATCGCGTTGCGCGCCACCGCAGAAACCTGGGTTCAGATCATGGCGCCGGACGGCGTTGCCGTGCTCACGCACATCCTGCTTCCCGGAGATGTCTACCATGTGCCGGACCGCGATGATCTCATGCTCGATACCGGAAATGCCGGCGGTCTCGAGATACGCGTTGACGGCAGGCCGATACCGTCGCTTGGTGATGCCGGAGCCGTGGTCCGTGACATCCTGTTGTCCGTCGAAAGCCTGACCCGGCGCTGATGATGTCTTTACGGGAAGGAGTGGGCGGAGTATCAGTCACGGACCAACCGGAACGCGTGACATGAACGACCTTCCAAGACCGACAAGGCGGCGTAGCAGAACCATCATGGTGGGTGATGTTGCGGTGGGGGGCGATGCGCCGGTTGCTGTTCAGTCGATGACCAATACGCTCACCAGCGATGTCGAAGCGACCTCGGCCCAGGTGAGTGCTCTCGCGGTTGCCGGCGCCGACATCGTGCGCGTGTCGTGCCCCGACGAGGACTCGACAGCGGCTTTGCGCAAGATTGTCTACGAGGCGCCGGTTCCGCTGGTCGCCGATATTCACTTTCACTACCGGCGCGCCATCGAGGCGGCCGAAGCCGGAGCGTCCTGCCTGCGCATCAATCCGGGCAATGTCGGGTCGAGCGATCGTGTCAGAGAGGTCGTCAAGGCGGCCCGGGACCACGGCTGTTCGATAAGAATCGGAGTGAATGCGGGCTCGCTGGAGCGCGACCTTCTCGAGAAGTTCGGCGGCGTGACGCCCGAGGCCATGGTTGAAAGCGCTCTTGGGCACGCACGGATCCTCGAGGACAACGACTTCCTCGATTTCAAGATCAGCGTGAAGGCCTCCAATGTCGCGCTGGCCACCGCAGCCTACAGGATGCTGGCGGCGACGTGTGACTATCCTCTCCATCTCGGCATCACGGAGGCTGGCGGTATGGTTGCAGGTACCGTCAAGTCATCGGTCGGAATCGGCATGTTGCTTGCCGAAGGTATCGGCGACACCATCAGGGTGTCGCTTGCCGCGGATCCGGTCGAGGAAGTGGCTGTCGGCTGGGAGATCCTGAAGTCACTGGACCTGCGTCGTCGCGGTGTCAATGTCATCGCCTGTCCGTCGTGCGCTCGCCAGCAGTTCAATGTGCCGGAGACCGTCAGGCGCCTTGAACAGCGCCTTGCGCACATCGAGACACCGATGTCGGTGTCGATTATCGGCTGCGTGGTGAACGGACCCGGTGAAGCGCGCCTCACCGATATCGGACTGACCGGCGGAGGCAAGGGACAGCACCTCGTCTACATGTCGGGGGAGGCCGATCACAAGGTGTCCACCGAGGATCTCGTCGAACATGTGGCCACACTCGTGGAGCAGCGCGCCGAACAGCTTCACCAGGACGCTGATGGCAGTCACTGAACGCCCGGCCCCTTATGGCTGAAAGACTGCGGCCGATCCGGGGAACGCGCGATCTCCTGCCTGCAGACTGTCGTTCCCATGCCCGTGTTGAGGACATCTGCCGCCGTGTGGCCGAGCGCTACGGCTACGGCGAGATACGCACTCCCTTGCTCGAGGCCACGTCGGTGTTCTCCCGTACGCTTGGCGATGCCACCGATGTCGTTCAGAAGGAGATGTACACCTTTGACGATCGCAACGGCGACAGCATCACACTGCGCCCGGAGAACACGGCAGGCGTGGCCCGGGCCGTGCTCTCGAACGGCCTGCTCGATGCCATGCCGCTCAGGCTGCACTATGCCGGCGCCATGTTTCGACACGAGCGCCCGCAAAAGGGTCGCTACCGTCAGTTCCACCAGACAGGTGTCGAACTCTTCGGTGTTCCCGAGCCCCTGGGCGACGTCGAGGTCATCACCCTGGCCCGCGATGTTCTCGACGAACTCGGGCTTCTCGCGGATACCGTCCTCGAGATCAACACCCTGGGTGACGCGGCGAGCCGGCAGAACCACCTCGGCGCCCTGACGGCATACTTCAACGATCATCGCAGTCGACTGAGTGACATCTCGCGCGAACGCCTCGCACGCAACCCGCTGCGTATTCTCGATTCAAAGGAGCCGTGTGACCGGGAGCTTGTCGCCGAGGCGCCCGTCATCATCGATTACCTCGGCGATGATGCCCGCCGTTTCTTCGATCAGGTGCTTGAGGGTCTCGCAACCCTGTCGATTGCTTGCCGGGTCAATCCACGGATTGTGCGCGGTTTCGACTACTACTGTCACACCGCCTTCGAATTCGTGACCGGAAAGCTGGGCGCTCAGGGAACGGTGATCGGTGGCGGCCGCTACGATGGCCTGATGGAGCAGATGGGGGGGCCGCCGGTCCCCGGTGTCGGCTGGGCATCCGGTATCGAACGGCTTGCGCTGCTTGCCGGCGAGCCTCCGGGAACCAGGCGGCCCATTGCCGTCATCGGTCTTGGCGAACCGTCCACCAGCAAAGCGCTGGTCCTGGCCCACCAGCTGCGCCGCCGGGGATACCGTGTCGATCTTGCATACCGGGGCAACCTGCGGCGGCGCATGCAACGCGCCCACAAGGTGGAGTCGAGCCACGCCGTCATCCTTGGCGATACGGAGTTGGCGCGCGGTGTTGCGCTGGTGCGCGATCTCGACAGCGGCGAACAGCATGAATACTCCCTCGAGCGACTGGGAGAAGGTCTGCCACGCCCGGTTGCGTGATCATGACGCACACGATCGACATGTCCGCGATCGCGACCGAACCGGCCGCATTCATGCGGCAGGGTCATGAAGCCCTCATGACACGCCTGCGGGAGTGGCCGAGGCCCTCATCATGACGACACCGGCAATCGTGTCACGCGGCAGCGAGACGCAGGACGCATGAGACAGAGTCTCGAGAATTCCCGCGGCCGGGTCGTTGTCGGGACTCCCGATGCCCTGGACGCGACAGCCGCCCCGGCAGACCCTGTCTTCCACGAGACCGGCGGATGAGCCTGGAAGACAGTCTGGCGAAGGTCGTCCTGCGTCATGCCGAGCTGGAATCGCGCCTCACCGGGGAAACCCCCGGAGGGGAGGAATACGTCAGCATGGCGCGGGAGTTCGCTGAACTCGCCCCCGTGGTGGAGGCTGTCCAGGCGCTTGCAGACGCCAGGCAGCAGATCGCCGACCTTGCCGCCATGATCGACAGCGAGACAGACGCAGAGATGCGCCAGCTCGCCCGGGAAGAGCACGCGGCCGTCGGTGATCGCATTGCCGCACTCGAACAATCGGTTCGCCTCGCCCTTCTTCCGCGCGACGAGGCCGACGGACGCGACGTCGTTCTCGAGGTACGGGCCGGCGCCGGGGGAGAGGAGGCGATGCTGTTTGCCGGTGTCCTTGTGGACATGTATCGCCGGTATGCCGCGACCAGGGGCTGGACACTGGAGATTCTCGGCAAGACAACATCGGGCACGGGCGGAATCAGGGAGTGCGTTGCGCTGGTCCGCGGCCGTGATGTGTTCTCCCGGTTGAAATTCGAATCCGGCGTCCATCGGGTCCAGCGGGTGCCGGCCACGGAATCGCAGGGCCGGATCCACACATCGACGGCTACCGTCGCCATCCTGCCAGAAGCAGCGGAGGTCGATGTCACGATTGACGTGAACGACCTCAGGGTCGACACGTTCCGGGCATCGGGAGCGGGCGGTCAGCACGTCAACAAGACGGACAGCGCCGTCAGGATCACCCACCTTCCCACCGGTATCGTGGTGTCGCAACAAAGCGAACGGTCCCAGCACAAGAACCGCGCCAGGGCCATGACCGTCCTGAGATCCCGCATCTATGATCTGGAGCGCCGGCAGCGTGATGCCGCCGAGGCGCGGGCACGAAGGGAGCAGGTGGGCAGCGGCGAGCGTTCGGAACGCATACGGACCTACAACTACCCCCAGGGGCGCATCAGCGACCACCGGATCAATCTTACGCTCTTCAGACTCGAAGACGTCATATCCGGTCAGGCTCTCGATGAGGTGATCGAACCGCTGATATCCAGCGACCGGGCAGCGCGGCTGGCGGCGCTTCGCTGAGGTGCCGGCGACCGACCTCGATGACGCGCTGCTGAGAGCGGCTGCGGCGCTGCGCGCCGCCGGCGTCGACAATCCTGTCAGGGAGGCCCGGCTTCTGGCCCGTCTTGCCGTCGGCTGCGATGGCCTGCGTTCGCTTTCTCCGCGACAGGAGCGTCATCTCGCCGCCCTCGTCGCCCGGCGGGCGCGGCGTGAGCCCTTTGCGCACATCGCCGGGGTGCGCGAGTTCTGGAGCCTCGATTTCGAGGTGACAGGCGACACCCTGATTCCGCGCCCCGACAGCGAAACACTGATCGAATGCTGCCTTGACCGCCTTCGGCGCCATCCGCCTGAACGTATCCTGGACCTTGGTACCGGATCGGGATGCCTCCTGGTCACACTCCTGGTGATCTGGACCGCAAGCACGGGCATCGGCGTCGACATCAGTGAACCGGCGTGTGCCGTGGCAGCCCGCAATGTGCGGCGCCACGGTGTCGGCGACCGGGCCTGGATCATGTGCGCAGACTGGGCTGGCGCACTCGATTCGACATTCGATCTTGTCGTCGCCAATCCCCCCTATGTGCCGAGCCGCGCCATGACCGGACTTGATCCGGAGGTCGCCATCCATGAGCCTGGTGTGGCCATCGATGGCGGCGCGGACGGCTACGACTGCTATCGCAGGATTGTTCCGCGCCTGGCTGCGCTTCTGTCGCGAGACGGGCTGGCAGCCGTCGAGCATGGTCCCGACCAGCGCGATGTTGTCGCGGCGCTTGCCGGTGACAACGGTCTGGATGTGGCGGGGATGGTCAACGATTACGGCCGCCGGCACCGTGTGCTCCTTCTGGCGCATCGATAACCGTGAAGAAATTCCTTGGAAAGCGTTGTCGTATTGGTTACGGTCACGAGACGGACAAGGAATTCCCGTCATCGGGAATGTGCGTTAACGTCAAGGGCGGGACCGGCTTTTGGACCCCGCGAAATATCGTGCGCATGCATCCGGCAACGCCGTCGCTTCAAACCAAACAGAAACCGTCGAGAGCGAGTTTTCCATGAGATCAGGTGGATCGGGCAGGCGTTTCCGCAACAATCGCGGCAGCGCGCGTCGTCCCGGAGGGAACAACCGCAACCATTCATTTGAAAGTACCGGCCCGGACGTCAAGGTGCGCGGCACCGCCCAGCAGATTGCCGACAGGTACCTGATGCTGGCGCGGGACGCGTCCTCCTCCGGTGATCTGGTGGTGGCAGAAAACTGCCTTCAGCATGCAGAGCACTATCAGAGGATCGTCAATCAGCATGCCGAGCGCGCTGCCGAACAGCAGCGTGAACGCGAGGAGCGGGCGGAACGACAGCACCGCACGCCGGACGACCAGTTCCAGGGCGATTCGGTGGCGCCCTGCGCGCCTGCCCCCGACAGCGAGGCATCGGCCGAACTCCAGGGCAACGGCGCCGAGAAGGGCAGCGATCAGCCCAGGCCGCGAAGCCGGCGGAGAACCAACGGCGCCGACGGCGACACCACGCCGGCGGCGCCCGACAGCGAGCGGCCGGTCATGACCTGACAGGGCGCCGTATGGCGCCCGTCGTTCCTCGGGAACGTTTGAATCTTCTCTCCATCCGGCAACCCGGGACCTCTTGTGTTGCACAAATGCAACACCACATGGGATGCAGGTCACCGGAATGATGGTCGATGGATCTTGAAAAGTTCACAGAGAGATCGCGCGGATTTGTTCAGGCCGCCCACAGTCTTGCCGAGGCAAGGGGACACCAGCACATCGTACCCTGCCATCTCGCGAGGGAGCTTCTCGCTGATCGCCAGGGGCTTGCCGCGGAACTGATGCGCTCTGCCGGCGCCGACCCCGAAAGGGCGCTCGCCGACACCGACGAGGCACTCCAGCGCCTGCCGAGGATTACCGGAAGCGGCGCTGCGCATGTCCTGGCATCCGGCGAGTTCCTCCAGGTCATGAAGGATGCCGGCAGGCGTGCGGCGGAGACCGGTGACAGCTTTGTCACCGCCGAGCGCATGTTTGAAGCCCTTGCCATTCCTGACAGCGACACAGGCAAGATCCTTGCCGCAGCAGGACTGACCCCTGCCGCATTGGCCACCGCCATCGCCGGCATGCGCAAGGGCCGCACCGCCGATACCCAGACGGCCGAGGAGTCGTTCGAGGCCCTTCGCAAGTATGCCCGGGATCTGACGGCGGCGGCCCGGGACGGCGACCTCGACCCGGTCATCGGCCGTGACGAGGAGATTCGCCGTACCATGCAGGTGTTGTCCCGAAGGACCAAGAACAATCCGGTGCTGATCGGCGAGCCCGGGGTGGGAAAGACGGCCATCGTCGAGGGCCTCGCGCAGCGCATCGTCAACCACGATGTGCCGGAATCCCTTGCCAACCGGACGGTGGTTGCCCTCGATCTGGGGTCGATGGTCGCCGGCTCGAAGTTCCGGGGAGAGTTCGAGGAGCGCATGAAGGCGGTCTTGCGGGAGATCGAGGACTCGTCGGGCGACATCATCTGTTTCATCGACGAACTTCACACTCTCGTCGGCGCCGGAGCGGCGGATGGGGCGATGGATGCCTCCAACCTGCTGAAACCTCTCCTGGCGCGCGGCAAGCTTCACTGCGTTGGCGCCACGACTCTCGACGAGTACCGCAAGCACATCGAAAAGGACGCGGCGCTCGCGCGGCGTTTCCAGCCGGTCCTCATCGAAGAGCCGGGGATCGAGGCGACGGTTTCCATCCTTCGCGGTCTCAAGGAGAAGTACGAAGTGCACCACGGCGTGCGTATCAGCGACGCTGCGACAGTCGCCGCGGCGCGGCTCTCCAGCCGCTACATCACGGACCGTTTCCTGCCTGACAAGGCCATTGACCTCATCGATGAAGCCGCCAGCAGGCTGAGGATGGAGATCGACTCCAGGCCCGAGGAGATCGATGAACTCGAGCGCCGCATCATCCAGCTCAAGATCGAACGCGAGGCCCTTGGCCGCGAGGATGACCGGGTGTCGCGTGAACGCCTGGAACGTCTCGAAGGGGAACTTGCCGATCTGGAAGGGCGTGCCTTTGCGCTCAACGCGGCATGGATGAAGGAGCGGGACCGGATCGAGGAGATGCGCCATCTCAAGGAAAGCCTTGACGAAGCCCGCGTGGAGCTCGAGCAGGTACAGCGCCAGGGCGATCTTGCCCGTGCCGGCGAGGTTGCCTACAGCGTGATCCCCGATCTCGAAAGTCGCCTTGCGGCCATCGGGGATGGAGAGAGCGAAAAGATGCCCGGCGAGGAGGTCACGCAAGAAGCCATCGCTTCGGTGGTGTCGAAGTGGACCGGGATACCCGTGGAGCGCATGCTCGAAGGCGAGCGCGAGCGGCTTGTCGACCTGGAGCGCTCGCTTTCGGCCCGTGTGGTCGGCCAGGAGGAGGCCCTCGGAGTCGTCGCCAACGCCGTGAGACGCTCACGCGCCGGGCTGCAGGATCCCTTGCGACCGATCGGCAGCTTCATGTTTCTCGGTCCCACAGGCGTGGGCAAGACCGAACTCGTCAAGGCCCTCGCCGCATTCCTGTTCGATGACGAATCAGCGATGGTGCGCATCGACATGTCCGAGTACATGGAGAAGCATGCGGTGGCGCGGCTGATCGGAGCACCGCCTGGATATGTCGGATACGAAGAGGGCGGGATCCTGACCGAGGCGGTGCGTCGCCGGCCCTACCGCGTGGTGCTCTTCGACGAGATCGAGAAGGCGCACGCGGATGTCTTCAACGTCTTTCTGCAGGTGCTCGACGACGGCCGCCTGACCGATGGCCACGGCCGCACCGTCGACTTCAGGAACACGGTGATCGTCATGACGTCCAATGCCGGAGCCGGGCACCTTGCGGATGTCGCAGGCGACGACGACAGCGCCAGGGAGCTGGTGATGGCGGAACTGAAGACCCGGTTTCGCCCCGAGTTCCTCAATCGGCTGGACGAGATCATCTTCTTCAGCCGGCTTGGCCGTGACCAGATGTCCGCCATTGTCGATATCCAGCTTCGCCGTGTCGGCACATTGCTCGAGGATCGCAACATCACCATCGATGCCGATGACGGGGCACGCGCATGGCTTGCCGGAGCGGGATACGATCCGGCCAATGGTGCCCGCCCGCTCAAGCGTGTCCTGCAGCGCGCCCTGCAGGACCCCCTCGCCACCCTGATTCTCAAGGGAGAGGTCGCCGATGGCTCGTGCGTCAGGGTCACCGCCGGCGCCTCGGGCCTCGTGATCGAGCCCGGCGCCGTTCTCTGCGAAGCCGCCTGATTTTTCCCGCGGCCGCGTGACGATCGGGGCCGGGGGCCGGATCCGGCGCTCATCGGGTGGCGTCCGCTCCCGGCATGTGCGCGTCTGCTCATCTCCCCAGACGGTGCGCCAGGGCAGCGATATGATGCTGGCTCATGCCGCAGCAGCCACCGATCGCAGTGACGCCGCGATCGAGATAGGTCGCGGCCTCACGGGCAAACGCATCCGGCGCGATGTCGTCGTCGAACTGCCAGTTGGGCATCCTGAAACTTCCCGCATGAGGATAGGCGAAGAGAGGCCCCGACCATGCCTCCTTCAGCAGATCGAGTCCGGGAGGCGTCGCCGGCATCGTGCTGTGCATGATGCCGGCGGCATGGACATCACCGGCGCCAAGGCAGTCATCACGGATTGTCTCGAATGCCATGTCGACACGCTCGTTGAGACCGAGGACGCGACCGTTCGCGGATCGCACGCTGAAACCGACCCACACGGGAAGACCGGTGGCCGCGGCGGCGGCAACAGCCAGGGGCGACACGGTGATATCGAGCATCATTTCCGTGATCAGGAGATCACAGCCGGCATCGGCGAGGGTTTCGGCCTGCAACGCATAGCTGTGCGCGGCTTCGTCCGCCGACGGCCGGCGGCCGGCGCTGAGACCGGCAAAGAAGCTCGACAGCGAGCCGGCGAGCCAGATGCGGCGCTCCGGTGCCGCCTCCCTGACGGCCTCGCGTACGAGTTCACAGGCGCGCCGGTTGAGAGCCAGCGCCTCGGTCCGGGAAAAGCCGGCATGGCGCAGGACGTGGGGAGCGGCCGCATAGGTGTTGGCGATGAGGATATCGGCGCCGGCATCGATGAAGTCGCGATGGATGGCGCGGATCATGTCCGGGTGGTTCTTCAGGGCAGCGCCGGCCCACGCCTGGGCATCCATCGGCACCCCCCGGCGTTCGAGCTCGGTACCCATGCCGCCGTCGATGACAAGGATATCGCCGGCCGCCATGCGATTCTGGACGGTTTCCATGGCCATGTCCCTCCCCAGGACCTCTCCACGGCAGGGTACAGGGCTTCATCACCCCTGCAAGCGGGCCGCCTGGAGAACCACGACGTGACCATCGGCGCGTGCGTCGGGCTGGGAGGGGGCTCCGTCCTGCACCATGACAGGCGCAGCGAGCAGATGACGGCACTGTCGACCGGACAGCAGAACTGACGGCATCCCGCACGCAACATCGCCGCTTTCGACCGCCGGTCGGTCGCCTGCTGCTGCCGTTTGCGGTGATGGCGCTCGCCGGCGCCTTCCCGGTTGATGCGCCATGGCGTGACTCATGCTGCAGCAGCCACCGCTCTCATCGCTGACATGCCAACGGGGCATCCTGAAATCTCCGGAGACAGGCATCGACCAGGCGTCCTTCATGACATCGAGTCCGGGGGGCGTGTCGGACATCTCGCCGGTGCGTGATGCCGGCAACACGCGTGTGGCCTGCGCCAGGGCGGGAATTGCCGATCGTGTCCGATGCCGTATCGGCAGGCTCGCCGACGATCCGACCCTTCGTGGCCCACACGTCGACCCAGACGCGGGAATCCGCGGCCATTGGCGACAGGATGTGATTGACATGCCGGTCCGGGAAGCGGGATTCGACTTTTCTTTCCCGGTCGTGCAATGCTGGCCTCGTGATCAATCCGTGGGCCCCGCTTGGTCGGGCCGCCTGCTGAATACAACAGCCTCATACCCGGCAAGGGAGTAGCTACCCGCGCCCGGCGAACAGGCAGGGCTCTTCGCATACCGCGGATTGATCACAACGGCCCGGCACCAGGGACGGGCCTTGTGGGAGGTCCGTCATGCTGCCTGTCTATGTCATCAATCTCGATCGCCGCGCAGATCGCTGGACGCTGATTTCGAGGCAATTGACACAACTCGGTATCGAGGCGACGCGCATCCCGGGCGCCGAAGCGCAACTGCTTGCCGAGCAACCCGATTGGCGCATCAACTTCGGCTCCGCCGCCGGCATGATCGGGCACAGCAAGGCGATGTTCAGCTTGCTGGGATCGTCCGCGCCGGCAGCGCTCATCCTGGAGGACGATGCCGAGATTGCCCAGGACACTCCCCTGCTTCTTGAAGCGACCGACTGGTGGCCCCCGAAGACGTGCATCGTTCGTCTCTATGGCGGTGCTCCCGACGTGCCGCGCATGCTCTGGAACAAACCGTCAGGCGTGACGCCGAGCGGGCGCTGTCTCTACCGGCTGGAGCGATGGAACAATGGCGGCGTGGCATACCTGATCAATCGAACAGGCGCACGACTGTCGCTGAAGGCGTTCTCCGATCCCCGCTACACGGTTGACCACACGCTCTTCGATTTGAGGTTTTCCAGGACGGCTCGCCTCTTGCGCCCGATGCAGATCATCCCCGCCGCTGCACGGCACCGTGACTATGATGATTCCGACCAGGTGCAGTGGCGAGAGGCACACGGCATCTGGCGTCGACCGAATGTCCGGGCCGTCCCCTACACGATCAAGGTCGCAGCCTTGCGCGCACTGGGAAAAATCAGCAAACGCCCCGTTGTGTGGGACGCGAGTCCGTGACCGCAGACCGTCACCGGTCGCGTTGACGTGGCCCACATGTGCTTTGTGATCCCGAGTTTGGCGAGGGGAGGGGCCGAACGGAGCGTGGCCATGACGGCATGCGGTCTCGCGGAACGGGGCCACAAGGTCGACATTGTCATCTCCGAGGCGGTCCTCGAGTACCCTGAACTGCTCTCGCAAAAGGTGCGCCTGATTGCATGTTGTTCCGCCCCTCCTTCAAGAAGCTGCGACTCCCCGGCGTCAAGCATGCTGTGGCGCTCTTCACGGGTCTCCCGGGCCCGGCTCATCAGGCTCGTGCCCAGCCTGTTCAGCAGCGACTGGCGTGTCGTGGCCCAGTTTCTGGTGGAACAAAGGCGCAACAGGCGTGCGCGACACCTGGCGTCCTACCTGAAACGCGAGCAACCCGACATCGTCTTCGCAAACTTGCCCCAGGTCGAATACACGGCGCATTTTGCAGCGCGGTTGGTCTCGCCTTCTCCGGTTGTGGTCCCTGTGCTCAGGAATACGCACGGTGCAGTCTCCTCGGGTTCAGGCCAATCAACCCGGCGGCGCCTGTATGTCTGGCGACAGAGCGAGTCGATGATCGCGGTCTCCAACGGCGTCGCACAATGGGCCCGCTGTGCTCTCGCAGACCCCGCAAGCAACGTTGCGGTCATCTACAATCCGAGCGGCTCGCCTCCCAATGTCGACCGACTGGCGAAGGAAGCGCTGGATCATCCGTGGTTCGGTGACGGGGGTCTGCCGGTCGTTCTGGGCGCCGGCCGGCTGGTGCAGCAAAAGGACTTCGGGCTGCTCATCGATGCCTTCCATCACATGCAGGGTGAACACCCTTCCCGGCTTGTCATTCTGGGTGAAGGCCCGATGCGCCGCGAACTGGAAGAGCGCCTTCGCCGCCTCGGGCTGGAGGATCGTGTGTCGATGCCGGGTCTGGTGACAAACCCCTTTGCCTACATGTCGCGCGCGGCCCTTTTCGTGATGTCCTCAAGGCATGAGGGCTTCGGGAATGTCCTGGTCGAGGCGATGGCGTGCGGATGCCCGGCGGTCTCGACCGACTGTCCGGCGGGGCCGGCAGAGATTCTGGAAGACCCCGAGCTGCTTTCCCCCGTGGGAGATCCCGAGGCGTTGGCTCGTGTGATGTCGCGGCAACTGTCAAGGCCGGCGGACAAAGTGGCGTTGCGCGCCAGGGCCGCCCGGTTTTCCCTGGAGCGCACCGTCGATGGCTACGAGCAATGGCACGCCTCATTGCTGCGATGCGCCCCTGCTGCACGAAAGGGAACATGGGAGCAATGATCCGGCGCGCGGCACGTCGACTGCCATTCACCGCATGGGGCGACCGACTGTATCTGGAGATCGAGTTCCAAAGGTGCTTCGGGCGCTGGCCGAAGCGACCGCCCCGGAGGATGAGTGACCATCTCCATGCCATCAAGACGGACGGGACGATGCTTGATCCGCTCTATCAGTACTGCACGGACAAGGAGTATGCGAAGGACTACATTGCGAGCGTTGTCGGCCCGGGTTTCACGCCCGAGACCTATGCGGTTCTGCGGAGCGACGCCGATGTCGACGCCTTCGTGTTTGACGGGCGGGCCTGCATCATCAAGCCAACGCACGCAAACGGCGAAGTCATGTTTCTGCGGGAGGCATGCGATCCCATAGACACAGACAGGCTCAAGGCGTGGCTGCGGCTCAACTTCTATCGGCGGACCCGCGAGGTCAATTATCGTCACCTGACGCCGAAGATCATTGTCGAGGAACTTCTCAAGGACGACAGCGGTCCCTCCCCACGAATCAAGGACTACAAGGTCCTCATGATTGCGGGTTCTCCTGTCTTGGTCGAGGTCTTTGATCGCGCCGGCAAGCCCGTGGTCACCCGCTACGATGCAGACTGGAACGAGTTGGCCATCACGACTTCGGGACATCCACCGGGGCCACCCTATCCCCGTCCGGCGCTGTTGGGCGACATGCTGGACATGGCAACGCGCCTGGCCGCACCGTTTCCTCTCGTTCGCGTCGATCTCTATGCCAGCGACAAGGGGATCCGCGTCGGAGAACTCACGTTCTGTCCGCGCGGCGGCAAGAAGAGGATTTTTCCGGAGAGTGCCGACTTCGAGTTGGGGGCGCTTTTTGCGTCACACTGACCGATACGAAGAACGACGAATCCACGGCGGATGATCGGGAAACGTCGCCAGGTGTGCGGGTGAATGCGGGCGATAGACTGTACATTCCCGCCGGTGGCTTCTCAGATCTGGATCAATGAAGAGGGAACCATGGGTTCCGGGGTCACGGCAGCGGTCGACCCTTGGCTTCCTGACTTGAACGCGGCACGACGTACGCCGCTGGACATCGTGGATCCATTCTTGCGGATGGGTTTTCCGTAAGCACGATTTGCAACCAAGGGACTATCTATGCCTGTCAGAAGTTGCAAGAAGTTGGGCCATTGATTTCAGATCGGGAGATACAGCGCCTGACGCACATGGCGGTGGTAGACGAACAACAGGTCGTGGGGGTACGCGATCTCGAGACCGCGCGGGGGACGTTTCAGCACGGAGAATCGGGTCCTCCACTTCTCGTTGAGGGTGTCTGCGAAAAGGCCGGCGAGTCCAATTCCATGGGCGGAGACACGCCCCTCATGGAATACCTTCTCACCGCGGATCGACAGCCGTTCAGGCTCGTCGCTCTCGACAATCATCAACATCCGGCAACCTGCTGGCAACAACGGCCGAAAGTCAGCCATTGCCGAGGGCATCTCCTCTTCCCTGGCGCAAGACCTCGCCCAAGGGAGCCCGCGTCGCGTTATTGACTCGCCAGTGCTTGACTGGCTATATGGCGTCATAAATCTTCGAAAAATGACGACGATATGGCAGGAAATACCTATCCGCGTCTGATCCGGCCGCCTAAGCAGAGCTTCTTTCTCCTCGGTGTCCGCGGGGTCGGAAAGAGCACGTGGGCGCGCGCGCAGTTTCCCGATGCGCCGACCATCGATCTGCTCGACGAGGCCCGCTACCAGGACTACCTGGCCGATCCGTCCCTCTTCGCCGCCGATCTCCAGTCCGCGCCAAAGGGCAGCTGGGTGGTGGTCGACGAGATTCAGCGCCTTCCCAATCTCCTCAACGAAGTACATCGGCACATCGAGGACCGGCGTCTCAACTTCGCCCTGCTCGGATCGAGCGCGCGAAAGCTCAAGGCGTCAGGCGTCAACCTGCTCGCGGGCCGGGCGCTATACAGGACGATGCATCCCCTGACCCCGGCTGAGCTGGGCGATGACTTCGACCTCGATGCGGTCCTTGATACCGGAACCATCCCCTTGGTCTGGGTCGCCGACAACCGACGAGCGGTGCTCGAGAGCTATGTCAGGCTTTATCTCCGCGAGGAGGTCCGAGCGGAAGGGCTGGTCAGAAATCTACCGGGATTCGCGCGCTTCCTCCCGGTCGCCGCGCTCTACCACGGCCAGGTCGTCAACATATCCAGCATCGCGCGCGACTGTGGCGTCGCGCGCACCACGGTGCAGGGCTATCTGGACATTCTCGAGGATACCCTGCTTGCGTATCGCCTCCCTGCCTTCCAGCCGCGGCTACGGGTCCGCGAACGCCACCATCCGAAGCTCTACTGGGTCGACCCGGGTCTGGTCCGAGCGGTGAAAAAACTTTACGGACCGATCGCGCCCGAGGAACGCGGCGCGCTTCTGGAAGGTTGGGTCCTGCATCTTCTGCGGGCACACGCCGAGGATGGTGGGCTGTTCGACGAGCTGCACTACTGGGCGTCACACCCGGCGAACCGCACCGAGGTTGACTTCCTGCTACGCCGGGATAGCGAGCTGGCAGCGATCGAGGTCAAGTCCCAGCCCCGCTATCACACCGGCATGCTGTCCGGTCTGCGTGCGATCGCGGAGCTCCCGGGAATAGCGCGACGCGTGCTCGTTTACGGCGGCAAGCGGTCCTTCCGGACCGGCGACGGGATCGACGTGTGGTCCCCTGATCGGCTGCAACAGGTACTCGCAGAGAACACCCTGTGGTCCCAGTTTCCCTCAGATCTCACCTAGCCTGAACTCCCATCGCAGAAAACAGGGAGCCTCTTGCAAAACCCCCTGGGCGGCGGGTTTTTCTGTGATCCGGTGATGTTTTTCCAGGGGGCTGGGAGTCGGGTGCCCCTGCGAGGTATTGTGATGTTGTCCAATACGACACAAGACCCGTGGAGACAACCCGATGTCCCTGTCAGCGACGATATCCGGTTTGTGGAACCGATTTCAAGGAGAACTGTTCCCTGATCTGGCCGAGGAGGTCGGCCCCCTTCTCGAACGGCATCGGCGTTTCGTGACGGTTCTCGACCTGGTTCAGGTGGAGCGCTTTGCCGGTCAGGCGTGGGGCTCACCGGGTCGTCCCCGGGAAGACCGATGTGCCTTGGCCCGAGCCTTCATCGCCAAGGCCGTGTGGGACCTGCCGACGACGCGCCACCTGATCGACAGGGTGCAGACGGACGCGACGCTGCGCCGGCTGTGCGGCTGGTCGCGGTGTGCGGAGATCCCGAGCGAGGCGACGTTCTCGCGCGCCTTTGGCGAGTTCTCGCAGTCGCGTCTTGCGGAGAGGATGCACGGCCATCTGGTCGAGGAGACGCTGGGCGACGAGCTTGTCGGTCATATCTCGCGGGATTCAACGGCCATTGAGGGCCGGGAGAAGCCGGCGCCCAAGCCCCGGGCGGGCGACAGGCCCAGGCGCAAGCGCGGCCGACCCCGCAAGGGCGAAGAAAGAGTGAAGGAATCGACCCGTCTTGAGCGGCAGACCGACAGCATGAACCTCGCAGACATGCTCGACGAGTTGCCGAAGGCCTGCGATGTTGGAAGCAAGAGGAACGCCAAGGGGTTCATTGAGACGTGGCGAGGCTACAAGCTGCACATCGACACGGCAGACTGTGGCGTGCCTGTCAGTGCCGTTCTTACCTCGGCGTCCGTCCATGACAGCCAGGTTGCGATCCCACTCGCGCTGATGACAGCCGGGCGTGTGACGAACCTCTACGATCTCATGGACGCCGCCTATGACGCCAGGGAGATCCACGCGATGAGCGAACGCCTTGGCCACGTAGCGATCATCGATGTCAATCCGCGTCGGAACAAGGAGCTCAGGGCCGACCTTGAACGCGAGGCGCGGGCACGACGTGCGGCCTGTCATGTCGATGCTGCAAGCGTGCGCTTTCGCACCCGCAGCGGTGTCGAGAGGACCAACGGTCGTCTCAAGGATGAGTTCGGCGGCCGCCATGTCCGTGTCCGGGGAGCCGCCAAGGTCGCCTGCCACCTCATGTTCGGCCTGCTCGCCCTGACCGCCGATCAGGTGATGCGTCTCGCCGTCCCGTAGGGCGGCCTCCCGTCAGGCCTGCCGGGACCGCGCCGCCCTTTGCGCAAGGAGCGGCTTGGAGACGCTTGTTCTGACGCCCGGCGTGTTGTCATTTTGTTCTCATCAGCGCGGCCGCCATGCCGAACATCGCCGGAATCTCGCCCCCGGGAACACCGTCAGCCGTGGCCAAGGCCCGCAGGCAGGCCTCGCGGACCTCGAACTCAGGAGTTTTGCAAGAGGCTCCAGGGTGACATGTTCTGGCGTCAGAGGGGGTTTCTTGCTGCAGCGCTATCGGGTGAAAGGCGGAGGACCTCACTACCTCCAGATCGGGAGTACGGTGCGGTATACGCGCGTGGGCCTGCTGGAGTGGGTGCTGACCAAGCGCCAGGACGGGACGCTCGAGGAGTAGGCCGGCGGCCTGAAGGAGACGGGCCTGAATTTCGATCCGGTCCTGACGCGCCATGTATCCGGATGCCCGCTCTATCGGTCCGCCTTGCCGACATCCAGCCCGTGATGTTCCCGAACATGTCGGGTCTTCCACGCGAGCATCGGCATGGCCTCGATTCGAGCACCGATCTCCGGCGTGATGTCCAGCAAATCGGCGTCGATTTCGCCGCGATCGAGCACGCCATCGAGAAACGCCCGTTCGTTCGCTGTCAGATCGAACAGAAAGGCGAATCGTTCGCGACAAAGCGCAACGGTCTCTTCAATCCACGCGTCGACCTCTCCCCTGGCGGCAAACCTATCGCGGGGCAAACAGATTGCGAGCTTCTGGCGAAACTCGCGCGGATCGCCCTCGATGGCGTCGATCGACCTGGTGCGCCAGTCGCGTCGCCCACTGGCGCCCATGGCCAGCACGGCTGCCTTGATCCGGTTCCGGTCGAGCCCGTCGATGGAAAGGATTCGCCGCGCGTCGAAGAGATCGCGGGCTGCATGCCTGTCGATGAGCGCGACAAGCTTGCCAGCGACGATTTCGTGGAGGTCGAGGATAAGAACGTCCTTCGCCCGCATGCCACCCAGGGGAAGAGACTCCATGGGCGCCATGCCGAACAGCGGCTGGCGCGCCATATAGTTCACGTCGACCTCCAAGGTGGCGTTGCCGCCGAGCGCCGAGGCGTAACGGGCCAGCCATTTGCCGCCGGCATGCTCGCCGGGCCTGCGGCGAATACCGTATCCCTGGGAGGCGAGGAGACGGTCGAGCGCGGCGTCGACGTTGGGGCGTTCGGCTTCCATTGCGGCCCGGTCGAGCGCACCGACATAGTTCAGGTCGATATCGACCGAGAGCCGGTCGAGACCGAGGTAGAACAGGTTGAGCGCCGTCCCACCCTTGAGGACGAGACGATCCGCCAGAACCCGATCCCGCGCGATCTCCTGCAACAGGTCCAGGAGCCGCAGCACCTTCTCGAGCGTACCGGGCTGGTGACCGGTCTCGTCGGCGAGACGCTGCAGGGTCTGGGCGGACGGCGCCGCCATTTACAGGCCCTCGAAACGGCGTTCGAGGACGTCGACCGGAAGAATGACGTTCCAGTCCTTGGCTGTCCTGCCCCCGCCCGATTTGGCGCCAAGAGCGTATCGGGGCTGAGCCGGCATGAGCGTCCGAAGCTCTTCGAGCGCAGCATCCGGGACGCCCAGCCGCTTCTGCTCGCGCTCCAGCCAGAAGCCCATGGCGCCCGCGGCGGTGGCCTTGCCGAGCGCGCGCACGTAGCGGACCAGCGCCAGGGCGTCGATCCGCACCACCAGATCCAGGGCGTTGAAGAACTCCTCCGCGCCCCCGGCCAGATCATAGCGATCGAACAGATCGGCGATCGTCCGCTCGATCGTCGTCACCCTGACGTCCTGCCCCAGGCGGTCGACTGCCGTGACGCCATCCGGAGGCGCGAAGCCGCGCGGCGGCCTGACGAACCGGCAGGCGAAACCGGCTGCCTCGAACATGCCAGGCTCTCCCTCCGCGATGACCTGCACGTCATGCCCCTCGGTGTAGGCGTAGCCTTGCAGCTCGAGGGCCGAGTGATAGGCGATCGTGCCACCAAGGCGCAGACGGGAGGCGGCCAGGAAGCGGTCGATCGACCATGTCGCGGCGTCGGCATGCTTGGGCACCGAGGCGAAGACGCCACGGGCGATCCGCCGGATGTTGCCGGCCTTGAGATGCTGGGCGAGCATCGCCGTGACGATCTTGTCGTCAGGCCGGCGGCCAACGGCTGCGGCATAGTCGGGCCGTCGGAAGACCGGGTTGGCGCTGAAGAAGGGCGCGGAGACGAGTCGGGGCATGACGGTTCGGAAGTTTTTTCACATTATTCGATAAAAGTCATATATAGAATATAGCTTCATCAGTCACCATGAAATCCATCGCATCGACCATATTCTTGTCTGAGCGGCCTCCATCTGCTGCGCCGGACCGCAAGACGGGTGTTGGCAGGACGGCATCCCGCGCCGTCAGCTCCGACAGTGGCGTGCCCACGCCGAGAGCACCGGAGTAATTCGGCCGCTTCTAGGTAGTTTATCCGTCACCGGCATAAACACCGTCGACCTTGGACGGGGGCGCTCGTCGTCGAACGGATTGGTTGGCGGCGTCGCCACGGTGGTCCGCCCGTATCTTGAGGCGTTCACCGCCCATGCCTGAGGTAGTCAGGAACATCGGGGCCTAGGTTCGGGCCCATCTCCTCGGGATCAGCAAGGAGAAGGGCCTGAATTTCGATCCGGTCCCGATGCACCATGCAGCCCTTTAACCCGCCTTCTGGTGGAACTATGAAAAAAGGCGGTTAGTTCCTCATCTGCGGCGGGAACTCACTCGCCTATTGGTGACAATGGGTCGGCAAGGTATAGCGTTAGAGGAATTTGGCGAAGCATGGCTAAGGCAAGCGAAGGCAGAGCGATTTACCTTAGTGGACGAGGGCGGGGCGTAACGGGTGCGATTCTCGTACGGGGTCATTGCTTCATAATTGTTCCGTGCCATTTTTCTGCCCGCAACGGGGTTGAAGACGCATCGAACTCGTGCCCGAGGCGGGAGAGCTCGTCGAGCGCCGCATTGCGTGCTGCATCGCCACCGATGAGGTCGTTGCCGATGCTGCCCGTGATGTGCGCGACATCCGACTAACCGTCGTCAGCGCACGGACAACGACGGCCGACCTAGAGTCGCAACAGGTCCCGCTGGATGCGTGATCTGGCGCCTCGGGCCGAACGCCGTGCCCTTCAGAGGTTCAGTCTCTCGACGCGGAATTCCTCGAACCGGTCGAAGTCCCGGTCTTCGGTCAACAGGGCGGTCACTTCGCACTCCCGGCACAACGCCACGATCTGTGCGTCGAAAATGAGATTGCCGACCGCACCGACCTCGCGAACGGCGTCCATCAGCCGCGCCGGATATTCCGGGCCGGGCCTGAGTACCACGGCATTTCCGGGCGATAGCAGTTGCGCCAGGGCGCCGCACGCTTCAACCGCCGTGTGCGGTGGATCGAACAGCCTGGGATGCGTGACCACCCGGAGAAACTCGCCGATGCAAAACACAGGAACGCTCCACGGGCCAGGGCTGCACGAAAGCAATTCAAGGCGCTTCAGCGCCGCCGTGTGCTTGGGAGACTCCTCGCGATGTGCGTGGACAAGAACGTTCGTGTCGACCGCGATCAATCGCGGGCGTCCATCAACTCGTAGAGCACGGCCCGACTGTCGATATTCACCCCGGCCACCGGTCTGCCGCCCTTGGTCAACAACCCGAGCGAACGGTTCGACCGACCGCCGTCCCGGACGTAATCGGCCACAACCCGCTCGACCAGCGCCGCCAGCGTCTCGCCTTCCTCGGCGGCGCGCGCCTCTGCGGCACGCGCGAGACCATCATCGAATTCCACCGTCATCTTCATGCTAAATCCGTAACATTCTCCCTTCAAATGATCAATCTTACCTTGCCCGGCGATCGTCGGGGTCCGGTCATCGCGACGCCTCGTTACGCCGAACATCCGCCTGTTCTGGGCTGGCGCCACCCATGAGGTTGCCGCCGGTGATCCGCGAGGCCGCGCTCTGGATCGAATCCCGCGCCAGGTGGGCATAGCGCGCGGTTGTCTGTACCTGCGTATGACCGAGGAGTTTCCCGATCATCGTCAGGCTTTCGCCGAGCGCTAGAGCCCTGCTGGCAAACGAATGCCGCAAGTCGTGGATGCGCACGTCCTTCAGACCGGGGCGCTCGAGGATGCGCCGCCAGGGCCCGCTGAAGGTCGGTGAGATGCGTCCCCGGCAGACGCCCCGATCACCCAGGGATTGTCGTCCTCGCGCGGGATTGCCGTCAGCACCGCCCGCGCCTCGGGGCCGGGCGGAACCGCACGGCCACCGGTCTTCGCGTCGGGGAGCTCGATGCAGTCCGCTTTCACATACTGTCATTTCAGGTCGCGGATCCCCGACATGCGGCAGCCCGTGAGCAGCAGCCGGAATGCTGCCACCGCCGAGGGCATCTCCGCTTCGGCCTCGCGCAGCACTTCGCCCAGCCGTTCGGTCTCCGCCTCCGACAGGAAGCGCTCCCGCTTGTGCTCCTTGAAGCGCTTGACGTGCCGGCACGGGTTCGTGCCGTCAGGCCACCAGCCCCGGACCTCGGCAAACGAGAACATCTTGGACAATACCCCCGGCGCCCGGCAGGTCCGCCGGACCATCGCCTGCCGGAACCCCAAAACGGACATCGCCGTGTGCGCCCGCTGTGGACAAGGAGTCTGCCGGAGGCAGACTCCTGGTGGTCGCTGCGGCGGGCTGCTTACCCACAGCTACACCGAGTATCGCCCACCAGAATGTGCTTGTAAGGGAGATACACTGCCACCACCTGCGACGCTCATAGCCAGTCCGAGCCTCCGCAGCGGGCGATGTGCTTGACCATCCCTGCAAGCGGCTCAACCTGGAGGGCCGCGACCAATTCATGGGACAGTTCGCCAGGCGGGGCCATGGCGGATGAGTCCTGGCAACCCGTGCGGCGGGCGGGGATGACGTGTCGAACGGAACGGCGTATGACCTGTTCTTGGGAGTGCAGGAAGGGCGGCTCGGGGGGGCTGTCGTCAGGCCCTTTTTGCGATGCTGCGGATGTCCGATTGGTCAACCTCGGGGAAGGTGCCGGATGCTCACCAGACTTACGGTTCGCAACTTCAAGCGTTTCGATACTGTCGAGATCGATCTGGGGAGCCCGGTGATATTTGTTGGTCCGAACAATTCGGGCAAGACCTCTCTCATGCAGGCTCTCGTTCTGTGGGATATCGGCGTGAAGCGGTGGAACGAGAGGCGCGCCGGCAAGAGCGCGCCCGACAGACGCCCGGGCGTGACGGTCAACCGCAAGGATCTTTTTGCCATTCCACATCCCAGCGCCCTCCACCTGTGGCGTCACCTGCATGTACGTGACGTGCGCAAGGTCGAGGGTCGGCAAAAGACGGACAACGTGCGGATTGATGTCATTGTCGAAGGGGTTGATGAGAATAGGGCCTGGCGATGCGGTCTCGAGTTTGACTACGCCAATGAAGAGTCCTTCTACTGCCGTCCCTTGCGCCTTGACGGGGGGAGGATGCCGGTGCCGCGCGAGGCCGGCTTCGCTCGCATGGCCTTCCTGCCTCCCATGTCCGGTCTCGCGGCCAGCGAGACGCGCCTTGATGAGGGCGCTGTCAATGTCAGGATCGGGGAAGGCCGCACCGCCGAGATTCTGCGCAACCTGTGCTATCGCGTCGCCGAGGGTGATCCCGAGCGGTGGGAAACGCTTGTGGGGCACGTGCAGAATCTCTTCGGAGTAACGCTCAAGAGACCCCTTTATGTGGCCGAGAGAGGGGAAATCACCATGGGATACCAGGAGGGTCCCGTGGCTCTCGACGTGTCATCGACCGGGCGTGGACTGCAGCAGACCCTGCTGATCCTCTCCTACATGTACGCCAACCCCGGCGCCGTCATGTTGCTCGACGAGCCGGATGCGCATCTCGAAATCCTGCGCCAGCGTCAGATCTACAACCTGATATGCGAGGTTGCCGTGGAGGGCGGCAACCAGATTGTTGCGGCAACCCATTCGGAAGTGCTGTTGAATGAAGCCGCCGGAAAGGACCGGGTCATCGCATTCGTCGGAAAGCCGCATCGCCTGGGAGGCAAGACAGGCGATGTGGCCAAGGCACTCGGCGACATCGGTTTTGATCAGTACTCCCAGGCTGAACAGACGGGCTGGGTCCTCTACCTTGAAGGTTCGACGGATCTTGCCATGTTGCGGTCTTTCGCCCGGCGCCTGGGAAAACAGGACGCCGTCCAGGCGCTCGAGAGACCGTTTGTGCACTATGTTGGGAACAGTCCGGGTGCTGCCGCTCACCATTTTCACGGTCTCAGGGAAGCGCTCCCCGACCTCCGGGGAGTCGCCCTCTTCGACCGTCTCGATGGCGGCGGGCCGGTCAGGCCGTCGTTCCCGCACCTCATCTGGAAGCGTCGCGAGTTCGAGAACTATCTATGCAGCGAAGCAACCCTTGATGCCTATGCTTGCGCGTCTGCAGTGGAGGCGGGCGCATTGCCCCTCTTCACGGCGTCGGAGATTGACACACGGCGCGCTGCCATGGCCGGGGCGATCGCCGATGTGACAAGTGCGCTTGCCACCCTGCACGGCAGGCCATCCTGGGATGATGACGTCAAGGCGAGCGACGAGGTTCTCTCTCCTGTGTTCCGGGCATACTTTGCCAGACTCGGCCTGCCCAATCTCATGAACAAGAAGAGCTTCCACGAGCTTGCCGGACATGTGCCGGACGACGAGATTGACCCGGAAATCGGCGAAAAGCTGGATGCGATCGCCGCCATCCACGGTGATGCCGTACCGGCTGTGGACGCTTAGGCGCATGTGTCGTGAACGTGAGGGGCAGGCGACGCGACGGCGCGCCGCCGGCTGCGGACGTGGGAGCCCACGGCGCCTGCGTCAGGGCGCCATGATGACTGCGTGTAGGTAGCTGCGGATTCCGCGCTGCGGGTTCCACTGGGGCGGATTGCCGAGGGAAACCTCCTGAAACGGGACGCCGTCGAGCCATGTGGTGGCGCGCCGGTGCAGGTGACCGTAGATCACGGCGCGGGCGTTGTAGCGCCGGTGCCATCCCTTCGTCCTGCGTGTGCCGCACCATGGGCTGAAGCGCGGAATGCGTGGCAGGTGGGCGTGCCGCTCTTCGAGGGGGAAATGATTGACGAGGATGGTCGGCTGACCGGCGGGCAGGGACTCCAGACGGCGTGTCGCCGCGGCGCACAGGTGAGCGCACCATGAGGCGCGGTCGGCAAAGGGATCGGGTGAGAGATGGAATTCGTCGGCACAGCCGATTCCGTCTTCGCGGGCCCAGACGATCACCTCATCGGCGGCGACGGTGTCGGGGCGGAAGCTGTAGTCGTAGAGAAGGAAGAGCGGCGCGATGACAGTGTCCTGGCCGCCAACGGAGTAGACCGGCCAGGGGTCTTCCGGGGTGACGATGCCGTGGAAACGAGCCATGGCCACCAGACTGTCATAGAGCGCCTGGCCGCGTGGGCTCCCCTTTCTGGACCACAGTTCGTGGTTGCCCGGAACCCAGATGACCGTCGCGAATCTCTCCTTGAGGACCCGAAAGCACCAGTCGAGATGGAGGGAGCCGTTGGTCACATCGCCGGCCACGATGAGCCAGTCGTCCGGCAGCGCCGGAAGTTCCTCCAGGGCGCCCCGGTTGGCGGGATGCGTGATGTGGAGGTCGGAGATGGCCCAGAGTGTCACGATTCAAGTGTCACGATTCGAGTGTCACGATTCCGCCGACCGTGCAGCCCGGTAGCGTTCCATGACCGCCGGCGGCCATGTCGCCCGCGGATCGTAGAAGCCGTCGAAGGCCGGTGCGCCGTCGGCGAGGCGCACCCAGGGGCGCCGCGTCGCGGTATAGATGTGCACGTCCGGGGCCATGACGTGCTGTTCGTCAAGCGTGCCGACCCGCACGAAGGAAATCGCCTTGCCTGATGCGCCATAGTGGCTCCACACGGCAACCCGGCAACGCGGACATCGCACGATCTTCTGGCCCTTGCCGCTTGCGCTCGGCGTGTCGACCGTCTCGGGCGTGCCGCTGAGCGTTGCGACAAGGCTGCTTTCGATCATGGCGTTGAGCGCAAACGCCGATCCGGTTTCGCGCTGACACCATGTGCAGTGGCAACAGTGCACAAAGAGCGGCGCTCCGGTCACGCGATATCTGACGAAACCGCAACCGCATCCACCTTCAACAGGCGCTGATGTCATGTTCTCCCTCGTTTGTCTGCGGGCATTGTCGTGATCGCGGACCCGGTCCTTGTCTGGACGATGCCGAAGCTCTTCGCCTATAAGGCGCCTGACAGACCTCATCTTCAGGAATCGGGAACTCTTTCATGACGCAGCGCACGCTCTCGATCATCAAGCCGGACGCCACCCGCCGCAACCTCACGGGCAGGGTCAATGCCATGCTTGAAGAGGCCGGGCTGCGGATCGTTGCCCAGAAACGCACACGGCTCACCGTTGACGAGGCCAGCGCCTTCTATGCCGTGCACCAGGAGCGCCCCTTCTTTGACTCCCTCGTCACATTCATGACGTCCGGCCCGGTCGTCGTGCAGGTCCTTGAAGGCCGTGATGCCGTCGCCCGCAACCGCGAGGTCATGGGGGCCACCAACCCTGACGAGGCTGCCGACGGCACCATCCGCAAGGTGTTCGCCGAATCCCTTGAGGCCAATTCGGTTCATGGATCCGACTCGCCGGACAATGCGGCAACCGAGATTGCATTCTTCTTTTCGGCGCGTGACATCGTCGGTTGAGAACTGTCTTGCGGCGCCGGGTTGACCAGCATGTCGTCTGCCCGGGCCGCAGCATCGACAACGACACGCTCGGCGATGACCCTGACGCGGCCCTCCAGCACGAGATTGAGGGCCATGGGATAGATCCTGTGTTCTGCCGCCAGGACGCGGTCCGCGAGACGGCTTGCGTCATCGCCGGGAAGGACCGGAACGGCGGCCTGGGCAATGATGGGGCCGGCGTCGAGTGCCGGGCGGACGAAGTGCACCGTGCAGCCGGTGATCATGACGCCGCTTTCCAGAACACGGCGATGGCAGTCGGTTCCGGGAAATGCGGGGAGCAGGGAAGGGTGGATGTTGACGAGGCGGTTGCGCCAGGCATCGGCAAATCCGGGGGTGAGGACCCGCATGAACCCGGCAAGGCAGATCATGCTGCATCCTGCCCGGTTCGCCACACTCCCGAGTGCGGCGTCGAAGGCGGCCCTGCTCGTGTGGTCGGCCGGATCGACGACGCAGTGGCGCAGACCTGCCATTTGCGCCTTCTCGAGACCGGGCGCGCCGCTTCGGCTGGAAACGACGACGCCGATGTCTCCGGCGAGCTCTCCCCTGGCCCGGGCATCGATCAACGCCTGCAGATTCGAGCCACGCCCCGAAATGAAGACGGCCAGTCTCGTCATGCCGGCCAGTCGTCGGGTACATCGAGGAGGACGCGCGGTTCGCCGTCAGTCGCTTCGAGAGCGCCGACGACCGACACGGTTTCGCCATGGCCTTCCAGGATGCGTTTGACAGGTCCGCTGTCTTCTGCCGCCACCACCAGCACCATGCCGATCCCGCAATTGAACGTGCGCAGCATTTCGCAGGCGTCGACGGTGTCCCTCGCCAGCCAGGAAAACACCGGGTCCATCGGCCAGTCTGCGACCTCAAGGCGCGCGGCAAGTCCGTTGGGCAGAATTCTGGGAACATTCTCGACAAGGCCGCCACCGGTGATGTGGGCAACGCCCTTCACATGACCTGCGGAGATGGCGGCAAGGACGCTCCTGACGTAGATGCGGGTGGGCCGCATCAGCACATCGGCCAGGGACTGGTCAGCGGTGAATGGAGCCTTTGCCTCGAGGGCGACCGCACGTTCGTCGAGAATGCGGCGCACGAGAGAGAAACCGTTGGAGTGGATGCCGTGTGAGGCAAGAGCCAGCAGGGCATCGCCGGCCGCCATGGTGTCTGCGGGAAGCAGGCAACCGCGTTCCGCGGCGCCAACACAGAATCCGGCGAGATCGTAGTCACCGGTCGCGTAGATGCCGGGCATTTCGGCCGTTTCCCCTCCAATGAGGGCGCACCCCGCCTTCCGGCAGCCAGCAGCGATACCGGCAATGATGTCGGCGCCGACGTCGGCATCGAGTTTCCCCATGGCGAGGTAGTCGAGGAAGAACAGCGGCTCTGCGCCCTGGGCCAGAACATCGTTGACACACATGGCGACGAGGTCGATGCCGATGGTGTCGTGGATGCCGGTCTCGACCGCGAGACGCAGCTTGGTGCCGACGCCATCGGTGGCCGAGACCAGAACAGGATCGTGGTGTCCCGCCGCGTGCAGATCGAAGAGACCACCGAAACCGCCCAGCATGGCTTCAGCGCCGGGGCGCCTCGTGGATGCTGCAAGAGGCGTCGCAGCATCGACGATCCGGCGCCCGGCATCGAGATTGACGCCTGCATCCCTGTATGTGAGACCCGCCACTACGGTCATTCCCTCGCACAAGGCCTGGCCGGGCAGCGCGCGCAGTCCGCCGCTGGCGGGCCGCCCTGCCTGTCTCGCATCCCACCCCCGGCACTGGTAGAATGGGCGCACACTACGCCATGATCGCATCATTGTAACGAGAGGCTGGCAATTCATGCCTTTGAGGATGTGGAGGCTTGGCCTCGTCGCGTGTGCCGTGCTCGTTGCCGCATCGCCATCGCCAGCGGGCGCGGATGTCTTCACGATCACCGGTGTTGCCGTCGACGAGACGGCTGAAGACACGCCCCGGGCCCGCCTGAATGCTCTGCGTTCGGCTCTGCACATCGCCTGGCGTGACCTCGCAAGACGTCTCGTTCGAGGCGATCCCGGGGCCGTTCTCGACCAGGAGTCCGCGACACTCGACAGCCTCGTCAAGGGTCTCGAATTCGATGACGAGAAGATGTCGGCGGGACGCTACCAGGCCGTTGTCAGTGTCCGCTTCCAGGCGCATGGGGTGCTGGAAATCCTTGACGAGTCCGGTGTCAGCCATCTCGACACGCCAGGACCGGTTCTCGTGGTGCTGCCGGTGCTGCAGTCCGGTACGCACCGTATTCTTTGGGAGGAGTCGAATCTCTGGCTTGCTGCCTGGCAGCGATCCGGCGGAGGAAACAGCGCTGTCGAACTGATCGTGCCCGGCGGAGGCCTTCGGGATATCAGTCTCGTCGATGCCGCCGGTGCGCTTGCCCAGGACTGGGATCAGCTGGAACGGCTGGTGTCGCATTATCGCGCTGACGGCGTTCTCATCGCTCACGCAAGAAGGGACGGGAATATCCTTCGTCCGCGTCTGACCTGGCTTGACGGGGATGGAGCAAGCCCTGTGCTCCTGGGGCGCAGCGTGCCGCAGGCGTGGCCGATGGGCGCCGTCGGGCGCGCGGTCGAGGAGAGCCGCACCGGTATCGACGATCACTGGGCAGCGATGGCGTTGGCGCCGGCCGGGCCGACGGTCTCCGTCTTCGCTGACATTCCGGTGACAAGCCTCGCCGAGTGGATTGATATCCGCGATCGCCTCGAAAGCTCGCCGGCCCTGGAGGCGGTCATCCCGCTGCTGGTCTCAACCACGAGAATGCGCGTCAGGCTGCTCTTTACCGGAACCCGCGACAACCTTCTCCTGCATATGCGTCGTGCCGGTCTCGAAGCCGATGTCCGGGCCGGCCTTCTCACGATCAGGACGCAGTGAACCAGTACGTCTTCGAATACGAAGATGAGCCGGCCTTCGACGAGTCGGCATTCCTGGTCGCCGACAGCAACGCCGCCGCCATGGCCTGGATCAATCGCTGGCCGGACTGGGACGGCCGCGGCCTCGCCATCTGGGGCCCGCACGGGTCGGGCAAGACACACCTCGCCGACATCTGGCGCCAAAGGAGCGGTGCCCGGCTCGTGAACACGGGCGAGATTGACTCAGACTTCTTCGACTCCTGGCAAGGCGGCAATCTGGTTCTCGAAGACAGGGCAGACGGAGTCGGCGAATCCGGCCTGCTCCATGTCATCAATCTCGTGAGGGAGGAAGGCGGTTACCTGCTCATCACGGACACGGCTCCACCCGCCCGCTGGCGCATCTCGTTGCCCGATCTTCGTTCGCGGCTCGCCGCGTTGCCGGCGGTGGCGATCGGCCGCCCCGAGGATGACCTGATTGGCATCGTGCTGGCGAAGCAGTTCCGGGATCGCCGGATCAAGGTCAGTGACGGCGTTATCCCGTATCTCGTCTTGCGCATGGAACGGTCCTTTGGCGCCATCGGCGCCATCGTCGAGACCCTCGACCGGCTGTCGCTGGTCGAGAAGAGGCCGATCACCGTGCCGCAGGCAAGACGTGCCCTCGAGAAGGCATATGTTAAATCGTAACTGCTCACCCCCTGATTGTGTGTGATGTTGTTGTGACGACGAGGTGTCTGCGTTGACAGCGTAGCCGGATTGCTCTATCGGTGGTTTTGTGAGCGGCGGGGAGCGCCGGTGGGATACTTCGGATCCAAGGCGACGAGCGGTCTGTGCCAGATGCTGCTGGGGCTCCAGCCGGCCCATGATCTCTATCTTGAGACGCACCTTGGCGGCGGCGCGCTGATGCAGCGCAAGGTTCCGGCGCTGCGTTCGATCGGCATTGACCGGGACCGGCGTGCGCTGGAGGGCTTCACGTGCGCCTATCCGGTGGAGTTGATCCACGGCTGCGCCCATGAGGTGCTGGCCACCTTCCCGTTGCGGGGCACGGAACTGGTGTACAGCGATCCGCCGTATCTGCGAGCGACCCGGCGGTCACGGCGGCGCTACCGCCACGACTACGGCGAGGCCGACCATGTGGCCCTGCTTCATCTGCTCAAGGGTCTGCCCTGCCAGGTGATGATCTCGGGCCACCCCTCGGCACTTTACGATGAGATGCTTGAGGGCTGGCGCAGCGTGTCGCTTCAGGTGACGACCCAGGCCCGGGCGCGCACCGAGGTGGTGTGGTTCAACTTCGCGCCTGGCAGGACCCACGGGGTTGGCCATGCCGGGCGCAACGCGACCGACCGTCAGCGCATCAAGAGGAAGGCGACGCGCTGGGCCGAGGGCTACCGGAAGATGCCGCCGGCTGAGCGTCAGGCGGTGATGGCGGCGCTGATGGCGGTGGAGGCCTCCTGATGGCAACGGTGAACGCCGCCTCGCTGCGCGACGAGTTCGAGGCCGCGAAGGCCGGCATTGCGGCGCTGCGCAAGGACGGCAAGGTGTCGGCGGAAGCCGATGCGATGTTCAGGATCCTGATCACGCTGATGAGCGTGCTGATCACCATCCTGCTGGAAAGGACAACCCGCAAGACCAGCGCCAATGCCAGCCTGCCGCCGTCGCAGACGCCGCAGGACGAGACGGCACAGCGTGCCTCCAGAAGCAGCGGCAAGGGGACGCGCGGGAACGGGCAGACCAGCGCCACCCTGCGCAAGGTGATCCATGAGGAGACGGTCACGGTCGAGACCTGCGAGGCCTGCGGCGCCGACCTCTCCCACGTCGATCCCATCGACCGGGAACGGCGCATCCTCTACGACATCGTCTTCGAGGTCGTCGAACGCCGCGTCGAGGCCGAGGTCAAGGAATGCCCGGCCTGCCGTGACCGCACCAAAGGGCGCTTCCCCGATACCATGCCGGGGCCGCTGCAGTACGGCCCCGGCCTCAAGGCCTTCATCATCAACCTGCTCATCGCCCCCATGCTCTCCCTGCGGCGAGCCACAGCCCTGGTGCAGGCGATCTCCGGTCTCACACTCTCCGAGGCCACCTGCCTGAGCTACGTGCGGCACCTCCATGAGGCGCTCGCATCATGGGAGGACAACGCCATCGCCATACTCCTGGAACGTCCGGCGCTCCATGCCGACGAAACCGGATTCCGGGTCGACGGCAAGACCCGGTGGCTCCACGTGTTGAGCGACGGATCCCTGACCCTCAAGCGCCTGCACAACAAGCGCGGCAGGCAGGCCATCGACGAGATCGGCATCATCCCCCGCTACAAGGGCATCCTGATCCACGACTGCTGGGCCTCGTACTTCGTCTACGAGACGTGCCTCCACCAGCTGTGCGGCTCCCATCTGCTGCGCGAACTGACCTTCGTCGTCGACTCCAACGCCATGCGCTGGGCCCGCCTGATGAAGACGCTGCTCCGCCTGACATGTCACCGGGTCAACCAGAGCCCCACCAAGACCCTGCCCGAGGATCTCCGACGGACCGTGCGCAGGCGCTATCGCACCATCCTCGAGCATGGCTTCAGGGACCTGCCCGCGATCCCGCCACGCCCCAAGGGAAAACGCGGCAGAATCGCCAAGTCCGACGCGCACAACCTGCACGAGCGCCTCGTCAAGCACGAAGACTCCGTCCTGCGCTTCATGGAAGATCCCCATGCCAGCTTCACGAACAACACCGGCGAACAAAAGATCCGCATGGCCAAGGTCAAGATCAAGGTGTCCGGGTGCTTCCGTACCCAGCTCCACGCCGAAGCATGGTGCCGGATCTCAAGCTACCTCAACTCCATGGCCGCACAGGGCTACAACCCTCTCGTCGCCATCCAGATCGCCCTCGCCGGAGACGCCGCCAACATGATCAGAAAGCACGACGCCTGAACCGCCTCCACAGGGGGTGAGCAGTTACGTTAAATCTTCACCCGATGGGGAGACATGACGATGAAGACGGGACTGGCGGGCCGCAAGGCCATCGTTTGTGCATCGAGCAAGGGTCTGGGGCGGGCCTGCGCCGAGGCGTTGGCAGCTGAAGGTTGCGACATCCTGATCAACGGCCGTTCGGTCGAGACGGTATCCGAGACGGCCGCGGCGATCAGGAGGGAGTTTCCGGCCGTCGAGGTCAGGGAGGTCCCCGGCGATGTCACGCTGGGCGACGTCCAGCACGCTCTGGTCCATGCCTGGGATGCTCCCGACATTCTGGTCAACAACGCCGGTGGACCGCCGCCCGGCGATTTTCGCGAGTGGGAGAGGGATGACTGGATCCGTGCGCTCGACGCCAACATGCTGACCGCCATCACGCTGATCAGGGAGACTGTGGACGGCATGATGGAGCGGGGGTTCGGGCGCATCGTCAACATCACCTCGGCGGCGGTGAAATCACCCATTGAGACACTCGGTCTTTCCAATGGCGCACGCGCCGGACTGACGGGTTTCTGTGCCGGTCTCGCCCGCCAGACAGTGGCCCGCAACGTGACCATCAACGGTCTGCTCCCGGGGCCCTTTGCCACCGACCGGCTGCGTCAGACCATGACCGCCCGCGCGGTATCCGGAGAGAGCCTGGAGGAGGCCATGGCGCGTGAAGCCCGCGGCAATCCGGCCGGGCGTTTCGGTGATCCCGAAGAATTTGGCGCGGCCTGCGCGTTCCTGTGCAGCGCGCAGGCCGGATTTATCACCGGCCAGAATCTGGTGCTCGACGGCGGCGCTTTCAGAGGCACCCTGTAGATGCCGGCGGCATGTGGCGGGTCAGCGTCGTCTTGCGCGACCTCTCCTCAAGAGAGAGGGGATGAGACGCAGGACGCATCCGGCATACTGGCTGCGTGAGAGAACGACACGTTCTGCCAGCGGGTCCCGGCGGTCGAGTTCCCTGTGCAGCTTGCCGGCAATGGTGACGATCACCGCGCATTCCATGGAGAAGCGCAGCCCCCGGATCCGGTCGGGCAACGGTGCTGCCCGTTCCAGCAGACTTGCGGTGGCGGCAAGGCAGCGGTCGAGAACACGGCGCATCGCAGCGCTCGAGCGGGCACCGTCAAGGGCCTCGACGCCGATACCGGCCTCGCGAAACCAGGCGAGAGGAAGGTAGACCCTGTTGAGGCGCGCACGGTCCACCGCGCAATCCTGCAGGTGATTGAGCACCTGAAGGGCGTTGCAGAGGTTGTCCGAAGCCTCGTAGGCGGCTGCGGATTCGCCATGCAGGTCGATGAGATAACGCCCCACGGGAGCTGCCGAACGGTTGCAGTAATCCAGCAGGTCGTCCCAGGTCTCGTAGCGTAGCGTTTTCGCATCCTGGCGAAAGGCGTCCAGAAGATCGAGCGGATGCTTCGCCGGCACACCGGTCTCGCCGAGACTGCGCGCGAGAGCGAGTGCTGAAGAAGGCCCCCCGGAAACCGCGCCCGGGTTGACGAGGGTCTCGGCGAAAAGATCGAGGCGGGCGATCTTGTCGTCGGCCTCGAGTTCCGGATTGTCGGCAATGTCGTCGGCTGCCCGGGCAAAGGTGTAGAAGAGGTGCACATGGCGGCGGAACGGACGGGCGATGAGCCGTGACGCAACGGGAAAATTCTCGTCTCCTGCCTCTTTGCCCGACGGGGTTTCGAGCTGTGCCGGGCGTGATGTCACGGCGCGCCCTGCTGCTTGCGGCCGCTCGCGGCATGTTGCTGCATTCCCTTGCGCGCCAGCTGGTCGGCGCATTCGTTGCCGGCATGGCCGGCATGGCCCTTGATCCATCGCCAGTCGACCTCGTGGCGGGTGATCAGCGAATCGAGCACGCGCCACAGGTCGGCATTCTTGACCGGCTGGCGGCTGGCGGTGGTCCAGCCGTTGCGTTTCCAGCGGTGAATCCACGAGGTGATCCCCTGGCGCAGGTACGTGCTGTCCGTGAAGAGGGTGACCCTTGAGGGCTTGCGGAGCGCCTCCAGGGCGTGGATGGCCGCAGTGATTTCCATGCGGTTCGAGGTGGTCTGCGCTTCCCCGCCACAGATTTCCTTCCTGTGTCCCCGCCACTCCAGAAGCGCCCCCCAGCCACCCGGTCCCGGATTGCCCGAACAGGATCCATCGGTGTGGATGACGATACGATCCGGCGGCGTCTTCACTGTTCCAGAGACGGGTTGTTGCGATGATAGCGCATGACCCTGAGGAACTCCCCGGGATCCTTCGGCGTCACGATGGCCCCTCCCACAGGGTTCAGCCAGTCATAGAGGCGGGTCAGCAGGAAGCGCAGGGCGGCACCCCGCGCCAGCAGGGAGAGGGCCGCCCTTTCCGCATCGTCGAGGCGACGGCGGGCGGTGTAGGCATCGATCAGGGCGCGTCCCCTGGCGGTGTCGAACCGGCCATCGGCACTGAAGCACCATGCGTTGAGACACACCGCGATATCGTAGGCAAGGAGGTCGTTGCAGGCGAAGTAGAAGTCGATGAGGCCTGTCAGCAGCGCTCCGCGGAAGAACACATTGTCGCTGAAGAGATCAGCGTGAATGACACCGCGTGGCAGATCCCGCGGCCAGCATTCATGAAGCATGTCGATTTCCCGGGAGATCTCGTCCGCAAGGCCCGGTTCCACCTCATCGGCACGTTCACGGCACAGGTCAGCCAAAGCGTTCCATGACGACGGCCCCAGGGCATTGGGACGATGCATGGCAAAGTCGGCTCCCTTGAGATGCATCTCCGCCAGAGCGGTGCCCACGGCGCCGCAATGACGGGCCTCGATCACCCCTGGCGAAACCCCTTCAAGAAAACTGATCAACGCAGCCGCCCTGCCCTTGAGTCGCTGCAGTGCCCTGCCCTTGCGGTCCCTGATCGGGGTGGGGCACGGCACACCCCGTGCGGCGAGATGTTCCATGAGACCGAGAAAGAAGGGCAGATCCTTCTCCTTCACCCGTTTCTCATAGAGGGTGAGGATGTAGGATCCGGTGTCCGTCATGACAAGGTAGTTGCTGTTTTCGACGCCTTCCGCGATGCCCTTCATGGCAAGGATGCTGCCGATCTCGTAATCGCCGAGAAAGGCCGCGAGCTCCTCGATCGCAACATCGGTATAGACGGCCACGGGACCGCCCGATCAGTGGGCCAGGGCGCTGGGCAGCCTGAAGTGAACGTTTTCCTCCGAGACCCGGACCTCCCTGATCGTCACATCATGGCTGTCGCGCAGGCATTCAAGCACGTCCTGAACGAGGATTTCGGGCGCCGATGCACCCGCTGTCAGGCCCAGTGTCGACACGCCTTCCAGATTGAAACTCTGCAGATGGTCGGCATTTTCGATGAGACAGGCGTCTCCCGCCCCGGCCTTGAGCGCCACCTCGACGAGCCTGGAGGAGTTCGATGACGTGGCCGATCCGACCACGAGCACCAGGTCGCAGTCGGGAGCGATGGCCCGGACGGCGGCCTGCCTGTTCGTGGTGGCATAGCAGATATCCTGGCGATGCGGCCCGTGGATTCCGGGAAAGCGTCTCTTGAGAATGTCGACGATGTCCCTTGTGTCATCCACGGAAAGTGTCGTCTGGGTGATGTAGGCAAGCTCCCGGCCGTCACCGGGATCCACGGTTTCGGCCTCCTCCTGGTTCTGCACGAGAAGGATGCTGCCCTCCGGAAGCTGTCCCATCGTGCCCACGACCTCCGGGTGCCCCTCGTGGCCGATGAGAATCATCAGCCGGCCCTGGCCGTGATGTTTCTGCGCCTCGATGTGAACCTTGGAGACAAGGGGGCAGGTTGCGTCGAAATAGACGAGCTCCCGCAGACGGGCTTCCTCCGGCACCGACTTTGGCACCCCGTGCGCCGAGAAAATCACAGGACGGTCGGTTTGCTCGATCTCTTCGAGTTCCTCGACGAACACCACGCCCTTCGCTTCGAGGGACGCCACCACGTGACGGTTGTGGACGATTTCGTGGCGGACGTACACCGGAGCTCCGTGAAGTTCCAGCGCTCGCTCGACGATCTCGATTGCCCGGTCGACACCGGCACAGCAGCCCCTGGGACTGGCAAGGAGAATCTTCATTGTCTTTCCGTTCCGCTTGTTTGCGCCCGTGCCAGGTTCTATTCTGGAACGACTAACCATAGCGTGTCGTGTGAGAGAAGGACAAGGCATGAGTGACAGTGCTGTCGTTGCCGGGACATCCCCCCTGAAGGTCGAACTGAAGGCCGGAGAAAAGCAATTCTGGTGCAGTTGCGGGCGCAGCGCACGACAACCGTTTTGTGATGGTTCCCACAAGGGCACCGGCTTCATGCCGGTCGCCTTTACTCCAGACGAGGCAGGTCCTGCGTGGCTTTGCGCCTGCAAGCAGACCGGCAACGAGCCCTACTGTGACGGAACCCACAGTTCCCTGTAGCATTTTCAGTTCACGACATTTCCGGGGACAAACCGGATCCATGAGATTGTGCTGCACTCTGTCGGCCGACAGCTGGCAACGCGTCGCCCGGCTGTTCCTGCTCATGCTTGCCGTGTTGCTCCACGCCTGTGGCGGCGAGAATCTTGTCCCGGTGGAGGCAACCTGTCCCGACGTGCTGCTGGTGGAAGAGGCATCACGCCTGGTCGTTCACACCGGGCAGGACGACCCGGTTGATCATGTCGCGAGGCTCGGTGGACTGAGGTGGTCATGCACGTTCCTGCCGGAAAGCTACCGCGCCCGCGTCACCGCACAGCTTGATGTTCTCGTGACAACGACTCCGCGCGACGTGTTGCGGGATGTCTCCTTCCCGTTGTTCGTGGCGCTCGAGGACCGGGAGGGCAGGATCGTCTCCAAGAGGATGTTCGACTCGGCCGTGCGCATTCCCCCAGGGTCGGGAGAGATCGTCTACAGCCAGACGATCGATCAGGAGTTTGGCTATGCCCGCATGGGCGATGTTGCTGCGCACACGATCTACGTCGGCTTCCAGATCAGTTCTGGGGACCTGCTGCGCTCCCGGACCGGATCGTGAGCATCGTCGGTTGCGCACGCTGAGGCCGGGTCCCGGCATGTCCGTGCCGGGCGCAACACAGCACAAGGATCCCGATCAATGGCGAACGTCGTGGTTGTTGGCTCCCAGTGGGGCGACGAGGGCAAGGGCAAGATCGTCGACTGGCTTTGCGAGCGCGCCGACGTCGTTGTGCGCTTCCAGGGCGGACACAATGCCGGTCACACGCTCGAGGTCGACAACCATGTCTTCAGGTTGTCGCTGCTGCCATCGGGTGTGGTGCGGCCGGACAAGCTCTCCATCATAGGCAACGGCGTGGTGATTGACCCGTGGGCCCTCTTCGAGGAAATCGGCAAGGTTCGCGCACAGGGTGTGACCGTCACGCCTGACAACTTGCTGATCTCGGAGAGCGCCCACCTTATCCTGCCGTTTCACGGTGAACTCGATCGCGCCCGGGAGACGGCGTGGAGCGATTCGGCCATTGGCACAACGGGGCGGGGCATCGGTCCGGCCTACGAGGACAGGGCGGCGCGCCGCGGCCTGCGGGTATGCGACCTTGCTGATGACGCAGCGCTCGAGGCGAGGCTTTCCCTCCTTGCGGATCACCACGATGTGCTGCGCCGGTCACTGGGACTCGATGTGGTCGACCGGCGCACACTGCTCGCGGATCTGCGGCAGATGGCCGGGCGACTGCTCGGCTTCGTCCGTCCGGTCTGGAAGGAGCTCGAAGACCTGCGCCGCAGCGGCAGACGCATTCTGTTCGAAGGCGCACAAGGCCATTTTCTCGATGTCGATCACGGGACCTTCCCCTATGTGACGTCGTCCAACACCCTGGCTGCGGCGGCGGCAACGGGTTCGGGCATCGGTCCTCATGCCCTTCACTATGTGCTTGGCATCGCCAAGGCCTACACCACCAGGGTCGGCGCCGGCCCCTTTCCCACGGAGCAGCTGAACGACGTCGGCACGGTGCTCCGGGAGCGGGGCCAGGAGTTCGGGACGGTGACCGGGCGGCCGCGGCGCTGTGGCTGGTTCGACGCAGTCATGGTCCGCCAGGCGGTCAAGGTCGGCGGCATGCAGGGCATAGCATTGACCAAGCTCGATGTGCTCGACGGCATGGACGAACTCAAGGTCTGCACCGGATATCGATGGCAGGGCTGGGACCTTGATCACTTGCCTGCCAGCGCGACCCGTCAGACTGATGTGGAAGCATGCTACGAGACCTTTGGCGGGTGGCGTGAGAACACCCGCGGCGCCCGCTCGTGGGGAGAGTTGCCGGCGACCTGCATCAAGTACATCCGCCGTATCGAGGAACTGATCGAGGCTCCGGTCGCCCTGCTGTCAACCGGCCCCAAACGGGAAGAGACGATCCTCGTCACCGATCCCTTCGCCGACTGACGCGTTCACACGCCGGCGATACGCAGGCGTTCTGACGACGCCTTGTGCACCGCTTTCTGGATTTTCTCGAAGGCCCGGGCTTCGATCTGGCGAACCCGTTCCCGGCTGATCCCATACTCCCGGGAGAGATCTTCGAGGGTCTTGGGGTCCTCCGACAGGCGGCGTTCAACAAGAATGTGGCGTTCGCGGGGGTTCAGGATCTCCATGGCGTCGCCGAGGAGTTCACGGCGCGTTTCCAGTTCCTCCGATTCTCCCAGGGTCTCTTCCTGGTTCTTCTGGTCATCGACCAGAAAATCCATCCATTCGCCGTCGCCGCCCGGCTGCAGCGGAGCGTTCAGCGAGTGATCCGGACTGGAGAGGCGCCGGTTCATGCTGATGACGTCCTTCTCCGTCACATCGAGACGCAATGCGATCTCCTTCACCGTGTCAGGGGGCAGATCGCCATCATCGATCGCCTGAAGCTGCCGCTTGAGTTTCCGCAGGTTGAAAAACAGCTTCTTCTGCGCCGCGGTCGTGCCGATCTTGACCAGCGACCAGGAGTGCAGGATATATTCCTGGATGGCGGCACGGATCCACCACATGGCATAGGTGGCAAGCCGGAAGCCCTTGTCGGGATCGAACCGCTTGACCGCCTGCATGAGACCGACATTGCCTTCGGAAATGAGTTCTGCGAGGGGAAGGCCGTAGCCCCGGTAGCCCATGGCGATCTTGGCGACAAGGCGCAAATGGCTGGTGACGAGCTGGTGGGCCGCATCGACATCGCCGGCATCGCGCCACCGCTTGGCGAGCTCGAATTCCTGGTCGGCCTCCAGCATCGGGAACTTCCTGATTTCCCTCAGATAGCCGGAGAGGCTGCTTTCCGGCGTCAACGCCGGAAGTTGTGCACGCGCCATGAGTTTCTGTTCCCGCCAACACGATCAGTTTACCACGACTGTAAAGATTCCCCTGCATGCTGCGCTTGCAGGGCGGGTTTGCGTTCATTCATCGCCTGTGACGTCGAACGCGGGGCGCCTTCGGCCAGAGAGTATTCGGGCTTCTGCCGTCAGGGCCTGACCGGAACGGTTGACCACTCCGGTTTGTCGAGTTCAGCGACAAACGCACGGATGTCCGGGGGAAACTCGCAGCGGTAGTCGTGATAGTCGCCGGTTACCGGATGATGGAATCCGAGGCGGGCCGCATGAAGGGCCTGGCGCGCCATCAGGCGGGATGCGCCGCCATAGAGGGGATCACCCATGACAGGATGACCTTTCCAGGACATGTGGACGCGAATCTGGTGGGTTCTTCCGGTCGCCAGGGAACACAGCAGAAGTGTTGCTGAATGGCCCCAGGTGCGCTGCGTGCTGTAGCGCGTCAGTGACGGCTTGCCACCTGTCGCGACGACGGCCATACGCTTGCGGTGGCGCGGGTCACGCCCGATGGCGCCGGTGATGTCTCCGGCTGGAGGCGCCATGCGCCCCCTGACAAGGGCGAGGTACTCCCTGACGATGCGCCGGGCGGAGAGCGCCGCTGCGAGTCTGACATGGGCCTCGTCGGTCTTGGCAACGATCATGAGACCGCTGGTATCCTTGTCGAGGCGATGAACGATACCGGGGCGCGCCTCTCCGCCGATCCCGGAGAGGGAATCCCCGCAGTGGGAAAGCAAGGCATGGACGAGGGTTCCACTGGCATGACCGGCGCCGGGATGGACCACGAGTCCGGCGGGTTTGTCGATGACAAGCAGATGTGCGTCTTCATGGACGATGGTCAGCGGAATGCTCTCGCCCGCCAGTGCAGGGTCGGCCGGCGGCGGCACCGCAAGAACCAGGCGGTCTCCCGGTTTGACCGCCAGGGAAGTCTCCGTTACCGTCCGCCCGCCGCTGGTCAGGCACCCCTTCTGGATGAGGGCCTTGATCCGGGTTCGCGACAGGTCCGCAAAGACATGGGCGAGGACCCTGTCAATCCTGTTTCCCGCCTCTTCGGCCGTGACGGTGTGTTCGCATGTCCCTGTCATGACGTTTCCCTTGAACCCTGAATTCCTTGTCGGCAACCAGAATGGCCCGCTCCCAGGCAATGATCAAAGCCGCTGTCATCGGACTTGGCGCCCTCATCATCGCCCTTTCAGGCGTTCTCGTTGTCGCCGTGGTCGACCGGGTCGGCGACACGACCGCGGCGAGCGACCGCAGGAACGGCGCGGTCGCCCTGCCGTCGGGGTCCAGGGTGGTGTCCATCGCCTCGGATGGCAATCGCCTGTCACTGCTCCTCGACCTTGCGTCCGGCTCCCAGGCGATCGTGACCATTGATGGCCGGACCGGGGAGCCGCTGTCCACGCTTGAGCTTGTTGCGCGCCCCTGAGCGGGTTTCCGTGAGAGGTCGTGGTGGCTTGCGTGTTGAGTGCATCGGGTGTGAGGGGCTAGGTTTGCGGTAGCTGACCGGGACCGGTGATGGCGCGGTACTTTCTGACGAAGACGACGGTTGATGCGGGTTCTCTGGTGGAGGTTGGGGGCACGCCGGTCGTGGCGCGCCATGATGTTCTGATGCAGGTGCTCTCGGGGGTGGCGGCGCCGGCGAGCGCGAGTGTTCTGGCGGAACCGGTGCTGAGTTTTGGCGAGGATCAGGCGGCGACGGTCTCCTGGTACACCGTTCATGCCGGGGAAGCGCAGCGTCTGTCGGCTCTCGACCCTGACCGCCGCGAGGTGGTGGAGTCGCTGTTGCGCCAGCGTCTGGCGGATGTGGCCCGTGGCCTGTCGGACCCGTCGTTCGGGCCTCTGGTGAGTGCGGCGCTCAACGTTTGGGACACCGATGGTGTGTGGGTGGTGTCGGGCCAGCCTGTTCTGGTGGGCTGGGGCATGGCGCCGCGGGATGTGGCGCGGGATCGGCATTTTGCGGCGACCATGGGGCGGTGGCTGCCGCTGGCGCCGCCTTCTGTGCAGCCGCCGCCGCCTGTGCAGGCGTCGGCTGCACCGCCTCCTGTGGTGACGCAGGGGGGCGGCGGCTGGCGCTGGGCGCCTCTGGGTCTGCTGTTGCTTGTGACGGCGGTGCTGCTGGTGTGGCTGTTGCTGCCGGGGACGCGGGTACTGCCTTTGGAGCCGCGGGACGGTGTTGTGGGAGATGCCGAGGCGCTGCGCATGGTGCGCGAGGCGAACAACGCCCTGGAGAGCCGGATCGGGGAGCTTGAGGCGGCGATTGCCGGAGCGGTGTGTCGTGCCGATGGAGAGCTGGCGTTGCCGGACGGGCGCCGGGCCGAGGATATTCTGCCGCCGCTTCCTGACGTTGCCGAGGCGCCGGCGTCCTCGCGCCAGGGTGAGCCGGCGGAGTTTCTGGCGGAACCGGCGACGCTGTTGCAGTTGATCGAGGCACGCACGGTCATGGTGGTGGCCGGGCGCGGCGAAGAGGTGAGCCTGGGGAGCGGTTTCTTTGTTGCCGGCGACTTGGTGATGACCAACGAGCACGTGGTATCCGGCGGTGGCGAGATCGTGGTTCTCAACCGCTCCCTGGGGTCGCCGCATCGCGCCGAGCTGGTGGTTCTTGACGGTCCTGTCGAGACGACGGGCAGGGACTTTGCGCTGTTGCGTGTGGCGGGTGTGAGCCAGCCGTTCTTTGCCTTCGGGGAGGCCGGGGGTTCGCTGCGTCTTCAGTCTGTCATTGCGGCGGGCTATCCGGGTCTCATCGTGGGTTCGGATGCGGCCTTCATGGCCCTGATGGAGGGCGACGGGGGAGCGATCCCGGGCGTGGCCCTGACGGAGGGGATTGTCAGCGCGGAGCAGGCGCTTCAGGTGGCTCCGGGTGTTGTTGCGGACGTGTTCATTCACACGGCGGACATCTCCGGGGGCAACTCCGGTGGTCCTCTGGTTGACCGGTGTGGCCGTGTGGTGGGGATCAACACGCTGACGCGCTCGGATGACGAGGCGATGCGGCGTGTCGGCATTGCGCTGCAGGGGGCGGGAGTGACGGACTTTCTTGAGGCGGCGGGAGTTCCCGTGGCGTCGAGCGGGGCGTCGTGCCAGGCTGCGGTGTCTGACGGGTGAGGGGGCGTGCCGGCCTTGTGGCGGCGGGTCTCGCGGTGGCGGTGTTTGTCGTGCTGGCGCTGTGGATTGCCTCGCTTCTTCTGGAGAGCTGCGCCCTTGGTCCGCTGAGCCGCTGGTCGGGGACCTGCCCGCAGGCGGCGGCGGGTCTCGCCGGGGACCTGGCGGCGGAGATGGAGCACACCGGCCATCTGGAGGACCGGGTGCGCCAGCTTGAACGCCAGCTGGCGCTGTTGCGCGACTGTCCGCTGGCGCCGGCTCCCGAGGAGGAACCGGAACCCGCCCCGCTGCCTGACGCCGTCACCGCCGTGCCGCAGGCCGATCGGCCGCCCCCGCCGCAAGAACCGCTTGCCGCCGGCACCGGCGAGGCGCCCCAGGCGGACCGGCCGCCTTCGCCGGAAGAGGATCTGCCGTCGGAGTTCGACGCAAGGGTTGAGGAGCAGGAGGGCGAAGTCAGCGAGGAGCTGACCGTGACACTCATCTGGAACGATCAATCCGACCTTGATCTTGAAGTGCATTGCCCCGGAGGCGGCGCCGTGGGGGTCGTGGCGCGCGGCTGTGGCGGTGGCTTGCTCGATATCGATGCCAACGGATATGGATCCGGCGGCTTGAGAATGATGACCAGACCGGTGGAGAATATTCGTTTTCGGGGAGAGACTGAGGACGGTGAATACTGGGTCCGCATCTTCATTGCCGAGAACTACGCGATGTCAGGCGGGCATGATCGCCGGCGCAACCTGGGGCGGCATCCGTTCAGTATCAGGGTGATCTCACGTGGCGAGGTGACGGTGTTCGAGGATGTCCATGAAGGTCTCGGCCGTGGCGATGTCTGGTTGAGTTTCACGCACGACTGACGGAAACAGCTGATCGATGCCCGAAACCCTGGTGACCCGTACCCTTGCCGAAGGCCTCAGACCCCTGGGGGCCGCCTCGCAACGCAACCCCGCGCTGATCACGGAAGCCTTGCGGGTCCATCTCTCGGCGGCCCATGTTCTGCTCTTCTGTGAGCCGTCGCCGACGCCCGACGGCGTGGCGACGGACTGGTACGCACAGTGCGCCGGGGTTGTGCGGCAACTCGACAGTCTCGATGAGCAAGAGGCTTCCGCGGTCCGTTCGCGGCTGGGTGAACTGATCGGTGACATCCTTGCCCTCGCTGAACGCCTTGAGGCAGCCGGCGGCCAGTCGGACAGGCGTCTCGCGCAAGCGCTGCGCCATGTCGTCGAGGTGCCGGCCAGCGATGCCATCTGGCTCGTTGGCGATCAGCCGGTTCTTGTGAATTGGGGATATATGCGTGACGTCGAGCAAGCGCCGCGCGGTATCATCCGCCGCTTCATACCGCCGAGGCCTTCCCCACCCCGACCACATCCTTGCGGGCCCGTCGGGGATATGACACCTCACCCGCGCCGGCAACGGTCCGCAGCCGACGTCGTGTGGTGGCTGGGCTGGCTCTTCCTTGCGGGTCTCGTCTTCCTGGTGTTCTGGTTGCTGGTTGCTCCCTGCGCCCTGGTGTTGCCGGGCGCAGGGAGCATCGGCGGCTGCCCGCCTGCCCCGTCGACGGTGCTGGCGGGAGAGCGCCGGATTCTCGATACCCTCGAGAACCGCGTCGCCCTGCTTGAGCGCGAACTTGCACTGCTCCGAGGGAGCTGCCGGGAAAGGCCCGGCGACGTCACGGGCATGGTCGCGGAGGAAGGGGGAGCCCTGGGAACCGTCAACCTCATCCTGTCCTGGCAGGGCCGCGCCGATCTTGACCTTTCCGTCACCTGCCCCGGCGGCGCGGTGATCAACTACCGGAACAAGCAGGCCTGTGGCGGTGAACTCGACGTCGATGCCAATGCCGGATCGGCGATGGGGATGCCGGTCGAGAACATCGTCTTCGACAGCATGCCCGGTGACGGACGCTATGCCATCGAGGTCGATCTCTTCAGTCACCGCACGGATGACCCCGGAGTGCCGAAGCACTTCGCGCTGACCGTCATCGTCGACGGCGAGGAAACTGTTCACAATGGTACAGTTGATGGTGACAATAGGCGATGGCGCACCGAAGTCGCGATAGGAGGCGAACGATGAGGGAGAAGGAATCCATCCTTCGCCCGGTCCCCGACTGGGGAGACGACATCACTCTGGTTCCGTTCAGCGGTGTCCAGATGCTCGACTTCGGGTTCAATCTCGACACGACGCCATTCCGTGCAAGCCGGTTCATCGAGCGGATCACGCAGGAAGACGGTGGTGAGGCCGCCTGCGATCTCATCCCTCTCTTTGACGAAGAGGATCGCAACGACGGGATTCGTGCAGCCGGGAACATGGATGATCTGGAGTTTGGCTTCCGGGCGGTGCAGGGTCTCGAACCTTTCCTCGATAAGTGGGTGCCGGTGCCGGTCCTGCGTATCAGACCGGGTCTGGCTTCCGACAGCAGCGAGCGCTACGACGACGGTCCCTTCGGATGGGCCAGGTTGCGCGTGGTCGAACTTGCGTGCAGCGATCCCGACAGTGGCCATACGCACCGCGTCCAGATAGCGTTCGACACGACGCTCGTCGCCGAGGAACCAGGGGGCCGTTACCTGCAGCCCGTCTTCAAGGACAGCGAGGATGAGCGCGAGTTTCGTCTGGTCAGCAACGCTGACCACGTCACGCCGTTCCTCACCTTCGTCCAGGAAGACGAAACCCTCGAGGCGAAGGTGGATACCCAGACCTGGGTGGCCGACTGGATCGAGGAGATTTTCATTGAGTTCAAGAAGGCAAGGGTCGGCAAGCGTGCCCTGAGGGACGAGGATTTTCCCTATCGTTTCGAGCATCTCGCACGGTTCCTGACACTCCTGGCCGTCATCGAACGCGCGGTCAGGGTGCCGCGAATCAAGCTTGTCGACGTGGTGTCTGATGAAGCCCGGCATGCGCCGCTCGATGTCGACCTGGTTCTCGATATCGGCAACAGCAGAACCTGCGGCATTCTCATCGAAAGCATGGCTGGCCAGACCTCCGTCGATCTGTCGAATTCCTACGGACTGGAGATACGTGACCTCTCCAGACCGGAGCGCCATTCGACCGGTCTGATCGACAGCAGGGTCGAGTTCGCGGCGGCAGAGTTCGGGCGCGAGCACATTGCACGGCGTTCCGGGCGCCGGGATGCCTTCCAGTGGCCATCGATCGTGCGCACCGGACCAGAGGCAAACCGCATGGTCCGTCAGGAGGAGGGTACCGAGACCGCGTCGGGGCTGTCATCGCCCAAGCGCTACCTGTGGGATCTTGAGCCATCGGTGAACGAGTGGCGATTCCAGAACCACATGGACGCGCACAACATGCCCCGCATTGCCCGATCGGCCTGCCGCTATCTCAATGACAACGGCGACGTCATCGAGCAGGTCAGGCACGATGTCGCCGAGCGTCTGCGCGACAAGAGGGACGCGAAGGTCGACATGGCCATCCGTCCGAGGTTTTCCCGCTCGGCTCTCTACGGATTTCTTGTCGGGGAGTTGATCAGTCACGCGCTGGTGCAGATCAACGATCCGGCATCCAGGGCCCGACGCGCACGCTCCGCCGTACCGCGACGCCTGCGCACGGTCATCCTCACCCTGCCCTCGGCAACCCCCATGCAGGAGCAGGCCATCATCCGGTCCAGGGCCGAGGGAGCGATACGTCTGATCTGGTCCATTCTCGGTCTCGGCGAGGATGCGGCCGCGACCTGCTCACGACCAAGACTGGTGGTCGACTGGGATGAGGCGAGCTGTACCCAGTTGGTCTGGCTCTACACCGAGATCGCCCGCAAGTTCGAAGGCCGAATCGACGAATACATGGCCCTGAGGGGCCGCCCCCGGGTTCAGGAGGAAGGAGGCGCTCCGGAAAACTCCATACGCATCGCCTGTGTCGACATCGGCGGTGGAACCACCGATCTCATGGTGACCTCCTTCTTCGGCGAGGGTGACAGGCTCATGATTCCGCACCAGGTGTTTCGCGAGGGGTTTCGCATTGCCGGTGACGATGTCACGCGCGAAGTGGCGTCGATCGTCCTCGCCCGTATCGCCGAGTCCATCGAGGCTGCAGGCGGCGTCTACGTGCGCGAGCGTTTGCGGGAACTTTTCGGCGGCGATGTGGGTGGCATGGATCAGCGGATGCGTCAGCTGCGCCGTCAGTTCTCCCTGAGAATTCTGGCCCCGCTGGCGGTTGCCGCGCTGAATGCCTGCGAGAGTCTCGCAGAGGATGCGATGATCGAAATCCGTGTTGCTGATGTCCTGGGATTTCACGAGGATGAGGATGGCGTGGCGAACCTTGATGTGCCCGCTGGTCTTGTCGCCTATCTCGAGGATCCGGTGCGCGACGCAGGAGCACGCGACTGGCGCCTTGCCGACACGACCATGAGGGTTCGCCGTTTCGAGGTCGATGCATCGGTGCGCGGCGTTCTGCAGAAAGCACTGCAGGACATGGGCAAGGTCATTGACCATCTCGGCGTCGATGTGATCCTGCTGACCGGTCGCCCGTCGAGGCTGCCGGCAGTCCGCGCATTGATCCGTGACATGATGATCGTGCCGCCGGACCGCCTGGTGTCGATGCACCGCTATCGTGTCGAGGAGTGGTATCCCTTCCGCGATCCCGTGACCAATGAGGTCGGAGATCCTAAGAGCACGGTGGCGGTGGGAGGCATGCTGTGCGCCCTCAGCTCAAGTCGCATAGCCAACTTCCGTTTGCGCTCCGAGCGGTTGCAGATGCGTTCCACCGCCCGGTTTGTCGGCGTCATGCATACGGGCGGGCAGATCTTCGACAAGGATGTGCTCTTCTCCGAGGGCGACGACAGGGCGCAAGGCGATGGCACCGGGGAGGAAGCGGTGCTGCCCGTCTACAATCCGGTGCACGTCGGATTCCGCCAGATTGCCGATGAGAGGTGGACGACAACGCCCCTCTATCTTCTTGATTTTGCCAACGAGAGCGTGTTGAAACGCCCCCTTCCGGTGCGGGTAACGCTGAGACGGCGCGACTCCTATGCGGATCCCCTTAACCCTGATCACGTTCTGCGTCTCGAAGCATCCAGGGAAGCGTTCCTGGTCGAGTATGTCGAGGATGGTGATGGTGATACCTGTCACCGCGACGATGTCCGGCTGCGCCTGCAAACTCTCGGACCCGAGGACCACTACTGGCTCGACACCGGCATCGTCCGGCTGGCTTGATGGATGGAACATGTGATGAGCGAGAGCGCTGCTGAAGCATTGGCAAAACGCTGTCTTGCGGTGGCGGATCTGGCAAGCCGGGCCGGCGGCTGGATGGATGATGACGCCAACCGGGACAAGGTCGGCGCCCAGGGCCCGGCATTCGCCCGGGACTTTCGCCGGGCGAAAGTCCGTGCCGGAAAGCTTGCCAGGGCGGCGGGGCGGAACATGTGTGTCGGTGTCTACGGGCCGAGCCAGGCCGGAAAATCCTATCTTGTCTCGGTCCTTGCCCGGCCAAGAGAGGGCGATCTTGTGGCCGCTTTCGATGGCGCCGAACGCCCGGTCACCTACCTCGACGAAATCAATCCGGAGGGACAGGGGGAATCGACAGGTCTTGTCACACGATTCACCACACACAAGGTGCCGGCGCCAGCCGGTTTTCCGGTCAGGGTCAGTCTGCTGTCGCAAGCGGATATCGCGAGGGTGTTGATCAATGCCTTTGCCGAGGATGGGAACAACACCGAAGTGCCGCCATCAGAGGAAGAACTCGAACAATTGCTGAAGCATGGGCAAGTGCGGGCAGGCGCCGCCGGGAAAGCCATCACCGTCGAGGAGATGTGGGATGTGCAGGACTATGTCGCCAGTCACTTCGGTCACCTCGCCTACTTCGCTTCCCTGGCCGATTACTGGACTCGTGCGATCGACCTTGTGCCGCGAGTCGACCTGACGACACGGACCGCACTCCTGGCTGTTCTCTGGGGGCGCCATGCGCCCCTGACGGAGCTTTTCCAGGCGCTCGCCGCGCATCTTGAGGCGCTCGGAGGGGGCCATGACGCCTTCGTTCCGCTCGAGGCCCTCATTCCGCGCGAAACCTCGATCATCGATGTTCAGACCCTCAAGGACCTGGATCGCGACCCCCGCGATCGTCATGGCCCGATCGAGGTGGCGACCCGGGACGGTATCGTCGTGCCTGTCGAGAGAGGGAATCTGTGCGCCATGGTGGCCGAGATGATCGTTCCCATGGCCGATGTGCCGTGGGAGTTCATGCACAGGACCGATCTTCTGGATTTTCCCGGTACCCGGAACCGCTTCACCCATGATCTCGGACGGTTCCTCACCGAGGGGGAATCGCCGGTCTCCCAGCTCTTCCTGCGCGGCAAGGTCGCCTATCTCTTTGATCGTTATGTCGCTGAACAGGAAATGACCTCGATGATTCTGTGCATCGGCGATGGCAACATGGAGGCCAAGGATCTTCCGGGACTCGTGGAGAACTGGGTGGCGGCCACCCACGGCAACACGCCCGCACAGCGGGCCGAAGCAAGGTGCATCCTGTTTTTTGTGCTCACCAAGTTTGATACGCTGCTCGTTGAATCCGGCGGTTCCGGTGACGATCCGGTGACGCGATTCGAAAGACGAATCCAGAATTCGATGGCGGAACCCTTCGGAAAGATGGCGGATGCCTGGATCAACGAGTGGTTGCCGCACACGCCTTTCACCAACACCTACTGGATGCGCAACCCGACCTGCGAAACGCCGTTGATGACCTACGATGAGAAGCGCCGGGAAGCAGCCATTCGCGGGGACATGACAGGCCGGCTCGATACCCTGCGCCAGGGAGCGGTGGCGGCGCCGCTGGTCCAGCGTCACTTTGTTGATCCCGAGGCTGCCTGGGAGGCGGCATTAACGATCGACGATGGGGGAGTCACCAGGCTGGCAGAGGCGTTGGCCGAGGTCTGCCACATCGAGACCAAACTCGACCAGGTCAGCGATCAGCTGGATGTCCTGATCGACGGTATTGAGCGCCCGCTTGCCCGGTTCCATGTGTCGTCGGATGTCGAGAAGAGACTGGCCCTGAGAAGGGACGCTGCCGACGCCGTTCTCGACAGTCTCGAGATGTGTTTCGACGACAACCGGTTTGGCGAACTTCTCGAGGACCTGATGATCAACCCGGCGGTTGTTGCCGATCGCATGGCGCGCGTGCCTGCTGACGTCTTCATTGTTGCTGCGGGCGACTCCGCGACGACCGGCAGGCAGTCAGCAAGACCCCGCCCCGGCGGGCGGCGCCAGGAGAGGCAGATGGAGGCCAAACCGGCTCGGGAGACCGCAGACGCATCAAGAACGCGGCGCATGACCATGGAGGCCTTTCAGGCGGAGCGCGCCCTCACCACGTGGATCAACGGTCTGCATGATCTCGTAGTTCGACCGGAGTGGCGTCGTCGGTTCAACCTGACAGAAAAAACTGCCAGTGATCTTGTGAGCGAACTGATCGAGGCGGCCCGGCGTCTCTCTCTCCATGACGACATCGTGAGCGCGCTTGGCATGTGGAACTTCTCTCTCCACGCGGACCGCCGCGCCGCGCCGGCAGCGGCGATTGCCGCCGATACCGTCAACTCCTTCGTCGCCCGCCTCGGCATGGACAGGTTGCCGCAGGACCAGCGCCCACAGGTCGAGCTGGAAGGAAGTGGAGTCCGCCCGGTGTTCCGGGAACAGCCTTCCAGGGACAATGTCACGACCTTCTCGTTTGCTTCCGACACAGGCGCCGAAGAGCGGTTTGTCGACTGGTCCCATGCCGTCTTCCGGATTTTCGAGGACAACGCCCGGAGCATGGGCGGTGAGATCGTGGACATGGAGCAGAACGTCGCGCTGGGCGACATTCTCGGTGGCCTTGAGGCGAACAGGGCGGGTTCATGATGTTCAGGATCAGTCCGGATCCTCGCCATCCGCTGGGAGGCCATGCTCTCCTTTCCGCGGGCGACGGGCTGTCGACAGGCAACGGTCAGCTGACTATTCGCCGGTCCTACGACGGGCGCTACCTCGGGGCGTCAGGCTGGCAACCGGCCAGGGTGAGCCTTGGGCCGCTGGAATCGGATTCGAACGGCTTGCTTCTGGGTCCCGACGTGGTCCGCCATATTGATGAATTCGACAATCTCGAGATCTCGTTCGAGGGCGGCAGCACCGGCAGCGTCGTTTGGCCGGACAATGTTCTTCCCCCTCCCGATGCGGCGCGCGGCGGCGGTCTTGGCGGCGCCTGGGCAGAACCCGCTGAAGACATGCCCGTGGTGGCGGCAGATGCAGCCGAAGCCAAACGCAACGCAGAACCACCGCTATCCGAAACGCCACCTGGATCACGGCGTGGCACCTATCTCGTTCTCGCGCTCATCGTTGTTGTCCTCGCCATCGCGGCGGCTCTCTATCTGCTGCGCGACGACCTTGCCAAGCCCCGACCGGACGAGACGGGGCTCGAATGCAGGGATGGCGCCGTGAGCGACGTCACGCAAGCGGGTCTGCTGCTCGACTGGGTCGAACGGTGCGCGAATGATGAAAGGGTCACCGCGCACATGCGGCTGGGGATTGTCGAGAGACTGGTTGGCGAAACACCTGAAGCGCTCATCATCATGGGAACATGGTACGATCCGGGGGGCGAGTCGGGTCCGTCTCCCTTCGACAGGTCAGCCATCGATGTCGCTGCACGCTACTACGCCGAGGCGGTCGAGGCCGGGGTCGATGGCGCGCAGGATCTTCTCGACGACGTCTGCGGGCGCCTCGACGCCGACAACTTCATGCAGAACGAAGCCATCACCCTTTATTGTGGAGGGGAGCAATGACGCACCTGTTCATGGTGTTCAGCGTTGTCGTGGTCCTTGCCGGAGTGGCCGGACCGGCCGCGCATGCCCAAGAGGAGCGACCGCTTCTGATCGATGGCACGAGCACGCTCTATCAGCGCGTTCTCACGCGGCCCGGCACACCACGTGTCGATTCGCCTGACGGCGTCATCCAGGACCGTTATCCCGCTTTCCAGCCACTCTATGTCTTTGCCCGGGACGGCCCCTGGCTCAAGGTCGGTGGCGCGGCGGGGTTGCCGGCCGAGGGATGGGTGAACGAGGATGCCACGATCGGCTGGCGCCATAACGTGGTTGCTGTCTTCACAAACACGGCGGGCAGGGAACGCCAGCTGCTGTTTTCCGATCTCGAATCGCTGGACAGTCTGATCCACAGCGAGGCCGCGGTGTCCCTGGCCCGAGAGTTGCGGCGCTCTGTCGACGAAGGGGGTTCCGGCGGCGATTCGGGGGTCATCTCCATCGAACCGGCCGAGTATGTCGATATCAACAATGCCGACACCTTCTACATCTTGCCGATCCTCGAGTTCCACGAGGACTTCCATCCGATGAGCGCCGATCTGTTTCTGAAGATGCGCGTCGCGTCGGTTCCGTTACAGGGCGAATCCGGCGCCGGAACGTCCCTGTCGGAAGACTCCATACGGGATTCCGATGCGGGCGTCATGATTGTCCTCGACACCACACGCTCCATGGAGCCGTTCATTGCCGAGACCCTTGAGGTCATGGAGGAGGAGATCCGCAGGATTGCGGGCACCCAAACCGGCGAGAGGGTGCATTTCGGTATCCTGGGTTTTCGTGACAATCCTGATGCTGCAGAAGGAATCGACTACCGCGTGCGCGTCTTCGCGCCTCTCGAGAGGGGCGCCGCCATCGATGCTCCGCTTGCCGCACTGTCCTCCATGGAGGTGGCCAGGGTGTCCACGCCCGGCTACAACGAGGACAGTCTTGCGGCGATTCGCCATGCCCTCGAGGAAACCGACTGGGCGCCCGATGGCGAGGAATTCGTGAAGAAGCTCGTCATCCTCGTGACCGATGCCGGACCGAAGCATGCGCGTGATTCCAATGCCGAGACCGGTATCAATGCCGCGGCGCTCCGGGCGATGGCGCGGGAACAGAATGTCGGCATTATTGTCATCCATCTCCTGACGCCGGATGGGCTGGCGAACCACGAGTACGCGGCCAGCCAGTACCGGGACCTCGCTGCCGCGCTGGGCCATGTCTTCTATTATCCGGTGACCGGTGGCCGGCAGGACTTTGGTGACGAGATCCGTGCCACCATCACCAGGGTCATGTCCCAGGTGTCCACAAACCTCGAAGGGGAACTCACCCGGGTGCCGGAGCCCGACGAAACCGGTGATGTGCCCGAGGGCGCGGAACTCGATGTGCTTGGCCTGGCCATGGAACTCGCCTATCTGGGACGCGTTCTCGAAACACGGGCGCCCGACGTGTTCGAGGCCTGGATGGCCGATCGTGCGCTTGAGGATCCACGCAAGCTGGCGGTCGAACCACGCCTGCTGATCACGAAGAATCAGCTGTCGTCGCTGCGCGACGTACTTGCTGCCGTGCTCGAGGTTGGTGAAAGCACCCAGGCGGGTGGTGCGGCGAACGATTTCTTCAGTCAGCTTCAGGGTGCTGTATCGCGCATGGCGCAGGATCCCGACAGGCTGATCAACACCGGTTTCGATACCCTGGGAAGTGCTTTCGGCGAGTTTCTGGAAGGCCTTCCCTATCAGAGCCGGGTGATGGAGATCACCCAGGAGCGTTGGGACAACATGGGAACCGGACGACGCCAGATCATCGATGATCTGAGAAGTCGTTTCCTGCTCTATGAACGCTGGCATGACGACCCATCCCTGTGGGTGGCGCTCTATGACGATGCACCCGACGGCGAGCATGTCTACGCGATGCCCTTCGACGCACTTCCCTGACAAGGACGGCGATGCGTTTCGTCATCGAGTGCGTGTCGCGCACCCTCAAGAGTTCCAGCCGCAGGTTTGTGCTCGACATCCCGGCTTTCGAGGTCGATCAGGGTGAGGTGGTTGCCCTCGTCGGCGACAGCGGTTCGGGCAAGACGGCAATGATGGAGCTTCTCGCCCTCGCGGCAGCGCCGGACGAAGGCGGACGTTTCGTGCTGGTCGGAGATGTGGAGCTCGACATCGCGGGGCTTTGGCGCCATGCACGGTTGCAGGAGCTCGCCTCGGCAAGAAGCCGTGATCTCGGATTTGTAGGGCAGACCGGCGGACTCCTCGAGTTTCTCACGGTGAGGGAGAATGTATCCCTGGCCCAGGATGTCGCCGGCAGACGCGATCGTCAGCGCGTCGATCGGCTGGCCGGGACACTGGGTATTGACGGCATGCTCGATGAACGTCCGGCCAGACTTTCCATCGGCCAGCGCCAGCGGGCGGCGATCCTGCGGGCCCTCGCCCATCGCCCTGCCTTTGTCGTTGCCGATGAACCGACCTCGGCGCTCGATCCCGACACGGCTCGCGAGGTCCTTGAGCTCCTTCTCGAGACGGCAGCCGGCGAGGGCGCAGGCATCATGATCGCGACCCACAATGTCGCGCTCATGGCGCATGCCGGCGTCGAGACAGTTCCCGTTGTGCCCGTCCTCGGGGAGTCTCGCTGGGTCAGCCGCGTGGAACGCCGGCGATGATTCTTCTCCGCCTTGCCATTGCCGATCTCTGGCATGACCGTATCATGGCGCTCTGCAACATGGCGGCAATCATCGGTATCGTGGCGCCACTGGGAATCCTGACCGGCATCAAGACGGGTGTTGTCGACGCCCTTGTCCATGACCTTGTGAGCCGCCCTGACATCCTGCGGGTCGCCATCACCGGCGATCACGGGTTTGCGCCGGGCGATATTGAGGATGTGGCAGGATGGCAGGAAACGGGGTTCGTGACGCCGTCGTCGCGATCCATCGCCCGGCGTCTCATGGTCCGGCGTGAGGGTGGAACGGTCATTCGCCGCGCCGCGCTCGTTGCCACGGGCCCCGGGGATCCCTGGCTCGCCGACAATGTGGTTATCGATAATGACGAGGTGGCGGCAAGTTCCGCTCTCGCGCGGCGTCTCGGCCTGGTTCCCGGCGATCGTCTTGAAGCCGTGGCGCGCCGTGGTGAAACCGGCCAGACGGCACTGCGGTTGACGCTGAGGGTGGCAGCGCTTCTGCCGCGGGGCACCCTGGCCGGCGACGGATTGCTGATGACGCCTGCTCTCATGGAAGATATCGAGGCCTTCTACGACGGCTATGCGGTGACGCATCGCGGTGTGACCGAAGGTCAGCCGCTCGGCGGGAGAACGGCGTTGGCCGAGAACATGCGTCTCTATGCCGCCGATCTGCATTCCGTTGCCGCCCTCGAGGTCCGTCTCGAGACACGCTTCGGCGTCGACGCGTTGTCGGATGCCGCAGAAGTCGAGGCGACACTCGACCTCGAACGGCGCCTTGGCCTCGCCCTCGATCTCATGGTCGCTGCGGCGACCGTCGGGCTGTTCGCCGCACTGACGGCAAGTTTCTGGTCGATGACCCGGGCACGCCGAAAGGCCTTGGCGGTGCTGGCGATGATTGGCATGCCCCCGATCCGTCTGGCCTGCTATCCGGTGTGGGTGGCGCTTGTGACAGCGCTGTTCGGCCTTGCCGGCACCGCCGGTCTTGTCATGGTCGGTGGGGTCATCGCCACCCGCCTGTTCGGGGGGGACCTTCCGGGTGAGGCTTCCTTCATGCCGTCACCCGGCGATGCGCTGCGCCTTTCCTTCGGTGTTCTCGTCATCGCGTCCGCTGCCGCCTTTCTCGCTGCCCGGGAGGCTGCCCGTGCGCAGCCCGGCACCGTTTTCAGGGAGCAGGCGTGATCCGCCGAGACTTGATCCGGGGCGCATTGCTCGGAGCCTCTCTTGCCATGTTGTCTGCGGCTTCCGCCTTTGCCGAAACCACCATCACCTGGGACAGGAGATACTGGGACCCCGCCGGACACGCTGATTTGGTGCTGTCGCTTCCCTGTGGTGGCGCCATGGCGTTTCAGCGCATCGACACGCCGGTTCCCGAAGACAATCCGGCCAGCGACAGGGCAATCCAGCTGGGCATCGCCTCGAGTGAGGCAGGTTATGTCGACTACCTGCGCCGTGCCTTCATCCGGGGCGGGTTCAGTGATCCGGAGGGCGCCTCTGCATTCTACTATATCGGCCGCTACGAGCTCACCCGCGATCAGCACGAGGCGCTTGATGGTTCCTGTCCGAACCCGTCGCTTGGCGGCACGGTTCCGGCCTCCGGGCTGTCATGGTTCGATGCTGTCGATGCGGCAAGGAGGATGACCGAATGGTTGCGCGAGAACGCGCCTGGAGAGCTGCCGCACGAGGATGAGACGCCGGGCTATGTCCGTCTGCCCACCGAGATCGAGTGGGAGTATGCCGTTCGGGGCGGAGCGGCCGTCGAGGGGACTGCCTTCAATCAGCGCACCTACTTTCTCGACAGACCCATGAGTGACCATGGCTGGCACCAGGGTCCGGACTCGGCACGCGGCGCGCTGCGTCCTGTGGGCCGTCTCGCGGCCAATCCGCTTGGTCTTCACGACGTCTACGGAAACGTCGAGGAGATCATGCTGGAGCCCTTCCGACTCAATGCCCTGGGGCGTCTGCATGGACAGGCAGGCGGTGTGGTCACCCGCGGTGGATCGATCCTGTCACGGGCCGCGGAGATCTCGAGCGGTCTGCGCCAGGAGTTTCCGGCGTACTCCAAGGAGGGCAACCCGCTGGCTCTTGATACCTTCGGGGTACGCTTCGTGATCGGCATACACCTGTCCGTGTCGACAGAGCGGACCAACCGGTTGAGAAATGCCTGGCTCGACCGCTTCAACGGCGGCAGCGACACCGACTCCGACGCCAGCCTGACCGAAATTCTCGAAACTCTGATCGTCGGTGAACTCGAACTCGAACGGCGCGACATCCTGGAGACGGCGCGATTGCGGGCAACGGAGGTGGCGCGCGAACGAGAGGCGGGCCGGCTTGAGGCGATGAAGGCGCTCGCCATCGGTGGCGCCGTTCTTGTTCAGTTCCTTCGCGAGGACAGCGCGACAATAGAGCATTTGGTCAAGGTCGCCGCCGCCTATGACGACGCCATCAGGGGCGCCGAAGGCAGCGGGGGATTGATCAGCAAGGATCAGATTGACGACATGGCTGCAAACCGCGACAGGATCCAGAGACGCCTTGCCGACCGCGAGTCGCGCTTCGCTCTCAATTTCCTGAGCTACAGGAGGAACCTCGTCACAACGGCAACAGGTTACAGCGGGAAGGAACGCGGACAGGCGCTTGGCGTGCTTCTACAGGAACTTGAACTCTCCGGCAGGGAAGGCCTGATACCCCTTGTGCAAGACTTTCGTGAGGATGTTGAAGGCTACGCTGCCAACCCGTCCATGGACACTCCCCAGATCCGCGCCCTTGCTCTCGAGTAACCGCCGTATCTGCATGGCTGCAGATCGCGGATTCCCACAGGAGCGCTCCCGCCCGGTGCCGGGACCGGCGCACCGAGCCGTTCCGGTCCGTGCGAGATCACTGCCAGGAGACCTGTCTGACGAGGTGCTCGCTGAAGAGCTCGTCGAGCTGATCCCGCCGGGAATAGAATCTCTCGAGTTCGTCTCCGGCAAGAATTTCACCGGCAGGAAGACGGACATCGAGGGGATTGATCTGCACGTTGTTGACGAGAACCTCGTAGTGAAGATGGGGACCCGTGGACCGTCCGGTGCTGCCGACGAAGCCGATTGTCTGACCCTGTCTGACGCGACTGCCGGCGGCAAGGCCCTCGGCATAGCGACTCATGTGGGCATAGGCCGTCTTGTACGTGCCATTGTGGCGGATGCGGATGTAGTTGCCGTATCCGCCGTTGTAGCCGAGCGCTTCAATGACGCCATTGCCCGCAGCCATCACGGGAGTTCCTGTCGGAACACCGAAATCGACCCCCTTGTGCATGGCGGTATAGCCGAACAGTGTGCGCTGGCCGAAGCCTGATGTAATGCGCGCGCCGTCGACGGGAGTCCGCAGGAGCGCCTTGCGCACACTCTCTCCGACGTCGTTGAAGTAGTCGGCAAAACCACTTTGCGGGGTGAAGCGATAGACGGGCAGGGGCGCTCCGGAAACGTTGAGCGACATGAAGAGGGGGAGGCCGTAACGCACGACGTCCCCGGCCTCGTCAACGAAGCGCTCGTAGAGAATGGAGAAACTGTCGCCACGCTGGATCTCGCGCTGGAAATCGATGTCGAAACTGTATGAAAGGATCATCCGCTGGAGAACGCCCACAGGCACATCCTCATCAACCGCGGCCTGATAGAGGCTGCTGACGATTTTTCCGCCGGCTGCGACATACTGCAGTTCAAGGGGCAGCTCCGTCTGTTCGGCAGTGTATGTGTCGTCGTCACCGCGCCGGACGACGATCCGTTCTCCTGGCACCGGCGTCATGGCAAGCTCAAGCAGGCCATCATCATCGAAAACGGCATCGACGTGCTGACCGGCACGGATCCGGCGCAGGTTGAACACCTCGCCAAGAGCGAATGTCGCCGCGTGCGCCTGACGTGTGTCGGTTGCAATCTCGAGGAGTTCCGCCATGAGAATCTCGCCTTCCTCGACCACAAAGGCCTTGCGCGAGATCCCGGGCGTTTCCGGGGCTGCGATCTGCGTCTGCGCCGGCGGTTCATCAGCGGCGGCGTTCTCGGTGTCTGCGTCATCGGACGTTTCCGCCACCTGAGCGTCCGCTGCCGCCTGCCGCTTGACGATGATACCGCGCCCGAGGCGCTTCGGTCTGTCGAAAGAGCCGGGATCGTCTGCCGCGTCAACCCCGTCGGGGTCGGGGGTGGGGGCGAAGGCCGGTCGATAGGGTGTTGCGGTGATCTCGGAAACATATCCGTCGCCGGAGAGGCTGGCCTGCGCGTAGCGGTCGTCACCAAGGGAAACGGAGACCGCCACGAGCCGCGTTTTGCCGCCACTGGAATCCAGGATGACACGCACGTGCTGACCGGGTTGCAGACGGCGCGGGTTGAAGTGGCGGGTCAGGGCCCTGATTGCCTGGTCCGCCTCTTCGCGCCGGGGTCCCGCTGCACGCAGTGCCGACATCAGCGTGTCACCTGGCTCGATCACGATGTTGCTGCTTGTGACGTCTCCCGTCACTTCGATCATGGCCACCGCGGGCTCTTCCGCTTCGGCCGGGATCCGTTCCCTTATGGCGTTCAGCACCGTTTCGATGCTGAACGCCCTCTGACCGGAGAAGCCGCCCCCGCCCGGAT